>NZ_FUWT01000008.1 GCF_900167265.1 Clostridium tetani
TTTTGGGACTAATGTTAAAACAAACTAAACAGATTAAAGATTGGACAATACCATGGATATTATTAGTTGTAGGCATATTAGGTTCTATAGCTTTAATTGGACTCAATGCAAATGCAGTAATACAAGGAATACTTACAGCAGGTGTTGCGGTATTTGGAAATCAGTTGATAAAACAAACCACAGTAAAAAGAGAAATAAAATAAAGAGGAGTGTTGTAAAATGAGTATTAAAATAGCAATAAGAAGAGGTCATCAAAGGACAGGAAAGGATCTAGGAGCAGAAGGTTTTGTTAAAGAAATAGAAGCTGTAGAGCAATATATGCCATATATTATAGAAAGTCTAAAATCAAAGGGATATGAAGTATTAGACGTAACGCCACCAGAAGCAAATAGAAGTTTAGGAGATTCTTTATCATATAGTATTAATAAAGCTAGAGAATTTGGAGCAGATTTATTTATATCTTGTCATGCTAATAGTTTTACAGAAGAATCTGCTAATGGTTGTGAGGTATTGTTCCCTTCTGGAGATTCAATTGCTAGAAATTATGCTTTAGATGTTAACAGTGCTATATCTAAACTAGGATTCAAAAGTAGAGGAGCTAAGCCAGATGTTAGAGGACTAGCTGAAATGAATGGTAGTGTAGGTTGCCCTGCTATAATCATAGAACCATTTTTTGTAACTAATAAAGCAGATGTGAATAACTTTAATTGGGTTGGAGGTATTAAATTAGGTAGAGCAATAGGAAAGGCTTTAAATGTTGTTCCTAATCCAAATAAACCTGCATCAGCAAGTATATCAGTAGATGGCGGCGGAACAATAGTAGGGGATAATCTAGCTATTAACTTAATTGTAAGAGATTACAAAGATGTAGACAGGATATTTGGGCATGTAGAAGGCGTAAATAATGCTTTATGGGCTTTTGACGTAAATCCTCCTAATGCTAACTATGTTAAATTACAGAAGAATGCTAACCAAGTGGCAGTGTATAAATGTTTAAAGCCAAATACAAAATATAGAATTATAGTTAGTGGATATAGAAATGAAAAAAAGGTTACAGAAACATCTATAGTATTAAAAACTCTAGAGCAGCAGAAAAAGGTAGAAGAAAAATTATATAAGATTCAAGTAGGAGCGTTTAGGAATAAAGGACATGCAGAGAATTTATTAAAAGAATTAAAAAGTAAAGGATATGAAGGATTTATTACAGAGTAACTTTAAAGCCATGGGTTAGGGTAATTCCTAGTCCATGGCTTTTTTATTTTAAAAATAATTTACATAAATATAGAAATAAATATATAAAAAGTATTGACACTTCATACTACGTGTAGTATAACATAATTAAAGGAGGTGAGAAAGTGATAGAAAACATAGGAAAGACAATAGCCCTAGTAATTTCATTACTAACAATACGGCAACTGAATTTGCAGAACAGAAAAACCGAGTTAGAAATAAAAAAACTAAGGCTAGAAATCAAAAGGTTAAAAGAGGGGGAATAAAACCCCTCAACCTTTCCTATATTATATCACATTATCATATGAGTAGACTATTAAATTATTTAATAGTAATATCAATTGTAGTAATGCTATTATTATGGTTTAGATTAACATACCTTAAAAAAGAAAAAGCAAAACTTGAAATAGAGAAACTAGAGGTTAAAAAGAAAAAGGATGATAAGAATGGAAAAGAATAAACAAACCATAGCTAATCAAAAATGGGAAAATAAAAACAGGGAATATGCAAGTTATTTAAAAAGCCGATCTAGTGCTAGAAGCTTTATAAGGAATAAAGCTTCGCTAGAGGACTTGGAAGAGTTAAAGCAACTAATAAAAGAAAGAGAAAAAAATTTAAATAGTAATTAATCTTTAGGTAGCTAGCTGCTACCTCTTTTTTATTGTTGTAAAATGTCTAAATGTGTAGTAAATGTTTACATATGGTATTATTATATATATAATGGAATTAATTACAATAAAGGAGGTGATTATATGAAAAAAAATATAATATTAATAATAGGTGCAATTATCATTTTTGTTGCAGGTTATTTTATAGGTGATGCATCAGCAATAAAAAGAGTGAATGCAGGAATTAATAAATCACAAAAAGTTTCAGTAAATAACAAGGACAATGAAAAAGAAGAAAAGAAAGAAGAGGGGAATAATATCTATAAAAAATTAGGAGAAGAAGGCACAAATAATTCTTTTTCATATAAAGTTTTAGAATTCAAAAATACTAAAGAAATTAAAACTGGTAGTCTAGAGAGTGAAATACACAAGACAAATCAAAATTATTGTATGATTAAACTACAAATGACTAATAAAGGCAGTGCACCAGCAGAAGCAGGAGATAAAAATTTATTTGCGTTAGTAGATATTAAAAATAAACAATTATACTACCCTAATACAGATATAACCATAGCATTAAATAGTTATAATAAGCATATATTGCATAAAAAAGCTGGATATATACTAGAGGACTTAAATCCTAATGTTCCAATAGAAACAACTTTTGTATTTGAGATACCTACAGAGGTAAAGGGAAAAGATTTTGCTTTATGTGTAGTTGATGCAGAAACTAAAAATGAAAGATTATATTTAAATTTATTTAAATAATAAAACTTAATATAAAAAGAAGATCTAAAGTTTAAGCCTTAGATCTTCTTTTTATATTCATTTATACTTTTCTATTACTTTTACTATATCTAATATTAGTTCTTTATTCTTTTTATTATTTAAATTTAGATTGTATCGTTCTTTAGTCCGCCCTAATAAATAATCCAAACTTACATTAAATATATCTGCTAATTTAACTAAGTTACCTATATTAGGTTCTATCGCTTCGGATTCATAACCAGATACAGTCTGCCTAGAAACATTTAAAAATTTTCCCAATTCCTCTTGTGTAAGCTCCTTTTCCTCTCTTAATTCCTTAAGTCTATCCCCAAACAAAATAATCCCTCCATAAACTTATTTTTTATAAAACAAGTTTATAGCAGGAATATCTATAGTTATTTAATTTCCAGTTATTCTGTCTTTTTAAAATAAAAGGGACAGTAAATATTGACATTTAAAAAATATAAAAACACAGCAATTTGACAGAGATTTAGTTCTCTTGCTAAAGAATCTATAAGCTCTACATTAACTTTAATTTTATATAACCCTTTGCTTTCTAATTTACACAAGTAAGATTGGCTTATTCCTAATCTTTTTGCCAAGTCTTTTTGTGTAATTCCTTTTTGTATACGAATAGCTTTTAACATTTGCATACCCCTTCTTAAATTAAAAATATAATTCACTTTAATTTTAAAATAAAATTACACAAATATAAATAAGAAAAATGTGGTAAAATGTCGAGCGATATTCCGACCAGGAATATTTTTCGAGGTATAATAACATTAAGAAAAGTTAAGAGAAATTATTCTTATCTATTTAAAAATGACTTTATTCTAAATTAAGGAGGTACATAGTGAATTGCAAACATATGTTTAATGTAACCAATTGAAAACAATAAGATATTTGTAAGGAGAGATACATATGGAACAAAATTATATAGAAAAAATATTTGAGGATTTATTTTTTAATTCTATTGCAAATAATAAGAAGTTCTTCAATAATGAAGAGTATAAAAGAACAAGTAAAGAATATACCTTATTATATAAAAAAATAGAGAAGGAACTTTCTCCAGAAAATAAAAGTTTATTGGATGCTATCTATGATAAAAGAATGGAATTATCTGTTTACGAAAATAAATTTACGTATAGACAAGCTTTCAAAGATAGTTTAGAAATATTAAAAAAGCTAAAATTCATTTAAATACAAAGTAAAAATATCCTTAAATTAATAAGGATATTTTTTTATCTTATAGTTTATGGTATAGTAATTATATTAATAGGTACAAAAATAAATTAAAAATAAATGGAGGAATAAACGTTGAATAATATAGTAAATACAATGCATTCAAAGGAGAATGAAAAATTCTTCTTTATTTTCACTTGGGGTTGTCAAATGAATGAAGAAGACTCTGAAAAATTATCTGGTATGTTAAAAAATATAGGATATAAAAATGCAGAAGATAAAAATCAAGCTGACATTATAATATTTAATACTTGTTGTGTAAGAGAAAATGCAGAACTTAAAGTCTATGGTAATTTAGGTGCATTAAAAGGATTAAAATCAAAAAATCCTAATCTTATAATTGCTGTTTGTGGTTGCATGATGCAACAAGAAGGAATGGCTGAAGCTATAATAAAAAAATATCCTTTTGTAGATATAATCTTTGGAACTCATAACTCATATAAGTTCCCAGAATACTTAAATAGAGCAAAGCAAGAAGGAAAATCCATAATTGAGGTATGGGATAAAGAAGAAGAAATAGTAGAAGGTATTCCTGTAGATAGAAAAAGTTCTACTAAAGCCTTTGTAACTATAATGTATGGATGCAATAATTTTTGTACGTATTGTATAGTTCCTTATGTAAGAGGAAGGGAAAGAAGTAGAGAAGTTTCTGATATAGAAAAAGAAATAAAAGAACTTGTGAAAAGTGGTTACAAAGAAATAACTTTATTGGGTCAAAATGTGAATTCCTATGGAAAAGACTTAGAACCTAAAGTAAGCTTTGCAGAACTTTTGAGGCATGTAAATGAAATTGAAGGAATTGAAAGAGTCCGATTTATGACTTCTCATCCTAAGGATTTAACAGAGGATGTAATTTATGCTATTAAAGAATGCGATAAATTATGCAATCATATACATTTACCAGTTCAATCTGGTTCCAGTAGAATTTTAAAGAAAATGAATAGATATTATAATAGAGAAGACTATCTAAATTTGGTTAATAAAATAAAAGAAGAAATACCTAATGTAGCCATTACAACAGATATTATTGTAGGTTTCCCAGGGGAAACAGAAGAAGATTTTAATGAAACTTTAGAACTTGTAAAAGAAGTGGAATATGATTCCGCCTTTACCTTCTTATATTCCAAAAGAAAAGGTACTCCTGCCTATGATATAGAAGAACAAGTACCAGAGGATGTAAAGCATGATAGATTTAAAAAACTTGTTGAAGTTGTAAATAAGAGTTGTGAAAAGAATAATAAAAAATATCAAGATAGAATAGTTAAAGTACTTGTAGAAGGAGAAAGTAAAAACGATAAGAATAAATTAAGTGGTAGAACTGATACTGCAAAACTTGTAAACTTTATTGGAAACAAAGATAATATAGGTAAGATAGTTGATGTTAAAATAACTAAAACTCTATCCTTTTCTCTTGAAGGAGAGGAAGTATAAGAATATCTTGGAGCTTAGCACCATATATAATATATATTAAAAATGATTAACTGTTATAAAAAAAGCTCTTAATAAATAGAGCTTTTTTTATAAAATACTTTAGGAGGTGGCCTATTTTTGAAACTTACACCAATGATGCAGCAATACCTAGAAGTAAAAGAAAAATGTAAGGATTGTATATTATTTTTTAGACTAGGTGACTTTTATGAAATGTTTTTTGAAGATGCAGAAACTGCATCTAAGGAATTAGAATTAGTATTAACAGGAAGAGATTGTGGTCTTTCTAAAAGAGCTCCAATGTGTGGCATACCATACCATTCAGCTTCTAACTACATAAATAGATTGGTATCCAAAGGGTATAAAATAGCCATATGTGAACAATTAGAAGATCCTTCTGCCGCTAAGGGTATAGTTAAAAGAGATATTGTAAAAATAGTTACACCTGGTACTTATTCAGATAGTAACTTTTTAAATGAAACAAAAAACAACTATATAATGAGTTTATATATAGAAGATAAATCTGTGGCTATGTGTTTTTGTGATATATCAACGGGAGACTTCTTTGCCACAAGCCATTCTTTAGATAAATCTATTATATTGGATGAAATCTCAAAGTTTGACCCTAGTGAGTTATTATTAAATAAAGATATAGACAAAAATATTTTAAAAGAAATAAAAAACCGCTTTACTATATCCATTACTAATTTAGAAAAAGACTATTTTAAGGATTATAATTTATTAGAAGGACAGTTTTCAGACTTCTCTAAAGAAGAATATTCTTTAGTTTTAATAAAGTGTGGTAATGGACTTTTAAAATACATATTAGAAACCCAAAAAATGTCCCTTGGGCATATAGATTGTTTTAAAAATTATAATATAGTGGACTATTTATCTATGGATATAAATTCAAGAAGAAATTTAGAAATTACAGAAACTATTAGAGATAAATCTAGAAAAGGATCTCTTCTATGGGTTCTAGATAAGTGTAGTACTGCTATGGGGGCTAGACTTATAAGAAATTGGGTAGAACAACCTTTGATAAATAAAGAAAAAATTGATAAAAGACTAAATGCTGTAGAGGAATTAGTATTAAATATATCCCTACATGAAGATTTAAAAGATGCTTTAAAAGATATTTATGATATACAAAGAATAGTTGGTAAAATATCATCTAAAAATGTGAATGCAAAGGAACTTCTTTCATTAAAAAATTCTATAGAAAAATTACCCTATATAAAAGATATATTAAGTAAATTAGAAGCGGATTTATTTAAAGATATGTTATCAAATCTAGACGAATTAAAAGATATCTATGAATTATTAGAAAGCTCTATAATGGATAATCCGCCTATTACAATAAAAGATGGTAATCTTATAAAAAATGGATTTAACAAAGAAATAGATGAATTAAGAATGGCTAAATCTCATGGTAAGGAATGGATTGCAAACCTTGAAAGTAGTGAAAGGGAGTTTACTGGAATAAAGTCTCTTAAAGTTGGATACAATAAAGTTTTCGGATATTTCATTGAAGTCACAAAATCTAACATTTCCTCTGTACCTGAAGGAAGGTATGTAAGAAAACAAACTCTATCAAATTGTGAAAGATACATAACTCCTGAATTGAAAGAAATGGAAGATAAAATTTTAGGAGCAGAAGAAAAATTAATTAGTCTTGAGTATGAAGTATTTGTAAGTATAAGAAATTCTATAGAAAAAGACATAGATAGAATGAAAATATCTGCAAATATAGTTGCTATCTTAGATTGTTTAAGTTCCTTATCTACAGTAGCTTTAGAAAATAATTATTCAAAACCTAAAATATTAGAAGGAAATGATATAATTATTAAAGATGGTCGACACCCTGTAGTAGAAAAAATGATTCCTACAGGTAGCTTTGTAGCTAATGATACAACTATGGATACTGAAGATAATCAAATGTTATTAATTACAGGACCTAATATGGCAGGAAAATCTACCTATATGAGACAAGTAGCTTTAATCACTATAATGGCTCAAATAGGCAGTTTCGTTCCTGCAAAGGAAGCCTCCATATCCCTTTGTGATAAAATATTTACAAGAATAGGAGCTTCTGATGACTTATCTGCTGGTAAAAGTACCTTTATGGTAGAAATGTGGGAAGTTTCTAATATACTTAAAAATGCTACTTCTAAAAGCTTAATTATCTTAGATGAAGTTGGTAGGGGAACTAGCACTTTTGATGGATTAAGTATAGCTTGGGCTGTTATTGAATATATTTGCAATAATAAAAACTTAAGATCAAAAACTCTTTTTGCCACACATTATCACGAATTAATTCAATTAGAAAATAAAATTAAGGGTGTAAAAAATTACTCAGTATCAGTAAAAGAAATGGATAAAGATATTGTATTTTTAAGAAAGATAATAGAAGGTGGAGCGGATCAATCCTATGGTATAGAAGTTGCAAAACTTGCTGGGCTTCCAGAGGATGTAATTATAAGAGCTAAAGAAATACTAAATAGTATAGAACAAAATAAAGACAATAAAATAGAACTTGATGACATAAAAGAGAATAAAAATCATATTGAAAAAGAAAATAAAAAAGAGATAGCAACTGATAAATTATTAGCAAACGATGATTTTCAAATTAGCTTTACTCAAATTGAAGAAGAAAATCTAATCAAAGAAATTTCTTCAATTGATATATTAAATTTAAATCCTATGGAGGGGTTTAATAAATTATATGATTTAATTAATAAAGCTAAGTCTATTGAAAAAAAGTAGGGTGAAATATTTTGAAGAGAATAAATATATTAGATGAATGTACCTTTAACAAAATAGCTGCTGGGGAAGTAGTAGAAAGACCTTTTTCTGTGGTAAAAGAATTAGTTGAAAATAGCATAGATGCTGAAGCTAAAAATATTACAGTAGAAGTAAAAAATGGGGGACAGGATCTTATAAAAGTTTCAGATGATGGCGCTGGGATTTATGCAGATGATATACAAAAAGCTTTCCTAACCCATGCTACTAGTAAGATTTTAAATATAGATGATATTTTTTCTTTAAATACTATGGGATTTAGAGGTGAGGCACTACCAAGTATTGCCTCTATCTCTAAAATACTTTTAAAATCTAAGCCTTTAAGTGAAACTTCAGGTAAAGAGATATATATGGAAGGTGGTAATTTTATATCCTTTAATGATGTGGGAATGAACACAGGTACCACAATAAAGGTTACAGATTTATTTTATAATGTACCCGCTAGATTAAAGTTTTTAAAATCATCATCAAGAGAAAGTTCTCTTATATCGGATATTATACAAAGACTTTCCCTAGCTAATCCTGATATAGCCTTTAAACTTATAAACAATGGCAAAACCGTTTTAAATACCTATGGATCTGGAAATTTAGAAGATGCCATAAGAGTTATATATGGTAAAAAAACTTTAGAAAATATAAGTTATTTTGAAAGTCATAGTGACATTATATCTGTTTATGGATATATAGGAAATGCAGAACTTAGTAGGGGAAGTAGAAATAATCAAAGTATTTTTGTAAATAAAAGGTATATAAAAAGCGGATTAATTACTGCCGCTGTTGAAAATGCTTTTAAATCTTTTTTAACTATAAATAAGTTTCCCTTTTTTGTAATATTCATAGATATATTTCCAGAATACATAGATGTAAATGTGCATCCAACCAAAACCGAAATAAAATTTAAAGAAGATAAAATAGTATTCTCCTTTGTATTTAAAACTGTGCATGAAAGTATAAAGAAAAGTTTATATAAAGAATTTAATGAACAAATAAAAGAAGATGTAAAAGAGGATAACAAAGAAATAATTAAAGAAAATCCTTCTTTATTTCAAAATGTTGAAAAGGTTCAAATACCTATTGATTTAAAGAGTGCTTCTATGGATATTGAAAGAAAAAGTCTAGTTAATTCAGTATTATGCAATGAAAATAATATTGTAAAAGACAATATTAATAAAAATATTTATATTGATACCAAGGAAAATCTTTCTGAAAATAAACTCAAGAATATCCTTAAAGAAAACACAGAGGATATGGTTTCAAAATTACCAGACATGAAGATCATAGGTCAATTTGATAATACCTATATTTTGGCTGAGAGTGTTAAAAACTTATATATAATCGATCAACATGCTGCCCATGAAAAAATACTTTTTGAAACCTATAGGGATAAAATTAAAAAGGATGAGGTTAAATCACAATTACTTTTACAGCCTATTGTACTGGAGTTGGATTCAGAGGATTTTTCCTATTATGTGGATAATAAAGAACTGTTTTATAAAACAGGATTTAATATAGAAGTATTTGGAGAAAACACAATAAATATTAGAGAAGTTCCTTTTATTATGGGTAAACCTGATATAAATAATTTATTTATGGATATAATTAATAATATAAAAGCCATGGGTAGTGGAGAAACCATAGAAGTAAAATATGATTCCATTGCAATGCTTGCTTGTAAATCAGCAGTTAAAGCTCATGATAAACTATCCAAAGAAGAAATGGAAGCCCTTATAAATGATTTAAGATTTGCAAAAGATCCTTTTAATTGTCCTCATGGTAGACCTACTATAATTAAAATTACATCTTTAGAATTAGAGAAAAAATTTAAAAGAATTCAATAAAGGAAAGAGGCTTAATTATGAAAGACTTATTTATATTATCTGGTCCTACAGCTGTAGGTAAGACAGAAATTTCTCTAAATTTGGCAAAGGCATTAAGAGGAGAGGTAATTTCATCGGATTCAATGCAAATATATAAACATATGGATATAGGCTCTGCTAAAATATTTGAAGAAGAAAGACAGGGTATACCACATCATTTAATAGATGTAGTTGAACCTTGGGAAAATTTTAGTGTGGCTGAATATAAAAACATAGCTGAAAATAAAATAGAAGAAATCTACAACAGAGATAATATTCCAATGTTAGTTGGAGGAACTGGATTATATATTAACTCTATAATATATAACTATAGTTTTACTGATGCAAATAAAGATAATGATTATAGAGATTATCTTGAAAAATTAGCTAAAGAAAAAGGAAAAGAATATATTCACAGCCTTTTAAAGGATATAGATGAATATTCTTATAATAATCTTCATTATAATAATTTAAAGAGAGTAATTAGAGCATTGGAAGTATATAAGGTTACTGGGAAACCCATGAGTCAGTATGCAAAAGAAGAAAAAGAAAACTTATTTAACATTCCATATTCCATATATTATTTCGTATTGTATATGGATAGGGATAAATTATATGATAAAATAAATATGAGAGTGGATAGAATGCTTCAAGAAGGATTATTAGACGAAGTTAAAGAATTAAAGGAGATGGGCTGCAATGAAACTATGCAATCCATGCAGGGGATAGGTTATAAAGAGCTACTATACTACCTTAATGGTGAAATTTCCTTTAATGAAGCTGTGTATTTAATTAAAAAAGGAAGCAGAAACTACGCTAAACGTCAACTAACCTGGTTTAGGCGAGATCCTAGAGCTATATGGATAAATAAAGATGAATTTGAAAACGATGATGCCATAGTAAAGGAAATACTTAATAAGTTTAATAAATTAAAAGGATTTTAATTTATTATATAGAATTATAAATGTAAACTATATTGGAGGGGATTATATTGGCTAAAACGGTAAACAATTTACAAGATATATTTTTAAATAGTGCTAGAAAGAATAGAATTGAAGTTACAATACATTTAACTAATGGATTCCAAATAAAAGGATTTGTAAAAGGGTTTGATAACTTCACTGTAATATTAGATTCTTTAGGAAAACAAATGCTTATATATAAGCATGCAATTTCCACTATTACACCTAGCAAAGACATATTATTTACTGCACAATCTACAGAAGAATAATCAATATAAATTTATGCAAAAAGAATAGGCAGTAATTTTGCCTATTCTTTTTTTATGTGATATTATATAAAGTTGTAGCAATTTTTATTTTGGAGGTAGTTTAATAATGATAGATAGTACAAAATATTTACTAAAATACAAATATAAAATAAGTGATAATACATTGGATTTATATGAAAAAGCACTTAAAGATATAGAACCTCAGTTTAAAACTTATGATGAAATAAGAGAATTTAATCAACTAAAAGTTCTTAACGCCTTTCAAGAAGAAAGGATTAGTGATGCTCATTTTACTAATACTACGGGATATGGTTATGGAGATATGGGTAGAGACACTTTAGATAAAGTATATGCCCGTATATTCAATGCGGAAAGTGCATTAGTAAGACCTCACTTTGTAAGCGGTACTCATACTATAGGGGCTGCTTTATTTGGGAATTTAAGACCTGGAGATACTATGCTTGCTGTAGTAGGAACTCCTTATGATACTATACATAGTGTAATAGGTTTAACTGAAGAAAATAACATAGGTTCTTTTAAGGAGTACGGAATAAACTATAGACAGGTTGATTTAAAAGAAGGAAAGTTAGACTTTAAAGGCATTGAAAAGGCTATAAAAGAAGACCCTTCTATAAAAATAGTACATATTCAAAGATCAACAGGTTATTCATGGAGAAAGGCTTTACTAGTGTCAGAAATAAAAGATATTGTAGATTTAGTAAAAAGCATAAGGAAAAATATAATCTGTTTTGTAGATAATTGCTATGGTGAATTTATAGATATAATAGAACCAACAGATGTAGGAGCAGATCTAATAGCTGGTTCCTTAATTAAAAATCCAGGAGGGGGATTAGCACCTACAGGTGGATACATCGTAGGTAAAAAAGAGTATGTTACTCAAGCCTCTTATAGATTAACAGTTCCTGGTATAGGGGCGGAATGTGGATCAACCTTTGGAGTAATGAGACTTATGTATCAAGGACTATTCTTAGCACCTCATGTAGCTATGGAAGCTTTAAAGGGAGCGGTTTTATGTTCAAGACTTATGGAACTTGCAGGTTTTGAAGTTTTACCTTACTACAATGAAAAGAGAAGTGACATAATACAAGCTATAAAATTTAATGATAAGGAAAAGGTAATTAATTTCTGTAAGGGAATACAATTTGGATCTCCTATAGATTCTTTTGCCCACTGTGAACCATGGGATATGCCAGGTTATGAAGATCAAGTTATTATGGCAGCAGGGGCATTTATACAAGGTTCTTCCATTGAGTTATCTGCAGATGCACCTATAAGGGAACCTTACATAGCCTTCTTACAAGGTGGATTAACCTTTGATCATGTGAAAATTGGCATATTGATGGCTTTAGATAGAGTTCTAAATCATTAAAATAAAACAAGTCTTGTGGTACCACAAGACTTGTTTTTAATATTTCCTATATACACCAACTACTTTTCCTATTATTTCACACTGTTTTACAATAATAGGCTCCATAGTTTCATTTTCCGGTTGTAATCTTATGTAATCTTTTTCTTTAAAAAACCTTTTAACAGTGGCTCTATCACCCAATAGTGCTACTACTATTTCACCATTTAATACAGAATTATTTTTTTCAACTATAGCCAAATCACCATCTAATATTCCCGTATCTATCATACTATCACCTTTTATTTTAAGTGCAAATAATTGTTTTTTATTTCTTACATAATTTATAGGTAAAGCAAAAGTATCTTCTATATTTTCCACTGCCAGAATAGGTTTACCAGCAGTAACTGTTCCTACAACAGGAATATCTACCATTTCTTTTTTCATTATAGAATGTTCTAAAACTTCAATTGCTCTAGGTTTAGTAGGATCTCTTCTTATGACACCTTTTTCTTCTAATCTTTTTAAGTGACCATGAACTGTAGAGGTAGATCTTAGTTCCACTGCATTACAAATTTCTCTGACTGATGGGGGATATCCTTTTTCTCTTAATTGTTCTTTTATAAATTCGTATATTGCTTCTTGTTTATTTTGTCTGGCCATGTAAAAACACCTCTCAAATTTTAATACAATTTATTTAAAATTATAGCATATATTCATCTAAATATCAAACTTATGTTCTATTACACTCTTGAATATATATTATTACTTTGGTATAATACTTAAGCAACTACAAAGAGTAGGGGTTTTCTATAATAAATGAAAAGGGGATAGAAACATGGCAAAATATATAAAATGTATTTTTAACTCAGAAAAAGATTGTGATGATTGTAATAAATGTGATATTTGCGATTTAAATCCTTCCAAAATATGTGATAGCTGTGGAAAGTGTTTAGAAAATGATATAGAAAAAGACATGAGAAGTTTAGAAATAGATGAAGTAATAGAAGATGAAGAAAAAAATATAGATTGGTTTAAAGAAAAATCTCTAAATTCTCTTCCTAATGAAGAAGAGGGGGCAGATGAATATTCTTATGAGTTTATTGAAGATATAGAAGGACTTAGGGAGATATTAGAAAATCAAGAAAAGTCAGAAAAATTTACATATGAAGAATTTCCTGGTTTAATTAGAATTAAAAAGATAGAATAACAAGCATTTAATGCTCATTATTCCATAGATTCTCCACTTAGAGGATTTAATTTTACAGCCTCTCTTAGTTTTTCATTATCAACATGAGTATAAATTTGAGTTGTAGATATATTTTCATGACCTAATATCTTTTGAAGGCTTCTAATATCTACATCTCCATGTTTATACATAAGAGTTGCAGCAGTGTGTCTAAGCTTATGAGGTGTGTATTTTTCCTCATCTAAATTAGCTTTCTTTAAATATTTTTTCAACATAATTTCTACAGTTCTTTTATTTATTCTAGTATTATTCCTGCTTATAAACAATGCATCTTTATCCTTTATTTTATCTAAATTTTTATTTCTTACCTTCAAATAATCTTCTACGGCTTTTAAGCATGCCTTATTTAAATAGATGGTTCTTTCTTTATTACCTTTACCAATTACATAAAGAGTGTCTTCCTTTATTTTAGAAATATCTATACTGCATAATTCAGATAGTCTAAGTCCGCAATTTAAAAATAATGTAATTATGCAATAATCCCTTGCTTTATTAGTGCCATCAATAGAAGCTAATAATCTTTTACTTTCTTCTAAAGTTAAGTAGGTTGGATTTCTCTTTTTAATTTTAGGTGATTCTAATTCTATCGCAGGGTTTTCTTCTAATATTTTTACTTTACTGTATAAAAACTTAAAGAAGGATTTTAATGTAGCTACTTTTCTAGCTTTAGCATAACTTCCGTTATCCCTATAGTTATCTAAAAACGCCATAAAGGAATAAAGATCTGTAAGAGTGATCTTTCTTATAAATTCATCGTCTATATCACTAATATCTATATCATCAAATTCTATATCCTTTGGTAATTTAGTTTTGTATAATTTTAGAAATCTAAAAAACATAACTAAATCCACTTTATATGCACTCATAGTATTAGGGGATCTTTCTTTTACTGTAGTTAAATAATTAAGAAAATTATTTAATTGTTGCGGTAATTCAGGGTCATATATATTCTTAAGCTTGTACATATTGCTAAAAACCTCCTAAATTCTATCCAATTTCGCTAAATGTATATTTAGCGAATAAAAATCTCTGAAAAATATATAATAATATATACATGATTATACTACCATAATTACATATTATTATATACTACCATTTAAATCTAAAAAACATTTTATATTTTTATTCAAACATAAAAATCTACATTTAATAATTTCTTAAAATATTTTTTATAAATAAATCCATTTGATATTTTTCTCTTTTATTATATCAATTGATACATATTATCATTAAATAAAGTAGAAGTTTTTAACTTCTACTTTATTTACCTTATTTTTTTAAAGTTTTAATACCATCCTCTAGCTTTCATTGATTTCGCTAATTTATTTATAGCATACATATAAGCTGCATTTCTCATAGTACAATTAAATTTATCTTTCATAAACCACACATTGTTAAATCCTTCTACTAAGAATTCTTCTTCACGAGTTTTAACATCTTTTTCATTCCAATAGTAATTATCTAAATTTTGTACCCATTCAAAATAAGAAACTATAACTCCACCTGCATTTGTTAATATATCTGGTGTAACTTCAATTCCTTTTTTCTCTAATATTTCATCCGCTGCAGGTGTAACAGGTCCATTAGCTCCTTCACAAACTAGTTTAGCATTTATTAAATTAGCATTATTTGTATTTATGGAATTTTCTAATGCTGCCGGAACTAACACATCCACTGATAAACTCCAAAATTCTTCTTCGCTTATTTTAGAAGTTCTAGGGAAGTCAAGTAAAGTTCCATTTTCATTAAAGTAACTTATTAATTCTTTAATGTTTAATCCTTTTTCATCATATATGGCATAAAATCCTTTTTCTCTATCCCATTCTGATACACTAACTATTTTCCCACCTAGGTTTTCTATGCAAAGAGCAGCGTGACTTCCTACATTTCCAAAGCCTTGAACCGCTACAGAAGAATTTTCTATATTTCTATTAAGTTTTTTTAAAGCTTCTCTAGCAACTATAGCTACCCCTAAACCTGTTGCTTCAGTTCTACCCTTAGAACCATTTAATTCTACTGGTTTACCTGTGAAAGTTCCCCAAGCATTTTGTCTTGAAAGCTTATTATATTCGTCTGCCATCCAAGCAATTATTTCACCATTTGTATTTACATCTGGAGCTGGAATATCTAAATCTTCACCTAAAACCTCATAAAGTTTTTCTACATATCCCCTACTTAATCTTTCTAATTCACCTTTGGATAAAGTTTTAGGATCTACTATAATTCCACCCTTTCCCCCTCCAAAAGGAAGATTTGCTATAGCACATTTTAAGGTCATCCATATAGATAAAGCTTTTACTTCATCTAAATTTACACCTTGATGAAATCTAACTCCACCCTTTGTAGCACCTATGGAATTATTATGTTGACTTCTATATCCCTTAAAAACTTTTATAGAACCATTATCCATTTTAACTGGGATATTAACTTCAACTATCCTTGAAGGTTCCTTAATTAATTCATAAACACTTTCATTTAAATTAAGATCCTCGCAGATTTTCTTCATTATTTTTTGCACATTTTTAAACGGATTTAATTCTTCTACATTCATTATTTTAACCCCCTAATTTAGTAGCATATATGTATATTATACTACATTTTTTTACAAAGTTCTTGTATTTTCTGTAAAGTTTTCATTTTTTATTTATATACGTAAGAAAATATCTTAGATTATATAATACGAATTTCTAAACAACCAATCCCTCAGCTTCTTTCCAATAAAATAAAACCGTAATTTTATATAAGTGCACCTTCTGTTAAAATACGTTCTATAAATTATATTTTATTAATATAATTTAATTAGAATAGTATTAAAACAAACAGGAGGCAATATTATGTATAAATTTAATTTAATTGACAAAATTTCTTTCATTTTAGTCTTTATAGGAGCTTTAAACTGGGGTCTTTTAGGTTTATTTAATTTGAACATAGTAAGTGCTATTTTGGGCGAGCCCGCTAACTTTTTATCTAGAATAATATATATAATTATAGGAACAGCTGGCGTATATTTATTATTCCTATTCTTAAGAATAAAGAAATACTCTAAGTCATAAAAATAAAAGGCTCTAATTCTTGAGCCTTTTATTTTTTAGTCCATTGATTCAATTAAATTTGCAATTTCTTCTGCTGCTAAAGCTTCATCATCACCTGAAGCTTTTATTGTAATTGTTGCTCCACTGGTTACAGCTAAAGACAACACTCCAATAAGACTTTTGATATTAGCTTCTTTCCCATTATGCTCAATAGTTATATCAGACTTGAATAAAGACGCCTTTTTAACTAATAAAGTAGCTGGTCTAGCATGAAGACCTGTTGAACTACTTACTACAACTTCCTTTTTAATCATTTGTATCACCTCTGTATTAATAATTAATAAACCAAATTTATTATAACATTAAATTTAAGCGTTTTAAACATATAAGAATTTAACTTTGTAATTCGCTAACACAATTTGATATTCTGTCCAATCCTTTTTCTATATTTTCCATAGATATAGCATAGGAAAGCCTTATGTGATTTTCTAAACCAAAAGCCGCTCCTGGAACAACAGCTACTTTATATAATTCTAATAATTTTTCACAAAAATCCACAGAGTTTTTTATTTCTTCTCCATTGATTTTCTTACCTATTACTTTATTTATATCAGCAAACATATAAAAGGCTCCTTTAGGCTCTATACACTCTATTCCATTTATTGAATTTATTCTTTCCACCATATAATTTCTTCTCTTTTCAAATTCACTCACCATACTATTTATAGACTCCTGCTCTCCTGTTAAAGCTTCTAGGGCAGCATATTGAGCGATTGAATTTGGATTTGAAGTCATATGACTCTGTATATTATTCATTAATTTAATTACATTTCCTGGCCCTGCCGCATATCCTATTCTCCAACCAGTCATAGCATAAGTCTTAGATACTCCATTTATTACAACAGTTCTATTATAAGTATCTTCATTTAGGCTAGCTATACTTATATGTTTATTATGTCCATAAATAAGTTTTTCATATATTTCATCGGATAAAATTATTAAATTATGTTTTTTACAAAATTCAGCTATATCTCTAAGCTCTTCTTCATAATAAATACTTCCTGTTGGATTGTTCGGACTACTAATAATTATAGCCTTTGTTTTACTAGAAACCCTCTTTTCTAATTCATCTATAGAGTATTTATAATCATTTTCTTTTTTACAATCTACAAATACAGGCACACCATCTGCTAATTTAACGAGTTCTGGATAACTAACCCAATATGGTGCAGATATTAAAACCTCATCTCCTGGATTTAAAATAGCCATAAACAAATTAGCTATACATTGCTTTGCTCCAGTGGATACTATTATCTGTGATGATTTATATATTAAATTATTTTCCTTTTTGAATTTATTTACTATAGCATCTTTTAATTCAACTACGCCAGAAACTGGTGTGTACTTTGTATATCCTTCTCTCATTGCTTTAATTGCAGCATTTTGGATATTTTCAGGTGTATTAAAATCCGGTTCCCCTGCCCCAAAACCTACTACATCTATTCCATCCTTCTTCATTTCATTAGCTTTTGCAGTTATTGCTAATGTAACAGAAGGTGATATTTCCTTTCCTTTTTTAGATAACATCTAAAAACACCCCCTATTTTGTATATCATATAAATTTAAGCCATAGTAATATAATACATAATAAAAGTGAAAAATGCAATTTTTATTTTTGATTTTTTCACATTTTATTTCATTATAAAGTGTAACGCCGTAAAAATAGATATATCTTCATAAGAGATGTTCTTAAATTGCAATTATTTTTATTTTTAATTTCGTGAAATCAAAAATACTCCACCTATAATTAGTAATATTCCTAATACTCTTTCAATTGAGATATTTTCATTCAGGAAAAAATAAGCATATATTGTAGTTATAACATAACCTAAACTAACCATTGGATATGCATAACTAAGTTCCACCTTACTTAACACCTTTATCCATATCAAAAAGCTAGTTCCATAGGATACTATCCCACTCATAACAAAAAAGTTTTTCAATATACTAATAATACTTGGTATAAATTGTCCTGGTGCAAAACTCAAATTTAAGCTTGTAGCTCCTACTTTTACTAATATCTGCCCTAAAGCACCTAAAAATACTGAGCTCAATATAAGTCCCATCATATGTATTTTCCTCCTCTTATAAGGATTTATTTCTTAACCTAAACAAATGTTCTATACAGGTAGCAAATAAATATATCATAAAAAATATTAATGGAAATGAATATCTGCCTTGTCCCTCTGTTACGAAATACACACAGGTAAACATATAAAATGTAACTAGTGTATATAGTAACCCTTTATCTATATTTCTACCTCTATTCTTAAAAATATTTACTATAATATAAATGCTATATAACAATGCAAAAATTATACCTACAAGAAAAATACAAGCCTTTACTCCAGTTATACTCTTACATATATTATATTTTGCTGACGCATTTACATCACTTCCATAAGTGGTATAGTATGTATCATCTGCCAAACCATAGGTTACTCCTAATCTTAAAAGACCTAACTCAACAAATCTTTTAGGGTTGTCTTTAATCCATTTTTTTGCTGCTTTTGTAAGCATTTTATTTTTTTGAGTCATATTTGCATTTTTATATTCTTCTGTTTTGGCAACAGAATTTTCTACATCATTAACATCCATCCACATACCAGTTTTATTTTGAGAATTGTTGTTTATATAAAGCACTATTCCTCCATTATTAGATATGAAGGTAAGTTCTCCTACATACTTTGTATTCCTATATATCCAAGGAGATATACAAAGTAAGGATATAATTAATACTGTTAAACTATTAATTATAGCTTTTTTTATGTTCCATTCTCCTATAGCATCGATTATAAGTATGGCAAAGAAAAATATTATAAAGAATGGTTTTATCATAGCGTTCATTGCCGTAAGTATTCCTATGTATATATATTTAAATTTAGTTTTACTAAAATATATATTAGTTATCAAAAGTAAAATAGTTGTAAATAGGGGCTCTGTGGCTAATACGCTACTATACATAATATTTAAAGGAAAGAATATAAATATAGTAAATATAACTTTCCTAAGCTTTTCTTTTACATCCAGTTTATTTAAGATAGAATAAGCAAGATAATAATTTAAAAGAATTAATATTAAATTAAAAGTTTTAGCTATAAATAGGCTATCTCCAAAAACTTTAAATATTCCACCTAAAACTATAGGATATCCAACAGTTGTATATGTATCTCCCCAAGGTTTTCCCTGAGATATACTACGGGCTAATTCATAATAATATTTAAAATCTGAAAAAGGTTCTGTTTTAATAAGTTTACACCAAAATATACTAAGTAGTACTCCAATTAATGCTATTATCAAATAATAAGACTTTCCATATTCTTTTCTATCTGACTCAAGTTTCATTAACATCAAATCAACTCCTTTATATCTTATAAATAATTATAAAAACACTTATAATCCAAAGGACTATATTAATTAAAAAGGGTATATCCTTTGTAAATATATCCTCTGGTTTACCCCCTATATTTTTTTTCAACATTAAATATTGATATCTAAATAAACCATATAATACAAAAGGTATAGTAAACATCATATTCTTACTTTGCACAGAACTAAAGGTATATAAGCAATAGGCTATTAGTATAGAAGGAGTTACTAAGGTTAACATTGAATCTAAGAATTCAACAGAATACTCCTCTAATATCTTTCTGTGTTTGCCACTCTTTCCTTCTAGGGTTATTAATTCACTTTTTCTTTTATTTATAGCTAAAAATAAAGAAAGTAGCATTGTACACAATAAAAGCCATGGGGAAATAACTACCCCTGTAGCAAAGCTTCCAGCCTCTACCCTCATAACAAAACCAAGAGTTATTATCATAACATCTATAATTACAATGTTCTTTAGCTTAAAAGAATATAATATATTCATAATCAAATAACCTAATAATATTGCAAAAACTTTAATATTGTTATAAGAGCAACTTACCATCGTTATTATTAGTACTATATCTAATATTATTGCATTTTTTTTAGATATCATCCCACTTGGAAGAGGTCTTTTTTTCTTATCTGGATGAAGCTTGTCCTTTTCTAAATCCACTATATCATTTAATACATATACAGCAGAAGAAGTTAAACAAAATAATACAAATGCATATATATTCTTCTGCAATAAACCTAGGTTCATAAATTTTCCAGAAAACATTAGAGCCGCAAAAACGAAGCCATTTTTTATCCACTGTTTAGGACGTAATATCTGAATTATACCTTTCAATTTCAATTATTATCCCCCCTTATATATTTATCACAGATTATACTTTATCATATAATCATAATAAAAAAAAGGGCTAGCATAATTAGCCCTTTGCTTTCCATATTATTATCTTGGTTGAACTATTAGCTTTATAGCTGTTCTTTCTTCACCGTCTATCTCTATATCTGTGAATGCTGGAATACAAATTAAATCGATTCCACTTGGTGCAACGAATCCCCTTGCAATAGCTACTGCTTTTATAGCTTGATTTAAAGCTCCTGCTCCAATTGCTTGAATTTCTGCTCCTCCTTTTTCTCTTAAAACACCTGCTAATGCACCTGCAACTTTATTTGGACTTGATTTTGCTGAAACTTTTAATACTTCCATAATAAACCTCCTATATAATTTTATACTTTATTTGTTATACTTTATACTACTTCTACTTATGTATATTCTACACATAATGAAAAAATCCTCTTAATTTTGTAAAATTACTATGAATTTACAAGATTTAGAGGATTTTGTTTTCTAATCTAATTTTTATTTAGCATACTCGATGGATCGAGTTTCCCTTATTACATTTACCTTAATTTGACCAGGGTATTCTAATTCATTCTCTATGGTCTTAGCCATATTTCTAGCCATCTCATAGGACCCTGCGTCATCTACTACTTCTGGTTTAACTATTATTCTTAGCTCTCTACCCGCTTGAATGGCATATGACTTTTCTACGCCTTCATATGAATTTGCAATCTCTTCGAGTTTTTCTAACCTTTTAATATAAGCTTCTAAAGTTTCTCTTCTTGCTCCAGGTCTAGCAGCTGAAATAGCATCTGCCGCCTGAACTAATATTGCTTCTATAGATTCAAATTCTTCATCTCCATGATGGGCAGCTATTGCATTTACAACTATGGATGACTCATGATATCTTTTAGCCACTTCGGCTCCTATAATAGCATGTGGTCCTTCCACCTCATGGTCAACAGCCTTTCCTATATCGTGAAGCAATCCTGCTCTTTTAGCTAAAGTAGGATCCATTCCCAATTCCGAAGCCATTAAGCCTGCTAAGTAAGATACTTCTATAGAATGTTTTAAAACATTTTGACCATAACTAGTTCTATATTTTAATCTACCTAATAATTTTATTAGTTCTGAATGAAGTCCATGCACACTTGTTTCAAATGTAGCCTGTTCCCCTTCTTCTCTAATATTATTTTCAACTTCCTTTTTGGCTTTTTCTACCATTTCTTCAATTCTAGCTGGATGAATACGTCCATCCATAATTAATTTTTCTAAAGCTATTCTAGCAACTTCTCTTCTTACAGGGTCAAAAGCTGAAAGAATAACTGCTTCAGGTGTATCATCTATTATTAAATCTACACCTGTTAAAGTTTCAAGTGTTCTTATATTTCTACCTTCTCTTCCTATAATTCTTCCCTTCATTTCATCATTAGGAAGATTTACTACATAAACTGTGGTTTCTGCAACATGGTCTGCTGCACATCTTTGAATAGCATATGTAGTTATTTCTCTTGCCTTTTTATCGGCCTCTTCTTTAGCTTTTGTTTCTACCTCTTTAATTAACATTGCGGTTTCATGTTTAATTTCTTTTCTTACTTCTTCTAGTAACATTTCTTTAGCTTGATCTGAAGTTAATCCAGCAAGCCTTTCCAATTCTTCTCTTTGTTTTTCGTATAAATTTTCTATGTTACTCTTCTTATTTTCCAGTTCTTGATGTTTTTTATTCAAACTTTCTTCTTTCTTTTCTAACATGTCACCTTTTTTGTCAAGTGCTTCTTCTCTTTGTATTATTCTTCTTTCTAATCTTTGAATTTCATTTCTTCTGTCTTTAGACTCTTTTTCAAAATCGTTTCTAAGTCTATGCATTTCTTCTTTTGCTTCTAGTATGGCTTCTTTCTTTTTAGATTCAGCCTCTCTTTTAGCATCTTCTATTATATTACGTCCTTTTTCTTCTGCATTTGAAATTTTAGCTGCAGATACATTTTTCCTAATATAGTAATCAACATATACAGCTATAACTGCTATTATAATAGTTGCTACTATATAATACGTTAAGTTCAAATGAGCACCTCCTTTGCTTTTTGTGTTTAGATAATCTATTGCTGATAAATACAAAAGCTTAGAAAGTGTCATAATTTATTCAAATGGACTAACTTTTTTGCTAAACCAGATTTTGTCTTTATTTTATATTAATTTTTTTATTATGTCAAGTTATATATATTTGTATATAATTTAAACTTCTTCTGCTTTTTTCTCTTTTTTATCTTCCACTTCTGCTTTAATATTATTTTTAACAATTGGAAGATCATATTTTTCTCTTATAGTATTTTCTATTTCATAAAGTAGTTCTGGATTATCCTTTAAAAACTGTTTTGCATTTTCTCTACCCTGACCTAATCTTACATCATTATAGGAAAACCAAGATCCACTTTTTTGCACTATTTCTTCTTTAACACCCAAGTCTAAAACATCACCTGTTCTTGATATACCTTCATTATACATTATATCAAACTCAGCATTTTTAAAAGGAGGAGCTACTTTATTTTTAGTTACTTTTACTCTAGTTCTATTTCCTAAAAACTCATCTCCTTGTTTTATTGTATCTATTCTTCTAACATCCAATCTTACACTAGAATAAAATTTAAGTGCCCTTCCTCCCGGTGTAGTTTCAGGACTTCCAAACATTATTCCAACTTTTTCTCTTAATTGATTGATGAAAATAGCTACACAGTTAGATTTGTTTATGGAACCTGCTAATTTTCTAAGGGCTTGAGACATCAATCTTGCTTGTAATCCAACATGAGAATCTCCCATCTCTCCCTGAATTTCTGCCTTAGGAACTAATGCCGCTACAGAGTCAACAACTACTATATCTATAGCATTGGATCTAACAAGAGCTTCTGCTATTTCCAATCCTTGTTCTCCTGTATCTGGTTGAGAAACTATTAAATTGTCTATATCTACTCCTAATTTTCTTGCATAAGATGGATCTAATGCATGCTCAGCATCTATAAAAGCTGCAACTCCACCATTCTTTTGAGCTTCTGCTATTATGTGTAATGCCACAGTTGTCTTACCTGATGATTCAGGTCCATATATTTCTACTATTCTTCCTTTTGGAACTCCACCTATACCTAAAGCTATGTCCATTCCAAGACATCCTGTGGAAATAGCTTCTATATCCAATATGTTTTTTTCTCCTAATTTCATTACAGAGCCTTTACCAAATTGCTTTTCTATGTTTCCCATAGCTGCTTCTATGGCTTTTAATTTTTCTTTATCCATAATAATCCCTATTTAAGGGTCACCATCCTTTCTTTATTTCGAACATCTGTTCTAATTATAACTTAATTTAACACTTTGGTCAACCCAATATTAATGAATAATGAACAATTTAGGATGATTTTCTTTCTGACGTCAGAAAATCTTTATTTTTATTATATTTTTTAAAAATAATTGTACTATGAAAAACTTGTTCAGCAAAGCTGAACAAGAGGATCTTATACAATTAAAATTTTTTCGTAACGTAGTGGAGAAAAAATAACCATAATTACTCATTATTCACTGTTCGTTGTTCATTAAATAAAGTTCCCTATAGGGAACTTTATTTGTATTATTGACAGATATATTTTTTTAAAACAACTCTAAATAATTATTTATCTATTTTTATAGCTTCTTTATTTTTCACAAAATAATCTATTCCAGAAATGATAGTTATAATAACTGCAGCACCCATGGTTATATTAGTAAGACTAGAAATATAGTTACTTGGAATAGATAATATGTTAATATTATTTAAATTTATAAGTGCTATTATAATAGCTATAATTTGTGTAACAGTTTTTGCTTTTCCCAAAGGACTTGCAGCAATTACTATACCCTCAGAAGCTGCTACTGCTCTAAGACCTGTTACGGCAAATTCCCTTGCTATAATAATCATTGCAACCCATGTAGAAATAACCTGTAATTCTACTAATGATATTAAAGCTGCTGTAACCAACAGTTTGTCTGCCAAAGGATCCATAAATTTACCAAATCGTGTTATTTGATTTCTACTTCTTGCTATATAGCCATCTAACTTATCTGTAAGAGCTGCTATTATAAATATGGCTGTAGCTATAGTTTTTCCATATGGAATGTCATTAATGGCTATAAAAATCAAAAAAACAGGTACTAAAAATATTCTGATTATAGTTAATTTATTTGCAAGATTCATCACATACAACTCCTATTAGATCATATTCTAAGGTCTCTAATATTTTGATACATACCATCTCACCTATATTTAATATTTTATCACATTTAAAATAAATTGCACCATCTATTTCCGGTAGCATTTCATAATTTCTTCCTATATAATGTTCTCCATTAAAATTATCTACAACTACTTTGTATACTTTATTAACTTTATCAGCATTAATACTTTTAACTATGTCTCGTTGCATCTTCATTAATTCTTCTCTTCTTGTTTCCTTTATCTCTTCTAAAACTTGATCTTCCATTGTTGCCGCAGGTGTGCCCTCTTCTTGAGAGTATTTAAAAACTCCTAAATTTTGAAATTTGAATTCTTCTACAAAGTCTTTAAGTTCTTTAAAGTCTTCCTCCATTTCTCCTGGAAAACCTACTATTAATGAAGTTCTTATAGACATTTCTGGAACTCTTTTTTTAATATCTCTTAAAACCTTTGTAACCAATTGTTTATTTCCTTTTCTGCCCATTCTTTTTAATACAGAATCACTTATGTGCTGTATAGGTACATCTACATACTTACATAACTTTTTGTTTCTGGCAAACTCTTCTATTAGCTCCTCTGTTATATCTTCTGGATAACAATATAATAATCTTATCCATTCTATTCCATCTACTTCTTCTAATTGTTTTAAAAGTGAAGGTAGCGTTTTTTCACCATATATGTCCAATCCATATCTTGTAGTATCTTGTGCAACTATTATTATTTCTTTAACACCATTTTGCGAAAGAAATTTAGCTTCTTCTATTATGTCCTCAATTTTTCTACTTCTGTATTTTCCCCTTATTTTTGGTATTGCACAATAAGTACAGAAATTGTCGCAACCTTCAGCTATTCTTAAATAGGCATAATGTTTTTGTGTAGTTAATACCCTACCACCTTCATTTATAACTGTATTACTATAGTTACAATAAAGGGACTTTTCACCTTTTTCTATGGATTTTTTAATAGCATCACTAAGCTTATCATAGTCATTTACTCCTAACATTACATCTACTTCTGGAAGTAATTCTTGTAATTCTTCTCCATATCTTTGGCTTAAACAACCAGTAACTACCAATACTTTACAGTTATTATTTTTATAGTTTGACATTTCTAATATTGTATCTATAGACTCTTTTTTAGAATCTTCTATAAATCCACAAGTATTTACTATAATAACATCTGCTTCTTTAGGATCATTTGTTATTATACCTTCTTTTTTAATCTCATTTATCATTACCTCAGAGTCAATTCTATTTTTATCGCAACCTAAACTAACTACTCCATATTTTATTTTTGTCATTTTACTCCTCCTTAAACTTCTTAGACAATATCATCTTTGCTTATTAATACCTGTCTTGGCTTACTTCCATCTTTTTGGGATATAATACCCCTCTCCTCCATTTGGTCCATTATTCTAGCTGCCCTATTATAACCTATTCTTAACTTTCTTTGCAATAGTGAAGTTGACGCTTGATCTACATCTACTACAATTTTTATGGCCTCTTCTAAAAGTTCGTCTCTATCCTCGTTATTTATTTCAATTGAAGTGTTTATTTCATCTATTATGCTATCTTCATATTCTACTTCCCCACATTGCTTCTCTTTTATAAAACCTACTACCTTTTCAACTTCTTCTTCAGATATGAATGCCCCTTGTACTCTCATAGGTTTTGATTCTCCAGAGGGATAAAAAAGCATGTCTCCTTTTCCTAATAGTTTTTCTGCTCCTCCCATATCCAATATGGTTCTTGAATCTATCTGACTTGAAACTGCAAAGGAAATTCTAGAAGGTATATTAGCTTTTATGACTCCTGTTATTACATCTACAGAAGGTCTTTGAGTGGCTATAACTAAATGCATACCTGCAGCTCTTGCCATTTGAGCTAATCTTCCTATATAGTCTTCTATATCATTAGGACATACCATCATTAAATCTGCTAATTCATCTATAACTATAACTATTAAAGGAAGTTTTTCTACTCCCTTCCCTTTCTTAAGTAGCTCATTATAACTTTCAATGTTTCTTACATTGGTTTCTGCAAATAACTTATATCTTCTAGTCATTTCATTTACTGCCCAATACAGGGCACCTGCTGCTTTTTTAGGTTCTGTAACTACAGGAATAAGTAGATGTGGTATATCATTGTATATATTAAGTTCTACTACTTTAGGATCTACCATAAGCAGTTTTACATCTTCAGGAGAATACTTATATATTAAGCTTATTATTAAAGTATTTATACAAACACTTTTACCAGAACCTGTAGCCCCTGCTATTAATAAATGCGGCATTTTACTTAAATCTGAAACAACACAATTACCCGCTATATCTTTTCCTATGGCAAAAGCTAAATTTTTATTACAATTCTTAAATTCATTAGAGTCTAAAACCTCTTTTAAATAAACTGGTGTTAATTCTCTATTAGGCACCTCTATTCCCACAGCTGACTTACCTGGTATTGGTGCTTCAATTCTTACATCTTGAGCGGCTAAATTTAAGGCTATATCATCTGCTAAGTGTACAATTTTACTTACTTTAACCCCAACACTTGGTTGAAGCTCAAATCTGGTTACTGAAGGTCCTTTTGTAACCTGAGTTACTTTAGCTTCCACCCCAAAACTTGTTAGAGTTTCTTCAAGTTTATTGGCATTATTAAGTAGCTCCTTTTTATCTTCTTTCTTTAGTTTTATAGATTTATTATCATTTAATAAATCTATAGATGGAAATTCATAATCTATAGTTTTTAAAGCCGCTTTGCTCATTTCCTCTTCCAACTCTTTATTTATATCTTTTTCTCCTTGAATATTATTGCTATCTTTTCCTTTTTGTATAGGCTTATTTTCTTTTGTATCATCATTTTCTTCTATATTGGTATTTTTTATAAAATCTATTATTTTTATTCTATTAATTATTTTTTCTTCTGGTATCTCCTCCGAATCTTTAATCTCTGTAAATTTAACTTCATCTTGAACATCCTCTTTTATTTCTATATTTTTTTCTTTTCTCCTTTTTTCTTTTTTAAGTTTAAACTTACTTATTATGCTGTATAAAGATATTTGGCTTATTAATATAAAACATATAACATATATAGAAATAAATATTACAAAAGTTCCCCATTTGCCAAAAAGCTTATATAAGGGAAGATCCACTATATATGAAATTACCCCACCATGTAAAAAAGTTTCCGAGTTATAAATATCCACAATTCCTTGAAAAAAACTTCTATCCAAGCCTTTTGTAACTATATCTCCTATATGTAAACAAAATAGTGTATTTAAAATAAATAAAACTATTCCATAAAACTTTCCACTATATGTTACTTTACCTTTTTTAAGTATTAGACATACACCTACAAATATTATAAAGAATGGAAATATAAAAGCTCCTAACCCAAATATAAATACAAGAATTTTCTTTGACATTTTACCAATAATTCCTGAATTTGAAGAGGACATAATACTTATAAGAGAAAGTACACCTATAGTTATAAATAATATCCCTTTAATTTCAGCATCTAGTTTAATAGTTTTTTGCTTTTTTTTCTTTGCCACTTTATCCCTCCCCCTTTAGTTAATGAATAATGAATAATTTTTTGATTGTATAAAATCTTTATATTCAGCTTTGCTGAACAGGTTTTCCATAGTACAACTATCTTTAACAAATCTAATAAAACTAAAGCTCTTCTGATGTCAGGAAGAAGAGCCTCCTTAATTGTTCATTATTCATTATTAGCTGTTCATTATTATTTTACATATCCTTCTAATGCTTGTCCATACTTAAAAATAGCCATAGGTTTTACCCATAGCTATTTTACCTCTTTTTTAATGAGTTCTTCTAATTTATTAAGTGCTTCTTTAATACCACCTACTTCATCTATAAGACCACAGTCTACGGCTTCTTTTCCTATTAAAATGGTTCCCATATCATTTAATAAATTATCTGTTTTAATCATCATATCTTTAATAGTTTCTTTATCCATTTTAGAAGTTCTTACTATAAACTCTATAATTCTATCCTGCATTTTATCAAAATATTCAAAGGTTTGAGGAACTCCTAGAATTAATCCATTCATTCTAATTGGATGTATTATCATAGTAGCTGTGGGGGATATAAAAGAATAATTTGAAGCAGTTGCTAAAGGCACTCCTATGGAATGGCCTCCACCTATAACAAGGGATACTGTAGGCTTACCCAGACTGCCTATCATCTCAGCAATAGCGAGTCCTGCTTCTACATCTCCACCTACTGTATTTAAAATCACTAAGACCCCCTCTATGTTATCATCCATTTGAATATTTACTAATTGTGGTATTACATGCTCATATTTAGTACTCTTATTTTGAGGTGGTACTGCTGCATGCCCCTCCACTTGACCTATTATTGGTAGAATATATATCCTATCATTAGGTTTAGGAGTCTCTACAACTCCCAACTCTTTTATATTTTCTAAATTATTTTCTTCTCTTTTTTCTTCATTTAACATAAAAAATCCCTCCCTATGCACAATTTTATTTTGTACATAAGAGAAGGCTATTATACTCTTTTTATTTATTATTAGATAAATTAAATGCATTGTGTAATGCTTTTATAGCTTTTTCTGTATGAATATCTTTTACTAAACACCAGATTGTAGCGTGAGAGTCGGCTGTTTGTAATACTTCTATATTTTCATTCATTAATACATAAATTATTTTTGCCATTACTCCAGGAATACCTCTCATTCTATTTCCTATAATAGCAATTTTACTACAGCTATCTATGTGAGAGTATTTTAAATTAATTTTATTCATTATGCTACTAAATTTTTCAAAATCCTTCCCATCAATAGTAAATATACTTTCTCTTGGGAATACATTAATTAAATCTATACTTATGGAATTTTCAGCTAATATATCTAGTATTCTAAAATAACTTTCATTTTCTTTATTTTGTTCAAGTTCTATTTTTATTTGAGTCCTATCATTGGTATGAGTAATTCCTGTTATTATATTATTTAAATTTAAATCACTTATATTATTTATTAAAGTTCCATCACAATTAGTTAAAGTATTTTTTATTACTATAGGGATGTTTTCATTCATTGCTATTTCTACTGCTCTTGGATGTATAACCTTTGCTCCTTCATGAGAAAATTGGAAAGTTTCATTATAACTTATTTCTTTTATCAAAGTAGCATCAGATACTATCCTTGGATCTGCGGTCATTATTCCATCTACATCTGTATATATTTCTACTTTTTCTGCCTTTAATGCTCCTCCAAGTAGAACCGCTGTAACGTCACTTCCTCCTCTACCTAAAGTAGTTATAAATCCATTTTCACTAATTCCTTGAAAACCAGCTACTATTGGGATTTTATTTTCTTCTACCACATCCAATATTTTATCACATTCTAATTTTAATATGGATGCGTTGCTATAATTATCATCTGTTAATATTCCAGCTTGTCCTCCTGTTAAAGGTACTGCGTCTATATTTTTAGATAAAAGTTCATCAGCCATAACAACAGTACTTATTATTTCTCCACAACTCATTAAAAGATCTATAGCTAAATTATTCTTCTTTAGTTCATTACTAACTAAAGATAGTAATGTATCCGTTGCATAAGGTTCTCCCTTTCTTCCCATAGCGGATACCACAACTACAGGACTATATCCAGCATTTTTAGCTTTTATGATTTTTTCTACAACTCTTTGTCTTCTCTCTTTAGTAGAAACAGAAGTACCTCCAAATTTTTGTACTATTATTTTCATAATGTTCCTCCCTGCTTCATATACGGCTATTTTTTAATGTGGACTCCTCTATATCTATTATTATAGTTCTCGTTCCTATTTTTTTTACATATTCCCAGGGAACTTCAAAAAATTCGCTTTTTCCGAGGAATGAAAATTTATTTTTTACACTAGCCAATATTAATAATTTAAAATTTCCTTCTTCATCTATTATTACATCATTATTACCTAAAAAATTGTATTTTTCACCGTTACTAATATTTATAATTTCAAATCTTTCCATTTCACTATATTTTTTTACATCTTCCGACATATTAAAACCTCCCTAATATATTTCTATTTTATCTCTATGAAATACATCAAGGATATATTACATTTATATACCTATATTATATAAATGTGCTATTGGAATTGTTCTTAAATGGGTTTATACTTTTATCCATCATGTTATTAACTGTTTCTATATCTATATTTTCTCCTACAAAAGCAGAGTTTATTATACCTTTTTCAAATGTATTCTCTTTCACTCTATGAATGCTTTCCATGTCTATTTTATCTATTTTTTTAATTATATCCTCTGGTTTATTAATTCTATTTAAAAATAATACAGATCTTGCGTTGCTAAACATTCTACTACTGGTACTTTCAAGTCCTAGTATATAACTTCCCTTTAATCCTTCTTTTCCCTGTATAATTTGTTCCTGACATATGCAATACTTGGAAAACTTATGTACTTCCTCCACAATGAGTTTTAAAACCTCTATAGAATATTTAGAGTTTAACCCTGTATATATATTTACTATTCCTGTATTATTATAACTATTTACATAAGAGTATATAGAATAACATCTTCCTTTTTCTTCTCTTATCTTTTGAAATAATATAGATGAAGTGGAGCCCCCAAATATATTATTTAGTAATAATATAGTATACATGTCTTCGTTTCCGATTTCTACTCCTTGCATACCTAAATTCATATGTAGCTGTTCTATTTCCTTTTTTCTAAAAAGATGATTATTCAAAACATCAGGTGTAGAATATAGCAAAGGTTTTTCATTTGAAGCTTTCCAATGACCAAAATAGTCCTCTATTAATTTATATATATTTTCATCAAAATTCCCTGCTATAGATATAACGCAATTTTCTGGAGTATAGTGACTCTTTAAATATTCTATAATATGATTTCTTGTAAAGGATCTAACCCCTTTTGCTGATCCCAGTATTGGAAGTGATATAGGGTCATCTCCCCAAGCTGCCTTACTATGAAGTTCTACAAGCACATCCTCTGGTGAATCTTCATTCATGCTTATTTCTTCAAGTATAACGCCCTTTTCTAGTTCTATATCTTCTTCATTAAATTTACTATTAAAAATCATATCTGATAATATATCTAAAGCAACATCTAAATGTGTATATAAAAGTTTTATATAGTAGCAAGTTGCTTCTTTTCCTGTAAAGGCATTTATGTGACCACCTAAATCTTCTATAGTTTTTACAATTTCTTTTGCATTTCTATTATTGGTTCCCTTGAACATCATATGTTCTATAAAATGAGAAATACCATTATTATGTTCATTTTCATTTCTAGATCCATTTTTTACCCATAGACCTATACTTACAGATTGCACATAATCTATTTTCTCTAAAGCTACTCTTAATCCGTTATTGAGGCTATATAGTTTATACATAAATTCCTCCATAAATTTTATAATATTCCATTTAAAAAATAAAAAGGCACAAAGCCCTTCTATTTTAATGATTATTTTCTTTAGTTTTTTCGTCTTCTTCTTTCTTTATTGCATCTCTTCTTGAAAGATTTATTCTTCCTTGATCATCTATATCTGTTACTTTTACTAATATTTCATCTCCAACTGAAACCACATCTTCAACCTTATTTACTCTTGTAAAATCTAATTTTGAAATGTGTACTAATCCTTCTTTTCCTGGAAGTATTTCAACAAAAGCCCCAAAATTAGTTGTTCTAGTAACTTTACCTAAATAAATTTCTCCTGCTTCCACATCTTTAGTTAAATCATTTATCATCTTTAAAGCTCTATTAGCTCCTACACTATCAGAAGACATAACATATATTTTTCCATCTTCTTTTATGTCTATTTGAACTCCTGTTTCACCTATTATTTTATTTATTGTTTTACCACCAGCACCTATTACATCTCTTATTTTTTCTGGTGCTATAGTCATAGTATAGACTCTTGGTGCATAAGGTGAAAGTTCTGCTCTGTGCTCTGGTATACACTCTTTAATTTTACCTAATATATACATTCTAGCATCTTTTGCTTTTATTAAGGTTTCTTTTATACAGTTGTCTGATAATCCACTTATCTTTGTATCTACTTGTAGAGCGGTTATTCCTTTTTCTGTACCCGCAACTTTAAAGTCCATATCTCCAAAAAAGTCTTCTATGCCTTGTATATCAGTTAAAATTTTTTCTTCTGTTAAATCATCATTAGTAACAAGCCCCATAGCTATTCCTGCTGCTGGTCTTTTTATAGGTACACCTGCATCTAATAATGCTAGTGTACTCCCACAAACACTTGCCTGTGATGTAGATCCATTTGAACTTAAAACTTCGGATACAAGTCTTATAGTATATGGGAAATCTTCTTCAGATGGTATTAATGGTTCTAATGCTTTTTCTGCTAAAGCTCCATGACCTATTTCTCTTCTACCTGGTCCTCTTAAAGGTCTAGTTTCCCCTACACTGTAAGAAGGAAAGTTATAGTGATGCATATATCTTTTAAATTCTTCATCTTCTATACTATCGAGAATTTGTACATCTGCTAAAGGTCCAATGGTAGCAGCTGTCATTACTTGAGTTAATCCTCTTGTAAATAGTCCTGTACCATGAGTTCTTGGAAGTAATCCTACTTCACAGCTTATTTTTCTTATTTCGTCAAAAGCCCTTTCATCTGGACGTCTTTTTTCTCTAAGTATCATATTTCTTACTACTTCTTTTTGCATTTTATATAAAGCTTCTGAAATATCTGAATCATTCTCTGGATACTTTTCTTCAAACTCCTCTTTCACTTTTTCTTTTACTTCATCTATTTTTTCATTTCTAAGGTCTTTATCTGAAATGTACATAGCTTCTTTAACCATAGGAAATGCGAATTCTCTTACTTCTTTTTCTATATCTTTATCCACTAAGTATAAAACTGGTTCTACTTTTTCTTTCCCAAATCTTCTCATTGCCTCTTCTTGGAATTCCACTATTTTTTGACATTGTTCGAAACCAAATCTTATTGCATTATACATAGTATCTTCATCTACTTCTTCAGCACCAGCTTCAATCATCATAACTCTTTCCTTTGTAGCTGAAACAGTTAAATTTAAGATACTTTCTTCTCTTTGACTTTGAGTTGGATTTAATATAAAGTCTCCATTAATTAGCCCTACGGAAACATTAGCTACTGGAGTCGTAAAAGGTATGCTAGATAGACATAGAGCTAAAGATGCTCCATTCATAGCTAATATATCTGGTTGATTATCAGATTCTACAGATAGGACAGTGCATACTATTTGAACATCATTTCTATATCCTTTTGGAAATAGAGGTCTTAGGGGTCTATCTATAGCTCTAGCATGTAATATAGCATTCTCTGTAGGTCTTCCCTCTCTTTTTATAAATCCTCCAGGTATTTTTCCAACAGAATAAAGTCTCTCCTCATATTCTACACTTAATGGAAAGAAATCTATTCCATCTCTTGGTTCTTTAGACGCATTTGCATTTATAAGTACCACTGTATCTCCATAGCTTACTAATATAGCACAATTGGAAAGCATTCCTACTTTTCCATATTCTACTTTAAGGGTTCTTCCTGCTATATCAGTTTCAAGTACGTGACTCATAGTTTACCTCCTTTTGAAACCATAATTTTGATTAAAACTAAAATTAATTTTATATAAAATACATTGTTCAAAATAATAGAGCGGTCAAAGCCGCTCTACCACTGAAAATTTATTATTTTCTTAATCCTAGTTCTTTTATAATTGCACGATATCTTTCTATATCTTTCTTTTCTAAGTAGTTTAAAAGCCCTCTTCTTTTACCAACCATCATTAAAAGTCCTCTTCTAGAGTGGAAATCTTTCTTATGAACTTTTAAGTGTTCATTTAAATGATTGATCCTTTGAGTTAATAGTGCAATTTGAACTTCCGGAGAACCTGTATCTCCTTCGCTTCTTGCATGTTTTTTTAATATTTCTTGTTTTAATGCCTTATCCATTAATGTTACACCTCCGATTGTATTATCCCCCTAATCCATGATTACCGACGGCAATACAGTAATCCTAGAATAAGGTTTATAGAAATAATTATATCAAATTTCTTCAAATTTGTAAATTATTTTTTACAATTAAATCTAAACTTTGTTTATTTACGTATCCCTTATCTTTTTTAATTGTCAAAGATAACTCCTCTAAAGATTTAAATTTTTTTTCATTTCTTAGACGACTTAAAAAATAAAGTCTTATTTTCTCTCCATATATCTCTTCATTAAAATTCAATACATGAGTTTCTATGTTTAGTTTTTTGCTTTTTACTGTTGGATTATAACCTATGTTGGTTATACCCTTATAAAATTTGCTATTATATAATACTCCTGTAAAATAAACTCCATTTTTGGGTATTACAAAGTCCTTATTGTAATTCAAGTTTATAGTGGGAAAACCCATTTTTCTTCCTATCTGACGTCCTTTTATAACGTTACCTTCTAAAAAATATGGATGTGGAAGCATTTCTTTAGCTTCTTCTACATTTCCATACTCCGATATAGTTTTTCTAATTCTAGAACTAGAAACTACCTCATCATTATACTCTACAGGGCCTACTATAAACAATTGAAAATCATATTTTTTACTAAGTTCTTTTAACAATTCAACATCGCCAGAATTTTTATGTCCAAATCTAAAATTAAAACCTACTACTATACCTTTTATATTGTATTGTTTTATTATATTTAATATAAAATCTTCTGGAGATATTTCCATGAAATTCTTATCAAAGCAAATAAATCTTAATATATCTACACCTTTATTTTTAAGTACTTCTATTTTTGTACTATTATCCATTAAAAGTTTCGGTGCTAAATTTTCATTTATAACCCCTAAAGGGTGATTCTTAAAAGTATATACCATACTTTTACCATTATTTTCTTTAGCAAGTTTTATTGCTTTATCTATAAGTTTCATATGTCCTAAGTGCAGTCCATCAAAACTTCCTAAAGCTACATAAATATCAAGGTTATACTTTGTTTTTATCTCTTCTTCTATTATATCCATATTCATTACTCCTATACAAGTAATTTAACGATCTTAAACCCCTCTTTAGTTTTTTGTCCTAACCCTATGAATTTATCTTCTTGGTAAACTCTTAAAATATCATTTGCTTTTATTTTATCTAAAAGCCTTTTATCTTTTACTTTTACTCCATTTTTTAGAAGTCTTGAAAAGTATTCATCTATTTCTATTCTTTCATATTTACTTAGAGCTTTTTCTGCAGGAATTATAAATTCTTGTATATTTTCTTCATTTATATCTTCTAAGTTTATAGAGTTTTCAATAGAGAAATTTCCTGTTTTAGTTCTCTCCAATTCCCACATAGTTGCCCCCATTCCTAATTTGTTACCAATATCATAGCAAAGACTTCTTATGTAAGTTCCCTTAGAACAATTTACTTTAAATTCTACATAGGGAAGATTCACCTTTAGCACTTCTATATTATAGATATTTATTTTTCTACCTTCTCTTTCAACCTCTATTCCTTTTCTTGCAAGATTGTATAATCTTTCCCCTTTAATTTTTATAGCAGAGTACATAGGAGGAATTTGTATAATTTCCCCTTTAAAAGAATTTATACAGTTTACAACTTCCTCCTCTAAAATTTTGGATGCATCTTCTTCTTTCAGTACTTTTCCTTCTCTATCATAAGTATCTGTGATTAATCCTAATTTTAGTTTAGCTCTATACTCTTTGTGTTCATTCATAATAAAATCAACAATTTTGGTAGAACCACCTAAGCATATAGGTAAAACCCCTGTAGCCATTGGATCTAATGTACCTGTATGCCCTACTTTTTTTATTCTACTTATTTTTTTAATAATTCTTACCACATCAAAAGAGGTAATATTTTGAGGCTTATATACATTTATTACACCATTCATTTCATCAGCTCTTTTTTTATTAAATCTATTGCTATATTTTTTACTTCTTCTAAGGTTTTTCCCTTAACAGAAGCTCCAGCAGCCCTTATATGTCCGCCTCCACCAAGCTTCTCTGCTACATTCCTTACATCCGCTTTAGACTTAGATCTTAAACTTATTTTTATTTCCTCATCTTTTTCTTTTAAAAGAAGAGTTACATCCACTTCTTTCATAGTTCCTCCAAAGGAAACTATATCAGAAGTATCTTCTCCAGAGTCTATATTAAACTTTTTAAACATTTCCTGTGTAACTTTCATAACACAAATCTCATCTTCTATTAACTCCATGTCATTAAAAACTTCCCCATAAAGCTTAAATCTAATAAAATTTTTATTATCAAATATTTTTCTGTGTATGCTACTAAAATCTATACCTGTAGTTATTAAATCCCCAGCAACACAATGGGTTACAGAAGTAGTATTTGAATGTCTAAAAGATCCTGTATCCGTTAATATAGATGTGTATAAACAAGTTGCTATATCCTTATTTATGTTAACATCTAAAGATTTTAACATTTGATATACTATCTCCCCCATACAAGCTGCATTAGGATCTACAAAGTTATAATCTCCATATAATTCATTGGATATATGATGATCTATATTAATAAAGATATATTTTTTATTTTCAATATCTATATTAGCATTTACCCTTGCAAAATTTCCACAATCCAATACTATAACTAACTCCGTTCCATCTAAAACCTCTCCATGACTTTTAGTTATTGCACCAGCACAGGATAAAAACTTAAAATCTTCTGGTATATCTTCTTTTGATATAATATATACATCTTTTTTTAAAGAGGATATACCTTGATATAAAGCTAAAGTACTTCCTATAGAATCACCATCTGGAGACACATGGAAAGTTAATGCTATTTTGTTACTTTCCATTATTAAATCTAATATTTTATTTGTTATCATGGTCTTCATTCTCCTTGATTTTATCCAAAATAGAATCTATGTGCATACCATGCTCTATAGAATCATCATTTTGTATAATAATCTCTGGTGTATATCTTAATTTAATTCTATGTCCTACTTCTCTTCTTATAAAGCCACTAGAGCTTTTAAGTGCTTCTAATGTTTCCTCTTTTGACTTTTCATCTCCAAATATACTTACATATACCTTTGCATATCTTTGATCTTTAGTTACATCTACTTTAGTTACGCTAACCATAGCACTTATTCTTGGATCTTTTAAATCCATTCGGATTATGCTTGAAATTTCTTTTTTTACTTCTTCATTTATTCTACCAGCCCTATACTTAGCCATATTTTATCACTCCAATCATAGTGTATGCTTTTTAATAGTCTCCATTGTATAAGCTTCTATTGTGTCGCCCTCTTTTATATCATTAAATTTCTCAACCATTATTCCACATTCATATCCAGCGGCTACTTCTTTAGCATCATCTTTGAATCTCTTTAAAGATGATAATTCAGATTCGAAAATAACTATACCGTCTCTTATAATTCTTACACCTGAATTTCTAGTTATTTTACCACTTTGAACATAACATCCTGCAACTGTTCCTACATTAGATATTTTATATGTCATTCTTACTTCTGCTCTTCCTTGAATAACTTCTTTATATTCTGGTTCTAGCATACCTATCATAGCTTTTTTAATGTCTTCAATGGCACTGTATATAACTCTATAAGTTTTTATTTCTACATTTTCTTTTTCAGCAGATACTATAGCATTTGAATCTGGTCTTACATTAAAGCCTATAATTACAGCACTAGATGCATTAGCAAGAATTACATCTGTCTCCGTAATAGCTCCAACTCCACCATGAATAACTCTTACTTTTACTTCATCAGTAGATAATTTTTCAAGGGATTGTCTTATAGCTTCAATAGTTCCCTGTACATCTGCCTTAACTATGATATTTAATTCTTTTATTTTTCCTTCTTTTATTTGACTATATAAATCTTCTAATGAAACTTTACTAGTTGCTAAGTATTCACTTCTAGTTTTTTCTTTTCTCTTCTCAGCCATTTCTCTTGCAGTTTTTTCATCCTTTACTACATAGAATCTATCTCCCGCTGAAGGTACTTCTGAAAGCCCTAAAATTTCTGCCGGAATTGATGGTCCTGCTGAATTTATTTTTCTTCCCTTATCATCAAACATAGCTCTAATTCTTCCATAAGTGGTTCCAACTATTATGGAATCACCTGAATTTAGAGTTCCATTTTGAACTATTAATGATGCCACAGGTCCTCTTCCCTTATCTAATTTAGCATCTACAACTGTTCCCTTAGCTTTTCTATTAGGATTTGACTTTAACTCTTGCATTTCTGCTGTTAAAAGTACCATTTCTAATAATGTATCTATGCCTTCCTTTGTATGAGCTGATACTGGCACAGTAATAGTATCTCCACCCCAGTCTTCTGCTACAAGGCCTTTTTCTGCTAATTGTTGCTTTACTTTATCTGGATTAGCACCAGCTCTATCCATTTTATTTATAGCAACTACCATTGGAACATTCGCAGCTTTACAGTGATTAATAGCTTCTTCAGTTTGTGGCATTATACCATCATCTGCTGCAACAACTAATATAACTATATCTGTTATCTGAGCACCTCTAGCTCTCATTGATGTAAAAGCTTCATGCCCTGGCGTATCTAAGAATGTTATTTTTTCACCATTTATAGTTATAGTGTAGGCTCCTATATGTTGAGTTATACCTCCTGCTTCACTAGCAGCTACTTCTTCTTTTCTAATAGCATCTAATAATGAAGTTTTACCATGGTCAACGTGACCCATAACTGTAACTACTGGAGGTCTTTTTACAGTCCCTTCTTCTTCCTCTTCTTCAATGTATTGTTCCACAGACTCTTCTAGTACGTCTACTTCTCTTTGTACAACTATAGCTTCAAATTTTTCACCAAGCTTTTCTGCTGCTTCAAAATCTATCTCTTGATTAACTGCAGCCATTACTCCCATCATCATTAGTTCTTTTATAACTTCAGCATAAGTTTTTTTCAATCTATCTGATAACTCTTTAACTGTTATGGTATCTTCCATTTCTATTACTATTTCTTCTTGTGCATCATTTTCATCGTCATTTTTTTTAACTTTATTTTTTCTATTTTTCTTTACTACTTTTATTTGAGCTTCTTGAAGGTCTCCATATTTTTCTTCTATGTTTTCCTCAGTATTTTCTTCTTTGCTCTCACCATAAAATTCTTTTATCAATAGAGCATCTTCTTCCTCTACAACACTCATATGATTTTTCACTTCAATGCTAAATTCATCTTTTAATAAACTAATTAAGTCTTTACTTGATATACCTAATTCTTTTGATAATTCATATACTCTTACTTTTGACAAAGCATTCACCCCCGAAACTTATTTATGAACCATTCCACAATTGTAGCAATCTATTTGCCATAGACTTATCTTTTATACCTATTATATTTAAGCCTTCTTTTCCTAAGGCATAAGATAAATCTTTACTGGTATAAGCTACTATCATAGGAATATTCTTATTATTACTAATTCTTTCAAACTTTTCTTTGGTATTAGAAGAGGTTTCTTGCGATACTATAATAAGGTAGCAACTATTCTTTTTTAATGCTTCTTCACATTTATTATATCCTTCTATAACTTTACCTGCTTTTTTTGTTATTCCTAAAAATGAAATAAATCTATCCTTCATTTTCTATCTCTTCTTTTAATTTATTAAATAGTTCCTCACTTATAGTAGCTTCTAGATTTTTTTCTAATCTTCTAGTTTTAAAGGATTTTTGAAGACAATTTACATCTTTACAAATGTAGGCACCTCTTCCTGACTTCTTTCCTGTTAAGTCTATTGAAACCTCTCCTTCTTTATTTCTTACAACTCTAATAAGTTCTTTTTTAGGTTTCATTTCCATGCAACCTGTACACATCCTTTGAGGAATTTTCCTTGTCTTCAACATGATCACCCTCCTTTTATTTAATTTTCACTTTCTACAACTTCTATATCCTCTTCTACTTCTGAAATTTGTGATAAGCTTTTTATATCTATTTTCCATCCTGTTAATTTTGCAGCCAGTCTAACATTTTGTCCTTCCTTACCTATAGCTAGGGAAAGCTGATTATCTTCTACTAAAACTTTTGCTGATTTACTTTCTTCATCTACATCCACTTTTAGTACTCTTGCCGGACTAAGTGCATTTGATATAAATTCATCAGGTAACTTACTCCATTTAATTATATCAATTTTTTCATTTTTAAGTTCATTTACTATATTTTGAACTCTTGTTCCTTTTGGACCTACACAAGCTCCCATAGAGTCAACATTTTCATCATTTGAATGTACTGCAATTTTTGTTCTTGATCCTGCTTCTCTAGAAATACTTTTTATTTCCACAATACCATTATATATTTCTGGCACTTCTAATTCAAATAATCTCTTAACTAGACCTGGATGGGTTCTAGATACTACTACTTGTGCACCTTTAGTAGTATTTTTTACTTCAACTATATATAGTTTTAATTTATCATTAAAATTATATTCTTCTCCTGGCATCTGTTCATTAGGTCCTAGAACTGCCTCTATTTTACCTAAGTTAATAAATACATTGGTTTTATCTTTTCTAATAACATTACCTGTTATTATATCACATTCTTTTTCTATGAATTCATTATATACAATTCTTCTCTCTTCTTCCTTTATTCTTTGCACAACTACTTGTTTAGCCGCTTGAGCTGCTACTCTTCCAAATTTTTCTGGTGTAACTTCTATATCAACTATATCTTCTAACTCATATCTAGGATCTATTGTTTTAGCATCTTCTACGAATATTTCATTGAATTCATCTTCTACTTCTTCTACTACATTTTTTCTTGAGTAAACATGGATTTCTCCAGTTTCCCTATTCATAGACACATTTACATGTTGACTTGTTGCACCTTGTTTTGAGTAATTCTTTTTATATGCAGCAACTAAAGCATCTTCTATAGTATTAAAAAGTAGTTCCGCACTAATACCCTTTTCTTTAACAATTTCTTTTAATGCTACTATGAATTCCTCATTCATTTAATTTTCCTCCCTTTACCCTTCATAAATTAAATTTATTCTTTTAATCTTTTTACGTGGAATTTTAAAATCTTCAGCATTGATTTCTAAAGTAAGGTTTTCATTATCAAAACTTTTAAGCTTTCCTTCAAATTTTCTACCACCATTAAATAAAGACTCCAGCCTTACACAAGCAGTTTTACCTATGTTGTCTTCTATATGTTTATCATCATATAGTTGTCTTTCAAGTCCTGGTGAGGATACTTCTAAATAATAGCTAGTGTCTATAGGATCTTTTTCATCTAACATAGCACTTACAGCTCTACTTACTTTTTCACAATCTTCTAATCCTATTCCACTTTCACTATCTATATATATTCTTAAATAATTCTCCTTATTTTCATTTACAAACTCTAAATAATATAATTCATAGTCTAAATCATTAACTATAGGTTCTGTCAATTCTTTTAAATTATCTATAAAAGTTTTATTATTCATTTAAATCCCTCCTTAAACTATAGTTTGTAATATAAAGATGCTTACAATTCAAAAAAATCAAATTAATTTAAAAACGCAACTAAAAGTTGCGTTTTTAACAATAGAAAAAGCGGGTAGAAACCCACTTTTGCGCTAAAATTATTAAGAGTTCTTTCAAATTTAATTTTAACATAATAAATAATATAATTCAAGGAAAAGATTTATATGGATTATAAGTTAAATAAAGATAATTGATTAGATTCAGGAAGTCCCCTTAAGCAACCATGATTTTCTAAATTTTCTATTACAGTTTTTGTAGCTTTTCCTCTCTTATTTAAATCTTCTTTGGATATAAATTCTCCTTCTTCTCGAGCCTCAACTATATTTTTAGCTGCATTTTCTCCAACACCCTGTATAGCACTTAAAGGTATTCTTATGCCTTCTTCCTCTATTAAGAATTTTGAAGCATTAGATTTATAAAGATCAGCTTTTAAAAATTTTATTCCCCTTAAATTCATTTCATGACATATTTCTAATACTGTAAGTAGTCCTTTGTCTTTTTGTGTAACATTGTTTCCTAAAGAGTTTATTTCATCTATTTTATTTAATATAGCTTCTTCTCCTTTAAATACAGTTTCTGCATCAAAGTCAGAAGCTCTTACTGAAAAATAGGTAGCATAGTAAGCTGTAGGATAATAAACTTTAAAATATGCTATTCTCACTGCCATCATAACATAAGCCACAGCATGCCCCTTTGGGAACATGTATTTTATTTTCTTACAGGATTCTATATACCAACCAGGTACATCATGTTCTCTCATTATAGCTTCATGTTCTTCTGTGAGACCTTTCCCTTTTCTTACTTTTTCCATTATAGTAAAAGCAATTTTTGGAGGAAGATCTTTTTGTATTAAATAAGTCATTATATCATCTCTTGTGGCTATACAATCCTTAAGAGTGGTATACCCTTCCTTTATATAGTATTGAGCATTATTTAACCATACATCAGTACCATGGGATAGACCTGATATTCTAACTAAATCTGAAAAACTATTAGGTTGTGTATCTACAAGCATTTGTCTAACAAATTTTGTACCAAACTCTGGTAACCCATAGGTTCCCACTTCACATTTTAACTCTTCCGCATTTACACCTAAAGCCTTAGGTGAGGTAAATAAACTCATTACTTTTGGATCTGCTAAAGGTATTTTTTTAGGATCTACTCCTGTTAAATCCTGAAGCATTCTTAATACAGTAGGATCATCATGACCTAATATATCTAACTTTAAAAGTCTACCACTTATTGAATGATAGTCAAAATGAGTAGTTATTATATCTGTATCATTATCATCTGCTGGACGTTGAATAGGTGTAAAATTAAATATTTCATTATCCTGAGGCACAACCATTATTCCACCCGGATGCTGTCCTGTAGTTCTCTTGACACCACTGCATCCTAATGTAAGTCTCTCAATTTCCGCCTGTCTTACATTTAAATCTTTTTCACTTATATACTTTTTTACAAATCCATAAGCAGTTTTTTCTGCTATAGTTCCTATGGTTCCAGCTTTAAAAACTTTACCTTCTCCAAATAGAACTTCTGTATATTTATGAACTACTGCTTGATATTCACCAGAAAAGTTTAAATCTATATCCGGCTCTTTGTCTCCTTCAAAACCTAAAAAGGTTTCAAAGGGAATATCGTGACCATCTTTACTTAATAAAACTCCACAATTAGGACAGTTTTTATCTGGAAGATCCGCTCCTGAAGACACAGATCCATCTGTTATAAATTCATTGTACTTACATCCAGGGCAAACATAATGTGGAGGCAAACCATTAACTTCTGTAATATCTGTCATAGTTGCTACCAAGGAAGATCCTACAGAACCTCTAGAACCTACTAAATACCCATCTTGTACTGATTTATCCACTAGTTTATGAGCAATTAAATAAAGTACCGCATATCCATTATTTATTATAGAATTTAATTCTTTTTCTAATCTTTTTTCTACTATTTCTGGTAAAACCTCTCCATATATTGAATGGGCTTTTTCTATAGTCATTTTTCTAACTTCTTCTTCTGAGCCCTCTATTTTTGGAGGAAAGGTTTCATCGGGTATAGGTTTTATATTATCTATACTATCTGCTATTTTTACTGTATTTGTAACAACAGCCTTGTAAGCTTTTTCTTTTCCTAAATATTCAAATTCTTTTAACATTTCGTCTGTAGTTCTAAGGTATAATGGCGGCTGATTTTCTGCATCGCTAAATCCTTGACCAGCCATTAATATTTTTCTAAAAACTTCATCTTTTTTATCTAAAAAGTGAACATCACAAGTAGCCACTACTGGCATATTATTTTCTTCTGCTAAATTATATATCTTCTTATTTATATCTCTTAATTCTTCTTCATCTTTTACTATTCCATTTCTTATCATAAAATAGTTATTCTTTATTGGTTGTATTTCTAAATAATCATAAAAACTTATAACTTCTTTTAATTCTTCTTTGGATTTATCCATTAAAACTTCTTTATATACCTGTCCTGCTTCACAAGCTGATCCTATCATAAGCCCTTCTCTGTATTTATTTATAAGACTTTTGGGCATTCTTGGTTTTTTATAAAAATGATTTAAATGAGATTCAGATATAAGTTTATAAAGATTTTTTAATCCTATTTTATTTTTAACTAGTATTATTACATGATAGGTAGGTGATTTTTTTATATCTTGGTTCTTAAAATATTCTTCATTTAACATATTTAAGTTCATTATCTCTTTATCTTTTAAATCCTCAAAAGCTTTTAAAAGTATATCCCCCGTAGTTTTAGCATCTTCTACCGCTCTATGATGATTTAAAAGGGGTATTCCTAAATGTTTTGCTACCACATTTAGTTTATATCTTTTAAGCTCAGGATATAAAAATTTACAAAGTGGAATGGTATCTAATATTGGATTATTAAAATGTATTCCGAAATCCTTACAGTTCTTTTTTATAAAGGATACATCAAAATTAGCGTTATGAGCAACTAATATAGAGTCTTCAATAAAATCTATAAATTTTGGTAAAACCTCTTCTATTTTAGGAGCATCCTTTACCATATAATCATGTATTCCTGTAAGTTCTATTATTTTCTCTGGAATAATTCTTTCTGGATTGACAAAAGTGCTATATTTATCTACTACTTTACCTTCTTTTATCTTTACGGCACCTATTTCTATTATTTTATCATTTTTATTAGAAAAACCAGTGGTTTCAATGTCAAAAACCACATAACTGTCCTCTAAAGTTCTATGACCTGCATTTATAGCTATAGGTATCCCATCATCTACTAAATAACCCTCTACACCATATATTATTTTTATATTGTACTTTTTAGCAGCCTCCATTGCTTCCGGATATGCCTGAACCACGCCATGGTCCGTAATAGCTACTGCTTTATGTCCCCATTTGGCTGCTCTTTTTATTAAGCTTTCTGCAGAATTCATTCCATCCATAGCACTCATCTTTGTATGAAGGTGAAGTTCTACTCTTTTTTCTTCTGCTATATCCATTTTTTCAATTTTGTTTAGTTTTACTATATCCCTTGCCATTATAACTATTTCTCTTGCATATGAGTCATTTACTACTTCTCCTCTTATTTTACAATATAACCCTTCCTTTATTTCCTCTATAACTCTTTCAGTATCTTTAGGTTTTGGAAATAACTTAACAGTTATAGAACTTGTATAATCTGTTATATAAAAGGTCACTATCTTTCTTCCAGTTTTAGTTTCTATTATCTTTGTTTTAAACACATCTCCACAAATAGAAATAATTCCTGAAGTTTCATCTATGTTAGATATATCTACTGGATCTTCATTTATATTTTTCCCTACAATTATGCTACTATTTTTATTTTCTTCCCTTTTATTATAATTGTTATCTTTTTTAGGAATGGTCTTTTCAATTCTACTTTCTTTTATAATATTTTTTATAATTAAGGCTTCCTGTTCTTCTTTAAAGTCTAAATAATTACATTTTCCATTGGATTTATCCAGTATGAATTTTACTTTACACTCTACTCCAAATACATCTTTTATGGTGCTGGATAGTATCTTTTCAAAATTCTTTTCTTTTAAAATATTATATAAAAAGTCATTTCCATATTGTAATTTTAAAGTGTTTTCATCTATTACTTTCCTTTTTGAACTTATTAAACATTCTTTGCAAAATGGAATATATGTAAGTATGCTGTTTACTATATCTATCCAATATTTTTCACATATGTCTTTTAAATTAATTCCAGATACATCCCTATAAGAAAGCACTTCTATTTCCTTAAAATACTGGAATTTTTTAAAAAACACCTTTTTTATTTCAGTTATTTGATTATTATTTACTTCTTTTTTAGACTTTACTATAACCTTCAATTTATTACTCTTTTTAAAATACTGTATTCTATGGACTCTTATGCCCTCTAAACTATCTTGTGAAAAAGTATTGTCTTCTAATATTTTAGCTAATTCCATACCAACTCATACCCTTCACATCCTATATATTTTTTATTTCTTCTATAAGCCCTTCTACTAAATCTTCCTCTTTAAGCTTTCTTACTACTTCTCCCTTTTTAAATATTAAACCATAGCCCTTTCCACCTGCAATGCCTATGTCTGCATCCCTAGCTTCTCCAGGTCCATTTACCACGCAACCCATAATAGCTACTTTAATATTTTTATCAAAGCCATCAAGTCTTTTTTCAACTTCTTTGGCTATTTTTATTAAATTTATCTCTGTTCTTCCACAAGTAGGGCAAGAAATAAATTCTACGCCCTTACTATATAAATTCAAAGCTCTTAAGATCTCTTTTCCTGCTTTAATTTCTTCTATAGGGTCTCCTGTCAAAGATACCCTTATAGTATCCCCTATACCTTGAGATAGTAAAGTTCCTATACCTACACTAGATTTTATTATACCCCTCCAAGGTGTTCCAGCTTCCGTTACACCTAAGTGTAGAGGATAATTTACTTTTGAAGATATTTTTTTATAGCTTTCTATCATTTGGTTTACATTTGAAGACTTAATGGATATAACTATATCATGAAAATCCACTTTATTTAAAATTTCAACATGTCTTAATGCACTTTCCACTAAAGCATCTGAACAAACTCCACCATATTTATTTAATATATCCTTTTCTAAAGAACCAGAGTTTACTCCTATTCTTATAGGTATTCCTTTTTCTTTAGCTTTTTTTGAAACTAAATTAACCTTTTCTTCATTTCCTATATTGCCAGGGTTTATTCTTAGGGCAGATATCCCATTATCTATAGCTTTTATAGCTAATCTATAATCAAAATGTATATCTGCTACTAATGGTATTGCAATTTTTTTTGTTATTTTGCCTAAAGCTTGGCAAGCTTCATCATCTGGAACTGCACATCTTATTATATCGCAATCAACTTCTTCTAATTTTTTTATTTGCTCAACAGTTTTTTCTACATCTCTTGTATCTGTATTGGTCATGGATTGAACTGTTATAGGAGAATCCCCCCCTATAAATTTGTCTCCTACCTTTATCTTTATAGTTTCTTTTCTATCCAATAAAATTCACTCCTAAAAGTTTATAGGATATAGTATATCTTTTACCGTTACTAGTACCATCAATGTCATTAGTATGGCAAATCCTATATAATTTATTACACCTATTTTATTACTATTTAATTTTTTTCTAGTTATTATTTCTATTAAAAAGAAAGTTATCCATCCTCCATCTAAAGCTGGGAAGGGAATAACATTAAATATAGCTAATTGAACACTTAAATAAGCTGCAAAGGAAAGTAAGCTCCAAAATCCTGCTTTAGCTGCTGCTCCAGATACTTTTATTATAGTTATAGGTCCTCCAAAATCACTAGCAGAAGCCTTGCCTTTAAATAACGTACCTAAAAACATAAAAGTTTGTTTTACCAAAGAAATTGATTCTGAAAATCCATGGGATATAGATTCGCCTACGCTAGGATTTTCAACCAGTGTTGGATATATGCCAATAACATATCTATTTTCTTCTTTATTTTTAACCGGGACTACTTTAGCCGCATTTAATTTATTATTTCTTTCATAGCTAACATTTAAAATATTTCCTTCATTTTTATATATCTGAGTTATGAAATCATCCCATGTTTTTATTTTTTTATTATTTACCTCTACTATTTTATCTCCCTTTTGAAGTCCGGCAACATAGGCTGGATTATTTTCTATAACCTCTCCTACTATTGGAACCGCAAAACCTTTATTAAAGGATATAATACCAAATAAAACTATAGCTAAAACTAAATTCATAAAAGGTCCTGCTGCTACTATACTTAATTTTCTTAATGAAGATTTGTTTGAAAACGCTCTTTCATCGTAGGTTTCTTCCCCTTCTTCTCCAAGCATTTTAATATATCCACCTATAGGAAGTGCTTTTATAACATATTCCGTTTCTCCTTTTTTAAATCCCCAAATTTTAGGACCCATTCCTATAGAAAATTCCTCTACCGCTACTCCATTTAATTTTGCTAAAGTAAAATGTCCTAATTCGTGAACTAATACTAGTAAACTAAAAGCTAGTAAAGCTCCAATTATATTTATAAAACTCACAAGCTATTCCTCCTTAATATTTGTCTTGTCAATGTCAATTATATTTTTCCCTTATATATTCACCAATAATTTTATCCATATGTATAATTTTTTCCACACTTTGCTCCTCTTTTGTGTAAAATTTTTTCATGCATTCTTCTATTATCTTTGGTATTTCTAAAAATCCTATTTTTTTATTTAAAAACAATTCTACAGCATATTCATTAGAACTATTTAAAATAGTAGGCATCATGCCTCCAATTTTTCCTGCTCTATATGCTAAATCCAGACACTTAAAAGTTTTTAAATCTGGTTTATAAAAGGTTAACTTTTCAATTTCAAATAAATTAAGTTTTTCAATAACTCTATCCTTTCTTATAGGATAATTTAGAGCATATTGTATTGGAAGTTTCATATCTGGAGATGCCAATTGAGCAATTACACTTCCATCTTTATATTCTACCATAGAATGAATTATACTCTCTGGATGTACTACAACTTCTATATCTTCATAGTCTACATCAAATAAAAAATGAGCTTCTATTACTTCTAGACCTTTATTCATTAATGTAGCAGAATCTATGGATATTTTTTTCCCCATATTCCAATTTGGATGTTTTAGTGCCTGTTCTACAGTTACATTTTCTAATTCTTCTCTTTTTTTTCCTCTAAAAGGTCCTCCTGATGCTGTTAGGTGTATTTTATTAATATCGCCTTTAAGATTCCCTAAAAGGCATTGAAATATTGCCCCATGTTCTGAATCTACTGGAAGTATATTTACTTTATTTTCATGGGCCTCTTTTTTAATTATTTCTCCTGCTACCACGAGAGTTTCTTTATTTGCAAGAGCTATATCCTTTTTATTTCTTATAGCTTTTAATGTGGGTTCTAATCCTATCATTCCAACTACAGAGGTTAAAACAATATCTACTTTATCTAAACTTGCTATGGTATTCATACCTTCTATTCCATATAAAACCTCTGTATTCTTATTGTTTTTCATACAAAACTCTTTTACTTTTAAAAATGCCTCTTTATCTGTCATAGAAACATACTTAGGTTCAAACTCTTCTATTATACTTATAATTTTTTCTGAGCTTTTATTAGCAGAAGCTGCATATAATTTAAGATTTTCCTTTTCCTCTCTTATAACTTCTAATGTTTGAGTGCCTATTGAACCTGTTGCTCCTAAAATACATATATTCTTCAAGTCATATCTCTCCTTTGTACTGTATTTATCTACAGTCTATAAGCCCTTCTGAATATATACTTTTGCATATTAATACATATAAGGGTGCTATTATTATACCAAGTATTCCAAAAGTCTTAAACCCTATATAAAAAGAACTTATAATAACTATAGGATGAACCTTTAAAGTGCTACTTACAAATTTTGCTTCCATTATATTTCTATTTATTATAAGTAATATATAAAGACATAACAATCCAAAAGCTATAATATAATTTTTTATTAGAATTTTATATAGTATTAAAGGCAAAAATACCATTATTGTTCCTACATATGGAAATAAATCTAAAAACCCGCAAAACATTCCAATTTCTACAGCATTTTCAATATTCAATGCCATAAAACCAAGTATTGTTTGGAATGTAGTTATTAATACTAATGTTAACTCTAATTTTATTATATTTTTAATATCTATATATCTATTAAAGGCAAATGTTACTTTATTTTGGGGGATGATATCTTTAATCTTGTTTAATATAACATATTTATCTACTAAAATAAAGTAAGCTATAATATTACCAATAAAATAATTTATTATACTTTCTGTTGTATAAACTGCCCCTTTTTTAACTAAATTACTTTTAATAATACTAGAATTATAATACTCTTCTATTTTAACACCTATTAAATTAGAGTCTAAGTTTAAATTTATTAAAATTTCTTCAATAAATAGATATGACCTCTGAAAACCTAATACTATTGTATCTTTTATCTTATATACAAGGTTTCCCATATATATAAATAAAATAATTATAATAAAATTCACAATCAATATGCTTAATAATCCATTTAACTTGCTATTTTTTTTACTTATTTTAAACATTACATTATATATAGGTGTTGATGTGTATACAATAAAAAACACAACAAAGACTGGTTTAAAATATTTCTTTAAAAACATAGTTACTAATATTATTATAATTAATAGGCTTATACAGTAAAATAATTTTTTATATCTCAATTCATTCCTCACACTTAATATTGCTATATCCTATTATATTAAATCATTTATTACTATATGAACAAGTTTTATTTAATTAATAGCTAATAGTAAACAATAAATAACTACAGATAAATATAAAAAGCACTTAATACTTTTTAAGTGCTTTTGCAAACTATATATTAATTATAAATGTTAAGTAATAATATACCGTTACAGAAGAAAATAATATACTATCAAACCTATCTAATATACCACCATGTCCTGGTATTAGTTGGCTATAATCTTTTACATCTACATATCTTTTTATGGAAGATGCTACTAAGTCCCCTAGTTGTGATAATATACCGCTTATAGCTCCTATTAGTATAAAATGTATTAGTGAAATATCTACACCTCTATTTATGGAAAATACCCCAAATATGGTGCAACCTATAACACTTCCTAAGAGTCCTCCAATGGAGCCCTCTATAGTTTTTTTAGGACTTATTTTAGGACATAATTTTTTCTTGCCAAAGTATTTACCAGAATAATATGCGGAAGTATCGCAAATCCAAGAAGATAAAAATATTAACCATATAAGATAGTTACCATACATTTTACTATTCACGAGAATTATAAAACTAAAGAATATGGCAACATATATAAATCCCAGTAAAGTCACTCCTCCACTTATAAAATTATATTTTTCATTAAATATTGGCATTAACATTAAAATAAATACTGCTAATATTGATATATAAAAAAATAATTCCCCATTAATTTCAGTATTTAGTATAAATAAGTAATATACTATACACAGCACATATCCTAAAATAGATACAGGTTCTATCTTTTTTTCAATTGCCTTATAAAACTCATACATTCCTCTAAGAGATATTAAAAATATTAGTGCTTTTAAGTACTTTCCTCCTATAAATAAAAATATAATGAGGGGAGATAGTATTAGTGCTCCTAAATATCTTTTATTCATTCCATCACTCCATTTTAGAAATTAATAATTAATAATGGATAATTATAGATATTTTTCTTGATTATCATTTTAAAAAAATTTTAATTATATAAATTCAATGTTTAGCTTTAGTAAACAAGCTAATCCATAGAATAATTGCCTTTAATAAAATTAAAGATTTTTTGTAGTAAAACGAAAGAAAATCCTCCTTAATTGTTCATTATTAATTATTCATTAAAAAACTGTTGCACAGTTTTTTATACTCCACCAAATCTTCTATTTCTATTTTGATAATCCTTTATAGCCTTATGTAAATGATGTTTTTTAAAATCTGGCCATTTTATATTAGAATACCAAAATTCTGAATAAGCACATTGCCATAAAAGAAAATTACTTATTCTTTGTTCTCCGCTAGGCCTTATAATTAAATCAGGGTCTGGCATACCTTTAGTATATAAATAGTTTTTTAATAAATCTTCATTTACATTTTCTATGTCTAGTCCTTTTTTCTCTATATCCTTATACATTAGTTTTATAGCTCTAATAATTTCATCTCTTCCACCATAATTAAGAGCTAAATTTAATACAAGTCCTGTATTATTTTTAGTTTTATTGTATGCTTTCATAAGTTCATCTTCACAAGCTTTAGGTAATTTAGATACGTCTCCTATAGTATTTACAACTACATTATTTTGATGTAATTCAGCTACTTCTTTTCTTAGATAATTTACTAATAATTCCATAAGAGCATTAATTTCTTCCTTTGGTCTTTTCCAATTTTCTGTGGAAAAAGCATATAGAGTAAGATATCTAACACCTATATTGTTACATTCTTTAACTATATCCCTTATAGTTTCTACCCCTGCTTTATGTCCTAAACTACGAGGTAGTTTTCTTTCTTTAGCCCATCTACCATTTCCATCCATTATAATGGCTATATGTTTTGGTATATTATCTAAATCTAATTGGAATTTGTCCTTCACTTTATGGCTTTGTCCACTTTTATTTTTAAATATATTCCACATTTAAATCTCCATCCCTAAAACTTATTAATAAAACCTGCGGTAACGCAGGCTTTACTCTTTATTAAATAGACATAATTTCTTTTTCTTTTATATCTATCATTTCATCTACTTTTTTTACATAATTATCTGTTATTTTTTGAATTTCTTCTTCTGCTTTCTTGATATCATCTTCTGACATATCGGATTTTAAATCCTTTATCTTATCATTACCATCTCTTCTTACAGATCTTATAGCTATTTTAGTATCTTCTCCATATTTTTTTACGGTTTTTACTATATTTCTTCTTGTTTCTTCTGTAAGTTCAGGTATAATCAATCTAATAATAGTTCCATCATTATTAGGATTTAATCCTAAATCTGATACAAGTATAGCTTTTTCAATTGCTTTAAGTGAAGATTTGTCCCAAGGTTGTATTTGAAGTATTCTTGCTTCCGGAACAGATATATTAGCAAGTTGACTTAGAGGGGTCATAGTCCCATAATATTCTGCTTCTATTTTATCTAGCATAGCAGGATTTGCTCTTCCAGCCTTTAATGAGGCTAAGTCTTTCTTTAAAGCTAATAAAGCCTTACTCATTTTGTCTTCAGCTGTATTCATTATTTCTTTTAACATAAAAACTCCTCCCTTTATTCCTTACATACTATAGTTCCTATTTTTTCTCCAGAAATAGCTTTTCTTATATTACCTGGAGCATCTAAGGCAAAAACTAGTATAGGTATATTATTATCCATACATAAAGATGTAGCTGTAGAATCCATAACTTGAAGACCTTGATCCAAAACATCTATGTATGTCAAAGTTTCAAATTTTTGTGCTTTTTCGTGTTTGTGAGGATCTTTATCATATACTCCATCTACTTTTTTGGCTAATAGTATTATATCTGCCTCTATTTCAGCCGCTCTTAGGGCTGCTGTTGTGTCTGTTGAGAAATATGGATTGCCTGTACCAGCTGCAAATATAACAACTCTACCTTTTTCTAAGTGTCTCATAGCTCTTCTTCTTATAAAAGGCTCAGCAACTTCTTTCATTTCAATAGCTGTTTGAACTCTTGTATCAACTCCTAATTGCTCTAAAGAGTCTTGTAAAGCCATAGCATTTATACATGTAGCAAGCATTCCCATATAGTCTGCGGTAGTTCTGTCCATATCCTCACCATTTCTGCCTCTCCAAATGTTGCCTCCGCCTACTACTGCTCCAATTTCTACTCCCATATCTACTAATTCTTTTATTTCTTTGGATATTCTTTTAACTACTTTAAAGTCTAAACCATATCCATTTTCTCCTGCCAAAGCTTCGCCAGATAATTTTAACATAATTCTTTTATACTTTATATCATTCATATTATATTATACCTCCAAATTGTTAAAAATTACAATGTAATTTTTAATTTAGAACTTTTATTTCAAAAAGCATTTTTGGTTATAGATGTATCAATTGATGTTTTCTGTGATTTTCTCAAAAAAAGAGAACACTCAGTGTTCTCTCTTTAATTATTGCATTTGCTTCTTAACTTCTTCTGCAAAATCTTCTTCTTTCTTTTCTATGCCTTCACCTTTTTCAAATCTAACAAAATTAGCAACTTTTATATCTGCTCCAACTTCTTTAGATTTTTCTTTAACGTATTTATCTATAGTGTAATCTGAATTTCTAACCCAAACTTGCTCAACTAGGCAGTTTTCTTTGTAGTATTTTTGAATTCTTCCTTCTACCATTTTATCAACAATTTTTTCAGGTTTTCCTTCATTTAAAGCTTGAACTCTGTAGATTTCTCTTTCTTTGTCTAAAGTTTCTTCATCTACAAATGTTCTATCTAAGAAAGGAGGATTAACTGCAGCTACTTGCATTGCTACATCTTTCGCTACTTCACTTAATACTTCGCTTTCTTTTTCACATTCTAATTCTACTAATACACCTATTTTTCCATCTCCGTGTATATAACTTTCAATTATTCCATTTTCAACAGATAATTGTTTAAATCTTCTTACAGACATATTTTCTCCAAGCTTTGCAACTAATGCAGTAACTGCATCTTTAATTGTACCTTCTTCGCTTCCTATGTATTTTTCTTCTATAAAAGAATCAACATCTTCAGCCTTTGTATTTGCAGCTTGTTTTGCTATATTAGCAACAAGTCCTTTAAACTCTTCATTTGCTGCTACGAAATCTGTTTCACAGTTTACTTCTACTATTGAAGCATTCTTTTTATCTTCAGCTATATAAGTTTCTACAAGTCCTTCTGCTGCTATTCTTCCTGATTTTTTAGCCGCAGCAGCTAATCCTTTTTCTCTTAATACTTCTACAGCTTTTTCAGTATCTCCATTAGTTTCTGTTAAAGCTTTTTTACAATCCATCATACCTGCACCAGTTATTTCTCTAAGTTCTTTTACCATTTTAGCAGTTATCATACTTATGACCTCCTGTGTTATTAATTCTTTTTTTAAAAGGTAAATGAATTAATATCATCTACCTTTTTTAAAATGTTTTTTTGGATTACTCAGCTAATTGTTCCCCTTGTCTTCCTTCTATTACTGCATCTGCCATTTTCGCAGTAATTAATTTTACCGCTCTTATAGCATCATCATTACCTGGAATTACATAATCTACTTCATCTGGATCACAGTTTGTATCCACTATAGCAACTACTGGTATACCTAATATTTTTGCTTCTGATATAGCATTCTTTTCTTTTCTTGGATCTACAACAAACATAGCTCCTACATTATTAGCATTTAAGTTTTTAATTCCACCTAAGTTCTTTTCTAGTTTTTCTTCTTCTAACTTTAACTTTATAACTTCTTTTTTAGGAAGCACTTCAAATGTTCCATCTTGTTCCATTTGTTCAAGTTCTTCTAATGTTCTTATTCTTCCTTTAATAGTTGAGAAGTTTGTTAGCATTCCACCTAGCCATCTATTATTAACAAAGTGCATATCGCATCTTACAGCTTCTTCTTGGATTGCTTCTTGAGCTTGTTTTTTAGTACCAACAAATATAACATCTTTTCCTTCTGCTGCAACTTCTCTTATGAAGTTGTACGCTTGCTCTACTTTCTTTACAGTCTTTTGTAGGTCTATTATGTATATACCATTTCTTTCTGTAAAGATATATGGAGCCATTTTAGGGTTCCATCTTCTTGTTTGATGTCCAAAGTGAACACCTGCTTCTAATAATTGTTTCATTGATATAACTGACATATTATTTTACCTCCTTGGTTTTACCTCCATAACCCTCATATATATAAATTACTTTTTAAAAAAGCACCATTTATAAAATTAGGCTATGTGTGTATTTTTATTACCTACAGTAGTATATCATATGCTTTCCATGTATTCAATAATTTTTTTGGAAAAATATTATTCATAAACAGCATATACTAAAAAAGGGATACTTTTAAAAGTATCCTTAAATTACTTAATTTTTTTCAATTCCTCTAAAAGTCTGTCGTTTAATATCTTTATATGCGTTCCCTTCATACCTAAAGATCTAGATTCTATTACTCCTGCACTTTCAAATTTTCTTAATGCATTTACTATCACAGATCTAGTTATTCCTACTTTATCTGCTATTTTTGAGGCAACTAATAGACCTTCTGGCCCATCTAATTCATTAAAAATATGTTCTACTGCCTCTAATTCAGAGTATGAAAGAGTTCCTATTGCTAATTGAACTACTGCTTTCTTTCTTGCTTCTTCCTCTATTTCATCTTGCTTAGATCTTAGTATTTCTAATCCTATTATAGTAGCACTGTATTCAGAAATAATTAGATCATCATCAGTAAAAGGTACATCAAATCTAGCTAATAAAAGTGTACCTAATCTTTCCCTATTACCGTTAATAGGTACAATTGTGGTAAGTTTATTTTTTACACCACAATCTTCTCCTGATTCAAAAACACATTCTCCTTGATTTTCTAAATTTGACTTAGTTCCATGAACATTCAATAATTTATTGTTGTAATGTTCTGGGAATCTTTTTTCTGGTACTACCTTGTCTCTTACTGTCTGGCATTCAAATCCTGTAGAAAGATCATATCCCAATATTTTGCCTTTCTTACTTATTATATAAACATTACAAGATAACACTTCACTTAAAAGATTACATATATCGTCAAACACCACAGGTTCTGCTCCAGATTTTTGTAATATTTTGTTTAGTTGTCTTGTCTTCTCTAATAATGATGACATTTGTAACTCCTCCTCTATTTATCTATTGTTAATAGGGCAATTTCTCTTCTTAATTTTATTACTATCTATGTATAACCACTATATGCTAACCACATTTTATTAATGATTAAACGTGTTAACGAGATAACACCATACATTTCAGTTTTTTTAAATTTTCCTAATTTTTAGAATTATTCCCCTTTTAATAATATTTATAATATCATATAAATTGTGAAATTTCAACATTTCTACTGTTTTTTTAAGATTTTTTTAAACTTATACCTATTCCTGCTTTTTTTCTGGCATAATTTTGTGTTTACATTCTTTATTTGAACACTCAATGTAATCCCCTTTAGCTTTAGTATATCTTTTTACCATATAGTTACCACAAACATCACATTTTCTTTCTACTGGTTCAAACCAACTTACAAAATCACATTTTGGATAATTGCTACACCCGTAAAATTTTCTTCCTTTCTTGCTCTTTTTTAATACTATTTCTCCATGGCATTTAGGACATTTTACATCTAGTTGGTGAACTATAGGTTTAGTATTCTTACATTCTGGATATCCTGGACAAGCTAAGAAATCACCAAATCTTCCATGCTTAACCACCATGTTATTACCACATTTTTCGCATTTTACGTCTGTAACCTTTTCCTCTAAAGTGACCTTTTCCACTTCTTTTTCTGCAGTTTCTATAAGTTCTTTTAATGGACTATAAAATTCATCTACTGTATTCTTCCAATTTTCATTCCCTTCTTCAATACTATCTAGTTTATTTTCCATTTCTGCTGTAAATTCAGCATCAACTACTGGTTTAAAGTATTCTACCATAATATTATTTACTATAACTCCCAATTCTGTAGATTTTAAAGTTCTATTTTCCCTTTCTATATAGGTTCTTTCTAATAAGGTAGATATAATTGGAGCATAAGTACTTGGTCTTCCTATTCCATTGTCTTCCAACACTTTAACTAAAGATGCTTCTGAAAATCTTCCTGGTGGTTGTGTAAAGTGCTGTTTGCTATCTATAGATTTTTCTTTAAGAAGTTCTCCTTTTTCTAACTTAGGAATATTTATATTTTCTTTTTCGTCTTCATTTAAATATTCATAAATTATCATGAAACCATCGAATTTAACAATTGAACCTGTAGCTCTGAAAATATATTCACTATTTTTTACATCTACAGAATTAACTTCCATTACACAAGCTGCCATTTGACTTGCCATAAATCTATTCCAGATTAAAGAATATAATTTATATTGATCTGAATTTAAATTTTCTAAAGCAATTTTAGGTGTTATTTCTATATTTGTAGGTCTTATTGCCTCATGGGCATCTTGAATATTTTTTTTACCTTTATAATCTCTAGGCTTTTCTGGTATATATTCTTTTCCATATACATTTTCTAAAAATTGTCTAGCCTTATTTTGTGCCTCTTTAGATATTCTAACAGAATCTGTTCTCATATAAGTTATAAGACCTACGGTTCCATGTCCTTTTATATCAATTCCTTCATAAAGTTGCTGAGCTACAGACATGGTCTTCTTTGTTGAAAAATTTAATTTTCTATAAGCATCTTGCTGTAGAGTACTTGTTATAAATGGAGGTAGTGGATTTTTATTTTTGTTGGTCTTTTTTATCTTATCTACCGTAAATTGACCTTGTTTAAGCTCTTTGATTATATTATTACTTTCTTCTTCTGTATTTATTTCAATTTTTTTATTATCCTTTGATATTAGTTTAACTAAAAAATCTTTTCTATCTTTATTTAGTTTACATTCAATAGTCCAATATTCTTTAGGAATAAACTCTTCTATTTCTTTTTCTCTGTCACATATCATCTTTAATGCAACAGATTGAACTCTACCTGCGCTTAAACCCCATCTTACTTTTCTCCATAGAATTGGGCTAATTTTATATCCTACTAGTCTATCCAATACCCTTCTAGCTTGCTGAGCATTTACTAAATCTATGTCAATTTCTCTAGGTTCCTTTATAGCATTTTTTACTGCACTTTTAGTTATTTCATTAAATACTATTCTACATTTTTTATTATCCTCTAATTTTAGTGCCTGAGATAAATGCCAAGAAATAGCTTCTCCCTCTCTATCAGGGTCTGTAGCCAAATAAATTTCATCGCATTTTTTAGCATGTTTTTTTATTTTAGTTAAAAGCTCTCCTTTTCCTCTAATAGTTATATATTTGGGTTCATAATTATTATCTATATCAACTCCCAATTGACTCTTTGGAAGATCTCTTATATGTCCCATAGATGCTTCAACATGATAAGTTTTATCTAGGTATTTTCCAATGGTTTTTGCTTTTGCTGGTGATTCCACAATGATAAGTTTTTGTCCCATAATCATCTCTGATATTTATATTATCAGAGTTTCACCCCCTAAATTTCCTATTATTTTAAATGCTATTTGAAATTCTAACATAATAATTGCCAGAAAGGCAAGTTATATGATTTTTAAATTGCAATTCAAATAATACCTCATATAACCTCTTTATGTCAACTTTAGTTACTCTTACTATATCATCTATATGAATTGGCGTATCTTCTATTACAGTATAAATTTCATTTTCTATTTTATTCAAGTTATTTTTTTCTATCTCAATTTTTTCTTTATAATTTATATTTAATAGATTATAAATGTCTTCAATAGTTGTAAAAGGATATGCTCCGTCTTTAATAAGTTTATTTGTTCCTATGCTTTTTTTAGAAAATATAGATCCAGGTACTGCCATAACATCTTTGCCTTGTTCTAGAGCACAAGAAGCAGTTATTAAAGAGCCACTTTTTTCTGAAGCTTCTATTATAATTACAGCATCGCTTAATCCACTTATTATTCTATTTCTTAGAGGAAAGTTATATGGATAGGGTTTTATACCTGGAAGAAATTCTGATATTACACTTCCTTCTTCTAATAATTTATAGTATATATTCTTGTTTATATAAGGATATATAACATCTATTCCTGAACCCAATACAGCACAAGTGTAACCTTTTGCTTGTAGTGAATATTTATGGGCAAAGGCATCTATCCCTTTAGCCATACCACTTATTATATTAATATTATTTTTTGCCATTTCTCTAGAAATAATACTAGTTACATTTTCTCCATAATAACTGTAGTCTCTAGATCCAACTATAGCTAAATTTTTATTTGAATTTATTTTTTCTATATCCCCTCTATAATATAGTATAGAGGGAGCATCTTCAAAGGGCTTTAAATTTTTAGGGTAATTTTCACTATAATAATTTATTATTTCTATATTTTTTGATGTTAATATATTTTTTATTTCTTTAATTCTATTTTCATCCCAATATTTCTTTAAAATATGTCTTAATTTTATTATATTTTTATCTTGGTCTACTTCTAACTTATTATTACAAACATTCCTCCAAATATTTTCAGTGCTTTTAAATTTTTTTAAAAGACTTAGTTTATCTCTATTAGAGAATCTTACTAATGAATACCATATATCAAACTCCATAATATATACACCTCTTTTATACTATATTTTCTAAAAACCTTCTATACTGAAGAGCTTCAATTAAGTCTTCTTCTATTATATTTTCTCTTTCATCTAAATCTGCAATGGTTCTAGATACTTTTAATATTCTAGAGTAAACTCTAGTGCTAAAATTAAATTTTTTATAAACTTTTTCCATAAATTTAACAGAATTTTTATCTAGCTTACAATATTTCATAATATTATTTATATTCATTTCTCCATTGGTTAAAATATTTTCTTTTTTAAATCTCCGTCTTTGAATTTCCCGTGCACTATTTATTCGCTGTCTTACAACTTTTGAACTTTCTCCTCTTTGCCCTTCTTTTATCTTGCTATATTGTATTTTTGATAAAGAAGTGTAAATATCTATCCTATCTAAAAAAGCTCTAGATAATTTATTTATATATTTTTCTTTTTCGTAGGGAGTGCATACACATATATCTTTAGAACAAGGACAAGGGTTTAATGAAGCAATCAACATACAATTACATGGATATTCTACAGTTCCCGTGCTTCTTGTTATTTTTATTTTTCTATTTTCTATAGGTTGCCTTAAAGACTCTAATGTACCTTTATTGAACTCTAATATTTCATCTAAAAATAAGACTCCATTATGAGCTAGGGATATTTCCCCTGGAAGTAGCTTTCTCCCTCCACCTATTAATGCAATTTTTGTTGAAGTATTATGTATCTCTCTAAAAGGTCTTTCATTTATAAACCCATGTTCTTCATCTAAATATCCAGCTACACTATATATTTTTGTACATTCTAAAGACTCTTCGTAAGTTATTTCTGGCAATATAGTAGTAACTCTTTGTGCAAGCATTGTCTTTCCCGTGCCTGGGGGACCATATAAAATTACATTATGGTTTCCAGCTGCTGCAACTTCTAGGGCTCTTTTAGCACTTTCCTGACCTATTACATCAAGAAAATCAATCCTCTCTTCATTTTTTTTACTCTTTTCAAAATTAGTTTTATAAGGATATACATCTTTAAATTGAAGGAAATTAATAACTTCTATTAAATTATTAAAGGGATATATATTAGCTTTATCTATCATTGAACATTCATTTTTATTTTCAATAGGTATAACATAATTGCTAATTTCTTTTTTTATACCAGATACAACTATAGGCAACGCTCCTTTTACTTTTTTTAACTCTCCTACTAAAGATAATTCTCCTAAAAATACATACTCTTTAATATCTTCTATTTTTATTTGTTCCGTTGCACATAGTATACCTATTGCTATAGGTAAATCAAAAAGAGCTCCTTCTTTTTTTATATCTGCTGGAGCTAAATTAACAGTAATTTTTCCAAGCGGAAATTCAAATCCTGAATTTATTATGGCACTTCTAACCCTATCCTTTGATTCTTTAATAGAAGTATCCGCCATTCCAACTATGTTAAAATTAGGTAACCCTCTATTAATATCCACTTCTACATTAATAGGTATACCTTCAATGCCTGTAAAAGTTGCTGTATTTATTTTTACTACCATATTTTTCTTCACCTCCTTATCATTGTTGACAAAAAAATTTTTTTTATAATAAAAAAAGAAGTCTTTCAAACTTCTTTTAAAAATATATTTATTAATTTTTCAATAGGTATTTTCTTGAAATTATAGTATAATATAATAAAAATGTGGAACACTTTTATTAATGAATAACTAAGGTAGATTTTCTTCCTTTGGTCAGGAAATCTTTTATTCATATTATAGGACAATTGTTTTAAAAGAAAGGGGAATACTTATGAATTCCTATAATAAACAAATAGGAAATATTGGTGAGGCTGTTGCAGAAAACTATCTAATACAAAATGGATACATTATTCTAGACAGAAATTTTTCATGCAGAGTAGGAGAAATAGATATAATAGGAAAAGATGGTGATATTATAAGTTTTCTAGAAGTAAAATCTAGATATGGAAATCTGTATGGTTCTCCTGGAGAATCAGTTAATTTTGCAAAGCAATATAAGATATATAAAACTGCCCAATTATATATTCTAAAAAAAAAGCTTAATAGATTTTACTTTAGATTTGATGTAATTGAAATTATCTTTAATAATTATAATGATGACTATTCTATTAGATTAATTAAAGATGCATTTCAACTCTAAAATTTTTAGCTCCAGCTATTAAATATAATTAGATAAAAAACTCATTCTATGGATAGGGCAAGGTCCGTATTTTTTTAATGCCTTTGTGTGTTCATCTGTTCCATAACCAGAATTTTTTTCAAATCCGTAATGAGGATATATTTTAGAGTACTCCTCCATTTTTTTATCTCTATATACTTTTGCTATAATAGATGCTGCTGCAATACTTGCACTTTTAGCATCTCCTTTTATTATGTATTCATTTTTTATATTTATATTTTTTATGCTAAATCCATCAGATATTACAATTCCAGGAGTCACCTCTAAACCCAGTGTAGATTTTTTTAAAACTTCATTATTGCACCAAGCAATTCCACTAGTGTCTATCATATGATTGTCTAACTCAAATATATTATAGTATAGAGCTTTATCCTTTATTATATGAGATAAATTCTCCCTTTCCTTTGCTCTAAGCTTTTTGGAATCTTTCAAACCATAAAACAAATCATTATGGTTTTTATAGTTTAAATCTAAAATTACAGCTGCTGCAACGATTGGTCCTGCTAATGGTCCTCTTCCTACCTCATCTACTCCTGCAATTAGAACATTATTAGCAAATTTTTTATCAAAATCATACATTTTTTTTAATCTTACTATTTCTTCTTCTCTTCTACATATAAATTTATTAATGCTCTGACTTAAATTTTGCACTGTTTTTCTTTTATCTTTCATTAGAATATCATTTATATATATTAAACATTCTATATTTTCAACTTTCTTCATTCCATCTACAATATCTTTTATATCTTTAAAAGTCATATCATTAAAGTCCATTTTATAAATTTCTTTCTCCATATTATCTCCCTTACCTATTCTGGTTTTTCCAGAGATATCCTTCCCAGTTTTCCACCTCTAAACTCATCTAAAATCATTATAGCTACTCTATTATAATCTATTTCTCCTCTCCCTAATATAGCTCCTCTTTTTTTTGCTATATTCTCCATATTATCTAAAGGGATCTCCTCTAATTTATCTAATTTATATCTCTCTTTTAAATTTTCACCATAGTCCTCTGATAATCTTTCTATAAGATTTAATGCAAGGGTTTCTATATCCATGATTTCATCTTTTATGGCACCTGTAAAGGCTAGGTTTAATCCTACCTTTTCATCTTCAAATTTAGGCCAAAGTATACCTGGAGTATCCATAAGTTCTACACCTATCTTTGTTTTTATCCATTGTCTACTTTTAGTAACTCCTGGTCTATCTCCAGTCTTCGCTATACTACTTTTAGCCATTCTATTTATAAAAGTAGATTTTCCAACATTAGGAATACCTACTACCATAACTCTATTTACTATATTCTTTAAACCCTTAGCTTTTAATTTTTCAGTTTTTTCTTTTAAAAGGTCATCTATAGCATTCTTTATCTTCTTCATTCCAGAATCTTTAAGACTATTTATTGCTATTACCTTTGTGTTTTCTCCTGATAAAGCTTTTATCCATTCATTAGTTACCTTTTCTTCTCCTAGATCACTTTTATTTAATAATATAATTCTAGGCTTGTTTCCACATATATTTTCTATTTCTGGATTGGCACTAGATTTTACTATTCTGGCATCCCTTATTTCTATAATTGCGTCTACCATTTTTAAATTTTCTTTTAACTCTCTTCTAGTTTTAGCCATATGACCAGGAAACCAGTTTATATCCATGTTAATCTTCCTTTCCGAAGTTAATTTGTTATAGCAGATAACATACCCCACTTTTTAAAAGGATATATTCTTAATGTAGCTTTTCCTACTACCATATTTAGCTTTACAAAGCCCACTCTTTCATCTCTACTGTCTAAACTATTATTTCTGTTATCACCCATTACAAAGATAGTTCCTTCTGGTATTTTCACTTCATGAAAATCTTCCATATTTTGTTCAAAAATATAATTTTCATCTTTAGGTTCATCATTTACATAAACTTTATTGTCCTCTACTCTAACTCTATCTCCACCTGTAGCTATAACTCTTTTTATAAATTTTTCTTTTGGATTTTTAGGATATTTTATAACTACTATATCTCCCTTCTTGGGTTCTCTAAAATAATAAGTTACCTTCTCAACTATTAGTCTATCCCTGTTATTTAAAGTGGGATACATAGAATGACCATCTACACTTACTGTTTCAAATATAAATGTAATTATAAAAAAAGCAGCAATAATTGCTATTAAAATAGATTTTCCTAATTCAATTAATTCCTTTACCATTATATATCACCATCCTAATATGCAAAAAAAGGGACTCTTCAAAGCCCCATTTTCTTAATATCTACGTTCTTTTACTTTTGCAGCTTTACCTACTCTATCTCTTAAGTAGAATAGTTTAGCTCTTCTTACTTTACCTTTTCTTACAATTTCAATCTTTGATACTGTAGGAGCGTTAACTGGGAAAGTTCTTTCTACACCTACTCCATAAGCAAGTCTTCTAACTGTAAATGTTTCTCTTAATCCACCATTTTGTCTTTTAATTACAGTACCTTCAAATACTTGTATTCTTTCTCTTGTTCCTTCTTTGATCTTAACATGTACTTTTACAGTATCTCCTACTTTAAAAGCTGGTAAATCAGTTCTAATTTGTTCTGCTTCTATAGCTTTTATTACATCTAACATTGTGCATTCCCTCCTAATCATTATTTGACGTTCATACTTTATTTACTTACAATAAACAGAGGACCGCCCGTACTAGCACGAAAATAATTTTATCATATGTATATGTATTTTTCAACATAAACTTTTATTCTTCACTAGATAGAAGTTTCTCATCTTCTTTTGTAAGATTATACTTTTTAAATAAATCTGGTCTTCTTTTCTTTGTTATTTTTAGGGATTTAGACTTTCTCCATTTTCTGATATTTTCATGGTGACCAGATAACAATATTTTAGGAACCTCTTTTCCCTTAAAATTCTCTGGTCTAGTATAATGAGGATATTCTAAAAGCCCTTCATAAAAAGATTCTTCCATAAAACTTTCATTTTTTCCCAAAACACCTGGTATCAATCTGCATATACTATCTACTATAGGTATACAGGCCATTTCTCCTCCAGTAAGGATAAAATCTCCCAGAGAAATCTCTAAATCTATGTAATCATAGCATCTTTCATCTATTCCTTCATAGTGTCCACATAAAAATATCAGTTCTTCTTCTTTAGATAATTCCTTAGCCATTTCATGACTAAAAGTTTTTCCTCTTGGTCCTAAAAATATAACCTTTCCCCTATTGCTTTCTTTTACCCTCTTTAAGGAATCGACTATAGGTTGAAGTGACATTACCATTCCTGCTCCGCCACCATAGGGGTAGTCATCTACTTTTTTATGTTTATCTTCTGTAAAATCTCTTATATTTATGGTATTTATATTAATTATATCCTTTTCTAAAGCTTTCCCCATAATACTGTGGTTAAATATATTAAACATATCAGGAAAAAGGGTTAATATGTCTATTCTAAAAGCCATGTTTTTACAGGTTTTATTATTATTTCTTCATTTTCTATATCTATTTTAACCACAATAGTCTTTAGAACAGGAATTAATAATTCTTTTTTTCCTTCTACCCAGTATACATCATTATTTTTAGTATGTATAACCTCTTTTACTTTACCAAGGTAGTTTCCATCTTCGTCTAATACTTTACAGCCTATAATATCTGCAACATAGTATCTACCTTCTGGAAGCTCTACTGCATCTTCTCTTTTAACTTCTATATATTTATTTCTGTATTTATTAGCAATTTCAATACCATCTATACCTTGTATTTTTAAAACTACCTTATCATTTAAAAATTTACATCCTTCTACTTGTTTTTCTTCTCCAGCTATGTAAACCCTTTTTAACTTTTTGAATCTATCTATATTATCAGTTTGTGGGTTTACTTTTAGTTCTCCTTTTAATCCGTGGGTATTTATAATAAGACCTATTTTAAGAAATTGTTCCATAAATTTACCTCTTTTCAAAAAAGAGCTAGGTTTACACCCTAACTCTCTTCTAAATAATTATATTATTTCTACAACAACTCTTTTATTTTCTTTAATTGCTGCTGCTTTAACTACAGTTCTAATAGCTTTTGCTATTCTTCCCTGTTTTCCTATTACTTTTCCCATATCTTCTTGAGCAACTTTTAATTCAAGTATTATAGATTGCTCTCCAGCAATTTCATTAACTTGAACCATATCAGGGTTATCCACTAAGGCTTTTGCTATAATTTCTACTAACTCTTTCATGCACTACACCCCCGTATTACTTAACAAGCTTTTCATTGATACCAGTTCTTACAAAAAGCTTTTTAACTACATCTGTAGGTTGAGCACCATTTTTCACCCAATTGATTGCTTTTTCTTCGTCTATTTTAACTGTAACTGGTTCAGTTGTTGGATTATAGTATCCTATTTCTTCTATAAATCTTCCGTTTCTTGGAGATCTAGAATCAGCTACAATTACTCTGTAGAAAGGAGCTTTTTTAGCACCCATTCTTCTTAATCTTATCTTTACTGCCATTTTACTTTTCACCTCCTTTAAATAGAATTAATTATTATATTAAAATGGAAACTTTCCAAAAAGACCTTTCTTTTTCTTAAATCCTTTTTGTATTCCATTCATTTGCTTCATCATTTTTCTCATGTTTTCAAAGTCTTTTAAAATTTTGTTTACCTGCTGAACTGTGGTACCAGAACCATTAGCAATTCTTTTTTTTCTAGTAGGAGAACCACTTACTAATGAAGGGTTTTTTCTTTCTTTTATTGTCATAGAACTTATAATTGATTCTATTCTTTTAAGATCTTTTTCACCTTTATCAAAGTCAATACCTTTAAGTTCTTTACTATTGGCACCTGGTAGCATTTCCACTAATTTATTTAGTGGTCCTAATTTTTTCATTTGCTGCATTGCAGAAAGGAAATCTTCTAAGTTGAACTCTTGGTTCATTATTCTACTACCTATTTTTTCAGCTTCATCTTTATCAATTTCTTGTTCAGCTTTTTCAATAAGGCTTAGTACATCTCCCATGCCTAGAATTCTTGATGCCATCCTTTCAGGATAGAACACTTCTAGGTCATTCATTTTTTCTCCAATACCTATAAACTTTATAGGCTTTCCTGTCATTGCTTTAATTGATAATGCAGCACCACCTCTGGTATCACCATCAAGTTTTGTTAGGATAACTCCACTTATATTTAACTTTTCATTAAAGCTTTCAGCTACATTTATAGCATCCTGTCCTGTCATAGAATCCACTACTAGCAAAACTTCATTAGGCTCTATGTTTTCTTTAATAGATTTTAATTCATCCATTAGATTTTCATCAATATGAAGTCGTCCTGCTGTATCTATAATTATAGTATTTAAATTGTTTTCCTTTGCATGTTTTATTGCAGCTTTAGATATATCTACAGGATTTGTTTTATCTCCCAGTGTAAATACTGGAACATCAATTTGACTTCCTACAACCTGTAATTGCTTTATTGCCGCAGGTCTATATATGTCGCAAGCTACTAATAAAGGTTTCTTGTTCTTTTTTCTAAGTTGCAAAGCAAGTTTACCTGCCATGGTAGTTTTACCTGCCCCTTGAAGACCAACTAACATTATTACTGTAGGTTTATTGGCTTCAAAGTTTATTTCACTTTCCTTACTCCCCATAAGTTCTATTAATTCGTCGTTTACGATTTTAACTACTTGTTGCCCTGGAGTAAGACTTTCTAAAACCTCTTTACCATTACACTTTTCACTTACACTTTTAACAAAGTCTTTAACTATTTTATAGTTAACATCTGCTTCTAAAAGAGCCAATCTAACTTCTCTCATAGCCTCTTTTATATCTTTTTCGGAAAGCTTTCCCTTACCTCTAAGTTTCTTAAAGGTTTCCTGCAATTTAGAGGCTAACCCATCAAATGCCATATCTAACCTCCTAAACTATTATTTAATTCATTTTTTAATTCTTCTATTAACTTCTGTAGTTCTTCTTCCTTACAGTTTTCTTTTAAATAGTCTAGTTTATTTAACATATTTTTTTTAGCTTTTATCTTCTCTATATGTTTACCCATAAGTTTTAATTTTTCTTCATAGCTTTTAAGAAGTTTACCACATCTTTTTATTATATCATGAACTGCCTGCCTACTGGTTTTAGTGTGTTCAGATATTTCTGCTAAAGAAAAATCTTCATTACAGTATAAGTTCATAATGCTTTTTTGTTTATCTGTAAGTAAAATTCCATAAAAGTCTAGTAACATTGACATTTCTATTTTTTCTTCCATGAAACCTACTCCTTTAAGTGAACAAAATATATATTATCAAAAAAAAAAAGAGCTGTCAAGTATTTTTACTTAACAGACTCCTTTTTTAATTAATAATGAATGATTATTGATATTTTTTTCTCCATTATCATTACAAAAAAATTTTAATTTTATAAAACCTTAATGTTTAGCGAAGCTAAACGAGCCTTCAATCAAAATTAAGATTTTCTGGAGTAAAACGGAAGAAAATCCTCCTAAATTGTTCATTAGAATAAGGCTTCTACAAATTCTCTTGAATTGAAATTTTGAAGATCATCTATTCCTTCTCCAACTCCTATTAATTTCACAGGAATATTTAGTTGATGCTTTATGGATATTACTATTCCTCCCTTAGCAGTACCATCTAATTTGGTCAATATTATTCCATCTACATTACAAACCTGGGTAAACTGCTTTGCTTGTTGAAGTGCGTTTTGTCCTGTGGTGGCATCTAAAACTAAATATGTTTTTTTATTTGCTTCACTGTATTCTCTTTCAACTATTCTATTTATTTTTGAAAGTTCATCCATTAAATTTTTCTTATTATGAAGTCTACCTGCTGTATCACATATCAATACATCTGTTTTTCTTGCTTTAGCCGCCTGTATACTGTCAAATACAACTGCTGCAGGATCTGAACCCTCTTGTTGCCTTATTATATCAACACCTGCTCTTTGACTCCATACTTCTAACTGTTCTATAGCAGCAGCTCTAAAGGTATCTCCAGCAGCCATTAAAACTTTAAATCCATTATTTTTTAATTTATGAGACATTTTTCCTATAGAAGTTGTCTTTCCTACTCCATTTACACCAATTACTAAAATTATTTCTGGTGTTTTTTCTGGAATTATAGAATTCTCTTCATCTCCTAGCATGTCAATAATAACCTCTTTTAAACAAGGTATAACTTCTTTTGGATCTTTTATTTTTTTTTCCTTTATTTTTTCTCTTAAATTATCTATTATATCTAAGGATGTTTCCACACCTATATCTGATGTAATAAGAATTTCTTCTAATTCCTCAAATAGATCCTCGTCTATATTTACATATAAATTAAGCATTGAACTTATTTTACCTGTAAAATTATCCTTTGTTTTCGTTAATCCTTCTTTTAATTTTCCAAAAAAACCTCCGAACATTAAAACTGCCTCCTTATTTACTACGCTAATTTTTTAAATCTACAGAAACAACTTTTGATACACCTTTTTCTTCCATAGTTATACCATATAAAGCATTACTAACTTCCATACTTCCTTTTCTATGAGTTATTATTATAAACTGTATATTATTTGAAAATGACTTTAAAAATTCTGCATATCTTACTACATTAGCATCATCTAATGCCGCTTCTATTTCATCTAATATGCAAAAAGGTGTAGGCTTCATCTTTAATATAGCAAACAATAAAGCTATAGCTGATAATACTTTTTCTCCTCCAGACATAAGATTTATATTTTGAAGCTTTTTACCTGGTGGCTGAACTGTAATATCTATAGCTCCATTTAATTCGTCTTCTGAACTTAAAAGTAAATCTGCAGTCCCGCCCTTAAATAACTCCTTAAAGGTTTCATCAAAGTTTTCTCTCAGTTTTTGAAAGTTTTCTTTAAATATAATTTTCATCTTATTAGTCATTCCATCTATTAACTGCGTTATTTCATCCTTTGCATTAATAAGATCTTCTTTTTGAGAGCTCATAAAATCATATTTTTCTTTAGTATTTTCATATTCTTGTATGGCCCCAACATTTACTGTACCCAATTTATTTATTTCTGTCTTAATATTTTTTATATAATTTCTATAATCATTCAAATTATCTATGGGTTTTTTATACTCTAATGCCTCTTCATAGGAATTTACCTCATATTCCATAATCTTATTATATAAATTTTCTCTTTGAGTTTGAAGCTTTGTCATACTTATATCATATTTATGGAAAACCTCTTCTTTTTTCCCCTTTATATCTATTATATTTTCCTCTTCACCTTGTATCTTATTTTTGTCTTCTTTAAGTTTTAATAATTGTATCTCTTCTTCCTTAAATGTTTCCTCTATTAAAGTTAATTTTTTTTCCACTTCCTCAGTTAAACCTTTATTTGAATCTAAATTTTCTATGTATTCTTGTAATTTAATCTTAGAAGCTTTAAGTCTTTCATATTTACCTGCTAAACTATTTTTTAAATTTTCTACATCCGTATCTGTTCTTTCCAATTCTTTTAAATCGTTTGATATGACTTCTTCTATTTGAGCTTTTTCTATCCTCTTTAAAGTTAGACCTTCCTTTAATTTATTTAGGCTTTCTTCTTTGTCTTTTAATTCATTTTCTAATATATGTATTTTCTTTTCATTATCATTTTGCGTTTTTTCTAAATAAAGTAAATTACCTTTATTCTCTTCTTCATCTTTTCCATAGTCCTCTAATTCCTTATTAAGAGTTTCTTTTTCATTTTTTAATATTTTCATTCTATCTTTTAGTTTTAGATTTTCTTTTTCTATGCTGTATAGTTTTTCAGTTAATTTAGTTATTTCTATATCTTCAAAATATATTTCGTCCTTTAAATTCAAACAATTTTCTTCTAAAGAACTCAATTTATTTTTATCTTTTTCTATTACATCTGTTTCTAACTTTATTTTATTTTCTATTTCTTTTATTTCTCTTTGCAGCTCTTTTATTTCTCTTTTTCTACCTATTACATTAGAGTTTTTGCCTTGATAAACACTTCCCCCTGTTAAGGCTCCTCCTGCATTAATAATTTCTCCTGCAAGGGTAACTATTTTGTATCTATAATTTAACTTTTTAGCTATATTCAAAGCTTTGTCCATGTCTTCACATATTATGGTTCTTCCTAAAATATGTTTTATAATTTGTGAAAATTCCTCTTTGTAATTAATAAGTTCACAGGCAATACCTATATAACCTGAAGTATTTTTTATATCCTTGGATAATTCTATAGAATTTCCCTTAATAATATTTAAAGGCAAAAATGTAGCTCTACCTAATTTATTTATCTTTAAATAATTTATAAGTTCTTTTGCTATATTCTCATCTCTAGTTATTATATTTGATATGGCTCCTCCAAGAGCTATCTCCATACATAGTTCGTATTCTTTTTTTACATTTATAACTTCTCCTACTACAAAGGAATTATTTAAAGCATTTTTAATATGGCCTCTTTGTATAGCTTTCATTAGATTTTTAACAGATTTATTGTATCCTTCATATTCTCTTTCTAGATTGCTTAAAAACTGATAGTTACCCATTAATTTATTAAAGTTTATATTTAAATCTTTTACTTCTTTGTTTTTCCTATTTAAGATAGAGTTTATCTTACTTATTTCTTTTTTATTTTCTTTTATTTTATTTTGGTGATTCTCTTTTGTAATATTTCTTACCTCTACCTTATCTTTTAAAGCCTCTAAAGTTGTAATATTTATTTTTATAGAGTTCATACAACTTTCATAATTTTCCTTAAGATTTATCAATTTATCTTTTGTAGATTTTATATTATTCTCTACTAGACTCATTTTGTTTTTTAAATTAGATATTTCACTTAAATATTGTATATGATCTTCTTTACACTTTTTTAATTCTAACTCCTTGTTTTTAAATTCCTTATTTAGGTTTTCTATGTGTCCTTCTTTTTCTATAAAATCTACTAATAACTCTTCCAACAATTTTTTATTTTTAGAGAATCGCTCTTCTCCTATTTTTTTAAATTTATAAATCTCTTCTAACTTTATATTATCCTTTTTTATTTCATCAGATACATTTTCTATGAATTTATTTAAATTATCTATTCTTTCTTTTAATATATATATTTCATTTTTCAAATTGGAATGTTCTTCTTTTTTATTATAATATCCTTTTTTATTATCCTGTATTCTTTCTTCTAAATTATCTATTTGTAATCCTAATTTCTTTAGATTTTCTTTATAATCATTCTTTTTTAGTTCCAAATTAGATATTTCACCTTGTACTTCTTTTATTTTTTCATCAAGTTGTCCAACTTTACTGTTTAACTCTTCTATAGAGTACAAAATTATATTTATTTCTTTTTCTTTTAAATTATTACTTAGGTTTAAAAATTCTTTAGCTTTTTTACTTTCTTTTTCTAAAGGTCCAAGTCTCTCCATATAAGTTGACGTTATATCCTGTATTCTTATGATATTCTCTTCTGTTTTTTCAAGCTTTCTTTCTGCTTCTTCTTTTCTCTTTTTAAATTTTACTATACCCGCCGCCTCTTCTAAAAGACTTCTTCTTTCTTCTGGCTTTCCACTTAATATAGCATCTATTTTACCTTGTCCTATTATAGAATATCCTTCTTTTCCTATACCAGTGTCCATAAACAACTCTTGAATATCTTTCAACCTACATTTATTATTATTTATTAAATACTCACTCTCGCCAGATCTATAAATAATTCTTGAAACCATTATTTCTGAATAATCCAAGGGTAACTCAGATTTACTATTATCTAAGGTTAATGAAACCTTTGCAAGTCCTACTGGCTTTCTAAATTGAGTTCCAGCAAAAATTACATCTTCCATTTTTCCTCCCCTTAAATTTTTTATACTCTGTTCTCCTAGTACCCATCTTATTGCGTCAGATATATTACTTTTACCACTACCATTTGGTCCAACTATAGCAGTAATACCTTTTTGAAAATTTATTTCTGTTTTATTAGCAAAAGATTTAAAACCTCTTATCTCAAGTGATTTTAAAAACATATCTACAACTCCCTATCTAGTAAAAATCATAGGCAATATACTAACCAAAAAAGATATAAGTAAAAAATATACCATATATTTTTTCATTTTATCTCTTTGTTTCTTTTTCATAATAATTTCACCTCTTAAATAAGTATCAACAACAATATAGTTTATATTATAAACTCAATTTTAGCAATGCACAATTTTTATTTAGTTATTCACTATTCACTAAAAAAGGTTCATTTCAAATTTTTGAAATGAACCTTTTGTTTAAATAATAATTTTTAATTCCTATCTCGGTTCTACAATAAATTTAATTGCAGTTCTTTCTTCCCCCTCTATACTTACTTCTGAAAAAGCTGGAATAACTACTAAATCTACTCCATTTGGTGCTACAAATCCCCTAGTTATGGCAATAGCTTTTATTGCTTGATTCACAGCTCCTGCTCCTACTGCTTGAACTTCTGCAATATTCTTTTCTTTTATAGCCGCAGCTAGTGCTCCTGCTACTGATTTTGGTTCTGATTTGGCTGACACTTTTAGTATTTCCATAAATAATTCCTCCCATACCACCATAAATAATTAATTTGATCTTATAATTTACATATATTCATTTACATCCTTTATTAATTATTCTATATATTAGTCAAATATCCTTCTTTATACTCTTTTTAGATTTTTTTATGTATCGCTAAAATATTATAAATTTCGTCATACTTAATACCTATTAATTTTTCCCCTAGAGAAGAATTTTGTATTACTTTAATGTTATTTAATTTTAATTTATTTAATGTGTCATAAAAAAATTCTTTTTTATTTGAATATAATTTTGATATGGTTTTAGGATTTATCTCTATTTCTACTTTCTCATAATTTTTGTCCTGTAAATAGTCTAAAATTCTTTCATTTATAAGCTTACCTTCCACCAATTCTCTAAAAGCCGGATGAAAAGGTCCCGCTACTAGTTCACCACCTTCATTTATCTCTTCTGTAGGTTGTAATCCTATTCTTATTACCTCTATATTATTTTCAGTGAATATATTGTATAACTCTTTACTAATTTCCACTGCTTCCTCTAATGTATAAGGCTGATAAACTCCTTCTTTATACATTTTCTCCATAGGAGTATTCTTAATTACAAGGGCTGGATATATTCTACATATTTTAGGCTTCATCTCTATAACCTTTAAGGCTGTTTTTATATCCTTTTCAAAACTATCTCCAGGTAGCCCTAACATCACTTGATGACCTAGAGTAAATCCATATTCATGTATTAGCTTGGAAGCCTCTTTTACATCCTTTTCACTATGTCCTCTTGCGGATTTTTTTAATACCTCTTCATCAAGAGATTGAACTCCTAGTTCTATAATATCTACTTTGTAATCCTTTAGATTAGTTAATATAGCATCATCTATATAATCCGGTCTTGTTGATAATCTTATAAAATCTATAAGTCCCTTTTCCTTATATTCCTTTGCCACCTTCAAAAGCCTTTTTTGCTTATTTATATCTATTGCAGTAAAACTTCCTCCAAAAAAAGATACTTCTATTATAGTTTCTTGAGTTTTATTTATAGTCTGTAAATAGGTTTCTATAGTATCTTTTGTGTATTTGTCATCTATTACTTCACTTATTCCCGTTATTGAGTTCTGATTACAAAACACACAGTTATGAACGCATCCTTCATGAGGAACGAAAATAGGAATTATATAATGTTTTTTACTCATATTCTTTATTAACCTCCATATTTTCTATGGCTTTTTTAGCAGCATTTTGTTCTGATTCTTTTTTGCTGTATCCTATACCATAACCTAATACATTATCTTTTATTTTTACTTCTGTATAAAATTTTCTTCTATGGGGTGGTCCTTCATGTTTTATGAGAATATAATTTATTTGTATGTCTCCATCTTTTTGAATTATTTCCTGTAGTTTAGTTTTATAATCAAGTATTATCTCATCCTTCATGGCCTTTTCAACTATATTATAAAAATTTTTTAATATAAACTCTCGAACTACATCAATACCTTTGTCTAAATATATAGAAGCGATTAATGCCTCTACAGCATCTGCTAAAATAGAGATTCTTTCTCTACCACCTGTTAGTTCTTCTCCTTTGCTCATCTTTATATATTCTCCTAATTCCAAATTTTTAGCTATACTAAATAAGGAATTCTCACATACGATTAAAGCCCTTTTTTTTGAAAGCTCTCCTTCTGATTTATCCTTATAGTTCATAAATAAATATTCCGTTATAACTAATTGTAGTACAGAATCACCCAAAAATTCTAGTCTTTCATTGTATTGTATTCTCTTTTTTTCATTTGCATATGAACTATGAGTTAGAGCTATATGTAATAACTTTATATTTTCAAATTTTATTTCTATTTTATTTTGAAGATCTTTCAAATCCATGTATTTATTCATAATTCTAAAACTCCTTTTAAATAAAGAAGTTTATTATTCAATTTGCTAGGATTAACAAATTCAACAATAAACTTAGATTTTCTTAAAATAAATTTAAAGCCCCGTTTATCTACGGGACTTATATTTTAATCTTCAACATGATTTCTTAAGTATTCCACAACATCTCCCACAGTAGCTACCTTTTCAGCATCTTCGTCGGCTATTTCTAAGTCGAATTCAGTTTCTAGGGCCATAATTAACTCTACTACATCTAAAGAGTCAGCTCCTAAATCGTCTACAAATGAAGATTCCATTTTTATTTCTTCTGGATCTATACCTAATTGTTCTGAAATTATGTCTTTAACCTTATCAAGTATCATATATTTCACCTCCCTACAAACTTATAATTAGATAATATTACATATTGCTGTTACCGTCAAGAATTTACAACATAAAAATTTTATGAAGCAAAATTTTTATTTAGTGTAAAGTTTCTATATTAACGAGTTCTTCTTTTATATTATTAATAATATTACCTTTATGGAAATTTATACATTGTTTTATAGCATTTTTAAAAGCTTTTCTATCTGATGACCCATGAGCTTTTACACAAATACCTTCTACGCCAATGAAAGCCGCACCACCGTATTCTTTATAGTTAAATTTCTTTTTTATATTTTTAAAAGAAGGCTTTAATAAAGCTCCTCCTATTTTCCCTTGGAAACTGCTCATTATTTCAGCTTTTAAAATTTCAAATATATTCTGAGCTACTCCTTCATAGGTTTTTAAAATCGTATTCCCTGTAAAGCCGTCACATACCAATATATTTACATCACCTGTTGGTATATCTCTAGGCTCCACATTACCTATAAAATTTAAACCAGAGTTCTTTAATAATTTATATGCTTCTTTTGTTAATTCTGTGCCTTTTTCTTCTTCTACACCAATATTAACTAAACCTATTGTAGGATTTTTTACATTTAATATTTTCTCAAAATATATTTTGCCCATTAATGCAAATTGTAATAAATTTTGAGGCTTACACTCTGCATTTGCCCCTACATCTATAACCATAAAAGGAGCATTTTTACCTGGCATTATCGGAGCTAGTGCAGGTCTATCTATACCCTTTATTCTACCTACTATAAATAAAGAACCTGCCATAAAAGCCCCAGTACTTCCAGCAGAGATTATACCTTCAACTTTCTTTTCTTTTACTAATTGTAAACCTTTGTTCAAACTAGAATCTTTTTTTCTTCTTATTGCCATAACTGGTGAATCATTTGTAGATATAACTTCCCTAGCATCTAAAACTTCTATTCTATCTTCATCATAGTTATGTCCTTCTAATTCTTTTTTTATTAATTCTTCTTTACCCGTTATTACTATATGTAAATCTTTGTTTTCATTAAGGGCATCTACACAACCAGCAACTACTTCCTTAGGTGCAAAATCCCCTCCCATGCCGTCTACAGCTATTTTCATACTTTCACTCCCCTTCCTAAAGTTCATGGCACCTTATAATGAATAATGAACAACTTGGGTAACTTTTCTCTATTATCATTACGAAAAGTTTTTAATTATATAAAAATCTCACCTAAACTATTCACTATTATCTATTAACTAATATAAATTGTATCATAAATATTATTTCTATACGACTACATTGATTACAAATCATGTTTGTACATAAAAAATAAAAGAAAGTCTAAAGACTTTCTTTTTATTCTTTAACAATCTTACATTTTACCAAAATTAGTAGAATGTTATTGTTGGGATTTATTAAGCTTCGCTAGCTACAACTTCTTTTCCTTTATAATGTCCACAGCTCTTACAAACTCTGTGAGCAAGCTTCATTTCATGGCATTGAGGACATTCTACTATTCCAGGAGCACTCATCTTATAATTCTGAGCTCTTCTTGAATCTCTTCTAGCTTTTGAAGTTTTTCTCTTTGGATTTGCCACTACAAACACCTCCTTAGTTAGATGCAAAGAAATCTTTTAATTTTGCCATCCTTGGATCAATATTATCATCTTTGTCACAATTACATTTGTTATAATTGAGATTTGTTCCACATTTAGGACATAAACCCTTACAATCTTCTTTACAAAGTTTTTTCACTGGCAAAATTGTTATAATATTATTTTCTATGATTTCCATTATATCAATAATATTATCTTCTATAAAGATGTCAAATCCATCTTTATCAGCTTCATTTGCAGTAAAAGTTTCTCTAACTTTTACCTCCACGTCTTTTTTTATGTTCTCTAAACATCTTGAACAGCTTAACTCAATTTTTGTATCAAAAAGCCCTTCAAGTACTAATGTATTTTCAACACTAGTTACGCTACCCTTAAAATGGATAGGTGCTAAAAACCTAATAATTTCACCACCATGTTCAAACTGTGTTGATTCAATGGTTACATCAATGTCCTCTTTAGCTATTTCTTTTTTTAATAGCTTTGATACATCTATTTTCATAAAACTCACCTCAATGCTTAGCCACAATTTATTATATAAAGACAGGAATTAAAAGTCAAGATTTATTTAAATTTTCCTATTTAAGATTACTAACAATTTCATTAGTATCTCTTGCTATCATAAGTTCTTCGTCTGTTGGTATTACAAAAACCTTTACTTTTGAGTTGTCTTCACTTATAACTTTGGCAAATCCTCTTCCTTCATTATTCTTCTTTTCATTTATTTTTATTCCTAAGAATTCTAAGTTTTTGCATATTTCTTCTCTACTTTCTGCAGAGTTTTCTCCAAGTCCTGCTGTAAATACAACACAATCTACTCCACCCATAGCTGCAGCATAAGAACCTATAAATCTTCTAACCTTGTAATGGAAAACATCTAATGCAAGTTTAGCTCTATCATTTCCTTCTTCAGCCGCTTCTTCTATATCTCTAAAGTCACTACTAACTCCAGATATTCCATATACACCAGATTTTTTATTTAAAAGATTATTTAAATCATCTAAATTTAAGTTTAATTCTTTCATTAAAAATGGTAATATCGCTGGATCTATACTTCCTGATCTTGTTCCCATAGCTATTCCTTCAAGTGGTGTAAAGCCCATGCTAGTTTCAACGGATTTTCCTTCATTAACAGCACAAATACTTGCACCATTTCCAAGATGACAAGTTATTATTTTTAAGTCTTTTATGTCTTTACCCATCAACTCTGCTACTCTTTTAGATACATATCTATGTGATGTTCCGTGGAATCCATATTTTCTTATTCCATATTTTTTATATAGTTCATATGGTAATGGATATATATAAGCATATTCTGGTATAGTTTGATGGAAAGCTGTATCAAATACTGCAACCATTGGAGTATTTGGCATTAAAGCTTTACATGCATTTATACCTATAATATTTGGTGGATTGTGTAATGGAGCAAGTTTTATGCATTCTTCTAAAGATTTCATTACATCTTCGTCTATTAATACAGAATTTGCATATTTTTCTCCTCCATGAACCACTCTGTGTCCAACTGAGGATATTTCGGACATATCCTCTATAACACCATGTTCCTTATCAGTTAAAGCGTCTAAAACCAATTTTATAGCATCTTTATGATCCTTCATAGGTTCTTGTATTACATATTTTTCATCATTAACTTTATGAGTTAAAATAGAACCTTCCATCCCTATTCTTTCTACAAGTCCTTTAGCTAAAACGTCTTCGTTGGTCATGTTTATAAATTGATATTTAAGAGATGAACTGCCACAATTTATTACTAAAATTTTCAATTTAAAATCTCCTTTCAGTTTGAACCTTAATATATTTTAATGGTTAACTACCTTTTATTGGTTTTGAGCTTGCACTGCAGTAACAGCTACTACGTTTACTATGTCATCTGAAGTACAACCTCTTGATAAATCGTTTATTGGCTTAGCAAAACCTTGAGTTATAGGTCCTATAGCCTCTGCATTAGCAAATCTTTGAACTAATTTATATCCTATATTTCCTGCTTGTAAATCAGGGAACACTAAAACATTTGCTTTCCCTGCAACTTCGCTATTTGGTGCTTTTAAATCTGCAACACTTTTAACTATAGCCGCATCTAATTGTAATTCTCCGTCTATTGCTAAATCCGGTCTTTTTTCTTTTGCAAGTTTAGTTGCAGTTACAACTTTATCTACTAAATCGTGGCTAGCACTTCCTTGAGTTGAGAAGGATAATAATGCTACTTTAGGATCTAATCCACATAAATTTTTAGCTGTTTCTGCTGTTGATATAGCAATTGATGCTAAATCTTCTGCTGTTGGATTTGGATTTACTGCACAATCTGCAAATAGTAAAAGTCCTTCATTTCCAAATTTAGAACCTGGAACCATCATTATAAAAGAACTAGATACTACTGATGTTCCTGGTGCTGTCTTAACTATTTGAAGTCCTGGTCTTAAAAGGTCTCCTGTAGTGTGTATTGCACCAGATACCATGCCATCAACATCATTTTTCTGAACCATCATTGTTCCAAAGTATAATGGATCTCTAATTATTTTTTCTGCTTTTTCAATAGTTACTCCCTTATGTTTTCTAAGTTCATAAAGTGCTTTAGCATAATCTGCTGTCTTATCTGAAGTTTCAGGGTCCACTATTTCTGCCCCATCCACATTTACTCCTAATTTATTTGCTATTTCTTTAATCCTTTCAGGATTTCCTACTAGAACTACATCTGCTATCGCGTTTTCTATTATCTTACTACAAGCCTCAATATTTCTTTCTTCTTCACCTTCAGGTAAAACAATTTTCTTTTTATTAGCTTTTGCTTTAGCCCAAATTTCTTCCATTAATTTCATGTACGTATTATCTCCCTTCACATTTCACATTAGTGATTTGTTTGTGGGTCATATTATACCCATATATTAATATAAGACTTTTTCTATATAAGTTTCAAGTGGTGTTTTTAAAATAGATTGCTATTTTTATAACATATAGGTTATATAGTTTAATAAAATATACATTTATGGGATATATCAGTTCATAAAAATGTTAAAATAATATCAATGTTTATATGTTAATTAATATATTGTATAATATTTTTGACTATTAAAAGAATTTTAAACAATTATTTATCCTAAGGAGGAATATTTTTTGAATATAACTGGTGTAATAGTAGAATATAATCCCTTTCACAATGGACATTTATATCATTTAAATAAAACTAAAGAAATAACTGATTGTGATGGAATAGTTGCAGTAATGAGTGGACATTTTGTTCAGAGAGGAAGCCCCGCTCTATTGGATAAGTGGACTAGAGCAAAATTAGCCCTTTTAAACGGAGTGGATTTAGTTTTGGAACTACCTACTATATATAGCACCTCCTCAGCTGAATTTTTCGCTTACGGAGCTACATCTCTTTTAGATGGTATAAACATAGTAAATAACTTATGTTTTGGGAGTGAACTTGGCAATATAGATATAATATTAAAAACTTCAAAGATTTTACAGGAAGAACCTTTAAGTTTTAAAGAAGATTTAAAAAATTTTATAGATAAAGGTATATCTTTTCCAAATGCTCGTGAAAAAGCACTAATAAACTTTATGAGAAAAGGAAAAAATAGTTTTGATTTTAACAATGTTTTATGTTTATCAAATAACATACTCGCTCTAGAATACTGCAAAAATTTATTTAAAATTAATAGTAATATTAAGCCTTTTACTGTAAAACGTCAAGGTTCTCATTATAATTGTTTGCATTTAAGGGATAATTTGTCAAGCGCTACTGCTATAAGAGAATATATAGGAAATAATGAAAATTTAGATAACTTAGTAAAATCAGTACCTGAAACCGTATTAAATATGCTTAAAAATTTTCAAAATGAACAATGTAAATTTCCTTTTGAAGAGGATATGTTTACTTATATAAAACATAAATATTTTTCTAATACTGGCTCTATAGAAAATCTTCCCGATGTTTCAGAGGGTATTCACAATAGAATATATAGAGCTTTAGACACATGTAATACCTTAAAAGAAGCCATGGACATGATAAAGACAAAACGATATACCTACACTAGAATAAAGAGAATACTATGTCATTATTTCATTGGAATGGATATGATTAATAGTGATGAGCTGAGGAGAAAACCTTGTCCCTATGCTAGAATACTAGGTTTTAATAGAAAAGGACAGGATATATTAAAACTTATTAAAAAAAGTTCTAATATACCAATTATAAATAAAATACCTAAAAAAATAGATAGTACTCTTAATTTAGATATAAATGCCACTAAATGCTACAGTCTTTTAAATAAAAAAGTAAATCCCTTAGATGACTTCTTAAAAAAACCAGTTTTAAAATGAATAAATTGGAGGGACGGTTAATGTGATTTTACCACTTTTATGATAAAATTGCATTAACCGTCCCAATTTTATAATTAACTAATAAATTTAAAGGAGAAAACTAATATATGAAAGATAAAACTCTACACTTATTTTTAATAAATAGTATACTAATAATTTTAATATGGTCGGGTATTAATCCTTTTGATAAGTTTACTTGGATTTTAGAAGTTCTTCCTGCAATAATAGGTGGATTTGTATTAATCATTATTTATTGTAAATTTAAATTTACTAATTTAGTTTATATTTTAATTTGGGTTCATGCTCTTATCTTAATAGTAGGTGGGCATTATACCTATGCTCAAATGCCTTTATTTAATGTAATAAGAGATGTTTTTAATTTAAATAGAAATTATTATGATAGATTAGGTCATTTTTCTCAAGGTTTTATACCTGCTATAATTGCAAGGGAAATCTTGATAAGAAATAATATTGTAACTAAAAAGAAATGGTTGGAATTTATAATTGTTTGTATATGTTTAGCTATTAGCGCATCCTATGAATTAATTGAATTTGCAGTAGCAAAATTTACAGGGACAGCTGCGGAAGCCTTTTTAGGAACTCAAGGAGATATATGGGATACTCAATGGGACATGCTTTTTGCATTAATAGGTTCTATAGTAGCTATACTTACTCTTTCAAAATATCATAATAAGCAGTTAAGTAAAAAATAGTGTACATTATCTTTCATATTATAACATGAAACACCATCAAGTACTCTGGCACTATTCTTTGTTAGTTGTTTACCAAAGTTAATCTAAAAGAATAATTTCAAAAACTCTCCATATACATTGTAATATAGCAATCTATTAAAGAGGTTAATTTTGGTTTTTGTAATATATTTTATTATGATTTTACTATCAATTGCATTAATCCATTATATTAAAGATTTATCTTATGTTTTAACTTTTATGTGTACTTTACTCATATTATTTTTTATTTTAAATCCATTAAAATGTATTGATAGTTGTTTGCAGGGAATAAGTTTATTTTTTTATAAAGTATTTCCTTCACTTTTCCCTTTTTTAGTTATATCAAATTTAATATTGTATTCAAACGGAGTGAGCATATACTCCAAACTACTTGGTAAGATACTATGTCATCCACTTAAATTGCCTAAACAATGCAGTTTTCCTTTGGTTGTAAGCGCCTTATGTGGCTATCCTTTAGGAGCAAAATATTCTTGTGATTTATATGAAGAAGGTCTTATAGATTTTTATACCTGTAGACGACTTTTAAACATAGCTTCAAGTGCAAGCCCACTTTTTATAGTAGGTACTTTAGGTGCATCCATGCTTAAAGATAAAACTTTAGGATACATTTTTTTAATAGCAAGTTACTTATCTTGCTTTACTATGGGGCTTATAATACCTAATAAAGCTAATATTAAAGATTATTCTTTTAATAAAAAAAATTCTCCTTTTGATATGGGAACTACTTTAAAAAGCTCCATAGAAAATGCTATAAAAACTTCCACTTTAGTCGGGGGCTTTGTAACTTTATTTTTTATACTCAATGAAATAATAAAAAATAGCATTATATTTAATGCTATTTCAAATTTACTATATAATTTATTTAAACTCCCTAATGAATTAACTCAGGGGTTTATTCTTGGAATTCTAGAAATTACTAATGGATGTAATTTAATTTCCCACGCCTCTATATCTTTAGATATAAAAATATTAGTTTTAGGATTTTTATTAGGTTTTAGCGGTATATGTATAATATGGCAGTGTAATTCTTTTATGAGTAGATTGAAATTTTCCTCAAAATACTACGTTGGATATAAACTAATTCAAGGCATATTTTGCAGTATATACTCACTATTACTTTATAAATATCTTTATAGAAAGAGCTCTGCTTTTATATTTAACAACCCTACAATAATTGAAAATAAATTAGTTTTTATTATAATTATTTTACTCCTGTTACCTTTTGTAGTATTTAACTATAAAGAAATAAGAGTGAAGTAATTACTTATTCATTTGTTCTAATTCTTTTAAATTGTTTTGTAGAATTTTTGTTGTATCTTTAAAATCATTTTCAAGGGAATGGACAAATTTTTCCATTTCCTCTTTTATGTTGTCCATTAATTTCTCTCTATAGCGTAACACATCTTTTTCTAAAGAAGAAATTACGTCATGAGTATAGTCTCGTGCTCCTAATCTAATAGACTTAGCATCTGCTTCAGCAGAACTTATTATGTCTCTAGCTACAATTTCAGCTTCCTTTGTTATATTATGTTCATTTACTCTTTCACGAAACATTTCTAAGCTTTCCTTTTGAAGCCTATCCCTTTCTCTTTCTCCCTCTTCTATTATTTTTTCTTTCCTATCGCATATAAATTGTGCTTTCTTTATTTCAGCTGGAAGTTCATTCATTATTCTGTCTATAACATCTAATATCTCCTTTCTATCTACAACTACCCTTCCTGTCATAGGAACCTTAGAAGAAGTTTCTATGATATCTTGTAGATATTCTAAGAGCTTTATTACATCCATTAAAGCACCTCCTATTTATTATTTGACTTCTTACATATATCCTCTATTATTTCATCAGGTACAAGCCCTTTTATGCATCCTCCAAACATAGCAACTTGCTTTATTGATGAAGAACTTAAATAAGAGTATTGAGCACAAGTCATCATAAATAAGGTTTCTATATCTGGATTTAACTTTTTATTCATAAGAGCCATTTGAAATTCATATTCAAAATCTGACATAGCCCTTAACCCCTTTATAATGACCTTAATATTTTCTTCCTTCATAAAATCCACTAAAAGTCCACTAAAACTTCTAACTTCAACATTAGGCATATCCTTTACTACTCTTGATATTAATTTTTCTCTTTCCTCTATAGAAAATAATCCTTTTTTATCTGGATTTACTAAAATTCCTACTACTACTTTATCAAAAACTTGGGAAGCTCTTTTAATTATGTCTAAATGTCCATTAGTTATAGGATCAAAACTTCCTGGATACACTGCAATATTCATTTTAATCCTCCTTATGTCTATAAAAGCATACTGTGGTATTTCCATATCTTTTAATTCTTACTAGTTTAATATGCTCACTACCCTCAAATATTTCCTCTTTTGAATCAATTTTTATAGATATAATACCATCCTCTTTTAAAAGGTTATATTCATCTATTTTCTCTATAGCTGAAGGCACCATATCCTTTAAGTATGGAGGGTCAATAAATATCAAATCAAATTCCTCTCCCTTTTCTTTTAGAAAAGTTAAGGCATCATAAGAATCCATGTTAAGGCATTTACATTTATCTTCAAATCCAAGATTTTTAACATTAGTTTCTAATAAACTATAAGTTTTAGGAAATCTATCTATGAGATAACATTCAGAAGCTCCTCTACTTACAGCTTCTAATCCTAAACTTCCCGTACCTGCAAAAAGGTCTAAAGTTTTTGCTCCATAAACATGTACTTGTATCATATTAAAGATATTTTCCTTGACTCTATCAAGAGTAGGCCTTGTATTCATACCTTCTGGTGGTAGAATTTTTCTGCCTCTTGCACTACCTGCTATTATTCTCATTTTTATCCTCCTGACTATTAACTATGTAGTTTTTGTTATAATTTTATCATATTTATTATTTTTTCACAAAGTCTTTATAAAAAATTACATTTAATTAAAACAAATATATTCTTTGTGTTTATCTATCTTTTCGCCTAAATATCCAAGAATTTTTAAATCCTCTTTTTTATTACTTTTTAATAGTTCTTGTGATTCATTATGGGCTATTTTAAGTATTTCTATATCCTCTATAGGATTAGATAGAATTAAATTTTCTTCTCCATGTTGTCTAAATCCAAATAGTTCTCCACTACCTCTTATTTTTAAATCCTGTTCCGCAATAAAGAATCCATCATTACTTTTTACTAAGGTTTCCATTCTTTTTCTTGTGTTCATATTTTTAATATTTCCCATTAGAATACAGTAGGACTTCTCACTACCTCTTCCAACTCTTCCTCTTAGCTGATGGAGTTGTGCCAATCCAAATCTCTCCGCTCCTTCTACCACCATAATAGTAGCATTAGGGACATTAATACCTACTTCTATTACAGTTGTGGATATTAATATTTTTATTTCATTATTTTTAAATCTCAGCATAATATCATTTTTTTCTTTTGGAGTCATTTTACCATGTAGTATCTCCATTTCTATTTCATTAAAATAGTTTTCTTTTAAATCCTTATAAAGTTCCTCCACAGAAGTTAACTCCAATTGATCATTTTCCTCTACTAGAGGACAAACTACATATACCTGTCTTCCTTCATTAATTTCTTTTAACGCAAAGGAGTATATCCTATCCCGTTTTTTTTCATTTATAAAATAAGTATCTACCTTTTGTCTGCCTGGAGGCAATTCGTCTATTATAGAAATATCTAGATCTCCATATAAGTATAGACTCAAGGTTCTTGGTATTGGTGTTGCAGTCATTACTAATATATCTGCACCTTCACCCTTTGTAAATAATTTATTTCTCTGCATAACTCCAAATCTATGCTGTTCATCCGTTATTACAATTCCCAATTTTTCAAATTCTACATCATCTTCTATTAAAGCATGAGTTCCTATTATTATGTCTATTTCTCCACCCTTTAGTGCTGCCTTTATATTGCTTTTTTCCTTATTTGATGTGCTTCCACATAAAAGTTCTACTCTTATATTAAATTCTGAAAGTAAATTTTTAATTTCTATAAAATGTTGTTGTGCTAATATTTCTGTTGGTACCATTAAAACTCCTTGATATCCATTCATAGCCACATTAAGTAGTGTAATTATAGCAAGTATAGTTTTGCCTGATCCAACATCCCCTTGTACTAATCTATTCATTGAAATATTTTTATTTTGATCCTTTAAAATTTCTTCTAGTACTATTTTTTGTGCCTTAGTAAGCTGAAAATTTAATTTATCTTGCAGTTTATTTATTTCCTCTTTATATATTTTAAAGGATATACCTTTATTACTTTGTTTTCTACTTTCTTTTAATAGGGCTATTTTTAATGAATAAGTAAAAAGTTCCTGAAACTTTAATCTTCTTTTAGCAAATTCTAACTGAGATTCACTAATTGGGTTATGAATAGCTCTAATACTTTCATCTAAAGAACAAAAATTATACTTTTTCATAATCCATGTAGGTAAATTTTCATCTATTATTAATTTATCTAGAACATCTTTTATTAATTTTACTAAAGTATTATTCTTTACACCTTCTCTTAAAGGATATATAGGTATTACTATTTCTTTTGTACAATTAGTTGCTTCAGCATTTTTCTCAACTGTTTTGGGATTTATAATTAATTTTTCTCCTTTGTATACATCTAATTTTCCATTAAGAGTGTACTTCTTACCTATTCGAAATCTATTTTTAATGTAGGGTTGATTAAACCACCTACATTTTATTCTCTCTTCTTCATTTTGTAATATTATTGTGGATATCACTTTACCAGATCTAGTTCGTACATCTCTTTTTATTTCTAAAACTTCTGCAGTTATAATTATTTCTTGTTTCTCTAAAGCATCTTTTAAACTAGTACAAGTTTTTATAATTTTATAATCTCTTGGAAAATATAATAATAAATCTATTATTGTAAATATACCGCATTTATTTAAGTTTTCTAAAGTTTTAGGTCCTACTCCTTTTAATACACCTACACTATTATATATATCCATGTGTTATCACTCCACACCTATTTTTCTAATTAAATAAAAAAAGCCAAATGGCTTTTTTTATTCAACAGAGATAATGAAATAATATAATGGCTGTTTTCCTTCAAAACATTGAACATCTAGATCTTCATAAGTTTCTTCCATTTTTTCTAAGAATTCATTTACTTTATCTTCATCGCAATCTTCTCCATAAAATAAAGTAATAAGTTCACTATCTTCAGTTACCATATCTTTTATTAATTTTTCACAAACTTCATAAATATCATTACCTACTTCTTCTATGTTTCCTTCTTTAATACCAATTATATCCCCTGATTTTATTGCTTTACCATCTACTTCTGTATCTCTTACAGCGTAGGTTACAGATCCTGTTTTTACTCCCTTTATACCTTCTTCCATAGCATTTATATTATCCTCTAAACTACCTTCAAAATTAAACATTGTAAGTGCTGTTACACCTTGAGGTATTGTTTTAGTTTCTATTACATGTATATTTTTATCTGATAATTCTTTTGCTTGTTTTGCAGCCATAATTATATTTTTATTATTTGGAAGAATAAATATGTTTTCTGCATTTATTTTATCTATAGCTTTAATTATATCTTCTGTACTAGGGTTCATTGTTTGACCACCTTCTATTATAAAGTCTACCCCTAAATCGTTAAATATGTCTCTGATTCCTTCTCCCAAAGCTACTGATATAAATGCATATTCTTTCTTTTCACTATTTTCTATAGTTTCTACTGTTGACACATCTTTTAAATCTTCATCCTCTAATATATGTCTATGTTGTTCTCTCATATTGTCAATTTTTATTTTAGACAAAGGTCCTAATTTTATCGCTTTTGATAAAACTTTTCCTGGATCATTTGTGTGAATATGAACCTTTACTAAATCATCAGATCCAACTACTATCATTGAATCTCCATGAGTTTCTAAATCTTTTTTAAATTTATCTACATCTGCATCCTTTGATACTATGAAGAATTCTGTACAGTATCCAAACTTTATATCTTCTTCTTTTATACTTTTAGCCGCTTCATAAGTTACCTTGTTTTTTTCCTCATGAGATATGGAAACATCCTTTAGATTTTTTTCTAATACTTCGTACATACCTTGTAAAATAATTAATAATCCAGCACCACCAGCATCCACTACTTTAGCTTCTTTTAGAACTGGTAACATTTCTGGAGTTTTACTTAATATCTCACTACTATGTTCACAAGTATCCTTCATTAATTCTAATACATTTTTTCTTCTACTTTTATCTGCTGCTTCTCCTGCTGCTCTTATTATAGTTAATATAGTTCCTTCAGTAGGTCTCATAACAGCTTTATAAGCAGATTTACTGCCTTCTATTATGGATTCCGCTAACTCCTCTCCATTAACTACTTCTTTATTCTCTAATCCCTTTGCAATACCTCTAAGTATTTGAGATAAAATTACCCCTGAGTTCCCTCTTGCACCCATTAACGCACCTCTGGAAAGACTCTTTGCAATTTCTCCTATAGGCTTTTCTTTTTTATCCTTTATTTCCATAACTGCTGCTCTAAAAGTCATGGACATATTAGTTCCAGTATCTCCGTCTGGTACAGGGAATACATTTAATGAATTAATGTATTCCTTTTGGCTTTCCAGTTTATTACTAGCGTTTATCATCATATTATAAAAACAATGCCCATCTATATTTAAGTATTCCATTTCAAGCTACCTCCTTAAACTCTAACACCTTGAACATTTACTGTTATGTTGGAAACTTTAAGGCCTGTGTAGTTTTCAACATTATATTTTATCTTTTGTATTATATTACTTGCTATTACTGAAATTTTTGTTCCATACTCCACAATTATATATAGCTCTATATATAATTTACCTTCTTTATTTTTTATTTTTACACCTTTGCTTAAATTCTCTCCTTTTAAAAGCTCCCATAATCCATCTTTGGCATTTCTAGATGCCATTCCTACAACACCATAGCATTCCATGGTAGAAACTCCTACTATATTCCCTAAAACCTCTTCAGAGTAATTAATATATCCATATTCATTATTAATATTTCCTATCATATTAAACCTCCTTAAACATAAGCCTTAAAGCTATTTTATATTAAATATTAATTTTATTCAAGAAAATATGCCAAATATTATTTTTTATTCTATTTATACACTTGCATATATTATATGTAATATGATAAAATGATATAGGTTTTAATTGGGAAGCTTTGTTTTCCAATTTATAAAGGAGGTGTTTTCAAAATGTCAAGAAAATGTGAAGTTTGTGGTAAAGGCGTTACATCTGGAGTTCAATATAGTCACTCTCACCGTCAATCTAAGAGAACTTGGGCTCCAAACCTTAAAAAAGTTAAAGCTATAGTTAAGGGAACACCTAAAACTATACACGCATGTACAAGATGCTTACGTTCCGGTAAGGTTCAACGTGCAATATAAATCAAAAAATGCAATTGTCGTCAATTGCATTTTTTGTTTACACTTTTTTTGAATATTGACTTTATAATCCTAGAAATACATTTCGGCAATTTAATGGCAACTATTTTCATCTATTCACCTCTTATTTATTTTGCTGAATCAGATACCAACCTGCATATATAAGCCCTCCACCAACCGCTAAAATCCATCCCCAAATAGGAAGGATAAAGGTGGCTATTATACCAATTCCAATTGAACCAACTATCATACCTAATTTTTTTCTGCCACGCCTACTCTTCCACAAATCAAGCCCCTCTTTAAATTGATTTTATTATATTATATGTGCAATTTTAAAAAGGGTGTTTGTTAATCTCTGCTCTGAATTATCAAAAGAATTCCAGAAGAAAATTCTATATAAGCTTCATTTTCTTTAATTTCATTTGATACTCCTAATCCAGAAAGATATCCTACCTTCAAATGATGGTTATTTAAAGGATATTTAGCCCCATGTATAGTTAAATTTATTACATCTTCTTTAAAACTTAGCAATGAAAAATATTTAAATTTATCTTTTTTTATATAGGTAGGTTTCTCTACCATTCTTATATAATTAAACTCATCTCTTATATAACATTGGATATTAGAAGTTAAAGAATAATATAAAAGATTTATATTAGATAAAACATGATCTAATCTGCTACCAGTACATCCTAATAAAGCTATTTTATGAGTTCCCATATTTATGGCCTTTATAACTGCAGCCTCAGAATCAGTAAAATCCTTTTCTACTGGAAATGCATTTAAATTAATGTTATTTTTTCTATAATAATTTAAAATATTTTCATCTATAGAATCAAAATCTCCTACTATGAAATTAGGTTTTATATTACATTTATATAAAGCTTCTGCTCCTTTATCTGCTGCTATAATTATATCGCTATCTTTTAATTCCTCTAATAATAATTCTTTTTCTGGTGCTTTTCCTCCACAGACTATTAAAGCTTTCATCTTAAAGCCTCTCTTAAAACCTTTAAGTTCTCCTCTATTTTACCATCTTTAAAAACTGCTGATCCTGCTACAACTAAATCTACTCCACAGTTTGCTATATCTTTTATATTATCTTTACCTACTCCACCATCTACTTCTATTATTAAATCTTTATTTAGTTCATCTTTTAATTTCTTAAGTTCTCTTATTTTATCTGAAGCATAATATATATATTTTTGACCTCCAAAACCTGGATTAACAGACATTATAAGTACCATATCTAAGGAAGGTATAAGATCTTTTATAAGACTTACAGGAGTTCCAGGATTTAATGCGATTCCTGCTTTAACTCCAAAGGATTTTATGTAGTTTATAGTTCTATCTAAATGTGTCTCTGCTTCATAGTGAAATGTAATAATATCTGCTCCTGCTTTTGCAAAATCTTCTATGTATTTTGAGGGCTCTTCTATCATAAGGTGTACATCAAAGGGTAATTTAGTTAGTCCCTTTATACTTTTCATTATAGGCACTCCAAAGGATATATTGGGAACATATTTTCCATCCATTACATCAAAATGTACAACGTGGGCACCATATTTTTCTATGGCTTCTATGTCCCTACCTAAATTTGCGAAATCTGCTGATAATATTGAAGGTGCTATTTTTACCATTTGTTATTTTTCCCCCTTAATTTTTCTTCTATTATTTGTATATAAAATTCATATCTTTTCTTATGTATTTTTCCTTGCTCTAAAGCATTTTTTACTACACAACTTGGTTCTTTATAATGTAGGCATCCAGTAAACTTACATCCATTTATATATTTTATAAACTCTGGAAATAAAAATTGAATTTCTTCCTTTTCTATATCCTCTATACTTAAAGAGGAGAAGCCAGGTGTGTCTACTAAAAATCCATCTTCAACTTCTATAAGTTCACTGTGTCTTGTGGTATGCTTACCTCTTTTTAATTTTTCACTTATTTGACCTGTCTCCATTACATCTTTACCTACTAATTTATTTATTATAGTTGATTTTCCTGCTCCAGAAGGTCCACATAGTACATTTAAATTCCCTTTTAGTTTTTCCCTTATTTTTTCAATGCCCATACCTTCTTTAGCATTTAAGTATATAACTTCATAACCTGCACTTTTTATTATATCTACTACTTCTTCTTTCTCTGGATTCTCTACTAAATCTACTTTATTAAAGGCTACTACAGCATTTATTTCGTTATACTCACATTGTAATAAAAATTTATTTAATAGATCTAAATTAATATTAGGGTTTTTAAATGCAAATACAATTATAGCCTGTGATATATTAGATACAGCAGGCCTAATTAATTTATTTTTTCTTTCAAATATCTTTTCTATGGTACCTTTAGAGTTATTGTCAATTTCTATTTCCACTTTGTCTCCAACCATAGGGGTAAGTTCATCTAATCTGAACTTACCCCTTGCTTTACATTCATATAATCCATCTTCAGTTTTTATATAATAGAATCCACCTATTCCCTTTGTAATGATTCCTTGCATAATTCCTCCTAAATGTTTTTATTGACTTTTTTTATTTTTATCCTGTTTTGTATCTTCTTTTTTTCCATCCTCTTCAGGTGCAGTAATATTTTTATTTTCATCTTCTTCATCAGTGGGTTCTTCAGTAGGTTCTTCTGGTTTTATTTCAGGTTCTTTATATGCATAGTAGCTTATACTTACCGAAGTACCTTCTTTTACTTGAGTATTTGCTTCTATAGTTTGAGCAAATATTTTTCCATCTAAATTTTTATCAGAAGTTTCAACAATTCTTTGATTTCCTAATTTTAATTTAGCATTCTCCAGAAGATTTTTAACCTCATCAAGAGTTTTGCTATTAAGATTTGGTACTGTAGAATATCTTACTTCAGGTCCTTTGCTTATAACCAAATCTATCTTGGACTTTAATTCAATTTCGCTACCTTTTTCAGGACTTTGCCTTATAACTGAGTTACTGGAAACATTATTGCTATATTCAGAGGATACATTTCCTAGTCTCAAATCATATCTATTTAAGATATCTTTAGCCACCTCTAAATCTATATCATGAAGGTCTGGTACTTTCAATTTTTCCTTACCACCACTTACTACAACTCTAACTTCAGATTTAGCTTTTATAGGTGCTCCTTCTTCAGGAGAGGCTTTTAAAACAGTTCCTTCTGGTTTATCACTATTCTCTACAGAAACTATTTGAAAAACTAAATTTTGCGCTTCTACAATTTTTTTAGCTTCGTCTTTATGTAATCCCACTATTTTAGGAACAGTAACTCTCTTGCTACCATTAAGCCTCTTATTGTAAATTACGTATCCTGATAAAAATCCTACACATAAAACCAATATAACCGCGGTGATAGTTACTATAGTCTTTTTATTTTTACTAGATATGGGTTTCCCCCTATCCTCTTCATAATATTGTCCATCATCTTCTAGTTCATCATTAAAATCATCTACATTTATAGGACTCATTACTCTAGTTCTATCATCTTCTATATTGGTTGATTCTATATTTACCTGTTCATTATTTTCTATCTTTTTTAAGTCATTTATAAGTTCACCTACATTTTGATATCTTTTAACGGGTTCTTTTTCCATGCACTTTAAAATTATACTATTTAAACTTTCCGACAAAGAAGGATTTATAGTTTTAGGAGGTATAAAATCTCCTTGAATATGTTTTAATGCAATAGAGACTGCTGTTTCTCCATTATAAGGTAGCTGTCCTGTTACCATTTCATATAAAACAATTCCAAGTGAATATATGTCTGTCCTAAAATCTATGAAACCGCCCTTAGCTTGTTCTGGTGAAAAGTAATGAACAGATCCTATAATTTGTGAAGTATTTGTTATTGTAACAGAATTAGTAGCCTTTGCTATACCAAAATCCGTTACTTTAACTAAATTATCTGCTGTTACTAAAATATTATGTGGCTTTATATCTCTATGTATGATGTTGTTTCTATGAGCACATTCTAGTCCTTTAGCTATTTGAATTGCTAATTTAACTGCTTCTTTATAAGGTATCTTACCTTTTTTCCTAATAACATCCTTTAAGGTTTCTCCTTGAACATACTCCATAACAATGTAGTTTATATTTTCTTCAGATCCTACATCATATATATTAACTATATTATTATCTGATATACTTGCTGCAGCTGTAGCTTCTCTTTTAAATTTTTCTACAAATTGAGCATCTTGAGAAAACTCTTCTTTTAAAATCTTTACTGCTACATATCTGTTAAGAAAATGGCATTTTGCTTTATAGACCTCTGCCATTCCACCTTCTCCAACTTTTTCTAATAATTCATATCTATTTCCTAGCAATGTGCCTATCATCACTACACTCTCCTTCAAATACAATGACTGATATGTTATCTTTCCCACCTTTTTCTTTGCAGGATTCTAGTAAAATTCTGCAAGCATTTTCGTTATTATTGGTTATTATTATATCATACATTTCTTTTGGTGTAATATCATTTGTTAGTCCATCAGTACAAAGTATTGCCTTTTTTATTTCTTTTAAATCTAATAAGAATGTATCTACTATAACTAAGTCACTTGTACCTAAGGCTCTTGTTATAACATTTTTATTTGGATGTATAAGAGCTTCTTCTTCTGTTATACTTCCATTATCAATTAATTGTTGAACTAATGAGTGGTCTTTAGTTACTTTAAGTATTTTATCATCTTTGTCAATAATATAACAACTACTATCTCCTACATTTGCAACTACTATTTTTTCTTTTTTTATAAAAGCCGCTGTTATAGTAGTTCCCATACCTTCATATTCCTTTTTTGTACATGCCAGCTTAAATATATTCTCATTAGCTTTCTTTATGGCTTTTGTAAGTTGCCAATCTATATCTTCTGTATCTTCCATATTATTCAAGTACTCTATTACAGTATTAACTGCCAATTCACTAGCAACTTCTCCTGCATTATGTCCTCCCATGCCATCAGCAACTATATATATTTCTTTTGTCTCATCTATATAGTATCCAACATAATCTTCATTTATCTTTCTAAAATTCCCAACATCTGTTATCATACCCACCATAGATTTACACCTCTTTACTATTATTTTTAACATATCTTCTTCGAAGCTGTCCACAGGCTGCATTTATGTCCGAGCCCATTTCTCTTCTTATAGTAGTTTGTATGCCACTTTTTAGTAATATATTACTAAAGTTTTTAATCCTATTGGTGGAAGAACTTTTAAAATCTTTTTCATCTATTTTGTTAACTGGAATTAAATTCACATGACAAAGCATTCCCTTTAATAGAGTAGCTAACTCTTCTGCATGTACCTCCTTATCATTTAAATTACTAACTAAGGCGTATTCAAAAGTTATTCTTCTATTTGTTTTGTTTATATAGTAGTTGCATGCCTCTATTAGCTCTTCTACAGAATAAACGGAAGCAATAGGCATGGTTTTTCTTCTTATATTATCATTAGGTGCATGTAATGATATTGCTAAAGTTATTTGTAAATTTTCTTCTGCTAGCTGCCTTATTTTAGGAACTATACCACAAGTTGAAAGTGTTATATGTCTTTGCCCTATATTGAGACCATTTTCAGCATTTACCATTCTTATGAAGTTTAAACTATTGTCATAATTGTCTAGTGGTTCCCCACTACCCATCATAACTATGTTAGATATTCTTTCCCCTGTTTCTTCCTGTGCCTTTAATACTTGCCCTAGAATTTCTCCATGAGATAAACTTCTTACAATTCCACCTATGGTAGAAGCACAAAAAGTACATCCCATTTTACATCCTACTTGGGTAGATACACAAATGGTGTTGCCATGTTTATACTTCATAACCACAGATTCTATTATATTTCCATCATTATATTTAAAAAGAAATTTAACAGTACTTTCATCTTTAGATACATATTTTTGTACTACAGATGGAACACTAAGATAAAAATTTTCTTGAAGCTTATTTGTAATAACTTTAGGTATATTTTTCATAGCTTCAAAATTATAAACTCCTTTATATACCCAGTCTAATACTTGTTTTGCTCTAAATTCTTTTTCTTTATTTTCTATCATCCACTTTTTTAAATCCTCTAAGCTTAAGTCTAATAAATTTATCATATTAAACACCTACCGCTGTTTTTTAAATTTGGCTATATAAAATCCATCCATATATTCATTTGGTAATATGGTAAGTGTACCATATTCATCATATATAAAATTGTCTAAATTACCTAAAAAGATTTTTTCAATTTTAAAGTTAGGAAACTCTTTTAAAAACCATTTAACATTTTCTATATTTTCTTTTTTATTTAATGTACAAGTTGAATATAAGAGTATTCCATTCTTTTTAAGATACTTAGCCCCATTTTCTAATATTTTTCTTTGAATATGAACTATAGATTTTAAATCCTTAGCACTTTTAGTATATTTTATTTCAGGTTTTTTTCTAATAATACCTAACCCTGAACAAGGAGCATCTATTAAAATTCTATTTGCAAATTCACTATACTTTTTATTATATAAAGTTCCATCTCCTAGTATAAGATCTATATTCTTAACTCCTAAACGTTCTTTATTTTGTTTAATTAGATCCAATTTGTTTTCATGTATATCAAAAGCTAACACCTTGCCAGTATTATTCATTATTTCTGATATATGTGTAGTTTTACCCCCGGGAGCACTACAAAGATCCATTACATTCATATTATCTTCTAAATCCATAGCTCCTGCCACAAGCATAGCACTTTCATCCTGTACTGTTATAAGTCCTTCTTTAAAAAGAGGATTTTTTTCTATGGCTCTTCCTTTAATTATTCTTATAGCTTCAGGACAAACCAAACCTTCTTCTATATTGTAATTATTATCTTCTAATGAATTCCATACACTTTCATAATCACTTTTAATATTGTTAACCCTAACTGTAATTGAAGGTATAGAATTTAACCCTTTTAATATTTCTTCTATCTTTTCTCTACCATATTGTTTTAAAAATAAGTCTATCATCCACTTTGGATAGGAATATTCAAAGGATAATTTTTCTACTAAATTACTTTCATCATAGTATTTAGGATCTTTATTTCTTATGTAGTTTCTTAAAACTCCATTTATCAGTTTACCAGTCCCTTTTGACTTTACTTTTCCTAGTTCTACACACTCATTTACTGCTGCAAAACTAGGAACTTTATCAAGGTACCTTAGTTGGTAAATACCTATTCTCAATATATTTAAAACATATTTGTCTACACTTTTTATTCCCTTTTTTATGTAACTATTTAATATAGTATCTATGGTGTGCCTATATTTTATAGTTCCATATACCAATTCTGTTATAAAAGCTTTATCCTTCTCATTTAGCTTGTATTTATTTAAGGCATTATTTAGGGCTATATTAGAGTAGGCATTTTTAAGAAACACTGCATCTAACACTTCTATAGCTACTTTTCTATCTGTTACCATATATAAATTTCTCCTATTTTTTATATTTATACACAAGAAAGTTGTATGGCATGTATTTGTGCCATACAGCTTTTTTACTAATCATTTCTTCTACTTAAAACAATAAGTCTTAAAAGTTGAGAGATAGCCGTTAGAGTTGCTGCTACATAGGTCATAGCCGCAGCACTTAAGACCTTTTTTGCACCTCTTACCTCTTCACCGTAAAGTGTGCCTGTTCCTTCTAGCATTGATATAGCTCTGGATGAAGCGTCAAACTCTACAGGTAAAGTAATTAGTTGAAATAAAACCACCGTTGAAAATAGTATTATTCCAGTTTTAACAAGACCTGTTATTTTCAATATAAATCCAAGAATAAATAGTATCCAAGATAAATTAGAACCTAAATTAGCTACTGGTACTATGGCATTTCTAATTTTTAAGGGAGCATAGTTTTCTTGATGTTGAATGGCATGCCCTGTTTCATGGGCTGCAACTCCTATGGACGCTACAGAAGTTCCATAATATACATCAGAAGATAATCTCATTACCCTATTTACAGGATCATAGTGATCTGTAAGTTTTCCATTAACTAATTGAACTGGTATATCAAAGAGTCCATTATTATCTAAGAGCCTTCTTGCTATTTGTTCTCCAGTATATCCACCCTGACTTCTAACTCTTGAATACTTCTCAAAAGTACTATTTACTTTCATTTGAGCTATGAAAGATATTATAAGTGCAGGTATTAGAATTATCATAGTACTATCATAATAGAACATACATATCCCTCCTTTTTACTCTAATATAATCCCTTTTTCTATTTTATTACCTCTTATATACTCTTCTACATACATAGGTTTTTTAGATGGGAACTGTATTTTTTTCAATAATAATATTCCATCTTTAGTAGCAACTTTTATTCCTCCTTTTGATACATCTATTATAAAACCTGGTGAAAAATCTTCTTTTTTATCTATTATTTCTGCTTCGTATATTTTCATCATAGTTCCCTTATAATAAGTATAGGCTAAAGGCCATGGATTTAATCCCTTTATAAGATTTTTTATATCTTCACTTTCTAAATTCCAATTAATTTTAGCCATTTTTTTATCTAACATGGATGCATAGCAAGACTCTTCGTCCTTTTGTTTTTCAGGTTCTATACTATCCTCTACTAATCCATTTATAGTTTTTACTAAAAGTTCTCCTCCACTTTCCATTAATTTATTATGAAGTTCTCCTGCTGTAGTATTATCTTCTATTTTAAATTCATCTTTTAATAGCATATCTCCTGTATCTAAACCTACATCCATAAACATAGTTGTATTACCACTAAATTTTTCTCCATTTATTATGGCCCAATTTATAGGAGCTGCTCCTCTGTATTTAGGTAATAATGATGCATGTAAATTTATGCATCCATATTTAGGAATATCTAATATCTCCTTGGATAGAATTTGTCCATAGGCTACTACTATAATAAAATCTGGTGATAATTTTTTTAAAAATTCTATCGCTTCCCTATCATCTCTTAATTTTTGTGGTTGTAAAATTTTTATATTTTCTCTTAGTGCAACTTCTTTTATAGGGGATATTGAGAGTTTTTTACCTCTTCCTTTAGGTCTATCTGGTTGAGTGAAAACAGCTTTAACACCAAATTCTTTAATAAGCCTTTCTAAAGATGGTACTGCAAATTCAGGTGTGCCCATAAATACTATTTTCATCAAATTATTCCCCCTTCACATCTATTATTTTATCTACAAATAGAACTCCATTTAAATGATCTATTTCATGGCATAGAGCCTTTGCTAAAAATTCCTCTCCTTCAACTATTATTTCCTTTCCATCTCTATTTTGTGCCTTGACTTTTACCCTATAAGGTCTTTCTACTTCCCCTTGTCTACCAGGAACACTTAAACATCCTTCTTGCTCTATATAAGATCCCTCTTGTTCTATAATTTCTGGATTTATTAAAAATAAAGGTCCTTCTCCAATATCTATAACTACTACTCTTTTTAATATTCCAACCTGAGGTGCTGCTAATCCTACACCATTGTTCTCATACATGGTGTCTAGCATATCATCTAATAATGCTTGAATTCTGTCATCTATTTTCTCTACTCTTCTACTTTTCTTTCTTAATAATTCGTCACCTAAAAATCTTAAATTCCTTATTGCCATATTAAACTACCTCCAAATAAATTTACATTAAGCTTGTAGGATTTATATCTATGCTAACTTTTATATCATTATATACATCCTTTAAGTTTTCATATACTTTGTTTTTTATAATATGTTTTAACTCATGGCTTATAATTCCCTTTAAGGTTATCTGCCATCTATAATTATTTTTTATTTTAGATATTTCACAAGGACATGGTCCTAGTACATTTATTTTATCATTATTTTTTAAAGTATCTTTTAATATTATACCAACATTTTGTATACTTTTTATTAATAGATCCTCATTTTTACTACTTAAATTTATAAGCATAATTTCTGTAAAAGGAGGATAGTCCATTAATCTTCTGTATTCTACCTCTTCTTTATAAAATTTATCATATTCATTATTAGCAGAATATATTATGCTATAATTATCTGGACTATAGGTTTGAACTATAACTTTTCCTTCTTTCTTACCTCTACCTGCTCTTCCTGATACTTGCGTTATAAGTTGGAAAGTTCTTTCTGTAGCTTTATAGTCTGGTATATTAAGAGATAGGTCAGCTGCAATTACTCCAACTAAAGTTACATTTTCAAAATCTAACCCTTTAGCTATCATTTGCGTACCTATTAAAATATCTGCCTTACCATTTTTAAAGGTTTCATATATTCTTTCATGAGAGTTCTTCTTTCTTGTGGTATCAAAATCCATTCTTAAAGTTCTTGCTTTAGGAAAATATTTGTGCACTTCTTTTTCTATTCTTTCTGTTCCTGCTCCAAAATATTTTACATAGGAACTACCACATTTAGGACAAGTTTTTAAAACCCTTTCTCTTTTACCACAATAATGACATATCAAAAAAGAATTTCGATTATGATAAGTAAGGGCTATATCACAGTTATTACATTTAAAAACATAACCACATTTCCTACAGGAAACAAATGTGGAAAAACCCCTTCTATTTAGGAATAATATTATTTGTTCTTTTTTATTTAATCTTTCTTCTATATCTTCAAAAAGTTTTTTACTAAAAATAGATTTGTTATTACTTATTAATTCCTCTCTCATATCCACAATTTCAATCTTTGGCATAGCTGCACCATCGGTTCTATTGAAAAGTTCTATAAGTTCTAGTTCCCCTATTTTAGAGGCATAGTAACTTTCTATGGATGGGGTAGCTGTTCCCAGTACTAGTTTACAATTATACAATTCACTTTTTATTCTCCCTATGTCCCTTGCATTATATTTAGGATCACTATCAGATTTATAGCTAGTTTCATGTTCTTCATCTATTACTATTAGTCCTAAATTGTTAAAAGGTAAAAAAATTGCTGATCTCGGTCCTATAGCAATTTTAACTTCTCCTTTTTTAACCCTTACCCATTCATCATATTTTTCTCCATCAGAAAGTCTACTATGAAAAAGAGTAATATCCTTTCCAAATCTTCCTTTAAATCTTTCTATCATTTGAGGTGTTAGAGCTATTTCTGGAACTAATATAATAGAATCCTTACCTTCTTTTAGCATTTCCTTTACTAAATTCATATATATTTCCGTTTTACCACTACCAGTAACACCTTTTATTAGAAACATATTTTTTTCTGAATTCATTATTTTTTCTATAGCACTTCTTTGTTCATCATTTAAAACTTTTTCTTCATAACCTTTATAAATTTTATCATTATATCTATTTATAACTTTTTCTTCTTGAGTTAAAAATTCATATTTTAGCAATGTGTTTATGGAAGATAAAGATAAATCAAATTTTTTGCTTAAGGCAGTTTTATTAAACTTTCCACTATTTTCTTTTACTATATTGTATATATTTATGTATGGTTCTTTATTATGCCTGCCCTCTAGAGATTTACCTATATATATTAGATTTTCTTTTTTCTTTTTAACTCCTTTAAAAAGTATAGAGGGTAATATAGTCCTTATCCCTTCCATATAAGTAGATAAACAATGTTTTCTCATATATTCTACAATACGTATATCCTTGTAAGATAATACAGGAAATTTTTCATATATCTTAATTATTTCTTTTATTTTTATATTTTCTTTATTTTCTATGTCTTCATATAAATTCATTACAAAAGCATCTATTTTTTTATTACCCATACCAAAAGGAACTAACACTCTATTTCCAACTTTAATCTTTAGTGCAAGTTCTTCCGATATTTTATAAGTAAAAATTCTATCCAATTGAATTGAATTACTGTTTACAACTACACCTGCATATCTATACACTTTATCACCCTTTTTATCATTAAACAAAAGAGGCTTACTTTAGCCCCTTTTAAATTCACTAAAAAAGTGCCCTGCACTTTTTTAGAATTTCTCTTTTAATATTAAATCAAAAATTTCTCTTGCTACTTCTTTTTTACTCATTTTGTCTAATGAAATATTGTTTCCATTTCTACACAGTATATTTACTTTATTATCATCAGACGCAAATCCAATTCCATGACCTGTTATATCATTTGCAACTATATAATCTAAATTTTTCTTCTTAAGCTTTTCTGTGGCGTTTTCAATTAAATCATTACTTTCTGCCGCAAATCCAACTAGTACTTGATTTTTCTTTATACTGCCAAGTTCTCTTAATATATCTGTATCCTTTTCCATTTCTAAGTTTAAACCTTCTCCATCTTTCTTTTTTATTTTCTTATCAGAAAAGGTCTTAGGTTTATAGTCTGCAACGGCTGCTGCCTTTATTACAATATCTTGTTTTTGAAAATTATCTAATACTTCTTTTAGCATTTCTTCATTTGTATTAATATGAATGGTATTAATTCCAAAAGGATCTTGCAAATTTGAAGTTCCAGATATTAAAGTTACATCTGCTCCCCTATCTCTGGCTTCTTTAGCTATTTCATAACCCATTTTCCCAGTTGATTTGTTTGTAACATATCTAACGGGATCAATTGGAGCTTTTGTAGGTCCTGCTGTTACTAGAACCTTCTTTCCTATTAAATCTTTTTTTGGATAAAGCATACTTTCTGCTATATTTGCTATAAGTTCTGTATCAGCCAATTTTCCTTTACCACTATCACCACAGGCTAACATACCTGATGTTGGTTCTATAAAACTATATCCAAAGGATTTTAATTTTTCTATATTTTGTTGCACTATTGGATTGGTATACATATTTGTATTCATGGCACTAGCAAAAACCACTGGTGCTCTAGTTGCCATTATAGTAGTAGATAGCATATCATCTGCTATTCCATTGGCAACTTTTCCTATTATATTCGCTGTAGCTGGCACTATAAGTATAAGATCTGCTTTTTTTGCCAGTGATATGTGCTGAATTTCCCAATGTTTTGGTTCATCAAACATATCTGTAACAACCATATTTTGACTTAAGCTTTGAAAGCTTAAAGGAGTTACAAATTCACAGGCGGATTTTGTCATAATAACATCTATATTAAAATTCTTTTTCTTTAGCTTGCTTATTACTTCTAAAGCCTTATATACTGCTATTCCTCCTGTAACACCTATAACTATGTTTTTTTTATTCATATCTATTTTATTCCTTCCCTAATAGTCTCATAGGATATAAGCCCATCATTAACTTCTTCAATAGCTAAAGATACAGGTTTTACTATATCTGATTCTAAAAGAGCTTCATCTCCATCTACTAGTTGCCTTGCTCTTTTGGATGTTACTACTACTAGTGAATATCTATTATCTACTTTTTTTAGTAAATCCGTTATAGCAGGATTAATCATAGAGTTGTTCATGTATTATTCCCTCCTTAGAAAGTAATATTGAGTCTTTTATTCTGTCCACTCTGCATTTTTCAGCCGAAATAATACTTTGTATTTTTTCGACTGCATCATGTACTTTATCATTTACAACAGCATAATTATATTTTGATACATAGTTAATTTCTTTATATGCTGATTTAAATCTGGTCATAAGAGATTCTTCTGTTTCTGTTCCTCTTTTTATTATTCTATTTTTTAATTCCTCCATAGAAGGTGGCAATATAAATATAAATATTCCTTCTTTATAATTTTCTTTTACTTGTAAAGCCCCTTGTATGTCTATTTCTAGTATTACATCTTTCCCTTTATCTAGCATTTCTATTACTTTTGATTTAGGAGTTCCATAATAGTTACCATATACTTTAGCATATTCTAAAAAATCATTTTCTTTAATCTTGTCTTCAAATTCTTCTTTAGACATGAAGTAATAACTCTTACCCTGGATTTCTCCTTCTCTTGGATCTCTAGTAGTTGAGGAAACTGAAAACCAAAAATTATTGTTTCTCAAAAGTTCTTTGCAAACTGTTCCTTTTCCTGTGCCTGAAGGTCCTGAGATTACAATTAGCAAGCCTTTTTCCATTAGTCTTCATCCTCTTCTAATATATCTTCTTTATATGATAGTCTATGAGCCACTGTTTCTGGTTGGACTGCAGATAGTATTACGTGGTCACTATCAGTTATTATAACAGCCCTTGTTCTTCTTCCATATGTAGCATCTATTAACATTCCTCTGTCCCTCGCTTCTTGTATAATTCTCTTTATTGGTGCTGATTCGGGACTTACTATTGCAATAAGTCTATTTGCTGAAACAATGTTTCCAAATCCTATGTTTATTAATTTAATAGCCATATAATTCCTCCTATTATTCAATATTTTGAATTTGTTCTCTTATTTTTTCAATTTCATTTTTCATTGTTAATACAAAGTTTGAAATATCTAAATTGTTAGCTTTTGAAGCAATTGTATTTACTTCCCTATTCATTTCTTGTACTATAAAATCTAATTTTCTACCTATGGGTTCCTCTAATTCCAAAGTATCTTTCACTTGAATTAAGTGGCTTTTAAGTCTAACTACTTCTTCATCTATACAGCTTCTATCTGCAAATAATGCCACCTCCATAGATAATCTTTCTTCATCTATTTCAACATCTTTTAAAAGTTCTTCTAATCTTAAATTTAATTTTTCTTTGTGTATTTTTACTACCTTAGGAGCTATAATTTCGACTTCTTTACATATTTCTTTAATGGTTTCACATTTTTCTAAAATATTTTCTTTAAGTTTAGAACCTTCTATTTCTCTCATTTTTACAAGAGAAACAACCCCTTCCTCTAAAGGAGTGCAAAGTTCCATCCAAAGTTCATCAATATTTTGCTCTTTATGTTCTATGGTGATGACCTCGGGAAATCTAGCAATTAAATCTATAGAAATTTCTTCTGATATACCATATCTATTTTTTATTTCTTCTAGATTTTTTACATATCCATCTGCTAAATCCTTATTAAAAATTGTTTCCACATTACTCTTATCATATGTATTAAGATTTATAAATACGTCTATTTTTCCTCTACCTACATATTTTTGTATTATTGCTCTTATCTTTTGTTCTAGCTGGATTAAGCTTCTGGGCATTTTTATGTTTATGTCACAATATCTGTGATTTACACTTTTAATTTCAACTACAAAACTTCTTTTTTCATTTTCAAATGTTGCCCTTCCAAAGCCCGTCATACTTTTTACCATAAACTTCATCCTTCCATTAACAATTGCTTAACTATACTCATTATACCTTTAGTTTTATGAAAAATTCAAGCATATTTTGCAAAAACTTAAAGAATGCTCCTTTTTTCTCTACAGTCTATATTTGATCGTATTGTTTTAAATTTGTTTTTTTATTTTTAGTTTACATTTTATTTAGTATACATAATATTTTTTATGTTAAATTATTTATTTAAGCTTATTTAACTAAAGTGTTTCTATACTAGTCACTTTTAATATGATAAAATATTATTAGTTCTAAATTTAGTAGGAGTGGTAAAATGTCTAAAATAGGTTTGAGAAATATAAAAACAGCGTTATCTGTTTTCTTATGTATTATTCTATTTGATTTATTTAATAGACAATATCCTTTTTACGCCTGTATTGCAGCCATATCCTGTATGAAAGAATGTCCTTCCTCTACTAAAAATGCAGGTAAATATAGGCTTATAGGTACTTGTATAGGTGCTTTTACAGGAATTGTATTTTATTTATACTTTAGTCATTCCGCTATTTTTTGTGCTATTGGAATTGTTATAGTTATATATCTTTGCAATTTATTTGAGCAGCAAAATTCTGTAATTATTAGTTGCATTGTTTTTATTGCTATAATGACAAATCTTAAAGGTATGCCTTCAGATAAATATGTTATTAATAGAATTTTAGATACATTTATAGGTATAATAATAGCTATATCTGTAGACAAGCTATTAAATCTAATAGACTTTGATAAGTTTAAATCAATATTATAAACAAATTTTTTGAATAAAAATAAAGCCTTGGAATTCATCCAAAGCTTTATTTTAGCTAATTTATATTTCTTTTTTAATTTTATCTAATCCCACTCTTTCTATAAGACTTCCAAATCTTTCCTTAGGGTTTCCTTTTTCTTTATAATAGATTATAAGTTTTTTTGTTATTTCCATTGCTTCTTCAATACTTGTAATATCTGAGAAGACTTCTCCTATTTTAGGTTTTTTACCCCACTTCCCTCCTACAAATACTTTTACGCCTTCTTTGTGTAATTCCACTCCATTAAAATGGCATTTATCTATACACAATCCGCAATTATTACATTTATCAAAATCTATTTTTATTTTACCATCTTCAGCTTTGCAAGCTTTAATTTTACAGACTTCTTCTACAGAACAAATTTTACATCCCACACAATTTTCTTCAACTACTTTTGGTTTTCTCTGAGCTACAATACCTAAATCATTTAATTCTGGTTTTATACAGTTATTAGGACATCCTCCTATACCTATTTTAAACTTATGAGGTAGTACTACATCATAGAATTCTTCATAAAATCTTTTATGTACTTCCCTTGCTAGCTTTTGTGTATCCATTAACCCATAGGTACAAACTGTTCCTTTACAGGCAACTATTGGTCTTACTCGGTTGCCTGTGCCTCCTGAGTATAGTTCAACTTCTTTTAATTCATCTTTAACCTTTTCTATATCCTCATATTTTATCCAGGGTATTTCAACGGTTAATCTAGTAGTAAAACTTGAATATCCTCTCCCATATTTCTCAGCTATCTCTGATACTTTGCTCATTTCTTTGTTGTTTAGACTTCCATCTTTTGTTATAACTCTACAAACAAAGTATTCTTTTCCCCTCTGAGGTATAAAACCTTGTCCTTTTAGTCCTTTAAATTCCTCTTCACTTAATTTTATAGCCATTTTTATTCCCCCCATATTACAAAAATAATATTAATATTGTTATTTTGTTATCAATGTTAATATTAATAGATGACGTATATATTGTCCAATTACTATTTGTAATACCAGGATAAGAAATATTTATATATCATTTTCCTTACAAAACATTGTAAAACTTTTTATAAATCTTTCGTTTCCATCTTTTAAATATATAAAGTTAAATTCCCTTCTCATATTAAAGTTTTCTATTTGAACTTCTTTTAAAGAACCCTCTTCGATATTTTCTTTCACAGCTTCTCTAGAAATTATGGTACATCCCAAATTTGATTTTACTAAAGATACTATGGCTGAAATATTTCCTATTTCCATATAGATGTTATAATCATCTTTTCTTATTCCCATTTCAATTAAATGTTCTTCGAAAATTTGCCTTGTACCAGATCCATCTTCTCTTAAGATTAATTTATCTTGTAAAATCTCTTCTATATTAACAAAATTTTTATCAGCAAATTTATGATTTGGAGACACTACTAATACTAATTCATCCTCCTTAAACTTAGTATACTCTATTTTTTCTTTACTAAATCCTCCTTCTATAACTCCAAGTTCTATTTCTCCTTTATAGAGCATTTTTATTACAGTATCAGTGTTTTCAACTTTTAATATAACATCTATATCATTGTGTTCTTTCTTATATTTTCCTATTATTGAAGGAATTACATATCCTCCTATGGTCAAAGTTGCTCCAACTACATATCTTTTATTTATAGAGTTTTTTAATTTCATATGAACTATATTGCTAATATTCTCCACTTGTCTTCCATATTTATATAAAACTTTTCCCTCTTCTGTTAATTCCATATTTTTGTTTTTATTTTTAAAAAGTTCTACTCCATAGTAATTTTCTATATACTTTATATGTTGTGATATAGCTGGTTGGGTTAAATTTAATACATTAGCAGCTCTTGTAAAACTTCCTACTTTAACTACAGTTAAAAAAGTTATTAATTTAAAATCAATCATTCTAGTCTTACTCCTTATAGTTTTTACCATAAAATTAAAATAGTAAAGTTTTTAAACTTTACTATTTTAATACTACACATTTTATAATATACTTTACCTTTTCTTTATTCAATACATAAATATTATATTTTAAATTTACTAATTACATTATTAAGTTTACTTGCTAATTCAGATTGTGTTTCTGTAGAAGTTGATACCTCTTCCATTGCTATAGCTGTCTCATTAGCTCCTGCCATTATTTCTTTAGATCCTGCTGCCGATTCCTCTGCTGTGTCTGAAACATTTCGTATAGCTACATTTACTTGTTCAATAGATGCTGATATTTGATTTGAAGACAGTGATATGTACTCCATTATTTCTTCTATCATTTCAGCATCTATTTCATAATTTTCCCCTGTATCTTTTAATAATTCATAAGTTGGTTTAACATTAGTTTCCATAAATTCAAGTATACTTTTACCATTTTCAGATAAACTATAAAAAGCACCTTGTATTTTATTTACCATAGTTTGAATCTCTGCTACAGCGTTAGTAGACTCCTCTGCAAGCTTTCGAACTTCTTCTGCAACCACAGCAAACCCTCTTCCATGCTCTCCTGCTCTAGCTGCTTCAATTGCAGCATTTAAAGCAAGTAAATTGGTTTGTTCTGCAATATTTCCTATAGATTCTGCCATGATCTTAATATCTTCTACTATCTCACCTTCTTCAATAGATTTAATTAAATCTTTTTCATGCTTATTGTATATCATTTCACTATTTTCAATTGCTTCTGTAGCTTTATTCTTTATATCTACCGCTCTGTTTTTTATATTCTCTACAGTTTCATGAAAATTATCAGACCTTTGAGCTAACTCCCTAATAGTTGATCCTATATCTTCTGTAGAAGCACTTACCTCCTCTGCAGTAGCACTTAAATCTTGGGAACCTTTAGTTATTTCAGTTAGTGATTCATTTGCAGCTTCCACCTTTGAATAAACTTCTTCTGTAATAGCCGATAGTTCTTCACTCCCAACTCCTATATCCCTTGCACTGATTTCTATTTCATTTATAATTGTCCTTATATTCTCCTTTGCATTATTTAAAGATTTAGCAATCTCTCCTATTTCATCATCTGCTTTTATATCTATATCCTTTGTTAAATCTCCTTTTCCAATAGCCTTTGCAAAATCCTCTGTCTTTTTTATATTTTTTATTATTTTAGAAGATGTAACCCATCCCATAGTAATAGATAAAATAAAACCTAAAACTATAGACATTATAATTATTTTAAAAGATTTATCATAAGTTGAAGTACTTACTGCTTTAGCTTCCCTAGACATTTTAATATTTAAATCTATTAATTCATTTAACTGACTAAACATAATATCCCTAACTTCAGAAATTTGATTTACATGAAATTTAGCTTTTTTATAATCATTTTTCTTAACTGCATTCATAATTTCATTATGAATACTTCTATAGTCACTCGAAGATTTCCTCAACCTGTTATATATACCTTTATTCTCCCTGGTGATTATTGTTTTTTCATATATGTTAAAAAGCTCATTATTATGGTTAAATAATTTTTTTACATCATTTTCTAAATAAGATACTCGCCCTAAGTTTTCCTGGGACGCCATAAGAAGCGTATTAGCTCCTATGGTTAAAAAATTTTCTTTTATATTTCTTACACTATTTATTCCCAACAAACCTTCATGATATAGTCTTTCTCCGCTATTATTTACTTTTTGCATATTAAATACGCCAATAAACCCTACAATAGCAATTAATAAAGCTATTAATATATAACTTAAAATTAATTTTTGTGCCAATTTTAGATTTTTACGCAACTTCACCACTGTCTCCCCCTTAACATTCTAAAACTAAATATAAATTAAATAAAATAACCTTCTCATATTTATATGCTTTATTTTCCTGTAGAGCCAAATCCACCTTTGCCTCTTTGACTTTCAGATAACATTTTTACTTCTTCAATATTAACTTTAACAATTGGCTTTATAACCATTTGAGCAATTTTCATACCCTTTTCCACTTGAAAATTTTTCTCACCATGGTTAATCAATATAATTCCTATTTCTCCCCTATATCCTGCATCTATAGTTCCTGGAGTATTCAATACAGTAACGCCATTTTTTAGAGCTAAGCCACTTCTTGGTCTTATTTGTGCTTCTGTATTTTCAGGTAATTCTATACTTATTCCCGTTAAAATGAGTGCATGCTTTCCTGGATTTATAATTTTATCCTCTGTAGAAAATAAATCCATTCCCGCATCATTATCATGGGCATATTGAGGTAATTTTGCATCTTCTTTTAATAATTTTATTTTTAATGTATATTCTGTCATTATACTCCTCCTAAGTTATAAAATTATAATTTTATATTAAAAGTTTAATATTTTAATTCCCGTATCTTCATCAATTTCTTTTTCTAAAGTAGCTCCAATAGGTTCTAAAAAAATTTCTCCTGTAACACTTATTATAGCGGATTGTAAGTGTCCTCCCTTTACATTAAAATCTTTATCCCCTAAATTAATATGTAAATGTGGTATTAAATTGTCCTTATATGTAGATACATTACCAACTAAGGATGTAATTTCAAAATCCCCTTTAAACTGCTTTTCATTGTACTTCTTATTTTCAAGTTCATATATACCTATAACTACCTGATTTGTAGCTCCTATACCCGATACCTTTGCTCCTTTTATATCTTCTTTTTTGCATAAAACTTTAATACTTTCTATTATTTCATCTCCTCTGTCTAATCTTATAAGATATTTGTCACCATATTTCTTGTAATCCATGATTATCCCCTTTTCTTTATTTTTTAATAGAAATTGCAATTAATATCTATTTGATTATATCATTATTCAAAGAATTATTTAATAGTATTTAACAACTTATCCATTGTCTTCTTATAACAAGTGATAGCATGTACTATTAACTAATAATACATGCTATCTTTATTCATCCTTTATTTTATATGAATTCCCCTAACCCACCCTGGCTAAAACTTGTAAATTAGTACATGGTAGTTACATTTACATTCTATTTGTACTCATGTTACATTTATGGGCTTAATTTGTTATGTGTGGAATCGAACCACTAGCACTGCCCTAATACCACCACTATAAGTAATCATAAGTTTTAATTTTTGTACTCACCTTTACAAATTTAAGTTACCTACCTTAATTATTAGTTATTTACTGTTATCTACTAACTAATTAAATCTACAGTCCAGTTTAATCCTTGTATTTTTGTATCTAAAATTCTAAACTCCTTTGATAGTCTGTCCACTTCTTTTTGAGTTTCTTTTATATCTATTGTGCTAAAATATTTAACCTCTGATCTACTAAATCTATCATGTTTTACAGCAGCTACTTCAGCTAGATTACTTAATATAAGTCTTTTGTCCCAAAGTTTTTCTCTCTCTGCTAATGCATCAGCTAAGGTCATTTCCTCATTGAATTTAGTTTTTGAATTTGTTTTATTTATTCTTTTAATTAAATCAGTCAAATTTTCAATAACTTCGTCTAATTCTTTTAATAAAATTTCTGGTTCTTCAGATGGTTCTTCTCCCTCTTGAACTTTTGCATTATTTATAAGTCTATTTTTTATCTGTTCTATCTTTCTTTGATAATCCGATCTTAATATTAATGCTTCTGCTAATTTCATATAAACACATCCTTTGAATTCACTAAAGTATTCATATATTTATTAGTAATATTACATTATATCCATTTTCAAGTCAATACAAGGACATTTCATAATGCAATACAAAATATTTTATTAAATAGTTTAATATCATTTTCAAATTAACTAGTTTTAAAGAGCATTTTTAAGTATTTTAACATAAAAGTTAAATTTATATCTTAAATTCTAATTTTTGGCTAAATATAAATTAAAATGGTATTTTGTTTTATCTTCACTTATGTTATAATAAATACGTTATAATGATAACGATTATCAATATCAGACGTATGGAGGTACAATAATGAAAAATTTAAAAGATATTACCATAGGAGATTCAGTTAAAGTTTTATCTATTTCTAATGATGTTTCAAAACGTAGACTAATGGACATGGGCTTAATTCCTGGTGTAACTGTTAAAGTAACAGGTAAAGCTCCATTAGGAGATCCTATAGAAATTTTGGTGAGAGGGTACAAGCTTACTCTTAGGCAAAAAGAAGCTGAAAGTATATTAGTCGGCTAATAAAGGAAGGAGTTTTTTTATGGGAGGTATTCCACTAACCTTTTTAAACATAGGTGAAAAAGGTATTGTTGAAATAATAGAAGGAAGTGACACTATAACTAAAAGACTTTATGAAATGGGAATAAATAAGGGTTCTAATATAGAAATTGTTAAAAATGATTTTGGTCCTTTAATAGTTTCCCTAACTGGTAGCCGTATTGCTATTAGTAAAGGTTTAGCACAGAAAATACTTATTAATAAAAGATAGGGAGGAATATGAATGAGCACATTTGCATTAGTAGGTAACCCTAATAGTGGTAAAACTACTCTTTTTAATGCTCTTACTGGTACTAACCAACATGTTGGTAATTGGCCAGGTGTAACTGTTGAAAAAAAAGAAGGGACTTTTAAATTTAAAGATAAAAGTTTTAAGGTTATAGATCTACCTGGAACTTATAGCTTTGCTGCCTATTCAGAAGATGAATTGGTTGCGAGAAATTATATCTTAGGAGATACCCCTGATGTTGTAATCAATGTGGTAGATGCAACAAATATTGAGAGAAATCTTTATTTAACTAGTCAATTAATGGAGATGGGCGCTAAAGTTGTTGTTGCCTTAAATATGATGGATGAAGCTACATCACAAAATATTAAAATAGATACAAACAAATTATCTAAAGAACTTGGAGTGCCTGTTATACCAATAGTTGCTAAAAGGAAAACGGGCATTTCTGATTTAATAAAAGAATCTATGAAATTCATAGAAGAAGATTCTTTTAAACCAATTTCCATTAGTTATGGGAAAGAACTTGATGATAAAAAAGAAAAGCTTACAAATATTTTAAAAGAAGAAAAGTTCAAACTTCCTCTTCCTTATAATTGGATAAGCCTTAAAATTTTAGAGGGTGATGAATACGTATTAAATATTATAAATAAAAATAACCCTTCTGAAATATTAAAAAAAGAATTAAACCTTTTAGCTGAAAAAAAGGATGACTATGAATTAACTATAGTAGATAAAAGATATGAACTTATATCTAAAATTGTTTCCCAGGCAGTTTCTCGTCCTAATATAAATAATGTTACTTTATCCGATAAAATTGATAAATGGGTAACTAATAAGTGGCTTGGAATACCAATATTTGCAGCAATTATGTATTTAATTTTTCAATTAACTTTTACCATTGGACAAGATATGCTTGGTGAGTTAGCAGCTGGAGCAATAGAATTCCTTGGGGAATCTACCACAGACTTTTTAGTTGGCTTAAATTCTCCTGAATGGCTAGTTTCCTTTGTAGGTGATGGTATATTTGGTGGTGTGGGAGCTGTTGTTGAATTCCTTCCTTTAATTATGGTCTTATATTTATTAATGGGAATACTTGAAGACACAGGATATATGGCAAGAGCTGCTTACGTTATGGATAGAGTAATGAGATCTTTAGGTCTTCATGGTAAAACTTTTGTATCTATGATAGTTGGATTCGGTTGTAACGTTCCTGGTATCATGGCTGCAAGAACTTTAGAAAATAAAAAAGATAGAATGATCGCAATTTTAATAAATCCTTTTATGTCTTGTGGTGCTAGAATACCTATATACTTAGTATTTATAGCTGCATTTTTTCCAAACAACGGGGTACTAGTAATCTTCTTACTTTATGTTTTAGGAATTATAACTGCATTAATAATAGGTAAAATTTTTAGTAAAACATTATTTAAAGGAGAAAGCTCTTACTTTATTATGGAACTTCCACCTTATAGACTTCCAACCTTAAAGGGAGTACTTTTAAATATGTGGGATAAAGTTGGAGCTTTCCTAAAAAGAGCAGGAACTATTATTTTCTCAGTAGTAACTATACTATGGGTTTTAGGTGTACTTCCTTATGGAGTAGAACCTAATAGTGAGGCTAGCATATTAGGTCAAATTGGTTCATTTATAGCTCCTTTATTTAAACCCGCTGGTTTTGGAACTTGGCAAGCATCAGTTGGATTGTTTACTGGAATAGTTGCAAAGGAAGCAGTTGTAGCAACTCTTGGAATGGTTTATGCAGGTGTTGAAGAAGGTACAAAATTAATTACTGCTATACAAGGTACATTTACACCTTTATCCGCCGTATCCTTTATGGTTATGACTCTTTTCTATACACCTTGTGCTGCTGTTATTGCTACAATCAAAAAAGAAACAAATTCTACAAAATGGACTTTATTTGCCGTAGGATACACTTTTGTTTTAGGATGGTTAGCAGCAGTTCTAATTTATCAAATAGGATCTTTGTTAGGTTTTAATTAATAGGGACGGTTAATTTTTTTAGTCAATTAAAAAGGAAGAAATCCATTGGATTTCTTCCTTTTTAATTGATTTAAATTATTGCTATTCTCAAAATCATCTCATCTTCTGCAACAATTTTACCTTTATTTTATAGATACTTCCTTTTAAAAAAGAATATCTACCATTTCTATTTTTTATAATTTTATTAGCATTTTTCTTGAGCTCGTTATAATTGAAATTATGTGGTTTTACATCAAAATCCCAACTCGCCTTTTCATCTGAGTCCATCCAGTCAAATGCTCTTATAACATCATATGGTATACAGTTTTATATATCTTTTAACTCGATTTATGGAATTCTAGTCTTGATTTGATATTTTATATATTCATTTCATATAAATATACAAAACTCTCCTTTTAGCGAGGCTTGTACTTTTTTATTTTAGACACACTAATAACACCTTTTATTAAAAATGGAAAATAAAGGATCTCTATATAAATCACTCTAGAAAATCTTTTGGTTTAAACCATACAAAATTCTAAGTATATCCTACTGCTTTTGAATTGCTATGTTCAGATATAAATTTATTTATTAAGTTTTTGTACTTATCTTCCGTTGATATAAGTTCAACTCCTATAGAACAAAGTCTAGATACTGTTGATTGAGCTATATTCCCTAAAACCTTACATATATCTTTAAATTCTAATTCTCTCTTCATTTTTTCATCATTACATATATAAACTAATTTAGCATATCTTTCCCTTGCTTCTTTTACATTATTACTAAAAAGTTGCATTATAAACCTTTCGTCTAGAAGACCTGTATTGTCTCTTTCAAGCCCTAAATACACCTTTAAACTTGAATATTTATATTTTTCAGGACACTTTTCATATCCTCTTATATCTAATGGATTGTTGTGAATATAGGCAGATAACATAATAAGATATCTCTGTGTATCCACCATTTTACTTTTGAATCTATCTTGAAATAGATGTCCATTCCTTTTATAAATACGATTAAAGGTTATTGCATATTTGAAGTTTAATCCATGCATTGTTTTTGATATATCCGCACCATTAGAATCTATTATAAAGTGCCCATGATTGGACATTAAACAATACGCATATACCTTAAACCCATATATTTTTTGATATTCCCTCATTTGTTTTAAATATCTAATTTTATCTTCATGTTTCTTAAATAGTGGTACTTCCGTTATGCTTTTTATCATTATATGATATATACCATTCTCTGATTTTTGTCTTTTGGTTCTTGGCAAGAAAAACACCTCACTCCATAGTTAATATCTCAATTATTAACATACAATGAAGTATTTATTCAAATCATATAGAATTGGGTAAAATTAATTAACCGTCCCCTCTTTACCTCTCTATATGTTACAATATTATCGGTGATTATTATGTGTTATGTATATATACTTCAGTGTAACGACAATACTTTGTATACTGGATGGACAAACAATTTAGAAAAAAGAATAGATACCCATTCAAAGGGAAAAGCTTCAAAGTATACAAGATGTAGGCTTCCAGTAAAACTTGTGTATTACGAAGAGTATGAAGACAAAATTTCAGCCCAAAAACGGGAATATGAAATAAAACAATTTAAACGATGTGACAAGCTAAAGCTTATTCAAAGTGGATCCAAAAAAGAAAAAAAGAATCCTACATTATGATGCTTAGGATTCCTCTTTTTTAATATATTTTATTAATTCTTCTTTTTTATTTAGTTCTGGCTTCTCTAAAACCAATTCTAATAATGTGTTTAAAGTTTTACCTATGTTCCTTCCATCCTTATATCCTAAGTCTATTAAATCCTTCCCATTAATAGCTAAATCCTTTAAAGTAAAACATTCTTTGTCTTTTAATATTTCTTCTAAAACTTTTTTTGCTTCTAATATACTTTCATATCTCTTTTTAAAAAACATAGGGTTTTGGGCTTTTATGTCCCCTTCTTTAACTTTTAATAAATCCCTAAAAAGTTCTAATCCTATTTTATTTAATAATTTTTTAATATTTCTTTTATTCTCTATTGGATAATGATGATATTTTATTAAAGAAGTAACTTTATCTATGGTTTTATTATCGTATTTTAACCTTCTTAAAATGCTTCCTGCCATTTCACTAGATATTTTTTCATGACCACAAAAATGATCTACACCTTTATTATCTGTAGTCTTACATTGAGATTTTCCTATATCATGTAAAAGCATAGTAAGTCTTAAATGTAATTTTTTATCTACATTTTCTATACTACAAATTAAATGTTCCTCTAAATTGTATATATGGTATTGATTATTTTGTACTATTCTCTTAGTAAAAGCATATTCTGGTAAAAAATTTTTTAAAAGACCATATTCCTCTAATTCTTTAATTTTATATGTATTGGAAGACAATAAAATTTTATTAAATTCTTCTCTGATTCTTTCTACAGATACATTTTTAATATTACTACTTAATTTTTTTATAGCCTCTTTTGTATTTTCTTCTATGTTAAAATCCAATTGGGCAGAAAATCTAACTCCTCTAATCATTCTTAGGGCATCTTCTGAAAATCTTTTTAAAGGATCCCCAACAGATTTAATAATTTTATTTTTTAAATCCTCTCTTCCGTTATAATAATCAGCTAATCCTTTCTTGTGATTATATGCCATAGCATTTACTGTAAAATCTCTACGGCTTAAATCTTCTTTTAAATTATTAGTAAATTCTACCTTTTCTGGATGTCTACCATCTAAGTAATTACCATCAATTCTATAGGTTGTTATTTCGTATCCAATAGAATTTATAATAAGGGTTACTGTTCCATATCTAATTCCAGTTTTCACTACATTGAAATCCAATGATTTAAATATTTTTATAACCTGCTCTCCTTTGGCATCTGTTGTAATATCCCAGTCATGTGGAATTCTATTTAAAAGGCTATCCCTAATACATCCTCCTACGGCATAAGCTTCATATCCATGTTCTTCTAAAATATCTATAATATATTTTACTTCCTTTGGCATGTTTATTTTTATATTTTTCTCCACCATATTAAAACTCCTTCGGTTTCAATGTTAATTCTACATAATAATATACCATTCTATTTTTATTATTTTTTATATTTCATTGGAAATATTTCTCATATATTAAAATATCTATAAAAGGCACCTTTTAAGGTGATAATATCATATTAACTTTACTAATAATATAAAATTTATAATTCTAAAGGCATTTCATATCGATTAACTTACTTCCTAAAACCTGATTTATACAAGAAATTCTTAAAGTTGTAGATAAATTTATTTCTTTTAATAATGCGATATTTATAACTGTTATAAATATCGCATTATTAAAATTAGAATTTATCGTCTTCGTGTTATACTCATAATTTTTCCAACATCTCATAACTCAATGTACGAAATACCTGACAATAATTTTGAAATCCATCATGTCCGATAATATAAACATTGGGCATATAGCCCATTCTTGTTTTTGAATACATAATGCGTTCTAATCCATTATCTACAGCTGTATGATTACTTAAAGCCACATCTACTTTTTTACACACTGCTTCTCTTATAAAATAATCCAATGACTTGAGATATTGTTTCACTTCATTCTTTGTCCATGGTGGTGTAGTACCTCCCCATAATGCTGCCATATGTATTTCTTCATCTTCTTTTACAGCAAATATGTAACTTAATCCTCCCGGAGTATGACCAGGAGTACCGTAAACATATATTGTTTTATCACCTAATGCTATGGTATCGCCATCCTGAATATAAGCATCAATTTTATAATCTTTCCACGTTTCCGGTCTATCAGGTTTTGTTGGATGTTCTCTCCAAAAAATATCATCTACTTTAGAAAGATATGTATCAACATGATATTTTTCAACAAACCATCTCCCACATCCTGTATGATCAACATGTCCATGTGTCAAAACCAGTTTTTTTATTGTATCAGGATTCCAACCTACATCTTTAATCGCATCTATTATTGCCTCAAAAGCTTTTTTTGCCGGCCAAATAGCGTCTATTACTATCAAGCCATCACTTGTCTTTAATACAAAACAATTTGTTTGTTTTTGTGCAACAATTAGCAAATCGTCAAAAATTTTAGCATGAATAAAAAATGACATATCCTCCATTTCTTTGATTGTTTCTTTCGTAATAACTGGTTTATTTAATCTATTCATTTAATATACACTCCTCTGTACAATATTAATTTTATAGTTGCACAGAGGATAGGCGATTCTTTGGATGCATACGTAAAAATATCTTCATGGCTTCACCCTCTTTACAGATTCCTATTTATCTTTTAATAATTATAACATATTTTATAAATATCCCATTATTTAAATTTCAAAAGACATTCTATTAAAAGATAAAACCCTATAGAATAGATTTTTTTAAATTGTTCATTCTATAGGATATATTTTATAATTATTTAGTTTTTATTTTTTGCACCGAATCTTCATAAATTGTTTGCTTTAATTTTTTTGCATAATCGGAGAATTCAACTTCTTTTGTTCCATAAGACAAGTTCATCTCATATTCAATAGGTATCCATGTTGATAAGTCTGCCTCATTATGTTGAATTAATGTCTCCATCTTATCCAATGCTTTATATAGTTTAGCTTCCAGCGTTTGTTGCTCATCCATTTCTTTAAACAAATTAGTTAATTCCTTCTTATATGGTTGTGGCAAACTATCAAGTAACTTATATACTGCATTACTTTCAACTATTTCATCAGATTCAGTCTTATAAAAAGCAGGTATATCCCCTGTAATAGCTTCTCCTAAATCATGACATATACACATTAAAATAACTTTATTTATATCCGCATTTGGATACTCATCCTTTACTAAATATGCCATTAAAGATAGCCTCCAACTATGCTCTGCTACACTTTCTTTACGTCCACTAGAAGTCCATGAATGACGTGTATTGTTTTTTAATTTTTCTGCAATAGACATAAATTCAATTAATTGTTTTGTATTCATTTTAATCCACCCCTTATTCACTTCACACTCTGTATTTTTTTATTTAAACTTTAATAAATCATTTAAAAAATTATTTATTAAATCTCTAGAGTATCTAGGGTTTGGACAATACTTTCCTGCTAATTCTCCTACTGTTTTTATTTTTCCTGACCAGCTACAAGATTTTACTACAAAATAACGCGGGTGAGGTTGTCCTATAGGATTAACACCACAATAAGCAGCTATATGATTAAAATGTGCTCTAACCCCATCTTCTGGAGTAGAAAAAGTTTCATGGTCCTCTTTTTTATCTCCCGTGGCATCTTTAATTTTAATTCCAGCAAAGTTATTCATATCCTCTGTAACCGCTCCACCGAATTTACCGAACCCAGTTTCCTTTGCAGATTGAGCATATAATATATCTGACCTTATACCTGTTAATTTACCATATTTAAAATATAAATCAGCATTGTTAATAAATTCTTCAGTAGCCCCTCTGCTTTTAGCCCAATTTTTCATAGTTTCTAAAGTAACCTTTGATTCTCCCAAAAGTGGAATTACTGGTACAGTTTCTTTTCCATCTAAAATATTATTTACTACTGTATCAGAAACCACACTTTTTCCACCTAATACCATTAAATCCTTAATCTTATTATGTATTAAATCTACTGAATCCATTACTAGAGGATCAACGGAATTTCCTACTAAAACTAAGAAAGAATTACTTAAAGCTGCTAGAGCGCTTCCTGACAAGGCATCTGGATAGTTTTCTCCTGAAGCTATATAAACCTTATCATAGTTAAATTCACTATTAAAATGATTTAATACTGATGCATTTGTAGCATATCTGCTTTTCCCTTCAAGTCTTATGTTATTTTTTAAATTTGAAGCTATTTTATTACTTACAACTCCGCTTCCACCAACTATATAACTTATACTATAAGCTTTATTCTTTAAAAATACTTTAACTTCTTGTGGTAAATCCTTCTTATCAGTAAGTAATATTGGCATTTCTTTTTGTGCAGCTACTGGTGCTATTGACAAGGCATCTGCAAAACCAAATCCATTTGTAATTATCACTCCATTAGAATCATCTAAATTTTTAGCTACTTGTACAGATGTTTCAAATCTATTTTGTCCATATATTCTAGTAGTTTTAATATTCATATTTGTTAATTTATCTTTGATATTCTCTGACACAACTCCAGTTCCCCCTACTATAAATACATTTTTTACATTAAGTCTTTTTAATTCATTTTCTGTATTTAAGTCTAAGTGGAATTTTCCAGTTAGTAAAATTGGTGCATTGTATTTTTTAGCTAAAGGCGCTGCACAAAGTGCATCAGCAAAATCCTCTCCGCTAGCTATTATTGCATAATCTGAACTTGTCCATCCTTCCCTTACTATTTTAGAGCCAGTTTCATATCTGTTGGTTCCCGATAATCTCTTTCCTAATTTTGCTGCATTAACTTGTGATTTAAATATGATTGTTACTCCTAATGTTAATGCAATAATAATACTTAAATTTCTTTTTTTCACAATAATCCTCCAATCTCTTAAATAATATCATAAAATGACAAAATCTAATATTATAATACATAATTTTAGAAAATAAAAAAAGACTTGATTTTTAGCTGATATTGAAATTCCTTATCATTTATGCTATTATTTAATATGATATTTATAATGTCTTTAAATTTATCAAAGCTATTTAAAATTCAAATTTATAAGATAGAGAGGCTATATACATATGAAATCTTCTAAAATTTCAAATCAAAAACAATCTATACAGGCAATGATTAAACTATATTGTAATAAAAATCACGGTACTAAAAAAACTTTGTGCTCTGAATGTACAGAGCTTTTAAATTATGCTATTATGCGGCTCGATAATTGTAGATATGGTGAGGACAAGCCTAATTGTGAGGACTGTACTACACATTGTTACAAAAAGGATATGAAAGAAAAAATAATTAAAGTAATGCGATTTTCCGGACCAAGAATTATATTTTATAATCCTAAAATAGCTATTAAACATTTGATAGCTAAAAAATTTACTTCAAAATGATTTTTAAATCACTTTGAAGTAAATTTTTTCTTTTTTATATTATGAAAAAACGCATTAAACTTTTAACACATATTGCTAAAATCTCAATGCTTTTCTCGTAATATTAATTAGCCTCTTTTAAGGGTTCTTTTTTTACTAAGTTTTTATTTTTCATAGTATATATTTCATCTGCTATAGCCACAGTGGACATTCTATGTGAAACTAATATTACAGTTTTATCCCTACATTCATTTTTAAGAGTTTTTATTATAACTTTCTCATTTAAACTATCTAAATTACTAGTTGGTTCATCTAGTAGGATCATATCTCCATTATGTAAAAATGCCCTAGCAAGTCCTAGCCGCTGCCTTTCTCCACCAGATAAGTTTTCACCAAGCTCTCCCACATTTGTTTTATATCCCTTAGGAAGGCTTTCTATAAATTCATTTATAGATGCTTTCTTACAAGCTTCTTTAATTTCATTCAAAGTTGCATCTTTTTTCCCTATTCTTATATTTTCCTCTATAGTATCATTAAATAAAAAGGTTTCTTGGGTTACAAAGCTTTGCATTCCTCTTAGAGAACTTGTCTTTATGTCTTTTATGTTCTCATTATTTATTTTTATATTTCCAGTTGTAGCATCCCAAAATCTCATAAATAATTTTAAAAGAGTACTTTTACCAGAACCACTTTCTCCTACTATTCCTACAATGTTTCCTTTTTTGAATTTAATATTTATATTTTCCAAAATAATATCTTTTGTATTATAAGAAAAACTTACATTTAAAGTTTCTATGTCTCCAGATTGTACATCACATCCATTATATACTTCTTTTACTGCAGGTTCTTCTTCTAATAAATTTAGTACCCTATCTCCCGATGCTAGGGTTTGTAGTAAGTTATTAGATAGATTACTTAATGCTATAACTGGACCAAAGGAACTCATTATAGCTACAGTGGCAATTATTACATCTTTAAATTCAATTATATTTTTACCTAAAAGATGCACTGCTGTAAATAACATAATGGCTGTAAAAATTAATACTGCAACATCTGTAAGGGATGTTATTATTCCCTCATGTTTTTTTATTCCTTCTATTTTTTCATTTACGCTATTCCCTTGCTTATCTATATTATTAAGCCTATCTTGTCCTAAATTAAACATAATAATCTCTTTCATTCCTTTTAAGGAATCTAACATATAACTATTCATTCTTCCAATAGAATTTCTATAATCTAAGCCTACTTCAATTGCAAATTTAGATGAAAAATAAGGTATTATAAACCCTATGGTAAAATACGCTAAAATAGCAATTACCCCAAGAATAAAGTGTATCCTTCCTATATATATAGTCATTATTAAAGAAGTTACAAACCCTATAGTTATAGGTGCTATGGTATGAGCATAAAAAACCTCTAATAATTCTATATCGCTGGTTATTATAGATATAAGCTCCCCTTTTTGTTTTCCTTCAAGCTTTGCTGGAGATAACTCTCTTAACTTTTTAAATATTTTATCTCTAAAAATAGCTAGAACTTTAAAAGCTACATAATGTCCTGAGTATTGCTCTATATATCTTAAAAAACCTCTAGATACTGCTAAAGCTCCTATTATAATGAATATTTTTTTAAGATCCAGTCCCATATTTAAACCAACAATCTCACCTATTCCAATACCTGCATAAATAGTCATAAAAATTGAAGCCAAAAATCCTATAATACCCATGGTTATAGTTACAAACATTACAAAAGCTAAGGGCTTAGCAAATCCTATAAGACTTGCCATTATAACAATACCTTTTCTTCTACGCACAATAATCAGCTCCTAACTTTTCTAATTCATTTTGTTCTTCAACTAATGTAAAATATATTCCTTTCTTATTCATAAGTTCTTTATGATTTCCACATTCCTTAATTTCTCCTTGAGATAATACATATATACAATCTGCATTCTTCACATTATAAAGCCTGTGTGAAATTAAAAGTATGGTCTTTTCTTTTCCAATTTCATATATAACATCCATAATTTCATTTTCACTCTCCACATCAATATTAGATGTAGCTTCATCAAATATATAAATCTCACTATCATATAGCAGTGCTCTTGCAAGTGCAAGCCTTTGTCTTTGACCTCCTGACAGATTGGCTCCTCCTTCCTTTATCTCTGATTTAAGTTTATTATCTAAAGACATAACAAAGTCATATAAATTTACCTTTCGTAGAGCTTCGTACATCTCTTCTATAGAGGCACTTTCTCTTCCCATTTTTAAATTTTCTTCAATGGTTCCTGTAAATATATAACTATTATGTGTAACTATATTTATTTTTCTTTTAAGTTGTTCTTCATCAATTTCTCTTAATTCATTTCCATTTATCAATATCTTCCCTTGATAGTTTTTATTAAATCCCATTATTAAGCTAGATATAGTGCTTTTACCGCAGCCAGAAGGTCCTACCAGTGCTGTTATTTTACCACTATTTATATTTAAATTTATACTATTTAAAATTTTTCTATCTTCTTCATAGGAAAAGTTCACATTTTTGAATTCCACAGATAAACTATTAAAATCTTTAATTTCTTTTGTTTTATATTGCTCTAAAGGTGTATCTATTATGTTAAATATCTTTTGTGATGCTGATATTCCATTCATAGCTACATGGAAAAAAGAACCTAAAAGTCTTAATGGTATAAAAAATTCTGAGGAAAGCAGTATAATAGTAAAAGCACCTGCCATACTTATTCTACCCTGTGCTAATTCTTTTAAAGTTAGTATCATACCTATAGCACTTCCCCCAAAAGCAATTAAATCCATAACACTTATAGAATTTAACTGCATGGATAAAACTTTCATAGTTATTTTTCTAAAGTTTTCTGCCTCTTCATTCATTTTTGTATTTCTATCTTCATCCATATTATATATTTTTAATGTAGTAAGCCCTTGAAGATTTTCTAAAAATGTATCTCCTAGGTTAACATAAATACCCCAGTACTTAGCAAATATTTTTTTAGCAATTTTCATTATTAAGGCAATGGAAATTGGTATTAAAGGCACACATATTAATAAAATTAAAACTACCTTTATGCTAATAAAGCCCAGCGTAACAAATAAAGTTAAAGGTGCTAAAACACTATAAAAAAATTGTGGTAAATATCTACCAAAATATATTTCCAACTGTTCTACTCCATCAATAGCAACCTGTATAGTTTCTGATGTTGAAACTTTTTCATTATAATTTATACCTAGATTAATCAACTTTTCATATATTGTATTTCTAAGGGTTATCCTTGCATTTTGAGAGCATTTAGACGAGAATTTTACGGACATATAGTTACAAATAGCTCTAATTAATATGCTTATTATAAATATGCCTAATGTTATAAGACCTTTTCTAGAATCTACTCCATATAAATATGTGAATTCTAGATAATTTGCTATAAACATTATATTTATTATATTAAACAATAAACTAATCCACTTCATTAACACTGTTAGAAAAATCCATACTTTTGAATCTCCAACTAAATTTATTAGTCTCCTATTTATCATTTTTATTTATTTCTCCTTTAACTATTAATCTGTTTTTTCCATTGTCAGTACAAGTCACTATAGTCATACTCCTTTTTGTTTTATCTTGATTTAGCACGCTTACTTTAGTAGGATCAACAACAAATTTTTCTTTTATATTATAGTTAAATTCTTCTTTTATTGTTTTTATTTTAATTTCATCTCCAATTTTTACTTTGTGAAGATTATTTAAAATTTCGCTATACATACTACTACTATGTCCTGCTATACAAAAGTTTCCCAATTGACCTGGTAAAGCTGTCTCTTTAAAGTGCCCTATATAATATCTTAGCTTTTCCATTTCTGTCCCCTCCACAATTACAGATTTTAAACCTATAGAAGGGATTTCTATTATTGCCATAGCTCCATGTAAATTAATTATTTCATTTTCATTATTATCTTTAACATCCGTTTTTTTAGGTGTTTCCTTTTTATTCTCTAACTTTAACTCATTAGTTAAATGATTCATTAAAGCTTTTTCTTTACTCTTAGAATACATTTTTAAACCAAAAGATGTTAAAGTTACTATAATTCCTATTAGAATAAGCAAAGTTGCTATAATTTTTTTCATATACTACTCCTTTCAACCTAAAAGAACTTATGATATATCTTTATTACAATTACAAATTTTTTTAGGAATGAAAATAAGTTTTTCTCCAAACTGATTTTTTAGTATATTCATCTCTACATTGTATACTTTTTTTATCAAGTTAATGTCTAAAATATCTTCAGGTTTTCCTACAGCTTGAACTTCTCCATTTTTTAGTACCAATATATTTTTGCTATATTTTGCAGCTTGGTTTAAATCATGAAGAACCATTATAACTGTTAGATTTAAATTTTCATTTAATTCTTTAACTAAATCTAATATTTCTATTTGATTATTTATATCCAAATATGTTGTAGGCTCATCTAATAATAATACTTTTGGTTTTTGAGCCAATGCCATTGCTATCCAAGCCCTTTGTCTTTCTCCTCCAGATATATTAGAGATTTTTTTATTTTCTATATGTTTAAGATTAGTTTTTTCTATAGCCCAATCAATTATATTCTCGTCTTCTTTGTTTAGGGTTTCAAACCACCCTTTATGGGGAATTCGACCAAAAGCAATTAGTTTTCTTATGGTCATATCCTTAGGTGCACTATTATGCTGTGAAAGACATGCCATTTCCTTGGCAATATCTTTTTCTTTCATTTCCCAAAGCAGTTTTTTATCTAAATAAACTGTTCCATCAATAGGCTTTAACAATCTTCCTATAGATTTTAAAACTGTGGATTTTCCTGAACCATTAGGACCTATTATAGTTATTATATCTCCCTTTTTAACATGAAGATTAAAATCTTTTACTATAATTTTATTATCATAACCTACCTTAAAATTATCCACTTTAAGCATTGTCCTTTCGCCTCCTTAGTAAGAATAAGAAAAATGGTCCGCCTATCATAGACATTAATACCCCTACTGGTAATTCTATTGGTCTTGCTATATATCGTGCTAAGGTATCTGCTAAAAGTAATATTGTTCCTCCCAAAATCGCACTCAATGGGACCAAAGTCTTATAATCATATCCTAATATAAGCCTACATATATGTGGTACTATAAGACCTATAAATCCTATAATCCCAACAGCTGACGTACTTATTCCTGCTAAAAATACTGCCACTACAGATATTAATATTCTTGTTCTATTTACATTTACACCTAAATTAGTAGCGACATCATCTCCAAGTGCTAATATATTAGCTCCTCTTATGCAAAAAAATGATAACAGAATTCCTATAATACAATAGGGTAAAAAATAACCAACTTCTCTCCAACCCCTATATGCAATACTTCCATTTACCCATAGTAAGACTCCTTGAATTTTTTCTGTATTCAATATAGCCAATAATGAAGTTGCTCCTAAAAACATTGCATTCACAGCCACTCCAGATAAAATTACTCTCATAGGTTTTATACCATTATCCCAAGATAAAAAGAATACTATAGTACATGCCAATATAGATCCTAAAAAAGCTATAAGAGGCAGTGCCTTATACATTTGTGGAAAATATAGCATTATCAAAATAGCTGCTAAGCTTCCTCCAGAAGATACTCCTGTTATTCCTGGGTCTGCTAGTGGGTTTTTCATAACAGATTGTAATAAAGCCCCTGATATAGAAAGTCCTGCTCCTACAAATACTGCAAGAATTATTCTAGGTAACCTCATGTCCATTATTATACTTTCATTTATTTTACTTCCTTTTCCTAAAAAAACATCTATTATATCTCCAATCGGTAAATTTACACTACCCATTCCAATTGTTATAACTATTAAACTTATTAATAATAAAAAAGAGAGTAATATAATAATTATCTTATTTATTTCTTTCATATTTTTCATATCATTAATCATTTCCTTACTTTATTTATATAAATAATCTTTCATCATTTTTAATGACTCTACTTGTTTTATGTCTCCTGTAACTCCAAAATATTTAGGATCTAAGTCATATACTTTATTTTCTCTTATTGCCTTGAAATTTTTCCACTGAGGATTATTTTTAAATTCATCATCTACTTGCTTTTTTGCTTCATCTATATATCCATGATACATTCTAAGAATTACATCAGGATCTTCCTTTAATGCAGTTTCTAATGAAAAAGGTACATATTGACCTTTAAATTTAATTTTAGATGCAATATTTTCTGCTCCTAATTTTGTAATAAGGCTTCCTACAAAAGAATTTTCACTAGCTAGCATAAAGTGCCCTGGTGCTCCAAATAAAATCATAACTTTTACTTTTTTATTAGTATCAACCTCTTTTAAAATTTGTCTTTCACTTTCTTCAATTTCTTTAACAAGCTTTATTCCATTTTCTTCTTTTCCAAACTTCTTAGATAACTCTTTTATAGTATCTTTTACAGAATCATAGGAATCTAAATTAGCATAAATGGTTTCCATTCCACTTTCTTTAAGTTTATCTCCTATCATCTCTTGTAATGCACCAGAGGTTATGTATACATCTGGTGTTAAAGTTTTAATTTTCTCTAAATCCGGGCTCATTGGAAGACCTATTTCTGGAAGGTCTTTTATTTTATCTGATATTTCATATTGAGTGCTTGCTCTTCCTATCATTTTAATATCTAGTTTTGAAAGCATTTCAGCTATTGCAACGCTTCCACCTATTATTCTTGCATCTTCGCTTTTTTTATTTGAAGGGTTTTCTTTTTGATTTACACTACTACCTCTATCACAGGAAGTTAGCATTACACCCATTAAAACAGTTATTATTAAAGTTAAAATTTTCTTCATACCTAATTTCCTCCTATTCCTGTTCTGGAGTAAAACTTAGTTCAGATAGAATTAAAATTCCATCTGAACTTTAGTTTAATTAAATTTTGTTTTTATTATTTATTTGATTTCTTCTTTAATAATAATCCTGCTATAGCTGTTAACTGTCCCAATGCTAATATTCCGCTCTGTGTAATTGGTGAACCTGTTTTAGGTAACTTCTCTTCTTTTTGTTCCTTTTTTTGCTCCTGTTTTACTTCTTGACTTTGATTATTATTATCAGTTAAATTTTGCTTCTTTACATCGTTTTTTCCTTTAACATCATCCTTTTCTTTTACATTGGTTTTCTCTTTAACACTTTTATTTTCTTGAGGTTTTTCTAAAGTCTTATTACCTTCCGGTTTTTTTACTTCTTGCACTTTAGCTTTCTTTTCTACGTCAGATTTTTTTTCTACAGTAGGTTTTTTCATCACGTTTTCTTGTTTTTTTTCTACAGTAGGTTTTTTAGCTATAGTTTTGTTATCTAACTGTTTAATATCATTTTGTATAGCTACTCTAAAAGCTACACCTACATTTCCCATAGGTTCTACATTCATACGAACTTTAATATTAGCTTTTATATCTGGCACTTTAAATGTAATTGTAGCATTTTCCCCTGATGGTATAGTTTTATAACTTACTTCTGCTCCATTTACTGAAATCTTGATGTTTTTCATCCAATTAATTTTAGAAAAATTTAATGTCATATATGTTTGTCCATTCTCAACTTTTAAAAAAGCATTTTTACTAATATATTGACCTGCCATTGATAATTCTTCAGAGTTTTCTTTTAATATCTGAACACTTACATCATACTTTCCATCCTTTAATTTATCATTTTGGGCAAGTATAATAGGACTGTTTGAATTAGTTGTTCCTATATTTTGAGCAAATACTTGAGTTGATGCCATTCCCCCCACTAAAACTGAAACTATAAGTACTTTTAAAAAATTTCTTTTCATATATTTTCTCTCCTTTTTTATTTATTATCATTTTTCTTTTTTTAATTTAAATCCTAAGCCTGATAACATCATTCCCAAAGTTGCCATTAATCCCATTCCTATTGGAGATCCTGTTTGAGGCAATTTATTACCTTCTGTTTCTATACTTGTTTTATCTTCCCTTACTTCAGGTTTATTTGTGATGCCTTTAGTTTCTATATTTTTATCTGATTTATTTTTTTGTGTTTTATCTAAAGTCGAAGTATTATCTTCGTTTCTCTTAATTACATCTGTTTTATTTTCTACTTGTTCCTCTTTTTTATCGTTATCTACATTTCCATTTTCATATTTTTTTAATAGTTTAAAAGTATCTTTTTCTGGTTGAAATACCCCTTTAACCCTTTTATTTCCTATTGGTATTATACTCATGTTAATATCTATTTTTGAATCCAAGTTAGGTACTTCAAATTTAATTTTACTAATATTTTCATCGCCATCTGTTTTTTCAGTAACAATTCCATACTTTATAAACTTTCCATCAATTGCTATTGATATGTCTTTTATGTTCTCTTTCCAATCATTTTCTCTTCCTTTTAAAGGTATGATTATATGTTTTTTATTATTTTTCACTTCATAATTTATATTTTTACTTAAATGCTGTGCCACAATTGAATCTCTATCTTCATTTTCTTCTAGGAATTTACCCTTTAAAGAATATAATCCATTTTCACTTATATCTATATTAGGTTTAGTAAAATCTACTCTTATCATATTTTTAGTTTTAGATGTACTAGATTTTCCTGTAAACTTCATTGAATTTTTATCTGGAGATATTCTAAAAGATACTTTTGCATTCCCCATTGGTTCTACATTCATAGAAAATTTTATTTTTGAATCTAAATCTTTCACTTCAAATTTAATTTTACTAGTTTTTTCTCCATCAGAATTCGTTATTTCATCTATGATACTGTGTTTTACGCTTCTACCATCGACTTCTACATCTATATTTTTTAACCAGTTACTTTTATCAATAGTTACTACTATATATTTTTTATTATCATTTATTTCATAGTCCACTACATCTTTTACATATTGACCAGCCATGGATGGAGTATTATCTTTATCTCTTAATATTTTTACGTCTACTCTATACACTCCATTTTGGGAATTACTTGTTCCACTAGAAGTACTTGAAGATGAACCTCTTTTTCTTGGTTTCTCTTCTGGTTTTACATCAGGTTTTTCTGTTGGCTTTTCTTCTGGTTTCTCCACGGGCTTTTCCTCTGATTTTATTGAATTTGAATTTACTATTCTAAATCCTACCTTAGTATTTCCCATTGGTATTATGTTCATATTTAACAAAACCTCTGAATTTTCACCATTTACTTCAAAA
>NZ_FUWT01000002.1 GCF_900167265.1 Clostridium tetani
CGCCATCTTTTTCCACATGATTGAACACGCTTTAAACCTAAAATATCTATATTAAATCCACATTCTTCGAATATTTTTCGTGGAAATTTTCCATTTTTATTTTCCATAATAAATAATCTTTTAAATTCATCAGTATATGTAATTCCTTTACAACTAACCTTTTTTACAAATTTATTTTCAGATAGTATCGCTATTTCATTTTCAGTAAATATTTTTTTACTCATTACAGTTCTCCTAATATCAATTATTCTTTATTTAATTATACACAAAAGTACCCTACGGGATAGACTTTTTTTAGAGTGTCTATTCTATAGGGTACATTTTACATTTTAATTCATGTCTGGCTCTTTATATTATTTTCCCAATACTTCATACTTTTTAGATTTAAATATAAAATCCATAATTAGAAATCCGATGAATGCTATCAGTATGTTAGCAGTAACATTATTCCAATAAATAGTTGCTGCAATATCAGGTACATTTTCAGTTGCTGATACTAAAAGTGATAAAAGCCCTGCATATTGTTTAAAAGCCAATTGCGAAGTTGTACCTATAGAAAAAAATACTCTTCCTTGGTCAATTATATTTAGCTTCATTATTTGGTACAGCCCCATATGAACTATTATTAGTATAGCAATCATAATAATTTTACTTAATACTTTATTACTTATAAGCTTAGATAATGCTATAGCTAATCCTAATATAATAATTCCACTAATAGCAGATACTATTCTAGGTATTATGAAATAAATAGTACAAACTATTGGTTTACTGGATATTAAAATTCTATTATGATAAATTCCTTGAGGAGTAAATAGTTCGTATATTAATGAACATGACCATATTAATATTATTGAAATAGAAAATACTAATAACTTTAATAAAAATATATTAGATGTTTTAGTTGGTATCATATTATTTAAAATATTATTTCCTATATAGAATTCTTTGTATAGATCAATAAAAATATATATAGGAACTAAAGTCCATATAATAGTAGATATCTGAAAGCACATATGAATATATTTATCGTAATCAACTAATACAAAAAAACTTGTAATTAAGTTAATAATTATACAAATTCCAAGAAAAATATAATGTTTTCTAATTTCTATTTTAAATAAATTTAAATACATTTATATTATCTCCTTAAATAAATCTTGAATAGATTTTTTATATTTATTTTTTAAATTCAACACATCTCCATGTAATATGGTTTTACCATCATTTATAAAAACAACCTCATTAAATAAATATTCTATATCATTTATCAAATGTGTACTTATAAGTATTGAACTATTCTTATCAAAATTTTTGAGAATAATTTCTATTATTTTATCTCTTGTTACTACATCTACAGCAGCTAGTGGTTCATCTAATATAAAAAGTTTGGATTTTCTTGAAAAGGTTAAACTTATATTTAACTTTTCTTGCATACCTTTGGACAAAGATTTTATTTTCTGTTTAGAATCTAAGTTTAAAGTATTTATCATTGAATATGCTTTTACATCATCAAAATCTTCAAAAGATTTTTTAAAAAAATTAATAGCTTCAGCTATAGACATCCATTGATAAAGAAATTCCCTATCTGGTAAGTAGGCTACTATTTTTTTAGTATCAACACCGGGAGATTTTCCATCAATGGTAATTTGACCACTATTATAATTTAATAGTGAAGCTATAACCTTTATTAAGGTAGTTTTACCTACACCGTTTGGTCCAAGCAACCCAATAATTTTTCCTTTTGGGATTTTAAGATTTAAATTATTTAAGACAATTTTATTTCCATACTTTTTAACTAAATCATTACATTCTAATATATAATCCATATTGCCTCCTTATTAAATTACTTAGAATAATATTTAATACATTTGTCAGTAATAAAATATGAAGCTAAAAATCCAAGTGTTAAAGATACATACATAACTACTAAAGTATCTTCAGCATAGCTTTGACCAAATATAAGGGCCATTAAAAGACCTAAAAATATAGCTACAATAAATTTAAGAATATATTCAAAGGGTTTAAACATAATTAAGAATCCAGTTTTTTCAAGAGAATTTCGCTTAAAAAAGTATATGGAAAGAGCATAAGTTACAATACAAGTTAAAATTAAAATTATAATTTTAATTTGAAAATTTTTGTAATATGAAACCCGAGTTGTATATTCACCTAACTTTTGTATAGAATAATCTGGAAAACTCATAAAATAAATCATAACTTTTTCAAGTATATAGGGAATGTCTTTAGGGTAAATAGGATTTTTATAATGTGATAATATAAAGTCAATGCTCATAACAATACATGCACCAGGAATTCCTAGTACAAGAGCACCTATTATACTAGCAGTTATATTCTGTCCCATAATAGTCTGTATAAAAAATATAAAAGAAAATATAGCTGTGAAGGTTAGTATATTTATAATAAACCATTGAAAAACTATAATATATGGATCGTTAATCCAATTTGTATTTTTAAAGTAAAATATACTTATTAATATAAAAGTTATAAAAAAAGGTATGGATATGGAGAACATTCCTGCAATCCATTTTATTTTTACTATTTCTTCTCTTTTAAAAGGCATAGATGCAGTAAAAGAATAAGTAGAGTTATTTCTTTCGTTTTTAAAAAGTACAATCAATAATATTACAACAAAAATAGTTATTACAATCATATCTTGATCTGAGTATAATAAATTATTTTTAAACCAATATGCCATTTCAGCCTTAAAAGGGGTCATATTCCCTGGCGAAATATCAGTAAAATTAGTTATGTTAGACTTAATAGTGTTTAAAATTGGACTAAAAATTAGTAACTTAAATTTAATTAGGTATAGTAACAAAATAAGAGAAATCCACCTAGCACTTTTAAAGTCTTTATAAAATAGCGGATTATGCAAGAATTTTTTCATTGTGTTCATCCTCCTCTACAGAATAAATAAACATATCCTCAAGACTTAAATCTAGCTCTTCTATAAATAGGGCACTCATAGATTTAAGTTTTTCTTCCAATTCTTTAGAAAACTTCTTTGTAATCACATAGTTAACTCTTCCTATGGATTCAATGGTTAATACTTCATCCCATGATTGTATATCTTTAGGCACATTATCTTTAAATACAACTTGAAGTTTCTTTATATTATGTTTCATATCATCTATGTTGTTTACATAGGAAATAGTTCCTTTATTTATAAATGCTACATTGTCACATATACGCTCCAAATCTCCTAAGTGATGAGAAGATATAAATATTGTAGTGTTGTTTTTAGCAACATCGTCTAAAAGTATATTTATAACTTTTTTCTTTATAACAGGATCCAGACCAGAAGTAGGTTCATCTAAAACTAAAATTTCTGGCATAATACTTAAATTAAGCATTAAGGATAATCGCATTTTCATACCCTTTGAAAGTTCTTTTATTCTTTTATCTATAGGAATTTTAAATGTTTTATTTAATTCATTAAATCTATTCATAGAAAATTTCTTATAGGTTAGTTTAAAAAACTTGATCATTTCAGATACTTTAAAACTTGGAATATATTGATTTTCATCAGCTACATATCCTATTTTTTCTTTGATTTTTGTATTTTCAAATACTTCTTCGTTAAATATTTTTATATTTCCGCTATCAACTTTATAAATACCAGTTATACATTTAATTAAAGTAGTTTTACCAGCACCATTTTCGCCTATAAGTCCAAATATACTTCCTTTACTTACATTTAAGTTTACATTATTTAATATAAGTTTATTCCCCAATTTCTTATTAACATTGCTAATTTCAAGCATTTAATCACATCCTTTCAAAATCCTTATATAATTCATCTAAAATATTAATAAATTTTTCTTTATCAACGCCCATATAAAGAGCTTCTATAATGAGTTTTTTTAGTTCTTCCTTTATAAATTTTAATTTATCATCATCCATTTTAGGTTTATAATTACGGGATACATAAGTACCCCTCCCCCTTATAGTTTCTATAGTTTTTTGCCGTTCTAGTTCTTGGTATGCTTTGCTTACAGTGTTTGGATTTACTGTAAGTAAAGAAGACATTTCTCTTACTGAAGGAAGTTTATCTCCGGGTTTTAATATACCTTTTAATATATTTTCTTTAATTTGATCTACAATCTGTTGATATATGGATTTACTACTTCTACTATCTATGTTAATCAATATTTCACCTCTTTTCTAAAAGTGTATTGTGTGTGTTATTATTATTAGTACACTTGATACACTTATAATAATATTTTAATGAAGCATTGTCAAGGGAATTTCTATTTTTATATATACTGAAATATTTTTGTAGCATATAATTTTATAGATGGTGTATAATCTAAAGTATAGTTTATATATGGAGTGGTTAATTATGGAGAAAGAAGTAAAAGCTATACTAGATAATGTAAGTGTGTTTTCAAATATATACGATATGGTAAGAATAATTGATCCTATAGCTAAAAAAATAGTTTATTGTTATAAGAAAGAAGATAAGAAGTTAGAATCTAAATGTTACTCATTTTGGAAAAAAGGAGAGAGCTGTGATAACTGCATATCTATGAGAACTATAAATGAGAGCAAGACTTTTGTAAAAATAGAATATAGTAAAGATAATAAAATATATATGATAACTTCTTCTATGATTAAACATGGAAATAAAAAATTTGTTATAGAACTTGTTAAAGATATAATGGGAACAGGAATTATTGAGGACGTAGAAAATGCGACTGAATGTGAGATATATGATTACATAAAAGAAAAAAATAACCGTATAATAAAAGATCCTTTAACAGAAGTATATAATAAGCTTTTTATAAAAGAAAGATTACCAGTTGATTTATTTAATGCAAAGTTAAATAATATACCATTATCTATAATGTTAATTGATATTGACTATTTTAAAGAAATAAATGACACCTATGGTCATATTGCAGGAGATTTTGTTCTAAAACAATTTTCTAAACAATGTAGGGAGTTAATAAAAGAATATGATGGATGGATGAGTAGATATGGTGGAGATGAATTTTTAATAGCATTAAGAGATGTAGATAGAAAAAAGGTATTAAAAATATCAAAAGAAATTATAAGTAAAACTAGAGAGTGGACTTTATGTTATAAAAATTCTTGTATAAGAATGAGTATAAGCATTGGAATTTATATATATGAAGGAGAGAATATAGATTATGTTGAATTAATAGACAGAGCAGATAAAAATATGTATAATGCAAAAGAAATGGGAAGAGACAGGATAGTGAGTAACTAATAGGTAAAAAGCATATATTGTGTAATTATTTTTACACAATATATGCTTTCATTTATTTAAACACTTTATTTTTTAATTTAAGTCCAGCAGGTGTTGTTGCAAGACCGCCTAAAGCAGTTTCTCTAAGTTCCATAGGTAATTGTCTACCCACTTTATACATAGCTAAAACTGTATCATCAAAAGGTATAGCACTTTTAACACCAGCCATAACCATATCAGCAGAGGTAAGAGCACTTACAACACCAGCGGCATTTCTTTTAGCACAAGGTATTTCTACAAGACCTGCTACAGGGTCACAGACTAATCCTAATATGTTCTTTATAACTATAGCAGCTGCATCTAAAGATTGATCAACAGTTCCGCCCATAAGTTCTACAATGGAAGCTGCGGCCATAGCAGCAGCAGAGCCACATTCAGCTTGACATCCTCCTTCAGCACCTGCTAAGGTAGCATTCTTAGCTATTATAACTCCTACAACTGAAGCGGTAAATAATGCATTAACTAAATCTTCATCTGATTTATTTAATGCTTCACCAGCAGAGATTAATGCAGCAGGTAATATACCACAAGAACCAGCAGTGGGACAAGCCACAATTTTACCCATGGCAGCATTTACTTCAGAAGAAGACAATGCTCTAGCCATAGCTTTAACTATGAGAGAACCTGTTAATGTGTTTTTATCTTCTGAATATTTATTTAATTTATAGGCATCTCCACCAATGAGACCACTTACGGATTTAACTTCTTTTTCTAGACCTAAGTTGGCAGATTGTTTCATTACTTGAAGTGTTTTGTTCATTTTATCTATTAAGAAATCTTTGGTTTCCCCAGTTTCTTCAAGTTCTACATTTAATCCATATTCCCATATTTTTAGATTTTTTTCCTTACATATATCTATTAACTCTAAACCAGTATTAACAAACAATTAAAGCTCTCCTTCCCCCATTGGGTTTATTATTTTTATACTATGTATTTCTGGAATTTTTTTTAGTTTTTCAATAGTAGCTTGAGGAATTACATTATCTGTTTCCAAAGCCATGGTAGCCATAGAACCTTTGCTATTTCTATATAATTTCATGGTACCTATATTTAAATTATCCTTATACATAATTGTACTAATTTTAGAAATTACTCCAGGAGTATCTTTATGCTTTGTCATTAGAGTAGGATAATCTCCTTTAAATTCAACTTCTTGGCCATCTATATCAAAAATAATTATATTTCCGCCACCTATAGAAGAACCAATTACACTACAGGTAGAATCATCTTCTTTTGTAATAACAAATTTAACAGTATTGGGATGAACATTTTCTAATTCTATTTCAGAAAATGATATATCAAGTCCTTTTTCCTTAGCGATTTCAAAAGAGTTTTTTAGGCAATCATCCCAAGGATCCATTCCAAGTATTCCAGCAACTAATGCTTTGTCAGTTCCATGACCTTTGTATGTTTTGGCAAAGGAACCATGCAACTGAAATTCTACTTTTTTTATTTTTTCACCAGCAATAGATGCGGCTAGCTTTGCAAGTCTTGCTGCACCAGCGGTGTGAGAACTAGACGGACCTATCATTATAGGACCAACTATATCGAATACACTAAAATTTCTACTCATTAAAAAATCCCCCTTAATGATTTATAAATAGGCTTACAATATATTATATATTATAGACTATTTTATAAAATAAATAAATCCCATGATAATTTCTCACAGGATTTATTTGTTAAGTTATAGTTTATTTAGTTTCTTCTAATGGCATTAAAAGGTTATTAAGAAATTGAAAATAGTCTAATGAATTGTCTTTATTTGTATTTGGTAAAGATACTTTTATACTATCATCATTTATATTGGATATAGAATTTTTAAAGTCTATTTTCATTCCAACTTCTCCCTTAGCAGTAGGTATAAAGTTTTTGAAGTTAACATTTATATCTATACTTCCTTCAGAAGATATAGGAATATTTCTGTTATCTAGGTAGAACTTCATTTTTATACCATCATTACCTAACAGATTTAAAGATTTAAACCCATCTATTATTTGGTGCATAGTTAAAGAACTCTTAGGTCCATTATTTAATAAATTATCTATACTAGCTTCCATTTCTTTTTTTATTTCCAACATTTCATCTTTATTTAATCCTTCAAAGTTCATAGATTCCATATATATATTCATATAGGATTTAAGGAAAGTTACCACTTCTTTATCTTGAAGTAAATTTAATACGTTATTTCCACCATATCTTAAAAGAGTACTTAAACTTTCATTATTTAAAGCTATTGAGTAACAAGTTGCTTTTCTTCCATCTTTTAAAGTAACAGCACCTTCATTTTTAACTACATCCAAATTAGGATTAAATTCAGCAGCAAATCTAAGAGATATCTTTTCCATAAGCTTTTCATTATCTTTTAAGAAAGATACTAATTTACTTGAATCCATTTTAAATCCTGTTTTACCATCTTCACCAGGCAGAGACATATTGGATAGATCTAAAGTTATATAATCTTTATTTTTTAGTTGATCAAAGGATGCATCTTCTACATTTTTAAGTAAATCCTTTGGTATACCATAGGTTACTTTCATATCTGGTTTCACTTTATTTGAAGTATCGACTTCAGCCCACATAGGGAAAGATAAATCTTTATCCTTCATTGTTCCACCTAATTTTAGAGTAGCTGTAAATTCTTGTTTAGCTTTATCTTTTGAATCAGCTTCTAATTTACCAGTGGTTTTTAAAGTTATAGTATCTCCTATTTCTTTAGTGAAAGCATTAAAGCCTGTTTGAATATCACTAGGAAGATTTTTAGAAGTAAATTTTATAGTAACGTCAGACTGAGTTGCACAACTTTTTATTTCTTCAGCCTTTGATAATTTATCCATAAATTCACCAGCAGCTTTTGAAGGTTCTTTAACTGAATTTAATGTACTTTCTATAGATTTATTTACAGATCCTTCTAGTCCAAGTATGAAAAAGTTTTTATAGTCTGTAGATGCTAAATAGTCCTTTTCATTTTGGAAGTTCTTATTATTAGTAAGTACTATAGGAGCGTTATACTTACCTGCAAGGGCACTTCCAGATAGAGCGTCAGCAAAATCCATACCAGATGCTACAAATGCATTGTTAGATTTTACATTAAAGGCTTTATTTATAAGAATATTTGTTTCAAATCTATCCTTGCCATATATTCTAACAACATCATCCATTTTTAAATTTTTGTTTATTTTATATAATTCCTCTTGTACTTTTTGAGAAACTATATTCTCTGATCCTATGATGTATACTTTTGATGGTTGTAATTTAGTTAATTGAGCTTTTAGATTACTTGGTATAGTATCCTTAGTTGTCATTATAACAGGATAGTCTTTTATAGCAGATATACTAGAAACACTTAAAGAATCTGCAAAGCCATATCCATTAACTAAGAAAACAGGAGTGCCCTTTGAAACATTTATTTCATTTAAAACACTATTATTTGTTTCAAATCTGTCCTTGCCACTTAATCTTTTAAATTTAAAACCTGATTTTTTTACATGAGCTTCAACATCTTTGTTTACAGATGCCTCTCCGCCAAGAAAATAAACAGTACCAGATTTACTCAAATGCTTGTCCATATAATTGAAAGCATCTTTGTATTGGTCAGCACTACCTCCTACTAAAAGTATAGGTGCATTTAATTTTTTGGATAATAAACTTGACACCAAAGCATCAAAAGGACCTTTACCACTAGCTAAAATTACTTTATCCACGGAACCTTTTGAATATTTTTCAGCTATAAACCTAGCAGTTTCATAGCGGTTTTTTCCTCCCAATCTGTTATCTACTTTAGCTTGAACCATAGTTAAATTTGTAGTAGCAATTATAGTTGCTAAAGCAGTAGAAGAAAGGGCTTTATTAAGTTTTTTCATTGTAGAACCTCTCCTTTACCAAAAATTAATAAATAATACATTATAACTTAATTATTATATATTGACACCTATATGACAAGGGGTTTATGAAGAATTTAAGAAATTAAAAATAATTTGACAATAAGATTGATAAAAATTTAACTGTATGATAAAGTTTACTTAGGGGTGTTTTTATGATTGAAATAAGTATATGTGCTGAAAGTGAGTGTCATTTAAAGGGGTGCGCTTTATATAGGGGTGCACTTTATATAATAGAGAGTCTTAAAAAGTTGAAGATAAAAGTTATTCTATTAACAAGTAAAATTAGGAATCTTCAAGCTTGATAATTCCACAATTTCCTAGAGCAATTCTATATAAAATCTAAATCCGATATATTTAAAAATCTAATATGTCCTTTAAGTGTTTAACATTTCCTCTGCTAATTGGAATTTCTGTATTTTTATCATCCTTCATTACTAATTTGTAAGTGCCATTAAACCAAGAGAATAGTTCTTTTATGTTATTTAAATTTACTAAATAGCTTCTGTGGGCTCGGAAAAACTTAGTTTTTTTCTGTAATTTGTTTAAAGTATAATTACTTATATATTCTTTGTTATAGGTTTTAACATATACTTTATCTTTTTCTGTATAGCAAAAATAAATTTGGGAGAGAGGAACTAATATTATTTTTCCATAGTGCTCACATGGAATCTTTTCTATTAAATTTTCCTCTGAATGTAATTTGTCTAATAACTTATCTAAAATTTTTGGAATATCTTCATCAGACTTTTTTTGCTCTACTATTTCTAATAGTCTATTTACTGCCATATTTATTCTCTCTTCTTCAAAGGGTTTTAAAATATAATCTAGTGCATGTATCTCAAAGGCTTTTAAGGCATATTTATCATAGGCAGTAATAAATATTATTTCTATATTTTCATTCCAAGTTTTTATTTCTTTAGCTAATTCCATGCCATTTTTAGAAGGCATACTTATATCTAAAAATACTCCATGAGGATTTAAGTTTTTTATAAGTTCTAGTCCTTTTATTCCATCATGTGCTATGCCTACTATATTAATAAAGTTATAGTTTTTAAGCATATAATTTAATTCATCTGCAGAAGGAATTTCATCTTCTATTATTACACAATTTATTTTGTTCATAAATTCATCTCCTTAGGTATTGAAAAAGATATAGAAGTACCTTTATTAGGGTTGCTTTTTATATTTATTTTATAGTCTTCTCCGAAGAGAAGTTTTAGCCTTTCATTTACATTGTTTAGTCCTATACCAGTAGAAAAAGAATGTATCTTTTTAAGATCAGTTTCTTTCATACCAACTCCATTATCTTTTACAATAAAATTTAAATTTTCATTAGAGGAGTAAGCCTCTATAATAACTGTTCCACCAGAGGGTTTAGGTAAAATTCCATGATTTATAGAGTTCTCTACTAGAGGTTGTAATAAAAAAACAGGAATTTTATAGTTTAATAAATTTTTAGGGAAATTTATATTCACTTTTAATCTTTCTCCAAAACGTGCGTTTTCTATAGAAAGATAAGAATTTAAAAAATCATACTCTTCTTTAATTGTAATAAAATCTTCTTCTCTTTTCAAAGTCTGTCTAAAGTAGCTAGATAAATTTAGTATAAGTTCTCTTGCTTTATTAGGGTTTGTTCTGCAAAAAGAGGAAATAGTGTTTAGTGCATTAAATAAAAAATGAGGGTGTATTTGAGCTTTTAATGCTTTAAATTCAGCTACATAAACTTCATTGGCTATTTTATTTAATTTGTAAAGCTTTAATTGATTAGAGAGCAATGTGCTTAATTGCTTAACAAACAATGTAAAATATTTATCTACAAAACTTTCGGATACTATATTTAAGCCAATTACTAATTCTAAATTATTTTCATCATATATTGGAATACAAAAAAATATATTTTCAACTGTTTCAGATGAAGAGTCTCTATATTTAATTATTTTATAGTCAGCAGATTTATAGTAATTTTTTAAGGATTCATTTAAAAGATTAGAATTTATATCTTCTCCATAATATGAGATCATTTTTTTAGTATCTGCAATAAAAACACTTTCAAAGGAAGTATTTTGCCAAATGATTTTTGCTATTTTTTCAGAATTATCTTTGTGAAAACCCTTTTTAAAGTAATTTAGAGTTTTTTCAGCTATATTTAAAGCTTTTTGTGCCTCTGTGGCACCTATTCTGTTATATTGCTCTAAGGCATCTTTTGTAATATATACAAAAACGAAAACTCCTACAGAATTTATAATTATCATAGGTAGAGCAAAAATTTTTTCTAATTGTAGGGCATGATTAAAGGGTTTGGATAAAATAAGTATTATAATCATTTCCAATATTTCTGCAATTATTGTGGTTATAAAAGCAAGTTTTGGATTAAGGGTTTTAGATTTAGAGTGTTTTCTGGCTAAACCACCACAAATTCCTCCCATTATTGTGGCTACTGCACAGGCTAATGCTGTAAAGCCCCCTACATAATACCTTTGTAAACCTGCAATAAGTCCTACACATATACCAACCAGAGGGCCACCTAAATATCCAGCAGTTATAGCTCCTATGGGGCGAGTATTAGCTATGGCATGGGGATTTAAATTAATTAATGTAGATTTATTAAAACTAGCTGGGGCCATAGAATCTATATTAACTCCAGTGTAGGTACCCAATATGGATAGAAGACTGAAAAAAACTATTAAAGCAAGTTTATTAAATTCTTTATCTAAGCAAAAAAGTTTTTTAGATATGTAGTACTGATTGAAAATATAGGCGGATAAAGCTATTGTAGACATACTACCTAAAAGTTGTATATATATCATTAATATCATCCTTTCAAGAAAGTTACATAACTATTATACAATAAAGAATACAAAATTAAGTGTTATTGAACCTATATAAAATGCATTTGAACCTTAAGTTTTGTTATTTCAAGGATAATATATATTATTTTAGAGGTATAATTATTAAAATTAATATGAAAACTTTATTAAAAGGTTTTCATATTAATTTTAATCAAAGGGGGATAATGATTAATGGTAACATTTATTTTATCTATTATCGCATTAATAGTTGGTTATTTTATTTATGGTACTGTTGTTGAAAAGATTTTCGGAATCGATGAAAATCGAGAGACACCAGCAGTAAGACTTGAAGATGGTGTGGATTATGTTCCTATGCCAGAATGGAAGATATTTTTAATACAGTTTTTAAATATAGCAGGTTTGGGACCTATATTTGGAGCTATATTAGGAGCTATGTTTGGACCAGCTGCATTTTTGTGGATTGTATTTGGTTCTATATTTGCAGGAGGAGTTCATGACTACTTCTCAGGTATGCTTTCAGTAAGACATAATGGTGCAAGTGTACCAGAAATCGTGGGTAAGTATTTGGGACAAGGCTTTAGAAATTTTATGAGAGTATTTTCAGTAGTACTTTTAATATTAGTTGGAGTAGTATTTGTTATGGGACCTGCAGACCTTCTAGCAGGATTAACACCAGAAAAGTTTGGTAGAAACTTTTGGTTATATATTATTTTCTTTTACTATATATTAGCTACTTTATTACCTGTTGATAAAATAATAGGAAAGATTTACCCTATTTTCGGGATATGTTTACTTTTAATGGCTGTTGGTGTAGCGGCAATGCTTATTATAAAAGGTTATCCAATTCCAGAAGCGACTCCTGCAAATTTATATAATATGCATAGTAAAGCTAGTACAATGCCAATATTCCCGGTATTATTTGTAACTATTGCCTGTGGTGCTATTTCAGGATTCCACTCTACCCAATCACCACTAATGGCCAGATGTATAACAAATGAAAGGCAAGGAAGAAGAGTATTTTATGGATCGATGATTGCAGAAGGAATAGTTGCATTAATATGGGCAGCAGCAGCTATGAGCTTCTTTGCAGGTCCAGGTGGAACTAATGGTGTGGGAAAGTTTAACGAAATTATGGCATCTAATGGAAATAATGCAGCTTGGGTAGTAAACGAAGTGTGTAATTCGCTATTAGGTAAAGTAGGAGGAATTCTTGCAATATTAGGAGTAGTTGCATGTCCTATAACTTCAGGGGATACAGCTTTTAGAAGTGCTAGATTAACTATAGCAGATTCATTAAAATATAAACAAGAAGATATTAAAAATAGACTATCTATAAGTATTCCTTTATTTATAATAGGATTTGTATTAACAAGAATAGATTTTAATATAATTTGGAGATACTTTGCATGGTCAAACCAAGCATTGGCTACAGTATTACTTTGGGCATCTGCTGTATATCTTGTAACAATTAAAAAAATCCATTGGATCGCATCTTTACCAGCAACATTTATGACTGCTGTAAGTGTAACTTATATAATGGTTGCTCCAGAGGGTTTTAAATTATCAACATCAATAGGATATCCAATAGGTATAATATCAGCAATAGTAGTATTTGCAATATTTTTATCCAAAGCAAAAAAAGAAAAAATGAAAATCTCTAATTCAAAAACCGCTTAGAATATATAAGAATAGACTGCTAAAATAAATATTAGCAGTCTATTCTTATATATAAAATAACAAAAGTGTATTGATACATTTGAATATATTTTTAAATCCCTTTATAATTGGAAATATAGGTTAAATAAAGGGGGAAATGTTATGGAAAGAAGGACTAGTACAAAACTAAAGACATTGCAAATGGTATATGTAGCACTTATGATAGCGGCTACTTGTGCAGCTACAATGAGCATAAGAATACCTACATTAACAGGTGGTTATGTTCATCCAGGAGATAGTATGGTGTTTTTAGCAGCTATAATACTAGGCAAAAAAAGTGGAGTGATTGCAGCAGCATTTGGTATGGCATTAGCAGATGTTTTCTCAGGATATATGATATGGGCACCCTTTACATTAATAATAAAAGGCATAATGGCATATATAACTGTCTCAATAGCATACAGACATAATTATGAGGGAAATAATATTAAAAATAATATATTTGCATTTTTAATAGCAGGCACATGGATGGTTGTAGCTTATTATTTAACTAGTGTTATAATTACAAGATTTATCTATGTACAAACAGCGACCATAACTGAAAGCTTATTTATAGCGTTAAAAGGTGTGCCAGGTAATATAGCACAGTTTATAGTAGGAATTGTCATAGCATTACCTTTAATTAAAGGAATAAAGACCTATACAATGAATAACCTTTAGTCAATGAACAACTAATAATGAACAATGAATAATTAAGGATAACTTTTCTTCACTATATTACGAAAAATTTTTAATTTTATTTGGAAGGCTCGTTAAGCTAAAGCTTAACATCGCTTATTTAGTTTAAAATTAAAGATTTTCTGTAGCAAATCGGAAGAAAATCCTCCTAAATTGTTTATTATTCATTATTCTTTGTTAATTATAAAAATGGTGTTGCAATTTTAAAATTAAAGTGCTATAATGTGAAACATAAATTAAATAAAGGTTCGGATGAAGGTAATAGGAGAGAGGTCTTTTGACCCACCGAAGATGCAAAAATCTTTCAGGTACCATTGTTTATGGCGAGGACTGTTATTGGACGAAACTCTGGAGAGACTCTTTTTTATAAAAGAGCACCGAAGGAGCAAGTTGGGTAAAACCAATGAAACTCTCAGGTAAAAGGACAGAGCGTAGAAGTGAAGTTTAAATCCAGAGGTCTACTTTTTGAGGACCTCTTTATTTTTTTAGTTGACATTTCTATTACAACTCTGTCCCCATTAAAAAACAAATATTTAATAGGAGGATGGAAAATGGAAAAGGCATTACAAATTTTTAACAAAATCGATTCATTGGTGTGGGGACCACCGCTATTAATTCTTCTCGTTGGTACAGGAATATACCTAAGTATAAGATTAGGATTCTTGCAAATTGGTAAACTCCCATTAGCATTTAAGTATTTATTTAAAAAAGATGATGATAGTAATGGAGAAGGAGATGTAACAAGTTTCCAAGCTCTTTGTACAGCTCTTGCTGCAACTATAGGAACAGGAAATATAGTAGGGGTAGCAACAGCAATTAAAGCAGGGGGACCTGGTGCTATATTTTGGATGTGGGTAGCAGCTTTCTTTGGTATGGCAACAAAATATGCAGAAGGATTACTTGCGGTAAAATACAGAGTTACTGATAAAAATGGTCAAATGTCAGGTGGACCTATGTATTATATAGAAAGAGGTTTAGGTAAAAAATGGCTTGCGAAAATGTTCGCTGTATTTGGAATAGGAGTTGCTTTCTTTGGAATAGGAACTTTTGCTCAAATTAATGCTATATCTGAGTCTTTAAAAGATTCCTTTGGAGTACCAGTAATATTAACAGGTATTATTATAACTATATTAGTAGCAAGTGTAACTCTTGGTGGAATTAATAGTATTGCAAAAGTTGCAGAGAAAATAGTACCATTTATGGCCACATTATATGTTTTAGCTTCAATAACAATAATAATAACTAATATAAAATTAGTTCCAATAGCAGTAAGTTTAATAATAAAAAGTGCTTTTAATCCAACAGCTGCTATAGGAGGAGCTTTAGGAATTACAGTTAGACAAGCTATACAAAATGGTGTAGCTAGAGGAGTTTTTTCTAATGAATCTGGATTAGGAAGTGCACCAATTGCATCAGCAGCCGCCAAGACTAAATCTTGTGTACGTCAAGGGCTAATATCTATGACCGGTACTTTTATAGACACTATTGTAATATGCACAATGACAGGAATCACATTAGTTTTAACTGGAATGTGGGAATCAGATTTAGCGGGAGCCGCTATGACTAATGCGGCTTTTGTGGAAGGCATGCCATTACCGATATTAGGTAAGTTTATAATAAGTGTAGGTTTAGCTTTCTTTGCATTTACTACTATACTAGGATGGAATTATTATGGTGAAAGATGTACTGAATATTTATTTGGAATAAAGGGTATTAAACCCTATAGATATACTTTTATAGCAATAGTGGCTATAGGAGGAATGTCCATACTTAAATTAGATTTAATATGGGTTATAGCAGATATTGTAAATGGTCTTATGGCAATACCTAATTTAATAGGACTTATAGGATTAAGTGGTATTGTAGTTAGCGAAACTAAGAAATATTTTAATAATATGGATGAAAAAGAAGTTGAAGAAGAGCCAAGAAGGGCTATTGCAAGATAATTTAATAAGAAAAATTTATTACAACCTATTTCAGAGTAGTATATTCTCTGAAATAGGTTGTTTTATTAATATTAAATTCATAAATAACGAACAAATCAATATAAAAAACTGTAAAAGAGTTATTTTAAAAAGAAAATTACGAATGATATGATAGAATAATAAAAAAATGTTGACTTATATCTTTAGAAATGCTAATATTAATACGTAATAATACTACTAATGTTCGTATTTATAAAATAGAAGGGATGATAAACTCATGGAACAATTAAAAGAAGATAATTTCCAAGGGAATAAAGAACCAAAAGGAAATGGAAATAGTTTTTTAGAATCATTTTTTAATCTATCAAAAAACAATACAACAGTTAGAACAGAGGTTATAGCAGGAATAACTACCTTTATAACAATGGCATATGTAATTTTTGTTAATCCTTCAATATTAATGCAAGCAGGTATGAACATGCAAGGGCTTTTAGGGGAAGATGCTGTTAAAGCAGGTATTAATGCTTTAAATGATGGCATGGTAGCATCTGTATTTGCAGCTACATGTATATCTGCGGCATTGGGAACCTTTATAATGGGATTCTATGCAAACCTACCTTTTGCTCAAGCACCAGGTATGGGGTTGAATGCTTTCTTTGCATTTAGTGTGTGTTTAACATTGGGATATACTTGGCAACAAGGGTTAGCAGCAATACTTATATCTGGTATTTTATTTATAATAATTACTTTAACATCTATTAGAGAAAAGATAGTAGATTCAATTCCTAGGAACTTAAAATTTGCTATATCAGCAGGAATTGGATTATTCATAGCACTTTTGGGATTTAAAAGTGGTGGGATTATAGTTGCAAATTCAGCTACATTAGTAAGCTTTGGAGATTTTACAAAACCAAATGTTATATTAACTTTAATAGGAGTGACAATAACAGCTATTTTAATGGCAAGAGGAGTAAAGGCGGCGATATTAATAGGAATATTAGCCACTACAATTATAGGAATACCTATGGGAATAACTAATGTGATTCCATTATCAGCACTAGTAAGTATGCCACCATCACTTGCTCCAACATTCTTAAAATTAGATTTACCTGGACTTTTAAATGCAAGTGGTACAGGGATATTTAGTTCCATTCTAAATATATTTATGGTAATTATATCTTTTAGTTTGGTTGACATGTTTGATACCATAGGAACATTAGTTGGAACGGCTCAAAAAGCTAATATGGTAGATGAAAATGGAAGACCTCGTAATTTAAATAAAGCTCTTATGGCAGACGCAGTTGCTACAAGTGTAGGTGCTCTTTTAGGTACAAGTACCGTTACTACTTATGTAGAGTCTACAGCAGGAGTATCTCAAGGAGGAAGAACAGGACTTACTTCGGTAGTTACAGGAATTATGTTTTTACTAGCTATGTTCTTTAGTGGATTAGTTGGAATAGTTCCAGCAGAAGCTACAGCACCAGCTCTTATTATAGTAGGAGTTCTTATGATGGGAGCAGTAACTAATATTGATTTTTCAGATTTTACAGAAGCATTACCAGCATTCTTTACTATATCTATAATGCCATTTACTTCAAGTATTGCAAATGGCATAGCTGCAGGATTAATATTTTATCCAATAGTGAAATTAGCAACAGGAAGAAGAAAAGAAATTCATCCAATTGTTTATATTTTAGCAATTTTGTTCATAATAAGATTTACAATACTTCCTAAATAGAAAATAAGTACAAGGACAATTTTGTCCTTGTATTTATTTTTTATAGTATTCTACCATCTGTTGAAATTATTATTTCTCTATAAGGTACTATAGTTTCACTTTTCAACATAGCATTTTTTGTAGCACTTACAATGCCACCACAACAAGGCACTTCCATTCTAACTACAGTTATGCTTTTTATATCATTTAATTTAAGAATTTCAGAAAGTTTTTCCTCATAATATTTATTATCGTCTAATTTAGGACATCCTATTACTGTTACATGATCTTTTATAAAATCATTATGAAAATTTCCATAAGCATAAGCTGTACAGTCAGCAGCTATAAGTAAATTGCAATTGTTTAAATAAGGAGCTTTTGTATTTATTAAATTTAACTGAACAGGCCATTGCATTAATTGAGAATTTACTTCAGTTTCTATATTAACTTTATTTAAGTTTTCTTTTTTAGGTAGATTAATTCTATTTATTGATTTGGCTGCTGTACCAGGACAACCACAGGGTAACTTTTCATCTAAGTTTTCCTTTGATTTCTTTTCTTCTATAGTTTTTTGAACTAATTCTTCATTATATTCCTTAGCTTCTCTTTCTATCATAGTTATAGCACCTGTTGGACATTCAGGTAAACAGTCACCTAATCCATCACAGTATTCATCACTAATTAGTTTTGCTTTTCCGTTAACCATTTCTATAGCACCTTCATGACAAGCAGTAGCACATAGGCCACATCCATTACATTTATTTTCATCTATATGAATTATCTTTCTAATCATAAATCTATCCTCCTAATTATTCACTGCTATTTATTGATTTTATAAGTACATTATATTAAAATAGAAGGTATAGGTCTGTAACGAATGTTACGTACAAAATAAAAAACTGCTGAGAAAATTAATTCTCAACAGTTTTAATATTATTTACCAGGTTTTGGTGAAGCTGCTGGTTGATTTTGTTGTTGGTTTTGCTGTTGTTGGTTTTGTGCCATATTTTGTTGTTGAGCATTTGGACTCATATTAGTAACCATTTCTGGTATCTTATCAATTAATTGTCCCATATTTCCTTTGCCATTTACAGGTAACATTGATACAGAACCTTTGTCAATAACTACTACAGCGTTAGTTGTTACTCTAGCTCCTAAACCAACGTTAGGGTCATTATTTGATGAATTGGGGTTAGGTTGTGCATTTTTTGCATTACCTGTTGCACTACCATAACCTAGAGCTACTGAAACTACAGGAACTAAAGTTTTATCCTCAACAACAAGTGGAGTTCCCATAACACTTTCTGTTTTAACAAAGTCTTTTAACCCTGAAAATATTGTATCCATGTTTTGTGAAAAGTTTACATTTTGACTCATTTTTCAAAGTCCTCCTTTATTTACTTTCATAAGAAAATTTTTTGTTATAATTTTTTCTATTTATATTTAATAATTTAATGATAGCTGAAGTTTTAAACTTCATTATTGTAGTTATATTAAAGTAATCTTCTTCCATATTAAAGTCAGGATTATTATGGAATACATCAAAGTTTATATATTGGGATAGTAAATTTATAATGCCATAAGTAACTCCTGTATTAGATGGGTCAGTAAAACTATAGGAAGTTTTAAGTTCTGCATAATCAGGTTTTAATTGTCTTAGCATAGAAATTAGATTTTTAATGTTTCCATTATTTTTATTTTTGAGAGGTCTTTTATAAATTTTTTTGTTAAAAATATATATATCAAGGTATATATCACCATTATTTGATACAATAGTACCTTTAAGAAAGGGATATAACCATGAAAACAAAATATTAAAATTAGGGATTTCATAAGAATTAACATTTCCTATGATTTTAACGGGATAAATATTTAATAATAATAAAAGTATTAAAATAACTATTAATAAAAATAAAAGTAAATACATAAATACACATCTCCAATTTACTTAATAAAATAAGTTTTGCAGTAATATCTTATGTTTATTTACTATAAATATTTGTTGAAAAGATTATATAAAAAGTTAAAAATTATAGACTTTTGTATATGGAGGAATTATAAATGGATAAAAATAAAGAAATCAAAATAGAGGTGTTAAAAAATAGTATAATATTCAAAAATATAGAAGAAAAAGATATAATAAAAATATTAAACAGTATAAATTATACTATTAAATTTTTTCACAGAGAAGAGAATATAGCAATAGAAGAAGATCCCTGTCAAAGTTTAGGAATAATAATTAGTGGTAATGTAGAGATACAAAAAATATTTGCTTCAGGAAAAGTTATAACTATAGATAGATTAAAACAGGGAAATATTTTTGGAGAAGTTATAATATTTTCTAATATGAGAAAATATCCTGCCACAATTACAGCGGTACAAGAAGCATCTATAATGTTTATATCAAAAGAAGAAATACTTAAATTATGTAGTTTGAATAGTAAATTTTTAAATAATTTTATGGGGCTTTTATCTAATAAAATATTAATGCTTAATAAAAAAGTTAAAAATTTATCTTATAATAGTATAAGACAAAAGGTAAGTAGTTATCTTTTACAAGAGTATGAAAAAAGAGGTAATTTAATTTTAAAGCTTAATATTTCTAGAAAAGAAATGGCAGAACTTTTAGGTGTACCAAGACCTTCTCTATCCAGAGAAATGATTAAAATGAAAGAGGAAGGATTAATAGATTTTAATAAAAATATAATAAAAATATTAGATGAAGAATCTTTGGAAGATATTTTAATATAAAAACAAGGGAGAAGATATTATGAATAGGGTTAAAAAAGTTATAATATATTCAATATTATTTGGCATAATATTAACTTTGATATTGGGGATGAATATATACTTATTTGGTAGGAACTCCAAGGCAGAAAAATCTGATTGCATAATAATATTAGGTTGTAGTGTGTATGGAGAAACTCCAAGTCCATTTTTACAATGGAGAATAGAAGAAGGATATAGACTATATAAAGAGGGTTATGGAAGATATATATTAGCATCTGGAGGTAAGGGACCTGGTGAGAGTATTTCAGAGGCAGAAGCTATGAAGAGATATCTAATATCTAAAGGAATAAAGGAAGAGTATATTATAAAAGAAGATAAATCTACCAGTACAATGGAAAATTTAAAAAACTGTAATAAGATAATGGAAAAGAAAGGGCTAAAAAATGCAGTGATAGTTTCTAATAAATATCATTTAAAAAGGGCATCTCTTATGACTAAAAAAGTTGGGATAGATTCAAGTTTTTCAGGTGTTTATGTAACATCTTATAAAAAGCATGAAATATATGGATTTATAAGGGAAATTCCTGCATTATTAAAATTTTATATATTGAGAAATTAGGAAGGATCCAATTTGGATTTTTTCTAATTTAAATTTACTTATTATAGAAGGAAATAGTCAGAAAATATAGAATATAGAAACATGAAGTAAAACTTTATTGAACTGGGGGTTTATATTATGGAAAATTTATATTATTGTTCTGATTGTAAAAGGGTATTTTATAATGGAGAAAAATGTGAATATTGCGGTAGTCAAGGGAAAAAAGATCTAAAATACGGTACACCTGTAAATGTAATAGGAAGCAAATTAAAGGGGAAAATTATTAAAACAAAAGAAAACTATATTAGATTGCTTATTAGAGATGATGAGAATAATAAATATATAAGGGAATATCCAGCAGAGGAGCTAAGAAAAGTTTTATAAATAGTGGAGAGAGTACAAGTACAAAAAAGAAGATGTAGGTTAATTTCTACATCTTCTTTTTTAATTTAATCTACTTTTGCTTTAAAGGGTAATAAGTTTTCTAAAGTATCGAAGGAAGATAAATTAAAATTCATATTTTTAACTTCATTATTTTCATTATAAACCAATACTGCTCTAGCTATATCATTATCAGTATAAAATTCTACTATATTATCTAAAGGGATTGAATACTTACCTAAATAAACAAATAATTTATCTAAAAAATGTAACTTGTCATCTTCTATCCATGCCAAAAGATTTCTATATTCAGGCAATTTCTGTTTTTCTATACTCTTTTTATATTTGTTAGAGGACTTTTGGAAGTCTTTTAAATAGTTATCTACAAACATTTTTCCTTTAGACCTTAAAAAATCTAAAAGATCATTTAAATAATATAATTGTTTACTTTGTTTTATATTATTTAAAGCATAAAAAAAAGATTTTCTAACTTTAGGATGTTCATCCAAACAATTTTTTAGAGTAGTATTTTTATAATCATATAAAATTGACAAGTCGAAATTTTCTAATTCATTACCATACAAGTTATCTAAGAAGTTATTACCTTCTAAATACCATAAATTTAGAGCATTTAAAGGTACATAACATTTATTGAATTCATCTTCATATTTATTAACAATTTCTTCTATATCACTTATAGTTTTCTCATTAACTTTTTTGCTAAAGAAAAGCATTTAATCAACTCCTTGTAGAATATATCTATAATTTTAGCATAAATAAATATATAAAACTAGAGGATATACACGAACATTATCAATAAGTTATGCATAAATAATATAGATATATACGAATGTTTTACATAAAAAATCATTAAATGTTATTGAAAATAAAATAATACTATGATACTATAAAAATAAGATATATTATAAACTTATGGAGGGATAATAATGAAAGTTGCTATAATATTTGGAAGTAAATCTGATAAAGAAGTCATGAGCGGAGCTGCAAAAGCACTAAAAGAATTTGATATTGAATATAAGGCATATATACTTTCAGCCCATAGAGTACCAGAAAAGTTAGAAGAAACTTTAAAAAAATTAGAAGAGGATAATTATGAATGTATAATAGCAGGTGCAGGACTTGCTGCCCATCTTCCAGGAGTTATAGCTTCTAAAACTATAGTTCCAGTCATAGGAGTTCCTATTAATGCTTCATTAAGTGGTATGGATGCATTACTTTCTATAGTTCAGATGCCAAAATCTATACCAGTTGCTACTGTAGGTATAAATAATAGTTACAATGCAGGTATGTTAGCAGCTCAGATTTTATCACTAAAATATGAGGATTTAAAAATTAAAATGATTGATTATAGAATAAATATAAAAGAAAAATTTATTAATGAAAATGAACAAGGTGTAATATTATAGTGAATAGTAAAATACATCAGGATATAATTTTAATTAAGAAAAGAATCTAAAATTTTAATGGATAGATAGGTGAGATTATGGAATGGAACAATTTAAAAGAAGATAAATTTAAAGATGAATGTGGAGTTTTTGGAATATTTACTGGCGAAGAAAGAGAAATAGGAGTAATAAATTATTATGGACTCTTTGCATTACAACATAGGGGACAAGATAGTGCAGGAATGGTAGTATCAAATGGAGAAAAATTTATATTTCATAAAGATATAGGTCTTGTTGAAGATGTGTTTAGTTATGATAAATTAAATAAGTTTAAGGGGATATGTGGAATAGGTCATGTTAAATATTCCAGTTGTAAAAATGGAGATTTAGATAACGTACAGCCTGTACTTGGCAAGGCTAAGCTAGGATCAATTGCTATAGCTCATAATGGGAGTTTAGTAAATGCAAAAATAGTAAAAGAATTATTAGAAGAGGCAGGAATTGTTTTTCAAACTAATGTAGAATCAGAAGTAGTATTAAATTTAATAGCTAGGTCAAATAAAAAAGAATTAGAAGATGCTTTAATAGAAGCTTTACAAAGTATAAAAGGATCTTATGCAATGCTTTTAATGACACAGGATAAATTAATTGGATTAAGAGATCCTAAAGGTATAAGACCTCTTTGCATAGGAAAACTTGATGATAATTATGTTATTTCATCTGAAAGCTGTGCTATAAATGCTATAGGTGGAGAGTTTATAAGGGATGTAGAACCAGGAGAAATGGTAATTGTAGATAAAGGTGGATTAAAAAGCTTAAGATTTGCAGAGAAAACAAAGGGAAGCATATGTGCTTTTGAATATATATATTTTGCAAGACCAGATAGCTCTATTGATAATATAAGTGTTTATGAATATAGGGTTAAATCTGGAGAAGAACTTTACAAAGAATGCCCTGTTGATGCAGATATTGTAGTGGGAGTTCCAGACTCAGGAATACCTGCTGCCATAGGATATTCAAAAGCTTCAGGCATTCCCTATGGCATAGGGTTTGTAAAAAATAAATATATAGGAAGAAGTTTTATAGAACCTACTCAAGAAATGAGAGAAAGAGCGGTTTTAGTGAAATTAAACCCGTTAAAATATAATGTTGAGGGAAAAAGAGTTGTAATTATAGACGATTCTATAGTAAGGGGAACTACTAGTAAAAAACTTATAAGTTCTATAAGACGAGCTGGAGCAAAGGAAGTTCATTTTATGTCAGCATCACCAATGGTTAAGTTTCCTTGTTATTTAGGTATTGATACTCCTAATAAAGAAGATTTAATGGCATCTAATTATAACATAGATGAAATAAAGGAAATGATAGGAGCGGACAGTGTAGGCTATTTAAGTATTGAAGGACTCACAAGAGCTTTAGGATGTGAAAATTGTAAAAAAGAATTTTGCTTAGGATGTTTTAGTGGAGAATATCCAGTATCTATACCTAAAGAATGATTAAGGAGGAAGATATTTATGGCAACATATAAAGATGCAGGGGTAAATATAGAAGAAGGTTATAAGTCAGTAAATTTAATGAAAGAACATGTACAAAAAACCTTTAATAAGGGAGTTTTAAACGGCATAGGAAGTTTTGCAGCTATGTACGAACTTGGAAAATACAAAAATCCTGTATTGGTATCGGGAACTGATGGAGTGGGCACTAAATTAAAGATAGCTTTTGAATTAGAAAAGTACAATACCATAGGTATTGACTGTGTAGCAATGTGCGTAAATGATATATTATGCCATGGGGCAAAACCATTATTTTTTTTAGACTATATGGCTTGTGGAAAACTTAAAGGAGAAGTTGCAGCTGATATAGTAAAAGGTGTAAGTGATGGGTGTTTAAGGGCAGGATGTGCTTTAATAGGAGGAGAAACTGCGGAAATGCCTGGCTTTTATAAAGAGGGTGAATATGACATTGCGGGTTTTGCTGTGGGAATTGTAGAGAAGGAAAATATTGTAGATGGACAAGATATAAAAGAAGGAGATGTATTAATAGGTATTGCGTCTTCGGGAGTACATAGTAATGGGTATTCTTTAGTTAGAAGTGTTATAAAAGATTTTAGGGAAGAATTTCATGGAAAAATTATAGGAGAAGAACTTTTAACACCCACTAAAATATATGTAAAACCAGTATTACAATTATTAAAAAGCTATCCAATAAAAGGAATGGCACATATAACTGGCGGAGGATTTTATGAGAATATACCAAGAATGTTTAAAGATGATTTAAATGTAGTAATAAGTAAAAATTCCTTTCCAAGACCAGATATATTTGAGTATATAATCTCAAAGGGGATAGAAGAAAATCATATGTTTAATGTATTTAATATGGGTATAGGTTTTGTATTATGTGTAGATCCATGCTATGAAAAGAAAATTATAGAAAAATTAATTGAGCAGGGTGAAAAAGCTTATAAAATAGGACATATAGAAAAGGGAGAAAGAAAAGTTATTATAAAATAACTCAAGTAAAGAAGGGATGAAATACAGGTGGCAAAAGGATTTAAAATTGCGGTACTAGTATCAGGAGGCGGAACTAATTTACAAAGTATTATAGATAATATAAAAGAAGGCAATCTGAACTGCACTATAGATATGGTAATAAGTGATAGACAGGGAGCTTATGCTATAAAAAGAGCTAAAGAAAACAATATAAGAGCTTATGTGTTAGACAGAAAAGAATATGGTAAGGAATTATCCTATAAAATATTGAAACTTTTAGAAGGTAAGGTGGATTTAATAGTTCTTGCAGGATGGCTTTCTATACTAGAAGGAGATATTTTAAAAGTATTTAAAGATAGAATAATAAATATTCACCCTTCACTATTGCCATCCTTTGGAGGATGCGGAATGTTCGGCATAAAAGTTCATGAAGAAGTCATAAGATATGGTGTGAAATTTTCAGGGTGTACTGTACACATTGTGGATAGTGGTACAGATACTGGTCCCATAATATGCCAGAAGATAGTTTCAGTGTATGAAAAAGATAATGCTAAAACTCTTCAAGAAAGGGTGTTAAAAGAAGAACATAAAGCTTTATCAGAAGTTATAGAACTTTTTATAGATAGTAAAATATCAATAAAAGGAAGAGAAGTTAGAATTAATAAATAAGGGGGACTCAAACTTGATTAAGAGAGCCTTAATAAGCGTGTATAATAAAGAAGGTATATTAGAGTTTGCCAAGTTTTTAGAAAAAAATCATGTAGAAATAATATCCACAGGGGGCACTTATAAACATTTAAAAGATAATTGTGTAAGGGTAAAAGAAGTATCTCAAATAACTAATTTTGATGAAATATTAGATGGAAGGGTAAAAACACTTCATCCAGCTGTTCATGGCGGAATATTAGCTATAAGAGATAATAAAGAACATATGGATACAATTAAAGATAAAAATATAGAACCTATAGATATGGTTATAGTTAACTTATATCCTTTCTTTGAGAAAATAGGCAAAGGTTTATCCCTAGAAGAACAAATAGAGTTTATAGATATAGGTGGGCCTACTATGATAAGAGCAGCTGCAAAAAACTTTAAAGATGTAGTAGTAATTACAGATCCTAAAGATTATAAAAGGATAGAAGAAAAGCTTGAAAAAGAAGATGAAATAGATTTTAACAATAGAAAGACTCTAGCAGGAAAAGTATTTAATTTAATGTCAGCCTATGATGGAGCCATAAGTAAATTTTTATTAGAAGAGGAATATCCAGAATATCTTTCATTAAGTTATAAAAAAGGTAAGGATTTAAGATATGGAGAAAATCCTCATCAGACAGCAGCTTTCTATACATCTCTTACAGAAGATGGAGCTTTTAAGGATTTTGAAAAGTTAAATGGAAAAGAGCTTTCCTATAATAATATAAAAGATATGGACGTTGCTTGGAAGATTGTAGGGGAGTTTGAGGAAATAGCATGCTGTGCATTAAAGCATAATTCACCTTGTGGTGTGGCTATAGGAGATACCTTGTTAGAATCATATAAAAAAGCCTATGAATGTGATCCAATATCCATATTTGGAGGAATAGTTGCCTTTAATAGAAAAGTAAATAAAGAAACTGCAAAAGAACTTGTTAAAATATTTCTAGAGGTAATAATAGCTCCAGATTATGATGAAGATGCTTTAAGAATATTAAAAGGAAAGAAAAATTTAAGAGTTATAAAGTGTAATACTAAACCATTAGATAAAATGGAAATTTGTAAAGTAGATGTAGGTATATTAGTTCAAAGCACAGATAATGCTCTTATAAAAGATATGGATGTAGTAACGGCAAAAAAACCAACAGAAGAAGAAATGGAAAATATGATTTTTGCTATGAAAGTTGTTAAGTATGTAAAGTCCAATGCTATAGTAGTAGTTAAAGATAAAAAGGCAGTAGGAATTGCAGGAGGACAAGTAAATAGAATATGGGCAGCATGTCAGGCACTAGAAAGAGGTAATAACTCAGTAGTTTTAGCTTCAGATGCCTTTTTTCCCTTTGATGATGTAGTTAAAAAAGCTTCAGAGTATGGAATAAAAGCTATAATCCAACCAGGAGGATCTATTAGAGATAAAGATTCCATAGAGGAATGTGATGAAAAGGGAATATCTATGGTGTTTACAGGAATCAGGCACTTTAAGCATTAATTAAACAAAAGAGGTGTTAAGTTTGAAAGTATTAATAGTTGGAAGCGGCGGAAGAGAACATGCAATAGCTTGGAAAGTATCACAAAATCCTAAAGTAGAAAAAATATATTGTGCACCAGGAAACGGTGGTACAGCTTTAATGGATAAATGTGAAAATATAGATGTAGAAGAAATAGATAGTTTAGTGAATTTTGCAGAGGAAAATACAGTGGATTTAACCATTGTAGGACCAGAGGTACCTTTAGTAAATGGTATAGTAGATGTTTTTAAAGAAAGAGGTTTAAAAATTTTTGGACCAAGTAAAAAGGCAGCATCCTTAGAAGGAAGTAAGTCTTTTTCAAAAAATTTTATGAAAAAGTATAGAGTAAAAACTGCTGCGTATGAAGTGTTTTATGAAAAAGATAAGGCTTTGGATTATTTAAAATTATGTAGTTATCCAATAGTAATAAAAGCAGATGGTTTGGCAGCTGGGAAGGGGGTAGTTATATGTGAAGACTATTCCCAAGGAGAGGATACCATAACAAAATTTATGGTAGAAGATATGTTTGGTGATGCAGGTAAGAAGGTAGTAATAGAAGAGTTCTTAGTGGGAGTAGAGGCATCTATATTATCTATAACTGATGGAAAAGTTATAGTACCCTTTATATCATCAAAGGATCATAAGCAAATTTATGATGAAGATAAAGGAGCTAATACAGGAGGTATGGGTGCAATTGCTCCAAATCCATATGTTACCAAAGAAGTTATGAAAGACTTTAATGAAAATATATTGAAACCGACATTAAAAGGAATAAAAGAAGAAAATTTCGATTATAAAGGAATAATATTTTTTGGTATAATGATAACTAAAAAAGGAGCTTATCTTTTAGAATATAATGTTAGAATGGGAGATCCAGAAACTCAAGTGGTATTACCTCTAATGGATAGTGATTTAGTAGAACTTATAGAGGCTTCCTTAAACAATGAACTTTCTTCTTTTGATTTAAAATGGAAAAAAGCTAATTCTTGTTGTATAGTAGCAGCATCAGAAGGGTATCCTGGGAAGTATGAAAAAGGCTTTAAAATAAATATGCCAAAAGAGCTTAATTTTTTTGTAGCTGGGGGAATATTTAAGGAAGGAAACCTTATAACCAATGGGGGAAGAGTTTTATGTACTTATGCTGTAGAAAATAACTTAGAGAGTAGCATAAATAAAGCCTATGAAGAAATGAGAAAAATAGATTTTCATGGTATGTATTTTAGAAAAGACATTGGTAAACTTAGATATTAGGTATAAAACAAAATTTTCATAATAAAGCAATATTGTAGTGGTAGCTTGAAGATTTCAGCTACCATTTTTTAGTGCTAATTTTTAAGAGTTTAGCTAGATATTAAATCCATCTAGAAAGTAAATTAAACTAAGAGATGAAGAAAAATGAAAAAATTACGATAAGTTTATGGTAGAAATAGAAGTTAATTCAACATTAAAATTGTATGTTTAAGGAGGAAAGTAATGTTAAAGAAGTTTTTATCAAGTGTTTTAATATGTATGGCAATGTGTTTATTATTAACTTCTTGTGGCTCAGCAGGGAAATCAAAAGCTGTTAATTCAAAAGAAGATATAGAAAAATATAATAATTATATTGCATTAAGTAATTATATGACTGGATTGATGGATGATGCTTTAGGTATTTACGTTGAAAAGTTTGGAATTGGAGATGAAATTGTAATTAAAGAAGGTTTTAATGGATTTAATGGTGTTCCTATATTAGAAACGCATAAAGATCAATTAGATAAAGTACTAGAATATGCTTCAAAAAAGCCTTCATATGGAGAAACTGATGATGCTATGAAAGCATTGCATCCTAAAATGAAGGAGTTGATGAATACCTTAGGAGAAATAGAAAATTACTACAATGCAAAATCTTTTGTAGATGATAAATTTAATAAGGGTAAAGAATTACATAAAAAAGTATGTTCCCAGTATAAAGAATATAGTGATTTGGCAGTAAAGTTTTTTATTAGTTTTGACAATATAACTGAACAAAAGAAAAAAGAAGATTTAGATAAATTAAAGGAAAATGACATGATGATAAGATACTATGCAATGAGTATTTTAAACAGGGCACAGGATATAGAAATGTCTTTTTATAGAGCAAAAATTACCGATGATAATATTTTAGATTATGATGCAAATAAATATAAAGAAAAATATGATTTATTAACAGAAGATATAAATAAGTTTATTGAGTATTCTAAAGATAATAAAAGGGCTAAAAAAGAGCAAATTGCTATTTTGCCAACCTTTAGTAGTGATATAAAAAGAGCAAAAGTTGCTGCTACAGATATTATGGAAATTTTAAAAACAAAGAATACAAATATAAATGCTAATACAAAAGGAAGAATTACAAAGGCTGGAAAAACTGCTCCTTTATATGAATTTAGTAGGATAGTATCTAATATGGTTGATTCTTATAATAATATGATTAATACGAAAGTAGTAGATTAAGATATTAAGGTGATGTTGTGTTTAGAAAAATTGCTTTAGTTCTAATGATGTGTATAGGTATAGTTACTATTGCTATTTCCTATGAACATAAAGAAAAAGAAGACGAAAAGTATAATGAGAAGTATGAAGCATATGCAACCTTAGATACATTTATTACAGGAAAGCTACAAGAATCTTTGGATTATTATTTTGTAAAGTTTGGATACACAGAAGAATTTGAGGCAAACAAAAATGATTATCTTTATAATGGTATTCTTTTAGAATTTAACAAGAATGAATTAGAAAAGGTCTTTAGTTATTATTCAGCGAAGCCAAATTTTGATAAAGTTGATAATTCCTTAAAAAATCTTCATGCTGAATTTAAAGAGTTAATACAATCTTTAAGCGATGCAGATACATATTATAAACTGAAATCTTATGTAGATGATGATTTTGTTAAAGGAAAAGAACTACATAAAAAGATATGTTCTCAATATACTAAAGTTAAACCGTTAAAGAAAGATTTTAGTACTCATTTTGGAGATTTTTTCATAGAAGATAGCAAAGAGAAATTAGAAGAATTTAAGAAAAATGATTTTATGATAAAATACTATGCTTTAAGTTCTTTATTAAAAGCTAAGGACTTAGAAATTGAGCTTCAAAGGCAAAAGGTTGCTAAAGGTAACATGGAAAGTTTAGATATTAGAAAATTTAAGGAGAAGTATAATTTATTAGTTGCGGACATGAATAAATTTCTAGAGTATTCCAAGGACTCTAATAGAATAAAAAAAGAAAACATTGACCAAGCTTTTCCATATGCAATAATGGATGTTAAATCCTCAGCTACGGATATTTTAACAAAAGTTGAAGGTAAGGATTCATATAGAAATTTTGGCTATAGCAAAAATCAAGAAGGGACTACAGAATATTTTTCAAATAAGATTAAAGAGGCCATTTTACAGTATGTTAAAATGAAATAAAAACAAATATATAAGCAAGTTTAATTTATATATAAAAATTAAACTTGCTTTGCTATTCATAGAAAAAATTGTATGCTATAATATTAAGCTAAAGGGATATAAGATATTAGAAGATATTTGAAATTCTTATTAGATTAGGTTAAAATATTAATAATTTATCATACTAAAGTAACGGAGGGATATCGATGAAGAAAGATATAGTAAAACCATCTATATTACCTGGTTTTATGGAGTTATTACCGGCAGATCAAATAGTTTTTAACAAGATGAAGGATACAATAAGACATAATTATGAAAAGTTTGGATTCATTCCTTTAGATACACCTACTATAGAAAAATCAGAAATACTATTGGCTAAGGGTGGTGGAGAAACTGAAAAACAAATATATAGATTTAATAAAGGAAATACAGATTTATCCTTAAGATTTGATTTAACAGTTCCTCTAGCAAGATATGTATCACAACATTTTTCAGATTTAAACTTTCCTTTTAGAAGATATCATATATCAAAGGTATTTAGAGGAGAAAGAAATCAAAAGGGACGTTTTAGAGAATTTTATCAATGTGATATAGATATTATAGGTAATGGCAGTCTAAGCATAATAAATGATGCAGAAATACCTAGTATTATATATCAAACTTTCAAAGAGTTAGGATTTGAAGACTTTACTATAAGAATAAATAATAGAAAAGTATTAAATGGATTTTTTGAAGGTACAGATGTAGAAGATAGAAAAGGTGTACTAAGGGCAATAGATAAAATTGAAAAAATAGGCGAAGATGGAGTAAGAAAAGAGCTACAGGAATTAGGATTAGAAGATTCAAAAATAGATAAAATAATAAACTTTATAAATATAAAAGGAACCAAGAGTGAAGTAATAAAGAGTTTAAAAGAGTTAGATATAGAAAATGACGTGTTTAAAGAAGGAGTATATGAATTAGAAAAAGTAGTTCACTATATAAAAAGCTTTAATGTTCCAGATAAGAATTATAAAATAGACTTAACTATTGCTAGAGGATTAGATTATTATACAGGAACAGTTTACGAAACTGTATTGAATAATTATCCACAAATAGGAAGTGTTTGTTCGGGAGGAAGATACGATAATTTAGCTGAACATTATACTAATCAAAAATTACCAGGGGTTGGTATATCTATAGGTTTAACAAGACTATTCTATCAATTAAGAGAAGCAAAAATAATCGGAGAAAATGCATCTTCAACACTTTCACAGGCACTAGTTATTCCAGTGGGGGATACTATGGAATATTCAATAAAAGTTGCCAATAAATTAAGAGAAAATGAAATCATATCAGAATTATACTTAGAAGATGCAAAAATAGGTAAAAAATTTGCCTATGCAGATAAATTAAAAATACCTTATGTGATATTAATTGGAGAAGATGAATTAAAAGAAGAAAAAGTAAGTGTTAAAAATATGGAAACAGGTAATCAAGAAAGTATGTCTTTAGAGGAAGCAATTAAAATAATTAAAAATGCATAAAAAAAAGAGATAAAGTCTAATTAAACAGATTTTATCTCTTTTTAAATTAGTAATAGTTGTTTTCTAACATGTCTAATAAATCATTAAATCTTTTTACAATATCCTCCATAGGTTTTGAAGTAGTCATGTCTATACATGCTTTTTTTAATATATTAATAGGATAGTCATTATCACCACTTTTTAAAAAACCTATATATTTATCTAAAGCACCCTCTTCACCTTTTAAAATTTTAGTAGCAAAGGAGTTTGCAGCGGCATAACCTGTAGCATATTGATAAACATAAAAAGGAGAATAAAAGTGAGGAATACGTGACCATTCTATATCTATTTGGGTATCTATTATAATATCTTCTCCAAAATATTTTAAATTTAAATCATGCCATATGCTACATAAATCATAACTAGTTAAAGGAATTCCTTCTTCTAATTTTTTATGGGTTATTCTTTCAAACTCAGCGAACATAACCTGTCTAAATACAGTAGTTCTTATTTGTTCTAATTGTTGATTTATAAAATACAATTTCATATTTTTGTCGCTTTCATTTTCTATCATATAGTTTGATAAAAGACATTCATTTGTAGTTGAAGCCACTTCAGCACAAAATATGGTGTAGTTAGAGTATATATAAGGTTGATTTTCTTTTGAATAATAACTATGAATGGAATGACCCATTTCATGAGCTAAAGTTGATACATCATTTAATTTATAATTATAATTTAATAGAACATAGGGCATGGTATCATAAGAACCAGATGAATATGCTCCACCTCTTTTACCTTTATTTTCATATATATCAATCCATCCGTCATTAATACCTTTTTTAAATACATTTAAATATTCTTCACCTAAGGGTTTTAATCCCTTTTCCACCATATTAATTCCTTCTTCAAAGGGTATGTGTATATCAGGTGTTTTTATTAAAGGCACATAAAGATCATACATATGCATTTCTTCTAGTCCTAATAATTTCTTTTTTATTTTTACATATCTATGAAGAGAAGATAAGTTATCATTTATAGTTTTTATGGTTGTATCATAAACTTCTAAGGGAATATTATTAGGCTTTAGAGAACTTTCTAAAGAAGAATTAAACTTACGCATTTTAGAATTAAATATAAAATTTTTTATAGAAGAAGTTAGAGCTGTTGAAAATGTATTTTTGTACTTTTCATAGGTATCAAATAAAGCTTCAAAGGCATCCTTTCTAACCCTTCTATCTTTAGATGATATAAAAACAGAATAATTTTTATCTGTAAGTTCTACTTCCTCTCCTTGTTCATTTTTAATTTTAGGAAAACTTATATCAGCATTAGATAGCATATTGTAAATATCACTAGGAGCATTTAAACAATCACTTACAGAAGCTAATATCATTTCTTCTTCTTTACTTAATATATGAGGCTTTAAATTTAAAATATTTTCTAATAAAAATTTATAAGTTTTTAATTCTGGTATTTCATTAAGTCCATTTAGTAAATCTTTTTTATTTATAGATAATATCTCAGGTATAAAAAATGAACTCAATCCAAGAATTTCTGGGAAAAAGCTATCAATTTTTGATTTTAATCCTTGGAAAGTTGTATTAGTAGTATCTTCATCAGACCTACAGTGAGCATAAACAGATAATTTTTCTGCAAGTCTTAATATAGACTCTTCTGTTTTAAAATATTCCAACAAAAGTTTAGGATCTTTGAGTTTACCTTGAAAATTAGAAAGTTTAGGAGTAATTTCTTTTAAATGTTGAAAGTCAGACTCCCAAGCATCTATATCTTCATATAATTTATTAATATTCCACTTGCTTTTTTCATCTATTTCATCTCTAGATTTTAAAGTTTTAGTATTTTCCATATAAAAACCTCCATAAAAATAGTGAGCATTTAAATTATTTGTATATTTCCTATAAATTATAACAAAAAACGTTGACAATGCAAAAAATAAGGATTAGAATAACAATATAATGACATATGAACATATGAACATATATCGATAAAGAAGGGGGACGAACATGAATAGTGAAAAAAAATTAGAATTAGTCTTAGAAGGTTTAAACTGTGCAGGTTGCTCAGCTAAAATAGAAGATAGAGTAAATAAATTAAAATATGTAGAAAGTGCATCCATTAACTTTGTCAATAAAGTTTTAACTATTAATTTAGGGGACTTAAATAAAAGAGAATATGTTATGAAAGAGGCAAGAGGAATAGTTAATAAGCTAGAACCCCATGTAAAAGTATTTGAAAGAAATAAGGATTTAAAAGAAGTGAGACATTCACAAGACAATGCCTGTGAGTGTAGTGGTCATCACCATCATTCTCATGAACATGATAATAATCATGATCATTCTAATGGTCACTCCCATGGAGAGTCGAATTTCGGCAATGAAAAAATTAGTAAGATTTCAATGGTCGTAGGAATTGTTTTAGCAATAATAGCTTTTTTTATCAAGGATGAGGGTAGTTTAAAAACAACTTTATTTATAGTGTCCTATGGATTAATAGGGTATGAAATATTAATAATCGCTTTTAAAAATATATTAAGAGGAGAAGTTTTTGACGAGAATTTTTTAATGGCAGTTGCAACTATAGGAGCAATAGCTATAAAAGAATATCCAGAGGCTGTTGCGGTTATGCTATTTTATAAAATTGGTGAAGTATTTCAAGATCGTGCAATAAACCATTCAAGAAAATCAATTGCTAGCTTAGTAGATATTAGACCAGAATTTGCTAATGTGAAAAAAGATGAAAATGTAGAAAAAGTATCTCCAGAACAAGTGGAAATAGGAGACATTATAATAGTAAAACCTGGTGAGAAAATTCCATTAGATGGAGAAGTAATAGAGGGAGAGTCCTATTTAGATACATCTATATTGACAGGAGAATCTGTAAATAGAAAGGTAGAAAAAGGGGATATAGTTTTATCAGGATCAATAAATAATACTTCACTTTTAACTGTAAAGGTGACAAAGACCTTTGGACAATCTGCTGTATCTAAAATATTAGATTTAGTAGAAAATGCTAGTTCTAGAAAGGCTCCAACAGAGAATTTTATAACTAAGTTTGCAAGATACTACACTCCAGTAGTTGTATTTTCAGCAATAGCTCTTGCCGTATTACCACCTATTATACATGGAAGTTATAATTTTTCAGAATGGATATATAGAGCTTTAGTATTCTTAGTTATCTCTTGTCCATGTGCATTAGTAGTTTCCATTCCATTAGGATTCTTTGGAGGTATTGGAGCGGCTTCTAGAAATGGAATATTAGTAAAGGGTGGTAATTATTTAGAAGCATTGGAGAATACAGAAATTGTAGTATTTGATAAAACTGGAACTTTAACAGAAGGAGTATTTGAAGTATCAGAAATTAAAACCTATAAAGATATTGAAGACGATGAGTTAATTAGACTAGCAAGCTTAGGCGAAAGTTTTTCTAATCATCCAATTGCAAAATCTATAATTAAATATTATGGTAAGGATGTAGATAAACAAGAAATAAAAGAATATGAAGAAATTTCAGGACATGGTATAAGAGCTTTATTAGGTGAAGATGAACTATTAGTTGGAAATCATAAATTAATGGAGTTAAATGAAGTTAATTATGAAAAGGCTAATAACTTTGGAACAGTAGTGTATGTAGCGTTAAATAAAAATTATTGTGGATATATAATTATTTCAGATAGGATTAAAGAAGATTCAAAGAAAACTATAAAAGAACTTAAAAATAAGGGTATTAAAAAAACTATAATGTTAACTGGGGACAATAAATCAGCAGGAGAAAAAATAGGAAAAGAACTTTTATTAGATGAAGTTTATACAGATTTGCTACCAGAAAACAAAATAGAAGAATTAGAAAAGTTATTTTCACAAAAAAGTCCTAAAGGTAAATTAGTTTTCGTAGGAGATGGAGTAAATGATGCACCAGTTTTAGCAAGGGCAGACATTGGTATAGCTATGGGAGGGTTAGGCTCTGATGCAGCTATAGAAGCATCTGATATAGTTATTATGCAGGATAATCCTTTTAAAATTATAAAGGGAATAGAAATAGCTAAAAGAACTAAAAAGATTGTTTGGGAAAATATTATATTTTCTTTAGGAATTAAATTTGTGGTACTTTCCTTAGGGGCATTAGGATTTGCTAATATGTGGGCAGCAGTATTTGCTGATGTAGGTGTTACATTAATTGCAGTGCTAAATTCTATGAGAGCTCTTAAGTAGTGAATAACTAATAATGAATAATTTAGGTATTCATTAAAAAAAGTGGGATGGTTTTTGAAATATTTCAAGAACCATCCCACTTTTTTTAGCAATCTTTTTGTAACATATTTAAATTTGATTTGTATTAATATAGAATTAAGATATGGTGTAAATTTATAATTAATAAAAAGGAAGGGCTTTTTTATGAAGGGAAAAATATTATTAGTGGAAGATGAAAAAAGTATAAGAGGTTTTTTAAAAATTAATCTTAAAAGAAGTGGATTAGAAGTAGTAGAGGCAGAAACAGGTGAAGAAGGTATAAGAAAAGCAAAAATAGAAAAACCAAGCATAGCTTTATTAGATGTTATGTTACCTGGAATAGATGGATTTCAGGTTTGCAAAGAATTAAGACAAGAATTTCCTAGCATGGGTATAATAATGCTTACAGCAAGAACTCAAGATATGGACAAAATTATGGGTTTAGAATTTGGAGCAGATGATTATGTAGTAAAGCCCTTTAATCCATCAGAACTTATATTAAGGATTAAAGCATTGTTAAGAAGAATTAATTCTACTGACAGTACAAAGGAAAATATTTTAGTTAGCAGTATATTTAAAATAAACACATATTCACAAAAGATATATAAAAATGAAAAGGAAATAGATGTTACCCCAAAAGAATACATGATTTTAAAAATATTTTTAGAAAATGAAGAAAAAGCTTTTAGTAGAGATGAATTGTTAGATTTAGTTTGGGGATATGATTTTGTAGGAGATCCTAAAATTGTAGATGTAAATATAAGGAGATTAAGAGCTAAAATAGAAGATGAACCTTCTAATCCAAAATACATAGAAACCGTATGGGGTAAAGGATATAGATGGAGAAAATTATAACATTAGGAAGGTAGAAAATGAAAAGTATAAAGTTAAGGCTACTTAAGAATTTTATGTTGATAATAGTGATTAGTATTTTGGCTTTTGAAGTTTTTTTAATAAGCTTTACTAAAAGATATTATTATGGAAATTTAGAAGAAATGTTAACCAATCAAGTAAAGCTATCCTCAGACTTTTATAGTAGATATTTTTCAAATACCACTTTAGAAGAAAATATAATGGATAATGTGGATGTGTTTTGGAAACAAACTAATGCTCAAGTACAAATAATAAATACTCAGGGGATAGTATTATTAGATTCTATAGGAGCAACTACCAAAGAAGTTATTAAAACAGCGGATTTTAAAAATGCATTAGAAGGAGATAAGGGTATTTGGGTAGGAGATGTTAGTTATGATAAATATAGGGTAATGTCTGTATCTTATCCTATAAAGGTTGATAATAAAATCATAGGAATATTAAGATATGTAAGTTCATTAAAAGAAATAGATAAAGCCATAGTTAAAATGTCAGTTTTATTCTTTAGTATTGGACTTATTGTTATTTTTGTGGTTGGAATATTTAGTGTATTTTTAGCGGATACGGTGATAGGACCTATAAAAAAATTAACTAAAGTAGCAGAAGAAATGGCAGATGGAAATTTAGAAATTAGAAATGAGAAAGAATTTGATGATGAAATAGGAAGGTTATCAGATACATTAAATTACATGGCAGAAGAAATATTAAAAAAGGATAAATTAAAAAATGAATTTATATCCTCTATATCCCATGAAATAAGGACACCTTTAACTTCTATTAAAGGATGGGCAATAACTTTAAATACGGAAGATTTAGAAGATAAGAATCTTATAAGAGATGGTCTTAACATAATTGAAGAGGAAAGTGAGAGATTATCTAAAATGGTAGAGGAGCTTTTAGATTTTTCTAAATTAATTTCTGGAAAGGTTACCATAAAAAAAGAAAAGGTAGATTTAAATGAAGTTATTTCATATATAGAAAAATACTTAAGTCCAAGGGCAAAAAGGGAAAATGTACAATTTATTGTAGAAAAAAATTATGATTTACCTATAATGTATATTGATGTAGATAGAATGAAACAAGTATTTATAAATATATTAGATAACGCTTTTAAATTTTCTAAAGAAGAAGGAGAAAAAAGGGTATTACTTAGTATAAAAATAGAGAACGAAGAAGTTATAATTTTAATAGAGGATAATGGATATGGTATAAGTAAAAGTGATTTACCTAAGATAAAAGAAAAATTTTATAAGGGGAAGAATAGTAAATCTCAAAATGGTATAGGGTTGTCTATATGTGATGAAATTGTAGCAATGCATGGAGGAACCCTAGAATTTGATAGTGAAATAAATAGAGGGACTAAGGTCTATATAAAACTACCTTATAAAGATGAAAAGGAGGTAGAAAATGAATAAAAAAGTAACTATAGTATTTACAATAATATTACTTACAATAGCATTTCTTTTATTTCAAAAATATGTTCCATACAATATGGAAGTTAGAGATAAAATAATGCCTCCTAAAAATAATAAAATATCTATAGAGGGAATATGGGAAGTAAAAAAGTTTTCAATTTTTAATACTAGTTATAATAAAGAAAGTATAAATAATTTTGAAGCAGCTAATCTAATAGGAGAAAAAGCAGCATTTAATAGCAAGTATGGATTTTTTATAGATGAGATTTGTTCGAATCCTCAATATAAAACTAAAAGCGTAAATATAAAGGATTATTTTTCTTATATATATAAAATAAATACAGATGATATCGGAGTAAAAAATATCAAGGCAGAAGTAATATCAGTTATATCCGATGGAAAACTATTTTATGAATTTATAAAACTTGATGATAATAATATAATAGTTCAAAGGGAAGGTGTGTTTTTCTACTTAGAAAAAATAGGAGAGGATACTGAAAAATTTTTTAGTAAAAATAATATGGAAGAAATAAAAACTAAAGAGGATACTGAAAAATTAAAAGAAGATAAATTATTAAGATCTGGAGTGCTTATAGGATTAAGAGATGATAGCCCTGTCAAAGAATCAAATGATATGGAAAATAAAGGAAGTAGTTATAGAACTATTTGGATTCCAGTTAAAAACAGAAAAGTTTTAAATGTATTACAAGTAAAGGATTTATTTTTACCTAGAATAGATGGATTTTGGAGAGTTGGAGTAGATAGACATATAATAAAAGAAAATAATTTTAAAGATGAAGTTTTTGCACACATTAAGCAAGAAGAGGATAATAAAATTTCTTTTATGGATGATAAAAATGAAATAAATACACATAAGAAAATAGTGTTCGCAGGAAATGATTATCTATGCATGGAGTATAGAAAAATACAGGGTGATAACAGCAATGATTTTTATAAGGTTTTACCTATATATGCAACAAAAAATATAAGGGGAATAAAAATATCTGATATATTTGGTGAAGAGGGCAAAAAAGCTATTAAAAGTTCAGCAGAAGCATTCTTAGCTTCTCAAGATAAAGCTAATATAAAGAACATTGAAAAAGAACCTAGTGAGGAGAATTTTTCCTTAGCAAGAAATAATGGATATTGGATTGTAAAGGGAAGATTAAATGATAAAGATCCTACAGGTTATGATTATAAAGATTATAATATAAATATAGATCCATCCAGTAAAATGATTAATTTTAATACTTTTTATCTTTCTTGGAATGTAGTTAAAAGTAAAGTACCAGATGCAATAGATGCATATACTTCACCTAATAAAGATATTGCTTTAATAATAAGCAAAGATAGTATAAAAATTTATGAAATGAAGGGGAATGAATTAAGTAGTAAAGCAATATATAAAATACCTATAAAGAAAGATGAATCCATAATAATGGCTGAATGGGCTACAGGAGATTATTTAGAAAAATGGAATAAGGAGATAAGTGATGAGCCAAATACTACTGTGTTAAAATAAAAAAGAAAGTAAGGGGGGAACCTTACTTTTAACAGTTTTAAATTTAACAGGGTTATATTTGCTATGTATTTAATATATCATAATAAAATATACTAATATTAACAAAACGGTTACTAAAGATTAAAAGTTTATTACAAATTACTTTTTAATCTGTAGCAAGATTATCAAAATAACCTTGAATTAATATTATGGGAGTGCCTTTATCACCACTCCCACTAGTCAAATCACATAGACTTCCTAAAAGATCTGTAATTTGCCTTGGAGTTGTGCCTTGAGCCTCCATTGAACCAACTAAGGTATCATTTTTGTGTTTGATTTTATCTTTAAGTACCATTAAAGCATCTTCATTATTCATATTAGTTAACTCTGTATCCGCTATATATTTTAATTTTAATTCATTTGGGGTTCCATGTAATCCAGATGTGTATCCAGGGGATACCACAGGATCAGCTAGCTCCCAAATCTTACCTACAGGGTCTTTAAAAGCTCCGTCTCCATAAATCATAACTTCTACATTTTTGCCAGTTTTCTCATTTAGTTCTTTTTGAACCTGTTCTACAAAGACTTGACAATCTCTTGGGAAAAGTTTTATTTTTTCTTCTGTAGATTTATTAGATCCTAAAAGTCCATAATTAGAGTTAAAACCACTTCCATTAATTGATTCCGTACAAATTTCGTCTAAAGCATATACAGTTTCTGCTCCAGCCTTTTTAAGAATTCTTTTAGTTCTTTTTCTTGAGTGAATATCCGCTACTAAAACTTCCTTTGTATAATTTAAAATGACTCTTGGATCATTAGCAAGATATATACTTATATTATCACCTAAGCTTTTATAAAATTCTATATAATCTATACCTGTAAAATTATGAGATACTTTTTCACCAAAAAGCTCTCTGTATTTTTCTTCAGTTAATATGTCTGAATGTGGATTAATATTTAAATCATACATTTTTTCTATGTCCATAAGAGGGTTACCAACTTCATCTGAAGGATAACTTAGCAGTATGTGTATTTTCTTTCCTGTTTTTGCAATTGCCTTTAGTATTATAGAAAATCTATTTCTACTTAGAATAGGGAAAACAACACCGATGTCCCCTTTAAACTTTCTATTTATGTCAGCTGCAACCTCATCAATGGTTACATAGTTTCCTTGAGCCCTAGCTACAAGAGACTCAGTTACCCCTATTACGTCTTTATCTCTTAGAAGGTAACCTTCCTTTTCTGAAGAGGTTAATATAGAATCTACTACTATTTTAACTAAATTGTCTCCTTTTTTTACTATAGGGGCTCTTATACCCTTAACTTCCGTTCCTAATGTTCTTGTCATACTTTTAATCCTCCTAAATATAAAAAGTCTTTTAATCTAGTATTTTACAAACTTTAGATAAAATATTCATTGAAAAATTAATATAAGGCTATATACATTTATTTTTTTATATGCTATAATAGGGAAAATATTTTAAAGATATTAAGCTGTGAAGAAGAAGAGTAGTTATTTTTGTGTTTTATACAGAGAGCATGGGGAAGGTGAGACTATGTGTTGCAAAAATTTACGAATTATGACTTTGGAGCATTAATGCTAAAACATTAACGGTTGTCATCCGATATAGTGACTTAGAGGCATATTATTTTAGTGAATAACTAACAACTAATGAAAATATGCAAAGTAAGGTGGTAACACGAAATATAAACTCGTCCTTATACAATTATGTATAAAGGAGGAGATTTTTTATTTTAATCTATTTTTTAGGAGGATGGTAGTATGGAATCAAGAGAGAATTTTACCAGTAAACTAGGCTTTATCATGTCTTGCCTAGGATCAGCTATAGGACTTGGAAACATTTGGATGTTCCCATGGAAACTAGGACAATATGGAGGAGCAGCATTTTTAATTCCCTACTTTATATTTGTATATCTACTAGGAGTAACAGGGCTTATAGGAGAATTTGCCTTTGGTAGATGGATGAAGGGTGGTTCTTTTGAAGGAATACAAAAGGTATTTAAGGAAAAAAAATTACCAGGAGGAAAGGTATTTAGCTTAATTCCAGCTATGGCAGTTGGAGGAACACTTATTTTTTATGCAGTAGTGGTAGGATGGACTTTTAAGTATTTCTTTGAATCTGTTAAGGGGAGTTTTTTCAATCTTAATATGGAAGAATTCTTTAATGGATTTACAGGAAGTAATTTAAGTATATTTTGGGCATTTGTAGCTATTCTTGTAACTTTACTTATAGTAAATATGGGAGTAATAAAGGGAATAGAAAATTTAAATAAAATAATGATGCCTTCATTATTTGTTATTTTTCTTATACTTCTTGTAAGAAGTTTAACTTTGCCAGGTGCTATGGAGGGTGTTGCATACTTAGTTAAACCAAGATGGGGATACCTTTTAAAACCTATAACTTGGGTTATGGCATTAGGTCAGGCTTTCTTTACAGTATCTTTAAATGGAGCAGGAATGGTTGTATATGGTAGTTACTTAAAAGAGGAAGAAGATATACCAAAAGCCTCTATGCAAATAGCGATTTTTGATACATTGTCAGCTTTATTAGCAGCTTTTGTAATTATACCAGCGGTATTTGCCTTTGGATTAAATCCATCAGCAGGACCTTCACTTTTATTTATAACAATGCCATATGTGTTTAAATCCATGCCCTTTGGATATGCATTTGGAGTATTGTTCTTTATAAGTATAATATTTGCAGCAGTTTCATCTTTAATAAATATGATGGAAGCTACATCAGAAGCATTTTTAAGTCAATTTAAAATAGGAAGAATTAAAGGTGTAGCAATAATTTCTATAATAGCTTTTATAATAGGAATGCCTTTAAATTTAAGTATGAATGCATTTGGCAAGTGGGCAGATTTTGTAACAATATATCTAGCACCTTTAGGAACTATGGTAAGTGCAGTTACTTTTTTCTGGATATATGGAATGGATAATGCCCTTGTGGAAATTAACAAAGGTTGTAAAGATCCTTTAGGAGGTTGGTTTAGACCTTTAGGAAAATATGTATTTGTAATATCATCTATACTTGTACTTATACTTGGTGTAATATACAATGGCATAGGATAAAAATAGATAAATTTTTAGAGAGACTACTTATAGGAGTCTCTCTTTTTTAAGCTTTTTTAAAAAAATATAATTTTCCATCTTGAAGAGATGAGTCTATATAATCTTTGTCATAAAGATAAGTTATAAATGAACCTACAGTTGAAAGATCTACATGATATTGAGTAAAATTCATAGGTATATCATTTAATATAGCTAAGTTTTGAAGTATATCTTCCTTTGTTAAAGGTTGATCTAAAAGTTCTAAAATTTGATTTATATAATTTTTTATATTATCTAAATTTTTATCTACTAATGAATTTAAATCACTTTTTTCTATAATATTTTCACTATGTCCCAAAACAAAATAATCTGCATCAATATCTTTTATAATATTTAAGGTATTTATACTTTCTTCAATATCATACAAATATGGTATTGAATATTTTTTCATAGTTTCACAGCTAAATATTGAATCACCTAAAAAACAAACTTTTTCAGGAGTTATAATTCCTATTTGTTCTTTTGTATGACCCTTTAACGATATTATTTCAAATTTTTCATCATTTATTTTGTTTATACCATAATCCAATACAAAATCTATATTAATAGACTTATTTGTTCTAATTAGTTCTTTTAAAGGTTTAGATCCAGACAACATTTCAAAACAAAGTTCTATATTTTCCATATAAACTTTTTCTTTATTTGAACTATAAAATAGACATCCAGTATAATTATTTTTAAAATAATTATTTCCACCACAATGGTCTATGTGACTATGAGTATTTATTATATATTTAGGATGAAGGTTATTATTAATCAAAACTTCTTCTATTTTTCTAGCCTGTGTATTATTTATACCTGTATCTATTATTAAACAATTTTTATTTTTAAAGACATATACACCTATATTTGTTGGAGCATTTATATAGTAAGTGCTTCCCTTGATTTTAGTTAGTTCCATTTCTATCCCATCCTTTGAGTAGTATACTTAATAAAATAATATATCATTTGAAAGGTCAATACAAGCTTATATTAGTGAACAACTAATAATGAACAATAAATAAAAAATATCCGTAATTATTCACTATTCATTAATCAGGGTTGTTCATTAACTAAGTGTTTATTATTCATTAATATAAACTTATGGTATAATAATATTAAAATAAGAACATATTAATAAATTATACTCCAAAGGATTGGGGATTTTGAACCTAGAAAATTTTGCTGGAGGTATAAGGGAAATGGAGTTAAATAAAAAAATTAATGATCTTAAAACAGATTTAATAAAATCTACTCAGAAATTAATTAGAATAAAGAGTGTGGAATCTGAGCCTAAAGAGGGAATGCCCTTTGGGGAAGGAGTGGCTCAAGCTTTAAATTGTGCTCTAAGTATAGGCAAAAAATTAGGATTTAAAACTAAAAATTTGGATGGATATGTAGGATATGTTGAGTATGGAGAAGGAGAAGAATATATAGGAGTATTAGGTCACTTAGATGTAGTTCCTGAAGGAGAAGGATGGAGCCATCCTCCTTATGCTGCTGAGATACATGAAGGAAAAATATATGGTAGAGGTGCCTTAGATGATAAGGGACCAATTATAGCAGCACTATATGGGTTAAAAGCTATTAAAGATATAAATCTTCCACTAAAGAAGAAAGTTAGAATCATATTTGGAACTAATGAAGAAACCGGAAGTAAGGAAATGAAATATTACTTAGAAAGAGAAAAACCACCTGTAGCTGGATTTACTCCTGATGCGGAATATCCTTTAATATTTGCAGAAAAAGGTATTCTCAATTTTAATATAAAAAAAGAATTAAAAGAACAGAATTCTAGCAAATTTAAGATTCAATATATTAAAGGTGGACAAAGACTTAATATGGTTCCCGACTATTGTGAAGCTGGAATTGCTTCTAAGGAAAAAGATTATGTAATAAAGACCTTAGAGAAGTTTAAAAATAAGAGTAATTATGATTTAACAGCACATATAAAAAGTGATAAGGTAGTAATAAAATCTGTAGGAGTATCTGCTCATGGTAGCACTCCGGCAGCAGGGAAAAATGCAATAATGCAAATGCTTAAATTTATAGAGTTCTTATGTGACGAAAATGGAGATAGAAATTTTTATGAAATATCTTCTTTCTTAAACGAAAAGATAGGTTTTGAAGTCAATGGACAAAGTTGTGGTATAGGTTTTGAGGATGAAGATTCAGGGAAACTAACATTAAATGTAGGGACAATTGATGCAGAGGAAGATAATTTTTCTATGGGAATCAATATAAGGTATCCTGTAACCTATAAATTAGAAGAGTTGATAAATCCTCTAAAAGATGTATTAGAAAAAGGAAACATTAGTATACAAGATATAGATAATAAAAATCCTTTATACTATCCAAAAGATCATCCACTTATAAAAACTTTGTTAAAGGTATATAATGATCAAACTGGAGAGGATAGACAACCTATAGCTATTGGTGGAGGTACCTATGCCAAAAAGATGCCTAATATAGTTGCTTTTGGACCGATTTTTCCAGGAAAGCCTGATTTAGACCATCAAGTAAATGAATATATAGAAATAGAAGATTTAGTAATGAATGCTAAAATATATGCTAATGCCATATATGAGTTAGCTAAAAAATAAATTTATTAAGCTATGAAAATAAGGAGATATGTAATATTGTATTTTCATAGCTTATTTTTGAATTTAGCTAAAGATAATGGGAGAAATATATTAAAAGAAAGTAAAATATGGTATAATTGTAATGCAGAAAATAGATTTAATTTAAGAGAGTGAATACTCATTCTTTGAGGAGGGCTTGAGATGTTGGCAAACGCACCCATGATTTATAAAGTTTTATTCTTATGTACTGCTGGTTTTTTATCTGCATTTGTGGATGCCATAGCAGGTGGAGGAGGATTAATAAGTTTACCAGCTTATTTTATGGTAGGATTTCCACCTCATTATACTTTAGGGACTAATAAATTTTCAGCTACCTGTGGATCAATGGTGAGTACCTTTAAATTTGCTAAATCAGGCAAGGTGGACAAGGATATTATGAAAAGGCTATTACCCTTTACCTTATTAGGTGCTTCAGCAGGGGTGTTTACTGTTCTTTTAATAGATTCTAGTATATTAAAACCTATAGTATTGGTACTTTTATTGGGTGTAGGTGTATACAGTTTTTTTTCTAAAAATGTTGGAATGGAAGATAATTTTGATGGAATAAATAAAAGGAATATTATTTTAGGATGTATATTAGCTTTCAGTATGGGATTTTATGATGGTTTCTTTGGGCCTGGAGTTGGATCATTTTTAATTTTTGGACTTATAAAAATATATGGATTTGACTTTGTAAGAGCTAGTGGAAATGCTAAAGCTATGAATTTAACTAGTAATGCCACATCTTTAATACTATTTGCTATAAATGGTAAGATAAGATATTTATTAGGTATACCAATGACTTTATTTATGATATTAGGAGCTCATGTTGGAACAAAATTGGCATTAAAAGAGGGAGCAAAGTTTATAAAGCCAATATTTGTTACCATGTCTTTAGCTGTAGCTTGCAAAATGTTATTTGAAATGTTTAAGATGTAAAATTAGAAAAATCTAAAAGCTAATAAGAAAGAAAACCACCAGCTAAGCTGGTGGCTATTTATTTTTGAATTTTTTAAGCAAATTGTGCTTAAGTATTAAATCCGAATACTCTAATTCGTTAATAGTTTTTTCCTTTAAGTTTTTTAAATTATCATCTTCTTCTATTTTTTCGCCATTATATATATTAAAATAGCTATTTAATGGCGATATATAAAATGACTTACCATCTGAAAAAGATCCATTTCTAAAAATTACCTTACCATTTTTACTATTAAATAAATCTTTTCCTAACATATTTTGCATTGGAAGGTTAAACATATTTGCCAAAGTAGGATATAAATCTATTTGCCCTCCATATATGTTGTAATTGCCCTTATGAGCATCCTTAGGAAAATGTATAAACATAGGTACCTTTTGAAGCTCCATCCATTCCAAATCTGTAAAACCTTCTTTACCTAAAAGTTTTGCCAAATCTTTTTCATGTTCTTTAGGTATAGCATAATGATCTCCATACACTGCCAATATAGACTTGTCCAATATTTTTTCTTGTTGTAATTTATCTAAAAATAATCCAAGTTGTTCATCAGTGTAATGTATAGATTTCAAATAGTTTCCAACTAGGGTATTTTCCAATTCTCCTACAGGAAAGTCACCATATTTATCTACAGCTTCATAAGGAAAATGACTAGTTAAAGTAACTATAAAAGAAAAATAAGGTTCTTTTAATTCTTTCATTTTATCTAAGCTTTGATTTAAAAAGGATTTATCACTTAATCCTAAACCGATTTTTTCATCTACATTATAGCTTTTTTCACCAAAGAACTTATCAAATCCATATTTAGGATACATTATATTTCTATTCCAAAAGCTTTCTCTAAACCCATGGAAACCAGCTGTGCTGTATCCTTTTTCTTTTAATGCTTCAGGTAAAGCATTAAATTCATTTCCTGCATATAAATAGGTAACAGACCCTGAAGCTGTTGGATAAAGGGAGTTATTGCTTAAAAATTCTGCATCAGAAGTACCACCTGAAGCAGTTTGATAAAAGTAATTTGGGAAATTTGCACTTTTCTTTATCCATTTATTTAAATTAGGAGTTATTTCTTTTCCATTTATAGTTTTATTTATGGCAAAGGATTGTAAAGCTTCCACTTGTATAATTATTAAATTCTTATTTTCTCCAATACCTTTTAATTTTGGAGTTGCATTTTCCGTAATATTAGTTTGCAAATAAGCTTTAACCTTTTCCTCTTTTTGTTTAGGAATAGGAGTTTTTTTAGCAATTCCATTAGTTAAAGAATTAAAACAATCTAAATAATGATAATTCACATTACCTAATTTTTTTGCTATGTAAACCTTGTTATACATTGTACTTAATAATTTAGGTTGTTCTTTAGATAATTTATAAAAATGATATCCTTCCATACTAGATGCTAATATAAATATTGCTAAAAAGGTTGAAAACTTAAGTTGCTTACTTAGTATAACTCTATCAAATTTTGAATGCTTATAGTGATCAATTATAAATTTAAATAATATTAAATCAGCAAAATATAAAAAATCCGATAATTTAATTAAACTACCAACACTAGATTTAACAGCCCCTAATTGAAAACTATTTAAAATAACAGGAATAGATAGTACATCCTTAAAGTATCTAAAATAGTTTAGGTCTGCTATTATAAATAGAGTAATTACTAAATTTAGCATAAATAGAAATTTAACTCTTTTAATAGGTTTAAATAATATAGCAAATGCAATAATAACTAATAAAGACCAAAATACAGGGAAGAAAATTCCCTTATAAGTAAAATATCCAGTTTCTATAGTTTTTCCGTATATTAATAATTTAATTGTAAGAAAAACTATAAAAGCTATTATGTCTATAAAATTTTTGAAAATATAATTCAAAGTTTTTTTCATTTTGTTCCCCCCAAAAAAAAGCAGTTTTGAACTTTAACTCTACTATAAATTAAATTTATGTATTTTATTATAAATTTATGTTAATAAAGCAAAAACAACGTTAAATAATTAATAGAATAACCGCCATTAATTATAACTTATTTATACTTGTATAATCAATATTGTTTGAAAATAACTTATCAATCTATTTACTTTATAAAAATACTAGTGCATAATAATATTTATATTAAAAATACTAGGAAATGGAGGCAAAATTTTATGAAAGAAGATAAAATTAATGTCAAAAGAAATAATGTTGTATCCTTTAGAGATAGCTTTATAGCTAATCTAATAGATGTATCAATTATATTTATCTTATCATTTATATTGCTGTTAATTCTTGATAAGGTCATATTGAAGGTTTTAGGGTATCAAGTAGTTAGCGAGTATATAGTTATAATGCTATTTATAATACTTGCTATAGTAGCGGTTTTCTATCCAACATGTATGGAATATAGAAAAGGTGCTACTATAGGTAAAAGATTTTCAAAAATAAAAATAAAAATAGTAGATGCGGGTGAAATAGAAGAAGATAAGATAGAAGAAGTAGAAGAAATAAATGAAGAAGATAAAATAGATAAGGAATAGGAATGCGAGGATTTGGCTATGAGAAAAGGTAAAGAATATGAATTAAATATAGAAGAAATAGAATTTCCATCTATGGGCATAGCTTATCATGAAGGATTAAAAGTTTATGTTAAACATGGAATACCAGGACAAAAAGTATTAGCTAGAATAACCACTAAGAAAAAAGATCATGCAAAAGGAAAAATAATAGAAGTTTTAGAAGACTTACCTTATAAAATTGAAGCTAAATGTCCAGCATTTGGACAATGTGGAGGATGTGCTCATCAAGACATTCCCTATGAAAAACAATTAGAAATAAAACAACATGAGATATTAGAATTATTTAAAAAGGCTAACTTAGATGGGTTTGATTTCTTACCTATAGAGGGAAGTCCAAAACAATATGAATATAGAAATAAAATGGAGTTTACCTTTGGTGATTTAAAAAAAGGTGGAGAATTAAATTTAGGTATGCATGCAAAGGGAATGTCCTTTGGGATAATAAGCGCAGATGAATGTAAAATAGTAGATGAAGATTATAGAAATATACTAAATGCAACACTAAATTATTTTAGAGAAAAACAACTTCCACATTATAGAATAATGGCAAGGGAAGGATATTTAAGAAATTTAGTTATAAGAAAAGCTGAAAATACAGGAGAAGTTTTAGTAAATTTAGTAACTACATCTCAAATTGATTTTAATTTAGATGAATACACAGAAATTATTAAGAGTATAAATTATAAAGGAAACTTAGTTGGAATTTTACATACTATAAATGACTCATTATCTGATGTAGTACAATGTGATAAATTAAATATTCTCTACGGAAGAGATTATATAATTGAAGATTTATTAGGACTTAAATTTAAAATAACTCCACTATCCTTTTTTCAAACAAACTCAAAGGGAGCGGAAAAGCTTTATAGCATAGTTAGAGATTTTATAGGAGAATCCAAATCAAAAACTGTATTTGACCTATACTGTGGAACAGGCACCATAGGGCAAATTGTAGCACCAGAGGCTAAAAAGGTTATAGGCATAGAACTTATAGAAGAAGCAGTAGAATCTGCCAGAGAAAATGCAAAACTAAACAATTTAAACAACTGTGAATTCATAGCAGGTGATATTGCCCAGGTAATAAAAGAAGTAAAACAAAAGCCAGATGTGATAATATTAGATCCCCCAAGACCAGGAGTACATCCAAAGGCATTAGAATATGTTATAAAATTTGATTCACCAACTATAGTGTACGTTTCTTGTAATCCTAAGACACTAGTAGAAGATTTAAAGGTTTTAGTGGAGAATGGATATGTAATAGAAAAGGTAAAGGGCATGGATATGTTCCCGAGCACGCCTCACGTCGAGACTGTAGTAGGACTACGTCGCAAAGATACCTTATAATCCTTGAATTCATGCACTTTACCAGTTTTTTTAACTTTAATACAAAAGGTGATGATTTTAAGAATAAAGAACAAATTAATGGTGTTAAAGTAAGAATTGGTATTTGATATGGTTTGCGGGGATACGTTGTTAAAATTTTAATATAAAGTAAAGAAAGACTATGAAGAGCGCTATTTATAGCTTGAAAACTTCATGGTCTTTTGTGTTTTTAGATTGTATATTGTGAAGATGATGTTGAATTTTATATAGTTATTAACCAATGTATATGTTGTAAGGATAAAAGGAAGCTAAGTGATTGTAGGACTTGAATAATAATGATATAATAAAAAATATATTGCATTTTAACATATAATTTGATATAATGTGCAATTTTATGGGGGGATTTACGTTGGATAGGTATGATTATATTGAAAGTATACTTATTTTTATTAAAGGGATAACAGGAATTAATTATCAATTACAAATAAAAGAAATATTAAGAGAATATTATAAATATAGTGGAAAGACATTTGAAATGCCCGATTATTATGGAGGCGATCAAAAAAATGATGGATGGGTCGTTGAGGATGCAATATTTTATCAGGTATTTGCTCCTACAAGATTAAAGGACTCTTTAAAAAAAGAAATACAAGATAAATTTAAGGCTGATTTAGAGGGCTTATTAAATATTGTGTATAATCAAAAAAAATGGAAAGGAAAGATTGAAGAATTTATTTTTATTGTAAATACTTTTGATGGAAATTTACCACATGATAGTGAAGGATTTTTTGATTATACAGTTAAAGCTCTGAAAACTAAATTTGGAGTAGAATTTAAATATCGTGTAGTAAATAGTGACTATTTAAGGGATTTACTTTGTGAAATTGATGATATTGAAATTCTAAAGAAAATTTCTTCAATTCTACATATAAAAAATCTTATTGATTTTAATGCTATAACTGAAACTATAATGATAAACTTAATTGAAGAAATATCGGGAAACCTTAACATAAGACTAATGGGCGGAACTTGTTTTGAAACATATGAAAGAATATCAAGTTTAAATAAGATTAGTATTAATAATTTAGAGGATAAAAGGGGAGAAATAGAAAACATAATAAGTAAGTTGGATGTTGTGGAAAAAGCTGTAAATGATATTAATCAAGATATATTATGTGAGAATAAATTTGAGAGGGTTAAAAATTTTGTTATTGATAAATATAATGAACTAAGCAATAAATATCAAGGTGGAAAGTTATATGATATTCTGGTAAAAGAAACATTGACATATACAAATAGTAAAGCTCTTGTGCAAATGCCAATGAAATTTTTAATAGTTTATATTTTTGATAAATGTGATATTTTTAAGAAAGAGTAGGTGAGACACTATGATATTACCCAATAAATACGTAACATTAACTGAAAGTTTTTTTGGATTAAGTGCTCTCATTCTTGAAGTTTTAATGGACAACAAATTTACAGTTGATAAATTGTGGAATAGATTTAAAAAAGCACATATTGATTCAAATAAAATCAATACTCCGCCGACTTATCAAAAGTTTATTTATGTGTTAGAATTTATGTATTTATGTAATATGATTTCTTACAATGATAAGGGGGAAATCTTAAATGAAAATATTAAGACTAAAAATTAAAGACAAATTAGGGGAAATAATTAGAGATATAGAATTTGCTGAAGTAGGGATTTCTTTTATCTATGGAGATATTCAAGAGCCTAAAAATTTAGGAGCTGCAATAAATAGTTTGGGTAAAACGCTTTTAATAAAATGTATTGACTATATTTATGGAGCTAATGAGGATTCTAAAATTATAAAAGATGATATACAAGGATATATTTTAGAAGCAGTAATTAAATATAACAATGATGAGTATTTTATTAATCGTACACTGGGAAGCTCAGAGGAAATATTAATTAATAATAAGCCATATTCGTTATCTGACTATAAAGATTTTTTTAATATAAAAAGAAGTGTGTATGGAAAGCAAATTATTATAAATAAAAAAGCTAGTGAGATTAGTTATCGTACAAAGCCTAACAAAGATGATTATGTGAATTTTTTAAGTTTATTAGGATTGAACGATATAATAAAGAGCATTGAAGAAATTTATAACTCACAAGATACAATAAAATCATATAAGAAAAATAAACTAGAGTTAATAAGTTTTTATGGTGATTTTGATTTAAAACAGATTGATGAAGAAATTTATTTTGTTGATAAAGAAGTAAAGAGATTAACAGATGAATTAGATACTATTTCTAAGAAGATAAAGAATATAGAAGTATCTGAAATGCAAATTAATATTGTTGAAGAATATGCAAATAAAAGTTCTAAACTGAAGAAAACAAAGAGTGAATATGAAAAGGCTAAACTAGAATGTTCTAGATTAATAGAGTTTATAGAAAATTCAAACAAAGTTGACATATCTAGTGAGCATATACTTGCAATTTATGAAAAAGCTAAGCAGGAAGTTCCAGAGTTAGTAAAAAGAAAAATTCAAGAAGTAGAAGCTTTTCATAAAAAAGTATTTGATGAGAGAAAAGAATTTTTGAATAATAAAAAAGCAACAATAGAAAAAAATATCAGTAAGTTAGAAGTTGAAATAGCCAATTTATCTACTGAAGTAGACAAATTAGGTAAAATAATATCATTGAACCAAGTTTACCAAGAGTCAATTGAGTTATATGAAAAATACAATAGTGATTTACAAGAGTTAAAATACAAAGAAGGAAAGTTATCGCAAGTAAAAAATATAGATGAGAATATTAAGAATGAGGATTCAAATTTAACTACTAATTTTAATGATGCAAGTAAGGGAGTAAATAAATATAAAGAATTAATTGATAAGTATAGAGATTTTATCTACAGTATTACAAAATCTATCTACGATGAGGATGTAAATTCTTATTTTGATATTAAGATTAAGAAAAAACATCAGACAACTCGTCCAGTTTTACTTGAGATAAACTTAAAAGGTGATACAGGTGAGGGTGTAAATGAAGTTAAGAAAAATTTAATGGACTATTTATTGTTTAGATATAACACTTGCACGGAGTTACTAATTCAAGATTCATCTTGTTACAATGGAATTGATCCACGCCAAGTATCAAGTATGATTATTGAAGTAAGTAATATAGCAGAAATTATCAATAAGCAAGCGATAATTGCTATTAACAAATATCAACTTGGCGGATATGAAGATGTAATAAAACTAGTTAAATCCAATAGTTCTATAATACTTTCAGAAAAAGATAAGTTATTCAGATTTGATTTTTAGATTTAATAAATAAACATATTCAGAAAGGAAGATGTTTATTATATTTTATCCCCATCCTCAAAAACAAAATATCCTTCAAATTTACATCTAAGAGCTTCAGCAATTTGCTGGAGCTCTTTTTCTGAGAAATTATCACGTGAGAGTTTATTGGATAAATTTTGGTTAGTAGTTCCAACTAATCTTGCAAGCTCCGATATAGTAATATTTTTTCTTTTTATTAAAATACGAATCTTTTCACCCATAGTTAATTGCATGTGATTCACCATCCTTAGATTTAAATATACACTTTTTAATGTGAATTTTCAATAATAAGAAAAATAATTGATGAAATCAAAAGATTTTTCTTGATTGTATACATTTATAAGTGTATTATTAAATTAAATAGTGTGAATTGGAAAAACGGGAAAAATTAAATTATAAAGGTGGATGGTAACTATGTGTAAAAATAAAGTTATTTCTATTGTTAATCAGAAAGGAGGAGTAGCTAAAACTGTAACAACTTTAAATTTAGGATATGCATTAGCAGAAATGGGAAAGAAGGTACTACTTATAGATTTTGATCCTCAGAGTAGTTTAACAGTATGCTTTGGCTATGATAATACGGATAGTATAAAAACAACAATATATAATCTTATGGCACTGGCTATTGAAGAGAAAAGTTTACCTAAAAAAGAAGAATATATTCTTTCAGCAGGAAATATTGATATTATTCCTTGTAGCTTAGAATTATCAGCAGTAGAAATAGCACTTGTTAATGTTATGAGCAGGGAACTGGTTTTAAAATCTATAGTTGATAAAGTAAAAACTGATTATGACTACGTTATTATTGATTGTTCACCATCACTTGGAATGCTTACTATAAATGCACTAGCTGCTTGTGATAGTGTAATTATTCCTGTTACTCCTCAATATCTTTCAGCTAAAGGCTTGGAGCTACTTCTTAGGAATATTATAAGAGTTAAAAAGAGAATAAATCCTAGTATTGAAGTTGATGGCATACTGCTTACAATGTACGCAGAAAGAATGAAACTTTCAAAGGAAGTGCTATCAATTATTCAAGAAGCTTATGGAAGTCATATTCACATCTTTGAAAGCAAGATACCAACATCGGTAAAGGTTGGAGAAGCAAATATGAGAGGTAAAAGCACCATAGAATATGATCCTAAGAATAAAGTATCCATAGCTTATATGGAATTTGCAAAGGAGGTAGCAGCACTATGAGTGAAAAAAGATTAATGAGTTTAGATGATATGTTTGGATATACTCAAGCTAAAAAAGAAACAAAATCAGGAATAACAGAAATTGAAATAGAAAAACTGGTGTCTTTTAGTAATCATCCTTTTAAGCTATATGAAGGAGAAAGACTAAATGACATGGTAGAAAGTATTAAGGAGTTTGGAGTTATAGTACCTATAGTTGTAAGGACTATAGGTACAAGCTATCAGATTCTATCTGGTCATAATAGAGTTAATGCTGCAAAACTTGTAGGAATACTTAAAGTGCCAGCAATTATTAAGGAAGGACTTACAGAAGATGAAGCTACTTTAATTGTTACTGAAACAAATACAATGCAAAGGTCATTTTCAGATTTACTTCATTCAGAAAGAGCTGCTGTTATTTATACAAGACATAAAGCTATGGCTAATCAAGGAATTAGAAATGACCTATTAAATGAGATAGAAAGACTTTCTAAATCCAATGAAATCAAGGAGGATGAAACTTTTTCCCCATTGGGGAAAAAGTTAAGAACCCATGAAGAAATAGGAGAAACATATAAACTTTCTAAAAATTCTATAGCAAGATATTTAACATGCAAAGACCCCCGGGGGTTGTTAACAAATTATGAACAAAAGAAAGCTAAAAATATAAAATAGGTATAAACATAGATATAAAAAACAATTAGGCAGGTAAATCATATGTTAATTCCAGTAAAAATAAAAGATTCTATAGAAATTGAAGATATTGAAATAAAAAATACAAACTTTAAATCCTTAAACCTAAGAGAAGAACATATAGAAGAATTTTTAAAAAAGAACATAGAAGTTATATTTGAAGATGAAACTTTACTTGTGGTTGGCAAGCAAGTTGTAAATAAAGAAAATGGAAGAAGTGATTTAACAGCAGTAGATGAAAATGGTAATCTTGTACTTATTGAAATTAAAAGAGATGTTGAAGGTATTATACAAAGGAAAGAGGCTTTTGAATTTCAAGCTATAAGGTATGCTACAAGTTACGCTAAAATCAAAACTACTGATGATTTAGTTGATAAAATATTTGAATCATACATTGAAAAATATAAAAATGAGTTTGAGCTTGGAGAGTTAACTGCTTATGAAAAAGCATCAAGAATTTTAAATGATTTTCTTAAAAAGAATAATGCAATAAAAACTTTTAATTCTAAACAAAGAATAATATTTATAGCATCATCTTTTGATAAGCAAACATTATCAGCAACAGCTTGACTTGGATTGTCAACGCTTTTTAATATAAATATTATTCGGTCACTTTTGCTAGACGATATTCTATTGGTGCCATATAATTAAGAGCACTAAGAATACGTCTATAGTTATACCACAATACGTAATTTTTCAACTCTCTTTTTAGTTCTTCTAAATTTTTAAAAATTCTATTAAATACGAATTCTGTTTTTATAATTTTGTATCCAGCTTCAGCAACTGCAGTATCGTATGGATAACCTTTTTTACTTAAGGAACGTTTTATTTCAAAAACTTTTAGAACTTCATCTATAACCTTATTTTTAAATTCATTACCCCTGTCAGTGTGGAATATTTCAACTTTTGTTAAATTTATATTAGTGCTCATAAATGCTTCATAAACTAATTCAGCATCCTTTTTAGGATCTGCTGAATAACCTACGATTTCTCTATTAAAGAGGTTAATTAATAAACATATATAATGCCATTTACCTGCAACATTAACATAAGTAAGATCACTTAACTTACTACTATTTCTAAAAAATAATCCTCTATGTGTTGAGTGTAAAAAACAAGGAAGGATAACAAATGCTACAGTAGTTGATCATATTATTCCTCATAGAGGAGATTATAAATTGTTTTGGGATGAGAGCAATTGGCAACCTCTTTGTAAGAGCTGTCATGATAAGAAGACAATGACAGAAGATAGGTATCAAGAATTTAAATATAATAAAAAATAATTTTAGGTTTAATTTATCCTAAAATTGTGTATAATATAACTATAGAGGAGGTGCTTTTTATGCAAGTAAATATTAATAATTTAGTATCCATATCAGAGGCTAATCAAAATTTTTCTAGAGTTGCAAGAATGGTAGATGAAAATGGTGCAGCTATTATATTAAAGAATAATGCACCAAGATATGTCTTAATAGACTATAGTAAATTTCAGCAAGATACTATTGCAGATGATGCTACAGTAGAAGAAGCTGCAAATAATATTTTAAATAAACATCTAAAAGCATTTGAGGAGTTGGCTAAATGAAACACCTAAGTAAGGAACAAATGATGTATCTACATTCTATGGCAGTTAAAAAGACCGGCGGATTAGATGGGATAAGAGATGAAGGATTGTTAGATTCAGCTTTAAATTCTCCATTTCAGTCATTTGCAGGTGAAGAACTATATCCATCTATACAAGCTAAAGCAGCAAGATTAGGATTTAGTATTATTAAGAACCATCCCTTCTTAGATGGAAACAAAAGAATAGGAATGCTAGCAATGATGGTGTTTTTAGAAATTAACGGAATTCAATTGGAATGTAGTGATGAAGATATTGTAGATATTGGATTGGGCATAGCATCAGGTAAGTATGAAGATGACTATATTATAGATTGGATTATTAGTTGTAGTAATAATAGTTAATAGAAATTGTTTAATAAAATTTTCATGGGGAGGGGGGGCAAACCTCTAAAGAGGACATGCCAAGGACCGCCGCCCCCTCTCCTGTGAATTTTCGCAGAATTAAACAAGGGGGATAGGCAAAAATCGCATAATATAAAGTTTAAATTAAGTAGCTACAAGCGTTGTGGGTGCTTTTTTTATTGCGTAAAAGTTTAATGAAAGGAGCAACTCATATGACAAGTGATGAAAAGGAAAAAATAAGAGAACTAAGATTAAAAGGTATGGGATATAAAAAAATTGCTAACTTTTTAAATCTAACTAGAGATAGTGTTAGAGGGTTTTGTAAGTGTAATGGGTTAGAAGGAAATTCATGTGTTGTTGCTCTAAATTTTGAAGAAAAAATGAAAAGAAATTTACTTTGCGCTTATTGTAATAAACCCTTAAAGCAAAATGGTAAAGGCAGAACTAGAAGATTTTGCTCTGATGAGTGTAGAAGAAAATGGTGGAATGAAAATCAAGATAAAAGAAATAGAAAAGAGACAGCATTTTATAAATATACCTGTGCTTACTGTGGAAAAGAATTTAGTGCTTATGGAAATAAAAATAGAAAATATTGTAGCCACAACTGCTACATTAGAGATAGATTTTGGAGGGATGAGGAAAATGGAATTTAAGAAATTAAAAATTTCAGATTTAGTTCCTGCTGCATATAATCCTAGAAAAAAGTTAAAACCAGGAGATAAAGAATTTGAGAAAATTAAAGGCAGCATAAATGAATTTGGATATGTTGAGCCTATTATTGTAAATTCTGATATGACAATTATAGGAGGGTATCAAAGGGTTTCAGTTTTAAAAACATTAGGTTATGAAGATATAGATTGCATTGTAATAGATATTGATAAAACCAAAGAAAAGGCATTAAATATTGCTCTTAATAAAATTACTGGTGAATGGAACAAAGAATTACTTGCTGATTTAATAAAGGATCTACAGGAAATTGATTACGATGTAGAGTTTACAGGTTTTGAGCCGCCAGAAATTGATGAACTTTTTAATGAACTTCATCCTAAAGGTGTGAAAGAGGATGGTTTTGATGAAGCACCACCAGAAGTTCCAATCATAAAGAATGGTGATGTTTGGTTACTTGGAAGACATCGCTTGATATGCGGTGATAGCACAAAATTTGAAACATATGAAAAACTTATGGAAGGAAAGAAAGCAAATTTAGTTGTAACAGACCCTCCGTACAATGTCTCCTATGAAGGAACAGCAGGAAAAATTCAAAATGATAACATGGGAGATAAAAAGTTTTATGAGTTTCTTTTAAATTCCTATAAAGGAATGTATGAAAGTCTTGCAGATGGTGGTTCTATTTATGTGTTTCATGCCGATAAAGAAACAGTTAATTTTAGAGTAGCTTTTAAAGATGCAGGATTCTTTTGTCACCAAACTTGTATATGGATAAAGAATTCTCCAGTACTAGGGCGTTGTGATTATCAATATAATCATGAGCCTATACTTGTAGGATGGAAACCTACTGCAGGACATAAATTTTACGGAGACAGAAAGCAAAGGACCACTTGGAATTTTGATAGACCTACAAAATCAAAATATCATCCAACAATGAAGCCAATAGCTTTAGTTGCTTACCCAATTACAAATTCAAGTTTAACAAATTCTATTGTTCTAGATCCTTTTGGAGGAAGTGGTTCAACTCTTATAGCTTGTGAGCAGACAGATAGAATTTGCTATACGATAGAACTTGATGAAAAGTATGCTGATGTTATTGTTAAGAGATATATAGGACAAGTAGATAGTGATGAGGCGGTATTTCTTATAAGAAATGGTGAAAAAATTTCTTATAAAGATATTAAAAAAAGCGAATAAAACCCTTGATATATGTGTGCTTTAGAGTGATATATGTATGTAACGAAAACACACATGGAGGTTAAAAAAATGAAAGCATTATTTGGAAGAAAGGTTTTAAATTTAAAGGAACTTAAATACCTTACAAAAGAAGCTAAAAAGGATGGCATGAAAGGAGAACTTTACGAAGTTACAAAAGAAGTTAAACTAAGTGATGAGGAATTTAAAAAATTTGCAAAGGACTTTTGCAGAGATCAACCTTGGATAACAAAAGAAGATGGGGGATGCAATTCAAAAGGAGAATTACGATGCATAAGAGTTAAAAATACAAAAACTAAGAAAAGCATTTTAGTAGATTCAGAAAGTTATGATTATCCAAGATACACAGCAATAGAAAAGTAGAATTTAAGCCATCTAAAGGGTGGTTTTTCTTATGCTGTAATTAATGATAAGGAAGATGACCAAATGGAATTATTGCTATTTAAGGGTGGTGGCAAGAATGTATGATGAAGGAATGCTATTTTCAGTAATATATTTACATTATGTGAAGTATATATAACATTTTTATTGATAAATAAATACAAATGTTATATAATTCTAACATAAGTTATAAATACATAACAAATATTAGAATTATATACTAGGGAGTGGTTACATGAAAAAGGTACTGACTTTAAGAGAAAAATCAATGTTGAATAATGGATTCTTTGGAGTGGTTTGGATTGGCATGGGGTTTATACAGGTTTTTAAAGCCAATAAAATTTTATTAATAATAGCAGCTATTATTTTATTAGTTGGTTCAGTTTCAATGTTTATCCCATATTTTATAAAATCAGAGCCGGAAGATGAAATGGCAGAGTATAATAAGAATAGAGCTAAATCAACAGTATATGGGTTTCTATCATTAGGAATTTCTATTTGTACATTAATAGCTATTTTTAAAGGTGAATGGGTAATTAATTTAAAAATAATATTACCGTTTGTATTAGGTGGAGTTAATTTTCTTGAATTCATTTTCTTTGTTGTTTATGAAAAGGTTGGTGCTTAGGGTGCAAAAGTTAAAGACTAAAATTCGTGAATTACGCAGAGAGTTTAATATGAAACAAGAAGAATTGGCAAAATTAGTAGGTGTAAGAAGGGAAACTATAGTACACTTAGAGAATGAACGATATAATCCCTCTTTAAAACTGGGTATGGATATTGCCAAAGTTTTTGGAAAATCAGTAGAAGAAGTGTTTGAATTTATAGAGGTTGATGAATAAAATTAAATACCAAATGTTTTACTAAAAAGGTACCTTTTAATAAAGGTGCTTTTTTAGCATTACTTAAGAAATAAAGCCGATGAGAAAAATTATAAAGTTGATTATAGTTAATGTTAGTTATTAAAATGGGGGTTATAACAATGTACAATGAAGCAAAGGCACAACATGCTGTTGATGCAATATTTGATTTTTGCTGCTGGGTATGATACATTTGCATATCGTCAGCCTGAATGGGCAAAAAACATTCAAATATTTGAACTGGATCATCCTTTTACTGGAGTCGACAAGCAAAAGCGCATTGAAACAGTAATGACAGAAAAAACTTCTAATATACACTATATATCTATTGATTTTACAGAAGAAACTTGGGAAAGAAATCTAATTGAATGTTCCCAATTTGAGAAAAACAAAATAAGTTTTTGTAGTTTACTTGGGGTGAATTACTATTTGACTAAGCAAAATTTTGCACATGCAATCAATACTATTTCAAATATTGTGCCAAAAGGCAGTAGTATTGTTTTTGATTATAATGATGATAAGGCTTATACAGAAAAAGCGGGAGAACGGGCTAAAAAACAAGCAACGATGGCTGGTGCCGCAAATGAAAAAATGCTTGGAAGTTATTCTTATATGGAATTGGAGAAACTGCTAGATGAAAGCAATTTTATGATTTATGAACATTTGACCCCCAATGAAATAACAGACCAGTATTTCAAAAAATATAATAAGGCAAATCCAAACCATCAGATGACAGCCTTTGATAATGTAAATTATTGTTTGGCAGTTAAAAAATAAGATAACTCAGAAACTACTGTTATTGATAGTAAGTATGTTAATTTTAAAGGTGAAAAACTTACATTTAATAAATGGGGACAAAAGGTTACCGTATGGTCTAGTATTAGAATTTATGATTGGGTTTTAATAAAAGGTAACGATAAAACTTTGCATGAAATGAGGCAATAGAGAATTCTATCACTTTTTATTGAAGGCTTGTCTACACACGTGGAAGCGATAGTGAAACTTGAAAGATATTAAAAGTGAGTAATATCAATGAATTTAAGCCCTTGAGTGAAATTGAAGCCTCAAGGGCTTTTATAAAATTGTGCATTGAGATACAATCGTTTTTAATACAAATAAGCTACACTATATCTAAGAGTTCGGAAATATCATGTATGGTATATTTAGCATAGGCACATTCAACACTTTTGTTATGTTGATAGAAACAGGAATCAATTCCGGCATTAACTGCTCCCTGCACATCAGAAGTAGGACTATCTCCTACCATGATTATGGAACTATCAGGAACTCCACATATGTTTTTGATACAGAAGTCAAAGAAATAAGGGGAAGGCTTTTCATATTTTATTTTGTCAGAGATAAAATGCCCATCAAATAAGTGAATTATTCCAGCATTTGACAGGCGCTTGATTTGCGTTGAATATACACCGTTAGATGCTGAATAAATTTTTTTCCCCATTATCTTCAGTTCTGTTAAGGTGTATTCTGCATTGTGAATGAGCGAAGAAGAATTATCAAGGTAAAATCTGTACCTTTTTTCTATATTCCTACCATCAACTTGAATATCATAAAGCTTAAAAAACTCACTGAAACGCGTATTCAATACAACTTCTTTTGAAAGTTTTCCTTGTTCGAGGCGATTCCATAAAGATCTGTTTATTTTTTTGTATTGCTGCAATAACTCATCTGTATAGTTTAGCCCTGTTGATTCAATGATTTTTCTGAAACTGTCTTTTTCAGCAACATCAAAATCCAAAATAGTATTATCTAAGTCCATCAAAATAATATCATACATAATCTATAACCCCTTCTATAAATGTTTTTTATGAAAATAGTATGAGAAACCCATTAACCTAGAGAGTACGAAAAAGCTAATGATAGTTCCTTCTCTTATATATAGGCTATGGCTGGTTATTAAAGTAAGTATCAATGTGCTAATCGCAAAGAAAATATCAAACCTCATTCGAATTGTCGTCAGCTTACATTCAAGCTTTTGAAATAGCACAATGCATAAACTTTCAAGTGGTAATTGAATTATTTCCATAGCTAGAATTGAACCTAAACTAAGGGAAGCTAAACTAAGCCCAAGCACAAATATCAATACTCTTAAAAAATAGGACTGAATTATTAAATGGCTCAAAATAAAGTAAATAAATAGGTTGACAATATAACCATTTGCTGTGGTTGCTACTATTTGAATAATATCTCGACGGTTAATGTGAGATCGTCTAATAATAAGATAAATTATAAAGAATAACATGTTTAAAGAGCTAATCACAGTTCCAATCTCTAAATTAAATAGTTCTGCCAAAATCAAAGAGAATGCATTAAACATACTTTGGCCAATCCCAGCCTTGATTTGCAGAGAAATACCTAAGCTAAGCAACAGAAACGCCGATATTGAATATAATACTTTTTTCGTATATTGTGGAATCATTTTTCACCTCTGATTGTTTGATATTCTTATTGTTGTAATAATGTTATAATAAAGAAAGAAAATTAAATATGAGAAATATCATATATAGGAGAAAAATAAATGTTTTTTGATAATGAGATACCCTTGATAATATTTGAAAGTGGAACGAAAAGGACTTTCTTAAAAAATGATAATATTTATAAAATAAACGGTAGCGCAACACATTGCTATTTTATTCTATCGGGGACTGCTAAAATTTATATTGATCATAAAAATGGGCGACGTTCAATCCTCGACTTTGTAGGGAGGAATGACTGGGTAGGTGAGATCTCTTTATTCTGCTACGAGTCTGACATAAAAGAAAATAGAGTTCTTCAAGATGTGGAATGTTTGGAATTTGATATGAATGAGTTACGAAAATTATGCAAAGAAAATGGAAAAGTTTCTTTTTATTTTGCATCGTATATCTCCAATAAATTATTAACGAGAAGTTATCGAATGAGCGAGAGCTTGAATTATTCTTTGGATAGAAGACTTGCTGCGTTTATTCTTCAATATCAACAGAATGGTATATATAGTATTCCTCATACAGATGTTTCTGAATATATGAATGTTAGTTATCGTCATGTGCTATACGTCATTAAGCAATTCTGTGAGTTGGGAATATTAAAAAAAGAAAAGGGAAAAGAATATATTATTTCTGACATAGAAAAATTGAAGGAATTGCAGGAAAAATAAAGGGGTTAATCCGTAAAGAAATAAATGTTCAAGATATAGGTTTACCAATGTATTTATATTTATAAAGTTAACAAATTTGTTTTCGGCAATATGTGTTTCCTTATAATGCATGTGGAAACTGTAGTGAGGCTTAAAAGGAAACATAGCTAGAAGCCTTGATATAACTGGGATTATGGAATAGTAAAAATAGTATATGTTTTTTGATGCTAGGTTAGAAAACAGGGAGAAAATATTTAATATAGTTATTAGAGCTCTTGAGGTATTTATTTACACTCAGGAGCTTTTGTCTTAAAATTATGATAGTAAAATTAATAAAAGGGATGATAGTTGGATGAATAAGAATTTTATAATTGAACAATGTAGAAGATTTGATATTATACATAGAGAAGAAAGTGAAGAAATAAAACAAGAGAATGATTCAAACTGCAAATGGATACTTGTTCATAATGAAGGACATAAAGAATTGATTGATAAATTTGAAAAACTCCTTAAAGATACAGATGTCAATGATAAAAAAGTTGCTAGAAAGTGGTTAAAGAAGAATATTACAAAGTCTAATAAGATTATTAAAAATTTAGATGAAAAATATAATAAATTTGCTAATGATGAAATTATGAATGATGAGGATGAAAGAATTTATAATTTCAATGATGGCATTTGTTGTATTGCGTATACATTACTTAACATTATTGATAGGAGAAGATATATAAGCAAAATAAAATAATTATTAAAAGGACTTTGTGAAAATTATAATATAAGAAAACAATATATTCGGAGGAATTTGCTATGAAAAATATAAATGAACAAAACGATTTGTATAAACAATTTTTAAAATATTCATATTATGACTTGAAAGAATTATTTAAAAAGGTAAAGACTAAAGAAGAACAAGACTTTTATATTACTTTATCAGATTTAGTATTACAAAAAGAACAAGAGAACGTAATAGGAAAAGAATAAATACTGATGGAATGGTGTCAAGAATAGGTTCATGGAAAAATGCTAATTTATAAATTAAATGTGCAAGAGAAGCCATAAAACTTATTAGTTATTATATTAAAAATGATATATCCTTTAATCAAGAGACTACTCTTTCAGGCAAAAGTATTATTAGAAATAGTTAAAAAAGCAATAAAAATGGATTAGATATATTTGAACTGAATTCAATAGAAGAGCTAGAATAATATTTCTAGAATAAAATAACTTAATTAATGCAAAGATGGCTTATTATATTTATAGTAGGCTATTTTTTTACACAAAATTAGTTAGACAGGGAAGTGATAGAGTGATATACATATACGATAAGAAAACCACAAAAGGCAACTTTGAAACTAATGGACTTGGAGTTTTAGATGAAGTCATAAGCTGTTTTATTTCAAAGAAGATGAGGATGAAGTAACCTTAAGAGCTATGGCAAAAGAAAGTATAAAAACCATAGGGCTTAGTAAAGTAAATATTGAAGTGGATTTTATAGAACTTAGTAAAACTGAAGAATATGAAAAATACAAGTACTTACAAAAAGTTAATGTAGGAGATAGAGTTATTGTAAGATACAAAGATTTTGATATAGATATTAAAGTTCCAGTTATAAAAATAAAAAAAGATGTACTTAGAGGATTAAATGCAAAAGTAGAATTAGGTCAACCTAAAGATAATATTTTAGATCAAATGGATACTTTTGAATTAAAACAACTGTAGATGAGCTTGGAAACAAGGTAGCAGAAACACTAACATTTGTGCTTTATTATGCAAATCCAGTAGAGTTTATAGTTTGTACAAGCAAAATACAACCTGTATATTTGGGAATATCCGCAATAGCATCAACAAATCTTTCATTATATAGAAGAAAAGAAATATATGGAGAGAAGAAAAAAGAAATAGGAAAAATACTTAGGATGTTATGTGAATGGAAGGGCGTAGAAATAATAGAAGCAAATGCATGTAAAGATCATATATATATGCTTGTAAGTATACTACAAGAAGATATAGAATATGAACAAATAATCTTAAAAGAATATGTAGACCCGTTTACGAGGGCCATGACTTGTTTTATACCTCAGCTTGTATATTTCTGTCAAAAGAAATATAATAAAATTATGGAGGTGTTATGCGTGGATTATATAACGACAAAAGAAGCAGGGAAAAATTGGGGAATCACAGATAGAATGGTAGTGTACCATTGCTCTGCCGGACGGATTAAGGGAGCTAAAAAAATGGGAAATACATGGCTTGTTCCAGTTGACGCCGAAAGACCGGCTGACAGACGATACAGGAGCAGTAAAGTAAAGGATGGTGAAAATAGATGAAACGGATATTTTTGGTTGAGGACGATAAGGCAATTGCCAGAAACCTTATGCTTCTGCTCCGCTCGGAGGGATTTACAGTCACTCATGCCCCTACGCGGAGTGAAGCCTTTGCTGCGCTTGCTGGGAATAAATTTGACTTGGCGTTGATTGATATTTCTTTGCCTGACGGAAATGGCTTTACGGTTTGCACGGAAATCAAAGAAACGCAAGATGTTCCCGTTATCTTTCTGACGGCTTCTGGGGATGAGGCGAGTGTTGTTACCGGGCTGAACATGGGCGCGGACGACTATATCACCAAGCCTTTTCGTTCGCGTGAATTGATTGCACGAATTGGAACCGCCTTGCGAAAAAGCGGGCGTTCTAGGTCGGATTTTGAAATTCGCGGGCTTCATGTCGATACGGCAAGCGGCATTGTGAAAAAAAACGGCAACGAGGTTTTTCTTTCAGCATTAGAATACCGCTTGTTGCTGGTGTTTATTAGTAACCCAAAAAGTATTATCACAAGGGGTAGGCTACTTGACGAGTTGTGGGACGCAGCGGGCGAGTTTGTCAATGACAATACACTGACCGTGTACATCAAACGCTTGCGGGAGAAGATAGAGAACGACCCAGCAAGCCCGCAAATAATTCTGACCGTTCGTGGGACGGGGTATAGATTGGGGGGAGAGTATGCTTCGGAATAGAGAGTTTCGACAGTTTGTAATTTTGTTCTCATTAATGGCCGCCGCCGCTGTAATGTTGGGATTTGCAATCAATGCGGTGGCGGGAATCCTTTCCATTGCTTCTGTCGCCGCCTTTGGCACAGCGTTTTTCGTGTTTACCAAAGCCCGATACAAAAGCATTGCGCGGATTTCAGAGCAAATCGATCTTGTGCTTCATAATGCTGACCATCTGTATATTGATGAATCGGACGAGGGTGAACTTTCCATTCTGCACAGCGAGATAACAAAAATGATGCTGCGTATTCGGGAGCAAAACGATGCGCTGAAAAAAGAAAAAGAACATCTTGCCGATTCGCTGGCGGACATAGCCCACCAACTCCGAACTCCCCTCACATCCGCGAACCTCATTCTGTCATTGTTAGCGAATAACCCTGATGAAAACGAGCGAAAAGCATTTGTGCGGGAAACAGAGGAATTGCTTGTGCGGATGGATTGGCTGATTACTTCCCTATTGAAATTATCACGCTTGGACGCGGGCATTGTGGTGTTCCAAAGTGAGCAGATAAATGTAAACAACTTGATATGTGCCGCACTTCGCCCGTTCCTAATCCCAATGGAACTGCACGATATTGATTTGCAAATAGATGCACCCAAAGGGATGATTATTCAGGGAGATTCAGGTTGGCTTTCGGAAGCAATTCAAAACATTCTCAAAAATTGCGTGGAGAGCGCAGGCGAGAACGGGAAGATTGAGATTGTCTGCACGGACAATCCACTGTTTACCGAGATTGCTATCCACGACAGCGGCACGGGCTTTGAAAAAGAAGATTTACCCTGCCTGTTTGACAGGTTTTATCGTGGGAAAAACCCAAACGCTACAGGATACGGGATTGGATTGGCTCTCTGCAAGATGATTATAACACGGCAGGGAGGAATGGTTACCACAAAAAATCACCCGCAGGGCGGTGCGATATTTGCCATTCGTTTCCCAAAGTGACGAATCTCTCACCTGAAAGTCACAGAGATGTAAGTTCAAGGTTCTATTATATAGGTAAAACATGAGAAAGGAGACTCACATAATGGAGTTTTTAAGAATTGAAAATTTATGCAAGGTCTACGGCAAGGGCGAAAACCAAGTTACCGCGCTTGACCATGTTTCGCTTACAATCGAAAAGGGGGAGTTTACCGCAATCATCGGCTCCTCTGGCTCCGGCAAATCCACATTGCTTCACATCATCGCCGGCGTGGACGTGCCGACAAGCGGAAAGGTGTATTTGGACGGGCAGGATGTATATGCCCAAAGCAATGAAAAACTGGCTATTTTCCGCAGGCGACAGGTTGGGCTGATTTACCAGTTCCACAACCTCATTCCCACTCTGAATGTAGTGGAAAACATCACCTTGCCTATATTGATGGACAAGCGGAAGGTCAACGAGGAACGGCTGAATGACTTGTTAGACCTGCTTGGGTTAAAAGATCGAAAAATGCATTTACCCAATCAGCTTTCAGGCGGTCAGCAACAGCGCGTTTCCATAGGACGTGCTTTGATGAATGCCCCAGCGGTCATGCTTGCTGACGAACCCACGGGTAGTTTGGACAGCCGAAATGGACATGAAATTATCAATCTGCTGAAATTAAGCAATCAAAAATATCAGCAGACCCTTATCGTCGTCACGCATGACGAAAATATCGCCCTGCAAGCAGACCGCATTATCGGCATATCAGACGGTAAAGTAGTGCGAGACGAGAGGGTGAGACCATGAACATTTTTAACAAAATTACCCTGCAAGGCATGAAAAAAAGTCGCACACGAACAATTGTAACGGTTATCGGAGTTATCCTGTCCGCCGCCATGATTACGGCAGTCGCTACTTTTGGCACTTCCCTGTTAAATTTTCTGGTAAACGGTTCTATTGTGAAATACGGCGATTGGCATGTTGAGTTTTTGGATGTTGATTCCTCTTTTGTGCAGGAGCGAACCCATGACAATGGAGTTGCAAACACCGTAGTATTTGAAAATATCGGCTATGCAACGCTTGACGGCGGGAAAAGCCCCGAAAAGCCCTATCTTTTCCTCGCTGGATTCAGCGAGGAAGCCTTTGATACCTTGCCCATAAGCCTGATTTCCGGCAGGCTGCCTGAAAATAGCGAGGAGATTCTTGTCCCGGCCCACGTCGCGGCAAAGGGCGGCGTTAGATTCACGGTGGGCGACACGCTTTCACTTGCTGTTGGAAGGCGCATTGATGGAAACAAGAATCTCGGTCAACACGACCCTTATCTGTCCGGGGGAGAATCGGGAGATGACAAAGAAGTTCTTGTGCCAAAAGCAGAGAGAACCTACACGGTTGTGGGTATCTGCGAAAGACCCGGTTTTGAGGAACATTCCGCACCGGGATACACTTTGATAACGAAAGCAGATACAGCAGACCAAGCGGAAAGCTTCAGCATATTTGTCACGCTTAAAAATCCGCGCGGAGTCCAGGCTTACGCAAGCAGCACAGCCGGAGCAAGGGCTTATATCTTTAATGATTATGTGCTTCGCTTCATGGGCGCTTCAGACAATAAACTGTTCAACGCGCTTCTGTACGCAGTTGGTGGTATTTTGGTTGCCATAATAATGGTAGGCTCGATTTTTCTGATTTATAACTCTTTCAACATCTCGCTAAACGAACGCACACGCCAGTTCGGTATTCTCTCGTCGGTAGGGGCTACGGCAGGGCAACTAAGAAATTCGGTGCTGTTTGAGGGACTTTGCATTGGCGCAATTGGCATACCGATTGGCGTTATGGTCGGCATAGGTAGTATCGGGTTTGTAATTCCTATTGTTGCTAGGAATTTCGGGAACATTCTCTATAGCACCGTGCCTCTAACCTTGTCGGTATCTGTCCACGCCATTGTCGCGGCGGTGGCAGTCAGTTTGGTTACCATTTTGATTTCAGCCTATATCCCGGCTAGGAAAGCCGCAAACACTCCCGTTATGGAGAGTATTCGCCAGACCAACGAGGTTAAAACCGAATCGAAAGTCGTGAAAACGTCAAAACTCGTGCAGCGTATTTATGGTTTGGAGGGAGCTCTTGCGCTAAAGAATTTTAAGAGAAACAAAAAACGCTATCGCAGCATTGTACTATCCCTTGTTTTAAGCGTAGTGCTGTTTGTATCGGGAAGTGCTTTTGGAACAACTCTGAAACGGCTTTCAGAACGGTTGATAATGGACTTTGACTATGACATCTTTCTTACCACTCAGGACATAGACGATAGCGAAATGTTCCCGCTTTACGACAAACTAAAAACCGCAGATGGGGTTTACGAAAGCTCGTACCAAGCGGTTTTCGCGTATTCATGCGCGGTTAAGGCAAGCGATTTTTCAGATCGTTACCGGGAATACGTGGGTTATTCTGCGCCGGATCAAACGGTTTATCTGCCAATGGACATCCAGTTTATTGAGGACAGCGAGTATCTGCGTTTTATCAAAGAATTGAGTTTGCCCGCAGAAGAATATACTGGGCAGGGTGCGAAAATGATTGCCGTTGCCAAAAAGCGGGTTGACAAGAAAGACGGGCCAAGCGAGTTGTTTGATATGTTCGCGAGTCGTTCCACGACTTTCAGTGTTGCTCCCGAAACAAATGACAAGCCAATGATGGAACAGGGGCAAAGCATAAACATTACGTTTGTTGATACGTACCCGGTGGATCCGCCCCCAAGGCAATCTTCCAAGCAGAGGTCATACGTTTTTATGGTGGTGGCCCCCTATTCGCTCAAAGAGAAGTTTGAAACCCCGGATACCCATGCGGATATGGGGCTGGCCTTTCTTTCAAAGAATCCTTCGCAATCGGTGGCTGACATGGAAGCGATGATTCAAGACGCGGGAATTATGTCTGCGTATACCCTGTACAATGTGTACGCGATAGTTGAACAATACCGCAGTCTAACATTTGTTATTGATGTGTTCACCTATGTTTTTGTCATCATGATTTCGCTGATTGCGGTTGCCAATGTGTTCAACACGATTTCCACGAATATCAGGTTGCGCAGGCGGGAGCTTGCTATGCTCCGATCGGTGGGGATGTCCGATCGCGATTTCAATAAGATGATGAATTTCGAATGTGTCTTTTATGGCATGAGGACGTTGCTATTCGGGCTTCCAATAGCGGCAATCATCTCGTGGCTGATTTACAAAGGATTGGTGGCCGTAGAAAGGATGGACAACTTCGATTTTGTGTTCCCGTGGGGCAGTATGATAATCAGCGTGTTCAGCGTGCTCTTTATCGTGTTCATTACAATGCTGTATGCCATTAGCAAGATAAAAAAAGAAAATATCATTGACGCACTTCGGGATGATATGACTTGATTCAAAACCTATATTGACTTGATAGAAAATCAAAAAAACATCTAGTTCAAGTGATTGCCAATTGTTCCGAAAGACGCTTTAGACCTTGAAAATACAGAATCCATCCTATACAAGTAATGTAAATTACAAAGGAGTGCGACCCTGCGGTAATAAAAAAACCGCAGTTGTGGCAGATGATGTTTTGCGGGCCAAATGTGGCCATGCGGCGGTTTTGAAATAACAATCAAAGCCGCCGTTTTCCTTTTTCAAAATTGGAAATTTGGATGGGTATTAAAGTTACCCTTTTTAAGTATACCGCGGTATGAAAGGAGGTATCGCGTGTCTTTTTTTAGTTTTATGCTCCGCATAATTTTTACTCGTTAAAAAAGTTTTTATCCTCCAACGAGATAATTCGACCACCAATATGAGCACACACATCATTATGTAATTCTTAATAAATCATTTGTGCACGATTGTGTTATGCAATTGAGCATCTCTGTATTTTTTCTAAATTTTTTTGTCCGAAATGCAACTGGCAGCCCTTTCGTGTCGGGACTTAGTGCGAAAGGGGCTATCAAGCTCCATAATGCTTGTCTCGCAAAGACCCCCGGGGGTCTTTGTCAACAAAAAAAGAACATCTGGATATTTTGATGCTAAGTCTCTACTTTTTCCTTTATATCCTTTTCAATAGTAGGGTAATGGTATATAATGTTAATAGTTTAAATTAAAAATTAAGGTGGTTTAATGTTATGTCAAAGTTTAAAGAAAACAATTTTTTTAAGACAGTGCTTTCTTTCTTAAAACCGGAAGAAGATACAGTTGAACAAGTAGAAATGAATAAAAATTTTAAAGCACCAAGTAAGATATGGAAAAAGGAGTGTAATCCACTAAGAAGTGTAATTTTATGGGGATATGACAAGAATAATAATCCAAGTTTTCTTATTCTTTATGGAAAACATGAATTTGAAAGTACTCAAAGTGATGGAGAATCTATTGTTAATGTTCTTAAAGATAATGTTAAATACGATAGTTACGCCGTGTTTAGTGGCAGAGAAGGGCATTTACCATCTTTCCAAGCTGTAAAAATAATAGAGGAAGGTGGATATCACGATAAAAAAGAAGAGTTTCCTAAAATGTACTACAAAACAGGATTAAAGTATGACTGGTATTGGAGACGTGATGAAAATTATTTAGTTAAAGAGTTTAAAAAGTTAGATGAAGATAAAAAAATTACATTACCTTATTTTACAGAAATGTTATATAAAGAGTGTGTAGAAAAAATAGAAGCTAAAAACATTGATTTTGATGGTTTCAGATTAGTTAAACATCCTAATGATATTTTAAAAATAAATGAAGAGAATTCTAATTATTATTCAATTATTTGTAACATTACAAGTAACAAAAATCTTTATATGAGGAAAAAGTTATTAAATGAATTGTTAGAAAGCAATCCCCCTAAAGAGATATTCGATTTAATTTTAAAAGTTGGAAGTACTGAATTAATATCAGGTTTATTTTTAGAATTTGCTAAGAAAAAAAATTCATTATTAATTGAGGAGGCAAAAACTATTATTAAAGCTGATATTAATTGGGGTGCTGAAAGCTATACAAAGGGTGTAAAAAGATGTGCAGATATTTATGTAAATGCACTAACAAAAGAGTTAAAAGATAAAAGAGAAGTGTGGATACGTGAACATCTCGAAGATATGGATTTACATCTAATTAGCCTTAATGGTAAGAAGTTTCCAAAAGATAAAATTATTGAAGGAGCACAGTATAGAAAATATGCTGCTCAAGAATTATTAAGAGAGCATTGTGGAAGCTATGAAAATAAAAATGGAAATTGGAAGTGGGTAACTAGTAGAGTTAAAGAGCGTTATAAAATAAGTACATATAGTGATGGGGTAGTATTAAATATTAATGAGCTTAAAAACACACTAGAAGAAGCTGAAGCTTATGGGCTAGCGGATGTTATTGGAAAAATAGCATACTATTTAGATGCACCAAGATTAACTTATTATTTTAAGGGTAATGGTAAAAGTAAGGTATTAAAATATTTTAAAAGATACATAAAAAGAATTATTGCTTCTTATGCAAAGAATGATGAAGACAAGTTTATGGCAGCTATGAAATCACTTTTAACAAGTTATACAAAGTATGATTATGTATGCAAGTTTAAAGGTAATTTCCAATTTAATGACTTTATAAAGTACTATTTATATTATGATTTTACTGAAAAACCTCCTGTAGGTTGGGAGAATAGGTATTCTAGACATCAGTGGATGGAAAGTGACCAATTAATGAAGCTTGAAGGTAGATATGAGTTTATGAAGGAAATTTGGGACAATCATCTGGAGGATGTATTAGATATTGCTAGCAATGCAAATATAGATACAGTATTTAAGGCATGCTACTATATTTTAAAGGACTCAGAAAAAACTAATGAACTTATTGATAAAATGAATTATAAAAAGTTAAGTCAGTTAACACAAGTTTCTTATAAACCACTTGCAGATATGTTTATGACTATTCTTAAAGATAAGTTAGATAAGATTAATGCTTTTGATTCAAAATTAATGTTTGATTTAATTAATAATGAAAGTGAAGAAATTCATAAGCTTGCTCTAGGTTTCTTTGAAAAAACAAATGGTTCATTTAAAGCTGAGGATTTAGTAGGGTTTATGTTTTTAGATAACTTAGATAAATGGACAAGCTTATTTGAAAAAAATGTTTGTTCATTAGAGAAAAATGAGTATTTAAAATTTGTAAAGTGTATTATAGGGAATTCAGAGAAATTTGAAGGTGATAATATTGATTTATCTAAAGAAATTAAAGACATACTTTCAAGCTCTACAAATAAAGTTCAAAGTTTTTCAGAGAGTGAAAAAATAGATTTAATAGATTATGTTGTTTCAACTATTTTTGATAAAGCTAGGATGTCAGATTGGATGGAAACATACTTAGAAGAATTGATATTCTCACTTTCATATGAAGATTTAAATAATTTAATTGAAAAGACTAATATAGAATTTGTTCAGAAAGCAGTTTCAGTAAGAAACAGACAAGTTATATGTATTTTAGAAACAATAAAATATAAAAAGATACCAATAGATTCAGAATTTATAAGCATATTAGAAACTGGTACATCTCAAATGATTAAAATATTATTTGAGATTATGATAGAAAACAGTGAAGAATTGAAGAAGAGATTTTCTACTTTACTAATTATGCTTGAATCTGATGTAACTATGCTAAATAAAAATGCAGAAGAGATTTTTGATAAAATGGACAAAGAAGATCAAAAGAAACTACATAGAATTATAATTGATTCTCCGATAAGTAAAGTTTATTTGTTTGGACTTAGAAAGCTTGATGAAATTTACAAAGATTTAATTCCTAAGGAATTTATAATTCAAATGCTAGAGCATACAGCCCATGAGGTAAAAGCGTATATATCTTATAAAACACAAGAAATACTTGATAACTTAGGTAATGGCGATGAAGAATTATTTACTTACTATGTAAAAACTCTTTTATATCTTCCCAATAAAGTTTCTAAGAATAAGGATAAGGTATATGAATCTATTCCTAAATTTGTATTTAAATATAGAAATAAATTAGAAGAATTTGAAGATATGCTTTTGGATATTGGACGTTCAAATATAATTATAGACTCAGAACGTGCACTTATTACACTAGCTAAAATCAGAAGGGAGGCTGTGTCTTTTGAAAGTTAATTATAAGTATGCAAGTCCGTCAATGTGCATAAATGAAAATGAAAAAACTACTTTAGGATTTAGTCCAGATCTTTCTAGAGATGAGAGGGTATCTTTTTTAGGAAAATTAAAAAATCCACTTATCTTTAGAGATGCCATGCTTATGCTTCGTGAAATTGTTGTTTCAGATATGAGTCAAAAAAAGAAAGAAAGAGTTGAATTCTTTCAATGGCTTGATGGAGAAATAGAAAGAAGAATTTTAAAACACAAACAGTATTTGCCTGAAGCTAGAGAAAATATAAGTAAAGAGATAAATGAATTATTAGCTAATTTAGATGATAAAAATTCAGATATATTTAAGCTAATTGATGTAAAAAACAATATAAAAAAAGAAATTGATAAAAGTGATGTTTGGAAAGATTACTATAAACTTGAACGAGACTTTTGGAAATTTATAAAAGAAAGAGATGTGAATCTTTGGTTTGTCTTGGACCCTGTAATAACAGTACATCCAGATCAGGTTTCTTTTGAAGCTTTTTCTGTGGATGAATCTACATATGGATGTTTATCAATTTCTATGGAAGAGTTTGAAATGCTTCAAGAACCTAAGCTTGGAACAACTAATATAGACTTTTCTTTAAAATTAGCTAAAGAAATAGAAAGATTTAGAACCTATAGTGATGTTGAACTTTCTGTTAACCCAGAAGGTTTTGCAGTTGATAGTGGGGTAATGCCTGAGCATATGGAAAAGAAAATAGACCTTCCAGAAACTTGGATAAAGGGATTTAATCAAGTTTCTTCAGCAGCAAGCTTGGGTGGTATAGATATAGAACTATGCCCTATAGATATGTATGATATATGTTCATTTTTAAGAAGACACAAAGCTAATAAAAGTCCAAGATATATGAAATGGATTTTAGAGCCAAATAAGCCTGTAAAAATTGTCTTTGAACCTTTTGGTAAAACTCTTACCCTTAAAGCAATATATACTGGTGAAAAAAAGAGAGAAGAAAAAATATGGGGAAGAAGACGTTGGTTGGTTTTAGAAAAGATAATTCCACTAGTTAATTCTTTTAAAGTAAGGCTGCTTGGCTTTGGAATGCCTCAATTTATTATAGCTGACATGGGAAATATGAAAATGACTATTGGTTTCTCATCATGGTCTGCTAATGATTGGGTTAAAGGGACAACATTTAACATTTTAAGTGGATTTATTGGTGAAGGAAGCTATGATAAAGTTTATGGCTTATTAAAAGAAAAACGATTAGCTTCAATGGAAGATATTTATAATAATTTAAATGATAATTCCAAGTCTTTAAATAAAGCAGGAGTAGGTATGCTTTTAAGAAAGGGAGAAGGTTATTATGATGCAGTAAATGATACTGTAAGATTTAGAAGACTGTGTAATGACCCTATTCCAAAAGAATTATATGAAACAACAGAAACGGAGCTAAAAGTTCAAGAACATATGAAAGAAAGTATGGATGGTTTTAATGTAAAAATCACAGAAGACAATGAATATATCTTTACACATTCATTGAAAATGCCAAATCCAAAATATAAGAAGTGGAAATACCATCGTACACCTGATTATGATAGGGAATTTGATTTAACACAAACAGTTTTAACAATAGATGAAGATGGTCAAATTTCAAGAGTTAAATGTAACTGTAGAGAGTTTAATAAAGGACCTAGAAATATTTCAGCTCCTTGTTCACATATTCTTGCTTTATATATGATTTCTACAAAGTTTTTAAGAGTAAAACTAGAACCAAATAAAGAATACAAAATCAATGATATTATGGAGAAGTTATTATGATTGAGAATAAACAAAACTATAGAGAAGCTATAAATCAAATGGGTAAAAAAGAATTTACACTTATAAAGATGCAAGAATATGGATTTTGGCCAAAAGATTTGCCTACACCTTATGAAAGACAAGAAAATGAGACTAAAGAACAGTATGCACAAAGAAAAGATTTATTAAATAAATACCAAAAGGTAGCGGATGAAATTACTAAGTTATATGAAGAAAAAGATAAAATAAATGCAAAGTTAAGAGAACTTCAAAAAAAGTACAATGAAACTTGGGATTATGAAAAAATTAGACTAGATGTATCCAAAACTATAATGGAGGAGTCTATTAAAAGACGTGCTAAAAGAAAAAAACAAAGAGAATTTGAAAAACAGCAAAGGTCTGAAGCATGGAAAAGAACAAAGGAAGATAAGATTGTATTTATCGGAAAAGGATATTCTGGCTCACTTCAAGATGTAGAAACAAATATTGAAAAATTAAAAGCACAAAAACTACCTATTATAAAGGATGATAAAGAGTTAGCTAAGTTTCTTGGTATAGAATATAAAAAGTTAAGATTTTTGGTTTATCATAGGGATGTAGTTTCTGTTGATAACTATCATAGATATACTATTCCTAAGAAAAAAGGTGGAGTACGTAATATTGCAGCACCTAAATCATTACTTAAAAATGCTCAAAGGAAGATATTAGAAGAAATTTTATCAAAGCTTCCAGTAAGTGAATATGCACATGGATTCTTAAAAGAAAAATCAGTTGTTTCAGGAGCAAAAGCTCACAAGAATAAACCGGAATTATTAATTAATATTGATTTGGAGGATTTCTTTCCAACCATTACTTTTGAAAGAGTAAGAGGAATGTTTAAAGGTTTTGGATATTCAGGTTATGTTGCATCATTATTGAGTATGATTTGTACATATTGTGAAAGAATGGAAGTAGAGGTTAGAGGAGAAATTAAGTATGTTAAAACATCACATAGAATTTTACCTCAAGGTTCACCAGCAAGTCCTATGATTACAAATATTATTTGTAGAAAGCTGGATAAAAGATTAAGTGGACTAGCGTCTAAATATAGTTTTACATATACTAGATATGCAGATGATATGAGTTTTAGTTTTATTAATGAGAACACAGATTTAACTTATGGAAGATTAATTGGATTAATTTCAAAGATAGTAAAAGAAGAAGGTTTTAATATAAACAAAAATAAAACAAAATTCTTACGTCAAAATAATCGTCAATGTATAACTGGTATTGTAATAAACAATGAAGAAATTGGAGTTCCTAAAAAATGGATCAAAAATTTAAGAGCTGCAATTTATAATGCTAATAAACTTAAAAACAATGAACAAATACCATCATCTAAAACAATAAACGAAATATCAGGAATGACCTCCTGGATAAAAAGTGTAAACTCAGAAAAATACAAAAATATAATAGATGATGCCATGAATTTAATAAATAGCTTAGAATAAATCATTGAATTTTCAGTTGGAATATGGTATAATTTAATAAATTGAATAAAATTTGTAGATTTCTTGGCCTTTATGCTATGGTGTTGCGCCATGGTGGAGATTTACCATACATACATCATTAGGTTGCGCGCAATTCGCTACACGACCTATAATGTGCACATTTAAAACCGATCCTTCGGTTATGTGACATTATAGGTGTTCCGCTGAAGTGTCACAACCGAATATAAGAATTGTTAGCAAGAAATCTATAATGTAAATTGCCACAAAACTAAATTAGTTTTGTGGCAATTCGTTTTTAGTAAATGCAAAGACCACTGGGGTCAATAGCGCTATAAGTAGTGATCGCTAGAAATGAAGATGTTTTCTAGTAAATGTTAGACTATATTATGTGAGGGGGATTAATATGGTTTCGAAAGTATATGATAAAAGTGACACAATTAGAGATAATATTGAGCATAAATCCATTGAAACTACTAATGATAATTTAATAAGAAATGAAATATTAAAGGCTAGTGAAACAGGACTTATTAATAAATTAATAGATTCCAATTTAGCTTTGACTCCAAGGTTAATTGTTAATGATTATTCTAAAGGGAGTAAAGTGTTAAGTGAAATAATATCTGAGCTTGATAAGTGTGAAGAATTTTTTATATCTGTTGCTTTTATTACTAATAGTGGAATACTTCCTTTATTAGAAACTCTAAAAGTTTTAAATAAAAGAGGAATCAAAGGGAAAATTTTAACTACTGATTATTTGAATTTTAGCGAGCCAAAGGCATTAAAAAGGCTTTTAGAATTTTCTAATATAGAAATTAAGTTATACAGCAAAGAGAATTTTCATACAAAAGGATATATTTTTAGATATAAAGATCATTATAAATTAATAGTAGGTAGCTCAAATTTAACACAAACAGCTTTAACTAAAAATAAAGAATGGAATTTAAAGGTTTCATCTTTAGAAGAGGGTTCATTAACAAAAGGAGTTATTTCAGAGTTTAATCATCTTTGGAATGAGGCTGATGAACTAACTTTTGAATGGATAAAAACTTATGAGGATATATATAGAAAGCAAGTTGAGTTTGCTAGAAAAAGTAAGGTTCCAAGACTCTCACAATATAAGCTAAAGCCTAATAAGATGCAGGTGGAAGCAATACAAGGGTTAGAAAGGCTTAGAGAAAATGGACAAGATAGAGGTCTTTTAATTTCTGCAACTGGAACAGGTAAGACTTATTTATCTGCCTTTGAACTTAGAAATTATAATCCTAAAAGAGCATTATTTATTGTACACAGAGAGCAAATAGCAAAACAGGCCTTAAATAGTTTTATGAATGTTTTTGGGGACACAAGGAGTATGGGAATATTATCAGGTACTAGTAAAGATGTGGACAAAGATTTTATTTTTTGTACAATTCAAACATTGTCAAAGGAAGAAGTATTACAATATTTTGATAAAAATGAATTTGATTATATTATAATAGATGAGGTTCATAAAGCAGGTGCAAATAGCTATCAAAAAATAGTTAATTATTTTAATCCTAAATTTCTTTTAGGAATGACAGCAACACCTGAAAGAAGTGATGATTTTGATATATTTAAAATGTTTAATTATAATATTGCATATGAAATACGATTGCAGCAAGCGTTAGAAGAGGATTTACTTTGTCCATTTCATTACTTTGGAGTTTCTGATGTTATAATTGATGGAATTGAATTAGATGATAACACCGATTTTAAATATTTAGTAGCAGAAGAAAGGGTAAAACATATTATTGATAAAATAAATTTTTATGGATATTGCGGTGAAAGAGTAAGGGGATTAATATTCTGTAGTGATAAAAAAGAAGCTAAAGAACTTTCAGATATATTTAATACAAAGGGATATAAAACTATTGCTTTAACAGGAGAAAATTCACAACAAGAAAGAGAAAAAGCCATAGAAAGATTAGAACAAGATGAAATTTTAAATTCATTAGATTATATTTTTACAGTAGATATATTTAATGAGGGAGTAGATATTCCTTCTGTAAATCAAGTTGTAATGTTAAGACCAACTAAATCCTCAATAATATTTGTGCAACAATTAGGCAGAGGGCTTAGAAAAAATAAATTTAAAGATTATGTTGTAATAATAGATTTTGTAGGTAACTATAACAGTAACTTTTTAATTCCAATAGCCCTATCAGGGGATAGAACTTTTAATAAAGATACTATTAGAAAATATGTTATGGAGGGCACAAGGGTTATACCAGGGTGTTCCACTATTAATTTTGATGAAATATCAAAAAAGAAAATATTTGAATCAATAGATCTAGCAAATTTTAATAATATAAAATTAATTAAAGAAAGTTATTTTAATCTTAAACAAAAGATTGGTAGAATACCTAGTTTAAATGATTTTGATAAGTTTGATTCTATAGATCCATTAAGAATTTTTGCCACTAAATTAGGATCATACTATAACTTTTTAAAAAAGTATGATAAAGAATATACTATAGAGCTTAATGATTTAGAGGCTTTATTTATTGAGTTTATTTCTAAAAAGTTAGCTTCAGGTAAAAGACCTCACGAACTTATAATGATTAAAAACATAATACATAACAAAGTAGACTTAATAGGTAAGTTAAAACATGAGCTTAAGGAAGCGTATAATATAGATTTTAAAGAAATTACTGAAACAAATGTAATTAATGTATTAACAAATGAATTTCCAACGGGATCAGCTAAAAAGACTTATTCAAAATGTATATTTTTAGAAAGAAAAGATAACTATTATATAATTTCATCTGATTTTAAAAAATGTATTGAAAATAGTTATTTTAAAGAAATGGTTATGGAACTGATAAACTTTGGATTAAGTAGATATAATAAAAATTATAGCAATAGGTATATGAATACTAATTTTCAATTATATCAAAAGTACACATATGAAGATGTATGTAGGCTTTTAGAATGGGAAAAAGGAGAAGTAGCTTTAAATATTGGTGGCTATAAATATGATAAAATTACTAAAACTTATCCTGTATTTATTAATTATGACAAGTCAGATGGTATAGAAGACAGTATAAATTATGAGGATAGGTTTTATTCAGAATCACAGTTAATAGCAATTTCAAAATCAGGTAGAACTATAACATCGGAAGATATTGTTAAGGCTTATAATGCGGAGGAAGATGGGGTAGAAATGACTTTGTTTGTAAGAAAAAATAAAGATGATAAAATTTCAAAGGAGTTTTACTTTCTAGGAAAAATAAAAGCAGTAGGAAAACCAAAGCAATTTACAATGAAAAATACTACAAAAACAGCTGTAGAAATAAGATATAGATTAATTACACCAGTAAGAGAAGATATTTATGATTATATAATTTCATAGGGAAGATGACTAAATAAAAATAGGAAAAAAAGTAGGATGGTTATTATCATATAATAGCATAGGCATATAAAGAAAAGGATGTAGCACTATTATTAGTGGCGCTACACTTTTTCTTTAATCAATTGATCTACAGCAGGAATATCCGCAGGAGCCCAATTTAAAGAACTTAAATTTTCTTTAGGAAGCCAAATAAGTTTATCATGCTCATTAGCAGTAGGCTGTCCTTCTGTTAATTTACACCTAGCAGTTGTTAAATTAACTATAAATTTATCATATTCATGAGTATTTTCATTAAAAACATCTATAAAACTTATAGTACAATTTAGCTCTTCTTTAATTTCCCGAGTTATAGCCTCAGCTAAAGATTCACCTTTTTCGATTTTACCACCAGGAAATTCCCATAGATTAGGAAGAGACATTTTAGTTGATCTTAAGGCACATAAGATTTCATTGTTTTCATTTTCAATAATAGCGGCAATAACTTTAATTAATTTTTTCATGCAGTTCACCTCCAATAACATTTTAACTAAATAACATTGTTTAAGTCAACAATATAAGTTTAATGTACATTTGGTTAATATACATTTGTTATAGAAGAAGAGCTTTTGAATAAAGAAGACTTAAATGAATCGCAGAGAAATGTGTTAGAGGAATCTATTAAGATTTTAAATAAAATAGATTTGCTTAAAAATGATTATCTTCCATTAGATAATATAAGGATATCAAAAATTCCTATAGGAAATATGATGCATGAGGATTATGGAATTATAATACCTTTAAACTCATTAATGAATATAGAAACATGTGCAGTTAAGATTATAAATGTAGCATCAAGTCTAGGAAACAATTCAGCAGAGTTTAAAGAGAGAATAGTTGGTAACTTAATCAAGATTATCTATGAACAAAATATTAATGGAAATAATAATTAATATAATAGAAATAAAATGATTTTTAATTAGCTTTTGTAATGATTTATCTTATTAAATTCAATGAAGTATTAGTCTAAATAAAATTTGCTTTAAGATTTGAAAATTTGTAAATATGTAGTAAGATAATATAGAAGATAAAGTTTTTATAAGGGGGAATACTCAAAAATCAATAGATAAAGAAGTATTTAAAGAGCAGAAAATTATAAAAGGAAGGTTTATTTTTACATGAAAAACATATTAACAGAAGAAAATATGAATAAATTAAAAGAAGAATTAGAATATAGAATGACTACAAAAAGAGCTGAAATAGCAAAGGAAAAATTAGAGGCAGCTGCTCATGGTGATAGATCAGAAAATGCAGAATATAAAGAAGCCTGTGCAAACTATAGAGAAAATGATAATAGAATTCAATATTTATTAACTATGATTTCAACTGCAAGTGTAATAGATGAGAAAAATCAGGATAAATCAGTATTAGGAGTTAATAGTAAATGTAAAATTAAATTTGTGGAAGATGATTTTGAAACAAATGTATCACTAGTAACTACTATGGATGCAGAACCGGAAAAGATGCATATAAGTGTAGAATCAGATTTAGGAAAAGCATTAATGGGAAAAAAAGTTGGGGATGTGGTTGAAGTTTATGCTCCAGGTGAAAAATATACAGTAGAAGTATTAGAAATGATATAAATTGACTTAAGAAGATTATGAATAGAAAGACTTATATGTGGGTTTAATTAAAGGTGGACTTAATGGAGAGTATTCATTATATAAGTATAATAAAAAGCGCTCAACCTAATAGGAGGTGGGCGCTTTTTAATACTGATAAATAAAAATACATATTAGATTTTAAATAAAGTTAATCATATATTCAATATTGACTTTAATAAAATTAATGGTATAATAAATAATATTAAATAAATTATTTATTATACCTTCAATTTTGTTGATGAAAGGTGATGTTATATTACGATGGAAAAGCTACCCAACTGGTTATCTAGCTTAGATTATGAAGATATTGAGTTTATAAAGAAGTTTATATTAACTTCTGGTTCTTTAAAGGAGATAGCTAAACTCTATGAAGTGTCTTATCCAACAGTAAGACTTCGATTAGATAAACTTATTCAAAAAATAGAAATTAACGATAAAAATTTAAATGAACCTTTTATATCATTTATTAAAGAATTATCCTTGGATGAGAAAATAGATTTGGATACAGCCAAGCTTATTATTAATGAGTATAAAAAGGAAAAAGAGGAGGAAAAGTAGATGCAAATATTAATTACAATTTTAATTACTATTTTGGGTTTAGCACTTCAACAATTCTTAAGTACAAGAAAGCATTTTGTCTTTGGACTTATATTACCTCTGTTTATTGTTATTGGAGCTGTTTTATTTATTATGTTTAAAGCTGAAGCTGGAACTTTAGGAAAGTGGATTTTTAGATTTTCAATGTTATTAGTTGTTAGCTTATCCGTTTATTTTGAGGGGAGAGATAAAGTTAAAAAGGACAGTAAAAAAGAATTAGAAAAAATGACTATACAGGATTTGTAATAAAGGTATAAATCTCTAAATATTAGATCTTAGTAAATTTTATGTAACGAACACGGAATTCCAGAAGACGCTATAGAAAGAAGATATTATGAATCACTAGAAAATCTAAAAGAATTATTAACTTTATGTAATGAAATAAATATATGTAACTTATATGGTTTGATGGAACAATGACCTTTGAAGATAATCAACTTAAAGATTATGAAGAAATAAACCATGTCTTTGTGGTAGTGAAAAAAAATATAAAAAGTGCTGTGCAAGGCCTTAATAATACACAGTTGTATTATTAAGGCCTTATTTTTTTGTAAAGAACTTAGAGAAAAAATTGATTTAAGAGCTCACAGGCTATGCCAGTGGGCTTTTTGCATACCCAAAATGTAAGAGAAAAAGGTTGAGAAAATGAAGGAGAAAAAGCTTGAAACAATAGTTGAAATCATGTATTATCAAATAGTCAGAGGGATAAAAATAGGTAGAAATCGTAAGAAAAAAGAGAAGATATATAGAAGAAAATCTTAAGCAAAAAGCTTGAGGAAAAGCACAATAAGAAGATTTAGATTGAATCTTTAGTAAGATTAATTAAAGGAGGATACATTATGAAAATTTCAAAGGAAGATGCGTTAAAATGGTTTGAATTTTTTTCCATATTGCCAGAGGATGAGGAAGTTATGATAAAACAACAAGAAATCATTTACGCTACATTTGCACAAATTGAGGAAGCAATTGATCATAGAAATGATACATTAATGTCGGAAATTAAAGGTTTGAAAACCTTAGATAATAGAACTTTTTTTGTAGGAAATGAAAGCAAATTTGCCAAAGGATGTCGTTCTTGTTTGTTGGGAACTGGTTTGAGTGCAATTAGAAAAACAAATAAATGTAACATAGAGTGCAAGTTCTGTTATAACTATGGAGAACTAGAATATATTCCTCCAATTGGCGAAGGTATGTGGGAAATCGGAGGTACAAAATTTTATGAGAAGGATATAGATCTACTTCTTTCCATCCACAAGAAGCCCACTGGCATTTCCTATGTTTATTTAGAGCCATTTATGGAAATTGAAAAATACTATTCGGTTATAAAGAAATTTAGAGATGCCAAAATTCATCAACATTTATATACAAATGGTATTTTAGCTACAGAAGATACATTGAAAGCATTAGGTGAAGCTGGTCTTGATGAGATACGTTTTAACTTAGGTGCCTCTAATTGTTCCGACAAAGTTATTGAAAGTATTGGAATAGCAAAAAAATATATTAAAAATGTAGGTATTGAAACTCCAATGACTCCTGAGTTTTTTGAAGCATTTTTTAAGAAAAAGCAAGCAATATTAGATACAAAACTTGATTTCATAAATTGTGCAGAATTACATTTAAATGAGAATAACATAGACAATTATTATGGGGAAAACATGTATATTTCCAGACATGGCTATATTTCTCCAATTTGGAGTAGGGAATTAACTCTGAAATTCATGAAAATAGCCGATGAAGAAAACTGGGATTTAGCAGTTCATGATTGCTCAAATCATACAAAATTTGCTAGAGACTTAAATTTGAGTAGCAAAGAAGGTAAATGGTTTGGAGCAAGTAATTATGCCTGTGAGTTTCCTAGAACACCATATGAAGCATTTTTACCAATACTGCGTGATGACAATTTCAAATTTTTAAGCGAGGAAGAATTGCCCAATGGTTATAAACCAGGAGAACTGATTTTTTAGAGAGTCTTTAATTAAGCACTTTTGTACAAAAGAAAATATATATACATATATATTTGAGAGCTTTCGTATGTGAGAACATATAAATGGTGAAAAGTATTCTGGGTAATCTGGCTTTTCATTCAATGCTTGTATTTATAGTATGAATTGCAGAAGCAAAGAAATCTGTGGCAGTATGTGTACACAAAAATAATAATAAAATATACAATGCATAAGGGTATAATCTTAAGTAGAAATGCACGGGAATGGATATGGAAGATGAAACAATAAAATAACTAACAGATTTAGATACTAATGAAATAAATTTAATAAGAAAACAATTGCAGTTAAGCAAATTTGTATAATATTGCGAAGTCAAAATAAACAAGTAATCAGCTTATTTATTTAGTTTTATTAAGCTAGCAGGCATAATATATGAGGTGAACAATATGAAAAAAAATGCAATTATTCTAATTGTAGATGACGATGAAGAAATACGTGAAATCATCAATATATTACTAAGTCGTGAAGGATTTGTTGTATGGGAAGCATCTAATGCCAATACTGCGATGGCAATGCTTGAAAAACCAGTAGATTTGATTATTCTTGATATCATGATGCCAGGCAGAAACGGATTTGAGTTATGTACTGAAATCCGAAAAATCACAACAGTTCCAATCCTGTTTCTGAGTGCGAAAACACAGGACATTGATAAAGAAGAAGGATTTTGTTGTGGTGGAGATGATTATTTAATAAAACCATTTTCTCAATCCGAATTGCTATTAAGAATTAAGGCGTTACTTCGCAGATTTTTTGTTTACCAAGGGGTAAATAATGTTTCGACAGATAATACCATCAAGCTGGGTGACCTAAATGTGGATTTTGAAACTGGTAAAGTTTGCATTAATGGAGATAAAGTTAGTCTTACTGGAATTGAATATCAGATTCTTTCTTTTTTGCTGCACAACCGTAAAAAAGTTCTATCTGCCCGTGAGATATATGAACACGTCTGGCAAGAACCATTCCTTCCACTTTCTAATAACACCATTATGGTGCATATTAAAAATTTAAGAAGAAAGCTAGAAAAAGATTTGCAAAAACCACAATACATTCGTACAATTTGGGGAAAGGGGTATTACATTGATTAGAATTGAACGAAATTATAAACTTGGACATAAATTGATTATTTCTGCAATTGTAACTTTCTTGTTTTCAACAATGCTTTTTTCAATTTTACAAACCATATCTTATAAGATTATACGCAACTATTGTTCTCAATCAGATGTGGTTTCTAGAAATTTAAAGAAGAAAGCGGAATCTCTTCAGAATTATATTTGCAATAATAATCTTTCCATGTCTGAGATTTCCCAAATTGATCAATGGATAAAGAAAGAAGATTTAACACAGGTCTCCATTTATCGGGGTAATATTCTTCTCTATAATTCAAAGGCTGCCTATCGTGGTATATCATTGAAAGAAAGTATGGAGTATATTCAACCATGGCAAAATAGGCATATGATAGTGTTCAACGATGGAACACTTATAGCAGTTATTGAATATTGGTTTGAGCACCGCTATAGAGATTATGTTACTTATGCTAATCTGCTAATTTTTTTCATTTTCTTCATAACGATTATGATTCTACTTATTCAAAGAAAAGTTAGATATATAAATGTTCTAGAGCAGGAAATCAAAATTCTTAAGGGGGGAGATTTAAACTATGTCATTACTGTCCGTGGGAATGATGAATTAGCTTTTCTGGCACAAGAAATAGATGAAATGCGTAAAGCGTTTATATCTCGTGAGCAATATGCTGATCGTGTAAGAACTGCTAGTAATGAGTTGATGATTGGAATATCACATGATTTAAGAACACCACTTACAGCTTTAATTGGATACTTAGACGTTTTGGAGGGAGGGGATATTCCAGCTAGTGAAGGTACATTTTTAAAAAAATGTAAGAATCGTGCATATCAAATTAAATTCTTGATTAACAATTTATTTGAATACTTTTTTTTATCAACAACTACTGATGAACAAATACAATTAAGTATTTGTTCAGTAAATGAGGAATTAGATGAAATTATAAGAGAACATATATTTTTACTTAATCAAAGTGGATTTTTAGTCAAAAATAAATCTAAGTTATGTACTAATAAAATTGAGATAAATCGAAATATGATGCAGCGTGTATTTGATAATTTGTTATCTAATACATGCAAATATGCAGATCCATCCTTTCCTATTACATTAATAAGTGTTTTGAATGAGCATGAATTAATCATTGAAATTCATAATTATATCCTTGATACGTTAGAAAGTTTACAGAGAACAGGGATTGGGTTGAAAATCTGTGAAAAAATTCTTTTAGAGCACAATGGTCGATTTATCCATCTAAAAAATGAAAATGTATTTAAAGTGCAATTAATATTTCCTATTTTATAAGAAAAAAGAACGCTTATTTCTATGCAGAAATAAGCGTTCTTAAATATTGTATCTACATGACTGATTTTATTTCTAGATTAGTTTAATTTTGCCCAACGTTGTATACTCGATTACATATTCTATTGATTAAGCTTTTTTCATGACTTACTACAATGAGTCCGATTCTTCTACTTTCACATATTGAAAGAAGACTGTGCCATATTTTTGCCTGTGTAATTGCATCCAACATAGTGGTCATTTCATCAGCAATTATATATTTAGTAGCGGGATTCAATGCACGAACAATACAAAATCGCTGTAATTCTCCGCCAGAAAGTTCAATAGGCCAACGATCCATCCATTCATCCTTTATTCCAAAAGCATCAAGAATATCCTGCGATGGTTTGTAGGATTCTGCTAAAACTTCTCGCATTCGCCATTTAGGATTAATAGCTTTTTCTGGATGCTGATAAATTAATTGTACCGGACGAAAAACTCGTTGTTCTATGGGTTTTTGATCCAACATCACCATTCCTTTACGAGGTTGGATATATCCAGCTAAGATTTTGGCTAGAGTAGTTTTTCCACATCCACTATAACCGGATAAACCTAATACTTCTCCAGGTGACACAGAAAGATTAACATCTTTAAAGAGCCATTGCTCTTCTTGATAATAGTAACCAAGGTTTTTACCAATTAAATGCATTATATACCTCCTCCATTTATTTGAAATTCCAAATGAAAATCATTTTGTGGCAAAGCTCTCCATAATCTTTTGGCATATTCAGTTTTCAGACGATCGCCTTTGCCTTCAAAAGCTGATGCTTCAGAAATTTCTATTGTTTGACCATCTTTGATTACTGCCACCCGATCTGCAATCTCCAAAGCTGACATAATATCGTGAGTAATTAGCATGACACCAGCACCTTCTTTTGCAAATCGCTTGATTTGCCTTAAAATTTCAGAAAGGGCTTGGGGATGGATCCCAGGTGTTGGTTCATCAGCAATTACCAATTGAACCCCTTTACGGACACTGGTGGCAAATAAAACTCGACGGAGCATACCTCCAGAAAGCTCGTAGGGAAATAAGCTACCGTCACTTTCCTTTAGGTCATATTGTTGGAACAGCTCTTGTTGCGATTTCCTTGCTATACTTTTTTCTAGACCAATCTGAACCTGTTTTCCAACCCTCATTAACGGATCTAAATAATTTACTGATTGAGGGATAAAAGAGATTTCTCGCCCTCGCAACTGTGCTTTTCGTTCTTCTGTCAGGGATTCTCCACGGTAAAGTATTTGCCCTTGACAAATAGCATTGCTAGGTAGTATTCCTAATACAGCATGTGCCAAGAGGCTTTTCCCTGAACCACTAGCTCCTACTACGGCCACAATTTCTCCTTGATTAATATCTACATGTAAATCCGATATAGGTTGAATTATACGTTTCTGTGTTCCTTTAAAGTATTGAGAAAAACTAATTTTTAGGTTTTTTACCTGGAGTAATAATTCTTTTTGTGTGGTATTCATTATAGTTCCTCCTTATTCATTGGAACTAACAGGTTCCATTAAAATACGTAGTTGCTCCCCAATATTGTCAAAGCTCTTAATTACTATAACTAAAAGTAACCCTGGAAAAATTACCAGCCACCACTTTCCGGTGGAAATATGACTCATAGCTTCGGAAAGGATAATGCCTACAGCGGGAGTTTGAGGGGAGAGGCCAAATCCCATAAAAGTAAGCCCAGCTTCATGTAAAATTACATGGGGAAACATAAGTAGAAATCCGATCATTATTTGAGGAAAAACGGAAGGTAATATATGTTTTTTTGCAATATACCATGAAGATTTTCCGTAACTTTTGGATATCTGGATGTATTCTGCATTTCTAATTTGAAGTACTTCAGAACGCACTATTCTTGCCAAAGATGTCCAATGAGTAAGTGAAACAGCAAGTACAATTCCACGTATTCCACCACCTACAATAAATGATATCAGTATCATGAACACTAAATGAGGCATGCCAATAAATAAATCAATGAACCAAGAGATAACAGCATCAAGCGTTTTACCAAAAGTAGCTGCACAAATTCCCATAATAGTTGCCATAAAAACGCTTATAATAGAGGCAAAGGCTCCCACTGCTAGTGATAAACGCAACCCTTTGATTGTCCTGGTAAACATATCTCTTCCCAGCCAATCTGTTCCAAACAAATGCTTAAAACTTGGAGGAAGGTTTTTATCAGTAGAGCTAAGGCGAAAATTATCATTACTCAACAAAAAACTAAAAATAAGAATACATAGCAAAAGCATAGCAGAAAATCCAAGCAGTACTATCATTTTTTTTCGTACATTTATCTCTTTTTGTCTTCTAAACATCTAATGTATCCCCCTTTATACGTGGATCTACAACTGTATTTAAAATATCTGCAATAAAATTGCCTACAAATACAAACAAGGAGCTAATCAGAATAATTCCCATCAGTAAAGGAAGATCACCCTTTAATCCAGCGGTGGTTAAAATGCTACCTAATCCAGGATAAGCAAATACCTGTTCAGCTAATACAGAACCACCGAAAAGTTCTCCGAAATAGGCAAATTGTAATGAAATTGCTGGAATAACTGAATTTCGGAAACCATGGTTTTTAAAAATCTGCCACTTACTTTCACCTCTTGCTTTAGCAAAGATGATATATTCAGTGTTTAGAATATCAATCATCTTTTCGCGGGTATGCATTGCGATGTTAGCAACTCCTAAAATGCTCAGAGTCAAGGCAGGTAATACAAAATGTCGCACCCGATCAATAAACCGTATATTGCTTTCTAGCACACCTGCTGGCACTGCCAAGCCAACAGGGAACCATTTTAATTCCACCGCGAAAACAATCAATAAAAGGAGTCCTAACCAGAAGATAGGAGTAGAAACTAGTGTGTAGCTATACCACTTAATGATTTTATCAATAATTTTCCCTCGGTTCATTGCAGAAATAACTCCTAGAAGATAACCAAAGATTGCCGACAAAATCCAAGCTGTGCCCATTAATGCAAAGGAAGTAATAAAACGACTCCTAATAATATCAATGACTGGTCTGCGATAAAGTTTTGAAATTCCGAAGTTGCCTTTTAGTATTGCTCCTATCCAGGTAAAATATTGTTCCATAGGACTTTTAGCTACACCCCAATATTCTTTGATCCTTTCAATTTGTTCTATAGATACTGAACTATCTCCTCCAACATAGGCATTTATGGGATCCATAGGAGATAAGTGGATTAAGGAAAAGGTTAGAATTGATAATCCTATAAGTAAAGTCACAGCTCGGATTAGGCGAACAATGAATTTTTTTGCCATGATAAACACTCCTTTCCATGGATAGAAGGGATTTCACGAAAATAGATGATTCCCGTAAAAGTCCCTTTCCAAATTTACATTTAATTTAATTATTTATTCCATGTCCATTCTGTTATATTGCTGAATAATGCCCATTCATGACCATGAGAATGAATAGGTTGTTTACCTAAATCAAGATTTTTATTGGCCAAATATAGATGATCTACACGTGCCAACCAGATAATTGGGACATCTCCAAGACAACTAAATCCTGTTTTCCCATCCCATTGAGCCAATTTCCAATACTTATTAGCTTTTTCTTGTGTAGATGCATGCATAGCTTTATCCAAATACTCTTCTACCTTAGGATTCTTATAAACAGTCAAATTATTATATCCTTGGTTAATTACTTTAGGAGAGTACATAGTGTATAGTTGGTGAGCATGATGTCGTCCGCCACCCCACATAACTGCATTTGCTTTACCTTTGATATAGATTTCATCCCAAGTTGCTCCTATTGCATTGATTTTAATACCTATATTTCGTGCCATATCTGCTACAGCTAAGGAAAGGTCACTACGAAGTTGATCACTAGAACTGAAATATAGATTAAATTCAGCTTTGAGTCCATTCTTTTCTAGAATTCCATCGTTGTCAGTGTCTATCCACCCAGCACTTGCTAGAATTTTTTTTGCTTCCTCAATATTTCCACCTTTTACAATGGTTTCTTGATTAAACCAAGGCATATAATCGCATAAGGAGTATGCTACTTTACCATATCCATTTAATGCAATATCCACTATATCTTTACGATTAAGCCCTATACTTAGTGCTTTTCGAATAGCTAAATCAGAAGTAACATCATTTCCTACCTCAACTTCATTACTGTTTATTAAACCTTTTCCTCCACTTTTTTGTGTTGGCATAGTAATACCACGTGAATCAATACTTTCAAAGGCTCGAAGTGTCATTCCATCTACTGTTTGTTTTGCAAACGTTGGCGGAACATAGACAATATCGGCTTGTCCAGCCTTTGCAGCTGCAAGGGCTGCATCTTCTTCAAGAAGGAGGAATGTCAGCTTTTTAAACTGAGGTTTCTTACCATACCAATAAGGATTATATTCCATGATGATTTGTTGTCCATCATTGTACTGAACTACTTTATATGGGCCTGAGCCAATAGGATTACTTGAGTAATTATTATCATACAAATCTTTAGGTACAATACCAATTTCAGTGAGTTGACTTACAAAAGTGGAATGTGGTTCATTAAGTGTAATAGCCACATTATAATCGTCAATAGCTTCTATTGATTTAATAAATGATAAATCAAATTTAATACCGTCTTTTTTAAGCATTTCATATGTAAATTTAACATCCGTCGCAGTTACTGGCTTACCGTTGGAAAATTTCACGTCATCTCTTAGTGGAAAAGTCCATGTAAGGGCGTCCTCACTAACTTTGTAGGATTTTGCAAGATCACCAACAAAGTTCAGGTTAGAGTCAATGGTAAGCAGTGAACTGTGAGTTAGACGAATTTGTGCGTGAGTTCCCCAACCTTTTTTTGGATCAAACTGACCAGTATCAGTTTTACCAACAGCAAGTATCAGTTCATCCTTATTCTTTGATTGTATATTCGACTTCTTTAGTGACTGAGAATTTGCATCTGAGGGTTGTGACCTTGAAGTACATCCTGATAACAAGAAAAGAAGCAATAGCATCATTGTCATAAATGGTAACATAATGTGCTTCGATAATAGACGATTTATAAACGTGTGCATTTTGATTACCTCCTCATAATAAAATTATTGTTCTTATTTGTGTGGTGTGTTTATGCAGAATCATTTGATTCTCATGCACAAACAGAGTTAATCACAAATAAGTTAGCACTATCTAAATATAATAGACACATTGGAGCTTTTCAATCACTTGATGGAAATCTTCAGAAATCTTCAGAAATGGAGAAAATATTTTTACCTATATAGTACTTTAAGGTACTAAACAGGAAAGTAACGCAAATTTCACAGTTTAATTTGTCACTAGTCTGAATTTAATTAAAAATAATGTTTACAAAAGAGGACACCAAAAGAGAGGATATAAAAATTTTATTATGCTAAACTTGAAATCAAGGAGGCGATTAGATGAAGTGGTTACAACAATTGAGTCATGCCATTGACTATATTCAAGATAATTTAGAAAATGAGATTTCATATGATGAATCAGCAAATGTTTTATGTTAAATCTTCTATGGAGAAATATGAGATTACTTTGGTGTATTCTAAGATTTAAAATTTGCTTTAATCATAAAAAACAGCCTTTTATGATTATTTGATATTACCATAAGAGGCTGTTTCTACATATTCTTACATTATATTTTGATATTAATGATCTTCGTTATTTTCAGCAGCTTCTGCAATTGCTTTAGTTTCATGAACCGTTCCATGTGGATGTTCAGGTGGTGCATAAATAGAATACAATTTAATTGGTTTATTGCCTGTATTGATTAGATTGTGCCATTTTCCAGCAGGAATAATAAATGCAAAATCATCATGTACTTTTCTTTGAAAGTCCAAATTATTTTCACTATCACCCATTTTAACAAGTCCCTGTCCTTCTTCAATACGTATGAATTGATCAAGATTAGGATGAACTTCTAAACCTATGTCCTCTCCAACTTTGATACTCATCAAAGTAAGTTGCAAATGAGTTCCTGTCCATAAAGCGGTACGATAAGTATTATTTTGTTTAGTAGCTTCTTCAATATTAACTACAAAGGGTTCTGTCCCATAATCCTTTAATTCAATTTCTGAATTATATCTTGATGTGCTCATGTAGTAAGGACATGGATATGTTCTACAAGTATTATACGTGATGTGTGGATTATATCTTGGGGAGTTCATAAAATAAAAACAGGGATATGTTTTATAAGCGTTATACATAGCTCTCATTCCTTTCATAGACATCTAACATTATTATATGTTAGATATTTGTAGAGTGTGCTTCTTTATTTAGGGAGAAAAAATATTAACATAAAAAATGCAATTCCAGTAAAAATAAAACTTTTATTGGAATTTAGGAAGTTAAACACAATCTACTTCTTATCTATATCCAAGATGGTTTGTAGTAATACATTAGCACCTTTTAAGCAGTTATCAAGAGGGGTTTCTTCTATTTCGCAATGGCTGTGTCCACCAATACTTGGAACAAATATCATGGTTGTAGGTAGCATATCAGCCACAAATTGAGCATCATGTCCAGGACCACTATATATTCTCATATTAGAGTAGCCATAAATATTAGCATTTTTTTCAACTAAGTTAACAAATTCATCATTAAAGCTTACAGTTTTACGAGACCAGAGCTCTTTATAACTAACTTTACATTTTGCAAGTTCTTTAGGAATGTTTTCTATAACTTCAACAACCTGTTGTATTACATTAGGGTCTTGATGTCTTGCATCTAAGGTAAATTTAACGTTATCTGGTATAATTGTATGTACATTAGGTGAACAAATTATTCTACCTGTAGTGTACACTAATTTACTATCAAGCTTGTCAAGTTCTCTATGCAGATATTGAATAGCCTCAGAAGCTGCTAAAAGAGCATCTTTTCTCATTTTCTGTGGAACGGTTCCAGCATGACCGGCTTGACCTACAAATTCAAATTCATAGTTAACCATTCCAACAACACCTTCCACAACACCAATATCCATTTTTGTGGATTCTAGCACTGGGCCTTGCTCAATGTGAAGTTCTACAAAAGCCGTATAGTCCTTAGGATTAAGTCTGTTCTTCTCGTCACCCTTGTATCCACTTGCATTCAAAGCTTCACCAAAGGTTAGTCCTTCTGTATCTTTTGAAGCTAACATCTTAGATTTATCAAATTTACCAGTAATAACACCTGATGACATCATAGCAGGATCGAAACGAGCTCCTTCTTCATTGGTCCAAATCATAACTGTAATTGGATGTCGATGTGGAATCTTCTCTGTAACTATGGTTTCAGCTACTTCCATTGCAGTAAGTACACCTAAAATACCATCATAGTTTCCACCTTGTACTACTGAATCGCAATGTGATCCCATTGCAATATGTGGGAGATTCTCTGTACCTCTAAAGGTTGCATATACATTTCCCATATCATCCGTTACGATATTTGCACCTAGGGTGTCCATTCTTTTACAGAATTCTGCTCTTGCCTGGAGGGCAGGTTTTGATAAGGATAACCTTGTTATCCCACCTTTTTTAGTAGCACCAAATTTACTAAAGGTAAGAATCTTATTTTCCAATCTTTTCTTATTACAAATTAACATATTATCTACACTCCTTTTTATAAATAGTTTTTAAAATTAATACCATGCCTAGAATAATTGTCCAAGGCATAATATTAATTTTATGTTTTCCTATCCTTATTCTTATTTTATGAATAAGTTCCATATTTTAGTACAAACCTAAATAATGTTTTATATATTTAAAATACAAAAATTAACTTGACACAATTTTTAATTATGTGTACAATAAATATTGTGTCCATGGAAACAATATTTGAAAGGAAGTTTTTATGATAACAGAAGAAAATTTGCTTACTGAGTTTACTAAGCTTTATGAAAAGCAAGATGTACTTAGTAAAATAATGAATGATAGTTTATTTGAGAAATATGGAAATTCTGAGGTGCATTGTATTGATGCTATTGGTAATTTAGAGAAAGCAAATGGAACCCAAATAGCTAATTACTTAAATATTACTCGAAGTGCTGTTAGTAAAATTATACGAAGACTACAAAAAGAAAATCTAATTATTAGTAGTCAAAAGCCTGATAATAAAAAAGAAATATTTTACACTCTTACAAATGAGGGGAATAACATATTTAAACAGCACAAACAAGCTCATGAAAAATGGGAAATTCGAGATACAAAATTCCTAAAAACAATATCAACAAATGAAAAAGAAACTGTTTTTAAATTTTTAAAAAAGTTTAATTCTTATTTAGAAAATATAATTAAGGGGGCAGAAAATGATAATTGATTTAACAACTAAAGTTTGCCAAGAAGAAATAGAGGAATGGTTAAATACAAAAGAAAACAAATATATAGCATCTGGACATATAGGAACACATTTAGATACATATTTAAAATCTAGTATTCCACTAGAGTATTTTAAATGTAAAGGTGTTTTAATTGATGTATCTGAATTTGCAAATAAAAGAGAGATAGAAATTAAGGATGTAAAACATGTAGATATTTCCCAAAATAGTTTTATTCTTTTTAGAACATCTCAAATTGAAAAATATAGATATGGTTCTAAGGAATATTTTCATAATCATCCACAACTATCTCAGGAACTTATAAACTATTTAATCAATAAAAAGGTTAATTTTATTGGTATTGATTGCGCTGGAATTCGTAGAGGAGAAGAACATGGTCCTGCAGATATTTTATGTGAAGAAAATGGGATTTATGTTATTGAAAATTTATGTGAACTAAATAAAATTGCTTCATCAAATTTTACAGTATATACTATGTGGTTAGATGATAGCATTGCTACTGGGCTAAAGTGTAGAGTAATTGTAGAACAATAGAGGAGATGAATAAATGGATTATATTATAAAATTCATCATATATTTAGGCTCTGTGCAAAGATTACACAGAATAAGTATTTGTTCAGGGCCTAATTTATTAGATTAATTTACTCAATTTTGTTTTGTGTGATCTTTGCTTCGTTATTTACTAATGATAAAGTAGATAGGAGCAATAATATGAAATATAAAAACGCACAAAATATATTACCTGATTATATTATTAAATTAATTCAAGAATATATAGAGGGTGAATATTTATATATACCAATAAAGTACCAGAATAAAAAGGCTTGGGGAGAAAATACTGGTGCAAGAGATATTTTAAAGATAAGAAACATAGAAATTTTTAATAACTATAATAATGGAACATCTATTAAAAAACTTGCACAACATTATTATCTCACTGAGCATAGTATTAGAAGAATAATTAGACAAGAAAAACATGTATAAATAAAATCGGTATTAATTATCTAAAATCAGAATTAATACCGATTTTTTATTAGTACTTTATGAATATGGACAACTTTAATACATAATTATTTGTGAACTTGAGAAATGATATAGAATAAGTTTAATATATTTATGAAAATATTATGATATGCAAATAATTTTTGGAGGAATAATTAATGAATAAATTAACGATTTTAGAAATAAAATTTGATTTTAATGGTGGTATGAATACTATCTTTCCAGTTATATTAAGTGATGAGAATGAACTTGTCTTAATTGATTGTGGATATCCTAACTTTTTACCATTAATAAAAACTGCTGCAAAGGAAAATGGAATTGATATTAGCAAATTGACAAAAATAATTATAACTCATCATGATTTTGATCATATGGGATCTTTAGCGGAATTTAAAAGACAATATCCAAATATTAAAATTCTTTCTTCAATTGAAGATGAAAAATATATCAGTGGTAAGGAAAAATCTTTAAGATTACAACAAGCGCAGTCTATATATGATAAACTTCCTGAAGATGAAAAAAAAGGTGCAATGGAATTTCAACAGTTCCTTGAAAATATAGAAAATGCTAAAGTTGATGAATGCCTAAAAGATAAAGATTCATTCCCTTGGTGTGGAGGGATGGAAGTAGTTGCTACTCCAGGGCATATGCCAGGACATATTTCAATTTATATAAAAGATAGTAAAACATTGGTCTCTGGTGATGCATTAGTAGTAGAAGATGATAAGCTAACAATAGCAAATCCACAGTATACTTTAGATATTGATACTGCAAAAAAATCCATAAAGAAATTATTAAATTATGATATAGATAAAATTATATGTTATCATGGCGGTGTGTATACTAAGGATATTAAAAAATCACTAGAAAATATTATACTAGAATACTAAAAGATTAGCATTTTGAAGTATTAATTTGATATAATTATTAAATATAAAATAGTTAGAACTTTATATTATAAAGGGAATTACTATGGAGATTAAATATACAGCTCCCTCTGCTAAAGAATATGTTGAACCAAAGTCATTTGCTATGAAACGAAAATGAATTGAATAAAGTTGAAGATATTATTTATAACAACAAATATGAAAAACACCTAGATTGTGTACTAGGTGTTTTTAAGTTAATTATGTGAACTAAACTCTATTAATTATTAGTATATAAATAAAAAGTTACTTTCCTTGAAATATAAATTAATATAGTCAAATTAGATCAGGAATTTTTGAACGTAAATCCAATATTTGTTCTCTAATTATTTCAGCTTAATTATTTCAAGCAATGTAGTATCATTTACTTCTTTTGGAAGCCATTTTACAACAGTATAATTACCATTAGAATATTTATTTACTTCGTTTATCCACTTTATTTCACTTTGAGCTTTTGATTGTAATAAAGTGGATTTTGTTCCCGTTAATAACAAGCTGGAGTTTATTACCCACCATTTAGAGTGTATTCCTGCTCTTTTTAAATCAGTATTTAATCGCTCTGCTTCGTAAACAGGTGTGGCTTCGGGTAATGTAACTATAACAACATCTGTTTCATTTTCATCTCTAAGTCTTGGCAATAATTTTTTAACTGATTTGGGAATATCACCTTGTGTTCTTTCAACTTCTTTGTGATAGCTTTGAGTTGAATCTAAAAGTAAAAGTGTATGACCAGTAGGAGCTGTATCTATTACAACAACTTCATCATCAGCTTTTTCTACTATTTCGGCAAAAGCTCTGAAAACAGCTATTTCCTGTGTACAAGGTGAACGTAAATCTTCTTTTATATATTCTAGATCTTCACCACTCATTGTCTCTGATGCTTTAGAAATAACTTCATTTTGATATTTCTTTAATTCTTCTTGTTCATTTATTTCACTTATTGTGATATTCTTATGTTTGCCCATAATATATTTAATGTGATTAGAGGGGTCTGTGGTTGTAAGATGTACTTTTACACCTTTTTGAGAAAGGGCTAGTGCAATAGTAGAGGCAACTGTAGTTTTACCAACTCCACCTTTTCCCATGGTGAAAATAACTTTTTTCTTAGATTTATATAAATCATTTATTAAATCATTTATCGATGGAAAGTCAATATTATCAAGCGTTTCTGTTGTTATTACTTCACTATCACCTTTTAACATCATTCTAATACTATCTATCCCAGATACATTGTAAGAACGTAAAGGAACAGCATAAGTTTTAATATCTTTTATAGCATTTGGAATATTTTTTAAAGTACTTTGTTGTTTATTATAAAATTCTAAAGAAACTTCATCATCTTTATTTACTGTTTGCATCACTCCATTTATTATTAACATTCGATTATTGATTCCTAATTGACTTAACTCATCAGATGCTCTCTCAGCTTCTAAAAGAGTTGAACTCTCAGGTCTAGCAACTAGTATAAGTGTTGTAAGTTTACCATTTGCCAATGTTTGAACTGCTTCTTTATACATTTCTTTTCTGTCTTCAAGTCCTGAAAGTTGTCCTAGACAAGAAGCCCCGTGTGTACTTTCACTGATAAAATTAGTCCATGCAGATGGTAATTGTAGCATTCTAAGTGTATGCCCTGTGGGAGCAGTATCAAATATAATGAATTCATATTCATTTTCAATGTTTTTATCTGTAAGATAATTTGAAAATTCGTTAAATGCTGCAATTTCTACTGTACAAGAACCAGATAATTGCTCTTCCATATTTTTAAGAACGGCTTCTGGAAGCTTTCCTTTATATGGATTAATCATAGAATCTCTGTACTCCCTTGCAGCTTCTTCTGGATTTAAATTAACTACAGATAAATTGGGTGTTTCTTTTATTTTAGTTTCTTTGTTGCTCAATTCTGTATGAAAAACATCTTGCAAATTTGAAGCAGGATCTGTACTAATTAATAAAACCTTTTTACCAGAATCAGCAAGACTAACAGCGGTAGCACAAGCTATAGATGTTTTACCAACTCCACCTTTTCCAGTATAAAATAAATATTTTGTTAAATCTAATTTATCAGCATTAAATTGTTCAAACATAAATTTCATCACCTTTCATTTTATTTAGCAACAATCGTTATTTCCTCCACAATAGCAACCTTTATTTGTACTTTTATTTGATTCAATTTTTAGACCTGTATATTTAAAAAACTCATTATTTGTTAGGTGAGATTTTGTCTTAACTATTTCTCCATCAACAATTGTTATTGGTAAGATATCGTTGTCCTTCATAAGTAATTCATTTACTTTTTTATTTGAAACAAAAGGCTGAGGATTACTTGATAAATTGTATCTAATTATATGGGCACCTTGTTTATTTAAACTATCTATAACTGTTGCAACTCTTAATAATTCGGTATTTACACTTGGTCCACATACTCCTGTAGAACAGCACATAGCAGGATCATAAATTTCAATTTTTTTCATAATAAAACCTCCTAAATAATTTAATATCTAACACTTTCCATCATTACAAAATGAGTTTTCTCTATGTTTATTAATTTCTAATAAAAAATCTTTTAATTCTAAAACTCTATTATTTTTAAGAGTGTATTTCATCCAGGATCCATCTTTTCTACCCTCTACAAGTCCACATTCCATTAAAGTTCTCATGTGATAGGAAAGAGTAGGTTGTGTGATATTGACCTCATCTAGAATATTACAAGCACATAATTCATTTCCTGATAGCATATTTAGTATTTTAAGTCTTGTTTCATCTGATAGAGCCTTAAATACCAATGCGTATTCCGAATAAGAATATTTCATTTTTCCACTTCCTTTAATTTATACTATTTAACATATAGATAATTATCTATATGTTTATAATATGCATCATATAGATAGATGTCAATATGTTTTTAAAGATATGTACCAGTTTGGAATCACTACAAACGCAGTGTGCCCAGGATTGTTTGAATCTGAAATGACAGCAGACACTCTATTTAAAGCAGAAGAATTTATGAAAATGTATAATGCATTATGTCCAGCATCTAGACCAGGGGCTAGAGGAGAATTAAATGCACCAATTTTATTAAAATTTCAATCAAAAGTGTTGAAGTGAAAAAACAACGTGTCATTTGTTTGGCAGGTTGTTTTTTTATATTGACAAATTAATTTAAGTGTACTATAGTGTACTTGTACGATAAGTACACTATAGTACACTTTTGGAGGATGACTATGGAGATAATTATAAGTAATAATAAAAGTAGCCCTATATATGAGCAAATTACATCTCAAATAAAAGCCTTTATTATGAATGGAGAATTACAAACAGGTGATCCCTTACCATCAATGCGGGCGCTAGCAAAGTCTTTACACATTAGTGTTATAACAGTACAAAGGGCATATGAGGATTTACAACGAGATGGATTTATTGAAACAGTTACTGGAAGGGGAAGCTTTGTAGCTGCTCAAAATAAAGATTTTATAAAAGAAGAGCAATTAAGAAATATAGAAAAAAAATTAGAAGAGGCTGCTAATCTTGGTAGAACACATGGAATTAAATTAGAAAAGTTAATAGAATTATTAAGGATATTTTATGTTGAGGAGGAATAATTATGGATTATATCTTAGAAATAAAAAATCTTAAAAAAATATATTCAGATTTCACATTAAATAATGTAAGTTTTTCTGTTCCTTATGGAAGCATTATGGGATTAATAGGAGAAAATGGAGCAGGAAAAAGTACAACCATTAATGCTATTTTAAATTTAATTTCTAAAGATGGTGGGGAAATTAAACTTTTTGGAAAAGTTATGTCTGATAATAATAAAGACATTAAAGAAGATATAGGTATTGTATATGATTATATGAATTTTTATGAAACATTAACTCTTAAACAAATATCTAAAATTATGGAAAAGGCATATAAACGATGGAATAATGAATTGTATTTAAATTATCTTAAAAAATTTAAGCTTCCTATAGATAAAGAAATTAAAGCTTTTTCTAAGGGAATGAAAATGAAAGCATCTATAGCCATAGCATTATCACATCATCCCAAATTGCTTATTTTAGACGAGGCAACTAGCGGACTAGATCCTATTGTTAGGGATGAAATATTAGACATATTTTTAGATTTTGTACAAGATGAAAAACATTCAATTTTAATTTCTTCTCATATTACAAGTGATTTAGAAAAAATAGCTGATTATATAACATTTATACGTAATGGAGAAGTTATATTTAGCAAAGATAAAGATGATTTAATTTATAACTATGCAATTATAAAATGTAATACGGAACAATTTAAGGAAATAAATAAATCAGATATTATAGTGTACCGTAAGCAAGACTATCAGTGGCAAGTACTAGTTAATAATAAAGAAAAAATGATGAAAAAATATAGAGGATTTGTAATAGATAATTCGTCTATAGAAGATATTATGTTGCTATATGTGAAAGGAGAAAGAATATGAAAAGTTTAATTCTAAAGGATTTGTATAATATTGGACATAATATAAAGAGATTACCATTAATTTTAGCTATTTTAGCAGTAATAAATAATCCTAAAAGTGGAGTAGTAGGATATATTAGTACCTGTGTAATTATATGTAGTATGATGGTTATTACAACATTTAGTTTTGATAATATATCAACATGGAATAAATATGCAGTTATTATGCCTATATCTAGAAAGGATGTTGTGATAAGTAAATATATAATGTTATTTATTTTTTCTATATTTGGAATGATAGCTGGATTTTTTATAAGTACAGTCATAGGTGTTTTCTTTAGAAATTTTATAATTAAAGAAGTTATGTTAGAATCCATTGTATCTTTATTTATATCAATGTTTTTAGGAAGTATTATTATTCCACTATTATATAAATATGGTGTGGAAAACGCACGGTTTTTAATAATTATATGTTTTGTAATTCCATCCTTTTTACTTTCATGGATACTTAAAGGTATGAATAGATTTAATATACAAGTTCCAACAGAATTAAATTTAAAGATCTTATTTGCTTGTTTACCAATACTAGTTATAGCTTTTATAATATTATCTATAAATATTAGTTATAAAATTTTTAAAAATCAAGAGTTGAATTAGCAAATTTGTATTGAGAAGGTGATAATATTAATATAGAAAAGATTGAAAATAATAGAGAAAAATTTATTGATATATTACTTTTAGCTGATCCTGACATAACAATGATAGAAAAATATTTATATATAGGAGATATATTTGCACTATATTATAATGACTTAAAAAGTGTATGTATTGTAACAAAAGAAAATGATGATGTTTGTGAGATAAAAAATATTTCCACATATGAAAAATATCAGAATAAGGGTTATGGTAAAATTTTAATTAAATATATAATCAGATATTATAAAGATAGATTTAAGAAGATAATTGTTGGTACAGGAAATTCAAGTGTTTCAAATATACATTTTTATAAAAACCGTGGTTTTAGTTATTCACATACAATTAAAGATTTTTTTATTCATAATTATAAAAATGAAATATTTGAAAATGGTATACAATGTGTGGATATGATATATTTAGAGAAAGCATTAGATATAGATTAAGTAATGTTTCAAAAAATCAGTTAAGATTAAAATGGGAATCTTAACTGATTTTTATTTAGTTTTTAAAAATACAAAGGATTATTTATATAAATAGTCTCTTGTTATAGGAATTTCATTATTTAATCCTTTTGTCAATAAAAATTGATGTAAATCTACTACGCCATAATGGAAGGAAGCTGCACAGGCATTTAGATATAATCTCCACATTCTAATGAATTTATCATCAAAGTCTAATTTTTTTACTTCATCTAAAGAATTTTCAAAGTTCTTAGCCCAACATTCTAATGTTTTACAGTAATGTAGTCGTAAGCTTTCTAAATCGATTAAATGCAAGTCATTCTCTGCCATATTATAAACTAGTTCTCTTATAGATGGTATATATCCGCCAGGAAATATGTATTTTTTAATCCATTGATTACCTTCAGATTCTTTTTGAGCTGTTATACAGTGAAGTAAGGATACTCCACTTTCTTCTAATAAGTCACTTATAGTATTCATGTAAACAGGTATGTTTTTTCTACCCACATGTTCTATCATACCTACACTAACAATTCTATGAAACTTTTTACCTGTTTTTAATAGTTCTCTGTAATCTAATAATCTAACTTCTGCTTGACCCTCAAGGTTATTTTCTTTTATTCGTTCATTTACCTTGTTAAATTGTTCATTACTTAAAGTTATACCAAGTGCGTTAACATTATATTGTTTTGCTGCAGTTATTATAAGGTCCCCCCAACCACAGCCTATATCTAATAGCTTTTGACCAGAATGTAAATTTAATTTCTTTAAGATATAATCAATTTTATTTAGCTGAGCTTGATATAAGGAATCATCTTCTGATTTAAAATAGGAACAAGAATAGGTCATAGTTTCATCTAACCATAATTTATAAAAATCATTACCTAGATCATAATGATGTTTTATGTCATTTTTACTGTTTTTTATAGAGTGAGGAGCAACTTTATATAACTTTTCGAATAGGGAAGCCTTATGTAAAAAGCTATCTTTATTTCTGTATATAGATTCTATAATTTTTTGGATATAACCTTGAAAATCTATAATATTATCCATATATGCTTCACCAAAAGTTAGGAAGGGATCTCTTAAAATATCACTTTTAGATATATGTTCATTTATTATTATTTTGAAATTTGCATCTCCTTGGCCGAATTTTTCAGTTGTTCCATCCCAGAATTTTACTTCAAAGGTATCTGAGAATATATTTTTCAAGAATTTTTTCAAAAATAATTTTTCCATTGTTATACCTCCTTAAGTACTTTCTTAGATTATCCCCCTAATGTTTAAATATATACTTATAATAAATATTTAGAATTAAATGATTAATTTTTTATAAAGATAATAGGGATGAAGTTAAAAGTATAATGAGGAAAGTGGATGAAATTAAAAATAATGTCGAAATAACTATTTAAGTGGAATAAATTAGAAAAAATATTGAAGAATTTGATATTATATGGTATAATTTGCATAAATATATTATTTCATTATTATAAAAATTAAAGGGGGCGATATAAAATGAACAAAAATGTATTAAAATTTGTATCACGTTCATTGCTAATATTTTCAATGACTGGCTTAATATCTAATTATAATTCCAGTAATGTATTAGCTAAAGGAAATGTAGAGGAACATTCATTAATCAATAATGGACAAGTAGTAACGTCAAATACAAAATGTAATTTGGCAAAAGACAACAGTAGTGACATAGACAAAAATATTTATGGATTATCCTATGATCCACGTAAGATATTATCATATAATGGTGAACAGGTAGAAAATTTTGTACCTGCTGAAGGATTTGAAAATCCAGATAAGTTCATTGTGGTAAAACGTGAGAAGAAGAGTATTTCAGATTCCACAGCAGACATTTCAATTATAGACTCAATAAATGATAGAACTTATCCTGGAGCTATACAACTTGCTAACAGAAATCTTATGGAAAACAAACCTGATATAATTTCATGTGAGAGAAAACCTATTACTATAAGTGTTGACTTACCGGGTATGGCTGAAGATGGTAAGAAAGTTGTTAATTCACCTACCTACTCCTCAGTTAATTCTGCAATAAATTCTATATTAGATACATGGAATTCAAAGTATTCATCTAAATATACTATACCTACAAGAATGAGTTATTCTGATACTATGGTGTATAGCCAATCACAGTTATCTGCAGCAGTTGGATGCAATTTTAAAGCTTTAAACAAAGCATTAAATATAGATTTTGATTCCATATTTAAAGGTGAAAAAAAGGTTATGCTTCTTGCATACAAACAAATTTTTTATACAGTAAGTGTAGACCCACCAAATCGTCCATCAGATTTATTTGGTGATAGTGTAACTTTTGATGAATTGGCTTTAAAGGGGATAAATAATAATAATCCTCCTGCATATGTTTCAAATGTTGCATATGGTAGAACAATTTATGTAAAACTTGAAACTACCTCTAAGAGTTCACATGTTAAAGCAGCTTTTAAAGCACTAATCAATAACCAGGATATAAGTAGTAATGCAGAATATAAGGATATATTAAATCAAAGTTCATTTACAGCTACTGTTTTAGGGGGAGGAGCACAAGAACATAATAAGATAATCACTAAGGATTTTGATGAAATAAGAAATATTATTAAAAATAATTCAGTGTATAGTCCACAAAATCCAGGATATCCAATTTCATATACTACTACATTTTTAAAAGACAATAGTATAGCATCCGTAAATAATAAAACAGAATATATAGAAACAACTGCAACAGAATATACTAATGGTAAAATAGTACTTGATCATAGTGGAGCGTATGTTGCTCAATTCCAAGTAACATGGGATGAGGTTAGCTATGACGAAAAGGGAAATGAAATAGTTGAACATAAAGCTTGGGAAGGAAATAATAGAGATAGAACGGCTCATTTTAATACAGAAATATATTTAAAAGGAAATGCACGAAATATATCTGTAAAAATAAGAGAATGTACAGGTCTTGCATGGGAATGGTGGAGAACCATTGTAGATGTTAAAAATATACCACTAGCAAAAGAAAGAACTTTCTATATATGGGGTACAACATTATATCCAAAGACATCAATTGAAACTAAAATGTAAACTAAATGTTTTAATACAAAAATCAAGGCTTCAGACTTATGTCTGGGCCTTTTATTTTTATTAAGGGTTGTACTTTAAAAAAATTTAAGGTACAATTTTTTTTATACATAAATGTTATAAAATTAAAGTTGTAACAGAGAGAAGATTATAAAAGATAGAAAGAGAGGTTAAACATATGGATAAAACAGATAATATAAAGATAAATTTAAAATTACTCTTAGGGAATTTAGTTATGCTAATTGGCATAATTGTATTTGTACTACTATTTTCTAAGTTTTTTGGATCAGAGAATACTTTGGTTGGAGTTGCTGTTATTACAGCTATGCTTATGTTTAAATCTATAAATATAAGTTTAAGATATAGAGAAGCTATTTGGGCTATTATATTTTCTTTTATATATATGGGATTTGCTTCATATATAAGTAGATTAAATGCTTTTATAGGTATACCTATAAACTTTATTTTGGTTTTCATTGTTATATATCTATTTACTAATGAAATGGAAACAAAAGCATATCTTCCATTTATCCTCTGTTATGTATTTTTAGACGGTGATCCTATTTCTTCAGAGCAATTAATGAGTAGAATTATAGGACTATTAACTGGAGGCATTTTAATTGCTTTCATTTACTATATTAGTCATAAAAACTTAGATGATAAAAATCATTTAACAATATGGGAGATGATTTCAAATATTAAGACCAATTCTTTACAGTTTAATTTTTCTCTAAGGATGGCAATAGGAATAAGTATTGCCATGTTTATTGGAAGGACATTTGGTTTTTCAAAATCAATGTGGATTAGCATAACTGTAATGTCATTGACTCAACCACATTATTATCAAACTAAAGAAAGAATTAAACAAAGAGTTATAGGTACTATGGTAGGATCTATAATATTCATTATTTTATTTGAGTGTTTAGTACCATCTAAGTTTAGTAGTTTAGTGTTGTTGATACTAAGTTATATTTATACATTTATTAAGAAATATGATAAGCAAATAATATTTGTTACGCTAAACTCATTAGGAGCAGCTATGGTTTTGTTTGATACTTTTATATCCGTTCCTATGAGAATAGCATTTGTTTTACTTGGGTCAGTAATTGCTTTTATGGTCAATAAAACAATTTATGCTAGAATGGAAACATATAGTTAGGTTAAAGTAAAAGGAAAACCTAATGCTAAAATTAAATAATAGGAAATAAGAAGGAGTAATTTTATGACATTTTGCTGTAAAGATTTATTTCAACTTAAACATTTTTCAAAGGCAACACTAGTGGCTGGGGAAGATGGATTAAATCGGGAAATTTCTTGGCCTTATGCAAGAATGACAGAATCTATTTCAGAATGGCTTTATGGAGGGGAATTATTATTTGTTACATATACAGGAATTAAAAAAGACGATAATAGTCTTTTGTCATTACTAGAAGAGAGTATTGATAAAAAACTTTCTGGTATTGTGATTTTGATTGATGATAAATATATAAATAATATACCTCAAAAGATGATAGATAGGGCAAATGAAGAAAAATTACCTGTATTTACAATGCCTTGGGATGTTAAGTTGATTGATATTATACAAGAAATTTTCTTTAAAATAGAACAAAGGCGAGAAGAATTTAATAATGAAAAACATTTTCTTGAATCCATTATTTTCTCACATGATAAACTAAATGAAGATATTGAAGTCTTGGCAGAGTTTTATAATGTAAAATTAAGACCTTTTTACTATATTTGTATATTTAAAATACAAAAGACATCTAATATTTCACAGGAGATAGAAAATGTTAGTAAAAACATAAGTAATTCTTTAGAAGAGATTTTAAACAGAGAAAATTGCACTTTAATTCGTACGGTATATGCAAACCATTTGACAGTGCTATTATTTTCTAATAGCTACGAAGAGGCAAAGAAATCATCAAAGTCTGTTGAAGCAGTATGTAATCTTGTAAATTCAAGATATTCAGACATTGAAATTAGTTTAGCTTTTAGCCGTATTAGGAAAATAGATTCTGATATGAAAATAAGCTATAAAGAAGCAGTTAAAGCTTTATCTATGATTGACATATACAATAAAGATTCAAAGGTTATTCGGTATAATGAATTGGGTATTTTTAGATTACTGGTTGAATTGGGTGATATTAAAGAGATTGAGCAGTATTGTTATGAAAATTTAGGAACTATTTTAGAATATGATAAAAAGCATGGAACGGATTTAATAGGTACTTTAAAATGTTATTTTCAGAATAACAGACATTTATTAAAAACTTCTCAAGAACTTTTTATTCATAGAAACACATTACTTTACAGATTATCAACAATAAAAGACCTATTGCAAAGAGATTTAGACGATGCTATGACAGACTTAGAGCTTTTTAATAGTATATTAATTTATGAATTTCTTAATCTACAAAATAAAATATAAGAACCTGTGATAATTTATTATCACAGGTTCTCTGATTTTTAATCCGTTGATTTTTCAGCTTTTGCAAAAGACAATGTTAAAACTCCTGCAAAAATCAATATACATGCAACGATTTTTATTAATGTTATTTGCTCACCTAATAGTAATGCTCCAAAAATTACACTTGTTATAGGTTCAAATGTACTTATAACAGCGGCTTCACTTGCCCCAATATGCTTTATACCAACCTGTAGTAAAGATAGAGCTACAACTGTACATAAAAATGCAAATATTGTAGATATATACCATGCTTTAGTTGTTAAAGAACCTAATACAAGTTGATTTGTAACCTCACCATATAAAAACATGCCTATAGTTGAAGCTATTGCTACATAGAATGTTATTTTAAAAGGTGGTTCACTTTTTAGTCCACTTTTATCCATAAATATAATGTAGAATGCATAGAATACTCCTGAAGCTATTGATAAAAATAGTCCAAGTAATGTGCTAGATCCAAATGATGCAGAGGTTAATGCTGCAAAGAAGAAGCATCCTATACCAGACATAGCTATAATTAATGCTAAGACTTTTTGTTTACTTAACTTCTCGTGGAAGAATATTACACACCCAAGTGTTACAAATATTGGATAGGTAAAATGTATTGGAGTTACAATACCTACATCTATGTATGCAAAAGCCATATTTAACATTAATGTTGTTATTGCATTTCCAACAAATCCCAATATTATTAAGTCCTTAAGTTGTTTCTTTGTTATTTTGAAGTCAATTTTTAAAAATAACATAATAACTAATAAAAATGGTAAACTTAAAAAATTTCTTAAAAAAGTTAATGTTACAGGATTGCTTCCCTGGGCACCATAAGTCATAGGCCCAAGGGTAAAAGCAAATCCAAATGTAATAGAGGATAACATTGTAAGTAAAATACCTTTTGTTTTCATAAATATCCCTACTTCTTATTATTTAGATTTATTTAAAAGCTTTGTCAATTATCTTAAGAATGTTTGGAATAACATCATCTACAATGATTTTTCCTTTTTCTGCGGAAGATGATTTAGCTGATGCTAATATTCCTGTTTCCGGAACGATATCTTTTTCGATTGGATATCTGTAATAAGTTGCTGGACTAGCATTTTCTGTATCTAATATTTGATCTTCTCTAACAAGTTCTGGTGCAAAATACATCATTAATGAAGTTTCTGTAACAGCTGCATGTTCTAAAGCCCAACCTGGGAATGGTACTTCAGTAAAGATTTTGTCAATTACATCAGGTGACATTGGATCCCACCAGTTAGTTAAAAGAATTTGTACTTTATCTCCATATTTTTGAGAGCATAGATCCATAGCTTCTACTATAAATGCTTCATTTTCAAAGTGAGCACTTAAAAGGAATATTTTTGTGAATCCATCACGAACAAATTCATCAACTATATCCATTATTAAAGCTTGTAATGTAGCTCCATTTAAATCAATAGTTCCTGGAAATAATGGGCCACCACCGCTTAATGGTTTTGATTTATATCCATATGAAAGAGCTGGAGCAACTACACCATCTATTTTCTCAGCTATACGATAAGCGAAACCATTGGCTAATACAGTATCTACACAAGTTGGTAGATGAGGACCATGTTGTTCTGTAGAACCTATTGGTAAGATGATTACATTATCTTTTTTCTTTTCGAATTCTTTCCAAGTCATATTTTCCATTTTTACATTTTCGTACATAATAACAACTCCTTTTTATACCTTTAATGATATTTTGATCAAGTAACTTTGATACGCATTTCATTATAATGTCGGTATATATTATATACAATGTGCGAAAAATACAAATATATGCATAAAAATATGTTCTTTATGTGCACAGTAATATCAAAATATTATTGTATATTTAGCACGATGACTAGAGTATATTTTAATGTTAAACTTCATACCGTCAGTAATTTATTTCTAAATAGAATGTTAAGAATTGAAAGGAGATTATTTAAATGAAAGCTACTTTATTTAAAAATGCTAGACTAAAAGGAAATGAAAAATTAGTTGATTTACTTGTTGAAAATGGAACTTATAAAGAAATAGGTTCAAACATTTCTGAAAAATATAAAGATGTAGAAATATATAACCTAGAAGGAAATCTTGTTATACCACCATATGTTGATCCACATATTCATTTAGATTATGTATATACAGCTCGTAAGCCTGGTGCAAACAATGGAACAGGAACTTTATTTGAAGGAATCCAAAGATGGTCTGAAACAAAAGCAAACATGACAATAGATGAAATAAAAGAACGTGCTAGAATGGGATTGAAAAAAGAGATTTTACACGGAACTCAATATCTTAGAACTCATGTTGATGTAACAGATCCAAAACTTACTTGTTTAAAAGCAATTATGGAATTAAAAGAAGAGGTAAAAGACCTTGTTGATATACAAATTATAGCATTCCCACAAGAAGGTATGTATTCCTATAAAGGTGGAGATAAATTAGTAGAAGAAGCATTAAAAATGGGTGCTGATGTAGTAGGAGCTATACCTCACTTTGAATTTACAAGAGAAATGGGAGAAAAATCAGTTAAGAAAACTGTAGAACTTGCTATGAAATACAACAAATTAATAGATGTTCACTGTGATGAAACAGACGATGAACAATCAAGATTTGTTGAAGTATTAGCTGCAGAATCTTACATGAATGGAATTGGCGAACTTACAACAGCAAGTCACACTTGTGCAATGGGTTCATATAATAATGCTTATGCATTTAAACTATTTAAGCTTTTAAAATTGTCAAATATGAATTTTATATCATGCCCAACTGAAAATATTCATTTACAAGGAAGATATGACACATATCCAAAAAGAAGAGGACTTACAAGGGTTAAAGAATTAAATGATGCAGGAATTAATGTTTGTTTTGCACAAGACTCAATTTCAGACCCTTGGTATCCATTAGGAAATGGAAATTTAATGACTATTTTAGACTTTGGAATTCATATTTGTCATATGATGTCTTTTGATGAAATTAACAATGCATTAGATTTAATTACAGTAAATGGTGCTAAGACTCTTCATATAGAAGATAAATACGGTATAGAGGTAGGAAAAGATGCTAACTTTATAGTATTAAATGCAAAAAATGAATTTGATGCAATCCTAGAAAGGGTAGGAATTAATTGTTCTGTTAGAAAAGGTGAATTCCTATTTAAAAGAGCACCAGAAGTGATTGAGACAAATGTTTCATTATTAAAATAATTAGTATATTAAGGATTAAGTCAACATTGGCTTAATCCTTAATATTTATTATATAATATGAAAATTAATGAGGATTCAAGTACCAATATAATAATTATCTTTATGTTCTAAAGCCATGAAAATAATTATTGTAGGGCTTGGGTCTTTTTATATAGGTAAATATGTAAAATTTAATGATTTTTTGTGGAAAAAGTGGTATGATTTTCATGACAATAATTTAATGCAATTTTAAATAATATTTAACATCGAAAGGGGAAGCACATGTGTATAAAAAAACTTCTAAAAACGGTTCTATAAAATTTAAAATTTTAGTAATACCTATAATAATAATGTTTGCAATTATATCAGCTATAACTTTTGGAGCTGTAATTATTACAAAATCAAAATTAATATATCATATGAAGATTGATGCTTTAAATTTATCAACTGAAATTTCTAAACAAATAGAAAGAAATAATTCTACTATGAATGCTTTAAATGAATTTTTAGAAAGTAAAATCCAGACATTGGGTGAATTCATTGTAAACACCGAAGATTCATCTAATAATGATTATTTAACATCTCTTGCTAAGACCTTTCAAGTAGATGAAATATGTATAGCAGATAAAAGAAGAAACCTCTGCATCTTCTGAGGAAATGTTTGCAAGTTCCGAGTCTGTAGCTAAATTTGCATTAGATTTAAATAAAGCTGCAAATAAACTTAATGATGAAACAAATAAATTTAAAATTTAAAAATATTAGATACAGAATAAGGAGTGACTATAATTGTTAAAAACTATAAAAAGTAAATTGATTTTTCTTGTAACTATACTAGTGAGTACTAATATACTTATGGGCATCTATTCTATAAAAAGTTTGGAAGCTGTAAATGAGAAATCAACAGATATTGCACAATGTGGTATTCCTGGAATTATATATTCAGAAGAATTAAATATAATGACTTCAGATTTTAGATTGTTTGAGTATGGTCATATTATTAGTAAAGATCCAGGAAGAATGAAAAGAAGAGAAAAGTCTATGGAAGAGAAAAATAAAGAGATACAAAAATATTTACAATTCTACAAAAAAAGCATAAACACAAAAGAGGATGAAGAATTATTTAATATTGTCCAAGAGCAGTGGGGAGAATATCTAAAATTAAGTGAGAAAATAATTACTTTAAGCAAACAATTAAAAACAGAAGAGGCAATGAATATAATGAGAGAAGGCTCAAATGAAGCTTTTGAAAAAGTATCATCTTCTTTATTAAAATTAGCTCAGCTTAACAAAAGAATGAGTGAAAATGATAGTTTGGAAGGAGATAAACGATATGACATTGCTATGAAAATAAACTTAACAATAATTGTAGTATTGGGAATTATAGGTATAGTTTTGGGAATATTTATTATTAATGCTGTAAGAAGACCGCTAAATATTTTAAAAGAAGAACTGGACAATCTATCAGAAAGGGGAGGAGATTTAACTCAAGAAATAAAAGTTAACTCTAAAGATGAAATAAACGATTTAGCTAAAAGCTTAAATAAATTTATACAAAATATAAAAGATATTATTAAAAAAGTTAATGAAAGTGCAGATAATATGGAAAACATTGTAGATATTATAAAAACAAATGTTTCAGATTTAAATAATGATATTGAAGAAGTTTCAGCAACTACAGAAGAACTTTCTGCTAATATAGAACAAACTGCGGCTTCAGCTGAAGAAATGTCAGCAACTTCACAGAATATAGAAAAATCTATTCAATCTATTGCACAAAAATCACAAGAAGGTGTATTTCAAGCAGGGGAGATAAATAAAAGAGCAGAAGATACAAAGAAAAATATACAGGTTTCTCAGGAAAAAGCAGAAGAAATACTTACAAATACAAAAACAGAACTTGAGAAGGCTATAGAATCATCAAAGGTTGTAGAACAGATAAATATACTTTCAGAATCTATAATGAATATAACATCACAGACAAATCTTCTTGCATTAAATGCAGCTATTGAAGCTGCAAGAGCAGGAGAAGCAGGAAAAGGTTTTTCTGTTGTAGCTGAAGAAATAAGGGAACTTGCAGAACAATCTAAGGATGCAGTAACAGAAATACAAAGTATAACAAATAAGGTAATAGAATCAGTAAAAAGTCTTTCTGATAGTTCAAGTAATCTATTGACTTTTGTGTCTACAGATATAAAAAATGATTATAAGACTATGCTAAATGTGGTAGATAAATATAATGGAGATGCTAATTTCATTGATAGTATTGTAACAGAATTTACTTCAACCTCAGAGGAACTCTTGTCATCTCTACAGGATGTACTTAGCACCATAGATGGCGTGGCACAGGCTTCAAGTGAAGGAGCTGGAGGGACTACAGACATTGCAAATAAAATAATAGAAATTAGTGATAAATCAAATGATGTTCTACAGGAGGCACTAAAATCAAAAGAAAGAGCTAATAAATTAAAAAAAGAAATTTCTAAATTTAAAATATAAGGATAGAAGATGGTATCTTAAAATCTACTTTAAGATACCATCTTTTTATATTATTATTAAAGAATATACAATGTTTTAAAAAGATTCTATAAGTACATCCATAGTTCCACCACAAACCATGCCCTCAGATTCTGCCCTATCACCTGTCATATCGAAATGTTCAATTAAAAATCCTTTATTTAACATAACTTTTTTTGAACTAGATATAACAGTTGCTTCACTACAACCACCACCTATAGTTCCTAGGGTTTTTCCATTAAAATCAACTAACATTTTTGCTCCGGCTTTTCTAGGAACTGATCCTTTAGAAGATAATATAGTTAAAATAGCCCTAGGAATTTTAGACTCGCAAGACAGTTCCATTGCTATATCCTTATCTAATTCAGGAAAGTCAAAATCTTTACCAAGTTTTTTAATAATGTCTTTATTTTTAAAGCTGATAAGTTGTGATAAAATGGAGATGGCGATTTCATCGGGAGTAATAGCAGCTATATCAAGACCTATAGGTGAGTTAACGGAATCTATTTTATTTTTAGGAAAACCTTCTTTCAATAATCTATCTAATATACTCCTAACCTTACTTCTAGAACCTATCATACCAACATATTTAACATCATAATTTAAAATCTTACGTAAAACCATTTCATCATGTTTATGTCCCCTTGTTATAATAACAATAAAATCAGATTCTCTAAAATCGATTAAATCAAATGATTTAGAAAAAGATTCACAAATAACTTTTTCTGCTTCAGGAAAACGTGATTTATTGGCAAAGGATAATCTATCATCTATAACAGTAATAGAAAATCCTACCCTAGAACTGAATTCCACTAAAGGTTTTGCTATATGACCACCACCAAAAATAATCAAGCGAGGTTTTGGAAAAAAAGGTTCAACTAAAATGGAGTTATTCTTATCTATAACAATAGTGTTAACTTTTCCAGTATTAAAAGAATCAAGAACTGTTTTGTAAACATTATCATTTAAAGAAAAAGAATTTTTCTTTAAATCTTTTTCCGTTAAAAGAATTTTGTTTGATATAGAACCATAATTATTATTGTGAAAATTAAGATAAGTTAAAACAGCAGAGTGAGTGCCTTCATTGATTTTAGCCAACAATTTCTTGTATAAGATTTCAAACATTTCATTGTCCTCCTTAGTGTGATATTTTAATTAATAAACGCTTATTATGAAAATATTATACCAAAGTTTACATTTTGTTTCCAGTAAATTACAATTAACTATTTAGAAATCCAATTTTTATATTGGACAAGATTTTAAAATTCAAATATAATTATGATTATATTGAAAGTAACGGTTACAGGTTTTAATATTACGAACTTTAACTATCCAGAAGAGGGACTTTAGCAGTTAACAAAACCTTATGTGAGTTTATACAACACTCTTGGTTTTATATAATGTTTGTATTGTAATAAATTCAGAGGTTGTATAAATGAAATATTATTCTATAGGTCAATTTTCAAAATTAATAGTAGAAATTCCTCAAACATTGAAGGGTTAGGATAAAAAGGGATTAAGGAGTTACTAAAAGATGATATTAGCAAATAAAGTCAGATTATATCCAACAGAAGTTCAAGAACAAAAACTATGGCAATCCGCTGGAACAGCAAGGTTTATTTATAATTGGACTTTGGCTAAACAAGAAGAAAATTACAAAGATGGTGGTAAATTTATTAAAGATGGTGGTCTAAGAAAAGAAATTACTAAATTAAAGAAAACAGAAGAATATAAATGGCTTAACGAAGTATCAAACAATGTAACAAAACAAGCTGTAAAAGATGCTTGTAATGCTTATGAAGGATTCTTTAAAGGGTTAGCTGATAAACCAAGATTTAAGAGTAGAAGAAAAAGCAAACCTTCATTCTATAATGATACATCAAAACTTAAAGTTAAAATTAAATCGGTTAATATTGAAAAAGTAGGTTGGATAAAAACATCAGAACAAATACCTATGAATGTTAAATATACTAATCCAAGGGTAAGTTTTGACGGAAAGTATTGGTATCTATCAGTAGGTATTGAAAAAGAAAATCCTATAATAGAACTAACTGATGAAAGTATAGGCATAAAGGATTTAGCGATATGTTCAAACGGAATGACCTTTAAAAATATTAATAAAACAAGAGTAGTTAAAAAATTAGAAAAAAGATTACGTAGATTGCAACGTAAAATATCTAAAAAATATGAGTTAAATAAAGAAGGGAGGAAGTTTGTCAAAACTTGCAACATTATAAAACTTGAAAAGAAAATTAGATTACTTCATAGAAGATTATCTAATATTAGGAACAATCACTTACATCAAGCAACTACAAAGATAGTGAAAAACAAGCCATCAAGAGTAGTTATGGAAACACTTAATATCAAAGGTATGATGAAAAATCGCAATTTATCTAAAGCTATAGCTAAGCAAGGACTATATGAGTTCAAAAGACAACTTCAATACAAATGTAAGTTCTATGGAATTGAATTTGTTGAAGCAGATATTTGGTATCCATCATCAAAAATATGTAGTGAGTGTGGATATAAAAAGACTAAATTATCGCTATCAGAAAGAACTTATATCTGTGAGGAATGTGGCGCAGTAATTGACAGAGATTTTAATGCTTCAATTAATTTAAGCAGATATTCAGCATAACTACTTAAACAGTTATGTTTGAGGTGTAGGATTCGTTGTATCCGAAGTTAAGCCCTCGGAGTGCTATACAAACCAAAGTAGCTATGGCAAAATGGAGTACATTGAACAGGGAATTAAACAAACTTATAGAGTTTTATAAGGTTTTGGCAACGGTTCAAGATATGATAACTAAGGTAGCTTCTCATAGTATGATTGGTGATCTTAATAAATATTAACAGGTGTCCATGATTGATGGTATACCTTCTGGTAAGATTAATGGAGGGGGTTTTTATATGAAAAAAATATTATTATTATCTACAGGGGGAACTATTGCTTGTTCTAAAGGAAATGAGGGACTTGCACCCTCCCTTACGGCAGAAAGTCTTTTAACCTATACTAAAGAAATACAAGATATATGTTACATTGATACTATGCAAATATTAAATATTGATAGCACCAATATGCACCCAGAATACTGGGTACATATTACTGAATATATTGAAACAAACTATAATAACTATGATGGATTTGTCATAACTCATGGAACAGATACTATGGCGTATACTGCAGCGGCGCTTTTTTATATGATACAAGATTCCCATAAGCCAATAGTTATTACAGGGGCACAAAGACCAATTACATTTAAAGAAACAGATGCAAAAAGAAATTTGGTGGATTCTATTAAATTTGCATGCAATGGAATAGGTGGAGTATTTATTGTATTTGATGGTAAAGTAATTTGTGGATCTCGTGCTGAAAAGTTAAGAACCAAAAGTTATAATGCCTTTGAGAGCATAAACTTTCCTCATTTAGCAACTATTGAAGGAAATAGAATTAAATATAATGATAAAATTTCAATTTGTAAAAAAAAGAAAGAACTTGTTTTTTATAAAACTTTATGTACTAATATTTTTTTGCTAAAACTTACTCCTGCAACGGATCCTGACATACTTAATTATCTAAGTGATAAATACTTAGGCATAATTATAGAAAGCTACGGTAGTGGAGGAATTCCTTTTAAAGATAAAAAAGACTTTCTATCTAAATTAAAGATGCTAGATCAAAAAGGAAAAATTGTAGTTATAAAAAGTCAGGTTCTATTAGAAGGCACTGATTTAAGTCAATATGAAGTTGGACAAAAGGCCTTAAAATATCCAATAATACCTGCCTATGATATGTCAACAGAGGCAATAGTTACAAAACTAATGTGGGTACTTGGACAAACAAAGGATAAAGAAAAAGCAAGGGAAATGTTTTTAACACCTGTAAAAAATGATTTAATTATTGAAAATATTCAACAAGAAATGGCTAAATAGATGGGGATGGTTAATTCATTTCTAGTTGTTTTATCGGGTAATGGTAATGGGAGGATTAAAATGAAAGAATGTACTTGCGGAAGATGCCAGCATAATATTTGTGCGAAAAAAGTTCCTATATTCTCTTCTTTGTCTGATGAAGAATTAATAAAAATTGTAAATATGACAGGACATGAAGCTTTTAAAAAAGGAGAAATTATTTGTAATGAAGGGCATAAATCAGAAACATTAATTATTATAAATGAGGGAAAAGTAAAACTTTCTAAACTTACTAAAGATGGAAAAGAACAAATAATTCACATACTTTCAAATGGAGATTTCTTTGGAGAGTTAAACCTATTTAATGATAATGAAAGTTATAATTTTTCTGCTTATGCCATATCTGATGTGAAAATATGTACCCTTACAAAAAAGAAAATGGATGAAATTTTAATAGAAAATCCAAATATATCTTTAAAAATATTGAAAGAAGTAACTAAAAGATTAGCAGAAACAGAAACTTTAGCTCAAAATTTAGCTACTAATGATGCAGACATTAGAATAGCTCATATGATATTAGAATTTGGTGAAAAATATGGAATAAATAAAAAACAAAGTATAGAAATAAAGTTGCCTATAAATAGAGAAGAAATGGCAAACTATGCAGGTGTAACAAGAGAAACTATAAGTAGAAAACTATCTAAATTTGAGGAGTTAAATATTATAGAACTTGTTGGCAATAAAATGATTATAGTTAAAGATGAAGATGCTCTAAAAGAACTTGCAGAATAGATTATTTTAAGAGAAGCTATAGCTTTAAGAAATGTAACCATAATATATTGTTTTAAAAATAAAAAGTTTAATACAATATATTGTGGTTTTTATTTTTTGTGGAGCAGATTCTTTTATTTATTTTTTAAAATTTGATTTGAATCATATTTTTAAATCCCGGTAGTTTATATAATAAAGCCATAACAAACGAGGAAATAAGTAAAATAATATAAACAATAATAAGAAATTTGGGGGTAATAAATATGATGAAAAATGTAATAATTAAAGAAAAAATTTATTTAGTAGGAAAAATTGATGATAGGGATGTACCATTTCATAGATTAACTTTAACAAAGGGAACAACTTATAATAGCTATCTTTTGCTTACAGAAAAACCTACAATTATTGATACTGTAGATATAAGTTTTGGAAGGGAATATATTCAAAGTCTAAAAAACTTAATAGATTTAGATAAAATTCAATATATAGTAATAAACCATACAGAACCAGATCATTCAGGAGCTTTAGGAAGTCTTGCTTACAATGCTAAAAATGCAACTATTGTTTGTACAGATAAAGCAGTTGATCAGTTAAAAGCTATGTATAAACTTTATAATAGAAATTTCTTAGTAGTTAAAAATGGAGATACTTTAGATATTGGTGGGAAAACTCTTGAATTTATAAAAACACCGTATCTTCATACAGAAGAAACTATGGTAACCTTCACTAAAGAAGATAAAATATTATTTCCATGTGATATATTCAGTACTCACATATCAAATTATGAATACTTTAACGATAAAGCTAAAGAGGACATATTAGAGGATTTTAAAACATATTACAGTTTAATAATGCATCCTCACAGAAGATATGTACAAAATATGATAAATAAAATAGAAAATTTGGATATAGAAATTATAGCACCATCCCATGGTTTTATATTAAGGGAAGATGTTAAAAAATTTATAAATATATATGATGAAATGAGTAAAAATACAAATATAGATAAAAAAGTTTTAATATTGTATTCTACAATGACAAACAATACTAAAAAGATTTCAGAACTAATAAAAGAACATTTTGAAAGGGATAGTATAAATACAGAATTAATTAACGTTAATAAAACATCAGATGAGGAGATATTTAAAAAAGTTAAAGAGTCAGATGCGGTGCTTGTTGGAACATCAACAAAATACGGAGATATGATAGGAAGACTAGAAGATATTCTAAAAAGTTTAAAGGATATGGATTTAGAAAATAAAATAGCAGCAGCATTTGGATCTTATGGATGGAGCGGAGAAGGTATTGAAGTTGTACAGGATTATTTAAATGAAACAAATATGAAAGTTTTAAGTACTTCATACATTATAAAATCCACAGGAATGACAGACGTGAAATTTCCAATAAGAATTAAATTTTCACCAGAAGAAAATGATAAAGAAGAAATAAAGAAAACAACTACATTTATAGTAGACTTGTTATTAAATTCAATATAAAAGTTAGGAGGAAATATTATGAAAAATATTATTAATATAAATCAAAAACTTGGAGAAGTTGTTTCTATATTTCCAGGTTCAAGTAGAATATTTAATGATGCTAAAATAGATTATTGCTGCGGTGGACATGATACTCTAGGGGAAGCTTTAAAGGGAAAAGGAATGAATTTAGATGAATTCATACAAAAACTTAATGAAGAATATGAAAAGTTTATAAGTTCTAATGAAGAGCATATAGATTGGAGAAAGGAAAAACCTGTAGTTCTTATGAGGCACATAGTAGATACTCATCATGATTATACAAAAAAGGAACTTAAAGAAATAGATGGATTACTATCAAAAATATTAAAAGTTCACTTTGAACATCATGGAGAAGAATTATTAAAAGTTCATAGACTGTTTGGACTTTTAAAGATAGAATTAGAAGAACATTTAATAAAAGAAGAAGAAAATCTATTTCCATTAATAGAAGAATATGAACTAACTAAAAATAAAAATGTAAAAGAAGAAATAGATAAATTTATAAAAGAAACAGAAAATGAACACGATGAAGCGGGAGATATATTAAAAGAATTAGAAAAAATAACAAGAGACTTTACAGTACCAGAAGGGGTTTGTACAACATTTAAACTAACCTATGATAAAATTCATGCCTTAGAAAAAGATTTATTTATTCATATATATAAAGAAAATAGTGTGTTATTTAATATGTTCTAAAAATGCTTTATGAGGAGATGATTTAGATGGATAATAAAAGAATTGAAGAACTAAAAGAAGTTTTAAAAAGTTTAAATAAGATTGGAATAACAGAAGAATTGAGAAAAGAAGCTTTGGATATAGTAAAAAATATTAATCCTATAGAATTATCTATAGCAGAACAACAGCTTATAGAAGAAGGAATGAATCCACAGGATTTAAGACATTTATGTGATATTCATATGGAAGTTTTAAAAGATGAATTAACCAAGGTAAAGGCTAGTACAAGTAAGGGACACGTGTTATACACTCTAATAGAGGAACATGATAAAATTTTAGATTTCTTAAAGGAATTGGAAGAAGTAAACTCAAATATACAAAAAACTGAAAATTATGATGAAGCTAAAGATGAAACTCATAGACTTTATAATTTAGCAGAAAGTATACTAGATGCAGAGAATCATCATCAAAGAGAAGAAAAAGTTTTGTTTTTAGAAATGGAAAAAAGAGAAATAACAGGACCTACAAGAATAATGAAAATGGAACATGATGACCTAAGAGCTAAAAAGAAAGAATTAAAAATGCTTTCTAAAAGTGTAGATACAATGGATTTTCGTGAATTTAAAAGTAAAGTGGATGAAGTATCTAAATATATAATTTTTAATTTAAGAGATCATATATTTAAAGAAAATTATATTTTATATCCATCAGCACTAGAGGCTATAAAGGATAAAGATATGTGGGATGATATGAAAAGAAGATGTGATGAAGTAGGATATTGTAGCTTTACTTTTTCAAATTAAATTTGAATGATAAAAGATTTTGAATTAAGATTCCAGTGAAAAATTTATTTTTACTGGAATCACATTTTTTTTTGTATACTTTCCTAGGCTATCTTGAACATCTAAAAAATAATATGAAATACATATATTGACTATGGGTGAAAGATATGCTATATTTATATCGATAATGATAATCAATATCATTATCGATATAAATATAGGAAAGGGAAAGGGGAGAAAAATGAATTCAAAAAAAATAATAAGTTTTATTATGACTACAATGATTATGTGTAGCACAACGGTACTTGCAGAATCCAAATCTGAATTTAAGAGGAAAAGAATTTATGGAAGCAATAGGTATGAAACTTCTATAATGGTAAGCAAAGAAGGATGGGACAAATCCTCTTATGCTGTAATTTCAAGAGGAGATAACTTTGCAGATGCCCTTTGTGCAGTACCTTTATCAAAGAAATATAACGCACCAATATTGTTAATTGGAAAGGATAAATTGAATAATAATCTTAAAAGTGAATTAAAAAGATTAAATGTTAGTAAGGTATTTATCACAGGTGGAGAAGGAGTTATAAGCAAAACACTTGAAGGAGAAATAAAAAATATACCTAATATAAAAGAAGTAAAAAGATTAGGTGGAAAAGATAGATATGAAACTTCTAAGCTTATAGCTGAGAGTGTGGGATGTAATGGAGAAATAGTAGTAACAGCAGGAACAAATTCATCAGATACTTTATCTATAAGTCCTATAGCAGCAAATAAAAATATGCCTATTTTATTAACGGCTAAAGATAAAAATTTAATGCAAAAATATTTAAAAAGCAATAAAGTCAATAAGACTTTTGTAATAGGTGGAGAAAAATGTGTATCTAAGGAAATAGAAAATATATTACCAAATGTTGAAAGAATATATGGTGAAAATCGTTATGAAACTAATGAGAAAATAATAAAGAGATTTTCTAATAGCTTAGATTTTAAAAATGTATATATAGCTTTAGCACAAAGTCAAAGGGGCGATGAATTTGCTGATGCTCTATCTTCAGCAGCATTAGCAGCACAAAAAAATAGTCCTATAATTTTAATCTATAAAGATATTTATAAAAATACAAAAGATATATTAAATACAAAATTATCTAATGAAAGTATAGTTTCAATTCTTGGTGGAGAAAAACTTATATCAGATAATATTCTAGATAATTTAGCAATTAGTAAAAACTTACAAACTAAAGATAAAGACAATAAATCATCAGGTTCAAGTAGCACATCAAGTTCAAGTTCATCAACAAAACCATCTAAAAAGGATACAGAATATAAAGTAATCGTAGAACCATCTTTTCCAGGTGCCTTTACATATGACTTAAAGGTTATTGGAGATAATGGTGAAACTCTTAAAGGGTATAAACTTTTATATGATGGCGATATAATAGCAGAAGATGAAGATAATGATGGAATGGTAAGAATTCTTACTATATTCTTTGGAAAAGACTCAGATAAAGCAAAATTTAAGATTGTAAAAGGCGAGAAAGAAATTTCATTTACTGGACTAAAGTAAATAGGAGGTAAAATAATGGAAAATAAAAAGAATAGTGTGAAAAAAAAGATATGCTCAGCAGCTATATTATCAATGATGATTTTGGGAATGTGTAGTTCGGTTTTAGCAGCACCTATATCTAAGATTCAAAATATACCTAACAATTCATTAGTGATTGGAAAATGCTTATTTAGACTGGACAAAGTAACAAGTAATGAATATAATTTAGGTTCTTTTGTACAAGCATCAAAAACAGTAGACGATAATAATGGCATTTATTACAAACACAATGGTAAATGGTATACAGATAAAGATATTAAAAATCTTGAAAGTTTAAAAAAAGCTGAAGGATTAAATGCAATTCCCAATGATATTTTAAAAATAGATGGAAAAGATGTCAAAGACGAAACCAAACTAGAACCTAAAGATGATGGTAAAGAAATCAAAGATGAAATTAAACCAGGATCTGAAAATGGAGATAAAGAAATTAAAGACGAAACCAAACCAGAACCTAAAGATGATGGTAAAGAAATCAAAGACGAAACTAAACCAGAACCTAAAGATAATGATATAAAAAAGGATTTTCATATCATAGATGCAGAACACTCATGTATAATGAATATTCACTATGTAAATTATGCCGTTGTAGTGCTTAAAGAAGATAATTTTAATGATTGTAGTTTTTATATTGATGGTAAAAAAGTAGTTCCTAAAAAAGTAAATGAAGAAGGAAATATAATAAAAATAGAATTAAAAGATAGAAAAGACAAAAGTCTCATGGTAGAAAGCCAAGGCAAAAAAGAAGAGATAACATTAAAATATAAAAATTTCTAAAAATATTAAAAAGGAGAAATATTTATGAATAAAAAGAGTAAGGGTTTATTAGCGCTGGCTACAGCAGGGTTAATTATTTGCAATTTAAGTACTGTATTAGCAGCGCCTAGTGAAATTTATGGATATAAAAGATTAGCAATATGGGACTTTCATGAAGATGATTATGATAAGTATGGAAATGTAAGAATAACACCAGATAGTACTATATTTGATACTAATGGTAAACTACCTTTTAAATCTAAAGTTGATGGAATATCTTCTTCCAGTATTCATAGAACAAGACCTATGTTAAGAAGCAAAAAGTCAGGTAATTTATTAGAAACAACTAAACATAAGAAAAATTCTAAAAAAGTAGATGCTATATCAGGTGCAACTAAACATAAAGATAAGGACAAAGGTAGTAAACCAGATGTTATATCAGGAGCATCTAATTTTATATCAGCTGATGTAGTTTATGATTTTGATATGTTATCAAATGCTGTTATTTTAAAAAATCTTGGAGTAGAAGACAAAAATATAGATAAAATAATAAATAATTGGAATACCACTACAAGAACAGCAATTACTAAACATGGTATAGGTTTAGGAGAAGGTCTTGGCATAGATTATGATGCCTATATTAATAAAGCTACAGAAGAGTATATGAATGGAAGAGATTTAAGTTTTGAAGATTTTGCTAAAAATAATAAAAATAAAACAAGACATTTACCATATAAAGCAAAATATATATTGGAGGATGGAAAGTATGGTAGACAGACCACAGTGTCTGAAATCAATGCATTAAATGCACCAAATATAAATGCTAATAATGAAAATAATATATTAGGACAAGATTTAGTATTAAACTTTGAGAATAATGAAAAATGGGCTAATGCTATTACAGATATACAAATTGGAGACCAAAATTCTAACTTCAATATTAAAACTATAATGAAAAATGATTTGGAAATAAAGAGTGATGAAATAAAAATAAAATCAAGTAACCTAAAATTAGGAGAAAATATATTAAAAATACATGCTAAGGGATATAGAACAGTTACAATAAAACAAAATATAGTTAAAGGTAAAGTAACCCCTAAGTTACAAGATAAATATTATATTAATGATTATGTTTCAATAGCTAATTTATCAGAACAATATTTAAACAGTATAAGAAATATAACTTTAAATGGAAAGATACTAGCAGATAAACAGTGGAGTGTTGACAAAAGTAAAGAAGAATTAATATTGCATAAGGATTTATTTAAAGAAGCAGGTCATTACAAGGTTAATATAGACACAAATAAGGATTTTGATGTTATATTCATTAATGTAGAAGTTAAAAATCCAAATGATACAACAACTCCAGATATTGTTGATACAAAACCAGCAGAAAAAGTATTACCAAAACTAATAGCTAAAGATACAAAAAAAGGAACAGATGATATAAATATAAGATTTAAAACTAATAAACATTGGGAAGAATCTATATATAAAGTTCAAAAGATAGACATAGCTCCAGGACTATATAAAGATCTACAGTTTATAGTAACTTCGGGTCAAATACTTGTAAAACAAAATAATGATTTTTATAAAAATGGTGAATATAGATTAAGAGTATTTGCTAAAGACTATGACCCTGTTGATGTAATTGTTAATTTATATAATTCTCATCCAGAATTAACTTTAGAATCTGTTCCAACTATGGGAAAAGTTTTTACTATAGGAATGTCTAGAAATACTTTTGATTATGATTGGATAAGTAATATTAAAGAAGTATATATAGATGGAAAATTGTTAGATCCTGATAAAGAATATTTAAAAGCAATTGAACGACTAGAAATAAAACCAGGTGCTGTTACTAAGGCTGGAAAGCATACAATAACAATAAAATCTAAAGGATTTAATGATGCAGTAAAAGAAGTTGTTTATTTTAATGAAGATGGAACAAGACCAGATGTAGGCGTTATATCAAAAGAAGAAGAGCTTTTAAAATCTGCACCAGAAAATGTAACTATAAATATAAAAGAAGTTCAAGCGGGAGGAGCTTTAGTAATTAATAATGCTTATTATGGAGATTATAAAGTTAAATCTATAACTTTAAATGGAAAGGAACTTGAATATCAAAAGGATTTTACAAGTAGTATTTTAGGCAACATTATGATATCAGAAAATGTTTTAAATAAAGTAGGAGAAAATACTATAGTTTTACATGTAGATGGTTATGAAAATAAAGAATTTAAGATAGAAGTTAAAGATAGCAATAAAAAAACAAAAGTTAATCTTGAAGACGATAATAGTAAAGAAGAAATCAGAAATGATAGTAAGACAGAAGAACCAGATGTAACTAAACCTGGAAAACCCGAAATAGAAAATTTAAAACCAGTATCTGATAGTGTGAGACTACTTGATAATAAAAATGAATTTAATATAGGAGAACAAGTAAGTATAACACTAGGATTTGATTTTGGATATAATGTATCTAGCGTCTATTTAAATGGTTCAAAATTAAATAAAGATAACTGCTCCATAACACCTTTAGGAATATCAATAAAAAATAATGTTCTAAATAAAGTTGGACAAAATACTATAGTATTAAAGGCTGATGGTTATGAAGATAAAGAATTTAATATAGAAGTTAAAGATGTTAATAGCAAAGCAGAAATAGAAAATGGTAGTAAGACAGGAGAAAAACCAGATGTAGATACAATACCAATAGAAGAAGTATCATTAAAATCTGTACCAGAGGATGTAACTTTAAATATAAAAGAAGTTCAAGTAGGAGAAGCTTTACTAATTAATAATGCTTATTATGGAGATTATAAAGTTAAATCTATAACTTTAAATGGCAAAGAGCTTGAATATCAAAAGGATTTTACAAGTAGTATTTTAGGCAACATTATGATATCAGAAAATGTTTTAAATAAAGTAGGAGAAAATACTATAGTTTTACATGTAGATGGTTATGAAAATAAAGAATTTAATATAAAGGTTAAGGATAAATCTAATAATTAATATCAGGATTTTAAAATTATTTTTATAAACTATCTTGACATTTAAATTTTAAAGATGTATTATATAAAAAACAAATTCCCAAACAAATTCTGTGAAGAGAAAAAGTAAAATATATTATTGTTCCAAAGAGAGTTGGTACTTTGCTGAAAGCCAATGTTCAAAATATATTTGAAAATCATCTCTGAGAAGTAAAACTGAATTTTTTAGTAAGTTTTACCGGAAGTTTTCGCCGTTAAAAGAAAAGCGTATTATTTAGTACGTAACTGAGAGCTATGAAAATATAGTTTATATTTATTATATATTTTTATAGAATTAGGGTGGTAACGCGATTAAACCTCGTCCCTTTTATTGGGAACGAGGTTTTTTTATATATTTTTTAAACAAAATAAATATAAGGGGGGGATTTTCAATGGATATAGAAGGAGACATTAATATTAAGGGCAAAGATTAAAAAATAATAGGGGGCTTTAAAATGAATAATTTATCAAAAAAGGACTTATTACTTATAGGGTTAATGTTATTTTCATTATTTTTCGGAGCAGGTAATTTAATATTTCCACCTTTCTTAGGTCAAGCAGCAGGGGGAAACACTTGGATAGCCATGGGGGGCTTTTTCGTTACAGCAGTTGGATTTCCTATACTTGGAGTAATAGCAGTAGCAAAATCAGGTGGACTTCATGAATTATCAAAAAAAGTACATGGAACTTTCGCAATGGTATTTACTGTTTTAATATATCTTTCAATAGGACCATGTCTTGGAATACCAAGGGCAGGAAGTTTACCTTTTGAGATGGCAGTAGCACCATTTTTACCAGAAGGATTTATATCAAATACCTTGGCATTATTTTTATATACACTTTTATTTTTCACAGTGGCATATTGGTTATGTCTGACACCATCAAAGCTTGTAAATCGTATGGGAAAAGTATTAACACCTACACTATTAACATTAATAACAGGTATATTTTTAGCAAGTTTATTAAACCCATTAGGGGGATATGGAGAAGTAACAGCAGAATACACTTCACCTCTTGTTAAAGGATTTTTAGATGGATATTTAACAATGGACACAATAGCGGCTTTAAATTTTGGTATAGTAATATCTTTAGCAGTAAAAGAAAAAGGAGTTAAAGGTAAAAAAGCCATAGTTTCAAATTCAATAAAGGCAGGACTTTTAGCAGGAACCTTATTAATAGCTATTTATTCAATGCTTGCACATTTAGGGGCAACGAGTGGTGGAAGATTTGGTCAAACAGAAAATGGGGCACAGACCTTAGCCAATATAATGTTATATATATTTGGAAAACCAGGAGTAGTACTATTAGCAGTAACATTTACTCTTGCGTGTTTAACAACCTGCGTTGGACTTATAACTTCTTGTAGCCAATACTTTACAACTATAATGCCAAAATTTAAATATATAACCTTTGTAAGAGGACTTACTCTTTCAAGCATGTTACTTGCAAACATGGGACTTACAAAAATACTCGCAGTATCTGTACCAGTACTAAACGCAATTTATCCAGTAGCTATAGTACTTATATTACTTTCCATGGTAGATTCATTTTTTCAAGAAAGTTCAGTTGTATATATTTCTACAATAGCATTTACTAGTGTTGTAAGTGTATTACATGCATTAGGTGGAGCAAGAGTAAATTTAGTATTTGTGGAAAATTTATTAAGTAAACTACCTCTTTATTCACAGGGGCTTGGCTGGGTTGTACCTTCAGTAGTAGGATTTGTTCTAGGAATAGCTTTTAAATTAGTTAAGAATACTGTTAATGGAAAGGCATTAGGTGTTAGTGAATAGCAAATAGGGACATTATATCTTATCAGTGAAAAATTGAGAAGTTTTTTTCAGTTTATATAAATGAAAAATCCACCAGTTTATTTGGTGGATTTTTATAAATTTATTTATTTTTAAAACCTTTTGCCAAATAGTATAAAGTTTTTACTGGTACTCCAGTGGCACCTTTTTGAAGATAACCATTTTTAGAAGAAAGATATGCAGTACCTGCAACATCAAGATGAACCCATGGAGTATTACCTACAAATTCTTGAAGGAACATACCAGCGGTAATAGCTCCAGCTTCTCTACCAGAACTATTTTTTAAATCACCAAAAGTTCCTTTTATAAGTTCTTTGTATTCATCATTATTTGGAAACTCCCAAACAGGTTCTCCCGCACATTCAGAAGCCTTTTTAACATTATCCATAAGGTAGCTATTATTTGTAATAGCTCCTGTATTTATACTTCCTAAAGCTGTTACACATGCACCAGTAAGAGTTGCAATATCTATTATTTTATCAGCTTTCACAACATCAACAGCATACCATAGTGCATCAGCTAGGGTTAATCTACCTTCAGCATCAGTGTTTAGAATTTCTATAGTTTTACCTGACATAGAGCTAATAATATCTCCAGGTTTATAAGCTCCACCTGAAATCATATTTTCGCAAGCTGCAACTATTGCCACCACATTAACCTCAAGTTTTGACATGGCAATGGCTTTCATTGCACCTATAACAGAGGCTGAACCTGCCATATCTGAATGCATATTAATCATGCTACTAGTAGGTTTAATAGAATAACCACCAGAGTCATAGGTTAATCCTTTTCCAACAAGGGCTAATTTTTTATCTGAATTAGAATTACCCTTGTAATTCATAACTATAAGTTGAGATTCTTCAAAGGATCCTTTAGAAACAGCTAAAAATGCTTCCATACCAAGCTCTTTTATTTTTTCTTTTCCATAAATTTTTACTTCAACTCCAAGGGACTCTAATTGGTTTTTAGCATTATTTGCAAGGACAGTAGGTGTCATGTATATAGCAGGTTCATTTACAAGATTTCTTGCTAAAAAAATACCTTCTATAAGGTTTTTACTTTCATTTATAGTATTAATAGTTTCTTCTTTTTTTTCTTCTAATATATCAAGATAAACATTTTTTATACTAGGACTAATTTTCTTTTTAGTTAAATATTTTTCAAAACTGTATTCTGATTGTAGCAAACCTTCAGTGATAGATTGAACTATACTTTCATATTTAAGGTTTTTAAACATAGGTATAGAAATTTTTATACTTGTAACTTTAAATTTCATTAATTCTTTACCAGCATTAAAGAAAGCTTTTCTAAGGGAATTAGCAGTTGTTTTTTCTTTTTCCCCAATTCCTAATAGTATAAATTTATCTTCAGAATGCGAAATGTGGGAATATACTTCACCTAAATCCCCTTTAAACAATTCTTTTTCTTTTAGATAGCTATATAAATCATTAGCTTCTTCTACTTTTTCTGCATTTTTGTAAACAAGTATTATTTTAACTTCTCCGTCTTTTCCAATATGAAACTTCATAAAATCACTCCTTTCTAGTATTTATTATAATTTTACCAAATTATGAATATAATCTCAAATATAAGGTTATATTTAAAACAAATAGTTTTCTAAATTAAAACTTTAAATATAAAATAAATTAATGTATAATAATTATTAACTGGTAATAGATATTATTTAAAATAAAAATGGTAAATATGAAAAGTTAAAGGTAGGTTTAAATATATGAATAAACAGGATATTGGATTAATTGGTTTATCTGTAATGGGAAGTAATTTAGCATTAAATATGGCAGATAAGGGGTATAAAGTTGCTATATTTAATCGTACCACTACAGTAATAGATGAAGTATTAGAAAAATATAAGCATTCTAACTTATTTGGGAAATATAGTTTAAAACAATTGATGGACTCCCTTGAAAGACCAAGAAAAATTATAATGATGATTAAATCAGGGGAGCCTGTAGATATGCTTATTGAACAAATATTACCTTATTTGGATGAGGAAGATATTTTAATTGATGGCGGAAATTCTTATTTTAAGGATACTCAAAGAAGAAGTAAATATTTAAAAGAAAAAGGAATAAAATTTTTAGGTGTTGGAATTTCAGGAGGGGAAGAAGGTGCAAGATTTGGTCCTGCTATAATGCCGGGAGGAGATTTTGGCTCTTATGAAAAAGTAAAATGTATTTTTGAAGATATTGCAGCAAAGGTAAATGGTGAACCCTGTTGCAATTATGTAGGAGAAAATGGAGCTGGACATTATGTTAAGATGGTGCATAATGGTATAGAATATGCTGATATGCAGTTAATTAGTGAAGCTTATATGCTATTAAAACATTTAGGAAAGTTTAATAATAAAGAATTACATGGAATTTTTGCAAAATGGAATGAAGGGGAATTAGAAAGTTATTTAATTAAAATTACTTCTAATATATTTACAGTAAAGGATAGAGAAACTAATAATTATCTTTTGGATATGATTTTAGATAAGGCATCTCAAAAGGGAACTGGAAAGTGGACTAATATGGAAGCAATAGATTTAGGGGTAGATGTATCCATTATAACAAGTGCTTTAAATGGTAGATTTATGTCCAATTTAAAAGAAGAAAGATTAAGAGCAAGTAAAATCTTAAATGGTAAAGTAGAAAGTTCTATTAATATAGAAAAAGAAGAATTTGCAGAACTTGTAAGACGTAGTTTATATTTAAGCAAGATAGCATGCTATGCACAAGGATTTCAATTATTAAAAGTTGCTTCAAAGACTTATAACTGGGATTTACAATATGGAAATATTGCAAGGATTTTTAGAGGTGGATGTATTATTCAAGCTAGATTTTTAAAGGATATAATTAGTGCCTATGAAGAAAATAATAATGCTTGCAATCTAATGATTACAAAGGTTTTTTCAAAGGTTATAAATGAATATGATAAGAGTTTGAGAAAGACTATATCCATTGCAATTAATCAGGGAATTCCTGTAACTGCTATGAGTAGTGCCCTAGGATATATGGACACATATAGAAGTTACAATTTAGGTGCAAATTTAATACAGGCTCAAAGGGACTATTTTGGAGCACATACTTTTCAACGCATAGATAAAGAAGGAAATTTTCATTATGATTGGGTGAATAACTATGAAAAATAAAGCCATTACCATATTTGGGGGAACAGGAGATTTAGCCTATCGAAAATTATTCCCTTCTCTATATAATTTATATATGTTAGGGAGTATTAATGATGAATATTCTATTATAGGAATTGGTAGGAGAGATTATACAAAAGAGGATTATTTAACTTATATTCAAGCAGGAGTTAAAAAGTTTGCCAGAATAAATTATAGTGATGATAAGTTTGATAAGTTTTCTAAAATTATAACCTATTATAAAATGGATATTCAAAAGGAAGAAGAATATAAGGGTTTAATTAAATATTATAAAGATAAAGATATTATTAAAAATCATATTTACTATTATGCAGTTGCACCAAGATTTTTTATTCCAATAACTAAAGGATTAAAAAATAATAAATGTTACCTTAAAGATGCAAAAGTTATTATTGAAAAGCCTTTTGGAGAAGATTTAGAATCAGCTACTTACCTAAATGAACAGCTTTCTTTTGTATTTAAGGACAAGAATATTTATCATATTGATCATTATTTAGGCAAAGAAATGATACAAAATATTATAAATATAAGATTTGCCAACGCAATATTTAAAGGAATTTGGAACAAAGATTTTATTGAGAATATACAAATTAATGCTTTTGAAAGCATAGGTGTTAACAATAGAGGTGGCTATTATGACCAAAGTGGTGCATTAAAAGATATGGTTCAAAATCATCTATTTCAATTATTGTCCATAGTAGCTATGGAAGAACCCAAAGAATTTAATAGTGATTTTATTCATGAAGCTCAACTCAAGGTATTAACTGAAATGAAGCCAATAGAGGATAGGGATATTGATAATTACTTAGTTATGGGTCAATATGAAGGATATAGGGAAGAAAAAGATGTTAATCTAAAATCAAAAACAGAAACTTATGTTGCTATGAAAATAATAATTGATAATGAAAGATGGCAAGGTGTACCTTTCTATATTCGTACAGGTAAAAAGCTAAATAAGAGAGAAACGGAAATTATAATTAAATTTAAATCAACAAATAAAAATATAGAAGGAAATTTATTAATTATAAAAATTCAACCAGATGAGGGAATTTATTTAAAATTTAATATAAAGAAACCTGGTACTGTGGATGAGATTCAAAAAGTAAGTATGGATTTTTGTCAAAGCTGTATTTTAGAGAATAGAATTAATACGCCAGAAGCCTATGAAAGATTATTAAAAGCATGTATGGATTCAGATAGAAGTTTATTTTCAAAATGGGAGCAAATTGTAGTAAGTTGGAAATATATCAACAAAGTTTTAGAAAGTTATAGATCTTATTCAAATAAACTTTATAGGTATAAGCCGGAGACAATTGGACCAAAGGAGGCAGAAGAGTTAGTTAAAAAGGATAATCATTATTGGATAAATGATGAAAGTAATAGTTGCTTAAAACAAGGAGAGGATAGTTAATGAAAATTATAGATATCTCAAAAACAATTTCAGAAGATATGATTGTTTATAAAAATAGGGATTCAAAACGTATTAAAAGAACTATAGCTATGGATTATGAAAAAGGGCATTATTATGAATCAAGAGTAGACTTTGATATGCATTGTGGCACACACATAGATGCACCTCTCCATATGATTAAAGGTGGAAATACTATTGAAAATATAGACTTATCTAAAGTTATTGGACATTGTAAGGTATTTGATCTGACTAATATTGAAAAGTATATTGTAAAAGATAATATTAAAGATTTAGATATTAAAGAAAATGATATTATTATTTTTAAAACTAAAAACTCCTATGACATAGAATATAATCCTAAATTTGTATATGTCGAAGAAGATGCGGCAAAGTATCTTGTAGATATCGGAATTAAATGTATAGGCATTGATGCTATGAGTCTTGAGAGAGACAAACCTCATCACCCATCACATAAGGTAATTTTGGAAAAAGGTATTGTTATAATTGAGGATTTACAATTAAAAGATGTGAAAGAGGGAAATTATTTTTTGAGTTGTTTACCACTTAAAATTAAGGGGAGTGAAGCAAGTCCTGTAAGAGCTGTACTAATTAAAAATTAAATAAAATATAGATAAAAGTTGTTTTAGGATAAATTAGTAATTAAAGACCATAAGTGAATTAATTTCATTGATGGTCTTTTGTTTTTTAAAACTTAAGTTGTAAACCATAATGAATAATTATGTTGACAATATTAAATTTTATATGCTAAAATTAGCATTGCTAAAAATAATTAAAGGAGATGAGAATTATAGTTATCAGTTCAAAAACAAATTCTTTAATAATGTGTGCGTTATTTGCATCACTTGTAGCTATAGGTGCATTTATTCAAGTGCCTGTTCCATTTATGGATTATTTTACTCTTCAGTTTCTATTTGTAGTTCTTGCAGGATTAATTTTAGGACCATCAAAAGGAGCTGTATCTGTAGGCATATATGTTCTAATGGGGCTTTGTGGTTTACCAATATTCGCAGCTGGAGGCGGCTTGACTTACATTGTAAAACCTAGTTTTGGTTTTTTATTGGGATTTATTTTAGCGGCATGGGTAGCTGGACTTGTGTCCAATAAACTTAAAGAATATACCTATAAAAATATGTTAATGGCATCTTTTGCAGCATTAATAACTGTATATACAGTGGGTATCATATACAAATATTTTATTCTAAATTATTATATTTCAACAAAAGTGGCATGGTCAGTGCTATTAATATCATGTTTTCCTGTTGATATTCCAGGAGATATACTTCTATGCATTTTAGGAGCATACTTGGCAAAAAGATTAAATACTATTGTAAGGTTTTCAAAATGAGTAAAGGGGTTTTTATAACTGCAACAGGTACTGATGTAGGCAAAACTTATATCTCCGCTTTGCTGGTAAAAAAATTAAAACAGCAAGGAATTAATGCTGGATATTATAAAGCAGCTTTAAGTGGAGGAGTAATGATTGATGGTAATATAGTTGCAAAAGATGCAGAATATGTTTTAAAAATGTCCAAAATAGATAAGAATCCAAATGATTATGTATCATATATTTTTAAATTATCAGCATCACCACACCTTGCTGCACAATTTGAGAATACAGAAATTTTAATGAGTAAGATTGTGAATGACTTCGAAGGTATAAAGAATGAATTTGATTATGTTACAATTGAGGGGAGTGGAGGTATCATTTGCCCCATATTTATAGGAGAAAAACCAATAATGTTAATAGACATAATAAAACAACTTAATCTTGATATTATTATTGTATCTAATTCAGAACTTGGAACAATAAACTCAACTATGCTTACAGTGGAATATGCAAAACAAAATCATATAAATATTAAGGCTATTATTCTTAACAATTTTGATTCTAATAATATAATACATATTGACAATAAAAGGGTAATAAAAGAATTAAGTAGACTTACAGTGTATACCTGCGGAACTAATGTAAAAGATTGTGAGATTTCATTAGAAGACATATTAAACTTCTATACTGATGTATAATTTAATATAGAAGAAAAGATAATGACAGTATAGTTCCTTTAATTAATATATCTATTTTAATTAAAGGAACTATAGAAAGTTAATTAATGTATTTTTGTGAGTATATTTATATAAAATGGTTTTGTATTTATCACTATTTTAGACGGATATTGTAATCTAATATACCTTTTAGCATATAGTTATCCATTTGTTTTATATCTATTGCGAAATCTGTTTCATTAAACAATAAAGCTACTGCAAATAAATTAGCTTCATACTCATTGACACCGTTATGGTTATCATTAAATTCATTAATTATTTTATTTCCATGCATTAAGGCATGGCCTAATTCATGTGCACATAAGACCTTTTGTGATTTTAAAGTAAAGTGACTATTTAACCTAATAACAGGTTTTTTTCCAATCCTTGTAGTATATGCTGCGTATATATTTGGCTTTAAGTTTGTGTAATTAATATCTATCCCAAGCTTATTGCAAATTTCAATTGGATTTGTGGTATATTGTTTTTTTAGAGATTTTGCTAATTTTATAATTTCATCTTGTCTCATAAATTTCCCCCGCAATTGTATATTAATTTTTGTTTATAGTTAATAACTATTTATTATATTTAGAACCTAAAGTCTTCAATACTCCTAATAAGTCATTTCCAAATTCAACAATTTCATCATCACTCATTTTATTTACGTCAAAACCACCAAATCCCATAATAACTGGTTGATTTAGTATGAATTGCATAGCAGATTCAGCAGTTTTAAATTCTCCATCAAAATAGTCTTCTTTAAATGAACAATGGTGTTTATCATCCCAATCAGCTAATTTATCATAATTAATTGGTTCAGATTTCATTAATTCATCTATTGTAACTTCTAATGCATTAGCTAATTTTTTCAATATTGTAATAGTTGGATTTTGTTTTTCACCTCGTTCTAATGCACTTATATAACTAGCGTTTACTCCACTAATCCTAGATAGCTCATTTACTCCCAACCCTTTTTGTTCCCTAATTCTTTTTATATTTGCATCAAACATTTTAAAATCTCCCTTGTAAACAACATATTCTATAAGTGTATTCTTATAGAATATATTATATCCTACTGGAATATAAGTCAATAGTTAAATTGGAAAATTAGACATAAAACTTGAAAATAATATATAAATTAAAGATTAAGCTGCAGATAACGAAAATAGAAATTGTATGTGCATGCATAAAAACTATAATAAAAAAGAGGATGATATTATGAAATCAATAAAAACAAGATTAATAGCTATATTTGCAGGATTAATACTAGTACTATCATTGGGATTAGGAGCTGTATCTGTTAATATTGCTAGTAAAAACTTAACAAAAAATGTCCATAAAAATTTAGAAGAAATGGCAATGAAAGAGGCAAAATGTATAAGAATAATATGTGGTGCTGAAACAGGGTATATTGATGGTATAGCTCAAAATAGCATAATTTTAGATGAAAAAGTATCTTGGGAGGAAAAGGTAAATTATTTACAAAAAGAGGCTGAAAGAACAGGTCATATAAATTTTGGGTTTATAGATAAGAATGGGAAAGCTACCGTTTTTAATAAAGAAAAAGAAAGTTTATATGTTAATGATTTAGATTATTATAAAAAAGCTATAAATGGTAATCGTTCTACATCTGATGTATTTATAGATAAATTTACTGGAAAACCTATAATAATTTTTGCAACTCCAATTAGAGAAAATGGTGTAATTAAAGGAGTGTTTTACGGCATAAGAGATGGAGAGTTTTTAAGTAGCATTGTTAGTAAATTTAAATATAGAAAAACAGGATATTCATGTATTATTAATAATAAAGGCGTATCTATAGGTGATAGAAATAAAGATTTAGCTTTAAAACAACACAATTTTATAGAAGCTGCAAAAGAAAATTCAGATTCACAACAGCTAGCAGATATTATCAAAAATAAGATGATAAGAAGAGAAGTAGGCAGTGGGGAATATTCTTATCAAGGAAAAGAAAAAATAGTAGGGTTTGCCCCTATAGAAGACACTCCTTGGATTATGGCAGTAGGATTAGAAAGTAAAGAAGTTTTCAATAGTATATATGAATTAAGAAATCTATTAATTCTATTTTCTATAATAGCAGTTGCAATAGGGATATTTATTACTTATATGGTGAGCGGAAGTATTGCAAAACCAATAACATTATTAACTACTAATATTGAAAAAGTTGCTAATTATGATTTAACTTTTGTGCAAGATGAAACATCAAAATATTTAAACAGAAATGATGAAATTGGAAAAATTGCAAGTGCTGTTACAGTTATGCAAAATAATTTTAAGTCCCTTATAAAAAATGTGGAAGAAGCATCTAACCAAGTATCTGTATCTTCTAAAGAATTTACAGCAACTAGTCAGCAAGCCTCTAATATTTCTGAGGAGATAGCTAATACAATAGAAGAAATAGCAAGAGGAGCGGCAAGTCAGGCACAAGATGCAGAACAGGGGGCTAATTCTATGGAGGAATTAGGATATCTCTTAGAGGTAGAACAAGCCTATTTGAAAGAATTAAACATTTTTGCAGATAAAGTTGTTGAACTTAAAAATGAAGGAATCAGCACTGTAGGAAATTTAGTCCAAAGTTCAAAAGACAATAGAGAAATATCAAATGAAATTAGTGAAGTGATTGTAAGCAGTAATGAAAGTGCAAAACACATACAAAAAGCTAGTGAAATGATTCAATCCATAGCAGAACAGACTAATTTATTGGCTTTAAATGCAGCAATAGAGTCAGCTAGAGCAGGAGAAGCAGGCAAAGGATTTGCAGTGGTAGCAGATGAAATTAGAAAACTTGCTGAAGATTCCAATAAGTTTACAATTGAAATTAAAGACATTGTAACTATTCTTACAGCAAAGACCGGAAATGCTGTTTTAGGTATGCACAAGGCTGAAGAAATTATAAATAGTCAAAATGTATTAGTAATGAAAACTGAGGAAAAATTTAATGGTATAGCAGATTCTATAGAAAAAGCAAAAGAAACAATAGAAAACTTAAATGTATTCAGTAGAAAAATGGAGAATAAGAAAAATGAAATGCTAGAACTAGTTCAAAATTTATCATCTATAGCTGAAGAGAATGCATCAGGAACTGAAGAAGCTTCCGCATCTATAGAAGAACAGGTAGTATCTGTAGAGGAAATAGCAACTTCTAGCCAACACTTAGCAGAATTAGCTCAAAATTTAAATCAATTGATAATGAAATTTGAAATATAAAAATTAATAGGCTATATTAAAAGGATAAAACAATTGAAAGCTGTAATGAACTTAAGCTCTAGATCTTTAAATAGATCTAGAGCTTTTTTTAGAATTTAATATTTTACCCTTATATATGGTTTTTGAATTAATCTCTATTTTAAAATCTCTTTCATATTTTTTAATTAATGATAATTCTTTATCTGTAACTATAGAAATTGCAGTACCAGTCTCTCCTGTTCTGCTAGTTCTTCCTACTCTATGAAGATATTCTTTAGGGTCAGAGGGTAAATCTAAATTAAATATATGTGAAACATTTTTAATATCTAGTCCTCTAGCGGCAATATCAGAAGCCACTAAAAGTTGAAGTTTACCACTTCTAAATCCTTCTAGAGCTTTTTGTCTATCTTTTTTTGAAGAACTTCCATGTATTCCTTCAGCTTTAATTTTATGATATTTAAGTTTAGCTGTAATGATTTCAGTTTCATCACTTTTATTTATAAATACTATAGCTTTTTCTGGATTTATGGATGCAACCAATTTTCTTAAAACTTCAATTTTATCTCTTTGATCTGATATAAAATACATATGAGTAATATTTGGATTTATTGCATTTTCAGATTTAGCTTTTATAAACTCAGCATCCTTCATTAAACCTTTGGCTACATTTAATGTTTTTTCATTTATAGTTGCAGAAAAAACCATTAATTGTCTATCTCTCATAGTGGTTTTAATGACATCTTTTATACTAGATAAATTACTGTGATCAAGTAATTTATCACCTTCATCTACTACAATGGTTTTAATAGTATGTGCACTTATTTTCTTCTTTTTTATAAGTTCCAAAATCCTCCCGCTAGATCCTACAATTACATGAGGTTTTTCTTTAAGTTTTTCAATTTGTCTTTTTACATTTGCATTTCCTATTATAGGTGTAGAAGTCACAGAAACTTTGGAGTTTCCAGATAAAAGTTGTATTTCCTTATTTATTTGCATAGCAAGCTCATGAGTTGGTGCTAATATTATTGCCTGCATCTCACGTTTTGAAGTGTCTATCTTTTGAAATATAGGAAGTAAATATGCAAGTGTCTTTCCACTTCCGGTTGGTGATTGACCTATTACGTCTTTATTTTCAAGAGCTAAAGGTATTGTTTTTATTTGAATATCTGTTGGTTTATTTATTCCCTCTTGTTTAAGTCCTTCTATTAGGTTTTGATTTAATCCTAACTTATCAAATGATTCTATCATTTTCTATCTCCTTATTATGAAATTTATTGAATAAAACTACATTTTTTAGCACTTTACTAAACTTATATAAGTTTATACGTAGTATAGTATTTTGTCAAACAAGTTATAAATATGAAACAAGCCCAATCTTTTAAATAAGAAAGGGCTTGTAATTTTTATATTGTATTTACCTAAATGAAGTATTTAATGCTTTAAGCAATACTCTTATATCATATTGATGCGGAGTAACAGGTGCTATAGGTTTATTAAGACCTAATAATTTATAGACAGCAATTCTTGCTGAACGTACTGAATACTCTTCTGTAAATACCATATCCTCAGGGATTTCACAAAATTGACCAATCATAGCAAGGTTAGTTGAACCTTTAGGAACAACCTCAGGTCTATCTTTTTTAGCACGTGGTTGGAATTGAGAATCTATATATGGCATCATACAAGGAATAACTATGGTATTTTCCATAAGTTCATCTAAATCATCTTCAAAATGTAAGTGATGTATAAGCTCATATAGTAATTCCTCACCTGTACATTCACACATTGGCTTCTTTACATAATCTCCTATATTGTTTGTATAAAGACCATATCCCCAAAGAATTGTAGTATCTTTTGGTTGATTTTTAAAGTGTGGTTGTGCAGCTACAACTATAGACATTAACCAAGATGAATCTTTAAATGTAACTAAAGCACCGCTACCTGGCTTATTACGTGTATAAGCTTCTATTCTATTAAGTAATTTAGAGCCTTTGCATGTAACGGTGAAAGATTCCCAATTTGAAAGTTCAGGGTTTCCAAAGAATGGTTCAGGATTACCAAGCCCAGGCTTCTTTGAAGCAATATTTTCCCATAGTATAGCAGATGGTCCTTTACCAAGCATGTCTGGAGCTTTATGTGTAGAGCCGATACTTGCACTATCAGTCATGCAACCATTTGTAACAAGTACAAGATCACCTTCATTTAATTTTAATACATCTGGCTTTCCATCTTTTTCATAATGGATAGCAGTAACAGTTATGCTATCGTCATCTTTAAAATCAAGATCAGTTACTGTACATTTTAAGCTAAAATCAACATGAGCCTTATCAAGATAATCTTTAATTGGTAATATTATAGATTCATATTGATTATAAGGAGTTCTTGTTACACCTTCAAGTGTTTGAATACGAGAAAATTCAAGTATCATACGAAGCATATAACGTTTAAACTCAATTAAACTGGACCACTTTTGGAATGCAAATGTTGTTTGCCACATATACCAGAAATTAGTTTCAAAGAAATGAGGAGTAGAAGCAAACCAGTCACATATACGTATATTATCTATTTTTTCTTCAGGGGTAACAATAAGTTTTAAAAGAGCCATACGATCTTCATTATTAAAGCCCATTGACATAACGTCTTGTATAGTACCATCTTTATCAATTAATCTTGCATTAGCGTGTGTTGGATTTGCATTATCGAATTCAATAATTTCATCACGTACTGACATACCTTCGCGCTCAAGTGATGGTATTGAAGATAATAAATCCCAAGTGTTTTCATAAGTTTCATCATTAAGCATTCTTCCACCACGTGCTATAAAGCCATCCGAAGGATCTCCAGCACCGTCATTACTACCACCAAGAATATTCATACTTTCAAGTATATGGATGTTTTTTCCTGGAAATTCACAATCACGAACTAGAAAAGCTGCACCAGCTAAAGAAGCAAGACCACCGCCTACAAAATAAACTTGTTTGTTTTCATATTCTTTTTTCATAGTTATTACCTCCATATAATAATTAGCATTTAGTAAAATAAAATTGTTTACTATTTTAAATAAGTCCGTTTAAACATTTTTTAGTTTGCGTTTAATATAAACTTTTATGCTTGAAACTAAGAAGTCAACTTATGTTTTTACTATATATCTTAAGGAAGTAATTTAATATAGACAATCCTAGGTGAGTGTATAAAATTTATACACTCACCTAGGATTGTCTAATAAATTTTATAAAAAAGTATTATTTTTGCTCATATTTTTTTAGAGCTTTTTCAATGTCACCTTCAATTAATGTATTTAATTTTTCAATAATAATTTCAGGAGATTCCTTCATTCCATTTTTCATCCACATTATAAGCAAGTTTACAAAAGCATAGGTATAAAAATTTGCAATAAATTTTTTATCTTCATTTAAAACATCCATACCTTCTGAAACTTCATTGATTACTTCCATAAGCAAATCAAAGGTGAATTTGTACAGAAAATTGTCTAGATGATCTCTACCAAGAGAATGAAGACTATTTATACAAAATTCTTTATTATGGATTATATACTGAAATATCATTAAAAATCCCTTTTGCCAGGTTTTATATGTTTTATATTCAGAAATACCATCTATTGCTTCAGTTTTATAAATCCAATCTAATAAATCATATATATCCTGAAAATGATAGTAAAAGGTTTGTCTGTTAACATTGCAATCAGCTGTAATATCTTTAATTGTTATTTTATCTAAGGGTTTTATACTCATTAATTTCTTTAAAGAATTGGCAAGTTCTTTCTTAGTCATTAATGACATTTATGATACCACCTTTCTAAAATATTTTTGATTCAAAAGCAAATTATAGTTATATTTAATATTATAACGATATTTCTTTACACATATATTAAGTAAATGTAAAATTAAATGAAGATAAAATTAATTTACAAAGGATGTGCAATATGGACAAAAACATGGAGATGATGAAAAAACTTATTGAACAAAAAAAGAAAAAGGGAGATAATTTTAAAAATAATAAAAGAGCTGAAAAGAGTATTGGAAAAATCTCAAAGGGAGGTAGAAGAAGTAATGGCGGGGGATTGTTTGATAAATAGTTATTTAAGTATGTAAATAGAAAAAATAGCTGCTGTAAAATTGTACAGTAGCTATTTTAACATTAACATAGAAGTAAGTGTAAAAAATTATATAGAAAATGTGAATCCATATTTAGAGCATATTTTCTTATATTCGCTAAATATGGCTTAAAATCGCCTTTATTTTAGTTGGGTAGAATGGTAGAATTATATAACGACAATTATAGTTTAGTATGGAATAGGGGGAATAATATGGACATTATATTTATTTCAGGAATAATCTTACTTATATGTGCAGTTTCCAGTAAAGTTCTATATAAATATGGTATACCTACGCTTATTATGTTTCTTGCAATAGGTATGATAATGGGATCTGAAGGACTAGGTGGCATTTACTTTGATAATTCGGAATTAGCCAATAAATTGTGCAATTTTGGTCTTTTATTCATTATGTTTTCTGGTGGATTCGAAACAAATTGGAAAACTGCAAAGCCTGTTGCCTTTGCTTCAGGAGTTCTTGCCACAGGGGGAGTTGTTTTGACAGCTTTTCTTATTGGGATTTTTGCCCATTTCATTCTTGGATTAACTTTTCTCGAAGGAATGTTGCTTGGATCAATTATTTCTTCTACAGATGCAGCTTCGGTATTTTCTATTTTGCGGTCAAAAAAACTAAACCTTAAGAATAATTTAGCACCTATGCTTGAAATGGAAAGTGGTTCTAATGACCCAGTAGCATATATGCTAACTACTATAGTTATTGGACTTATAACAGGCGGTAAGCATAATATAGTGACGCTTCTTATGACACAAATTTTAATTGGTGCATTGGTGGGGATTTTAGTAGGAAAAATTTCAGTATGGTTAATAAATAATATAAATCTTGATATTGAAGGATTGTATTCTATTCTTGCTATTAGTACTGCATTGTTATCTTATTCTGGAGCTAATCAACTTATGGGAAATGGTTTTTTAGCAGTTTATATTACTGGATTAATTATGGGAAACAGCAGGCTTGTTCATAAGATAAGTTTAGTTCGTTATTTTGATGGTTTGTCTTGGCTTATGCAAATTTTACTGTTTTTCACTTTAGGGTTATTAGTATTTCCTTCACGTTTATTTCAAGTTGCATTAAAAGGAATTGGTACGGCAGCTTTTATTATATTTATAGCACGGCCAATTGCGGTATTTTGTGTACTAACATTATTTAAACGACCTATAAAAGATCAGTTACTTGTATCATGGGTTGGATTTCGTGGTGCTGCATCTATAGTTTTTGCAACGTACCCTTTAACAGCTGGACTTACAGTTGCAGATGAGATATTCAACATAGTATTTTTTGTGGCTTTAGTCTCCGTTCTAGTTCAGGGAACTTTTTTTATTCCCATAGCTAAGAAGCTTAATTTGATAGGTGAAGAAGAAACAGTACTCAAAACTTTTACTGATTATTCGGGAGAAATTCATGCTGAATTACTAGAACTTAACATTACTGAAAATAGTGAAATGGTAGGGAAAGCTATAAAAGATATTGACATTCCAATGGGTATATTGATTGTTATGATTAAACGTAAAGACAAACTAATAACTCCTAATGGAGGAACTGTAATAAAAGCCTATGATACTATTATGCTGTCAGCAGAAGATAGAACACAGTTAATAGAAATGGATGAAAAGACAAAAATTGCATTTGAATAGAAATTGTAATATATAATAAATAAATATGATATAATAAAATTATTGTCATTAAATAATGACTAAATAAAAAGCAAAGTGAGAGTATTAAAATGAGAAATGAAAAATTAGAAAAATCAATAAAGAAAATGGATAGAGATATTGCAGCTATGAACATTGCAAAAAAATATTTATCCAATGTAGAAGAAATTAATGCCATAAGAGATGATTTAAATAATAAAAGACAATTATTAGCTGATGAATTGTACTCAGAGGATCATTTTTCTTATAGAGAGTGTTGTGAAATTATAGAAGAAATGGTAGATGAGAAATTAGAAAAGGAAGAACAAATAAAGTTACTTGAAATTATAAAAGATAAATTTGGAAGACAATCTCCAAACCCAAGTAAGAATAGCAGTGGTCTTAATGCTTGGTTAAAAGAGCTTAAGATTGAATATAATTGGATTAACAATGAAGAAAGTGACTGGGATACATTAGTTATAACTGGTTTTGGACTATATGAATAAATAGAATATTTTTGGATTAATAAAATAAACTGTAAACAAAACAAAGGTGTTTACAGTTTATTTTTACTATTAATATTGAATATCCTTTAAGCATAATCCCTTTGCAGGAAGGATTAGACTAGCATCTGCTCTTTTCTTCTCATTTAACATTTTTTCAATATCTATGGGTTTAATATTTTCCTTACCCACCTCTAAAAGAGCCCCTGCAACGATTCTTACCATATTTAACAAGAAGCCATTTCCATTAACTTCTATACTTATTATACCTTGATTTTCTGTTATGTTTATGTATTTAATAGCTCTAATAGTTGATTTAGAATTAGATTTTAATCGAGTAAAGCTTTTAAAGTCATGAGTTCCAATTAAAAATTCTGCAGCATCTTTCATTGCACTTATATTAAGTTTCTCATTGTCATGATAAGCATACTTTTTATTAAATACACTTCTAAATTTATTATTATTTATTCTATAAACATAAGTTTTTGACTTTACATTATATCTTGCATGGAATCTTTCACTGGTATCCTTCATAGTTTTTACCACTATATCTTCAGGTAAAAATTCATATAGATAATCTAACATATAATCCACAGTAAAATCACAATTAGTATGAAAGTTTGCTACATAATTTTCGGCGTGAACGCCTGCGTCGGTTCTTCCACAACCTATTACTTGAATATCTTCTCCAGTCATTTTAGATAATACAGTTTCTATTTTATCTTGTATAGTTAAAACATCTTTCTTTTGTTTTTGCCATCCTTTATATCTAGTTCCGTCGTATTCTAATATCATCTTTAAATTTCTCATTTAGACCCACCTTTAATGTTTTTAATGATTCTTTAATTATATACTATAAAGTCTATTATTTATAGATATTTTATTTATGATATAATTAAAGAATTGAAAAAAATAAATAAGCAAGGTGAAAACATCATGGATGAAAATAGATTATTACAAATATTTAACAAAGAAACTAGTGGCAATAACCATTTAAAAGGACAAAGAATTATTAACAATGATTTAGTATCTTTTTTAGATATTACTAGCGAAGATAATTTAATTTATATAAACTCTAATGTAATCTCAGAAAATCTTTTTAATGAGTACAATACAAAAATTGAGATAGATGTAAGAAATAAAAGTATTTTTTCTACCTTTTGTAGTTGCAAAGATTATGAAAAAAATGAGTTTAGAAAAAGAAATTATTGTTGTAAGCATCTAGTAGCAACTTTTTATAAGGCTCTAAGGGATTTAATAAATCATCCTCTTTTAAATGAAGAGAAGTTAAATGGGAAAAATATATTTAAAAGAAACAATAAGAATAATACTTTATCTATACTTTTAGGAGATGGAAAATATAAGAATGAAATAAAAATAGAAGTGTATATAAATAAAAATGAATGGAAACAAAATATTATAGCTGAATTTAGAATAGGATTTAAAGAAAAAGGAGTTAGCAAACTTTATATTTTAAAAGATATTAATGAATTCTTATCAGCCTATCATAATAACTTTCCTATAAAATACAGTAAGAATTTTACTTTTGATATAGGAAGCCAAAGATTAAGTACAAAGGATAAAAGACTTATTGATTTTATTGAGATGCTAAAAAATATAGAAGGAAAATATAAATATATTAGTAAAAATACAGAGAAAAATATAGAAGGAAAATATTTAAAGGTTCCTCAATATTTAGTAAGAGAATTTTTTGAAGTTATAAAAAATCATAAAGTATATTTAAATGAAGGATTTTTTTATAGGGCTGTAGAAACAGAGATTTTAGATAAAGCTCCAGATATAGATTTTGATTTAAAAAAAGTAAAGGAAAACTATATTCTTAAGGTGCGAGATGGAATGCCAATAACTTTAGATTCTAATAATAGCGTTTTTTTATATGGTACAACTATATATATTCCAAATTATGAGTTTTGTTATAAAATTAATCCTTATCTTAAGGTATTTAATGAAATGAGAATTGTTACTATGGGACAAGAAGATGAAGAAACTATATTAAGAAGACTTGTTCCAGATCTTAACTTTTTATCTAATAATGTTAGTTTATCTAGAAATATAAAGAATAAAATAGTAATGGAGAAGTGCAAATTTAATTTTTATTTTGACCAGGAAGGTAAAGAAATTGTACTTATAGTAAAAGTTAAATATGGAAACTTTGAATTTAATATATTTGAGGATTGCAAAGAAAAGATCGTATATAGAGAGTCTAAAAAGGAACAACAGGTTATACTACAATTAAAGGCATTAGATTTTGAAGAAATAAAAGAAAAATTTTATCTTAGATGTGAAGAAGAATATAAATTTAGATTTTTTAAAAGTGAAATAAGTAAGCTTCAAGAAATAGGAGAGGTATATTATTCTGAAAATTTTAAAGGGTTAAAATCTATTGGAAGCAATGGGATTTTTGGAAGTATAAAAGCGGGAAAACATGATTATTTTGAAATGGATTTTAAAATAGGAGATATATCACCACAGGAAACTTATAATATATTAAGAGCATTTAGAGACAATCTCAAGTATTATAAATTGGAGAATGGGGAGTACATTGATTTACAGGAACTAGAACTTAATAAATTTCTAAAGCTTTTAGATGTTATATCTCCTGAGGAAATATATGGAAATCATATTGAAATAGCTAAAAATAAAGGTGTTTATCTTGATAGCTATTTAGAGGGAAACAAGATTAAATACATAAAAGGGAAAAAAGAGTTAAAGGAAATAAGGGATAAGTTTAAAAATATAGAAAAGTTAAAATTTGAAGAACCAACTAATTTGAATGGTAATTTAAGAGATTATCAAAGGATAGGATATAATTGGTTTAAGACCTTAGATTACTTAGGTTTTGGTGGAATTTTAGGAGATGAAATGGGACTTGGTAAAACTATTCAAGCAATTTCCTTTATATTATCTAATAAGAACAGTAAATCCTTAATTGTAGCGCCCACGTCTTTAATATATAACTGGATAGATGAATTTGAAAAATTTGCTCCAAGTTTAAAGGTAGTGGCAATTAATGGGACGAAAGAAGATAGAGAAGATATAATTAAAAATATAGGAAATTACGATGTAGCTATAACAACCTATAATTTATTAAAAAGAGATTTAGAAAGTTATAACATCATAGAGTTTGATCATTGCATATTAGATGAAGCTCAATATATAAAGAATTTAAATTCTCAAAATGCATTGGCTGTAAAAAAAATAAAAGCAAAGACAAGGTTTGCTCTAACAGGAACACCAATAGAAAATTCCATTATGGAGTTATGGTCTATTTTTGATTTTATAATGCCAGGATACCTATATGATGAAAAAAGATTTAGCGTAAGATATAATAAAAGGCTTAAAGAAAGTCCTGAGGTTTTAGAAGAATTAAATAAACTTATAAAACCATTTATCCTTAGAAGAAGAAAAAATCAGGTTTTAGGTGAGTTGCCAAATAAGATAGAAAAAACATTAATGGTAACATTAGACAACGAGCAAAAGAAGGTTTATAAAGCCTATGCAAATTACGCAATGGAACTTATTGAAAAAAAGGTAAAGGATGATGAATTTAAAAAAAGTAAAATAGCCATACTTTCTTATATAACAAAACTAAGACAGTTGTGTTTAGATCCAACTGTAACAATGAAAGATTATAATGGTGGTAATGGTAAGATGGAAGCTTTAGTGGACCTTCTTCTTCAAAGTATAGGAGAAGGTCATAGAATACTTATTTTTTCTCAATTCACATCTGTACTTAAGAATATTGGTAAAAGAATTATTAAAGAAGGGATAGATTTTAGCTATTTAGATGGTTCCATACCTTCAGAAAAAAGAATGAATATGGTAAGAGATTTTAATGATGGAAAAAACTCAGTATTTTTAATAAGCTTAAAAGCTGGAGGTACAGGATTAAATTTAACTTCAGCTGATGTGGTAATTCACTTTGATCCTTGGTGGAATCCAGCGGTAGAAGACCAGGCTACAGATAGGGCTCATAGAATAGGTCAACAAAATGTAGTAGAAGTTATAAAAATTATTGCTAAGGGAACTATTGAAGAAAAAATTATTTTACTTCAAGAAGAAAAAAAGAAGCTTATATCAGAATTAATGGGAGATGAATTATCCAGCGGTGAAAATTTTGCATCTTTAACAGAGGAAGAGATACTTAAACTATTTGAAGTGTAATAAAAAACACCATTAAGTTATTACTTAGTGGTGTTTTTTATTAATGATTTTACTTTATTACGATAATTTTTGGGTGAAATCTCCATATAATTTTTAAAGGCTCTGCTAAAATAATGTTGGCTACTATATCCCACCATATTGGAAATATCATTGATAGTATAGTCATTATTATTGTCAGTAAGAAGTTTTTTTGCCATGTTTATTCTTAATTTATTAAGGTAATCTGTAAAGCTAACTCCTGTTTTTTGTTTAATAACTCTAGTAAGATAAGATTGACTTATATAAAATTGTTGAGCTACTAAGTTAAGAGAAATTTCGTTATTTGAAAAATTTTTTTTAATATAGGAAATTGCAAGATTACCTACATCCTTACAGCTTTCTATTTTTTCTTTTCCTTCTTTTATTTTAGAAATTTCCCACATTCTTTTTGAATAAGAATCCATTGCTTTAATAAGTATGTCTTTAAAATCACGGTAGTTAATGGGTTTTAGTAGATAGTTAAAAACCCCTAACTCCAAAGCTTTTTGAGCATACTCAAACTGACTATAGCCAGAAATTATAATAATTTTAGCATCTTTGTTTCTTTCATGAATACCTTTAATGACGTCTAATCCATTCATAAAAGGCATATTTATATCCATTAAAATAATTTCAGGATGGTATTTTTCAATAACTTTCATTGCTTCTTCACCATCTTTAGCTGTGGCAATTACTGATAAATTTAGTTCGTAGGATTCTATTAAGTTTTTTAAACCATTGCGAATGGTATCTTCATCGTCGGCAATTACTATTCTAAACATTCAAATCCCTCACTTATTAAAGGTATTCTTAACAATACCTGAGTTCCTATTTTTAATTCACTTTTTATTTCAATACTATATTTTTTTCCAAAGGCAAGTTTTAGACGTTCATTAATGTTATATAGTCCATAATGATTTGTTTCAATGGATTCCCAAAGATTTTTACGAAGAGTTCTAAGCTGTTCTACATCCATACCTAAACCATTATCTATCACTTTAATAAAAAGAAATCCGTCTTTTGAAGAAATAGATACATTAATTATACCTTTGTGTTTTTGAAGCTTAAGTCCATGATATATAGAGTTTTCTACTAAAGGTTGTACAATAAGTTTTGGAATAAGGTATTGATCAAGTGAACTATCTACATCCATAGAATAACTAATTTTATCTTTATAACGGATCTTTTGAATTTCTAAGTAATTACTAACATGTGCTACTTCATCGGAAATTGTAATAAATTCTTTTCCATCACTTAAAGAAATTCTAAAAAAATTTGATAAGTAATTAATCATATCTACAACCTCAAATGCATTGTATTCTAAAGCTTTCCACTGTATTGTATCCAATGTGTTGTATAGAAAATGAGGATTTATTTGAGATTGAAGTACCCTTAACTCTGCACTTCGTTTCTGTTTTTCAACTTGATAAACTTTATTTATAAGCCTTTTAATATCAGTGAGCATCTGATTAAAAACTTGTCCTAATATAGAAATTTCATCATTGTTTTTTATCTCATAATAGGAATCAAAGTTACCCTTGGATATTTCCAACATATTGCTTTTTAATCTATGTATAGGTTTTACAATAGAACCTGAAATAACAATAGATAATAATATAGCGGCTAGTAGTAGAATCAACCCTACAAAAAGAATTAGGTTTATTATTTGGTTGATTTGTGTATGAATTTTCTTATTTTCAACTATGATACATAAAATCCAATTTTCTGTATAGGGTACGGAAGAAAAAAATACTGTAGAATCCTTATTATGTACATTTTTTAATGCAACTGTACCTGAACTCTTATTTTTTGATTGGTTAGCAATACAAGATAATTCCTCTAAAGAAATATAGTTACTATTTAAATTTTCTTTAGTAGTAGAATAAATATCAGTATTTTTGTTCATAATCCATGCAAAGCCATTATGTATATCAATGTCATGGATAATATTAGATATCTTATCTAAATTTACAGAGCCATTAATAAAGCCTATTTTATCCTTATTATCATTTAAAATTGGATAACAGATAAGAAATATAGGTTTATTATCAGATCTTGAGACAAGGGGTTTACTTATAACATATTCAACATTCGTTGACATTGCTTTCTTAAAATATTCACGTTGAGACACATCAATTACCAAAGTATCATCTATCCATCCTTTTCCATCCAACCCTCCAAGAGCAAAGGTACCATATTGATTTCCAAATACATGATTTAATTGTGTTAAATAGGGTTTTAATTGAGAAAAGTTCATCTCTTTACAGGCAGGATACTCATGAATAATTTTAATTTCTCCAATACGATGATTGAGCCAAGCACCGATTTCATTGCTTTTAGAATCAATTAATTGTATTGTCTCATGTTCCAATTGTTTCATGTTAAAATCCTTTACCTTAGTTTGCATTATATATAATAGAGGAGAAAAAGTTAGTACAATGCATAACATAAAAGTTATGATAATTTTAAAACGTAAAGACATAGTTTTACACCTCATTGTCAAAGAAAATGGTTGATTTTAATATAATATTCATATTTACTATTACATTAATAATTATATACAATACTTATATTTTATCAAATATTGTAGTTAAAAGTACAAAAATATGCAAATAAATATAAATACTTTGTTAACATGACATGTTATATTATTGTTAATGTAGTTAATATTTTAACAATTATAATTAGGAGGTAAGAATTTTGAAAAAGTTTATAACAATTTTATTAGCAATATTTATGACCATGAGCCTTGTTGCCTGTGGTAATTCTAAGACAGCAATTCCTAATGGCAAATATAAAGGAGAGGGAAACGGAAAAGGCGGAAAAATATCTCTTGAAATAGCAATTAAAGATGATGCAATTATTGATATTAAGGTTTTAGAACAAAAGGAAACCCCAGGATATGATAGTGCTATGAAAACACTTACAAAAAATATTATTTCAACTAATAGTCTTGATATTGATGGGATTTCAGGTTGCACACTTACATCTAATGGTTTTTTAGAAGCAGTTAAAGCTGCATTAAAATCAGCAGGTGCAACTCCAGATATGTTAAAGAAACTCGAAGAAAAAGGTAAAGATAAAAGTGAAAATAAAAAAGAAGTTAGTAAAACTCATGATATAGTTGTTGTTGGAGCAGGCGGAGCAGGTCTTTGTGCTGCTATAGAAGCAAAACAAGCGGGTAGGGATGTAATTGTACTAGAAAAAATGCCTATGGCTGGTGGTAATACACTAATATCTGGTGCTGAATATGCTGCTCCAAATAACTGGATACAACAAAAAGAGGGGATTAAGGATAGTGTAGAGCAATTTACACAGGATATTATAAAAGGTGGAGATTCTAAAAATAACCCTGAACTAGTAAAGGTTGTTGCAGAAAATGCCCTTGAAGGTGCTAAATGGCTTAAAGATGAAATAGGTGTTAAATGGCAAGATGAACTTATGTTTTTTGGTGGACATTCTGTTAAAAGAAGTTTAATTCCGGCGGGAGCAAATGGTAAAGAAATTATTAATAAACAAGTGGCAAAGGCTAAAAGTTTAAATATACCTATATTATATGAAACTCCTGCAACTTCATTAATTACTGATAAAAATGGAAAAGTTACTGGTATACAAGCAGAAAGTAAAGATACAAAATATACTTTTAACACAAATAAAGCAGTTATTATAGCATCAGGTGGATTTGGATCAAATCTTGAAATGAGAGTTAAATATAATCCTGAGATAGATGAAAAGGTTCTTTCTACAAATACGGTGGGAAGTACAGGCGATGGTATTGTTATGGCTGAAAAGGTTGGTGCAGCTTTAGATGGTATGAAATATATTCAAACATATCCTATATGCGATCCATTAACAGGTACATTACTTTATTTTGGAGATGCAAGACTTTATGGACATACTATTATGGTAAACAAAGAAGGTAAACGTTTTGTAGAAGAACTTGAAAGACGTGACGTAATATCTATGGCTATTAAAAAGCAAACAGGAAGTGTATGTTATCAAATATTAGACCAAAAGGGGTTAGAAGCAAGTAAATTAGAAGAACATCATGCAGCAGAAATCGACTATTTATATAAAAATAAATTACTTGTGAAAGCGGATACATTAGAAGAAGCAGCGAAATTCTTTGATATTAACGTAAAAGAATTAAAAGCAAGTGTGGATAGATACAATGGTTATGTTAAAGCTGGTAGGGATGAAGAATTTAATAAACGTAGTATGCCATCTACTATAGAAAAAGGACCTTACTATATATTAAAAGCAGCTCCTGCTGTTCATCATACAATGGGTGGAATTAAGATTAATACTAAGGCTCAAGTAATTAATAAAGATGGTAAAGTAATAGAAGGATTATTTGGAGCAGGTGAAGTTACTGGAGGTATCCATGGTACAAATAGATTAGGAAGTAATGCACTTGCTGATATTACAGTGTTTGGTAGAATTGCTGGTCAAAATGCAGCAAAATAAGTTTGAAAAAGGAACTCTTTTAAGGGTTCCTTTTTATTAGCTTAAAGTTTCTCAATTCTAAACACATTTATAACCTCTGGATCAGGACAACAAAATGTACATTCGTTTTCATTTTTTCCTCCAGGTATACTTCCGCCATATCTTAAAATATCAATGTATGGAAAGGCTACGTGGAGAGCCATAGGGCATAATTCTCCTCTTTCTGTATCAAAATCAAAAGAGTCCCCTATCTTATGAGCATAATGACAGCCACCCTTTTCTTTCTTGCCAATTACTGTTATTTTAATTTTAGGTCTTCTTGACATAAATATATCTCCTTTAAATTAAATTATTTATTTTAAATATAACATTAAATAATAATTAGAGAAAGTGTATGGATACAAAGTAATAAATATTGTATTTGTTACCAAAATGTAACTCTATCTTATATATTTCGTAACTTCTAAAAATAGTATAAGAAGTATATTATAATTAAGAATAAAAAATATTGGAGGTAATATTTATGGGAAAATTATTATGTATGGCATTAACAGCTTCGTTAGTTGGGAATACAAGTCCTGCTTTTGCAATTAATTCAAGTAATGCTGTAAATGTTCATCCTACAACTATTTACTCTTCACAAAATTTAAATAAAGAAAGTTATAATATAAGTAGTAAAAAAATTGAATTTAAAAATGATATAATAGATGTAGATATGACTATCCCTTTAATAAATGGATTAAAGGATAAAGAAATAGAAACTAAGATAAATAAAATAATAGAAAATAGGGCCATGGATTTTAAAAAAGATATTGAAAATATGGCTAAAGAAGCTAAAAAAGAAAATGCTCTTACTAATAGTTATCAGGCTATTTTAAAATTTAAAACATCATTTAATAAAAATAATATATTAAGTTTAACTATGTGTTTTTATGAGTACACTGGTGGTGCTCATGGCTTAGGCTACAATGAGAGCTTGAATGTTGATTTAAATACAGGAGAAGAAATTTATTTAAAGGATTTATTTCATAATAAGAAAGATTATAAAAATATAATCAATGATTTTATAAGAAATGATATGACTAAAAATCCAAATAAATATTATGAAAATGCATCTTCAGATTTTTATGGTATAATTCAAGATCAGCCTTATTATATAGAAGATAGTAATTTAGTTGTTTATTTTAATCCATACGAAATTGCACCGTATAGTGAGGGGATAAAAGAATTTAAAATACCATTAAAAAGTTTTAAATAAATATAAAAATAAACTGTAAACCTATTTTCTGGTTACAGTTTATTTTTTATATTTATACTTGTCCCAAAGTCATTTGCACTAAAAAAGAAACTACAACAACCAATAAAGAAATAATAAATCCATGTACCGCTGGAGCAAAACCTGATTTTGCAAGGCTTTTAAAATTAGTTTTAAGACCTATTGCTCCCAGTGACATTACCATTAAAAATTTACTTAATTTAGAAATAAAATGGCTTATTGTGTTAGGAATTATTCCAGTGCTTTTAATGGCAACCATAACAAGAAATAATAATATAAACCAGGGAAAAATTTTTGATATATTAATTTTATCTTTATGATAAGTAGATTCATTTCCTTTAAAATTTTCATTTTTAGTTTTTCTTATAAGTCGTTCATTTATATATGAGAATATAAGCACAACAGGAACAATAGATAAGGTTCGTGTAAGCTTAACTATTACGGAGAAATTACCAGCAACATCAGAAAAGGCATAACCTGCGGCAACTACTGATGATGTATCATTTACTGCGGTTCCAGCCCAAAGTCCATAACCTAAATCAGTCATATTAAAATATTTACCTGCTATTGGAAAAAGAATTACCATAATTACATCAAATATAAACGTTGCAGATATAGCATAGGCAATATCACTATCCTCTGCATCAATAACTGGTGAAATAGCAGCTATGGCAGAACCACCACATATACCAGTTCCAGCAGATATAAGACCTGATAGTTTCCAATCCATTTTAAAGAGCTTACCAAGTAAGTATCCCCCACCAAAAGCTGTTATAAGAGTAAATACCATAACTATCAAGGAATATTTACCTACTTCTAAAACTTGAGAAAAACTCAAAGTAATTCCCATAAGTATAATGGCAAGACGTAATATCTTTTTTGATGTAAAGTTAAGACCTTTATTTAGTACTGTATATTTTGATACTATAGGATTTAAAAACATACCAATGAGTAGTGCAAAAACTCCTGCACCTATAAGTCTATAGGGAATTAGGTTACTAATGAAACCTGATATAACTGCAAGTACTGCTGTAAATAGTATTCCAACTGAATATTTTTTAATAAATAACATAAATTATTCCTCCTTAATTAACCTTCATTTTGATTTTATCACCATAAAATTATAAAATCCAATTGCAAATCATTATGTAATTATAAGAAAAAATTATATTATAATAATTTTGATTAAATATATTTAATATGAGCATATTAAATATATAGATATAAAAAGGAGGGTTTACAATGAGCTTTAAAGTAACAAATAAAGTTACTTGGGTTGGTAAAATTGATTGGGAATTAAGAAGATTTCATGGAGATGAATATTCAACTCATAGGGGGACATCCTACAATTCCTATCTAATAAAAGATAAAAAAATAGTTTTAATTGATACAGTATGGGAACCCTTTTCTAAGGAGTTTGTGGAGAACTTAAAAAAAGAAGTAGATTTAAATAAAATTGACTATATAATAATGAATCATAATGAAATAGATCATAGTGGAGCTTTGCCACTACTAATGAAGGAGATTCCTAATACACCTATTTATTGTACTGCTGATGGAGCTAAAATTTTAAAGGCACATTATCATAAGGATTGGAACTTTGTTGAGGTAAAAACAGGAGATACTTTGGATATAGGTGAAAGTAAACTAACCTTTGTAGAGGCTAAAATGTTACACTGGCCAGATAGTATGTTTACCTATATGTCAGGAGAGAATATATTGTTTAGTAATGATGCTTTTGGTCAACATTATGCCTCAGATTTAATGTATAATGACTTAGTAGATCAGGCTGAATTATATCAAGAAAGTATGAAATACTATGCTAATATCTTAACACCTTTTAATAGCTTTGTAATTAAAAAGATAGAAGAAGTTTTAGCGCTTAATTTACCACTAAACATCATAGCCACAAGTCATGGAGTCATATGGAGAGATAATCCGGCTCAAATAATAGAGCAGTACATAAAATGGGCTAATGGCTATGAAGAAAATCAAATAACCGTTCTTTACGATACTATGTGGAATGGAACAAGAAGAATGGCAGAAGGTATAGCTGAGGGGATTAAATCTGTAAATAAAGATATTACAGTTAAACTTTTTAATGCGGCGCATTCAGATAAAAATGATGTTATAACAGAAATATTTAAATCAAAAGTGCTATTAGTAGGTTCTGCAACAGTAAATAAAAGTATTATGTCTGCTACAGCAGGAATACTTGATATGATAAGAGGATTAGGATTAAAGAATAAAAAAGCAGCGGCTTTTGGAGCTTATGGATGGAGTGGAGAGGCAGTGAAAATATTAGAGGAAAAATTAAAGAATGGAAAGTTTGAAATACTAGAATCAGGAATAAAAGAACTTTGGAATCCAGATAAAGATGCTATGAATAGATGTAGACAATTTGGCAAGAATATTGTAGAAAAATTATAGAATAGATATAACGTATAATTATGTTTTTATAAGAAAACACTTAAAAAGAATGAAGTAGGGGTATAGTTTGGAGGATGGGTTTTGAAACATAAAAAATATAAAATAAATGAAGTTGCAAAAATGCACAATATATCTAAAAAAACTTTAATATATTATGATAAAATTGGACTTTTCAAGCCACAATATGTAGATGAAGAAAATAATTATAGATATTATGAAATGAAAGAACTTCCAATACTTAAGCAGATTGTATATTTAAAAAAGATTGGTTTTTCTCTAAAGGAAATAAAAAATCTTTTGGATAATAGGGAACATGATTTAGTAATAGAAGCTTTAATATCTAGAGATAAAGAAATAATGAATGCAATGGAAGAACTTCAGGAAATGCATAATAGTATTGAACATTTATTAAATTTTTATAAAAAGACAAAATATATTGATAAAAAAGATTTATATAAACCATCAGTTAAGATATTCACAAAAAGAAAAGTTTTTTATTTAAAATGTGAAGAAGAAGTTAACGAAGATAATAAAGAAGAAATAATGCTAACCTATAGGAGAGCATTAAATTATCTTCAACAATTAAACTTATTTTCTCATCAAGAGTATGGCACAATATATTTAAAACAAGGTATAAAAGAAGGCTTTAGCAAAAATGTGGGATCTTTTATAAGTATTCCTGATAAATATGATATTAAAGAACAAACCATTCTTAAAGAGGGCAAATATATTTGTATGTATAAAAATGGTGGATACTACAATGAAGGAGCAGTTAAATATCTTTTAAATTGGATAAAAGAAAATGGATATGAAGCTATAAGTGATATATATGAATATTGTCTAATTGATTATACTTTTACAAAGTCAGTAGAAGATATGATATCAGAAATTCAAGTTAGGGTGAGATAATATCTCGCCCTTTTTATGTAAATAATATACTTGACAATGACCTTGGAGTACAGATTAAAGTAAACATTGTTAAAAAAATAATAATCAAGTTAGGAGTGGATTTATCAATGTCAGAAAACAAAATTAACTCTAAGGAGTTTGTTAGTAAGATACTTACAGGCATGAGTATTGGTATTGTAGTTGCACTAATACCTTCTGCTTTATTAGGAGAACTAGGTAAAGCTCTTAATATACAAGCAATAGTAGACATTACAAAAATGGCTAGTAATTTGTTAACTGTTGTAATGGGATTTTGTATAGCTATGCAATTTAAAATGTCTCCTATTCAATCAGGAACTTTAGCCATAACTACAATGATAGGTTCTGGAGCTTTAAAAGTAAGTGGCAAGGTATTACAATTTGCAGGTATGGGAGATGTAATAAATGCAGGAATAACAGCTGCTATAGCGGTATTATTAATATTGTATATAGGAGATAAACTAAAAGCATATACCATGCTTTGTGTGCCAACATTTGTAATAACCCTTGTAGGATTTATTGGACTTCAAATACTTCCATATGTATCTTCTATAACAAGATATTTAGGAAGTATGGTAGATATGTTTACAACCTTCCAACCAGTGTTAATGGGAATATTTATATCTGTTACTTTTGCTATATTAATAGTTTCACCAGTATCAACGGTTGGAGTTGCTATGGCAATTTCATTAAGTGGAATAGGTTCAGGAGCTGCAAACCTTGGAATATGTGCAGCAGGCTTTGGTTTAGCTGTAGCGGGATTTAAAGTGAATGGAACAGGAACTTCCCTAGCTCATGTACTGGGATCACCAAAGATGCAAATGGCAAACTTTGTAAAGAAACCAGTAATGATATTACCAATAATTGCAAATGCAGCAATAGTTGGAGCATTAGGTGGAATACAAAAGATACAAGGTACACCAATGAGTGCGGGATTTGGTATTAGTGGATTAATAGGACCTATAAATCATTTAAACATAGCTGGATATAGTATAGGAAATTTAATAGTCACAGTAATAGCATTTGTAGTAGTACCACTTGTATTAAGTTTTGTATTTAAGTATTTATTTGTAAATGTATTAAAAATTGTTAAAGATGAGGATTATTTAATAGAATTTAAATAATAGAGGAGGAATGTAAAAATGAAAATTATTGCATATGCATGTAGACCAGATGAAGCCTTAGCTTTTGAAAAATTTTCTAAAGAATTAAATTTAGATGTTACTTGTATAAAAGAGGGGTTATCACCCGAAAATGCACATTTAGCAGATGGAATAGAAGCTGTTTCTATACTTGGCAACTGTAATGCTAAAAGAGAAACCTTAGAGAAATTAAGTAAAGGTGGAACTAAATATTTAGCATCAAGAAGTACTGGTTATAACAATATAGATATGGAAGCAGCTAAGGAATTTAGAATAAAAGTAAGTAATGCAACTTACTCACCAAATTCAGTAGCGGATTTTGCAACGATGCTTGCATTAATGTTAAATCGTAGAGTTATAGAAACTTTAAAAAGAAGTGTAGGCAATGATTATTCATTAGCTGGATTAATGGGTAATGAACTACACAATCAAGTAGTAGGAGTTATCGGAACAGGACGTATAGGTCAATCAGTTGTAAAAAATTTCAGTGGTTTTGGTTGTAAAATAATTGCCTATGATTTATATCCAAATGAAGAAATGAAAAAATATGTAGAATATGTGGATTTAGGTACATTATTATCAAAGGCAGACATTATAACAATACATACACCATTATTTGAAAGCAATTATCATTTAATAAATAAAGAAACCATCTCAAAAATGAAAGATGGTGTAAAGATTATAAATACAGCTCGCGGAGAATTAATAAATACCTTTGATTTAATAGAAGGACTAAAGAGTGGAAAGATTGGAGGAGCGGCTCTTGATGTTATAGAAAATGAATTGGGGATACTTCACAATGACTGTCGTTTAAAAATCATAAATCATGATGAATTTGCAATACTTAGAAATTTACCTAATGTAATATTAACTCCTCATTTAGCATTCTATACAGATCAGGCAGTTAGTGATATGGTAGAATGTGCATTAAGAAGTTTACATTCATTTTTAACAAATGATAATAGTTCTTGGGAAATTATTTAATGAAGCACCTATATAAGTTTGTAAAAACCAGTAGATTTATAATAAAGTCTATTGGTTTTTAGTTTTTAACAATCTAATATAAGAATAATTAAAGATAAAATGAAAGATAAATAATAAATTTTCTCATTATATGTTAATAATCAACAAAAATCTACGAAGAATAATATAGACAATATGACATAATACGACTTAAATTTTATCTAATAAGGGGCGAGAAGAATGGCTAAAATCAAATTAAACAAAAAAAAGAATAACAATAATATTAAAAAAGAAAGTGAAAGTGGTAAAAAGAAAATAAAAAGTATTAAAACAAAGCTAATTGTAGCGACATCTTCTATAGTTGTTTTTAGTTTATTAATGTTAAGTTTTTTATTATATCAAAAATCTTATAAAATCTTAAAAAATGAACTTATGGATACCACGGCTCAATTCTCAACCCAAGTTAATTATAGTATAACTACATTTTTTGAAGGAATGGAAAATAGCTTAAAAGTGGCTAGTGAAAATCCTACTCTAATAAATTTTGATATTAACAATAAAGAAAGTTTAGATAGTTTAAAGTATTTCTTAAGAACGATTAAAAATAGTAGTCCAGATATAGCATATGCACATTTTACAGATGTAAGTGGGGTTATAGTTGAATCTGAGGGAAAGGTTATCAAGCCTTCTAATAAATATGATGCAAGAAATAGAGAGTGGTTTAAGGAAGCCAAAAGTAATCCTAATAAAATATTTTTTTCAAAATGCTATGATGATTTATATGGAGAAAAGATGATATCCATATCAAAGACTGTCAAAAAACAGGAGAAAGTTATAGGAGTAGCTTGTATTGATGTAAGTTTAAAAGCCTTAATGAGGCAAACATCAAGAACTAAATTGGGAAAGGAAGGATATTTAGCCATAGCTGACGCTGAAGGAAGAATTTTAGTACATAAAGATAGTGAACTTATAGGTACTATTTTAAAAGAAAGCTTTTGGAATCAAGTTTCAGGCAATGATAAGGGAGTTTTTCAATATAAATACAAAGATAAGTCAAAATTCGCAGGTTTCTATACTAATGAAAAGACAGGATGGAAGCTTATAGTTATATTAGATGAGGAAGAGGTATCAGAAGATATATACTCTATTAAGATATTCTCTTCCATAGCTACATTGTTAGGATGCGTAATTAATATTTTGTTAGCTTATTGTATAGGCAACAATTTATCAAAATCCCTTACTAATCTTAAAAATGTAATAATAAAATTTGGACAAGGTAATCTAAAAGTACAAGCGCCTAAAAAGCTTAAGGAAAGAAATGATGAAATAGGAGAAATGGCAAACTCCATAGATAAATCTATTAAAAATATAAAAGAAATGATGATTTCATTTAAACAACATTCATCTAACATAAGTGAAGAAGCTGCTAATTTAAGCTCAATTTCAGAGGAAATGGCATCACTTTCAGGAAGTGTTTCAGAAACTATTCAAGACGTGGCAAAAGGTACCCAGGGGCAATCAATGGATTTAATTAAAATAGCGGAAATAAGTCAAAATTTCTCTAATAAAATAGATAGTATAGTTAAAGAGATGATGGAAGTGATGGAAGGCTCTGAAGATATAGATAAGCTATCTACAGGAGGAATCCAAGGTATGAAGATACTTGTTAAATCAACACAAAAGGTTAGAGATTCCTTCAAAGAATTTTCACAAGAAATAGCCAAATTAGCAACAGGTATAAATGAAGTAAATGAAATAACAAATCTTATAAACAGTATAGCAGAACAAACCAATTTATTAGCATTAAATGCGGCTATTGAAGCTGCAAGAGCAGGAGAAGCCGGAAGAGGATTTACGGTGGTTGCAGATGAAATAAGAAAGTTATCAGAGCAAACTAAAAATTCTTCAAAGAACATAAATCTAATAATAAAATCCATATCTAATAAAACAGATAAGATAATAGATGATACTAAAATTATAGATAAGGAAATTGAAAAGGCAGTTGAAACCATTAATGGTTCTATGATTCAATTTACATCTATAGCAAATGGTGTTCATCAAGTAGTGCCAAGAATAAATTCTGCAAATTGTATTGTGACAGAGTTAAAGGAAAGCAAGAATGAGATAATAGATAAAATAGAAAGTACATCTTCTATATCAGAAGAAGTATCTGCATCTTCACAAGAGATAGCAGCTTCTTCAGAAGAGATGACTGCATCTTGTGAAGAGGTAGCCTCTTTTGCTGAAACATTAAATAATATGACTGACGAAATGGAAAGGCACATAAATAAATTTAAATTCTAAAAGGTATTAAAGAAACACTCATGTAATTATTTCAAAAGTGTTTATTTTATATGGAGGAAGGTGTAGTGGACAGATCTAAATTGAGAAAGATTTTATACCTTTATTCTATTGTAATAGTAATGATTTCAGTAATAATTTTAACTACTAATCAATTGAAGAATATAGAAATAATGTATAAAAAAGATGTAGAATCTTTATATAACAATGCTATTCAATTAAAGAAAAAGCATATTAAAAATATAATTGATATTACTGTTAAACACATAGATAGAGAAAGAATAAATGTTACAGATCAATTTGATAATAACATAGATTATATTATTAATTCATTACAATTTCATATAAAAGAAGATGAATTAAATATTGAAAATATATTAAAAACCAAAGATAGAAATGAATATGATTTACTGGTTTGGGATAATAACAAAAATAAGCTAAATTATATATCAGATAAACTTTTATTGAATAAATCCATAAAATCAGAAGAGGAATTTATTAATTATATTAAAAAATACAAAGTTAATAGATACAAAAGTTTACAAAATAAAATTATTGCTATAGTAGTTAGAGAAGATACTATAGAAAAAAAAGTTCAAAATATAATTATGGATTATGTGAGGAAAACTGAACTTTCGGTTAATGAATATATGTGGATTAATCAAGCTTTAGATGATCTTATGCTTAAAGGTGAAGTTATAAGCTTAAAAAAACATTTTCAAAAACAGATTATAAACTCCATAATTATAGCTATTAGTTTAATTTTAATATTAATTTTAGTGATTTTTGTTTTCGAGAAAAGATATTATAAAATTATAAATAAATATTACAATACAATTATTAGAGAAAAACAAGAATTGGTAATGGAAAAAACTAAAGTGGAAAATGAATACAAAAGATTAGAAAGTATTGCAATTACAGATCCATTGACAAATTTATATAATAGATATTTTACTATGAATTATCTTCAATCACAATTTTTAAGATTTCAAGAGAAAGAAGTTAATTTTAATTTGGCAATGGGTGACATTGATTATTTTAAAAATGTAAACGACACCTATGGTCATGAGGCAGGAGATTATGTACTAGAAGCTGTAGCTAAATTACTAAAAGGTAATATAAGAAAAACGGATTTAGTTGCCAGATGGGGCGGCGAAGAATTTATTATAATATTTCCGAATATTTCAGGAGAAGAAGTAATTAAAAATCTTAACAATATAATATATAAAATTGAAAGACAAGACATTGAATATAAGGGAGAGACTTTAAAAGTTACTATATCATTTGGAGTTTCACATTTTTTGAAAAGTGACAATCATTATCAAGAAGCTTTAGTAAGAGCAGATAAAGCTCTATATAATAGTAAGAGATCTGGAAGAAATCAAGTTAAATCAAACTTTTAATTTATTTGCAAACTCCTTAAATTAATATTAAAATAGTTAGAGTAAATAAAGGGTTAAGGAGTGTTTGAATTTGGCTAAGGTAATTATTGCGGAAAAACCATCTGTAGCTAAAAATATTGCAGATGCTTTAAATATAAAGACTAGAAAAGATGGTTATTTTGAAGGAAAAGAGTATTTAATTACTTGGGCCTTTGGGCATTTGCTTCAATTATATGATGCTAAGGATTATAATGAAATTATGAAGGGATGGAGATTAGAAAAGTTTCCTTTTATCCCTATGAATTTTAAATATAAAATAAAGCAACAGAATAACAACAAAAACATTACAGATGAAGGTGCAGAAAAGCAAATTAATATAATAAAGTCTTTAATTGAAAGAGAAAATGTGGAGGCTATAATATCTGCTACAGACTTGGACAGAGAAGGTCAAATTATTGGAGATGAACTATTTTCATATTTACAGATTAAAAAGCCAATTTATAGATTGTTATTAAATGAATGGACACCAGATGAAGTTAAAAATGGAATGAAAAACTTAAAATGTAATGAAGATATGAAATTTCTTCGTGATGCAGGTATAAGTAGGCAGTGGAGTGATTGGATTATTGGTATTAATTTAACTTCTGTAGCTACTCTGAAATACAATATAGAAGATAATAAAATTTTAAATATTGGAAGAGTGATATTGCCTACCCTTAAAATAATTTATGATAGAGACAAGGAAATTGAAAACTTCAAAGCTACTACTTATTATAAATTATTAGCTAATTTTAAAACTAAAAAAGATAAAGAATTTGAAGGCACTTACTATGAGAAAAACTCAGAAAAATTTCAGGACAAAAGTTATTTAAAAATTATTGAAGATTTATTAAAGAATAAAACTTATAATATAGTAGATAAACATGTGGAAAAGAAGAAGGAGTATGCTCCTTACCTATTTAATTTGTCTAATCTACAAGGTTATGTTACAAGTAAGTATAAAGGATGGACTTCTGATAAAGTGCTAAAAGTAGCTCAATCTTTATATGAGAAAAAATTTATAACTTATCCTAGAACTTCTAGTAGTGTTTTAGATGAAAGTTTAGAGGGGAGAGCTAAAAAGGTTTTAGAAACTTTAAAAAAAGGTCTTTCTTATGAAAATCAAATAAGGTTTAATAAATCTAAAAGGATATTTGATAGTTCTAAAGTAGAAAGTCATAGTGCTATAACACCCACATATATTAAACCTTCTAAATTAACAAGAGATGAGGAAATAGTATATATTGCTATAAAAAACAGATTTATAATGCAGTTTATGCCCATAGCTGAATTTGAGGAAACTAAAATTACAATTAAAGCTAATGATGAAGATGTTAAGGGAGAATTTCTATCTAAGGGAAAGGTTCAGATTGTAGAAGGATGGAGAATAGTAGAAAAAATAGAAACTAAGGATACTATTCTTCCATTGGTAGAAGTTAAAGAAAAGGTAGACGCTGTAAACAGTAAAATAAAAACTGTTACTAAAAAACCTCCAAAGCATCATACAGAGAAAACTCTACTAAGGGTTATGGAAACCTGTGGAAAAAGCTTTAAAGATGATGAAAATTCTGAAGAAATGATGAATGCTATTTTAAGTGGATTCAGCATAGGAACTGCAGCAACTAGAGCGGATACCATTAAAAAATTAAAGGATATAGGTTACATAGAAGCCAAGGGAAAAAGTCTTATATGTGCACCACTTGGAAGAACTATGATTGAAATATTTCCCGTAAAAGAACTTTTAGACCTTGAGTATACAGGAAAGCTTGAGAAAACTTTATCGGACATAGAAAAAGGTAAGTTTGGAAAAAAGGAATTTATGGACTTAATATATGAATTTACAAACAGGGCTGTTGAGCTTATAAAAAGTGATAATTCTATGTTAAATAAAATAAAAATAAATCTACCAGAGGGAGTAGAGAATTTGGGTAAATGCCCTCAATGTGGGAATCCTGTAATAGAGGGAAGTAAAGGCTATGGTTGTAGCAATTGGAAAAATGGATGTAAGTTTACCATTTGGAAAAACGATAAATATATACAGTCCTTTGGAAAAAAGGTGACTAAAGATATGGTTAAAATCCTTTTAGAAAAAGGAAGAGTAGGTTTTAGAAATCTTAAAAGTAAAAAAGGGAATGTATTTACAGCCTATTTCACTTATGAAAACAATAAGGAAAAGGGATATTATAGCTGGAAAATGCATTTTATAAATTAATAGAAAATTAAAGCCCGAGAATTATTAAAATTCTAGGGCTTTAATTGTATGCATAAGAAAAATATATAGTTAACATTATGTAAAATATTACGATAATGTAATTGATATCATTTACATAGCATAAAATCATAATTAGGAGGAGATTTATGACAAAGCATAACAAAGGGCTAGATAAAAGACTTTTTAAATCATATCTTGGAATATTTATTTTATTTTTTATTTCAATTTTAGCTGTTGTTTTAGTTTCATTTATAGGTGCTAAAGGAACGTTAGAAAAATTAGGGGAAGAGGCTCTAAAAAACAAAATAAATATGGGGATAGAAATGATGGATATGCTAGAAACTCAAGTTAAAAATGATAACTTAGCAAAAGAAGAAGCACAAGAGATATTTAAGAACAAAATGTTAAATGAAAAAGGGAACGACGGTAAGACTAGAGGATTAAATAAAAAATTAGAGCTGGGTATTGAGGCTTATATGTATGCTATAGATAGCAATGGAATTGAAAAAATGCACCCATTTAAAGAAGGAGAAAATATCTCCAATCTAGTGGATAATAAAGGTGAGAATGTTACTAAACTTATTATTAAAGAAGGTAAAAATCCTGAAAATGGCGGGTTAATAACATTTTGGTGGAAGAATCCAGATGAAAAACAGACAAGAAAGAAAGTAAATGCAGTAGCTTACTATGAACCTTGGGATTGGTATTTAAATGTAGGATGTTACTACGAAGATTTTTATGGAAATATTGTAGATACATTTCGTAATATATTGATAGTAGCTATACTTATATTAATAATGAGCATATTGTTAATAAGACTTATGATATCTAAAAAAGTAGAACCATTAAATAAAGTTATTGAACTTATAAAAAAAATAGGTGAGGGAGATTTAAGTTCTAAAGTTAATATTAATTCAAAGGATGAAATAGGCTATATGGCTAGCACGTTGAATAATGCTTTAGATGAAATAAAATCAATGGTTGTAAGCCTTAAAGAAACTTCTGAGAAAATAAATGAGAAAATAAAATATGTAAATGAGGTTACTAATACTACTTCTGAAACATCCCAAAATATAACAAAGGCTGTAGAAGAAATAGCTTGTTCAGCTACAGATACTACAAAAGATATGGAAATAAGCTTTGATGCAGAAAAGGATTTAACTGATAATATTGCTTTAATTAAAGATACAAGTTTACTTTTACAAAATGAAGCTATGAATGCTAGTAAATTAAATTCAAATATATTAAACGTACTAAAAAATCTAGAGGATAAGAGTATTGAAAATCTTAACTTATCAGAAGAAACATCTAAAAATATGAATATATTAACAGATAAATCAAATACTATTATAAAAATAGTAAATACTATAGAGAATATATCCAAACAGATAAATCTATTAGCTTTAAATGCATCTATTGAATCATCAAAAGCAGGAGTAGCAGGGAAAGGATTTGCAGTAGTGGCGCAGGGAATAAAAGAACTATCTGAACAAACAGAACAGTCAACTAATCATATAAATCAACATGTAAATGAACTTATGAAATCTATTCTTTATTCAGAAGAAAGTGTAAATAAAACAAAAAAATCTTCGGAAATTCAAAGAGATACTATAAAGAAAACTCAAAACATTTTTATGGAAGTTATAAAATTTATAGAGGAAGTTCCAAAATACATAGAAAATAATGTTATTAGAATAGAGGAAGTATATAACAAAAATGATACAGTAAATAGTTCTATGGATGCAGTATTAGGTTTAATGCAAGGTATATCATCAGCTACTGAAGAGATAACTTCATCAATGACAGAAGTAAATAAAAGCATATTAGAAATAAATGATATGATAGATGAATTGGGTATTAATGCTAATGAATTAAATGAAAAGTCACAAAAATTTAAAATAAAATGATAAAATAGAAATTAGAGATGAGATTTACACCTCATGTCTAATTTTTATTTTATTATTAAAGTTATATTTTACATTGGGCGCATATTGATTTGTAAAAAACCGTCTTAAATTTACTTCGTAGGAGTTATATATTAAATAAATAAGAAAGGAAGATAAATAATGAAAGTAATTGATTTAACTCATATATTTCAAAGTAATATATCTTTATTTCCAGGGGATGAAAATCCTATTATAGAAGAAGTTTCAAATGTAAAAGAGCATGGATATAAGACTACAAAGATAAATATGACAACTCATTTAGGAACTCATTTAGATTGCAAATCTCATGTATTTGAAAATGGATTTACTACATCAGATGCTAATCTAAATAAATTTTTAGGACAGGGAATTGTTATAGATTGTTCTATGGTCAAAAAAGGTGAAAAAATAGACGTTAATATATTAAAACAATATGATTTATCATGTAAAGATTTTATTTTAATATATACTAATTGGAATAGTTTTTGGAAAAATGAAGAGTATATTAAAGATTATCCAGTGTTATCAGAACAAGCGGCTAAATACTTAACTTCTTTTAATATTAAGGGTATAGGTTTGGATACTATTTCTATAGATAGTATAGATAATGAAGAACTAACTAATCATAAAATATTATTAGGAAAAGATGTTGTAATTATAGAAAATCTTAAAAATTTACATAAGTTGTTAAATAAAGAATTTCAGTTTTCAGCATTACCATTAAAAATTAAAAATGGAGATGGATCTCCTGTAAGGGCTGTAGCTATAATAGATTAGATTATGAAGTGAAACTTTATATTGATATTGAAAAGAGAAGGCAGTATATTGTAGTTTTAAGGTGATTATGCGGTTTTATTTGGATATAAAGAGTAAATATGAATTAAAATGATTAGATATAAAAGATTAATATTGTTTATTTTATAGCAGTATGCTAAAATCTAAATAATATAAAATAAAAAATATATATCTAAAGGGGTGGAGGATTACATGAAAAAATCATTTGCGATTTTTCTATCAACAATTTTAACTGCTGGCATGTTAACAGGATGTGCTTCACAAAGTAAACCATCAAAAGATGGGGGGAAAAGTGACAACGTAGCAAAGGAAGTAACCATATCAAAGATAGGACTTGCACATAGTACATCAATTAGCGAATCTAAAGACCTAGGTGTAGATAAAAATGGTAAAGAAGTACTTCCGGTGGCACAAGCTGATGAGACTATAGTTGCAGCAGCTTTTGATAAAGATGGAAAGGTTGCCAAAGTAACTATAGATACTGCACAGACTAAAGTTAAATTTGACAAAAACCTTAAACTTACATCTGATCTAAATGAAAAAGTAAAAACTAAGCTTGAACGTGGTGAAGAATATGGAATGAAAAAAGTTTCTAAAATAAAAAAAGAATGGAACGAACAAATTGCTGAACTTGAAAAATGGATGATAGGTAAAACAGTAGATGAAATTAAAGGAATGAAGGTTAAAAAACGTGATGATAAGCACGTATCAATACCAGATGCAGAAGAACTTACATCCCTTGTTACTATTAGTGTAGAAAAATATATTGCAGGTGTTGAAAAAGCATACAAAAATGCTGTTGAAGTTAAGGAAGGTGCTGTAAAGCTAGGTTTGGGCACAGAGGTATCAATTGGTAATTCAAAAGGTCTAGGAGTAGATAAGAATGGAAAAGAAGTTCTTCCAATGGCACAAGTAGATACTACAATGGCTGCTACAGCTTTTGATAAAGATGGCAAGGTTGTAGGTAATATAATAGATACTGCACAAACTAAAGTTGAATTTGATAAACAAGGAAAAGTAACTACAGATAAGAAAGGCGAATTTAAAACTAAAACTGAACTTGGTGAAGAATATGGTATGAAGAAACGTTCTAAAATAAAAAAAGAATGGAATGAACAAATAGCTGAATTCGAAAAATGGACAGTAGGTAAAACAGCAGAGGAAATTAAAGGAATGAAGGTTAAAAAACGTGATAATAATCACGTGGCAATACCAGATGTAGAAGAACTTACATCCCTTGTTACTATGACAGTTGAAGATTATATTGAAGCTGTAGTAGAGGCAAATAAAAACGCAAAATAAAAATTTTAAATAAAACTCCCTCACCAAAAGTGAGGGAGTTTTATAATAATTATAAGTTGAGAGGTATAAAATGAAAAAAACAGTAAAATTACTAAGTATACTTTTTTTAGTTATATTAATTTTTGTAGGTTGTAATAAGGTTAATGAAAATTCATATGAAAAATATACTGATAGCTTTTTTGATACTTTTGATACCATGACAGTAGTGGTAGGTTATACTAAAAGTGAAGAAGAATTTAATTCATATATGGAAAAAATTCATTCCCGTTTTCAAGAACTTCATAAATTATATGATATATATAATAATTATGAAGGTATAAACAATATAAAGACAATAAATGATAACGCTGGTGTAAAACCGGTAAAAGTAAGTAAAGACATAATAGATTTAATTGTTTTTTCAAAGAAGTGGTATAAGTTAACGGAAGGAAAAGTAAATATTGCTATGGGGTCGGTTTTAAGCATATGGCATGATTACCGTGAGGAAGGAATAGATAATCCTGAAAATGCAAAGTTACCACCTATGAAAGAGCTTTTAGATGCTTCTGAATATACGAATATAGACAAAGTTATAGTGGATACTAAAAAAAGCACAGTGTATCTTGAAGATAAAAGAATGAGTATTGATATAGGAGCGGTTGCAAAGGGATATGCAACTGAAATTGTAGCAAAAGAAATTATAAATGAAGGGTTTAAATCAGGAATTATAAGTGCTGGGGGAAACGTAAGAGTATTAGATAAACCACTTGATGGGGTTCGTAAACGTTGGGGGATAGGGATACAAGATCCTAAAAAATCCATAGTTTCAGATAAGGATAAGAATATTGATACAATTTTTATTAATAATGCATCTGTAGTTAGCAGTGGAGACTATCAAAGATACTATGTGGTAGATGATAAAAAGATTCATCATCTTATAGATACTAAAACACTTATGCCAGGAGAGTATTATCATGCTGTAACCGTGGTAGCTAAAGATTCAGGACTAGCTGATCTTTTATCCACAGCTGTATATTTAATACCCTATAATAAAAGTCGTAAACTTGTAGAAAGTTTAGAAGGTGTTGAAGCTATATGGGTTATGCTTGATGGAAAAATAGAAGCAACAGAAGGTATGAAAAAAATAATGAAAAGTAATGGTGCATCAGGTGCAAAATCAAATTAAATAGAGTGAAATATGAATAATATAATTCTAAATAAATAAACTTTGAATTATATATTATATTGTATTATAATAAATGTGGGAAATATTGAGAATTTTAACAATATATCTTTCAATGTATATTCAATTAAATTTTTAAAAATAATTAGAGAGTAGGGATAGGAATGGTAGAAAAAAATAAAATATTAAAATGGCAAGAAGTTGTGAAAGATAAAGTTAAACCGGCATTTATGGCTCCATGGCAAGATAGTACAATGGAAGAAGCTTTTAAAGATGTAGTTACAGAAACATTACACAATATTAATTTGTTAAAGGGAAGTAAAGAAGATAAAAAATGTTTTTTAGGAGAACCTACTTGTTGCATCGGAAATGAAAAGGATATCAATGAAGTAAAATTTGTAGCGAAAGTTCCCGAAGAGGCAACTCCAATGAAAGAAGTTATGAAGGAAGTTATTCCTTATTTTAATGGAATGTTTAACTGGGTTCATCCTAAAGCTATGTTTAATGTAACGCCACCTGCTGCTATTCCATCTATAATGGGAAACTTAGTTGGATCTATGTTTAATCCTAACTTAGTAGAACAAGAATACTCAGGAAATATAGCAGCCTTGGAGATTGAAGTTACGTCTATGATTTCAAAACTTATAGGATATGATTCTGTTAATGCAGCAGGACACTTCACTTTTGGAGGTACCGGGGCATATCTTTTCGCTACTAAATTGGCTTTGACTAAATGCCTTGGAAAAGAAAGTAGATTTGATGGTATTAGAGAAGATGCACAATTATTAGTTTCTAAAGTTGGTCATTATGCTGCAAAGAATTGTACTGATTGGACAGGCTTAGGGATGAATAACATAAAAGCTATAAATCTTAATGAAGATAATTCTATGGATCTTAAACATTTAGAACAGGTTATGGAAAAATGTCACGAGGAAGGAAAACCTATAGCTATGATTGTAGCAACAACTGGAACTACAGATGCCTTTGGTGTTGATGATATAAAAGGAATAATAAAGGTTTGTGATAAATTTGTAAAGAAACATAAACTAAAAAGAAGACCTTTTATTTATGCAGATGCAGTTATAGGATGGGCATGGACTGTATTTAACAGTTATGATTTTATAAATAATCCTATGGAATTTTCAGAGGAAGCATTAAAAGCCATAGAGGAATGTAAGGAAAAAATAAAATATTTAAGCCTTGCAGATGCGGTGGGTATAGATTTTCATAAAACAGGATTTACCTCTTATAATTGTAGTATGATATGTATGAAAGATAAGAAAGATTTAAAGTTATTGACTAGGGATAAGGATGAAATGGCTTATTTATATCAATTTAGTGCATATACTCCAGGAGAGTACACATTAGAATGTTCTAGAGGAGGTAATTATGCTCTAGCAGCTTGGTGTAATTTAAAATACTTTGGTTTAGAAGGATATAGAGCTATATTAGGTAATTTAATAGAATCTGAAAAATCATTGCGTAAAGTTATAGAAAAAGAGCCTTCAATGGTTTGTGTAAATCCTAAGGATCATGGATTTGTTACTTTATTTAGAGTTTATCCAAAGGATTTAGAGGGAAGTTTTGATTGTGAAAATTTTGCAAAGGAACAATATAAAAGAGAATTTGAGGATGAAATATATAAGGATAATTTAAAGAAATACAATGATTATCAATTTAGAGTATCAGAAGAGCTTCAAAGAATGTTATTTGAAGAAAATGGTCCTGCATTAAGCTTTACAAGTGAATTTAGATTAAATTCTTATGGAGAACCTATAGCTGCTATAAAGTCATATCCAATGTCACCTTATATGGCATGCTGTAAAGAGGAACTTAAACAGGATATAATAAATTATGTTTTAAGAGCCGCAGAAAATGTAGATAAGCAGTAGAAATATTAATATGGAGTTAACTAAGATATAATATCTTAGTTAACTCCATATTAATATCTAGTTTAGATTTTTATTAATATAAATTATAAAAATTTAATTATAATTGGTATTAAAAATGAAGTTATAAGACCTGAAATACCTATAGCAAGTCCACTCATTGCCCCTTCAGTTTCACCCATTTCTATAGCTTTTGTAGTACCTATAGCGTGGGAAGCCGTTCCAATAGATATTCCAACAGCTACTTCATCTTTTATATTAAAGATTTTACAGACTATAGGAGATATAATAGCTCCAATTATTCCTGTTATTATAATAGCAGAAACTGTAATTGAAGGGATTCCACCAATTAATTTTGAAACTTCTATGCCTATAGGAGTGGTTATAGATTTTGGAAGAAAAGAGTAAGTTAATCCTTCTGTAAGACCAAATAATCTGCAAAGATAGTAAACACTTACTATAGATGTAATACATCCTACTGTTACCCCCAGTAAAATAGGTATAAAGTATTTTTTAACTAAATCTATTTTATTATATAAAGGAACAGCTAACACTACCGTAGCAGGTGCTAAAAAGAAGGATATCAGCTCACCGCCTTTATTAAAATCTTTAAGATTTATATTTAGAAAAAACATTATGAATATAATCAATGGAACACATATTAAAAGTGGATTTAAAAGTGAAATTTTAGTTTTCTTGTTTATATATAATCCAATTTCAAAACAGATTATTGATATGATTATACTCATCATTGGAGAATTTGTAAGATCTCTCATTTTCTATCAACCTTTCTTATATAGGCTTGTATCGTCCAGCCAGTTACTCCTATTACAATTATAGTAGATATAATACATATTACTAAAAAAGCTAGCCATTTCCCCTTTAGAAAAGGCATACAAGATAAAATACCAACTCCTGCTGGTACGAAGAAAAAAGCAAGGTGATCTAAAAGAAAGTTAGTTATTTGAGATATCATATCTACTTTAATTACTTTAAAATACAAAAGTATAAAAAGAAGTATCATACCTACTACATTTCCGGGAATGGAAAGTTTAAAAATTGAATGAATAACTTCTCCTAAAACACATATTAATAAAACAATGCCAAGTTCTCTCAAAATTTTCAAAGTTACACCTCTTTCGTCATAGTTATAGTATTAACAATAATTATTTTAGTACCTTTTTAATGAAAATACCATAGCTAGAAGAAAGTTATAATCTTCAAAAAATATTCATTATTTTTGATATATAACTAAAGATATTCAAGCTTGAATATCTTTAGTTACTTTAATTATTGGGAAAATATTAGGGTGTAGATTATTACACATACTTTTAAAAATGGTGTGTTGTTACCAGCGAATCATCTCTTTCATCATAACATATTGAAATCTGTATAATTCATCATCAGGGCTTAAGTCATAGGCTTTTTTCGCAAGGGAAAAAGCAAGGCTGAAATTTTTCATGTTTTCATAAATTAAAGATTTTTCAAAATAAGCTTCACTTTTAGATGAATCCAAATTAGTAGCTTTAGAACAAATTTCTAAAGCTTCTTCATATTTTTCTAAGGAATTTAAGAGACTTCCTTTAAGACAAAGGGCTTTATAAAAATTAGGATTTAATTTTAGACAATTATTACAATAATATAGAGCCTCCTCTGTATTACCTAGCATATTTAAAATATCTGCTTTTTTAAAATGCAGTTTATAATTGTTATTGTCTATACTAAGAAGCTTATCACAATAATAAAGAGCTTTTTCAAAATATCCTCTTTCATCATTAATTTTCATTAAATTTAAATATGCTCTTTTATCATTAGGAAAAAAGTTTAAATATTTATACATACACTCTTCGGCTTTATCCATTTCGTATATAAGCATATAAGCTTCACCTTGTATAAGATAAGTTTTAGGATAATTAATATTCAAATTAAGAGCTTTATTAAATTTTTCAAAAGCATTTTTAATTTTTTTATTTTTTAAAAGAATTTCTCCATCTTTAAGTAAAGAATCTATTTGTTCTTGTAAGCTATTAACTTCAATATTATTTTCCATAAAATATCTCCTCCAATAAGTAAAAGTTTTTAGTTTATCTTAATTATTGACATATATTACAAATCATATACCTAAAAATATAATTTGAATTATATATATTTTAGTGTGAAATTTGAATTTTTTTAATTTTGTAGTATAATACTATACTTGGGAGGCTTGATATATTTGGTTATTCGAGGTGCAAAACCTGAAGATGCAGAAAAAGCTGCTGAATTGATTTCAATGGCATGGGACGAGCTTGCTTGTATATTTGCTGGATCAAAGGATAAAAAAGAGGTGAATAAAGTAATTAGTACTTTTTGCAAAGAAAAAAACAATAGGTTTAGCTATGAATACATTGATGTAGTGGAGTCAGAAGGAAGTATTGCAGGATTAGTTTTAGCATTTCCAGCAGAAAAGGAAATGAAATTAAATGTGCCAATTATGAAGAAATTACCGTCACTGTATAAAAGAAAAATTTCAACATATAAAGAAGAAGTCATACCTATGCTAAATTCAGAAGAGGCAAAACCAGGAGAGTATTATATAGACTCTATTGCTGTACATCCCGATTATAGGAAAAAAGGCTTGGGTAAAAAGCTTTTAATGACTGCAAGGAAAAGGGCATTAAAAAGAGGATTTAAAAAGGTTTCTCTTATAGTAAAGCCTAAAAATAAGGGGGCTATAAAATTATATAAATCTTCTGGATATAATATGGCTGGAACAGTAGACATGCCTGGTACGGACTATTATAGAATGGTAAAAAAATATACTGTATAAGTTTAATGATAAAAAATACCTCTCTTGAATAACATTTATAAATGAGAATGTTATTTGGGAGGAGTATTTTTAATGGATATATTAATGCCTATATATGCTAATAGAGAAATTATATTAGATTTATATTCTATAATTATAGATGGATATTTAGAGAGTGTTTCCATAAAATGTGTAAAAGATAAATCAGATAATTTCAGAGTACAAAATGGTGGGAAAAATGTAGAAAGTAATGATTCTAAAGAAGCATATACAAGTAAGGATAAAATAAGCATTGTAGAAGATAAGTGCATAGATAAATATAGAGATTTTAGTGGTACTATAGATGATAGAAACAGTATTAGAGATGAAATAAGCGTAAAAAGAATATACACTAATTTTCATATTTTAAATAAATTAAAAGATGTTATGGTAGAAGAAAATATGCTTAAGTATATAAAAAAAGGAGAGATTAGTTCTGAGAATATAATTCACGGAGAATATATAGAAGTGGATGGATATATTTCTCCAATTTCACCAATAACTGAGATAAATACTATGATAGATATTATAGAAACCTATGATGATAAAGAATTAAATAAATTGCTGAAAAATAAACAAGATAGGGAAATATTTATGGATTATTCTATTATATTAAAACATTTAAAAAATCTAAATAAGCAATTAAGTGCCCATAATACTACTAATATGATAATAGACTGTGAATATTCTAAGGTGGTTTTGAATATAAATACAAATAATTTTTCTGATAAAAATGTATATATGTATGATAATGTACATTGTGATTGCAAAATTTTATGTAAAGTCATAAGAGTTGTGGATGAAAATGAACATATAGATTTACTATGTAAAACTTGTATGAGTAGTTATTATAATGAACTATTCAAAAGTATTGGAACTAATTTGGATATATTAAGAGAAAACAGTATTATAGTTCCAAATAATATTACAACTGAAATAAAAGGACCGGCAATTCAAGCAATACCAATTGCTATATATGTGTAAGGCTTAGAAGTGTTACTTATAGAAAGATAACCCTAAAGGATATATTTTAAATATCTTTTAGGGTTATCTTTTATTACAAATTTGTAAGAATTATATTGTATATGTAAGTTAATAGTTATTGTTATAAATATATAAGGAAAATATAATAAAGTCATAGATTAAAACATGTAAAGAGAGGTATAGATATGGAAATATTAAAAGTTGAAAACTTATCAAAGATTTATGGAGAAGGGAATAATAGAGTAGAAGCACTTAGAAATGTATCATTTGCAATAGAAAGAGGGGAATTTGTTGCCATAGTAGGGGCATCTGGTTCAGGAAAAAGTACCTTACTTCATATGATAGGCGGACTAGATAAACCAACTTCAGGAAAAGTTTATATAGATGGAGAAGATATATATAAATTAAAGGAAGATAATTTAGCCATATTTAGAAGAAGAAATGTTGGATTTGTATTTCAGTTCTTCAATTTAATACCTGTGCTAAATGTAGAAGAGAATATATCCCTACCAGCTTTATTGGATAAAGATAAAATAGATAAAGCTTATTTAAAAGAAGTAGTAGAGATGCTTGGATTAAAAGAAAGAATAACACATCTTCCATCTGAATTATCAGGAGGACAACAACAAAGGGTTTCCATTGGAAGAGCCTTAATAAATAAACCATCTATAATCCTTGCAGATGAACCTACAGGAAACTTAGATAGCAAAAATAGTAAAGAAGTAATAGAACTTTTAAAATATTCTTCTAAAAAATATAACCAAACCCTTATAATTATAACTCATGACATGAATATAGCAGAACAGGCAGATAGGGTAATAAATATAGTGGACGGTGAAATTAAATCTGATAACAAAATAAGATAGAAGGAGAAAGGTAATGAAAAGCTATAAAGAGATAACAGGTAAATATTTAAAACATAATAAAAAAAGAAGTATATTAACTATTTGTGGAATAATACTTTCTGTTGCGCTAATTACTTCTATAGGTTTATTTATAAAAAGTATGCAAAATACTTTTCTTCAGGAGGCAATTTCAGAAAATGGTTCCTATCATATATCAATTTATAAGGAAGATAATGAAGTATATGATAAAATTCACAACAATCCTAAAATAGATAAGGTTGGATTAAAGGAAAGTGTGGGTGATGTTTACTTAAGAGATGAGAAAAAAATAAATATTACCAAATTTAATGAAAATGCTTTGAGGCTCTTACCATATAAAGCAATTAAGGGAGAACTTCCTAAAAAACATGATGAAATAGCTTTGGAAAGTTGGATATTAAGCTATATGGATGGAACTCCAAATGTAGGAAGTATAATAAAAATAAAATTAAATAATAGAGAAGAAAAAGAATTTAAAATAACAGGATTAATTAAAAACAATTCCAGTAGTCAGTTAGAAGGAAGAGGATTAGGAATAGTTTATTCGGATAAGTTTAATATAAATAATTCTATAATATATGCAACTATATCAGAAAAAGCAGATATTTCAGATACAATTAGTGAATTAAAAGGTAATTTTAAAGAGTTTAAAAGTAACGAAGAGGTATTAAGACTTATGGGAGAAGGGCAGAATGAGAATATAAATAAATCTCTTTACCAGATTGCAAGTATAATAATTGGGGTAGTTGTTATAGCTACTATAGCGGTTATATATAATTCTTTTCAAATAAGTGTGGTAGAAAGAATAAAGCAATTTGGTCTTTTAAGAGCAGTAGGTGCTACTCAAAAACAAATTAAAAAAATAGTATTAAGAGAAGCTACTTTAATAAGTTCAATTGGAATTCCATTAGGACTATTCTTTGGTGTAATAGCATTAAAAATAGTAGCAGAAATTTTTAAGATGATGTCTAGCTCTGCTTTTGGAAATTTAAATGTAGTTATATCTTATAAAATATTAGCTATTAGTGCGTTAGTTGGTTTATTTTCAATATATATATCAGCACTTATACCAGCAAGATTTGCAGGGAAAATATCACCTTTAGTTGCTATTAGTAGTAGAGCATTAATAGTAAAAGAAAAGATAAAGAAAAATAGGGGGAGAATAGCAAAAAAGATTTTAGGCATAAATGGTTTAATGGCTTTTAAAAATATAAAAAGAAATAAAAAAAGATTCAATATAACAGTTTTTTCAATAACTATAAGTGTAACCTTATTTATATTTTTTACAACTTTTATAAATATGCTTAACTTTTTTAATACCCCAGAAACAGAAAGTGATATATCTCAATTTTCAGTAGTTGGAACAGTAGACAATAAAGGAAAAAGCTCTTTAAATAAAAATATAATAGATCAAATAAAGAATAATAATTATACTAATGATGTATTTGTACATTATATAAATTATTCATCAAAATCAGTGATTTCAATTGATAAGAAAGAACCAAATTTAGAAAAAGTTGCACCTGATATATATGAAAAAATAGATTTAGATGGAAAAGAAATGATTAAATTAGGTGTAGCCTTTGATGCTTATGATGAAAATAAACTTAAAAATAGTTCTAAATATGTAGTTAGCGGTAAAATAGATATAGATAAAATGAAAAAAGAAAATGGAGTTATATTAGTAAAAAATCAGCTGATAGCGGATAAAGGCGGACATTATAATGGTTCTTTTACAAAACTAAAAGTTGGAGATAGCTTTTATGTGAATAAGAATATTTTAAGAGATGATTTAATAGGAAAAAATAATGAAAAAGAGAATAAACTTAATTTTAATAAAGAAGATATGGTTAAGGTTAAGGTAGTTGCCATAGTAAATACTCCACCCTATGGATTCTTCGTTAATCCAGAACATTTAAAAATAATAACCACAAAGGATGTTTTGGGGAATATAGCGGGAAAAGATATGAATAAAATACTTTTAGATCAAATCCAAAGTGCTGAAATAGACTTGAAAGATAAAGGCGCAGGGGATGAATTTCAGAAATGGATTCAACCTTTGGGAGATAGATTTGGAATAAGAGTTATAAATCATGTGCAACAAATGGAGGAACAAAAATCAAGTGGACTTCAAATTAAAATATTAATGTATGGATTTATAGTTGTTGTTTCTTTAATAGGAGCAGTAAATATAATAAACACTATAACTACTAATTTAATTTTGAGAAAAAAAGAGATTGCATCCTTAAGTGCAATAGGCATGACTTATAAAAATATAAAAAGAATGATTTTAACCGAAGGAATTCTTTATGGAGTATATGGATCAATTTATGGAGTCATTGTGGGAACATTCTTATCTTATGCTATGTTTTCTAATATGACAAATATAATGAAGTTTAAATGGCCAATACCTTGGCAAAGTATATGCATTGCAGTGGGAACATCAATATTTATAGGATTAATATCAGTAATACGTCCATTAAATATGATAAAAAAATCTAATATTATAGATGTAATAAAGGCAGAAGAATAATTAATAAAGTTCAGGTGAATTTAAGTTTCATCTGAACTTTTATTATATAATTAATTTAAATAGATAGTTGAAGGGAAGGTAAAATATGAATAGAATATTACTTTTAGAAGATGACGAAGCCTTGGCTTTAGGAATTGAATTCACCCTTAAAGATGAAGGGTTTAATGTAACAAGGTGTGCATATGTAGAAGAAGCAATAGATATTTTTAATAAAAATAAATTTGATTTACTTATATTAGATGTAATGCTTCCTGATGGAAATGGATATGATGTTTGTAAATATGTAAGAGATATAAGTGAAGTGCCCATAATATTTTTAACAGCCTGTGATGATGAGGTAAACATTATATTAGGTTTAGATATTGGTGCTGATGATTATATAACAAAACCTTTTAGGGTAAGAGAACTTATATCTAGAATTAAAGCTATTCAAAGAAGATTTAAAAGTAGTGAAAATAATAAAAATATATTAAAATGCGGAGATTTGATATTAAATACAGAAACTGCAAAACTAGAAAACAAAGGAGAAGATATCATTCTTTCTGCACAAGAATATAAACTTATTTTAATATTTATGACAAATGCTAAAAAAGTAATGAGTAGAGAAGAAATTCTTAATAAATTAATTGAGGGGGAAGGTTCTTATTTTGATACCAATACTCTTTCTGTGTATATAAAAAGGATTAGAGATAAAATAGAAGAGGATTCCTCAAATCCTGAATATATTAAAACTAAAAGAGGAATTGGATATGAATGGAGCTTAGAAGTTGAAAAGGAGTAACATATTATGAATAAATACTTTGATAATCCAGAACTTAAAAAAAGTTCATTAATTATTCTGTTTTTAGCACTTATAACTTTAATTACTTCCTTTTTCATTATAGAAAAAAGCTATGATAGAATAAAGAGAAGTTATATAGAAAGTAACATGGCTTTAGTTGGAGAGATAGCTAAAAGTCATCCAAATCTAAAGGATGAAGTAGTTAAAACTATAATAAGAGAACCTAATGAGAAAAGTATAGAAGAGGGTAGAAGTATATTAAAAGAATATGGTTTTCATGAAAATTTAGAAATAGAATTTATTCCTACCATGGAATCTAATTATTATAAAGCTTTAAAAACCATATTAGTTTTTTTATTTGTCTTTTTTGTTGTTATATTCATACAAAATGCTTTTCAATATATAAAAATTTATAAAAGATTGGAAAGACTAAGGTTAGCAGCACAAAATATAGTAGATCAAAATTTTAACATTGGAATATATGAAAATGCGGAGGGGACTTTTGCAAAACTTGCCTATGTTTTTAATAATATGAGGACAGTTATGAAAAATAATTTTTTATCAATAGAAAGAGAAAAGGAGTTTTTAATAAATTTACTTTCAGATATATCTCATCAATTAAAAACCCCTATATCATCTTTAATAATATATAATGATATATTATTAAACAGAACTATAGATGAGGATAAAAGAAGAGAGTTTTTAGAAAATAGTTCAAAGCAATTAAACAGAATTGAATGGCTTATAAAAAGCCTTTTAAAACTTGCAAAACTTGATGCAGGAGCAATAAAATTTGAAAAAATAAATAGTGATATAAATAAAACTGTAAAAGAAGCTATAGAAGCTCTTAGGGCAAAGGCTAAATATGAGAAAGTGGATCTAAGATTTCACAGCAAAAATTCAAATATTATAATGGAACATGATTCTAATTGGGTAAGTGAAGCTATTATAAATTTAACTAAAAATTCTTTGGAACATACTAAAGAAGGGGGATTAGTAGAAATTATCACCGAAAAAACGTCAATATTTACTAGAATTATAGTTAAAGATAATGGAGAAGGCATTTATAAAGAAGAGATACCACATATTTTTGATAGATTTTTCAAAGGAAGAAGAAATAAAAATGTGGAATCAGTAGGAATTGGGTTAGCTCTTTCAAAATCCATAATAGAAGCACATGATGGAATGATAGAAGTAGCAAGTAAGGTGGGATTCGGAACTACTTTTACTATTACTTTTCTTGGAAATTAAATATAATTTAACTAAGGTTGAGTTATATATATATTTCATATGACAATATTCATTTAACTTTCGTATTTTTTAAGGACTTTTGGAGTAAATATGCTAGAATAGCTATTGATAGTGAAAACATATTGATTATAGATGAATGTAGATGGTTTGACTTTCAGCACTATGTGCTAAAATATGTTCGAAATAATAGAGAGTTTGAGAGAAAATTAAGGATAGCAGAACAATACACTTATTTTGGAGGGATAATAGATGACTCCTTATTATAAATATAAAAAAGAAAAGTTTTTAGAAAAATACAAAAGTGAAATTTTTATGGAAGTATAGGGAAATACCTATACTTTTTTTATTTTCAAGAGAATTCTTTTTGTTATTCGTTATATTGTATGAAGGGAAATTTATAGAAAGGAGAATATAAATGCATATTGATAGAAATAACTTTTTGGACGAGATAAGAAAAGGAAATACAAAAGCATTAGATTACATAATGGAAACTTATTCACCATTGGTAAAAGGTATAGTAACCAAAGTATTATACACATTAGGGAATAATGGTTTAGTAGAAGAGTGCATAGCAGATGTTTTTATCTCTGTATGGAAAAATAATGTAAGCTTTACCGGAGATGGTTTAAGTTTTAAAAAATGGATAGCATGTATATCTAAATATAAAGCTATAGATTATTATAGAAAAAATAAAAATAATCTAGAAATGTATGATATAGATGAGTGTATAGAAAAATCATCTTATGATTTAGAAGAAGAGATTATAGATTTAGAGAATGAGGATAAATTATTAAAACTTATAAATAAATTGGAGGAAACCAATAGAAGTATATTTATTATGAAATTTTTTCTAGGAATGAGTTCTAGCGAAATAGGTAAGAAATTAAATTTAAGTTCTAATGCTGTAGATAATAGAATTTTTAGGGAAAGAAAAAAACTTAGAAATAAATTTTACAAAAATGAAAAGGAGGAAATTTTATATGAAAACAATATATGATTTACTTAATGACATTGATTTAGATATAGATGAATATGAGAAGATAGAGTTAAATGATATTGAAATGAAGAAATTAAAAGATATGGTTTATGATAAAATAAAGCGTAAAAACAAATATAAAAAGTGGCAAAAATCAATTGCATCTATGGTTATAATATCTATTATAGGTATATTTCTAGGGAAACCTATACTTGCAAGAAGTGTAAATACATTAAGTGGAATAATAGAAAAATTAAATTACGATATGAAATATAAAGATTTATCGGATTATACAACTACTTTAAATAAAACCGTAACGGATAAAAATGTTTCCATAACCTTAACGGAGATTTTAATGGATGATAATCTTTTACAAATAGCATATAAAATACATTATCCTAATGTAAAAAATGATGAGTCAAAACTAAGTGACATATTTTTAGGATTAGGTGTAAATATAAATGGAGAAAAATTAAATGCAGGTAGGAGTGGCAATACAGACTTTATAGATAATGATACTGTTGAAGTTCTTCAAATATTAAATATTGCTAATAAGAAGATTCCTAAAAGGATGGATATGAAAGTTTATTTTAAAGAAATGTTCGGAATAGCTGGTAATTGGGAATTTAAATTTAAAGTATCAAAAGAAAAAATATATAAAAAAACTAGAAATATTTCTATAAATAAATATGTGGAATTGGATAATTGCAAAATTAATGTAGAAAGGATAGCTATAAGCCCTATATCTACAACATTAATTTTTAAAGGACATGGAGAGAAAAAAGAGTCTATATTGGGATTAGGCTTTAATATATTTGATGACAGAGGAAAAGAAATACCTACAACTACTGCGGGATTATCCTATGATCCAGAGAAAAATAATAAGATAGAAGGAGTTGTTAATTACAATGCATTATCAAATAAAAATATAAAAAATATTACTATAGTACCCAAATACCAGAATCATAATATAAAACCAAACAAAAGTAATCCAATAGATATAAAAGAAAAATTACCAATAATTTTACAACAAAATGAGAAAAATAAATTGATTATTAAAGATATAGAGTTTAAAGAAGATAAAATTATAGTAAACTATAAAGCAGAAGGTATGAGCCCTATAAATCAGTCACATAGGTTATATATTTATGATGAAAATAATAAAATGTTAGATGAAATTTTAGAAGATAGAGGCAAACTTTTGAGTAATTATTATAAAACAGCCATTTTCACAAAAGTTTTTAAATTAAATAATAGTAAAAAATATTATATAGGTACAGATGATATGAATGATATAAAATTTTATGATAAAGAAAAAAATATTATCAATATAGAATAAAATAATAAATCCCAGTATATGATTTTATTTATGGTGTGCTGGGATTTATTGCTAATTACAGACAATATAAAATAATAAAAACTTCTAATAAATATTTATTTCTTTAAACACTTCCCCATCTAAAGTTTTTATTATAAATGTATTATTTTCTAAAATACCATAACAATGAGGTGTATTTTCTTTTGGAAAAGTAATAGAACCAGGATTTATTATAAATATATTATTTATCCTTTTAGCGAGGGGTACATGAGTATGACCATATATAAAAACATCACCATTACTTATAGTAGGTAAGTTATTTTTATTATATATATGTCCATGAGTTAAAAATAATCTTCTATTATTATATAAAATTATAGAATAATCACTCATAATTGGATAATTTAAAACCATTTGATCCACCTCACTATCACAATTTCCTCTTACTGCTATTATCTTATTTTTATATTTATTTAGAATTTCAGCAACCTTTTTAGGGTTGTATTCTTTTGGTAGAGGATTTCTTGCACCATGATAGAGTTCATCTCCTAATATAACTAAATAATCAGCCTTTTCCTTTTCATATATATTAATAACTTTTTCTAAATAGTAGGATGAGCCATGTATATCAGATATAAAAAATAATTTCATAATATTTCTCCTTCCTTATAGTAGATTAAAAACTTTGTATTTATATTAATTATACTAAAAAAGAGATATAGAACATATAGGCAAACTATCTCATATTATAAGTATATATAATTAATAAAGGGGTATGGTATTTTAGTATGTATTCTAAATTTTATAATGCTGGAGCTTCTATATGTAATAAAGGGAGAGCAAAGGTAATCGGTGTTGGAAGCTTGAAAGTTCAACCAGATATGGCAATTGTAAGCTTGGGAATAATAACGGAGGATAAAAGTTTAGAAAAAGCTCAAAGGGAAAACGCAAAAATAAGTGACAGGGTTATAAGAGAACTTCAGAACATGGGTATTGATAGAAGAGATATAAGTACTGCTAATTATAATATAGAAGCACAATACGATTATGTTGATAATAAACGAGTATTTAGAGGTTATAGAGTAACAAATATTTTAAGTGTAAACATAAGGGATATAACGAAAGTAGGAGAAATAATTGATGCATCAGTAAAAAATGGAGCAAATAATGTGGGAAATGTAAGCTTTACTATATCTAATCCAAAACATTATAATAATAGAGCCTTAAAGTTAGCAGTAGAAAATGCAGTGGAAAAGGCCATGGTTATCGGTAACACTTTAAAAGTACAAGTAAATACAATACCATGTAGTGTAAAAGAAGTAAGACCTACAGAAAAATTTAGAGAGAATACAGCTATGTTTCAAGCTACAGCAACTACTCCTATAATGCCAGGGGAATTAACAATAAGTGCCACAGTTGAGGCGATTTTCGTATATTAATAATGGTTTTCTAATAAACTAAAAAGGAGAGGGTTTAAATGCCCTCTCCTTTTTAGTTTATTAGTTAGCAGTAATTTGCTTTTTAAACTTATCTGGTTTATCAGATTCACTTTCTTCCATACCTTCTTTAGAAGCTTTCTTCATAGTTTTTTCTATTTTTCTTTTTTTACCATCTGTCTGAACTAATACTATGGAACCCATAATCATAAACATTCCTATTAATTGAGGAATTTCAAATATTTCTCCAAAGATTATGAAAGCTAATATAGATGCTACAACAGGTTCTACACTGGCTATAATACTTGCTTTACTTGATTCTACATATTCAAGAGATTTAACAATTGCTATAGTAGGAACAAGGGTGGATACTATGCCTAGTGCTAAAACGTTTAAAATTGAAATTGTAGGTTCAGTATTTTTAATTAAAGATACTAAAGACCAAGGTGGTTCAAAGAACCATAAAAATATTGCACCGAATAAAAGAGAATAAGTTAAGTGAGTTTTTTGAGAATATCTTTCTGTTCCTATTCTTCCTAAAATATTTTGAAGTGCCATTGCAAAACTAGATATTATTCCCCAAAATACTCCAATAAGATTTACTTTAAATGCAGCAGGATCATAAGCTTTTACTACCAAGCAACATCCAACTAAAGTTAATACTAAAGCTATAATTTTGTTTACAGTAAATTTTTCCTTAAATAAAAAGTAGGATAGAATCATTACAATAACAGGATTTACAAACAGTAATACGGAAGCTGTAGCTACTCCTGTATACTTTACAGCATAACTAGAACCTATAAACATTCCATCTAAGGCAAAGATACCATAAGCGGCAAATAAAAGTAATCCTTTTAAATCCGTTTTAAAACATTCAGGGTTTTTAATTAAATTTATGATGATATAGGGAATTATAGCTATAGTAGGTCTAAAAGAAGATATAACCATTGGACTAAAGCCAAGTTGTTCTAGATTCTTAACAAAAATCCCCATAGCACCCCAAGAAGCACCAGCAAGCAGGGCTAAAAGAATACCTTTTTTACTTTCCTTTGAATTAGTCATAAAAGAATCTCCCTTCTAAAATATTGTCATATCAATCTGATTAAAAATAAAAAGAGAACAAACCCCAAGGTTTGTCCTCTCTGTTAAAAAAATAAAGAGAGAACAAACCCCACGTTCGCTCTCTCTCTGTTTACTTTCCAGAGTCTATCAAAGTATAATTCTTTTGCCTGAGAATTTCTCTATGTTTTATTGGGATAAACATAGATTGTCCCTTCGGCGTCCTTTAAAATAGGATCTCTCTTATACTCTTCAACTAGAATACATTTTTATTTAAATGTTTACAATATAATTAAATTTTACAATATAAAAATAACAATGTCAATAAATTGTTAGAATAATCTACCAAGTTTTTTTATAAACCTAAACCGTAGATTTTAGCAATTGTATCTATTACTGAAAAAATTACTACAGCAGCTAAGTTTGCAGTAACATGACCCTGATCAAATCTTGGTGAAACTTCTGCTATATCAAAACTTATTACTTTATTAGATCGTAGTATATATTTAATAAATCTTACTACAATTTCAGGATCCAATCCAAGAGATTGTGATGCACTAACTCCTGGAGCAAAAGCTGAAGAAAATACATCAGAGCACACAGTTACATATATATAATCTTGAGCTTTCATAAAGTCATCTAAAGATTCAAATACTATCCAATTGTCTCCATAAGTTATATTTTTGGCAAAAACATAATTAGCTCCTAATTTATCAGCTGTTTTAAATAATTCTAGAGTATTACTATGCTTTTGAACACCCATACAAAGATAAGAATAATTTAAATCTTCTTTTTTACATATATCAGATATTTGTCTGAACATAGTTCCTGAACTTCCCATGCCTTCAGTATATGGTCTAATATCTAAATGAGCATCAAAGTTTATAATACCTATATTAGGTTTAGAGTTAATAGTTTTTAAATGGCTTAACACTCCTAAATAATTACCAAAGGCAACCTCATGTCCACCACCTAGAACTATAGGAAATAAATTTAAACTTAAAATCTTATTTATAGCTTTAGATAATAAATCTTGACCTTCTTCTAAAGATATATTTTCGACTAATATGTTTCCTGCATCGAAAAGTTTTACCTCATCTGTAAAACAGCAGGGGAGATTAGCCATTTCTTCTCTTATAGTTTCGGGTCCCTTGGCAGCACCGGTTCTACCCTTATTTCGTCTTATGCCCTCATCACAGCAAAAACCAATAAATGCAAAGCCTAATTTTCCGGTAAAAGGAGATAAATCATCTTTATTTAAATTGATAGGCTTTATCCATTGATGCCATCTAAAGGCTAAAAAGTTTTCCTCGCTATCAGTACGACCTTGCCAAAAGTCTTCATTACAAGGCTTATAGTTTATTCCAAGCACTGTACCAACTCCTCATTTGTAACTTTTAAAATATTTTCCATATATAATTATAAGTTTATTGCTTATATTTATCAATATATGCGAAAAAATGATATAATGTCATCATGAATATTTTAGAAAGGAGAATTCTAATGGATACATTAAAAAAATTTACAGTTTATTACAAGCCCTACAAGGGTATGTTTTTCATAGATATGTTTTGTGCCCTTACCTTATCTATGATAGATTTAATATTTCCCCTTATAGTGAGATATTTATTAAATGATATATATGTAAATAAAAGTAGCAGTGAGATAATTTATTTTGTAGGATTAATAGGACTTGGTTTGTTAATCATGTACGTAGTTAGATACTTTTGCCAATACTATATAAGTTCTTGGGGACATATTATGGGAGCTAGGATGGAAGCGGATATGAGGGAAGATATATTTTTACATCTTCAAAAACAATCTTTTTCATACTATGATAATACAAATACAGGGCAATTAATGTCTAGGATAGTAAATGATTTATTTGATATTTCAGAACTTGCTCACCATGGACCGGAGGATTTGTTTATTTCTCTTTTAAAAATATTGGGTTCTTTTATAATATTAATGAATATAAACGTTAAAATTACTAGCGTATTATTTTTTATAACTTTATTTATGATATATTTTTCATATTTTTATAATAAAAAGATGAAGTATATATTTAAAAAAAATAGAGTGAAAATAGCTTCAGTAAACTCCCAAATACAAGATAGTTTATCAGGAGTTAGAGTTGTTAAATCTTTTTCTAATGAAGAGCTAGAAGTAGAAAAATTTAAAAAAGGAAATAATGAGTATTTAAGAACTAAGGAGAAAGGCTATTTTATTATGGGAAAATTCTTTAGTGGAAATGGATTTTTCCAAGGAATGTTATATCTTTCAGTAATTTTAGTGGGAGGAATACTTATAGGAACTGGTAAAGCACAAGCATCTGATTTAGTGGTGTATATTTTATACATAAATATATTTTTAAATCCTATAGAAAAACTTGTAAACTTTACTGAGCAGTTTCAAAAAGGAATAACTGGATTTGAAAGATTTTTAGAGATTTTAGATTCCGAACCAGAAATAGAAGATAAACTTAATGCTATAGAGCTAAAAAAACCAAAAGGAGAAATAGAATTTAAAGATGTAACTTTTAGTTATGATGAAAGATCTACTGTATTAGAAGGCATAAACATAAAAATAGAAAATGGTAAAACTGTGGCTTTGGTTGGTTCCTCTGGAAGTGGAAAAACTACCTTGTGTAATCTTATACCAAGATTTTATGAATTAGACAGTGGATTCATTAAAATAGATAATAAAAACATAAGAGATATAACACTTAGATCCCTAAGGGATTCAATAGGTGTAGTTCAACAAGATGTTTATATGTTTGCAGGAACAATAAAGGAAAACATAGCCTATGGTAAGCCGGAAGCTACAGACGAAGAAATCTACATGGCGGCAAAGAGAGCTAATGCTCATGATTTCATAATGAATTTAGAAAAGGGATACGATACCTTTGTAGGAGAAAGAGGAGTAAAACTTTCAGGAGGACAAAAACAGAGAGTATCCATAGCAAGAGTTTTTCTTAAAAACCCACCTATTTTAATATTAGATGAAGCTACATCAGCATTAGATAATGTAAGTGAAAAGTATGTACAACAATCTTTAGATGAGCTAGCTAAAAATAGGACAACCTTAGTTATTGCTCATAGATTAAGTACAATAAAAAATGCAGATGAAATACTTGTGTTAACAGAAGATGGAATACAAGAAAAGGGCACCCATGAAGAACTTATAGAGAAAAAAGGTATATATGAATCCTTATATAATATGCAGTTTAAAGAAGTTTTATAAGCAAAGGCTATGGTTTTTTAAAACCATAGCCTTTTGAGTGTTTTTTACATAACTCTTCCAGGTAAAAAAGCATCTATTATTCCAACTACTAACGCTGCTAAAATAGCACCTAGCCAAGAAACATTCATATTAGGAACAACAAATTGAGTTGCATATATTATTATAGCTGCAATGACAAATCCTTTAAATCCTTTACCAAAGGGTGAAGCATCCGCTTTAAAGAAACTCTCCACAATGGCATCTACTATGGTTATAACAACAGCTGCTAAAAGCATTGACCAAAGTCCTACTATTGAAAAACCAGGAGTTAAAAAAGAAGTTACAGCTAAAACAAGAGCTGTCAATAAAAGCCTTATAACATAATGTCCTATACTAGATCTATTTTCTTCTGTTCCTTTATCCATATATGAGTCCTCCTTTTAAATTATTTTTGAAAGAGACTTAATTTTGTTAAGTTCTTCATCATTTTCTACAAGTTCTAAAGCTTCATTACCGTTTATAAAATTAAATTTATATACTTCTATCTGAGATGTATCTACCTGGGGAGACATTAGTATATACTCATTTTCATTGAGAGAAAGATACTCCTTTACTACGTATTTAACTAAATTTCCTTGCTCATCCCTAAAAGAATAAGTTCTACTAGGCATAAAAAACACTCCTTTGCAAAAGTTCTTAATAATATATTGTGTAAAATAAAAGTTTTAATACTATTTTTTAAAAAAAATTTATAATATAATGTAAGTACTTTGATTATTAAAATAAAAATTTTACCAACGAAAATTTTTATTTTAACAATAATGAACAACTAATAGTGAATAATGAATAATTATAGATATTTTCTTTCGCTTTGCTACGAAAAATTTTAATTTTATGTAAGAAAAACTTCTTGCTATTAGTAAAGATCTGTTATTAAAACTTGGGAGGCGATCCAACAGTTAAAGAAAAGTTATAAAAGTCTATTATTTTTCAGTAAATTATTAAATTATCTAATAGAATCACCTCAAAAATATTATATAAAAGAAATTATTTAACATAATGACATAATAAATATTAAAAGTGAGGTGAAACACATGATAAAAGCATTAAATATAAGGTTATATCCAACACAAGAACAAGCAGCTTTAATGTATAGGCATATAGGGTGCATGAGATTTGTTTATAATTGGGCGTTAGCCAGGCAAATAGATAGCTACAAACATAGTGGTAAAAAGCTTTCTATTGCAGAATTAGGTAAAGAATTAACTGTTTTAAAGAATACCGAAGGTTATGAATGGTTATATGAAGTGTCTAATGCAACACTTAAAGAGGGTATTAGGGATTTAGACAAAGCATATGGAAATTTCTTTAAAGGTAGAGGTTTTCCTAAATTTAAAAGCAAGAAAAAATCAGAACCTAAATTTTATAGTAGATACGAAAAAGCTTATTTCAAAGATAACCTTGTTAATCTTGAAAAAATAGGTAAGGTAAAATGCAAAGTAGATTATGATATTGACTTAACTACTATAAAAAAGTTTAAAAATCCTAGGGTTAAATTCAATGGCAGAGTTTGGGTACTTTCAGTAGGTATTGAAATACCAGCTAAAAAAGTTAAATTAAATGATTTTAGCTTAGGAGTAGATCTTGGAATAAAACAATTAGCAATAACTAATATAGACAATTTAGATACTTTAAATATTAATAAAACAAACAAAGTTAAAAAGCTAAATAAAAAGTTAAAAAAACTTCAAAGACAATGTTCAAAAAAATATATTATAAATAAAAAAGGAGGGAGTTACCAAAAGACTAAAAACATTGGAAAACTTGAATTAAAGATTAAAAAACTTCATAGTAAACTTAAAAATATTAGGCTAAATCATACACATCAAACTACTTCTAAAATGGTGAAAGCCAAGCCATATAGGGTAGTTATGGAAGATTTAAAAGTATCTAATATGATAAAAAATAAACACTTATCAAAGGCAATATCAGAGCAAGGATTTAATATATTTATAAATCAAATGAAGTATAAATGCCAAAAGTACGGTATTGAATTTATACAAGTATCTACATTTTATCCTTCAAGTAAGACTTGTAGTCATTGCGGTACTATTAAGAAAGATTTAAAACTTTCAGATAGAACATATAAATGTGATTGTGGTTTTACTTGTGATAGGGATAAAAATGCTTCATATAACCTTGCAAATTATGGTTTAGAAATATCAATTTAGAAAGATATTCTAAATTGGGTAATCGTTACAACCCATTACCTTGCTAGGTAACAAAGCCTATGGAGTGTTATAGCAAACGAAAGTAGCTTAGGCAAAATCGGATATTATGAAGTAGGAAAGAAACAAAAATCTTTAATTTATAGATTTTTATAGGTTTTTGGTAACGGAATAAATATGTATGATGTGATTATAATAGGAGCAGGTGTAGTTGGAGCCAATATTGCAAGAGAGCTTTCTAAATATAAACTTAATATATGCTTACTAGAAAAACAGGAGGATGTAAGTTGCGGCTGTTCTAAAGCTAATAGTGGTATTGTACATGGTGGATATGACGATGAACCAGGCACAGAAAAGTCTAAATTTTGTGTAAAAGGGAACAGAATGTATGAACAACTAGAAAAAGAATTGAATTTTGGATACAGAAAAACAGGATCTTTAGTACTTGCTTTTTCAGATGAAGAAAAAAAAGCATTAGAAGAACTTCATAAAAGAGGACTAGAAAATGGGATAGAAGACTTAGAAATAATAGATGGAAATAGAGTTAGAGAACTAGAACCTTATGTTAGTATTGATGTAAAATGGGCTCTTTATTGTAAGCATTCAGGAGTATGTTCTCCTTATGAATTTACTATAGCTCTTGTGGAAAATGCGGTGGAAAATGGTGTAGAATTAAAACTTTTTAATGAAGTAATAGGAATTAAAAAAGAAGATGATATATTTAATGTAAAAACTACAAAAGGAGATTTTAAGAGCAAATATATTATAAATGCAGCTGGAGCTTATAGTGACAAAATATCAAAAATGGTTGGAGTAGATGATTTTTATATAATACCTAGAAAAGGAGAGTATATATTATTAAATAAAGATCAGTCCTATTTAGTAAATAGAGTTATCTTCCAGGCACCTACAGAAAAAGGAAAAGGTATTTTAGTAACTACTACTTATCATGGAAATCTTATGATAGGACCGGATGCTCAAAGAGTAGATGATAAAGATGATGTATCAACTACAGAAGAAGGTTTAAGATATATAATAGAAACTGCTAGAAAATCCGTAAAAAATTTTGATATTAAAAAAACTTTGACTTCCTTTGCAGGAATAAGACCTACAAGTAATACAAAGGATTTTATAATAAAAGAAACAGAAGTAAAAGGGTTTATAAATGTAGCAGGTATAGATTCACCGGGATTAACTTCATCTCCAGCTATAGCCAAAAAGGTTGTGGAAATACTGAAGGATTCCGGACTTGGATTAGAAAACAAAGATAATTTTAAAGCCTATAGAAAGTCTATAATAGTTAAAAAGGATAATAATTTCCAAGGAGATATAAATGCAGAAGATCCAAAAAAACACATAATTTGTAGATGTGAAAAGGTTACAGAAGCTGAAATCATAGATGCATTAAATAGAAAAATAGAAGTAAAATCTATAGATGGTATTAAAAGAAGAACAAGAGCAGGTATGGGAACTTGTCAAGGAAATTTTTGTGGATCTAGAGTTAGGGCTTTAATTGCTAAAGAATTAAATATAAAGGAAGAAGAAGTTACTGAAAGAGGAGCAGGTTCTTCTGATATTCATAATAGGGTAAAAAGAATAGATATAATGAAAATGAAATAGATATTATTAGTTGGTGATTATATGATAAAGGATTTAAAAATAAATAAAAAAGAAGTATTAAGATATTTATGTTGTAATGGAGAATTTAAAGATGAAAAATTAGAAGCATTAATTAATTCCACCGTAGATGAAGTTAAAAAAATTATAAAACCTAAATATATATATGATAGTTTTAAAATAGAAAATACTAAAGAAGGAGTAAAATTCTTAGGAACTAATTTAAGATTAGAAGGAGAAGATATAAAAAAACATCTTTCTCTTTCTAAAACTTGTGTTCTTATGGCAGCTACTTTAGGTCATGATTTAGACAGAAAAATTAGTTTGTATGAAAAAACTAATATGACTAAAGCTATAATTATGGATGCTTGTGGTACAGCTGCCATAGAAGAACTATGTGATAATATAGAAGGTTATGTAAAAAAAGAAGGGGAAAAAAAGAATTTAAATATAACCTACAGATATAGTCCAGGCTATGGTGATTTAGATTTAGATGTGCAAAGAGAATTTTTAAATATTATACAATGGGTTAAAAATATAGGTATAACTTTATCTTATAATAATATAATGGCACCTAGAAAATCAGTTACTGCCATTATAGGATTTGTTCCAATAAATAGTAGATTAGAAAAGAAGAGTTGTATTCAATGTAATAAGTATAATGAATGTATTTATAGAAAGTTAGGTGGAACTTGTGAAAATTAAAGATATATTAGGCAAGGAAATATTAATATTTGATGGAGCTATGGGAACAATGCTTCAAAAATATGGATTAGCAGTTGGAGAAATTCCTGAGATATTAAATATAAAAGAGAGGGAAAAGATAATAGAAATACACAAAAAATATATAGAGGCTGGAGCTAATATAATAACTATAAATACTTTTGGAGCTAACGATAAAAAACTACTTAACACTGGGTATAGTGTAGAAGATATAATTGAAGCGGCAGTTGAAAATGCAAAGATAGCGTCTAAGGAAAAAAACATAGCAATAGCACTAGATATAGGACCTATAGGAGAGTTAATAGAGCCTATGGGAACTTTAAGCTTTGAAGAAGCCTATAATATATTTCAAAAACAAGTACTTCAAGGGGTAAAAAGGGGAGTAGATTTAATTTTAATAGAGACTATGTCAGATCTTTATGAAACAAAAGCTGCTATACTTGCAGCAAAGGAAAATTCTAATTTACCTATATTTTGCACTATGACCTTCGAAGAAGATGGAAGAACCTTTACAGGCTGTAGTATTCCCTCAATGGTTACAGTGCTTCAAGGGTTAGGAGTAGATGCATTAGGAGTAAATTGTTCCCTAGGACCTTTAGAGTTAGAAAGTATAGTAAAAGAAATGCTTAAATATTCTCAAATACCAGTAATGGTACAGCCTAATGCAGGTCTTCCTAAAGTTATAGATGGAAAAACTTTATATAAAATTACTCCAGAAGAATTTTTACAAGCACAAAAGAGGATGGTAGACAATGGAGTAGCTATAGTTGGGGGATGCTGTGGAACAGACAACAATTTTATAAAATTAATAGCAAAAGAATTTAAGGGTAAAAAAGTTATAAACAAAAAAGTAGAAAAGAATACCATGATATGTACGCCTTCAAAGGCAGTAATTGTAGATGAAATAAAAATAGTGGGGGAAAGAATTAATCCTACAGGAAAAAAATTTTTAAAAGAGTCTCTAAAAAATAAAAATATGAACTATGTTTTAAAAGAAGCAATAAACCAGGTAGAAGAAGGAGCGGATATACTAGATATAAATGTGGGACTTCCAGACATAGACGAAGGGAAAATAATGGTAAAGGTTATTAAAGAAATACAAAGTGTATTAGATATACCTCTTCAAATAGATTCAAATGATCCAGAGGTAATAGAAAAAGCATTGAGAGCGTATAATGGAAAAGCCATAGTAAATTCTGTAAATGGAGAAGAAGAGAATTTAAATAAGATACTTCCTATTATAAAAAAATATGGAGCTTCGATAATTGGTCTTACATTTGATGAGAAAGGAATACCTCTTAGGGCAGAAGAAAGATTTCATGTGGCAAAAAAAATAGTGGATAAAGCCATGGAATATGGTATAAAAAGAGAAGATATAATAATAGACTGTTTAACCTTAACAACATCGGCTCAACAAAAGGAGGTTTTAGAAACCTTAAAAGCCTTAACTCTAGTGAAAAAAAATCTAGGTGTAAAAACTACATTAGGAGTCTCAAATATATCCTTTGGTCTTCCAAATAGAGAACTTTTAAATAGAACTTTTTTAAATATGGCTCTTTTTGCGGGACTTGATTTACCTATAATAAATACAAAAAACAGAGAAATGGTAGATACTATAAAGGCATTTAAAGTTTTAAGTAACATAGATATTGGCGGAGAAAAGTTTATAAAAGAGTATGGAGGTGTAAAAAAAAATAAAGAAAAAGTAGATATAGTAAAAGATGAAGAATTAAAAGAAATAATTATAAAGGGCTTAAGAGAAAGAGCAGTTTATGCAACAAAAGAACTTTTAAAGAAAAAAACTGAAATTCAAATAGTAGAAGAAGATTTAGTTCCTGCGTTAGATATAGTTGGAGATAGATATGAAAAAGGGGAAGTATTTTTACCACAATTAATTCAATCAGCAGAAACAGTACAAAAGGCCTTTGAAATATTAAAAGAAACCCTAACATTAAAGGATAAAAAAAATATAAGCAAAGGAAAAATAGTTTTAGCTACTGTAAAAGGCGATGTTCACGATATCGGAAAGAATATAGTAAAGACTCTATTGGAGAACTATGGATATACTGTAATAGATTTAGGAAAAGATGTATCTAAAGAAAAGATAGCCGAAGAAGTGAAAAAAAATGAAGTGAAACTTGTAGGATTAAGTGCATTAATGACTACTACTGTTAAAAGTATGGAGGAAACCATTGAAATGCTTAAAAATGAAGGATTAGATTGTAAGATTATGGTAGGGGGTGCTGTGTTAAATGAAGAATATGCTAATATGATAAAGGCTGATTATTATGCAAAAGATGCAAAAGATGCAATAAAGATTGCAAGAAAAGTAATATAAAATATATTAGAGTTAGAAATTAGTATAGAATTGGGCGTGACATATATGGAAGGGTTAAGCAATGCAAATGTCTTAATAGTTGAAGATGATAAAGAGATAAATAATTTAATAAGTAAAGCTCTAATTAAAGAAGGATTTAGTGTAGTGCAAGCATTTGAAGGTATAGAGGGGTATTCAAAATATAGGAAAATAGATTTTTCTATTATAATTTTAGATATAATGCTCCCATATTTAAATGGTATAGAAATCATGAAAAAAATAAGGGAAGAAAGTGTAGTTCCAATTATTTTAATATCTGCTAAAGATGAAGAATATGATAGAATAATAGGACTTGAATTAGGAGCAGACGATTATATAGTAAAACCATTTTTTGTAGGGGAATTAGTAGCTAGAATTAAATCACAGCTTAGAAGATATATTGATTTTCATAAAAATGATGAAGTGATAAGTAGAATACAAAAGGGGGACATAATTTTAGATTTAAATAATTATTGCATTTATAAAAATGGAGAAAAAATAGACCTTACTGCTAAAGAATTTGGATTATTAAAGCTATTTTTTACAAATCCCAATAGAGTATTTACAAAGATGCAGATATTTGAAAATGTTTGGCATGAAGAATATAGGGGTGATGATAATACTATAATGGTTAACATAAGAAGGCTTAGAAACAAGATAGAGGATGACCCTAATAACCCAGAATATATTTTAACAGTATGGGGCATTGGATATAAATTAGGTGATATAAAATGAATTATGTAATACTAATAGATATTATATTTATTTTAGTTGCAGTCATTATAAATTTAAATAAAAAAATACATAATATTTCCCAAGCAATAAAAAATATTGAACAAGGAAATTATAACGAAAGAATAAGAATGCAAAATAGTAATAAAAACTTAAATAATTTAATAGAGAGCATAAATGGTTTAGTAGACAAATTTCAAAATTCTATGAAGTTAAACAAAGAATATGAAGATGAAAGAAGAAATATGATAACAAACATATCCCATGATTTAAGAACTCCACTTACTTCTTTATTAGGATATATAGAATTTATAAAAGATAATAAAAATCTAAGTGAAGAAGAAAGAGAAGAGTATATAAATATAATTGAAGAAAAGGGTAATAATTTAAGAAATTTGATGAGTGAGTTTTTTCAACTATCTAAGCTAGAGGGAAATGATATTAAACTTAATATAAAAAAGATTAATTTATCAGAAATTATAAGGCAAAGTATAATTTTATTTTATAATGATTTTAACAATAAGGAAATAGAACCAGTTATAGACTTACCTAGTAAAGAAATATATGTAATGGCAGATAAAATAGCAGTAGAAAGAGTCCTTAATAATCTTATATCCAATGCTATAAAATACGGCTATGAGGGAAAAAATATAGGAATTAATTTGGAATATAACAAAAAAAATGTACAAGTTACAGTATGGGATCAAGGTAAAGGGATACCAGAGGAAGAACTAAAATTAATTTTTGAAAGACTATATACATTAGAAAAGTCTAGAAATAAAAATTTTCAAGGTAGTGGTTTAGGACTTACTATAGTTAAAAAGCTTATAGAGATGCAAAAAGGAACTATAACTGTAAAAAGTATTCCCTATAAGAGAAATGAATTTATATTTACCTTACCTTCTCTGTGAATAATTATTATGTAAGAAAAGTATAAGTACTATGTAAGATTTATGTAAGGATTATGTTCTATTCTTAGAACATAGTCTTTTTATTTTTCAAATTTTACAAGGAGGGATTTTGTGGAGTATGTACTTAGAACTTATAATTTGACTAAAACTTATAAGAATGTAAATGTAGTGGATAATTTAAATTTAAATGTAAAGACAGGAGATATATACGGATTTATTGGTAAGAATGGAGCAGGAAAGACCAGCACTATAAAAATGGTTATGGGGCTTTCTAAGGCAAGTTCTGGAGAAATAGAATTATTCGGGGATAAAATTTTAAATAACAAATGCTATGGAAGAATAGGTTCATTAATAGATTATCCAGGTTTTTATTTAAATCTTACAGGAGAAGAAAATTTAGAAATACATAGAAGAATGATGGGGTTTACAAGAAAAAATAGTATAAATAAAGCCTTAGAAATGGTAGGGCTTAAAAATATAGAAGATAAAAAGGTTAAGAATTTTTCATTAGGAATGAGACAAAGACTAGGAATAGCAAGGGCACTTTTACATCATCCAGAATTTTTAATATTAGATGAACCTACCAATGGATTAGATCCCATTGGAATTAAGGAAATAAGAGAGTTAATACTTGATTTAAATCAAAAGTTTGGAATTACAGTACTTATTTCCAGTCATATTTTAAGTGAAATACAGCTTTTAGTTACCAAAATAGGAATAATACACAAAGGAAGACTAATTGAAGAGATAAGTTATGATGAACTTAAAAAAAGAAATAGACACTATATCCAATTAAAAGTAGATAATGATAAAAAAGCTTCCTTTATACTGGAGAAAAAGCTGGATATAAGAGACTATGTAGTATGGGAAGATGGGATAATACGAATATATGAAAAGTTAAATGTAGTAGGAAATATAAATAAAATTCTAGTATCAAATGATGTAAGAGTAGATGAGATATACATAAACTTAGATAATTTGGAGGATTATTTTATAAGATTAACAGGGGGTAAAATAGATGTATAATGTACTTTATTCTGAATTTTTAAAGCTAAAAAAATCACCTATTTTTTTACTGTTAATAATAGGAGCAATAGCAGAACCACTACTTATGTTTTTTGGTGAACTTTTTAGGGGAGATATAGTGGAATGGGAAAGATATATGGGAAATATACAAGCTATGACATTTTTGATTGTAGGATTGCTACTCTTTACTTTAATAGCTTCTTATATTTATGCAAGAGAGTTTACAGAAAAGGTTGTATATACAGCATATTCATACCCAGCAAGTAAAACTAAAATATTTATATGTAAATTAATAACTGTAATTTCTTGTATTGCTTTTGTATATGTATTGCAGTTTATAACTATACTTATTACAGGAAGTATTATAGACCATGAACCCTTAACTATGGATTTTTTAATATTAAATATAAAAATATACTGCTATTCACTGCTATTTCAATTTGCAATAGTACCTTTGGCAATATTTATAGCAAGTATAAGTAAAAATTTAATAGTTCCTATGGGTTATAGTGTCATAGGAACTATAATTACTATATTTATATCAGGTCTTAAAGAATATAGTGCATATTTCCCTTTGTATTATCCCGCTATGCCTGTGTTATCAGTTGTGAAAAAGGAAATGAAAGTAGCTATTCATAGTCATAGTATAGTTATTGCAATAATGTTTTTTATAATAACTTCTTTACTTTGTATAATTTATTATGAGAGACATGATATTTGCTAATGAGTATAAATATGGTATTATAAATTTTAGGGGGATGATAATATGAGAAAGTGGAATATCTTGATTGTATCAATATTATTTATTGTAAGTATTGTATTTTCAGGATGTAAAAGTAAATATGCAGCTAATCCAGAAAATAGGGATGAAAAATGGGTAAAGGATATAGAATATTTATCTAAACAGTTGCCCCAAAAACATAAAAATTTATTTTTTACTTTAAAGGAAGAAGAATTTAATAAAGAAATAGAAAAACTTAAAGAATTAGTACCAAAAATAAATGATAATGAAGTAAAAGTTGGTATATATAAAATACTAGCTAATGTAAAAGATGGACATACCTCAGCTTATTTAGACTATGATAAAATCTATCCTATAAATTTATATTGGTTTAAAGAAGGTATGTATGTAATAAATACAATACATGAATATAAACATATAATGAATTGTAAATTAATTAAAATTAATGGAAAAAGCATAGATAAGGTAGAAGAAGAAGTTGCTAAGGCTATATCCTATGAAAATAATGCTGAACTTAAAAATATGATTCCAAGATTTATAACTAAGCCTGATATACTTAATGGATTAAAAATAATAGATAATACAGAAAAGATTACATTTACATTTGAAGATTCTCAAAACAAAATTGTTAATGTGGATATAAAAGAAATGAAATATAATGATATAAATAAAAATCTTGTTATAGATAATTATAATGATAAAAATATTCCTTTATATATGAAAAACAAGAATAAAGAGTATTGGTTTGAATATTTAGAGGATAAAAATATATTATATTTTAAATATAATTCATGTATGGAAATGAAGGATAAACCATTTAAAGAATTTTCAAAGGAATTATTAGAAGTATTAGATAAAAATAATGTGAAAAAGTTAGTTGTTGATATGAGAGATAATGGTGGAGGAAATTCATCGATACTAGAATCCTTTATAAAAGAAGTAAAAAAACGTGATATAAATAATAAAAAAAGATTGTTTGTTATAGTAGGCAGAAAAACATTTTCATCAGCAATATTGAATTCCATAGATTTTAAAAATGAAACTAATGCAACTTTTATAGGAGAGCCAACAGGTGGGAAACCAAATCATTATGGGGAAGTAAAATTCATTAAGCTTCCTAATACTAAAATGGAAGTTAGTTATTCAACAAAGTATTTTACCAGTTCAAAAGAGGATACACCATCTTTTATACCTGATGAAATAATAGAGCCATCTATTCCTGATTTTTTAAATAAGAAAGATTCTATAATGGAAAATATATTGAGAAGATAAAAAGTAGGCTTTTGCCTACTTTTTTAATTAATAGCTATTATCCATTTACTAAATAATTATCTTGTAATTTTTTAGGATGGGAAAATCTCTTTTTAAATACTAAGTATATAGCTATTCCTTGAAAAGCCCATTGACCTGCTGTAATCCACCAATTGTAGTGTACGGAGACTTTTAGATGACCTATAAAATAGAGCATAAATGGAACTCTAATTGCCCAAGCAGCTATAAGAGAAATATAAAAAGGAGTTTTTGTATCCCCTGCTCCCTTCAATGCTCCACCGAAAACTAAATAAAGAGCCATAAAAGGTTGCTCTGCGGCCGCTACCATAATACATAGCATTCCTAATTTTATAACCTCAACTTCATTTTTATTAATAAATAGTGAAACTATAAATTTAGGAAATATTAAGAAGGTAGCTGAACAAAGGCTCATAAATATAAGACTTAAGAAAGCACAGGTTTTAGCATATTCATTAGCTTCTTTAAACTTTCCTTCTCCTATTTTATGACCAACTAATGCGGTACAAGCTACTCCAAATCCAGTTCCAGGCATGTAGGATATGGATTCAACAGTTGTAGCTATTTGGTTAGCGGCAAAAGAAGCTTCACCTAATCCCATCATTACAAAAATCCCCCATATTCTTGCTATACTATAAGCAGCTTCTTGCAAAGAAGATGGAATTGATAGTTTAATAAGATTTTTTAATTTTGGTAGTGACATATTCTTTATATGTATAAGCCTAGGTTTTAAGGGAGAATACTTAAATGTATATATAACGATAAATAAAAATCCAGTAAAGTGTGCTATGGATGTAGCTATAGCAGCACCCTTTACACCAAGCTCTGGAAAACCAGCTTTCCCAAATATCATAGCCCAATCTAGAAATATGTTTACTACGTTTACAATAGCCGAGGCAAATAAGGGAGTTTTAGTATTTTTTGTTCCCCTTAATACAGAATTTAGAACATTCATAAGCATATTAAAAAATAAGCCTATAGAGGTTATTCGTAAATATACTATACCTAAACTCAATACCTGATCTTTAGCTCCTGCAAAATGCAAAAGTTTAGGTGCAAATGTGTATGCCATTGTAGAAATTAAAAATGAGAGCATAATGCCTATAAAAAATGAGATAGATGTATACTCTTCTGCTAAATCAAAGTTATTTCCACCTAAGCTTCTAGAAATTAAAGATATAGACCCTACACATATACCAAGTATTATAAAAATATTAATAATACCAGCCATCATTTCGGAGCATAATCCAACAGTGCTTACAGCAACCTGTCCACCGTATTTACCTACCATAGCGGTGTCGAAAAACCAAATCATTACATAAAGAAACATTTCTCCAACAGCGGGCAAAGCTATGGAGAGTACTTCTTTAATAGCTTTTTTATTCAAATATCAATCACCCTTTACTAATAAAATAATATATAAATTTCTGCAACAAACCTATAATAACATAAAATGAATGAAAATTGCATATTTTTAAATGGAAATGAATAAAGAAATGCAAATTAATCTAAAAATGTTGCTTTTCTTTTATTAAAATTAAAATAATCCATAAGTTTTTCGGGTCCTTTAATAATTTTACGATCTACAAATAAAGCGCCATTTGAATTAGCAGATATAGACCATTTTACAAGACAAATCTTACTGGACTCTATTTCTATAGAGGTAACAGAATATGGATGAACACAACTACCATCGTTAAAATATGGCACTTCGTTAGGCATAGGAAAGTAAGGTTTATGAGTATGACCAGCTATAATTACACATCTATTATCTTTTGCCCATTTTATTATTTGCTTTTCTACAAAATTTTTTTTGGAATAATTCTTGGCAGGACTCGTAGGATCTTTAAACCCGAAAGAGCCTTCTAGTATACTCCAAATATACCTTACGGCAAATCTAGAAAATTTCCAAAATCTATCGTTTATAAAATCTCCTTGATGACCATGAATAAGCAATATTTTGCTATTAGAAGGTATATGTTTTAAAACTAGTGCTTCATGAACATCTATATTATCAAATAATAGTTTACCATGTAATAAATTTTTATAATATGAATGTCTACTTATACAGAGCTCATTTTTGTGCATATACTTTTTATCCTTTTTAATAATATCATGATTGCCAAATATTAAATATAATCTTTTATCTATATGAAATTTATATAGGAGTTTAAATATTTCTTCATGAGCATTCAATATATTTATAAAATTTCTATTTTCCCATAATTCATCTCCATCTCCTAATTCTATATAAGTAAACCCATTATTATAATAGTATTGTAATGCAGAAAAATATATATTTCTATTACGAGCTAAATTGTCTTTCCAACTGCCATCACCTCTGTGGCAATCACTCATAAAGACTATTTTTGAATTGTCATCAAAAGAAAGTTTTTTAGAAGTTTTGTATAAATGATTCAATTTTGAGGATACGTACATATTAAAATTCCTTTAAAATTGATATATTAATATAGATATGTTGGAGTAAAATAAATGTGTTTGTATAATTAATAGTGAATAAATAATAGTTATTTATTAAAAAAGGGGAGATATTATTGGATAAAAAGGTTATATTAAAAACTATGGAAAATAGCATAAAAAATAATAAACCTATTATTGGAGTAGCTATAGGTTCAGGTTTTTCAGCTAATCAAGCATCTAAAGGTGGAGCTGATTTCATATTAGTATTAAATGCAGGGAAATTTAGAAATTCAGGGATAAGTTCTCTTGCTTGCTTATTACCCTTTGGTAATAGCAACAATATGATGTTTGAAATGGGGGAAAGAGAGATACTTACTAAGAAATTAGGGAACCCTATTATATTTGGAGCATGCGCTTCAGACTTAACTATTAGCAAGGATAAATTAATAGACAATATAATAGAAGCAGGATTCCATGGAGTAAATAATTTTCCAACAGTGGGTATAATTGATGGAAGTTATAGGCAAGCACTAGAAGAGGATGGTATGGGATACTCTGAAGAGGTTGAACTTATGAAAAAAGCTGTACAGCGTGGGCTTTTTACAATAGCTTTTGTTTTTAATGAAAAACAAAGTGAGGAAATGACTAAAGTTGGAGTGGATGTTATATGTGCACATCTAGGCTGGACTTTAGGTGGAGATACTAATGTGAAAAATAGAACTACCTTAAAAGAAGATATAAATTTAGTAAATAATATATTTAAAGCTTCAGAAAAGTACAACAAAAATATAATAAAAATGGTCTATGGTGGAAAAATTGAAGATGCAGACATGGCAGGATATTTTTATGATAATACAGATGCAGTAGGATACATAGGAGGATCTAGCTTTGAGAGGATTCCTTCTGAAAGAATAATAAAATCTGTAACTCATGAATTTAAAAACTTTAATAAATTAAATAATGATAAGATCGGATTTAAAGAAATGATAGGTCAAAGTAATAGTATGAAAGAATTATATGAGTTAATAGAAAAAGTAGCGGATAAAAATGTGAATATAATGGTAACTGGAGAAAGTGGTACGGGAAAAGAATTAGTTGTAAGAGCATTGCATTATGGAGGGGAAAGAAGAGATAATCCTTTTGTTAAGGTAAATTGTGCTGCTATGCCTAAGGATATATTAGAAAGTGAGTTGTTTGGTCATGAAAAAGGAGCCTTTACTGGAGCGGATAAAAAGAGAGTAGGGAGATTTGAACTAGCTCATAAAGGAACTTTATTTTTAGATGAAATAGGGGATATGGATTTATCCATACAAGCTAAATTCTTAAGGATAATACAACAACAAGAATTTGAAAGAGTAGGTGGGAATAAAACCATTAAGGTTGATGTAAGAATAATTTGTGCAACCAACAAGGATTTAAAAAAAGAGGTTAAAGAAGGCAGATTTAGAGAAGACTTATATTATAGACTTAATACCATAACCCTATATGTACCACCTCTAAGGGAAAGAAAAGAGGATATTCCTTTTTTAATACATCATTTTCTTAAAGAAAAAGGTAAAAAGTTTGATAAAATTGCTCCAAAAATTTCACCAGAAGTTTTTGATGCTTTAATGGAATATGATTGGCCAGGAAATGTTAGGGAATTAGAAAATGCTATGGAGAGAGCCATAATTTTATGTGGGAAAGATTTAATAAGGCTTAACAATTTACCTATAAGTATAGTAAAGAATAATAAAGAATTTGATGAAAGTAAACATGTTACTCCTATAGATATTAAAGAAATAACTATTAGAAATATGGAAAGAGAAATAATCATAGAAGCATTAGAAAAATGTGACTGGAATAGAACCAAAACATCTAAAAGTTTGGGAATATCTAGAAGGACTTTATATAACAAAATGAAAGAATTTAATATAAGGTGAAAATGGCAGGTCATTTAATAACTTAGCGGGAAAAAATATCTCAACTAGAAAAACTATGAGAAAAAAATTCCCATATGTATTTATTTCGAGAAAAATACTTCTCAAAATGTTCAAATAACAGCTTTTGGGGTTGGCATGGTAATTGCTTTTATAATTAGTGTAACCGATTAAATTTATAATAATAAAAGGAGGGTACAGGTTGAATAAAAAAATAATAATATTGGGAACTTTGGATACTAAAGGAGAAGAATTCAAATTCATAAAAGATATTATAGAAAAAGAAGGATTAGAAACTATAGTTATAGATGTAGGAGTAGTTGGAGAAGCAAAGCTTAGACCTAATATAGATAAAAAAGAAGTTGCCATAGTTGGAGGAAGCTCTATAGAAGATCTAATAAAGAAAAAAGATAGAGGATACGCTATGGAAGTAATGATGAAAGGATCTGCAGCTATAGTTAAAAGACTTTCAAAAGAAGAAGGTATAAGTGGAATAATAAGTTTAGGTGGATCAGGTGGAACTAGTATTGCAAGTTATGCTATGAGAGCCTTAGAAGTAGGTATACCTAAAGTTATGGTTTCAACGTTAGCATCAGGAGATACCAGACCTTATGTGGGAGAAAAAGACATAACTATGATATATTCTGTGGTAGATATAAGTGGAATAAATACACTTTCTTCAAAAATACTTTCTAATGCAGCTTATGCATTAATAGGTATGGTGAAAGGAAAGGCACCAGAATTAAAAGGAGAAAAACCATTAATAGGTGCCACTATGTTTGGAGTAACTACTAAAGGAGTTAATATAGCCAAAGAATACTTAGAGAATAATGGGTATGAAGTTTTAGTATTTCATGCTACTGGTGCTGGTGGAAGAGCTATGGAGGATTTAATAAGATCAGGATATATAAAAGGAGTTTTAGATATGACTACCACAGAATGGTGTGATGAAGTAGTAGGTGGAGTTTTAAATGCAGGACCTAATAGACTAGAAGCTGCTTCAGATATGGGAATACCTCAGGTTGTAGCACCAGGAGCATTGGATATGGTTAATTTCGGACCAATAGAAACAGTACCAGAAGAGTTTAAAAAAAGAAATCTATATAAACATAATGCTACAGTAACCTTAATGAGAACAACTAAAGAAGAGAATATTGAAATAGGAAAAGTTATAGGAGAAAAATTAAATAGAGCTAAAAAAGATACTGCATTATTTATACCATTAAAAGGAGTTTCAGCTATAGATGCTGAAGGTGAAGTATTTTATGGATATGAAGAAGATAAAGCTTTATTTAATACATTAAAAGAAACAGTGAATAAAGATAAAGTTCAAATAGTAGAAATGAATAATAATATAAACGATGAAGAATTTGCTATAGCTATGGCAAAAAAATTAATAAATATGATGGAGAAATAAGAGGAGGAGTTTTTTATGGCATTTACACGTGAACAAATATACGAAAATTTAAAGAAACAAATAGAAGAAGGTAAGAGTTTAGTAGGAGCAGGAGCAGGTACTGGTATATCAGCTAAATGTGCTCAAGCAGGTGGAGTAGATTTAATTATAATATATAATTCAGGAAGATATAGAATGGCAGGAAGAGGATCTTTAGCAGGACTTATGCCTTATGGAGATGCTAATGCAATAGTACTTGAAATGGCAAATGAAGTTTTACCTATAGCAACAGAAACACCAGTATTAGCTGGAGTTTGTGGAACAGATCCTTTTAGATTAATGGATAAGTACTTACAAAGTCTTAAAGATGTAGGATTTTCAGGAGTGCAAAACTTCCCAACAGTGGGACTTATAGATGGAGTATTCCGTCAAAATCTAGAAGAAACAGGAATGGGTTATGATTTAGAAGTAGAAATGATTAAAAAAGCTCACGAAATAGGATTATTTACAACTCCTTATGTATTTAATGAGGAGGATGCAAGAAAAATGGCAAAAGCAGGAGCAGATGTTCTAGTTGCACATATGGGACTTACTACAAAGGGAAGCATAGGAGCACAAACTGCATTAACTCTTGATGATTGTGTAGAAAGAATACAAAATATAGCAGATGCTGGTAGAGAAATAAATCCAGATATTATGGTTATATGTCATGGTGGCCCTATAGCAGAACCAGAAGACGCTAAATATATAATAGAAAAAACTAAAGGAATTAATGGTTTCTTTGGAGCTTCAAGTATAGAAAGAATACCAACAGAAAAAGCTATAAAAGAACAAGTGCTTAATTTTAAAAAGATAGAAATTAAATAATAATAAGTTGCTACTTTCATAATAAAACAAATAAAAAAGAATGGTATTAAAGCCATTCTTTTTTATTTGTTTACTTCATCATGTAAAACATGATAATATAGAGAAAAATATACATATAAGGAGAATGATTAATGATAAATAATCACATTGAAGATAAAAAGCATACTCACGAAAGTGAAGCACACCTACACGGCGGGAATTATGTAGGAGAGAAGAAAGATGGAAAAGCTCATGGAGAAGGAACATATTTATATAAAGATGGAAGCAAATATGTAGGACAATGGGAAGATGATAAGATGCACGGAGAAGGAGTTCATACATGGGCTTGTGGTGAAAAATACATAGGACAATGGGAAAATGATGATAAACATGGGTATGGCATATACACTTGGCCAGATGGTGAAAGCTATGTAGGACAATGGAAAAACGGAGTAAAACATGGAGAAGGAATATATACATTTTCAAATGGAGAAAAGTATATGGGTGAATGGAAAGATGATAAAATCCATGGAGAAGGAATGCATATTTGTACAGATGGAGAAAAATACATTGGAACTTGGGAAGATGATGAAATGGTATCTTCTAAGGATATGCAGTTTTAACTAATATTAAATAAAAAAGGTGAGGATTTTTTCAAAGAAAACCCTCACCTTTTTTATTTTGAAACTTTTTACACTACTGAAACATCTAACTTACGTATAAATAAAAATGCTGGGCATTTGAAAGGGGTGCAGGATGAATACAGAAATACTAGTTAAAAAAAGTAAAAAGGGAGATATTTCTGCATTTATGGAGCTTTTAAGGGAAAAGCAAGAACTGTTTTATAAAATTGCTTTTACATATACAAAGAATTCATATGACGCAGAAGATTGTATATCAGAATCTGCTATAAAGGGATATGAAAAAATAAAACAATTAAAAAAGTGGGAGAAGTTTTATAGTTGGTTTACGTCAATACTCGTAAATATATGTAGAAAGCAGTATAGAGAAAAATTAAATTTTTCATCAAAAGAAACATTAAAAGATATAAAGGATTCATTCTCATACAATTCCGTAGAAGACAAAATTATTATTGAAGAATTACTAGAGAAATTAAAAAAAGATGAAAGAGAAATATTAGTGCTTAGGTATCTAAAAGATTATCCTATAAAAGATGTAGCATTTATAATGGACATACCTGTAAATACAGTAAAGACAAAAATTTATAGAAGCCTTAAGTTTTTAAAAAGTAAAACTGAGGAGGTAAAAAATGAATACAGATAATATTAAAGTACCAGAAAACTTAATGAATAATGTTGAAAAAGAGCTTAGAAAACATGTGAAGGATAAAAAGAAAACAATATACAAGCGTATAATAGCGGCTGTTCTATCTTTAGCTGCTATTATTCCAGCTTCTGTTTATGCTTATGATAAATACTATAAGGATATAATATTTGAACAAGAAATAGATTTAGCAAGACAAAATAATAATGTTACAAAAGTAAATAAAGTTTTTAAATATAAGAATGTAGAATTTAATTTTAAGGAAATTATTGCAGACGAGACGGGAATAGAAATTATTTATGATGTATCTGATCCTAGATATTCCATAGCCACGTTTTCCTTAAGTCTAAGAGATGCAGAGGGAAATAGTAAAGAACATGAATGGAATTTGGGATATACAATGCCACAATCAAATCCAGAAAATAAGGAAAAGGTGGTGTATATTAATACCAATAGTGATGCAATAAATTATATGAAAAATAATCCTGTTACTTTAAATATCCATAAAATTTCATATGATAATAGTAATGATAAGATTAAATTAATTAAGAATAATAAATATGAAGTTAATTGGAACTTAAAAATGAAAGTACCAATACAAAAAGTTGAAACAATTCCAATAAATAAGGAATATAAAACTGATATAGGTACATTGAAACTTAAATCATTGAAAAAAGGAGCATTAAAAAGTATTATTCTATATGATATTAATTTCAATCCATCAGTTAAAGATGTAATGATGGTTCAGCCTTTATTTTCAATAAGATTAGATAAAGAGTATACAAGTAATTTAGATAGAGCTATAGAAAGAGATTTTGAAAGATCATATTGTAATTTTGGTAATTTAGAAGAATTCAGATCTATATATTATGAAAATATAAATGAGATAGGAATCAGATTAGTAGGATTAAGGGTAGAATATTCTTTTTTTGAACCTAAAAAATATAAAGTTATTGAAGATAAGCTTCCTATGGAATTTGATTTTAATGGAGAAAATTTTAAAATTATTTCTGTAGAAGATAAGAAAGATCATAAACAATATACAGTAGAGTATCAAAAAGAGAATAGAATTTATAACAAATTTGAAGTCAGTTTTGGAGGAGGAGGACGATTCGAATACGAAAAAGTAACATTCAAAGATCAAGCACACAGAGATAAAATTTATAATAGTTTATCCCAGAGAGTTCCTAATTTAGATTCAATTTATAATCCATCTATACCAGATGTCCGCATTGGCATAGATACAGGAGTAGTAGAGCAAAAGGCTAATGTTCAAAATAAAAATAGGACAGAGTTTGAAATTGAATATGCAACTAGAACTTTTCTTTATGATACTAATGAAATAATAATTAAACCATAAACAGATAACTGCTGATAAAATATAATTGTCAGCAGTTATTTTTATTTTGTCAGAAAATCCAATATAGCTTCGTACTATATTATGAAGAAACTCCTAAACCTGTACAGTAATAGGAATAAATCACTTAATGCTATCCAAAGGAGGGCAAGAAATGTGAATATAAATGAGCAAAATTTTATAAAGGAAATAAGAAAAAGAAACACAAGAGCATTAGATTATATCGTTGATAATTATAGTAACTTAGTTTTTAAAATTGTAGGTAGTGTTTTAAATTCCAGTTTTTATTTTCAACATGTAGAGGAATGTGCCAATGATGTATTTTGGTCTGTGTGGAACAATATTGAGAGTTTTGATGAAGACAAAGGAGAATTTAAGCATTGGATTGCTGCTATATCAAAATATAAAGCTATAGATTATAAAAGAAAGCTTTTTAAAGAAAGTATTGTTGAAGATATAGATGATTATTATAATTTATGTGATGAAATTAGCACAGAGAATACAGTATTATCAAAAGAAAATAGAAAAGAAGTTTTAAATGCAATAAATAATATGAAGGATGAGGATAGAGAAATATTTATAAGGAGATATTTCTTATATGAAGGAGTAGAAAATATAGCTAAAATCTTTGGAGTAAACAGAAATTCTATAGATAAAAGACTTTCAAGAGGACGTAAAGTATTAAAAAAAGATCTTATGCACTTGAAAGGAGAAATATTATAATGAAAAATAATAATTTTAATTTAGAAGAAAAAGATATATATAAATTGTTTAATGGAATAAAAATTGAGGAAAGTGAGTTTGAGGACATGGATAGAGAAATATCAACTATTGAGAAAGAAAGAATAAAGAAAAACTTAAACAAAAAAATAAAGAATAAGAAGAATCTAAAGACAGTAAAATATGGTTCTATAGCAGCAGCTGTTACATTAGCTTGTACAATAGGATTAGGCACAGCTTATCCAACCTTTGCTAAAGATATACCAGTTTTAGGCTCCATAATTCAAACGCTTAATGGAAGATATGGAGATTCTGGTGAGTATGAGAAGTATTCTGAGGTAATAGATAAATCCATTACAGATAAGGGCATAACAGTTACTATAAATGAGGTATTAGCTGACGATTATAAATTAATTATAGGATACACTATAAAAAGTGATGAAAAAATTAAAGACTTAGAAGTATTTAATCTAAATAGCTTTTTAAAGATAAATGGTAAAGGTTTTTGTGGGTCAGGTAGTGCCACAGGAAAATACATTGATGACTACACTTATGTTGGTAGTGAGGAAACTAATATTAATTTATTTAAAGCACCTAAGAATTTCAATGTGGATTTAAAGATTAGGGATATATTAGGTAAGAAGGGGAAATGGAATTTTGCCTTTAGTGTTTCAAGAGAAGACATAGTTAAAAATAGTATAACATTTAACCCTAATAAAAAAATTGATTTTCCAGATGCTATTGTAAATATAGATAAAACGGTATTTTCTCCTGTAGGTACTTATATTTCATTAAGTGGAAATTATAAGGATGAAAATGGAGGACAAAATCCTAGTAATATATTTGAATATGATTATTGGATTGCTTTTGATGATAAGGGAGTGGAACTTGCACCAATTGGCATAGGTGGTGGAACTAGTAATAATAAGAATTTTAACAGTCAAATGAACTATACAAAGGTAAAAGATATTCCAAAGTATTTAACTATTATTCCTTGTAAAATTACTCCTTCTGCTGGAGGTGGTGTAAGTGTAGATAAGGATAGTAAGGAAATACACCAAACTATAAAAACAAAAAAGCCTAAAGAAATAAGTAAAATTATAGATGGAAAGTATCCAATAGAACTTAATCAAGGCAAATTTGGAAAACTTGTAATAAAAGAAATAAATACAAAAGGTGATACCACTACAGTTAAATTTATAGCTCTTGGTAAAACACCTCATTTTCAAGCAGGAAGTCTTTATATAAAAGATGAAAATGGAGAAAGAATTAATTTTAAAGACCATTATGATATAAGAAGAAATGAAGAAAATCCTAACGAATTCGAAATAGATTTTGAAGCATTAGATAAAAATAAAAAATATAGTATTTGTACAGATGACTTTAGCAATGTGGAATTTAGGGAAGATTTAAAATTTAAAATTGAACTTAAATAATAAAATAGGGCTAACTCAGAATTTTATTTTGAGATAGCCTTCTTTTATTATAAAAAAATTTTAAATTTTTAAAAGAAACTTGATAGAAAACCTATGTTATCATCGTATTAATTAGTAAGAAGCTTCTTAGGGGAGGTAAAAAATGAAAATAGATGAAGAGAGCTTTATAAAAAAGCTTAAAGAGAAAAATACAAAGGCATTAGAATTTGCACTAGATAACTATGGAAATCTAGCATATAAAGTAGTTTATAGTGTTTTAGGGGCTGGATTTGAAAGGCATAGCATAGAAGAATGTGTTAATGATGTGTTTATGGTTGTTTGGAATAATATAGATAGTTTTAGAGAAGACAAGGGAAGTTTTAAGTCTTGGCTTATAGCTATATCTAAGTATAAAGCCATAGATTATAGAAGAAAATTAGCTAGAGAAAATAACTTAGAATATTTAGATGAAATAATAACAAATGAAGGAAATAGTACTGAAAATATTATAATAATTGAAGAAAATAGACAGGAAATTTTAAGTGCAATTAATGAATTAAAAGACATAGACAAAATTATATTTACAAAAAGATATTTATTAGAAGAAGATATAGAAATTATAGCAAAGGAACTTGGAGTAAATAGAACTGTTATAGATAATAGGTTATCTAGAGGAAGAAGGAGTTTAAAGAAAAAACTCACATTTTTAAAGGAGGAAATAGTATGAATAATAAAGATATATATGAAACTTTTAATTATATGAACTTTGATGAAAAGGAATATGAAAATATCCCCATTGAAATGAGTGAAATTGAGAAAAAAAGAATAAAGAAAAATCTTATAAAAAATATAAAAGAAAATAAAGGTATGAAAAAAACTAAAATAGCTATAACCGCAGCAGCTATTACTTTAGTATGTGGTGTGGGAATAGTTGGAGCAGCACCAGATACTTTGAAAAGTGTTCCAATATTAAATTCCATAGTTCAAAAGTTAAATGACCAAAGTGGATATAAAGGAGATTTTCAAAAGTATGCTCAAGCAATAGGTCAAACAGTAAAAAATAATGGCTTAGAAATTACTATAAATGAAGCCCTTTGCGATGATTCTAAGCTTATTATAGGATATACTGTAAAAGGCAATAAAAACATGAAAAAGGTTGTAAACAATGGAGTAGACATGCCTTTTTTAGGAAATAATATTAAAATTAACGGAAAAGAAGAACATTTTGGTGGAGGACTTAGTATTGATTACTTAGATGATAATAGTATTATTGCAGTTTGTGAAATGGATTTAGAAAATAAAAAATTACCTAAGAATTTTAATGTGGATTTAAATATAAAAGAAGCATTTAATATAAAGGGAATTTGGGACTTTAGTTTTTCTGTTTCTAAGGAAGATGTGGAAGCTAAAACCATCACATTTAAACCTGGCACAAAAGTTAAGCTCCCAGGAGCCAATATAAAAATAGATAAAGTAATGTTTAGTCCTATAAATACATCTATATTTTTGAGTGGAAATTATACTAATGGAAAGGGACTTATGGAACACGAAATGGGGATATTTCCTTATTCAGATTGGTTTGTTTTTGATGATAAGGGTGTTGAAATAGCGTGGAAGGGTGCAGGCGGAGGAACGAAAGGACTACTACCTAATAAATTTAATTATAAATATGATTTTGAAGTAGTAAAAAATATTCCCAAACATTTAACTGTTATTCCTTTTAAATATAATGGATATGGGAAAGAGAAACCAGAATATGTAACAAAGTCTTTAGATTCAAAATATCCAATAGAACTTAATCAAGGTAAAATGGGTAAACTTATAATAAAAGAAGTACAAAATAAAGAAGATAAGACAATAATAAAATATAGAGCAGAAGGAAAAGCACCATATTTTCAAGCGCAAAATCTTAGTGTAAAAGATGAATTAGGGGAATATATAAAACCCTATGAAGGATACTATACACAAAGGGATAAAGATAATCCAAATGAATTCACCTTAATATTAAATAAACTTAAACCTAATAAAAAGTATTTTATAAACACTACCATATTAGATAAATATGAAATTAAAGATGAATATTCTTTTAGAATACCATTACAAAGATAAATATTTAATTGCACACAGAAAAGTGTGCAGTTTTTTTGTGTATAAAATCATCTAACTATGTATTAATATGGACAAATATGTTAAAATTATGTTAAATAAAAGGAATAATTTTCATAAAAAAGTGGTGGTAGTTTGAATATTAAAGAAAATTATAAAGAAAAACATAAAAAAAGTAGTATAGCTTCTATTATAGAAGCTATAAAGATTCCTCTTATATATTGTATAGTAGGAATGACTTGGTTGTTTTTTTTCCATAACCCTGTACAGAAGTACTACATGAATAATTATGGCAAAATGCATAAGTATAAAGACATGATATATATAACTATAACAACCATATTAATTTTTATTTTGAATTATAAAAGAATCAATGCCAATAAAAGGGCGAAAAAAAGAGCAGAGGATAGCTATAAAGAACTTATGGCTATTCATGAGAATTTACTGTTTAAGAAAGAATTATTAAAAAATCAAGTAGAGCTTGAAGAAGACCTAAAGATGGAAAAGGCATTTTCTGAAAATGTCATAAATAATGTAAATGCGATAATAATTGTATGGAATGTGAAAGGTAAAATTAAAACTGTAAATTCTTTTGCACAAACCCTTTTAGGATATACTGAAAATGAATTAAAGGGTAAGATTTGGGTAGAAGTACTAATTCCTAAAGCAGATAAAAAAGAGTTATATAACATATACAACAGGGTAATTTCAGGTGAAATAATAAAAAACTATGAAAGTAAATTAATAACTAAAAGTGGAAATATTATAGAGGCTTTATGGAATAACACCATGATTAAAGATAATGTAAGAAATATATCTGAAGTAATCTCTGTAGGTATGGATATTACCACTTTTAAAGTCATGGAAAGAAATATATATGATTTAGCTTATTATGATTCATTAACTAGACTTTATAATAAAAGTAAAATAAAAAAAGAAGTGGAAAGATTAATAAAACAAAAAGATAATTTTAAATTTGCATTATTATACATAGGTATAGACGACTTTAAACATATAAATGATAGTTTAGGACACAGTAATGGAGATAAACTATTAATAGATTTATCCCAATTATTAAAAGATATTTTCTCTTCATCAAAAATTATAGCCAGAACAAATGGAGATGAATTTGTAGTTGTGTTAGAATATGAAGAGGATGAAAATTACATAATAAGAAAAATAAATGAATTTTTAAATAAAGTTAAAATGCCTTGGGAAATTAAAGACAAAGAATTGCAAATTACTGTTAGTGTGGGAATAGCTTTATATCCGTACAATGGAGATGAATTTACAACCTTATTTGAAAAAGCATATACATCTATGCTCTATAGAGAAAGAAAATTGGGAAGAATGGATATGCTTTCTATTCTTATGAAATAGATGAAAATAACTTAAACTATATAAATACAGTTAATGAACTTCGAAGAGGTATAAAACATAAAGAGTTTACACTACTTTATCAGCCCCAAGTAGATTTAATAAAAGGTGGAATTATAGGAGTAGAGGCGTTAATTAGATGGAAACATCCTAAAAAAGGAATTGTTCCTCCTAATGATTTCATTCCACTAGCAGAAGAAATTGGATATATACAGGATATAAGTAAGTGGGTTATTAAGACTGCTTGTAAGCAGAAAAAACGGTGGCAAGAAAAAGGATTTAACAATTTAAAAGTGTCCATCAATGTTTCAAACAATTGCTTAAAAGAAGAAGGTTTTTTAAAAGAGTTTGAAGAAATATTAAAACAGTGTGATGTGGATAAAAACGGCATAGTGGTAGAGATAACAGAAACATCTATAATGCACAATTTAGAAGAAGGTATGAAAATGTTAAGTAAATTAAGAGAAAGTGGAATAAAGATTGCGTTAGATGATTTTGGAACAGGATATTCTTCTTTAAATTATTTAAGAAAATTACCTATAGATATTTTAAAAATAGATAGAGATTTTATAAAAGACATAAAATATGAATTACAAAATGAGGTTATACTCAAACATCTAATTGAAGTAGGTCATGCATTAGGTTTAGAGATAGTGGCAGAGGGAATAGAAAGTCTACAACAACTATCACTATTAAATACATATGAATGTGATATTGGACAAGGGTATTTATTTAGTAAGCCTTTGGAAGTTGAAAAGTTGGAAGAACTTTTAGAAAGATTTTAATTACCTTTAGAATAAATTCCATGTTATGGGAATATAAATTAAGTGTAGATATTAATAATATCTACACTTAATTTTTATTTTAAGGAGGTAAATTGAATGCAAAATTTTGATACTATAATTAAAAATGGAACCATAGTAACGGCTTCAGACACCTATAAGGGGGATATAGGTATAAAAGATGGTAAGGTAGTTCAGATAGGTCTAGATTTGGAAGACTCAGGGAAAAAGATAATAGATGCAGGGGATAAATATATATTCCCAGGAGGAATAGATCCACATACTCATATGGATATGCCTTTTGGAGGAACTTTTTCCAGTGATGACTTTTTAACGGGGACTAAAGCCGCTGCCTGTGGAGGAACCACTACCATAGTAGATTTTGCAGTACAACCTAAGGGTAAAACCTTAAAAGAAACCACAAAAATATGGAGAGAAAAAGCGGATAATAAAGCTTGTATAGATTATGGTATTCATATAGCAATTACAGATATGAATGATGAAATCTTAGAAGAAATGGAAGAAGTAATAAAAGAAGGATATTCTAGCTTTAAGCTATTTATGACTTATGAAGGTATGAGAGTAGAAGATGATACCCTAATGAGAGCTCTTATGAAAGCTAGAGATAAAGGTGGAGTTATTTGTGTACATGCTGAAAATCATTATGTAATAGATTATTTCATAAAAAAGCTACTGAAGGAAGGAAAAACAAAACCTAAATATCATGCTATTTCTCGTCCAGAATTATGTGAAGGAGAAGCAGCGGGAAGGGCTATAAAATTAGCAGAAATTTGTGGAGCTCCTTTATATATAGTACACAATAGTTGTGAAGCCTCTGTATCAGAAGTTGAAAGGGCTAGGAAATTAGGATATCCAATAATGGGAGAGACTTGCCCCCAATATTTATTATTATCCTATGAAAACTATGAAGAAGAAGGGTTTAATGGAGCAAAATATGTAATGTCACCTCCCCTAAGAGATAAAAAGAATTGGGAACATATATGGAAGGCATTATCAAAAGATACTCTACAAGTAGTAGCGACAGATCATTGTCCTTTCTTTATGGAGCAAAAGAGAATGGGAATAGATTCCTTTAATAAAATTCCAAATGGAGCGCCAGGAGTAGAACTTAGAATGTCACTTATGTATACTTATGGTGTTTTAGAAGATAGAATTTCTCTTCAAAGATTTGTAGAGGTAACTTCCACAAATGCTGCTAAAATATTTGGAATGTATCCTCAAAAGGGTACTATAGCAGTAGGTAGTGATGCAGATTTAATAATATTTGATCCAAACAAAGAAATAGAAATAAAAGAAGAAAATTTAAATGAAAATGTGGACTATACACCTTATGAAGGCTTTAAATTAAAGGGATATCCAGTAATGACTTTATTAAGAGGAGAGGTTATTGCAAAGAATGGAAAATTTGTAGGACAAAAGGGAGTAGGCAAGTTTGTAAAGAGAGGTAAGGGAGATATAATATAGTTATGAGTTCTTTAATAGCATTATCTATTACTACGGCTATACTTTGTGCAATATGGACATATCTAAGTGGGGTAATAGGTATACTAGGTTGGATTGGATTTGCTGGGTGTACTAGCTTTTTTGCAGCAGGAGGTAAAAAAGAAGGCTTTAAAGCTTCTATAGTTGCAAATATAAGTGGTGTATTTTGGGCAATGATAACTATAAAGCTTTCGAGCATTTTAAACTTTAATTCAGGAGCAGCTATAGCCACAGGATTAATAACTTTTGTAATGTGTGCACAAGCTAAAAATAAATATTTAGCTTTTATACCAGGAACTTTTTTAGGAAGTTTTTCTACCTTTGCAGCATCGGGGGATTGGAAAGCTGTATTATCAGGATTAATATGCGGGGCTTTTTTAGGATATGCTTGTGAATGGACAGGTAATAAGCTTTATGAAAAGGTAGAAAAAGAGTAAGTCAAATTAGGGAATTTTTGTTTTAACAAGTATTCCCTAAAAATTTTATATTCTTCTTCTAAGTTTCCCAATTACAAATATTGCAACTGGAATTACAAGACCAAATAAAATGTTACCAGGAGATGCTATTTTACTAGAGAATGCTTCAAGCTCAAATTTACTATTGCATAGTAAAAGAGCCAAGAAACATATGAAAATACCATACATATTAATAAATGGCTTTATACTTTTAAGATTAAAAAAGGATTTAAGCATATTTAATGATATATATATAAGTGTTGATATAAGAATAAAATCTGAAGCTACCCATAAAACAACTAAAATAGAGTGTATTCTTCCAAGACTTTCAAAAACCGTTATTAATTTTGATACAGATAAAAAGGGTAAGGGAGCACGTTCCACAACGGAATAGCCTAAGGTGCCAATACAAGTTGCTATGAGTGCAGGTGTAATTACTCCTAAAAATATTACGATTTTTAAGCCTAATTTTTTTATTTTTTCTTTATCTTTTATTTCATCTCCTACAAAAAATATATAAATTAAATAGGACCATATAGATGTAACTGGAACACTTCCTTTTAATATAGGGATTATATCCATAGGACTTATAGGAGTTAAATTTGATATTTGAATTTTAGAAATAGATAGAAACACAATAGATAAAAAAGAAATTAATATTATTACAAATATTATTTCATTCATTCTAGCAATAACAACTATTCCTGAAGGAAGTATATAAATAACTAATAAAAGTAATAAAATTAAGAATAGTTCTGTGCTTACATTAGGAAAAATACTTGTTAAAATTCTTTCAACATAATATCTTAGAAATAATGCAATGGGTATTTGAAACCATGTTATATAAAGAGCAAGCAGTATTTTACTTATAGTTTTACCTGTAATGTTATACATTATATCTATAAAAGACGTAGAATGTTTTTTGTAAATATTATTTAGCATAAGTATAAATAATATTAGAATAACTAAGGAAGGTAATGGTGTAAGCCATGCTGCTTGATTTGCTTTTGCTGAAGTAACACTTGGTATAAATCTTATTGAAGAACTAAAGAGTATATTTAAAAATAAAAGTAAAGCCTGCCTTAAAGATATCTGATTTTTATTAGTTAACACAGCTGTACCTCCTAGTATTTAATCCCAAAAAAAGTGAGGATAATATCTGCAAAACCTCTTCTATATGGATTGGATATATATAAATATCCTAAAGAAAGAGTTGTTAAAGTCAATAATATAAATACTTTCAATTCATTTTTAAGATCATTTTTAAGCATTATTTTAATCTCAAATATACTTAAAATCAAAATGAAAATTGTAAACAAAATCATTTAGAAGCACCTTCTTTATTTTTACTATCTGTGGGCTTTCTTATCTCATAGGATCTATTAATTAAAGAGTTTACTTCTACTTTTATATCTATTTCTGGAAAGATCTTATCCCATTCCTTTTGTATGGTTTGCCATTTCATAGGATATTTACGAAATATAGCTCCATTTATATCAAATATATCTGAGTTGTTTTTATTAGAAAAATCCATTGCACTTTCTATTTCAGATTTTACTATATTATTTTGTTCTCTTTCTAAATAGGAAAAATAGTCTTTAGTAAAGATATCTTCTCTTCCAGTGATTTCTGCAATATTACTAGAAGTATGTACCTTTATTAAAATTGAAAGTTTTTCCTTTGAAGATTGTGGAATGATTTTTGAACTAGCTTCGGTTATTTCTAAAGCAATGTTATCCCCATGAATGTCCTTTACTATAAGTACTCCTGATTTAACTTTCTCAATTGCCCAATTTAATCCTCTAGCTTCTTTGTCTGCAAGATATCCAATGAGCTTAGCTTTTTTGAAAATAGCATATCCATTTAAGTTTATAGAAAATTGGTTTATAGTTGTATCATTACTGTCTCCAATTACTAAGAATGGAATATAAGGAGATAAAAATTTATTATCAAATTTATGCATTAAATCAGATAATTCAATTTCTGATGATATTGAGTTATTATCTACATTTGATAATAAACTTTTTAGATAATCAGATAGAATCATATTAGAATTACTTGCTCTCTCTAAGATTTCTTTAGCAGTACAACCTTTAGTAACAAAAACTTTAATATTTAATCTAAATTCATGGTCTCTTGAAAAATAATCTAAGTATTTAATTATATCTTTTTTTGCTGCTTCTTCACCGATAATAACATGTTCAACGTTTCCTAAAAATGGTCTAGTATCTGAAGCAGTTGAAATTTTTCTAACTGCTTCAAATATAGTATCACCTTCAGAATTTATTATATAGGATTTACTTTCTACATTAGAGTTGTTTTCAGAAGTACTTGCAACTTTAGGACATATGGTTACAAGTACTTTGCCTTCAGGAGACACATCAATACCAACTACACTTATAAGCATAGTTTTATCAATGTCTTTTCTTTCTATCTTGTAATTTTCACAGGATGAAAAGCTTAAAGAAAAAACTAATAAAATAAATAAATATATTTTTTTCATGAATTATCACTTCCACTTTAACCTATTCTTTTTCTATATAAAGTATTTAAATTTAATGGACGATTTTTAAAAAAATATACAGGTAATCTAAATAATGTGTCTCCGAAGTCTTCATTTTTCCCTGAAACAAAAGGGGAAAGATAAGGAATTCCAAAACATTCTATACTGCATAGGTGGTAAAGAAGAATTAAGCTTCCTATACTTAAGCCCATTAAACCTAATATACTACTCAGAATAGCTATGATAAATCTCCATAATCTTAAAGCATTTGAAAGATCTTGATTTGGCACTGTATAATTTGCCATTGCAGTAACAGCAATGGTAATAACAACAGCTGGAGAAACAAGTTTTGCCTCAACAGCTGCCTGCCCTACAACTATTGCTCCAACTATAGAGACGGCCTGCCCTATTGACTTAGGCAGTCTAAGTCCAGCTTCCATAAGAACTTCAAAGGCTATAAGTAAGAGGATAACTTCAATAAAGGGTGGAAATGGTACACCCTTATCAGAAGCACTAATAGACAATGCAAGTTCAATTGGTATCATTTCATGATGAAAAGAAATAATTGATATATAAAACCCTGGCAATAATAGAGTAGTAAACATTAGGATTACACGCATAAATCTTAATATGGAACTTATAATATAATTTTGTGAATAATCCTCTGTAGCTTGAATAAATTGAACAAGAGTTCCTGGAATTATAATGGATATAGGTAGACCATCTATAATCAGTCCAATTCTTCCTTCTATTATATTTGAACAAAATTTATCTGGTCTTTCAGTGTTGATTAATTGAGGAAAAGCTGAAAGCTTTTTATCAATAATATAATCCTCAATAGAATTAAGTGATAAGATAGCATCAACATTTATTTTGTCAAGTCTTTTTTTTAACTCTTTAAGTAATTGTTCATTTGCAATATTGGACATATAAATAATGCTAATAGATGTTTGAGTTTGTTTACCTAATATAATTTCTTCAAATACTAAATTAGGAGATTTAATTTTTCTTCTAACAGTTGCAGTATTTACTCTCAAGGTTTCTACAAACACATCTCTGGAACCCTTAATTACATTTTCATCTGTAGGCTCAGTTATATTTCTTTTATCAAAACCCTTAACATCAAATACAAAAGCTATATTTTCACCAGGAAATAAAAGAGCTGCATTACCTCCTAATATGCCGTTAATTACATCTTTTAAAGTATTTTTTTCAGTCTGAGATGAATAAGTTAAGGCACCTTCTCTAATAAGGTTTATAACTTCTATTTCTGTTTTTGATTCTGTAAATCTAGGCATTTGGGTTAAAGGCTCAATTATATATTCACTTATTGATTTAGAGTCTACAAGACCATCAATGAAAAATAATGTTCCCTTTAACTTTTTATTAATACTAATTTCCCTTAAAAGAACATCATCACTTTTCATTAATATATTCTTTAAATTATCTATTGTAAGTTTAGAATTTATATCATTAATGTTTTCTTTTTCATCCTTTTTAAACAAACGAGTTTCCCTCCTTTATTTGAAAATATTATTTACTAAATATGCTATATTTATTCTTTTAAAAATTATTTTATAAAATTAAAGATTTTCTCTAGCAAAGCGGAAGAAAATCCACCTAAATTGTTCATTATTCATTATTCCTTGTTCATTAAATAAAAGTTTTGCTTCGCAAAATTTTTATTTAATGTGTTATAATTAAGAAAACTAATTTAATAACTAGAAAGGGTTGTATAGATTGAAAAATTACAGAAGGAAAATAAAGCATTTTGATTTGATAATATCCGTAATATTAATTTATATAATTATAAAATTAATAAATAATTATAAAACTTGGTTTGATATATTTGGGAACATTATGACTATAATTTCTCCTTTTATATTTGCAATTATTATTGCATACATATTAAATCCTTTTATGAAATTCATAGAAAGAAAATTTTCTTTAAGTAGAAAGCTAAGCATACTGTTTACATATGTGTTTATAATATTCTTTATAAGTATATTTATTATATATTTATTACCTAAAATCACATACAACATTATAGATATCGTAAAGAGTATTCCTCAATTTGCAAATGATGCACAACGATGCCTAAATAAAATTATTATAGAACATAATTTAAAAGAAGTTATAAATTCTAGTGGAATGAATAATTTAAAACCAGATTTTATAATAGGTAAAACCAGTGAATTTGTAGTACAAATTCTAGATAAACTTTTATCAAAAACTTGGTCTTTTACAAATTCATTTATAAAATGGATATTTGGATTTATAGTATCCATATACGTTTTATATGATAAAGAAAAATTTATAAACATAGGTAAAAAGATTATATTTATAACTTTTAATGAAAAGAATGGATCAAAGATAATAGAGTTTTTTAAAAATTTACATTATATGATAGGACTTTATATAGGAACTAAGGCTCTAGATTCTACAATAATAGGTGGGATAGCCTTTATTGGTCTTACCATATTAAAATCTCCTTATCCTCTTTTAATCGCATTAATTGTAGGAGTAACAAATATGATACCTTATTTTGGACCTTTCATAGGAATGGTAGTGGCATTTACAATAAATATATTTTTTAGTTTATTTAAAGCCTTTGCAGTTTTAATATTTTTATTTCTACTACAACAATTTGATGCTTGGTATTTAGATCCTAAATTAATAGGAGGTAAGGTTGGGTTAACACCATTCTTAGTAATATTTGCTGTAACTTTAGGAGGAGGTCTTTATGGACCTGTAGGAATGATATTAGCGGTGCCAATAATGGCAGTTATAAAACTATATGCAGATAAAGCTATAAAAAGATATGATAATAAAAGAATACAACAAGAAAAAAATTCACAAAATACAAATGAGGAGTGATAAATTTGGAGCAGAATTTAGATAGTAAAATGTTAGATAAATTAACTAAAGTTTGTATTTGTAAAGCTATAAATAGAACTAAAATAAAAGATGCTATAAGAAAGGGTGCTAAAACCATTGAAGAAGTGAACGAGATCACTGGTTCAGGATCTGGTGGTTGTAATGGAACTAGATGCAAGGGTAAAATAGAAGAACTTTTAAAGGCATACAAAGAAGGTTTGTGGAAATAACTAACAACTAATAATGAATAACTATGGTTGATTTTCTTCCTTAGATCAGAAAATCTTAATTCTTCACTAAAACAAGCGATGTTCAGCGAAGCAAACGAGCCTACGAAATAAAATATAACATTTTCTGTAGTAAAACGGAAGAAAATCCACCTAAATTGTTCATTATTTAAAGGCTGTGTCACAGCTTTTTTCTTTTCACAATTTTATTTCCCGGGTTATATATATCTTTATAAATAAGTTCCTTAGAAATTTCTTTACCATTTTCATAGGCTACTAAGAATACATTTACCCTACAACCAAAGCTTCCATTCTGAGAAATTTTTTCTGAATTTAAAGGTAAGTTATCATCTTTTTCATAAACTGTTTTAAAAGGAATTTTGTCATGGACTTCACTGATTAGATCGTATTTTATTTTATTTAATGAAGAATTAGAGTATATATTAAAAGTTACTTTCTCATTATTAGCAATACCTTCTATATAAATAGGATAGGTCAAAGTATTTTTAAATTTATAATCTATATTTCCATAGCTTACAGTGGAATCCAATCCAGGTTCTACATAAGAGGGTATTATAGAATGATTTTTTCTCTCTAAAGATTTTATATTACTTCTTATTATAGAATTGTATAAAGTAGTTGATACCTGACAAAGTCCCCCACCAACACCTTTTTCCAATTTATTGTTTACTATGATATTAGATTCTTTGTATCCTTTTTCTGTAGTTGGATTACCTACAACTTCATTAAAGCTAAAAACATCTCCAGGTAATAATAAAGTTCCATCTATAGAATTTGTAGCTAATTTAATATTATTTTTTCTTTCTTTAGATGAATTTTCATAGGTTGTGGAAAAAGAAGATACTAAAGAATTTATCTTTCTAAGGTTCTTATCATTAATTTTAGGTGGATAAGTATCTACTTTTAGTTTAATTTCTACTATGGAATTTGGATTTTGTAAAGTGCTTAAATTTCCATTTATTTCCTCTAAGAGATCTTCCTTATTTAATCTATGACCTTCAACACCGGGAGTAAAAGATAATACACCACTTGTAATGCCATTGATTTTAGCATCTATGGCATTTTTATTTATCTCCTTTTCTATGGAGAAAATAGAATTTTGAAGTTTATTTTTATTATATAATACTTTAGAAGATATATTTACAGGTTTAGAATTCATTAAAAGAGAAAATTTCTTAAAGGATGAAAAATTTTTTCCATAGGAGAAGGCTTCTTCTACTGTTGAATTTAAATCATGCTTTAAATTTAAATCCTCAAAAGAAACTACATAAGTTTTATTAGAACTTTTTAATTTAAAAGCACCCTTAATATTATTTGTTAAACTTTTTTCTATTATAGAAGCTGCTTCTTTTTTTGTTTTACCTGATAAATCTATATTATTAACAGAGACACCTGGATATATTTTATCATTTAAATTTTTAACAGTATAAAGTAAAAATATATAAAAGCCCAAGGAAAAAAATATTAAGATAAAAATTAATATATGCCATATAGAAAGTTTTTTCATTCCACATACACCTCCGATGCATATATTTTTTACTAAATACATAAAATTTATTTATAAATTGTCTTTATATGATATAATTAAATAAACAACAACCAAAATTTAGTGGAGGGCTTAATATGATAGAGGATAAAATGAGAAGCTTAGTAAGCTTATTAAATAAAGATAATGTATACAAAATAAAAAAAGATTTAATTAAATATCTGGATATACTAACTCTTTCATTAGATGAAAAAGATGAAGAGCTTTCTACAGAAAAAATAAATAGAATATATAATATTATGGAAAGAAGAAAAAATTTTAGAAGTGAAAATAAGATAGGCACAAATTTAATTCTGTTCAATGAATTTATAGATAAATTTTATTCTCTATTAGATGATATAAAAGGTAAGGGATATCTACAAGACTCTGTAGAAATAGCCTCAGATTTTTTAAAAGGCATAGGAGGAATTAACAGGGAATTTAAATTATTAGTTATCCATGAAAAAAGTGAAGAATATGTATATTCAAAGAATCATCTATATGATTTAAAAAAAGAAATTGAAAGTCTTTTATATGAGAAAGTACACTATAGTATATATGAAGAAATATATACTATAGTAGGATTAACCTACTCTATAAGATTTGACCTAGAGGAAAAATGCAAAGAATATGGCAGAATAGTATTATCTCTTTTGGAATTAGAAGATGAAATATCTAAAGAAGAACTAAAGAAAGTATTACATAACGAATATGCATTAGAACTTCAAAGAAGAATGTATTATTGGGATGAGATAACAGTTGGTCTTAAAAATCATTACTATATAGAAAAGTTATATGAAAATATAGAAGATATGTAATATCAGATGTATTATACGTGTTACTGAGTTATATCAGGCATGAGTTATAGAAAGTATTATTGAATACTTTTATGACCCATGCTTTTTTACTACTATAAAAATAAAAAAATATTTTTATAATTTATGGATATAATTTAATAATAAAAGGAGGAGTTAGTTTGTTGAAAGGAATTAGTGCTTCAAATGGAATAGCTATTGGGAAGGCTTTTATATTAAAAATTGGTGATGTTGAGATAATAAAAGAAACAATAAAGGATGGGGAAGAAGAAAACCAAAGATTTATAACTGCTTTAGAAAAGGGAAAGAAACAGCTCTCTAAAATTATGAAGGACGCCAAGGAAAAATTAGGAGAAGAAAAATCTAAAATATTTGAAGCTCATTTATTTATGTTAGATGATCCGGAATTTACAGGACAGGTATCAGAAAAAATATTAAAACAGAAGATAAATGCAGAATATGCCCTAAAAAGTACATCAGAAGAATTAGTAGCTATATTTGAACAAATAGAAGATGATTATATGAGGGAAAGAGTAGCAGATATTAAAGATGTAACTAACAGAATTTTAAGGATATTAACTGGTAATGAAGGCATATCCATAAGTGAAATAGAAGAAGAAAGCATATTAATAGGATATGACCTAACTCCTTCGGATACAGCGCAAATAGATAAGAATAAAATACTAGGATTTGCTACAGAAATAGGTGGGGTAACATCTCATTCAGCTATTATTGCTCGTTCCATAGGAATACCTTCAGTTTTAGGTGTAGGAAAGGAAATAGAGGAAATAAAAAATGGAGAACTTATTATATTAGATGGAAACAAAGGACTTATAATAACTAATCCAGATGATGAAAAAATAAATCTTTATAAAAAGCAAATAGAAGAAGAAAAGAAATTACAAAAAATATTAGGAAAATATAAAAATATTGAAGTAATTACTCTAGATGGTAGAAAAGTAGAAGTTGCTTCAAATATAGGTTCAATAGAAGATTCAGAAAATGCCCTAAAAAATGGTGCAGAAGGAATAGGCTTATTTAGAACAGAATTTTTATATATGGCAAGTAGTGAACTTCCAGAAGAAGAGTTTCAATACAATGCCTATAAAGAAGTTTTAGAAAAAATGGGGGAAAAACCAGTTATAATTAGAACTTTAGATATAGGTGGAGATAAGAAACTTTCATATCTAACAATAGATGAAGAGATGAATCCTTTCTTAGGTTATAGGGCTATAAGATTATGTTTACATAGGAAGGATATCTTTAAAACTCAATTAAGAGCACTATTAAGAGCTTCTTACTATGGGAATTTAAAAATTATGTTTCCTATGATTGCAAATTTACAAGAGTTAAGAGAGGCAAAATCTATATTAGAAGAGTGCAAAGAAGAACTAAGAAAAGAAAGTATAGCTTTTAATGAAAATATAAAAGTAGGAATAATGGTTGAAATTCCATCAGCAGCTATTATGTCAGATGTATTAGCTAAAGAAGTAGACTTTTTTAGTATAGGTACAAATGATTTAATTCAATATACTATAGCAGTGGATAGAATGAATGAAAAAGTTTCATATTTATATGATTTCTTTAATCCAGCAGTATTAAGACTTATAAATAACGTTATTGTAAATGGACATAAAGAAGGAAAATTTGTAGGAATGTGTGGAGAAATGGCAGGAAAAAAAGAATTAATTCCGTTACTACTTGGAATGGGATTAGATGAATTTAGTATGAGTGCATCCTCTGTATTAAAAGCTAAAAAATTAATAACAGAATTAAACTATGAGGATTGTAAAAAAATAGTGTCAAAAGTTATGGAAATGGGAACAGCAGAAGAAGTTAAAGCTTTTTTAGAGAGGAACCTTAATTTCAATGAATAACTAACAATGAACAATGAATAATTAAGGATATTTTTCTTCGTTGCATTTAGAAAAATTTTAATTTTATTTTGTGGGCTCGTTTGGCAAGCCAAACATCGCTATTTTAGTTTGTTTATGAAATAGTTTATTCAGCGAAGCTGAACATCAGAATTTTATATAATCAAAATTTTTCGTAATGCTAATGGAGAAAAATATCCATAGTTGTTCACTATATTCATTGCTTGCGGTATATTGGTAACTAAAAAATAGGAGATAATTTAATGTATAATGATAATAAGTTAAATAATTATAAAAATATTGCAGAAGCTTTTAAAAATAAAGGAAATTATATAAAAGCTTTAGATATATATAATAAAGCCTATGAATTAGAAGAAGGAAAAAAAGATATAGAATTAATTTTACATATAGCATTATTATATGATGAATTAGGAAATGGAGATCTAGCAAAGGAAAAGTATAAAGAAGTCTTAAAAATAGATGAAGAAGAAAGAGCATATTATGGATTAGCTATAATTTATGAAGAAGAAGGAGAATATGAAAAAGCTTTAAAAAATTATAAGAAAGCCATAGAGTTAAATCCATATTATCATAAAGCATATTTTTTTACTGGGAATTTATATGATGAATTAAATAATAAAGAAGAGGCAATAAAGTATTACAAAAAGGCCTGTGAAATACAACCTATTGATTTTTGGAGCCACGTTAATTTAGGTTGTATTTATGAAGAAATAAACGAAAATAAACTGGCTCTAAAGGAAATGGAAAAGGCATTACAGATAAATCCAAACAACTATAAGGCTCTTTTTAATATGGGAGTTATATTAAAAAAATTATCACTATATGATGATGCAATTAAATATTATAAGAAATCTATAATGTTCAACAAAAATTATGGATATAGTTTTTTGAATTTAGGAGAATTATATAAAGAGCAGGGAAGATATAAAGAGGGTATAAATATTTTAAATGAAGGAATACTATATAATAAAAAAGAGACATATCTATACTATAATAGAGCTTGCTACTATACCCATGAAAATTATATAGATAAAGCTATTAAAGACATAGAAACTGCTCTAAAACTTAATCCAGAAATTGAAGTTTATGTAAAAAAAGACAAAGATTTAGAAAAGATATTACCATTTATTAAATTTTAAATTTATAAATTATTAAGGAAATCATAACTTTATATTAAAAATAATGATTTTTCTTGTTATCTAGGCAAAATATGATAAAATTTTAGTTAGGCAAATTACTGTGTTTTGGAGAGGAATCTTATGAAAAAAAATATTTTAATAAAATTAATAGTGTTATTATCAGTAATGTTAATATCTTTTTTTGTGGCAAAAAAAATGGGTATAAACCTGTTTGATATAAATGTTGATAGTCTCAGTATTACTATAAAGAGTTTTGGTAAATATGCTTTTATCTGTTTTTTAATTATATTTACATTAAAGCCACTTATGATGTTTTTACCTGCTGCTGTATTTTCAGTAGTGGGAGGAACTATATTTGGATCAGTTAAGGGTTTTACCCTTAATATGATTGGATTCTTTTTATCTGGTACTGTAGCTTTTTTAATAGCAAGAAATTTAGGGAAAGAAACTGTAGACAAGCTTCTTAGAGGAAAGGGAGTAAAATTAAATAATAATTTAAGCAAAAATGGATTTAAAGTTTTATTCCTATTGAGACTTCCGCCAGTATTGCCCTATGACCCACTAAGTTATGCTTGTGGTCTTACAAAAATCAAATACAAAGATTTTATATATGCATCACTTTTAGGAGTGGTTCCAGAAACATTATGTTACTCCATTATGGGACAAAATATATTTAATCCTAATTCGCCTAAATTTATAATACCCTTTATAATAATTATAATTTCAACTCTTGTATCAGGCATATTTTTTAAAAAAGCTAATTTATAAAATTAAAGCTATTCTGACGAAAGGAAGAATAGCTTCTTTAATTGTTCATTATTCAGTGTTAGTTATTCACCAAAAAAGTGCATAGCACTTTTTAAGGGGGAACATTTGTTTTTACTACCAAGTTCTGATATAATTTTAATTTATGAATAACTTTTTTAGAGGAGGAGAAATATGGAACATAAAAGCTATAAGGATTTCAACTATGATGTAAGCACTCTTACCTCCCTTGAAAAATTAGAACCTGTAAGAGTACGACCAGGTATGTATATAGGTTCTACAGGTGCAAAAGGTCTTCATCATTGTGTTTGGGAGATCCTGGATAACTCTATAGATGAAATTTCTAATGGTTATGGAGATACTGCTACCATAATATTAAATAAAGATAAAAGTGTTACTATAATGGATAATGGAAGAGGAATACCTACAGGAATACATCCTATAAAGAAAAAATCTGGAATAGAGATGGTATTTACAGAACTTCATACTGGAAGTAAATTTAATAATTCTGTTTATAAAACCTCAGGAGGACTTCATGGTGTAGGAGCTTCTGTGGTTAATGCTCTGTCTAAGTGGTTAGAAGTTGAAGTAAGCCAAAATGGAAACATATACAAACAAAGATTTGAATATGCATATGATAAAAAACTTAAAAAAAATATGCCAGGAATGCCTATAGGACAGGTTGAAATAGTAGGAAAATCTAAGTCTACAGGTACTAAGATAAGTTTTTTACCGGATGATGATGTGTTTTCTACTACAGATTTTAAATTTGAAATTATAGATGAAAGACTTCAAGAACTGGCTTTTCAAAATCAAGGAATAACTTTAAAATTCATTGATAATAGAGGAGAAGAAACTGTAGAAAAAGAATATCATTCAAAAAGAGGACTTTTAGATTTTATAGATTATTTAAATGAAAGTAAAACGATAATACACAACCCACCCATATTATTTGAAGGGGAAAGGGAAATAAAAGGTATAAGAATTCATGGAGAAGTGTGCATACAGTTTACAGATTCTACTACAGAAAATATAGCGGGCTATGTAAACAATATACCTACAACAGAATCTGGAACTCATGAAACAGGATTTAAAATGGGAATGACCAGAGCCTTTAAAGAATGGGCTAAAAAATTAAATCTAATAAAGGATAAGGATAAAGACTTCGAAGGTGATGACTTAAGAGAAGGAATGACTGCAATTGTAAAGGTTAAAATAAATAATCCTATATTTGAGGGTCAAACTAAAACAAAATTGGGAAATAATGAAGCCTATACTTTAATGAATGAATTAACCTATACCAAACTTTGTGAATGGATTGAAGATAATAAAGAAACAGCTACTTTAATTATGAATAATGCATTAGAAGTAGCTACGCGAAGGGAAAAAATAAAAAAAATAAATGAAGCAGAAAGAAAAAAAGTGGGAAAAGGTACAGCACCCTTAGCAGGTAAGGTAGCTGTATGTACCCTAAGAAACCCAAAACTATGTGAATTTATAGTGGTGGAAGGAGATTCAGCTGGAGGATCAGCAAAACAAGCAAGGGATAGAAAGTTCCAAACTATAATGCCTTCTAAGGGAAAGATTATGAATACAGAAAAACAAAAAATAGAGAATGTTATAGGAAGTGAAGAATTAAAGATATTTAATACCGCTATAGGTACAGGTGTATTAGAAAACTATAGAGAAGAAGATTTAAAATACCATAAAATAATAATAATGTCAGATGCAGATGTAGATGGCTTTCATATTAGAACTTTATGGATGACATATATATATAGATATATGAAACAACTAATAACTAACGGACATTTATATGTGGCTATGCCTCCCCTTTATAGAGTATATAAAAACTTAAAAGGAAAAGAAATATCTAAATATGCCTACAATGATGATGATTTAGAAAAAATTAAAAAGGAATTAGGAAAGGGTACAAATGTGCAAAGGTATAAAGGACTCGGAGAAATGAATCCAGATCAACTTTGGGAAACCACTCTTAATCCAGAAAGTAGAATTCTACATAAAATCACCATAGATGATGCAGCCAAGGCAGAAAAAATGGTATCACTATTAATGGGCGATGTAGTAGAACCTAGAAAGAAATATATATATAAATATTGTAAATTTTAAAGGAGTGTTTTCATGACTAAAAAAAAGCTTGAAATACCAAAAGATAATAATATAATAGAAATGCCTATAGAAGAGGCTATGCCAGAAAATTACCTTCCTTATGCAGCAGAGGTTGCAAAAGATAGGGCTTTACCTGATGTAAGAGATGGATTAAAGCCTGTACATAGAAGGATATTATATGGAGCTTATAAACTAGCAGCCTTCCCAGATAAACCTTATTATAAATCAGCAAGGATTGTAGGGGATATATTAGGTAAATATCATCCTCATGGGGATACATCAGTATATGATGCCATGGTAATTTTAGCTCAGGATTTTACAACTAGAATGCCACTTATAGATGGTCATGGAAACTGGGGAAGCATAGATGGAGATAGTGCAGCGGCGATGCGTTATACAGAAGCAAGACTAACTCCTATGGCACTAGAACTTTTAAGAGATATTGATAAAGATGTAGTAAATATGGAGGATAACTATTCATCCACAGAAAAAGAACCAGAAGTATTACCTAGTAGATACCCTAATTTACTTGTTAATGGTGCCTTTGGTATAGCAGTAGGATTAGCTACTAACATACCACCCCATAATTTAGTTGAAGTCATAGATGGAACCTTAGCATATATAGATAATAATGAAATAGATACTAAAGAACTTATGAAATATATAAAGGGACCAGATTTACCTACAGGGGGAATACTCATAGGAAAAAACTCTTTACTTAAAGCTTATGAAAACGGAATAGGAAAGGTATCTCTCAGAGCGAAAACCCAGATAGAAGAAATTGAAAAAGGGAGATTTGGAATTGTAATTACGGAATTTCCTTATAGAAAAAATAAAAGTAAGCTTTTACAAAATATATCTGAAATGACTGGGGAAAAAAGACATAGTAGGGCCTTAGAATATATAAGCGACATAAGAGATGAATCAGATAGGAATGGTATAAGGGCTGTAATTGAATTTAAAAGATCAACAGATAGAGAAATAGTAGAAAAAACATTAAAATATTTATATAAAAATACAGATATGCAAATAAATATTTCCTTTAATATGGTAGCTCTGGCTAATGGAAAGCCTGAAGTTATGGGATTAAAAACTATGATATATCACTATGTGGAACATCAAAAAGAGGTGGTTAGAAGAAGAAGTGAAAAAGAATTAGAAATTGCAGAAAATAGATTTCACATAGTAGAAGGATTTATCAAAGCTATTGATATCATGGACGAAATAATAAAAACTATAAGAGCATCTAAGTCTAAAAAAGAAGCTTCTAAGAATTTAATAGATAAATTTAATTTCACTAAAGTACAATCAGAAGCTATATTAGAGCTTATGTTATATAGATTAACAGGACTTGAAGTAACTTCCTTTAAAAAAGAGCATAAGGAACTTGAAAAGAAAATAAAAGCATTGAAAAAAATACTTCAGCATGAAGAAGAACTTTTAAAAGTTATTAAATTTGAGCTAGAAGAGGTAAGGGAAAAGTATGGAGATAAAAGAAAAACCTTAATCATAAAGGATGATGAAAAGGCAAAAATAGATATAGAAGATTTAATAATAGATGAAGAAACTGTTATAACTATATCCAAAGAAGGATTTTGTAAAAGAGTTTCTGTAAAGTCTTATAATAGATCTAATTCAGACATAGAAGATATTGAGTATAGAGAAGGGGATTATAATAAGTTTTTATTAGAAGGGTCCACAAAGGATAATGTATTAATCTTTACAAATAAAGGTAATATGTATAGCACTAAAGTTATAAATATTCCAGAAAAGCGTTGGAAAGATAGAGGAATAAGATTAGATGAAACAATAAAAACTATAGATTTAAATGAAGAAGAAATAATAGATATATATGTGGTTTCAAAGTTTACTACACAAAATGATTTTATTTTTATAACTTCTAGAGGAGGAATTAAAAAGACTTCTTTAGATAAATTTGAAACAAACTATTCAAAGCTTATGGCATTAAAATTAAGGGAAGATGAAGAAGTAATAGATGTAAAACTTATGGATAAGAATCGAGAAGAAAAGTTTTTAAAATTATCCACTAAAATGGGGTTGGATTTTACTATAGAAGAACCAACTATAAATGAAGAGGATAGAAATATATTATCAAACATATTCTGTAGCATAGGATATAAGGATAAAGTAATAAAATCACAATTTGAAGATAAAAATGAATTAGCTATATTTTCTTTAAATGTAAATAAAAATGGTAGCATAATAAAAGGTAATAGAAAAAATAAAAGTTCTATAAATTTAGAAGTGGACAGTAATAAAAAACTATTAATATTTTTGAAAAATGGGGAAGTAATTAAAATAAACTGCAATATGCTTCAGAATTTAGAAGGAAAAGCTATAAACATATTTGATTTATTGGAAAAGTACGAACAAAAAAATGAAATAATAAATGTATTACCATTTGATTATAATGATGAAGATTTAGAGATCTATTATTTAACAAAGTTTGGATTAGTTAAAAAAACTTTGTTAAAAGAATTTCAAGGAGATTATTTTATAACCATAGGATATAAATTTAGACATAAAGAAGATGAAATAATAACTGTAGATTTTGGCAAAGCACATGAAGAAAAGGACATAATAATAATAAGTGAAAAGGGAATGTGTATAAGATTTTCTAAAAACTCTATTAATCCAGTTGGAAAAATAGCTTCAGGAGTTATGGGAATAAATCTAAAGAAAGAAGATAAAGTGTTATATGGATTTATAAATACAGAGATTTATAAAAGTATAGTTTTAACTTTTAAAGAAGGTAAAGATGAAGAAATAAAATTAAAAGATATTATATCTCAAAACAGAGCGGGTAAGGGAAATAGCATATTAAATGCAGATAAAGGAGTAGATGGAATAAAAAGCATTTATATTAAATAAAACATAAAAACCTATGATGTTTTCATAGGTTTTTATTGATTTTTCAAAGACATATATATAGAATAAAAAATAGAAAAATACTTTATATTATAATATATCCGAAAATCTAAGGAGAAATAAAAATGTATCTTAAGTTTTGCTATTTGTTTATAATCTGTATATCATCTTTGATTTGTTTCTTTTTCTATGTTAGGAAATTACGAGTAGGAAAGAAATTTAACGATGATTTAATAAAACAGTATAGAAGCATATTATCAAATATACCTGCAACTATAATTAGGATTAAAGTAGAAGAGTGTAAAGAAATAAAAATTAAATATATAAGTTCCTCTTGTGAAAAAATACTTGGAATTTCTTCAGAAGAAATTATAGGAAATTCATCTTTAATATTTGGAAGAATATATTATGAGGATTTGGTAAATTATGAAATATTTATTAGAGAATTAATAAATAGTGAAAATAATTTCCAAGCTGTGACAAGGATTACAATGGAAGAACAGGTTAAGTGGATTCAATGTAATTTAACCTTAGAAAAAAATAATAAAGAAAAAATATGGGATGGCATTATAGTAGATATAACAAGTCAAAAAAAGGCAGAAGAAGAAATAAGAGATCTAAATAAAGAGTTAAAAGAACTTAGTATGGAATTACATAAAATGTCTTACTTAGATTCATTAACGGGTATGTATAATAGAAGAAAAATTATGCAATTAGGAAATGGTTTAATAATAAAAGCTAAAATATGTAGATCTCCATATTTTGTAGCAATGATGGATGTAGATGATTTTAAAGAGATAAATGATACTTATGGACATGCTTTGGGGGATAAGGCTCTACTAGTTATATCTCAAATATGCGTAGATAATCTAAAAGGAAAATGTAATTTTGGCAGATTAGGAGGAGAAGAATTTATATTCATTGTTACCGGGAAAGATAAAAAAGAAGTTATGGAACTAATGAATGAGTTAAGAAAGGAAATAAGTAAAGAAGTAATAGAGAAGCCTATAAGAAATATTAAAAGAAATATCAAAATAACTGTAAGTATAGGGGTTACTGATTTAAAGGATCAAGATGAAAGTTTAGAAGACATTATACAAAGAGCAGATGAGGCTTTGTATTTAGCTAAAAGAAATGGGAAAAACAAGGTTATTAGTATTTAATTAACAATGAACAATTATGGAGAAAAGTTATCCATAATTATTCATTGTTAGTTATTCATTAAATAAAAGTTTTCCTTTACAAAATTTTTATTTGATATACTTAAAACACCAGTCTAGCAGTTCAATACATAGATTAGATGTACTATCATCTTTATCCAATCTAGGATTTAATTCAACAAAATCCATAGATTTAATTAATCTACTTTCACATAAGGATTTTAATAAGGTTTTAGCCTCACCTGTAGAAAGTCCATCTTTTACAGGTGTACCTGTACCAGGAACAAAGTCTGGATCTATACAATCTATATCAAAACTTAAATGTATAGCATCAATCCCCTGAGCATCCAATTTAGAAAGAATATCTTCCAGTACATAGGAGATACCTTTATATTTAATGTCCTCAGTGGAATATACATTTAAATTTTTCTCTTCTATTAGTTCACATTCACCCTCATCTAAATCTCTAGCACCTATTATAAATACATTTTCTGGTTTAACTTTGGTACCGTGGAAATAAAGATTTGTTAGGTCATTATATCCAACACCCATGGCAGCTGCAAGAGGCATACCATGCACATTTCCAGTATGAGTAGTTAAGTAAGAGTTTATATCTCCATGAGCATCTACCCATATTACTGCAAAATTTTTATAGTATTTACTAACACCAGAAATACTTCCAAGGGCTAATGAATGATCTCCGCCTAATATAAGAGGGAAACTTTTAGAACTAAGAGAAGCATATACCTCCTGAGCTAAATTGGTATTTACCTGAATTATTGGTTTTAAATATTTCATTTTTGGATGATAGGAATATTTATTTAGTGAGTTTTCCTCCGGAACATATAAATCACCAAAATCGTATACCCTATGATATTTACTTAAAACCTCTACTATATTTTTTTCTCTTAATTTTTTAGGACCAAATTCTACTCCTTCAATATCGGAACCATAGAATAATGGAACACCAATTAAATTAATATTCATTTAAGTACCCCCTCTCGCCATATTAACAAGGTTTTTCTAATATAATTATTTTTTTAGTACGATAAAAGATTATATAACAAATTAAGAAAATATATAAGGTGTTTTTTAATATACGTATAATTAAAAATATTTCAACATTAATAAGTATTTGCAAATATATAATATTTATTAAATTATATGTTATTTTTTATGAGATAAAAGTACATAATAAATTTATACTTAAATATTTTAGAATATTAAGAAAATATAGTGTTCTTTTATTGATATACTATTCTAAAACTTTATAATATGTTATATAATAAATTTAAGGGTTTAGAGGATATACTAAAGAAAGGGGTATGTTTAAGTATGAAAAAAATTATAAATAACGTAGATTATGCTGTAGAGGATATGCTAGAAGGTATGATAAAGGCCTATCCTAATAAAATTAGAAAATTAGATGCTGGAAATATAATAGTAAGAAAAGATGCTCCAATAAAAGATAAAGTAGCACTTGTAAGTGGTGGAGGAAGTGGTCACGAACCTGCTCATGGTGGATATGTAGGAAAGGGAATGCTAGATGCTGCAGTAGCAGGTGCGGTATTTACATCACCAACACCAGATCAGGTTTTTGAAGCTGTAAAAGCAGTAGATGGCGGACGTGGCGTATTATTAGTTATAAAAAACTATAGCGGAGACGTAATGAATTTTGAAATGGCAAAGGATATGGCAGAAATGGAAGGAATACAAGTAGAAGCTGTTGTAGTAAATGATGATGTAGCTGTAGAGGATAGTACTTATACCACTGGTAGAAGGGGAATTGCAGGTACTATTTTTATTCATAAGATAGCGGGGGCTAAAGCGGAGAAAGGTGCTTCATTAGAAGAAGTAAAATCTGTAGCAGAAAAGGTTATTTCAAATGTAAAAAGCATGGGAGTGGCGCTTACACCCTGCACTGTACCAGCGGCAGCAAAGCCTAGCTTTACCTTAGAAGAAAATGAAATGGAAATAGGAATAGGTATCCATGGAGAACCAGGAACTCATAGGGAAGAATTAAAATCCGCAGATGAAATTACAGAACACCTAGTGAATAAAATTTTAGATGATATAAAAATAGATAAAGGTGAGGAAGTAGCAATTATGGTAAATGGATTAGGTTCTACACCTTTAATGGAATTATTTATTGTAAATAAGAAAGTACATCAAATGTTAGAGGATAAGGGTATAAAAGTATATGAAACTTTTGTAGGAGAATATATGACATCCCTTGAAATGGCAGGTTGCTCAGTAACTTTATTAAAATTAGATGGAGAGCTAAAAGAATTATTAGATGCTAATGCGGACACTCCAGCTATGAAAGTGTTATAATATAGGAGGTTTTATAATGGCGCTAAAATTAAAAGATGTAGAAGAATTAATTAAAAATATAGGTAAAGTTATGGAAGAAAATAAGGAGTTTTTAACGGAACTAGATTTAGCCATTGGAGATGGTGATCATGGAATAAACATGAATAAAGGTTTTAGGGCAGTAATTGATAAATTAGAAAGTACACCTATAAACACCATACAGGATATATTTAAAAACACAGCAATGGCGCTAATATCAAATGTGGGAGGAGCTTCTGGACCTTTATATGGCACTGTATTTATGAAAGCAGGTAGTGCAGTAGCAGGGAAGGAAGAACTTAATATAGAGGATCTTGAAAAAATATTAGAAACTTCCCTTGAAGGAGTTAAAGCTAGAGGAAAAGCTCAAAGAGGAGATAAGACCATGATAGATGCAATAGCTCCTTCTTTAGAAGTTGTAAAAAATGGAATAAAAGAAGGATTAGATGAAAAGAAGATATTGGAAAATATGAAGGATGAAGCCTTAAAAGGTGTAAACTATACTAAAGATATAATTGCAAGAAAAGGAAGGGCTAGTTACTTAGGGGAAAGAAGTATAGGACATCAAGATCCTGGTGCTACATCAAGCTATTTAATTTTAAATGAAATATACAAATATGTATGTGGAAAGTGAAAACTAATGAATATAGGAGGGAATATATATGGTAGGAATGGTAATAGTATCTCACAGTAATAAAGTAGCTAAAGGAGTTAGAGAATTATCCCTACAAATGGCCCCAGATGTTCCCATAGCATCAGCAGGAGGAACAAAAGATGGAAGAATAGGAACAGATATAGATTTAATACTAGAAGCCATTGATAAAGTGTATTCAGATGAAGGAGTTATTATACTATTTGATTTAGGAAGTGCTCTTATGAATGCAGAAATGGCTTTGGAATTTTTACCTGAAGAGAGAAAAGGTAAAGTAAAAATTGTAGACACTGCTTTAGTTGAAGGGGCTATAACCGCAGCAGTAGAAATAAGTATAGATAAAGATATAGAAGAAATAATAAAAGAAATTGAGATAATGAAACTAGGGAAAAAAGCTTAAGGGGTATTTTATGGAAAATATAGAGAAGATGCTTATAGAAAATCCTATAATAGCAGCTATAAGAAATGATGATGACTTAGAAGCTGCCATAGTAAGTGAAGCTGAAATAATATTTGTTTTATATGGAAATATTATAAATATAGGATATATATGTAATAAAATTAAAGAAAAGAATAAGATTGTGTTTGTACACATAGATTTAATAGAAGGATTAAAAGGAGATAGCCAAGGCTTAGAATATATAAAAAAATATGGGAACCCAGCAGGTATAATTACTACTAAAATAAGTTGTATAAAACATGGTAAACATTTAGGTTTTTATACAATTCAAAGGGTTTTTGTAGTAGATTCCTTATTTTTAAAGACTGGTGTAAAAAGCATACATGAGATATCACCACATGCCATAGAAGTTATGCCAGGAATTGCCATGAAAGCTATAGGTGAAACAGAAGACTTAGATAAAAAACTAAAGACACCTATAATAGCAGGAGGATTAATCAGAAGTAAAAAAGATGTTATGGATTGTTTATCTTCAGGAGCTATTGCAGTATCGACAAGTACAACGGATTTGTGGAATTTATAGAAAATATTGATAATTTGTATAAATTATAATATAATATATTTAAACAGTAAAAAATAATAAAAAGGCGGAGAGAAAGAGAGCCATATTTTAAGAATGCTCAATATAGAGCCTTCTTAAGTGTGGCTTTTTTTATATACCTTTTGTAAACCTTGTCAACCAAAATAAAATAAAAGTAGGGGGAATTGTACTATGGCAAAGTATGTAATGGCTTTAGACCAAGGAACAACTAGTTCAAGATGTATAATATTTAATGAGAGAGGACTTATTGTAAGTGTAGCTCAAAGAGAATTTAAACAGATATATCCTAAAGGTGGATGGGTAGAACATGATCCAATGGAAATATGGGCAACTCAATTCAGTGTAGCTACAGAAGCAATGGCAAAAGCAAATATAGAGGCTAGTGAAATAGCAAGTATAGGAATTACAAACCAAAGAGAAACTACCATAGTATGGGATAAGAGAACAGGACTACCTGTGTACAATGCTATAGTATGGCAATGTAGAAGAACTGCACAAATATGTGATGAATTAAAGGAAAAAGGTTTAACAGAAACAATTAGAAATAAAACAGGTCTTGTATTAGATGCTTATTTCTCAGGAACAAAAATAAAATGGATATTAGACAATGTTGCAGGAGCAAGAGAAGAGGCAGAAAAAGGAAACTTAATATTTGGTACAGTAGATACTTGGTTAATTTGGAATCTTACAAAGGGAAAAGTACATGTAACAGATTATTCAAATGCATCGAGAACTATGATATATAATATACATGAACTAAAATGGGATGATGAACTATTAGAAGCTTTAGATATTCCAAAATCAATGCTTCCAGAAGTTAAGCCATCAAGCTATGTTTATGGAGAAACCAATTCAACTCTATTTGGATCATCAATTCCAATAGCAGGAGTTGCAGGAGACCAACAAGCAGCTTTATTTGGACAAATGTGTCATCAAGAAGGAACAGCTAAAAGTACTTATGGAACAGGATGCTTCTTACTTATGAATACAGGAGAAAAAGCTGTTAAGTCAGAAAATGGACTATTAACAACTATAGCTTTTGGCATTGATGATAAAGTTGAATATGCTTTAGAAGGTAGCATATTCATAGGTGGAGCTGCTATACAGTGGTTAAGAGATGAACTTAGAATGCTTAAAGATTCTCCAGAATCAGAAAGATATGCTACAGCAGTAGAAGACACAAATGGAGTATATATGGTACCAGCCTTTGTAGGTCTTGGAGCACCTTACTGGGATCCTTATGCAAGAGGCGCTATAGTAGGACTTACAAGAGGAGCTACAAAGGAACACTTTATAAGAGCAACACTTGAATCCTTAGCATATCAAACTTATGATGTTTTAAATGCAATGAGAGAAGATTCAGGAATAGACTTAAAAGCTCTTAGAGTAGACGGAGGAGCAAGTGCAAATGACTTCTTAATGCAATTCCAAGCAGATATATTAGGAGTACCTGTTCAAAGACCAGAAGTAATTGAAACAACTGCATTGGGAGCTGCATACCTTGCAGGACTTGCAGTGGGATATTGGAAAGATAAAAAAGATGTAGCTCAAAACTGGGCAATTTCTAAAACTTTCGAACCAGATATGATTAAAGAAAGAAGAGAAGAATTGTTAGAAGGATGGCATGAAGCTGTTAAGAGATCTATGAATTGGGAAAAGAGTGAATAATAGAAAATAAAAAAGGTACAAGCAATTGTACCTTTTTTATTTAAATTATATTCCTAATCTAGTAATTTCTTCTTCTGATAATATCTTCATCATAGTTACAGATTTAGATTGATTCTTAACATGATTATTGTTTACAATTCTTAAAATACCATAGGATATTGCAAGAAAACCCAATCCTGTAAAGGCAGCTATTGTTTCATTTTTAGTAGTTATGTAAGCTATAGCTACGCCTAAAAGCATGAGTATAAGTGGAAGTGCATAAGCAAAGAAGGTAAGCTTAAAAAATATATTGTCCTCCATATTTACAGCTACAGCATCCCCAGGTTCTGCAAATAGTGTATTTTCTATATCTAATACTAATGGTGGTATTTCACAACCGCCAGAACAATTAGCACATTTATCACCACAACTGGAAGTTCTTTTAAAAATAATATGAGCTTTTTCACCATCTACTTTTGTAACATAACCAACTTGGTTCATAAAAATCACCTCTTTTAAAGTTTCACTTTACTTTTTATATTATAACACAAAATAAAAAAACTGCGACGCATTTTTTTTATTAATGAACAACTAACAATGAGCAATGAATAATTTAGGTGGATTTTATTCCTTGCCTTAGAAAATCTTTAATTTTATTAGATAATATAGATAGTTAGTCTATGAATTAGTCCGTTTAGCGAAGCTAAACATTGGGTTTTTATAAAATTAAAGTTTTTTCGTAATGCTAATGGAGAAAAAATATCCACAGTTGTTCATTATTCATTATTCCTTGTTCATTAAATAAAAATTTTGTCACGCAAAATTTTTATTTTACGAATTGTTTTTAATTAATTATACTATATATAATACTTTTAAAAGTACAAAATTATGTGGGAGGTAATAAAAGTGAAAAAAATAGTTGTAATGTTAGCAAAGGGCTTTGAAGAAATCGAAGCATTAACAGTGGTAGATATTCTAAGAAGAGTTGGAGTAGATTGTAAAACTTGTTCTATAACTGAAGAGAAAATGGTAAAGGGAGCTCATAACATATATGTAAAAAGTGATACACTTTTAAAAGATTTTAAGGAATATGGATTTTCAGGTATAGTTTTGCCAGGGGGTATGCCAGGAGCTACTAACTTAAGAGATAATAAAGAAGTTATAGGAATAATAAAAGAATTTAATGATGAAAATAAATTGATAGCAGCCATTTGTGCCGCTCCTATAGTATTAAAAGAAGCAGATATTGTAGAAAATAAGAATATAACTTCTTATCCAGGTTTTGAAGAAGAATTAAAAGGATCTAATTACAAAGAAGATAAAGTAGTTCAACATGGCAATATAATAACTAGTAGAGGACCTTCCACAGCTATAGATTTTACATTTAAAATATTAGAAAATATAATAGATGAAAAAGAATTAGAAGAATTAAAAAAATCTATGCTTTATCTCTAAAATATAGGTGATTAAATGAAGGATATAAAATTAAATAATGGAACTAAACTTATATATAAAAAAATAGAAGAACATATAACTTCCTTTTGTATAGGCTTTGATGGAGGAGCCATAAGAGAGAATGGATTTCCCTATGGAACAGCTCACGTAGTGGAACATATGGTATTTAAAGAAACTAAAAATAGAACAGAATGTGAAATAAATTCTTTATGTGATGAGATTTTTGGATTTCAAAATGCCATGACTAATTACCCTTATGTAATATATTATGGAACTACTTTATCAGAAGAATTTCATAAGGGAGTAGAAGTATTTTTAGACATAGTATTAAATCCAACTTTCCCCGCAAAAGGATTTAGAGAAGAAATAGATGTAATTAAACAAGAATTAAAGGATTGGAAAGATGATAATGACCAATATTGTGAAGATGAACTTTTTTATAATGCCTTTGAAAATAGAAGAATAAAAGAGCTTATTATAGGGAATGAACATAGTCTAAACACCATAACTTTAAATCAGATAAAAGATTTTTATAATAAATTTTATAAATTAAATAATATGACAATATCTGTAGTTTCATCTCTGGAATTTGAAAAAGTAAAGGAAATTATAGAAAAATATTTAATAAAAAAAGAAGAAAAAACTAGTATAGAAAAAGTTAATGAAAATTATCTATATGAGTTAAATAATCCAGGAACTTTTGTAAAAATAAAACAAGGTATAGAAGGAGCAAAAATACAATATGTTTATCCTATACATATGTTAGAAAATAAAGAAATAAAAGCAATGGATGTGTTTAACTTTTATTTTGGAGAAGGTACTAGTGGTATTTTATATAATATTATAAGAACAGAAAACTCATTAGCTTATGATATTAGTAGTTTTATAAAGAATGAAAAAGGAATAAAACTTTTCTGTATACAATTATCTGTGCATAAAGATAATATAAACAAAGCTATAGCTCTTATAAATAAAGCCATAGAAGAAATTAAAGTGGATAAAAATTATTTTACAGAAGATAAAATAAAAAAAGCTATTAAGGGAATTAGACTAAAACAGGAATTGAGATGTGAAAGATCTATACAGCTGGCAAAAGATTTAACTTGTTATGAAATAATGTATGGAGATTATAAAGGAGTATTTCAAACAGAGGAAGACTATAAAGATATAGATGGGTACCATATAAATAAGATTATAAGAAGAATCTTAAACAATCCAAGCATACAGATAATTCAGTAATCCCACTTGACTGTTAAAACATGCTGTAGTATCATTTAATTAATAATGGAATAAAGTTTCAGGGGAGCTGGTTTATGTCAGCTGAGAGTAAGAACTAAATTCTTAGACCCTTTAACCTGATCTGGATAATGCCAGCGTAGGGAGATGGTTTACTATATAATTTTATATTATATAGTTGTACTATTTGAATGCAAAAGTGCAGACTTACGTTGTCTGTACTTTTATTTTTTTATAAAAATATAGGAGGATTTTATGGATACTAAAAAATTAACATTGTCAGCTCTATTAATAGCTATAGGAGCTTTTCTAGGAAATTTAATATTTATACCTATAGGAGCAGCTAAGTGCTTTCTTGTACAACATGCAATTAATGTTATATCTGCGGTAATATTGGGACCTTTTTATAGTGTGACTATAGCATTTTGCATATCTCTTTTAAGAAATATAGTTGGAACAGGTTCTTTACTAGCTTTTCCTGGGAGTATGATAGGAGCAGCTATTGCAGGTGTTTTATGCAAGAAAACAGGTAAAGAATTTTTAGCAGTTATTGGAGAGATTTTTGGAACAGGATTAATAGGTGGATCACTAGCATTTCCTATAGCTAAATTTATACTGGGAAAGGAAGTGGCAGGTCTATTTTTTATAGTACCATTTTCTATAAGCAGTATAGGGGGAAGTGTTATAGGATATACTATAATAAAACTAATCGGAGAAAAAATATTTAATAAAGACAAAGCTTGTTGGAGGGGATAAATTTGAAAAAAGCATTAACTATTGCAGGGTCAGATAGTTCAGGAGGAGCAGGTATTCAAGCAGATATAAAGACTATGTCAGCTCATAGAGTATTTGGAATGAGCGTAATAACAGCAGTAACAGCTCAAAACACTCAAGGAGTTTTTGCAGTACAGGATATAGATAAAGAAATTATAATCAAACAAATGGATGCTATATTTACAGATATAGAAGTGAATGCAGTTAAAATTGGAATGGTATCCAAAATAGAAACCATAGAAATAATAGCAGAAAAATTAAAAGAGTATAAAGCTAAAAATGTAGTGGTGGATCCTGTTATGATATCCAAAAGTGGATACAATCTGTTAGCACCAGAATCTAAAAAAGCTCTTATAGAAAAACTAATACCTTTAGCAGATGTAATAACACCTAATTTACCTGAGGCAGAGGAAATAATAAAAACTTATAAAGAAGAAGGTAAACTTAAAGAGGATATAGAAAAAATACTACCTATTGATAATAAAGAAAAAATGGAAAAGGCTGCTGGAATAATAATGCAAATGGGACCTAAAAATGTTCTTATGAAGGGTGGACATTTAGAAGGTGAAGCGGTAGATATTTTATATAGTAAAGAAAAAATTAGTTATTTTTCATCGCAACGTATAAAAACTAAAAATACCCATGGTACTGGTTGCACTTTATCTTCAGCCATAGCTTCAAATCTAGCATTAGGATATACATTGGAAGAAAGTGTAAAAAAAGCTAAGGATTATATACAAATAGCCATAGAACATTCGCTAGATATAGGAAAGGGAGTAGGACCTATAAATCACTTTTATGAATTATATAATCAAGTGGAGATAGACAAGGAAAGTTATCAGTATACAGTTAATTGATATAATTTTGGAGGGGTAAGATGGAAATTTACAAAAAAATATATAATAGCTTATTAAAATTAAAAGAAAAAAATCCATTAATTCATCATATAACAAATTATGTAACGGTAAATGACTGTGCCAATATAGTGTTAGCTATAGGTGCATCTCCAGTGATGGCAGATGATATAAGAGAGGTTGAAGATATGGTGTCCATAGCTTCAGCTTTAGTTATAAACATAGGAACTTTAAATAAAAAAACAGTTAAATCCATGTTTTTGGCAGGGAAAAAAGCAAATGAACTCAATATACCCGTTATTTTAGATCCAGTAGGAGTTGGAGCTACCAAGTATAGGACATCCATAGCTTTAGAACTTTTAGAGGAAATAAAATTTTCAGTAGTAAGAGGTAATATATCAGAAGTAAAAGTTTTATCAGGTATGAATGCATCAACAAAAGGAGTAGATGCAGAAAGTTGGGATGAAACCAATCCTATTGAAGAAAGAATTAGACTAGTTAAAAGTCTTTCAGAAAAATACAATGCAGTAATTGGCATAACAGGGGAAAAGGACGTAATAGGTTTTAAAGAAGAAGTTTACACTGTGGAGAATGGAAGCAGTATTATGGCTAAAATTACAGGGGCAGGATGTATGTGTACTTCTGTAATAGCATCATATTGTGGAGCAGAAGAAAACTATTTACAAGCTACATTATCAGGAGTGGTATCCATGGGAATAGCAGGAGAAATTGCCTATGAAAAAACTAAAAATTTAGGTCCAAGTTCCTTTAGAACAGCTTTAATAGATAGTATATATAATCTTGAAGAAAGTTCATTTAATGAAAGGGGAAAGGTTTACAATGCATAATAAAAATTTAGATTGTACTCTTTATTTAGTAACGGATAGAGATATATTAAAGGGAAGAGATTTGAAAAAAGTACTAGAAGAGGCCATATTAGGTGGAACTACATTAGTGCAATTAAGAGAAAAAAATGTTTCATCGAAAGAATTTTATGAAATAGCAAAAGATATAAAAGTTATAACAGATAAATACAATATACCATTAATAATAAATGATAGAGTGGATATAGCTTTAGCAGTAAATGCAGAAGGGATACATATAGGACAAAAGGACTTGCCTGCAAATATTGTAAGAAAAATAATAGGAGAAGATAAAATTTTAGGAGTATCTGCAAATACTATAGAGGATGCTCTAAAGGCTCAAAGGGATGGAGCAGACTATTTAGGAGTAGGAGCAATATTCCCTACAAATAGTAAAAAAGATGCAGAAAGTACATCTATAGAAACCCTTAAAGAAATAAAAAATGCTGTAAACATTCCTATAGTTGCCATAGGAGGGATAAATGAAAATAATGTACAAAAATTAAAGGAAACAAATATAGATGGCATTGCAGTTATATCAACTATATTAGGAAAAGAAGACGTTAAAAAAGCCTGCGAAGAGCTGACAGGCTTTTTTAATGAATAACTAACAATAAATAATGAACAATTGAGGAGGATTTTCTTTCTTTCGTCATAAAATCTTAGAATAATATTAGATGCCATAGACAGTTATCCAAAGTTATTCATTATTAACTATAAAGAGGGGAGGTGAAAACTTTGATAATAAATGGGAATGAAATGAATTTTAAAGAGAATATAACCATAGAAGAGATTTTAAAAGAGCTAAATATTAATAAAGATAAGGTAGTAGTGGAAGTGGATTTAAATATAATATCTAAAGATGAGTTTAATACCTTTAAACTTTTTACAAATTCCAAAGTAGAGATAATAAGGTTTGTAGGAGGGGGTTAATATGAAGATATATGTAAATGAAATATTCTTAAATGTAGAAGAAGATATAGATGTTTTCAAATTAAAAAATAAAATAAAAAAAGATGCAGACATTGTAATATATAATGGCTTTCCCATAAACAACAATATAGTATTAAAACCTTTAGATAGAATTGTATTTATAAAAAGAGGAGAAATGCCAACTAAGGAAGAAATGGAAATTCAACTTGTGGCAAGACACACTCCAAAGGTTTATGAAGAATTAAGAAAAGCTTCTGTAGCTATAGCAGGACTTGGTGGATTAGGTTCTACAGCTGCACTTTCTTTAGCACGGATTGGTATAGGTAAGTTAATATTAGTAGATTATGATGTGGTGGAACCTAGCAATTTAAATAGACAGCAGTATTTTATAAAGCACATTGGAATGAAAAAAACAGAGGCAATAAAGGATATAATATCTCAATGTAATCCCTTTGTAGATATTCAAACAATAGATGCTTATGTAGATGAAAAAAACATGGAAAATATATTTAAAGATGCAGATATAATAATAGAGGCCTTTGATAATGCAGAAACTAAGGCTTTAATTACAAATACAGTCCTTACGACTATGAAGGATAAAAAAATAATAACCGCTTCAGGATTAGCAGGCTATGAAGATTGTAATTTAATAAGAAGTAAAAAGATAAATGATAGATTTTACATAGTAGGAGATGGGCAAGCTGAAGCAAAATCAGGAAGGGGGCTTATGACTCCAAGAGTTTCTGTGGCAGCTAACCATCAAGCTAATCTGGTTTTGGAGTTAATACTTAAAGAGAATATTTAGGAGGAAAGAGTATGGACAAGCTTAATATAGGTGGAAAACAATTAGAAAGTAGACTATTTATAGGTACAGGAAAATATGGTTCAAATGAAATTTTACCAAAAGTAATAGAAAGTTCAAAAAGTCAGGTAATAACTGTTGCATTAAGAAGGGTAGATTTAAATTCAAGAGAGGAGAATATATTAAATTATATAAAAGATGATTGTGTATTACTCCCAAATACTTCAGGGGCTAGAAATGCAGAAGAAGCTGTAAGGCTTGCAAGACTTTCTAAAGCAGCAGGTTGTGGAAATTGGATAAAGATAGAGGCCATATCAGACAATAAATATCTTCTTCCAGATAATTATGAAACTATAAAGGCTACAGAAATACTTGCAAAAGAAGGATTTTATGTATTTCCTTATATGAATCCAGATTTAATGGATGCTAAAAGATTTGTAGCGGCAGGAGCGGCAGCAGTAATGCCCTTAGGAGCACCTATTGGAACTAACAAAGGATTGAAAACAGAAGAGATGATAAAAATTTTAATCGAAGAAATAAAAGAAGTTCCAATAATAGTAGATGCAGGTATAGGAAAGCCATCCGATGCTTGTAAGGCTATGGAAATGGGAGCAGACGCAGTTCTTTTAAATACAGCAATAGCCACAGCAGAAAATCCAATTTTAATGGGAGAGGCTTTTAAAAATGCTGTGGAAGCAGGAAGAAAAGCTTATCTAGCAGGATTTGGAACAGAAGCAAAGTTTGCAAATGCATCATCACCCTTAATAGGATTTTTAAGATAATAAAAAAGAAGGTGACAATATGAGTTTTTATCATAAGTTAAAGGAATACGAAAATTTTGATTTTGAAGATTATTTACAAAGTGTGACAAGTGAAGATATAGAAAGGGTTTTATCCAAAGAAAGCTTAAATGAAAAGGATTTTTTAACTCTTTTATCCCCAAAAGCTGAAAATTATTTAGAAGCTATGGCACAAAAAGCAAGAAAACTATCTTTAAAAAATTTTGGTAAAACAGTGGTTTTATATACTCCTATGTATTTAGCAAACTACTGTGAAAATAAATGTATATACTGTGGATACAATGCTGAAAATCATATAAAAAGAAAGAAACTTACCTTAGAAGAAGTGGAAGAGGAAGCTAAAGCAATATATGCTGAAGGAATAAGGCACATACTTATATTAACAGGAGAGTCTAGGTATCACTCACCAGTATCATATATAAAGAACTGTGTTAATATTTTAAAAAAATATTTTAGTTCCATATCCATAGAGGTTTATGCCTTAGAGGAAGAAGAATATAGAGAACTTACAAAAGCAGGGGTAGATGGATTAACTATATATCAAGAGGTTTATAATGAAGAAGTTTATAAAAAAGTTCATATAAAAGGACCAAAAAGAGATTTTAAATACAGACTAGAAGCACCAGAAAGAGCGTGTAGAGTTGGAATACGTTCCTTAGGAGTAGGAGCTCTTTTAGGACTTCATAACTTTAGAAGTGAAGCTTTTTATTCAGCAAAACTATCCTCATGTAGAACTTTGTATGTCATTTCCTAGAATTAGACCCCATGCAGGAAGTGCCATAGAAATACATGATGTAAATGATACAAATATAGTTCAAATAATGCTTGCATACAAAATATTTTTACCAAGAGCAGGAATAAATATAACTACAAGGGAAAGAGAAGAATTTAGAGATAACTTACTTTCACTTGGAATTACAAAAATATCAGCAGGAGTTTCTACAGAAGTTGGTGGACACTCAAAGGGAATAAAGGGAGAAGCGCAATTTGATATAGCAGATAATCGTTCTGTAGAGGAAGTAAGAGATATGATAATAAAAAAAGGCTTTAATCCTGTATTTAAAGATTGGCAAAGAGGTTTGATATAATGATATTTGTAGTTACAAATAGAAAAATATGTGGTGAGGAAAATTTTATAAAAACAATAGAGGAATGTGCAAAGTATAAGCCTTTTAGCATAATACTTAGAGAAAAGGATTTGGATTATAAAAATCTTTATAAATTAGCTGTAGATATAAAAAAAGTGACGGATAAATACAATATACCCCTTATTATAAATGGAGACTTAAAGATATCAAAAGAATTAAATACCTGGGGATATCATTGTAGTATATCAGCTTTTAGAAAAATCAATGTGAAAGTAGATAGAAAGCTTGGTATTTCTGTACACAGCTTAAATGAAGCAGTAGAAGCTGAAAAATTAGGAGCGGATTATATATTGGCAGGACATATATATGAAACTAAATGCAAAGAAGGTTTAAAAGGCAGAGGACAAAATTTTATAAAAAGTATAAGTCAAAAAGTTTCAATACCCATTATTGCAATAGGTGGCATAACTGAAGAGAACACCGCAAATGTTATAAAATCAGGAGCCAAAGGAATAGCAATAATGTCCTCTGCCATGAAAAAACCATCTACTATTTTAACATTAAAAAAAGAGTTTAGAACCATTCTTATTTAGAGAACAACTAACAATGAACAATGAATAACTATGGATATTTATCTCCGAATAATTAAAAACTTTTCGTAATGATAACGGAGAAGAATTATCCTCAGCTGCTCACTATTCATTATTGGTTATTTTCTATAAAGAGTAGTAGTACTCTTTAAGTAAAAGAGCATCCTTTTCTAAAACAGGGCTTTCACATATAATACATCCTTTAATATCAAAAGATTTAAAAGCTTTCATGCAATCTTTATAGTTAAAATCACTTTCCAAAAATGGAAGGTGATTTTTTTCACCCTTTTCACCATAGTGAATACCAGATATATGTATATGCATATCTTCCAATGCTTCGTATCCTAAATTTTTATGCATATAATCTAAAATATTTGCAAAGTCATCATAATTTTTTAATGTACCATTATATCTTGCATGTAAATGAGAAAAATCTATGCAGGGTTTGCAGTGTTTAATATCTTTACAAAGTGCTACGATTTCCTCTAAAGAGCCAAATTGAGTAGGTTTTCCAGTGGTTTCTAACCTATAGTCTATTCCAAAATAGGGTAGTTTTTTAAGATTTTCTTTTATGGTATTAAAGGTTTTCTCTTTTGTATCTTTTAAATAAAATCCTGGATGAAAAATTAAACTTCTACCTTCTACCTTTTTCAATCCGTCTGCTCCTTTTATAATTCTTTCCATAGACTTTTCTTGCTTTTCTAGTTCTACAGCATTTAAATTTATAAAATAAGAACCATGGGCAGAGAGATAAATATTATTTTCTATTTTAGCGTTTAAAACCTCTTCTTTATTCTTTTCAGTAATATTAACAGATCTAACAAAGGGAAGTTCCATGGCTTCTAAACCTATAGAGTTTAAATATTTTATACCAGTTTTATAATTAAATTTTGAATTTCCGTCTCCTATAGGAAGTCCAGAAATTCCAAAGATTAATTTATCCAAAGTAATAACAACTCCTTTTAACTAATAACTATTAATATAATAATTTTACTTTTAAAGAACGTCTGTTGTCAACCCTGTAAAAAACAGAGTTTTTAATGAATAACCATAATCAATGAACAATGAACAATTAAGGTGGATTTTCTTCCGCTTTGCTACAAAAAATCTTATATTTTATTTTGCAGGCTCGTTAAGCTTTGCTTAACATCGTTTATAATCGCTTGTAAAGGGCTCATATAATTAAAAACTTTTCGAAATGATAATGGAGAAAAGATGTCCACAATTATTCATTATTCACTGTTAGTTGTTCGTTGATAAAAGTTTTGCTACGCAAAATTTTTATTTAGTATATAATGTTAAAGAGGTGAAATCAATGAAAAAGAGATGGATGATTAAATGCAGTAGCGTAAATATAAAAAAATTATCTAAAGCAACAGGGATAAATGAAGCCATGATTAAAGTATTAGTAAATAGAGGTATAAAAACTTCTTATGATATAAATAGATTTATAAATGCATCCATAGAGGATTTATATGATCCTTTTCTAATGAAGGATATGGATAAAGGTGTTGAGTTAATAAAAAAGGCCATAGAGGAAAATAAAAAGTTAGCAATATATGGAGATTATGATGCTGATGGAGTTACCAGCACTGTTATTTTATATAGAGGATTAAAAAAGTGTGGAGCAAATTTTATATATCATATTCCAGATAGAGAAAATGAAGGATATGGCATGAATAAGGACAGAATAGAAAAATTAAAAAATAATGGTGTAGAAATAATATTAAGTTGTGATAATGGTATAAGTGCCATAAATGAAATAGAATTTGCAAAGGAACTTGGTATGCAAGTAGTTATAACAGATCATCATGAACTAGGTTTTATTGATAAAGATGAAAAAAGAGAATATATATTACCAAAAGCGGATGCCATAATAAATCCTAAAAGAGAAGATTGTACCTACCCTTTTAAATTATTATGCGGAGCAGGTATAGCCTTTAAATTTATTCAAGCTCTTTATTCAGTTATGGGAATAAATTCTAAAGAACTTTATGAATTACTACAATATGCAGCTATAGGAACAATTTGTGATGTAGTAGACTTAGTAGATGAAAATAGGATATTAGTTAAAAATGGTATAGAACTTTTAAAAGATACAGATAATTTAGGATTAAAATACTTAATAAAGGAAACAGGAATAAACGAAAAAAATTTAAACTCTTATCATATAGGATTTGTTATTGGACCTTGTATAAATGCCACAGGAAGATTGGAAACTGCAAAGTTATCTGTAGAACTTTTGTTAGCAGAAGAGGATAGTAAGGCATTAGACTTAGCTAAAAAACTCCATGAGTTAAACTTAGAAAGGCAAAAGCTAACAAGTGATGGTGTAGAAAGTGTAAGAGAAATAATAGAGAATAGTTCTATAAAAAATGATAAAATAATTGTAGTATATAATAAAGATATACATGAAAGTATTGCTGGAATTGTGGCTGGAAAAATAAGAGAAGAATATAATTTACCAGCTATAATAATTACTAAAGGTAAGGAAAAAGCAAAGGGGTCAGGAAGGTCTATAGAAGAATATAATATGTTTGAAGAATTAATAAAATGCAAAGAAATTTTAGAAAACTTTGGTGGACATCCAATGGCGGCGGGACTCTCTATAAAGGAAGAAAATATAGATAAATTAAGAGAAAAATTAAATGACCAATGTAATTTAACAGAAGAGGACATAATTCCTAAAATAACTATTGATGAAAAATTAAGTCCGGATAAGGTATCTATAGATTTTATAAACAAACTTAGTATATTAGAACCTTTTGGTAAGGGAAATTCATCACCAGTTTTTGCAGAGAAAAAATTAAAAATAGATAAAATACTTTTGCTAGGTAAGGATAGAAATACTTTAAAATTTATTATAAAAGTTGATGATGTGAGAAAAATGGAAGGCATATGCTTTGGAAGAGGTAATGAATTTGAAAAAACATTAAAGAAAAATTATGGAGAGAAGTATAGGTTTATAATGAATAATCCTAAGGATATAAAAATGGACTTTATATTTTATCCTACTATAAACGAATATAATGGATATGTAAATCTTCAAATGAGGATAATAGATTATAGATTTAGTAGTTAAAAAAGTATAATACCACGATTGTGGTATTATACATATATATTTATAGCTTATTTAGAAGATAAATCTCTTTGGTATTTTTCAACCATTTTTTTAACCATGTGTCCTCCTACGGAACCATTTTCCCTAGAAGTAAGGTTTCCATTATAACCTTCAGTTAAATTTACTCCTAATTCTCTTGCAGCTTCCATTTTAAATTGATTTAATCCTTGTTTAGCTTCAGGAACAAGAATTCTATTACTTCTTGCCATTTTTATTACCTCCTTTTTCTGTTGTATTATTATATTGCCCGGAAAGTAAATTAATATATTAGCTTTTCGTAGGTATATTAGTTAATTAAAACATAAAATAATAGAAAATGGATTTTGAAATTTTATAATAAAGGGTGGTTGGTGAACTTGAAAAAAAAGATTATATTAACTGGTGGAGGAACAGCAGGTCACGTTACTCCAAATATATCATTAATTCCAAAATTAAAAGAACTAGGATATGAAGTACAATATATAGGAACAAAAGATGGCATAGAAAAAAGCTTAATAAAAAAAGAAGGTATAAAATATCACGAAATTTCTAGTGGCAAATTAAGAAGATATTTCGATTTAAAAAATTTTACAGATCCATTTAAAGTTTTGAAGGGAATAATGGAAGCCAGAAAAATAATAAAAAAGGAAAAACCAAATATAGTTTTTTCAAAGGGAGGATTTGTTGCAGTACCTGTGGTTATTGGAGCATATTTAAACAAAGTACCTGTCATATCCCATGAATCAGATATGACACCAGGTCTTGCAAATAAACTATCAACACCCTATTGTAATAAAGTATGTGTTACTTTCCCAGAAACACTAAAATATATAAAAAAAGATAAAGGTGTTTTAACAGGAACTCCTATAAGAGAAGAACTTTTTTTAGGTAATGAGGAAAAGGGGAAAAAAATTTGTGGGTTTAAAGATAATAAACCTATAGTATTACTAGTAGGAGGAAGTTTAGGTTCTAAAATTTTAAATAATTTAATAAGAGAGAATATAGAGGAATTATTAAAAAAGTTTAATATTATTCACATTTGCGGTAAGGGAAACATAGAAAAAACATTAGAAAATAAAGAAGGCTACGCTCAATTTGAATATGTAAAAGAAGAGCTACCCCATTTTATGAAGGCTTCAAATATAGTAATATCAAGAGCAGGGGCTAATTCTATATTTGAATTATTAGCTCTAGCAAAACCTAACTTATTAGTACCTTTATCTAAAAAGGCAAGCAGAGGAGATCAAATATTAAATGCAAAGTCCTTTGAGAAAAATGGATATAGTTTAGTTTTAGAAGAAGAAGAGCTATCTAAAAAGATTTTTCTAGATAAATTGAACTATCTTTATGAAAATAGAGAAAAATATATAAAGAATATGAAAAATAGTTCTTTTAAAAATGGTATAGATAATATAATAGATTTGATAGAGAAATACTATACAATGAAGAATTAACTATTAATTGAAAAAGATATTGTGTTAATATATAATTTAAATTAATAGGTTTAATGAAGGAGGGTGTTATTGTGAAAAAGATTTCAATAATATATTGGAGTGCTGGAGGTAATGTAGAAGTTCTAGCAGAACATGTATCTAAGGGAGCAAAGACTGCAGAAGCAGAAGTAGATATAAAACAAGTTCATTATGCAAAACCAGATGATGTTTTAAAAGTAGATGCAGTAGCCTTTGGAAGTCCATCTATGGACAATAACCAAATAGATCAAACAGAAATGGCACCATTTTTGGAAAACTTTAAGAACTTAAATTTAGAAAATAAACCAGTTGTTTTATTTGGATCCTATGGATGGGATAATGGTGAATTTATTGAAAAATGGGAAACTCAAATGAAAGAATATGGATTTAATGTTATAGGAAAACTAGCGGTACAAGAAACACCTAACGAAAAAGAGTTAGAAGAAGCAAAAAAATTAGGACAGATGCTTGTAAAATAGCAAAAAACTAAGCCCTATACTTTACATGTATGGGGTTTAACATTACAATTAAATGTGTAAAGAAGGGGGTACATATTTTTGTGCCAATATTAAAAAAAATATACAATAATAAAATATTTGTGATATAATAGCTTTGGAAATGTTTTAGTTTTAATAGAGGCTTTTACAAATAAGGATAGAGTTTCAGAAAAAATTAATAATGCATTTTACATATTTAAAATTTTGTTGTATATTATAAAGTGTACTAGTTTTTTAGAAGTTAGTGTATTAAAAATATATAACAATTGGACAAGCAAAATATAGAATTAAATCCTTTACACAAAAAAAGCTTATATAATTTTGTAGAAATCTACAAAATTTTAATTAAAATTATATATTATTTAAAATATATAGAAAGAAGGGAATTACTAATGAGTAGAAGAATGAAAACTATGGATGGTAATACCGCTGCCGGATATATATCCTACGCGTTTACAGACGTAGCAGCAATCTATCCTATAACACCATCATCCCCAATGGCTGAACATGTTGATGAATGGGCAGCACAAGGAAAGAAAAATATATTTGGTCAAACTGTAAAATTAGTTGAAATGCAATCAGAAGCAGGTGCAGCAGGTGCAGTTCACGGATCATTACAAGCAGGAGCTTTAACAACTACATATACAGCTTCTCAAGGATTACTTCTAATGATTCCTAATATGTACAAAATAGCAGGAGAACTTTTACCAGGAGTATTCCACGTTAGTGCAAGAGCTGTTGCAACTCACGCATTAAACATATTCGGAGATCACTCCGACGTTATGGCTGCAAGACAAACAGGATTTGCATTACTTGCAGAAAGTAGTGTTCAAGAAGTTATGGACTTATCAGCTGTAGCACATTTAGCAACAATAAAATCAAAGATACCATTCCTAAGTTTCTTTGATGGATTTAGAACTTCACACGAAATACAAAAAATTGAAATGTTAGAATATGATGAATTAGCTAAATTAGTTGACATGGATGCAGTTAACGAATTCAGACAAAGAGCTTTAAATCCAAATCAACCTGTAACAAGAGGAACAGCTCAAAATCCAGATATTTTCTTCCAAGGAAAAGAAGCATGTAATAAGTTCTACAATGACGTACCAGCTGTTGTTGAAAATTACATGAACGAAATAAACAAATTAACAGGAAGAGATTACAAACTATTCAACTACTATGGAGCAGAAGATGCTGAAAGAGTAATAGTTGCAATGGGATCAATCTGTGACTGTATAGAAGAAACAATAGATTACTTAATGGCTAAGGGAGAAAAAGTTGGTTTAGTTAAAGTTCACCTTTACAGACCATTCTCATTAGAACACTTCTTCAAGGTTATGCCAAAAACTGTTAAGAAGATTTCTGTTCTTGACAGAACTAAGGAACCAGGTTCAATTGGAGAACCATTATACTTAGATGTTAAATCAGCATTCTACAACTGTGAAGATATGAGACCAATAATAGTTGGTGGAAGATATGGACTAGGTTCAAAAGATACTCTTCCAGGACACATAATATCAGTATTTGATAACTTAAAAGAAGAATGTCCAAAGGATAACTTTACAGTAGCAATAGTAGATGACGTAACTCATACATCATTACCAGAAGGAGAAAATGTTGATACAACACCAGAAGGAACTACAGCATGTAAGTTCTGGGGTCTTGGATCAGACGGTACTGTTGGAGCAAACAAGAGTGCTATAAAGATCATAGGAGACCATACAGACATGTATGCTCAAGGATATTTTGCATATGACTCTAAAAAATCAGGTGGTATAACAGTATCTCACTTAAGATTTGGTAAAGAAGCAATTAAGAGTCCATACTTAATAAATAGTGCAGATTTCATAGCTTGCCATAACCAAGCATATGTTCATAAATATGATGTACTTAAAGGATTAAAGAAAGGTGGTAAGTTCTTACTTAACTGCATTTGGTCAGATGAAGAATTAGAACAACAACTACCAGCTTCTTTAAAGAATTACATTGCAGAAAATGATATAGAATTCTACACAATAAACGCTGTTAAGATCGCTCAAGAAGTTGGTCTTGGTGGAAGAATAAACATGATAATGCAATCAGCATTCTTTAAAATTGCAAACATCATACCAGTAGAAGATGCAGTTAAGTATCTTAAAGATGCAGTTGTTACTTCCTATGGTAAAAAGGGAGAAAAAGTTGTTAACATGAACAACGCTGCAATAGACAAAGGTGTAGAAGCTGCACATAGAGTAGAAGTTCCAGCATCATGGAAAACAACTACTGAAGGATTTGTAGAAAAAGCTGAAGAAAAACCAGCATTCATAAAGAATATTGTAGATGTTATGAACAGACAAGAAGGAGATAGCCTTCCAGTTTCAGCATTTAACGGATATGAAGATGGTACATTCCCACAAGGAACAGCAGCATTTGAAAAAAGAGGAATAGCAGTTAACGTTCCAGAATGGCAACAAGATAACTGTATCCAATGTAACCAATGTTCATTTGTATGTCCTCACTCAGTAATAAGACCATTCTTATTAACTGAAGAAGAAGCTAAGAATGCACCAGAAGGATACAGAATAGTTGAAGCTAAGGGAGGACCTGCATTTAAAGACTTCAAGTACACAATGTCAGTTTCACCACTTGACTGTACTGGATGTGGAAACTGTGCAGAGGTTTGTCCAGCACCAAGTAAAGCTCTTATAATGAAACCAGCTGGAACTCAATTAAAAGAACAAGAAAACTTCGCTTATTCAACAAAATTATCTAAAAAAGAAAATCCAATGAATAAGATGACTATAAAAGGTAGCCAATTTGAACAACCATTACTAGAGTTCAACGGAGCTTGTGCAGGTTGTGGAGAAGCTTCCTATGCAAGATTATTAACTCAATTATATGGAGATAGAATGATGATTGCTAACGCAACAGGTTGTACATCAATCTGGGGAGGATCAGCTCCATCAACTCCATACACAACTAATGAAAAAGGTCAAGGACCTGCTTGGGCTAACTCCCTATTCGAAGATAACGCTGAATTCGGATTAGGAATGGCTATAGGAGCTCAACAAATAAGAGAAAGATTAGTAGATAAAGCTCACGAAGCATTAAATGCTGATGTAAAAGAAGAAGTTAAAAAAGCTCTTCAAAACTGGTTAGATAACTATGATGATGGAGAAGCTTCAAAGGTAGCAACTGCTGAACTTATAGCAGTACTTGAAGGAGAAAAAGACAGTCACGATGCATTAAAAGAAATCTACAAAGATAGAAACTATCTTGTAAAACAATCTCAATGGATCTTTGGTGGAGACGGTTGGGCTTATGATATCGGATACGGCGGTGTTGACCACGTTCTAGCAAGTGGAGAAAACATAAACATCTTCGTATATGATACAGAAGTTTATTCAAACACTGGAGGACAAGCATCAAAATCTACACCAACTGCTGCAATAGCTAAATTTGCTGCTGCTGGTAAGAAAACTAGAAAGAAAGATCTTGGAATGATGGCAATGAGCTATGGATACGTATATGTTGCTCAAATAGCTATGGGTTCTGATAAGAATCAAACTATAAAAGCAATGAAAGAAGCAGAAGCATATAACGGACCATCATTAATCATAGCTTACGCTCCATGTATCAACCAAGGATTAAAGATAGGTATGTCTGCTAGCCAAGAAGAACAAAAGAGAGCTGTTGATTGTGGATACTGGCAATTATACAGATTCAACCCAGAACTTAAAGAAGAAGGAAAGAATCCATTTACATTAGATTCTAAGGAACCTGATTGGAGTAAATTCCAAGACTTCTTAATGGGTGAAGTAAGATATGCTTCCTTAAAGAAAGCATTCCCAGAAGTAGCAGATCAATTATATGCAAAAACTGAATCAGATGCAAAAGACAGATATGAAAGCTACAAAAGATTACAAGGTTAATCTATAAAATAAAGAGAAGACCACGGTCTTCTCTTTATTTTTTAAGGAAATTTCAAAAAAGCCTTTTAAAATACTTAAATTAAGGGTAAAATTATAACATAACCGAAAGGAGGTGAAAGTCTGGGAATATTTCCAGACGTTTCTATGGATAAAGATAAAATGAATAATTGTTGTTGTGATAATGATGACCACCATGACCATAATCATGGTTGTGGATGTGGATGTGAAGGTGATCATGAACACGAACATGAAGCTCTATTAGTAGATTTAGAAGATGAAGAGGGAAATGTTGTAACTTGTGAAGTAGTAGACGGTTTTAATTACAAAGAACAAGATTATGCTGTAGTAGAAAACCCAGAGGATGGAACAATATATTTATTTAAAGTAGTTGGAGACTCAGAAGAAGGAGAACTTCAAATTCCAAATGATGAAGAATTTGAAGAAGTAAGAACTTACTATGAAAGTCTTCTACAAGAAGAAGAGTAATTAATAAAAAGAACCGTTATAATTTATATCGGTTCTTTTTATTTTAAATATAGAATTAAAAGGAGATGAAAAAAATGAGTGGTGAAAAAATTAAATTGGCCATATTCGATGTAGATTTTACCTTAACTAGAAGAGAAACTCTAGTGGAATTTTATTATTTTTTACTTAAGAAAAAGCCAAGTCTAATAAAAAATCTACCTAGAAGCATAAAAGGAGGATTTTTATATCTTATTAAGATTTATGATGCAGGTAGAGCTAAAGAGGAATTTATATCTTTTATAAGAGGAATTACAGAGAAAGAAATGGAGGAAATCGTAAAGGAATTTTATGAAAAAAGACTTAAAAATATATTATATAGCGATGCCCTAGCCACTATAAAAAATTTTAAAAAAGAAGGATACAAAATATATTTAATTTCTGCCTCGGCTGAATTTTACTTAAAAGAATTATATAATATAAAAGAGGTAGATAAAATAATAGGCACAAGGTTTGAAATAAAGAATGGAAAGTATACTGGTAAGATTTATGGGGAAAATTGCAAAGGAGAAGAAAAAGTATTAAGACTTAAAAAGTATTTAAAACAAGAAGGTCTAGATGTTGATTTTAAAAAATCCTACATGTTCTCAGACTCCCTAGCAGACTTACCTTTATTTAGAGCAGTAGGGAATCCTTACTTAATAAACTTTAAAAAAGAACACGAAACTATAAAAAGATTAAGTTGGAAGTAGCAAAGAGTGTTAACGTTAACACCTGGGGATCGTTAACGTCAATGAACAATGAATAACGAAGGAGGATTTTCTTCCGCTTTGCTACAGAAAACCTTACATTTTATTTTGAAGGCTTGTTCAGGCAAGCTGAACATCGCTTTAGTTTTATAATTAAAGTTTTTTCGTAATGAGAATGGAGGAAAAATATCCATAATTGTTCATTATTAATTATTAATTATTCATTGCTAACACCGGGGGTGTTAATAAAAGAGGAGGGAGATTATGAACATATTTGGAAAATACTATATCTTTAATAATGATATCAAAGATTCTAGAGAATTTAACGATAATATTATAAAGGGAGAAAAAAATATTTATGAGGTATTAAAAGTTAAAAATAGCGTGCCACTACTACTAGAAGAACACATAAAAAGACTTAAAAGCACTTCTAATTTAACTAACCTAAAAATATGGTTGAAAGAAAGCTTTATAGAGGATTCTATAAAAAAATTAATAAAAAAAAATAAGGTGGAAGAAGGAAGTTTAAAATTTATTTTAAACTTTGAGGAAAAAAACTTTATATGTTACTTTGAAGAAACAATATTTCCCAATAAAGAAGATTTTAAAGAAGGCATATCTACTGCATTATACAATGAGGAAAGAGAAAATCCTAATGCAAAGGTTTTAAAGTTAGATTTTAGAAAAAGTTTAGATAAATTTATAAAAGATAAAAATATATTTGAAGCCATATTAGTAGATAGAAATGGATTCATAACTGAGGGAAGTAAATCCAATATATTTATGGTAAAAGACCATAAACTTATAACTACTCCATCAAAGGCTGTATTACCTGGAATTACTAGAAAACAAGTTTTAGATATATGCAATGAATTAAATATATCTGTAATAGAAAAGTATATAGGTAGTGAAGAATTAGAAGAAATAGATGGAATATTCATATCAAGCACTCCTTTTGACATTTTACCAATAAAAACTGTAGATGACTTAAAATTTAAATCGTCAAAAAATCCTTTAATTATATCTATTATGGATAAATACAATAAAAAGATATATGAATATATAAAAGATAAGAAAGATAATTAATTTTATATTGAGATTATGGGGGGATTATATTGAAAACTAAATTTATAGGATCATCTTTAGAACAGTGTATAGGGGATGCATGTAAATTATTTGATGTGGAAAAAGATAAGTTAGATTATAAAATAATAAAAAAGAAAAAAGGGCTTTTCATAAAAAAGGTAGTTATAGAAGCTAAACCTATAGAAGAAAAAGTAGAAGAAGTAATAAAAGAAAAAGAGGTGGAAGAAATAGAAACTTATAATATTGAAGAAAAAGCAAAGAAAGAAAACTATGGTACAGTTAAAATAAAAAATGGGGAGCTAATTGTAAAAAATCCTAAAAAAGATGGAAAACCAGCTAATATTGTAATTGGAGAAGATTCAGAGTATATAAATGTAAAAGTAGATGGACAAGAAGTAGTAAAAAGAGCAGAAATATATGAACATTCCACTATAGAAGTATCTTTGTATGATCAAGTTGCTTCTAGAAAGATAAATATATCTACTAGTAAGGATAACATAGAAGCCTTTGCGTCTGTATATTATGAACCAGAGATAATTTATGAGTTAAAAGATTCAGAAGAAAATAATGAGTTAATTTTAGAAAAAGTGTCAAAATATTCTAAAATGCCACCTAAATATACAGTAGAGGAAATAAAAGAACAATTGTCCAAAGGTGGAATAATTTGTGGTATAATAGAAGAAAATCTACAGAATGTCATAGAAAAAAGTTGTGATAATGTCTTAATAGCAAAAGGAGTAAGACCTATACATGAGAAAGATGATGTAATAGAGTATAGATTTAACGTAGATGAAAGAGAAAAAAAATTAGAAGAAGATGCTATGGGAAATGTGGACTTTAAGAGTATAGGCACTGTAGAGGCAGTTAAAAAAGGGGACATACTTGCTATAAGACACTCATCAAAGCCAGGAAGAGATGGAGTAGATGTAAAAGGAAAACTTTTAAAACATAAATTGGGTAAAAAAATTAGAATAAGAGCAGGAAATGGATGCCAATTAAGTGGAGAAAAAATTATTGCAAGTATTGAAGGAAAACCTTATGTAAAGAACAATGCATTCTACGTATATAGAATGTATGAAGTTAGATCTGATGTAGATTTAACTACAGGAAATATTGAATTCATTGGTGATGTTTTAGTATATGGAAATGTAAAAGAAGGTATGGAAGTAAATGCAGGAAACTCTATAACTATAAATAAAAATGTAGAAAGATCTAAAATAGAAGGTAAGGGAAATATAACTATAAAAGGAAGTATACTATCTTCAGATATATTAGGTGGAGGACAAGATGTTACTAAAATAAAAGCCATTGATAATTCAAAGGCACTTATAAACTTATTAAGAGAAATTATAGAATCTACAAAGGAAGTAAAAAGATTAGATCTATACGGAAAAGATAAAAAAGATGGTGAAATAATAAGAATATTAATGGAGCGTAAATATAAAACCCTTCCTAGAACTTGTTTAAACATCATAAGAGATATAACCGTTTGTGGTAAAGATCAAGAAGAAGGAAAAATAATATTAGCAGTAAAAAATAAATTAATAGGATTGGCTCCTTTAAATATAAAAAATTATAGAGAACTAGAAGATATAATAAAGCTTTTAGAAGAAAGAGTTGTAAAACTTGAAAAGGAATTAACTATACCTATAGATGTAATTATAGATTATTGTCAGGACTCTAATATATCCAGCTCGGGAAATGTTTATATAACAGGAAAAGGCGAATATATATCTAATATAGTATCAAATAATTCAATTTATTTTACTAGCGAAAAAGGGCTGGCTAGAGGTGGGCAAATAAAAGCTAAAAAGGAAATAAGGTGTAAAACTGTAGGAAGTATTAGTGGAGTAACTACAAAACTTATTGTAGGAGATAAAGGGGAGATTTGGGCAGATATAGCTTATCAAAATACAGTCTTTAAAGTAGGAACTAAAGAATATTTATTAGAAATGCCAAGTAAGGATATACATGTTTATCTTGATAAAAATGGAGATATAATAGCTGATAAATTATTATTATAGGAGGAATATCAATGGGAAATAAGGAAGAAAAAATATTGATATTTGGTATAAATGATGAACTTTATGCAACGGATATAATGGAGGTAGAAAGAATATTAGGCTTTGAAGAGCCTACAAGGGTACCAGACTCCCCAGCTTTTGTAGAAGGTGTTATAAATTATGAAGGAAATATACTTCCAATAATATGCTTATCTAAAAAGTTCAACATACCAAAGGTTCAAACTCATAATGACAGTGATAAGAAAATAATAGTTGTCAAAGATGAAAAGAGTAAAATTGGTATATTAGTAGATATAGTATTTGAAGTAAGAGATGTAAATAAGGATAATATTGAAGAGCCACCAGAAATAGTTGCTGGTATTTCTAGACGATATATAAAAGGCTTAATAAAAGAGGAAGATAAAATTATAATATTTTTAAATTTAGGTACTATATTAACAGAAAAAGAAAAAGAAGTTGTTAATAAATAGTAAAAATATATTTGTGAAAGGTGCATACTATGGAAGTTAAAGAATATAGGGTGGGGATTGCAGATTTAAATGTAGCAAAATCCCCAGATAGAATAATCACAGTAGGACTTGGCTCATGTATAGGTATAGCATTATATGATAGAATTAATGGCGTAGGAGGACTTTTACACATAATGCTTCCAGATAGTACTCAGTTTAAAAATGTAAGTAATCCATTAAAATTTCCTGATTTAGGGATAATTATAATGACTGATAAAATGAAAGAAAAGGGAGCTAATATTAGAAACATAAAAGCTAAAATCTCTGGTGGGGCATCTATGTTTAACTTTTCAGATAAAAGTATGGTAATGGATATTGGAAGAAGAAATATAGAAGCTGTAAGGAAGAAATTAAAGGAATTATCTATACCCATAGTAGCAGAAGAAGTTGGTGGAAATAAAGGAAGAACCATGACTCTAGATACATCAAATGGGATTGTTCAAATAAAAACTGTAGGAGTAGGTATGAAAGAAATATAATGGAGTGATATACATTGAAGAAAATAAAAGTTTTAGTAGTAGATGATTCAGCTTTAATGAGAAAAATAATATCAGATATGATAAATTCACAAAGAAATATGGAAGTAGTAGCAACAGCAAGAAACGGAAAAGATTTAATAGATAAAGTTGAAGTGCTATCACCAGATGTTATAACATTGGATGTAGAAATGCCTGTTATGGATGGTATGGAGGCGTTAAAAGAGCTGCAGAATAAAAAAATTAACATACCAGTAATAGTACTTAGTAGCTTTTCTAAAAGATCTTCAGAATTAACTATGGAATGTTTAGGGAATGGAGCTTTTGATTTTTTACCTAAGCCTTCGGGATCTATATCATTAGATATAGATAAAGTTAAAGATGATTTAATAACTAAAATAAATTTAGCACATAAAAAATGTGAAATTGTATGCTCAAGGGAAGATATTAAAAAGGATCCAAGAAAAATTAAATTAGTAAAAAGCACCTTAAATAACAAGAAAATAGAAGCAGTGGTAATAGGGGCTTCTACTGGAGGACCAAAAGCGCTTTACGAAGTAATAACGAAACTTCCAAAGAATTTAGGTGTTCCTATCTTTGTAGTACAGCATATGCCTCCAACCTTCACAAAAGCATTTGCAGATAGATTAAATAATAACAGTAATTTAAAAGTGGTAGAAGCAGCTGAAGGAGAAATAATAGAAGAAAATGTGGTATACATTGCCCAAGGAGGATATCATATGGAAATAAATAATTCTAAGATATCTCTAAATAAGGAAGAAACCTTATGGGGTGTAAGACCTGCTGTAGATAAACTCTTTTTTTCAGCTGCAAAAACTTATAAAGATAAATTATTAAGTATAGTATTAACAGGTATGGGAAAGGACGGAGCTCAAGGTACAGTGGAAGTAAAGAAAAATGGAGGAATAACCATATCCGAAGATGAATCTACATGTACAATATACGGAATGCCAAAATCAACTTTTGATACAGGGAAGGTGGACATGGTTTTACCAATACATGAAATTTCAGATGCTATAATAAAAATAGTAGAAGGAAGAGGAAATGGATATGGATTTAGAAAAATTTAAGGATTGGGTATACAAAGAATTTAGAATAAATCTTCATGCATATAAACCAAATCAATTACATAGAAGACTTTTAAGCCTTATGTCTAGAGTAGGTGCAAGAAGTGTAGATGAATATATAGATATATTAAAAAAAGATGGAGAACAAAGACAAAAGTTTTTAGATTTTATCACTATAAATGTAACAGAATTTTTTAGAAATCTTGAAATGTTTGAAGACTTAAAAAGTAAAATAAAAGCTCAACTACTTTCTGAAAATAAAAATTTAAAAGTATGGAGTGCAGCCTGTTCTATTGGAGCAGAACCATACTCCTTAGGAATACTATTAAATGAGTTAGCTCCTTTAGGTAGGCACACTATAATAGCCACAGACTTAGATGAGAAAATATTAGAAAGAGCAAAGCTTGGGTTTTATACAGAAAATGATATAAAGAATGTAAATAAAGATAGATTAGATAAATATTTTAAAAAGCATGGAGAATTTTATTTTATTGACGATAAAATAAAAAGGATGGTAAACTTTAGAAGACATGATTTGATTTTGGACAACTATGAAAAAAATTTTGATTTAATAGTGTGTAGAAATGTAGTTATATACTTTAATCAAGACATAAAGGACAAAATATATGAGAAGTTTAATGAATCCTTAAAAAAAGGTGGATTGCTTTTTGTAGGTGCTACTGAAAGCATTTACAATTATAAAAATTTTAATTTTGACAAAGCCTCCACTTTTATATACAAGAAAGCATAAGGAGGTAAGCTTATGGATACATCTCAATATATGTCAATGTTTTTAGAAGAAGCTATGGAGAACCTTCAAACTTTAAATGACTCCTTACTTCAATTAGAACAGGAGCCAGAAGATTCTGATAAGTTAAATGAAATCTTTAGAGTTGCTCACACTCTAAAGGGTATGTCGGCTACTATGGGATTTAATGAAATAGCTGAATTAACTCATAAAATGGAGGATGTATTATCGGAGTTTAGAGATGGAGAGTTAAAAGTAACAGAAAATGTTGTAACAGTGCTATTCAAATGCCTAGATACTCTAGAACAAATGGTAAATAATATTGCAGATGATATAGACGAGGAAATTTCCATAGAAGGTATAATATCTGAACTACAAGATATAAAAAAAAGTAGTGAAAAAGGAGATATAAAAGAAAAAGCCATAGAAGAAATAGCTCTAAATTCAGATTCAGATTTAAATTTAAATGAATATGATAAAAACATAATGAAGCAAGCTAAGAATAAAGGTTATAATACTTATATTATAAAAGTTATATTAAGTGAAAATACTTTATTAAAATCCGCAAGAGCCTTTTTAATATTCAAAAGCTTAGAAGATGTAGGAGAAATAGTAAAATCTGAACCTAGTGCAGAGGATATAGAAAGTGAAAACTTTGATTTTGAAATTAATTTAATGTATGTTTCTAAAGAGAATGAAAAAGAAATTTATAAAATTTTATCAGGTATTTCTGAAGTGGAAGAAGTTATGCTTCATAAATTAGAGGAAGAAAAGATCATAGAAGAGTCTAAGGAACATACAGCCTCAAATTTAGATTTGGATTTAAATGAATATGACATAAATGTAGTAAAACAAGCAGAGGATAAGGGATTTGATTCTTATGCTATAAAAGTTGTATTAAATGAAAATACCCTGTTAAAATCTGCAAGAGCTTTTTTAATATTTAAGAATTTAGAGGATTCAGGGGAAATAGTAAAATCCATACCTAGTGTAGAGGATATAGAAAGAGAAAATTTTGATTTTGAAATTAATTTAATGTATATTTCTAATAGAGCTAAAGAAGAAATTTATGAAATTTTATCAAATATCTCTGAAGTTGAACAAGTTATGGTCGATAATGTAAATGTAGAGAAAGAAAGAGAAAAAATAATCAAAGCGGAAGAAAAAGTTGTGGCCATAAAGGAAAAAGTTCAACAAGAAAAGTCAAAGGTGGATGTGAAAAGTGTACAAAACAACAAACCTAGGGGAAAAAAAGAGCACCAATTTAAGAAACAACATCAATCTGTAAGAGTAGACTTAGGTAGGCTAGACAAATTTATGAATATGGTATCCGAACTTGTTATTAACAGAACTAGATTAGAGCAAATAAGTCAAAACTATAAATTAACAGAACTAAATGAAACACTAGAACAGGTAGCAAGAACTACCTCAGATCTGCAAGATTTAGTTATGAAAATAAGAATGTTACCATTGGATATTGTATTTAATAGATTTCCAAGACTTATAAGAGATTTATCTGTTGAATTAGACAAGGAAATGGAACTTATCATAAAAGGACAAGATACAGAATTAGATAGAACTGTTATAGATGAAATAGGAGAGCCATTAATTCACTTAATAAGAAATGCAGCAGACCATGGAATAGAACCTACGGAAGAAAGAATAAAAAAGGGAAAAAATCCAGTTGGGAAAATAAAGCTTCTTGCATACCAAGAAGGTACAAAGGCTGTTATAAAAGTTGAAGATGATGGTGGTGGAATAGATGTTCAAAAAGTAAGAGCTAAAGCGAATAGGCTTGATATAAACACAGAGGGAATGACAGACAATGATATAAGAAATCTTATATTCATGCAAGGTTTTAGCACTAATGAAAAGGTAACAGATATTTCAGGTAGAGGGGTTGGAATGGATGTTGTAAAAACCAAAATAGCCTCTCTTGGTGGAAGTGTAGAAGTAATTAGTGAAGAGAATAAAGGGTCTTCTTTCATAATTAGACTTCCATTAACACTTCAAATAATACAGGCTCTTCTTGTTAAAGTAGGAGAAGAAACCATGGCTATATCCTTAGGATACATAGATAGGGTTATAGATTTTAAGGAGGACTTAATAAAGAAAACAAATAATAAAGAAGTTATAATATATAATGAAAATGTAATACCTCTTATAAGACTTAGCAAAAGACTAAATTTAGAAGAATCTAATAGCAAGAAGAAATACATTGTAATAGTTAAAGTAGGAGAAAAGAATATAGGATTAGTGGTGGATTCATTATTAGGGCAACAAGAAATAGTTATAAAACCATTAGGGAAAACACTACAAGGATTAAAAGAATACATAGGTGCTACCATATTGGGAGATGGCTTGGTGACTCTTATACTAGATGTTAGCTCTTTAGTTTAAGGAGGAATGTACATGACGTATTTAAGTCTTACACCACTACAACTTGATGTGTTAAAAGAAGTAGGGAATATAGGAACAGGCAATGCGGCAACAGCTCTATCGCAACTCTTAAATAGGAAAATAGATATGTCTGTTCCATATATAAATATAGTTCCCTTTGATAAAATGTTTAAAGGGATAAAAGAGGAAGAAATAGTTTATGGAATACTTGTAAGAGTTCTTGGTGATACCCCTGGAAATATATTATTTGTTTTTGAAAAAGAAACGGCAAATAATATAATAGAAATATTAACAGGTATGAAAGAAACGGAATTATCGTCATTAGGTAAATCTGTAATAGAGGAGCTGGGGAATATAATCTCTGCATCTTATATGAACGCTATAGCAAAATTTACCAACCTAACCATAATTCCATCGGTTCCAGCAGTAACCTATGATATGCTAGGAGCAATTTTATCCACAACATTTATAGAGTCAGGACAGTTTGATGAATGTGTATTAGATATAGAAACTGTGTTTTTACAAGATGATTCAGAGATAAAAGGGCATTTTTATTATATACCAATGCCCGGTTCATTAGAAAAAATATTAAATTCATTAGGAGTAATGTAATTTGGAGGGAAAGAAATGTCTAAAGTATTAATTGTTGATGATGCTGCTTTTATGAGAATGATGATAAAGGATATACTAGAAAAAAACGGTTTTGAAGTAGTAGGAGAAGCCAGTAATGGAGTAAAAGCTGTAGAACTATATAAAACAGAAAAACCTGATGTAGTAACAATGGATATAACTATGCCTGATATGGATGGTATAGAGGCAGTAAAAGAAATAAAATCCATAGATCCAGATGCAAAGGTAATAATGTGCTCAGCTATGGGACAACAAACTATGGTAGTGGATGCTATAAAAGCTGGAGCTAAAGATTTTATAGTAAAGCCTTTTCAACCAGACAGAGTATTAGAAGCCATAAAAAAAGTAATAGGATAAATCAAAAGTAGAGATAGATTACAAATCTCTATCTCTACTTTTAGTTTAAAAAAGGCTGGAGGTGAGGATATGCAGATTGTGATTTTCAAATTAAAAGACGAACAATTTGCAGTGGAAACTGAAAAAATTGAAGGTATTAATGATACTATGGAAACAACAAAAGTGCCTAATGCACCAGCTTATATAAAAGGACTTATAAATCTTAGAGGTAATATAATATCATTACTAGACATTAATCTATTATTAAACGTACCAGATCATGAAAAAGAACAAGAAAATATAATAATATTAAAGCTAGAAGAAGAATTAGTAGGGGTTAATGTAGATAATGTAGATGAAGTAATAGATATAAACCCTGATATTATAGAAAAAGTAGATGAGGAAAATAAAAAAGATTACATAAAAGGAGTTATAAATTTTAAAGATAGAATTGTAACATTAATAGATATAGATAAACTTCTTTTAAATCAGTAGGAAATGAGGGAAATATATGGGAGAAGTTCTATCTCAGGGTGAAATAGATGCCCTATTGGCAGCTTTTTCTTCAGGAGAATTATCACCAGATGAAATTCCAAAAGAAGAGGAAAAACAAAAAGTTAAAATATATGATTTTAGAAGTCCTCAAAAGTTTTCAAAGGATCACATAAGAACATTGGAATTAATTCATGATAATTATGCTAGAATAATGTCAAATTATTTAACAGCACATATGAGGAAAAATATAAAAGCTAAAATAGAATCAGTACAACAAATAACCTATGAGGAATTTATACATTCCATACCTAACCCAACGGTATTAACTGTATTTAAAGCACCTCCTTTAAATGGAACAGTTTTATTTGAAACAAATCCAAAATTTGTTTTTGAAGTTATGGATGTACTTTTAGGAGGAAATGCCGAGGGACGTGAGTATAAGCTTAGAGAATTTACCGATATAGATAAAAATATAATAAAACAGGTAAATGAAGGACTAATAGAGGGAATAAAGCTTGCTTGGGAAGATATATTAGAGTTATACCCAGAAATAGAAAGCATAGAAACAAACCCAGCTCTAAATCAAACTTTAGCACCAAATGAACCTGTAGCATTAATTACTTTCTCTGTAGATATGGGAAAGAGTAGTACTTTCATAAATATTTGTATACCATATTTAAGTATAGAAAAAATACTAGATAAATTAGTTATACAGTATTGGTTCCAAGAAAATAACGAGGCGGTAAGAGAAGAATCAAACAAACAATTAAGAGATAGAATAAATATAGTAGAAACGGAACTTGTAGCAGTACTTGGAGGTGCTAAAATAACAGTAGAAGAATTTTTAAGACTATCCTTAGGAGATGTTTTAATACTAGATAATCAAATAGATAAGCCAATCAGTATAAATGTAGAAAATCAATTATATGCTTATGGCAAGCCAGGAGTAGTAGACAAAAATATGGGAATTCAAATATTAGATATATTAGATAAGGATGTGGAAAATTATGAATGATGGTTTTCTTTCACAAGATGAAATAAATTCACTATTAAATGGTGAAAACTCAGATGATAGTGAATTTATTGAAGAAGATAAAGAAAATGTAGATGAAGTGATGGAAGATGCAGGTCATGTGGAAGAAGAGACCTTATCAGATTTAGAAAAAGATCTTCTAGGAGAGATAGGAAATATATCCATGGGGTCTGCTTCAACAGCTCTTTCCAATATAATAAAGCAACAGGTTAACATTACCACTCCTGTAGTTTCTGCAACTACTTTAAATAAGTTAAAAAACACTTTTGAGGTTCCCAATATTGCCTTAGAAGTAAAGTATACAAGTGGAATATTAGGTGAAAACTTATTAGTCATGAAAATAACAGAGGCTGCAGTAGTTGCTAATTTGATGATGGGAGGAGATGGGATAGTTAAGGATGTAACCTCTCTTTCCGAAATAGAAGTAAGTGCTGTTTCAGAAGCTATGAATCAAATGATAGGCTCTTCAGCTACTTCTATGGCTACTATGCTTGGGAGAGAAGTAAATATATCACCTCCTATATCAAAAATATGGGATGATTTAACTTCACCTCTATCAGAAAATATTGATGAAAATGAGACTATAATTAAGGTATCTTTTAAACTTAATATAGGAACTCTAGTGGATAGTCAAATAATGCAATTGTTACCAATGGAAATGGCTAAGAAAATAGTGGCGATTATGATGGGCGAAGATATTCAAGAGGAAATAGGAGAAGAAGTCATGCCAGAAATACCTCAAGTTGAAGAAACACAGCATGACTTAGATATTACTGGGGGTGAGGAGTTGTCAAAGACACAAGTAGAAATGCAAAGGGAACAGGCAACATATACAAATGAAAGTCCAACTTATCATAGGGAAACACCAAGAGTACAAGAAAAACCAATAGAGGTGCAAGAAGCTATATTTCAACCATTACAGCAGACTTCTAAAGGTGAAGAATTACCTAGAAATATAGATTTAATAATGGATGTACCACTAGATATATCAGTAGTATTAGGAAGAACAAAGCTTAATATAAAGGAAATATTAAATTTAGGTACAGGCTCTTTAATAGAACTTGATAAATTAGCAGAAGAACCTGTAGAAATACTAGTAAACGGAAAGCCTGTAGCTTTTGGAGAAGTTGTAGTTATAGATGAAAATTTTGGTGTAAGAATAACTGATATAGTAAACAATGTAGAAAAAATAAAATCCCTAGGAGGGAAATAAAAAAAGTAACGGGAAGCCGTTACTTTTTTTAATGAACAACATTAGCCAATATAAGTTTTTTTATTTTAATTATCAATTTTTTATAATACATGTCGATAATAGAGTTAAGTATAAAATGTTTAAAGAACAAGGAGTGTAATGAATATGAAAATAGGTGGAATAGGTTCTAATAGTGCAATAAATAGCTATGACAGAAACAAAAACACCCTTGATAATAGAAAGGTCAATAATGACAAAAAAAAGGACTCTATAGAAATATCTTCTTTAGGGAAAAGTCTAAGTAAGTATTCCATAGAAGATGATAAAATAGACCGAGAAAAAAGAATAGAGACTATAAGAGAAGAAATATCTAAGGGTACTTACAATATACATTCAAAATATATAGCTAAGGGTCTAATTGATGCTATGAAAGGCAGATTCTAATCTTTTGGAGGTGAAAACTTGACCCAGGAACTAAACAATATAATTTTAGGAGAGATAAAGGCCTTTGAAGAACTACTAAAAGTATTAGATAAACAACATGAGTACATTGTGAAAAATAATATTTTTAAAATGGAAAGTATAGTAGATGAAATAGAAGAAAATAGTAAAAACATAGCAAGATATGAAATGGATAGAAGAAAAATTACAAAAGGTCGTCCCATGACGGAAATAATAAGAGAATATAGGGATGAAGAATTGGAAACTAACTACAGAAAAGCTAGAAAGTTACTAGAAGAATTAAATCTACAAAAAGATACTAATGAAACATTATTAAAACAAGGAATAGTATATGCAAATAAAATGCTTCAGATAATAAATCCAAATAGGGAAGCTAAAACTTATAGTGTCCATGGAAAAATGAAGTAGAAAGACAAAATAAAATTTGGAGGTTAAAAACTATGTCAGGTTTATTTGGAACCCTACATGTGGGTAAAAGCGGAATTTTTGCAAATCAAAAAGCTATTGATGTAACATCTCATAATATGGCAAATGCAAATACAGAAGGATATTCAAGACAAAGGGCAGAATTACAAACAGAGAGACCTTTTTGTACTCCTTCTATGAACAATGCAGTAGGAGCAGGACAATTAGGTAGAGGAGTTAATGTAGCAGATATAAACAGAGTAAGAGATGCATTTTTAGACTATCAAGTTAGAATAGAGCTAGGAGTGCAAGGCACATATGTTGAAAGAAATAAATTTTTAAATGAAATAGAAAATATATTTAGTGAGCCTAGTGAAACAGGTATATCCACTCTTTTGGGGAAATTTTACAAAGGGTGGCAAGAACTTTCAAAACAACCCCACAGTTCTAATGCTAGAACCGTAGTGGCAGAACAATCAAAGGCATTAACAGATGAATTAAATCATTTACACAAGCAATTAAATAAATTAAAAGATAATACTAAAAACTGCATAAGACAAGATTTAAACGATGTAAATTCAATTTTAGATCAAATGGAAAGACTAAACGAAGAAATAATTCAAATAACAACAGCAGGTCAAAGACCAAATGACTTATTAGACAAAAGAGACCTTTTAATAGATAAGCTTAGTTCTAAGTTTGGCATTAATATAGATAAAAAAGGTTTAAATGCCATAGATATTAATACAAATGGACAAAAAGGATCAGAACCACCAAAAGATAAAAACCTTATACAAGCAGTAAATCCTGATGAATCAGTAAGACTTGCCTATATAAGTAGTATTGAACCTGATGGGAAACATAAACCAGGGGAAGCAGGAAAATATAAAATAACTTATTATAAAAATGCGGATATAACAGATGATAAAAATAAAGTTACTTTTGAAATAAATTTAAATGAAACTCAATACAAAGAATTAGATAGATCCAGAACACTGTGGACAGATAAAAAAGGTGATACTTTAGATAAAGATGGCAATGTTAAAAAATCTCCTCAATTTGATGATTTAAAAATATTTAATCCTAACACAGGTAATTTAAATGGATATATGACCGTTCAAGATGACATAGATGTTCAAATAGAACAATTAGATAAATTAGCAAGATCCTTAGCTTATACAGTGAATGCTGTACATAGTCAAAGTGAGGGGTATTCAGATAAAGATTTATTCTTTGTAAATAAAGACGGTGGACCTGAACATGAAATAACAGCAGGCAATATAACTATTAAAAAAGAAATATTAGAAAATGTTATGAATATAAAAGTAGGTAAAGGAGATAAACCAGGAGAAACAGATGGAACTAGAGCCCTTGCCATTGCAAATTTAATGGATAAACTTATGGCAATACAAAATTTAGATTTGACAGAAAAAGACAGAAGAGAAGCTTTAGTTAAGCTAGGTAGTGGATGGGGACCAGATGAAGCAGGTATTAATACTATAACGGCAAATACCAATGGTATGACTTATGGAGGTTACTTTAAGGATGTGGTAGATAAACTTGGAGTTCAAAGTCAAGAAGCTAAAAGAATGGTTAAAAATCAATTTATAGTTCTTTCAAATTTTCAACAATCAAGAGAACAGGCATCAGGAGTATCCATTGATGAGGAAACCACAAATTTAATACAGTTTCAACATGCTTACCAAGCAAATGCTAAAATCATATCCACTGTAGATGAACTACTAGATGTAGTTATAAATGGATTAAAAAGATAGGAGGAAATATAAATGAGAATAACCAATAAAATGCTTGCAAATAATTTCTTAACAGACATGACTACAAATTTAAATAATTTGCAAACTATACAACAACAACTTACATCAGGAAAGGAAATAAGAAGGCCCTCTGATGACCCAATAAAGGTTGCAAGAGCAATGCAATTACATTCAGAAATAAGTGCAAATCAACAATACAATGAAAACATAAAGGATACCCTTAGTTGGTTAGAACAAACAGATACAGCCCTAGGACAATTAGGAGAACAATCCCAAAGAGTAAGAGAACTTTTAGTATCTGCTGGAAATGCAGCTTATGGATCAGATGAAAGAAAAAAGATAAATGATGAAGTTAAAGAAATAGTGGGACAAATGTCTCAAACCTTAAATGCAAGCTTTGACGGAAGATATATCTTTGGTGGAACTAGGGGAACTTCCAAGCCCGTAAATGTAAAGGATAATAAATTAGTTTATGCTGAAAGAGATGGTAGTGAACTTGGTGCTGCCGAAAAAATTATGAAAGAAAAACTAGTAACAGAAATCTCTCAAGGGGTTAGAATAGAATACAATATAACTGCAACAGAGGCTATGCAATTTAAAGATGCAAAAGGAAATGATAGAGACTTAAGAGATATACTAGAAAAGATAGTAGAACATTTAGAATCACCAGATGATGATAAAATAAAAGAAATAACCAAAGGGGATTTAGAAGCTTTAGATGCAGTTATGGATAATACTTTAAAATTAAGATCTCAAGTAGGAGCAAAAGGAAACAGAATGGAAAGTGCTTTAGAAAAGAATAAAGAAGAAAACTTTAATTTAAAGGAAATATTATCTAAAACAGAGGATATTGACCTTGCTGAAAAAAGCATGGAATTCGCAGTAGCTATATCAGTTTATATGTCTGCACTACAAACTAGTGCAAGGGTTCTTCAACCAACTCTTATGGACTACGTGAGATAATTTCAATGAATAACTAATAATGAATAATGAACAACTTTAACCAATGAACAATTAATAATTAAGGAGGATTTTCTTCTACTACGTTACAGAAAATCTTACGTTTTATTAGATTTGTTAAAGATAGTTATACAATGGAAAACTCGTTCAGTAAAACTGAACATTGAAGATATCTTAGATTTAGTTAACTTAAAAAAGTTTAGAATTAGCTAAACATAAAGATCTTATAAAATTAAAAACTTTTCGTAATGTTAATGAAGAAAAGTTAGCCGTAATTATTCATTGTTCATTATACATTATTCATTAACTGAAGGCGGTGTGGTTATGAAATTAAATACAAAACATCATGGAACTATAGATTATGAAGAAAAGGACATAATAAATTTTAAAAGAGGATTACCAGGATTCGAACATTTAAAAAAATTTATAGTATATTCCATAGAGGAAAACAATATATTTAGTGTACTTCAATCACTAGAAGAAGAGAATATCGGTATACCTGTACTATCACCTTTTACTATATGTAGTGACTATGAAGTGAAGTTAACAGAAGAACAAATAAAAAATTTAAAAATAAAATCTGAAGAAGAAGTATGGGTATTAAATACTGTTACTATAAATTCAGACTATAAAGAAATAACTACTAATTTAAGAGCACCTATAATTATAAATATAAAAGAGAGAATTGGGGAACAAATAATATTAAAAAATGAAGAATATAAAATAAAATACCCAATCTTTCAGGAGGAAAATAAATGCTAGTAGTTGGAAGAAAAAAAGGCGAATCCATAATAATAGGTGATGACATAGAAGTAACAGTGGTAAAAATAGATGATGGAACTGTAAAACTTGCAATTAGTGCTCCAAAGGATGTAACTATACTTAGAAAAGAACTTGTAAAAGAAGTGCAAGAAGAAAACAAGAAGGCGGCTAGTGTAGACTTTACCATTTTAAATAAATTAAAATAATTTAACAAAATAAGAGAGGTGTACAGCATGGAAGTTAATTTAGTGAGTCAAGGAGGACACACAGCTACTCTTAATTACAATACAGAAAGTTTTTTTGATATGACAATAATGCAATCTCCCCCATTAGGGGAAAATATTTTAATAGGAGATAATAGAGAGTTTTTAATTAAAGATAAAAATTATACATTAGATGAAGCAAAAAAAGCTGCGGATAAATTAAACAAATTATTTGAAGACAAATCTACCTATGTTGAATATGAGGTATATGGAAAATCCAAAAGTATAACTATTAAAATATTGGACAATAAAACAAAAGAAATTGTAAAGGAAATTCCCCCAAGAAAGCTTATAGATATGGTGGACAAGCTTTGTGAACTAGCGGGTGTATTTGTAGATAAAAGAGCCTAGAATCATAGAGGTGATATTATGGAATTTAAATTGAACAAAATAGATACAGAACTAAGACAACAGGTTCAAGATTCCACAAAAGAAGGGCTTATACACAGAAAAAAAGAAATAATTATAAATAAAGATTCAAAGAAAGAAAATAAAGAAAAATTTCAACAAAGTTTAAAAAAGCATTCTAAAAAAGATGCTAAAAGGCTTTCTGTAGAGGCAGAAAAAGTAGAAGAGGTAACAGTGGAAGCTTTTATAGATAAGGATTCAGAAAAGGAAACTTCAAGGGGAAGATTTCTAGACATTAAAAGGTAGGTGTAAGTAAAAAAATGTATGCAAATAACGCTTATAATACTTATAAAACAAATAGTGTAAACTATGCTTCTAAAGAACAGCTTTTATTAATGGTATTAGATGGAGCAGTTAAATTCTCGAAAATAGCAAAACAAGGAATAGAAGAAAAAGACATAGTAAAAGCACATGAAAATATAATAAAAACTCAAAATATTTTCTACGAACTTATGGCAACTTTAGATGTAGAACAGGGCGGACAATGGGCAGAAAATTTAATGAGAATTTACGATTTTATAGTTCAAAAACTACTAGAAGCAAACATAAAAAAAGATGTAAAAGTAATGAATGAAATTATACCTCTAATAGAAGACATAAGAGACACTTGGCATGAAGCTTATAAGATTGCTAAAAATGCAAGATGATAAAAATAAGGAGTGATAAACCATGATTAGTGGATTAGGTGGAAATGGCGGACTTAGATTTGGTGGACTTGCATCAGGAATAGATACTGATGATATTATAAAAAAAATGTTGGCAGGTCAACAGGCAAAAGTAGACAAAGCTAAACAAGAAAAACAACAAGTTGAATGGAAACAAGAAATATATAGAGACATAATAAAGGATATAAAAGAACTTCAAAATACTTATTTTGATATAACAAAAAAAGATAGCTTAAATTCAGGAAAGGCTTTTTACGATTTCGCATCAAAAAGTTCTAATGAAGGTATAATAACAGCATCAGCTGGACAAGGAGCTATAGAGGGAATTTATAAAGTAAAAGTAAATAAATTAGCTAAAGGTGCTCAGGCATATAAACAATTAGGAACTGATGTTACCAATAGCAATAAATTAAAAGATTTAGGTATAGAAACTAAAGATTTTACTATAACTGTAGATGGTAAAGATTTTAAAGTTAAGCTTGATAAAGGTGAGGACTCAACTGTAGGAGATTTAGTAAGTTCCATAAAAAATGCTACAACAGCCGATGGAAAAGAAAAGCTTTCAAAATATGTAAATGTATCTTTTAGTGAAATATCTAAGAGAATGGTTATTGAAACTAAGGAAACTGGGAAAGAGCAAATAATGTCCATAACTGGTGGTAGCATTTTTGGAACTGATTTTTCAGCAAAAGGAGAAGATGCTGAGATACAAGTAATTACCCCAGATGGAGGCACAGGAACTGTAAATAATGCAAAAAATAATTTCATCTTAGATGGTATTTCCTTTAATTTAAAAAGCATTTCTGAAAAACAAGAGGTTAATCTTGAAATTACAAAGGATGTAGATAAAACCGTTGATAGATTTAAAGATTTTATGAAAAAATACAATAATGTAGTAGAAAAAATAAATGGTAAACTTACAGAAAAGAAAGCTTATAAATATAAACCATTAACAGAAGCACAAAGAAAGGAAATGAAAGAAGACGAAATAAAAAAATGGGAGGAGAAAGCCAAGGAAGGTATATTAAGAAACGATCCTAACCTTGAAAAAATGTTAAGGGAATTAAGAAGCACTTTTTTTGCTGAAGTTGAAGGAAGTAGTGAATCCTTTGGAAGACACATAGGTTTAGATACAACTAAATATGCTAAAACAGCAGGTCAAATCAGATTTGTAGAAGGTGGAGAAGAAAAGTTTAAAAAAGCTCTTTTAGAAAGACCAGAAGATATAATGGAGTTATTTACTAAAAAAGCAGACAAAAATGATTTGGATAACTTAAGAAAATTACAGAACCTAAGTAAATCTAAAAAAATTACAGCTGACCAACGCAAAGAACTTATAGAAGTTGAAAAAAGAGTATATAACAATTCAGGAATAATGACTAGAATTGATAACATTTTAAAAGATTATGTAGGATTACCAGGAAATACATTAAATAGCTCAATATTAACTAAATACGCAAATAAACAAGAAGATCATAGTGTAACAGGTGTTGTTTCATCAAATAATTTACCTGACCAAATTTATAGAAAAGATAATTTAATAAAAGAATTAGACAAGAAACTAAGAGAAAAAGAAGAAAGACTATATAAGCAATTTGCAATGATGGAAAAAGCAATGACTAAATATAATGCTCAAGCAGGATGGCTAGCACAACAATTTGGTGGAGGAATGTAAAGTTTAGAGGAGAGATTATATGGATTTAAAAACTTATTTAGAAGAATTCAGGGATATAACTCTAGACACCATAGATGCATTTAAGAAGGAAGAATATGAGTTAGGGGATAAGCTTTTAGATAAACGAAGAAAAACCATAGGAAGAATAGAAGAAATAGAGTATACCATAGAAGAATTTCGTGCCTTAGATGGAGAGTTTCAACTAAGGGATTTAAATAAAGAATTAGAATATACTATAGAAAAAGAAAGACAAAAGATAAGAAAAGAATTAGATGAAATAAATCTAAGAAGAAACACTAATAATGGTTATAATACACAAAATAAAAGTGTAATATTTAGCAGAAAAATTTAAGTAGAAAAGTGGAAAAATGTGTTGAAATTTATAAAAATATGTTATATAATGTATACATACTAAAAAATATAAAAATACTTTAAATTGATCCCACATGTTTCAATGGTTTGCCCTTGAAACTCCCCAAAAGGGGCTATCTTAAGATTTTATTTTGAGATAGCCCCTTTAAATTATTTTTAAATATATGTAAAGTAATTATTTTTTATGTCGAATATTATAATAGGAATCAAGAAATAAAAATAAAGTAAAAAAGAAATAAAAAAGTGTAAAGTAACCTAAAAGTTCTACGATAATTATAATAAGATAAAGCAATACATATTATTAAACAAATATAATTATTATTTAATAATATATATTGTAAAACTTAGAATAGTATGTTATACTGAAAAGGGTATCTTTAGAAGATACTATAAAATTTGATTTAAGAGTCATTTTGACTTTTAAAAATAAATAAAAAAGGTGAACAAGGAAGTTCACTACAATATCAAGGAGGAATACATAAATGATTATTAATCACAATTTAAACGCAATGAATGCACACAGACAAATGGGAATCAACATTGGAAATGCTGGAAAGGCTACTGAAAAATTAAGCTCAGGTTTAAGAATAAACAGAGCTGGAGATGATGCAGCAGGATTAGCAATTTCTGAAAAAATGAGAGGACAAATAAGAGGACTTAACCAAGCTTCAAGAAATGCTCAAGATGGTATATCTTTAATCCAAACAGCTGAAGGTGCTTTAAACGAAACTCACGCAATTCTTCACAGAATGAAAGAATTAACTGTACAAGCAGCTAACGATACAAACGTAACAGTTGATAAAGATAACTTACAACTTGAAATAAAAGAATTACAAAGCGAAATAAACAGAATAGCTTCACAAACTCAATTCAACACTAAAACTTTATTAAATGGAAGTTTAAGTAAATCAGCACTTACATTCCAAATAGGAGCAAATGCTGGACAAACAATAACATTAACAATTGGAGACATGACAACAAGTGGATTAAAGTTAGCTTCTATAAATATAGGTGGAGCTAAGGGAGCAGCATCAATAAGTTCACAACTTAAAACTATAGATACAGCATTAAACGAAGTTTCAAAAGAAAGAGCTAAACTTGGAGCTAACCAAAACAGATTAGAACATACTATAGCTAACGTAAACAATGCTTCAGAAAACTTACAAGCAGCTGAATCAAGAGTAAGAGACGTAGATATGGCTAAAGAAATGATGAACTTTAGCAAGAATAACATATTACAACAAGCTGCTCAAGCTATGCTTGCTCAAGCTAACCAAGCACCACAAGGAATACTACAATTATTAAGATAAGTGACACTCTAAATCTTCGATTTAGATAGTGGAATTTACTCCTACCACCCAAAAGGTGTGTAGGAGTTTCCTTTTTAAAAGACAGAGTAAACTCTCTGTCTTTTTTTGGTGAAGAAAATATATATTAAAGTTATTTTGTAGAATAACGATATATAATAGGAAAAGGAAAAATAATTAGAGGTGAAGTATGGATACTTTTACAAAAAAAACCTTAGAAGATTTAAGTAACTTTAATGAAATAGATAATGAATACTCTTTAGAAAAAAGTAAAGATAATAAAAATATAATAAGAATAAATAAAGAAGGAAAAAAAGTATATTTAGGAAGTAAATATAATGTACAAAGAGATGTAGATAAATTTTTAGAAGATTTAGAGAATATAAGTCCTATAAGTATAATAGTGGTTTTTGGGCTAGCTTCTGGAGAACACATAAAAGAGCTTTTAAATAAATTAGAAGAAAATAATAAAGTTTTAATAATAGAGTCTGATAAAAATGTATTGGATAAATTTTTAGAAATAGAATATGCAGAAGAATTACTTAAGGATGATAGAATATCTTTATACTTATATCAAAAAGGAGAAATGGAAGTTTTCTTTGCCAATAGCATAAATAGTATAACTGTAAAAAACAATATTAAATTTAAAATATCTTTTAATTATAATAATATTTACAAAAAAGAACTAGTAGAAACTTATAATGCTTTAAAAAAGGTTGTTGAAAATTCATTAACGAATAACGCTACAACTAAAAGTTTTTCAGAAACTTTTGCCAAGGCGTTTATAAACAATTTAAAACATATAGTAGAAGCTACCCCTATAAATTACTTTGAAAATGAATTTAAAAATAAACCTGCCATAGTAGTTTCCGCAGGCCCATCACTGGAGAAAAATGTATATAAATTAAAAGAAATTCAGAATAATTTTATAATAATAACAGGTGCTAGAAGTCTAAGCACATTAATCAAGAATGACATAATTCCAGATTTCATATGTATGATAGATCCGGGAGATATAAATTGTAAATTTATAGAGAATTATTTAGATTATAAAATTCCATTAATATTTTATGAAAACACTAGTTACAAAGCTATGAATTTACATAAAGGATCTAAGATATTATTTTCGGGAGATTCCTTGATTTCCTCTATATTAGAATATGATATAGAAAATTTACTATCAGGAGGATCTGTAGCACATAACTGTGCATCATTTGCTTCCTATATAGGATGTAATCCTATTACTTTTATAGGACAGGATTTTGCTTACACAGGAGAAAAATTTCACACAGATTCCTCTGCTTTTAAGGAAAATAATAAAGTAGAGAATAAAATAGACTTTATAGAAGTTAAGGGTGTTTTTGGTGATCTGGTAAAGACAGATCAAAAGCTAAATCTTTATAAAACTAATATGGAAGATATAATAAAACATTATAATAATATAACCTTTATAAATAGTACCGAAGGTGGAGCTAATATGGAGGGGACTATAGTTCAACCTTTGAGCAAAACCATAGATGAATATGGAAAAGAAAAAATAAAAAAAGAAAAAATAAAAAGTATATTAAATCATCCCCCTATTATAGAAAAAGAAAAAATAATAAAATATCTAGAAGAAAGTAAAAAAATATTAAAGGAAATATACAAGAAATCAGAAATCGCCTTAGGATATTCTAATGATATTTATTTATCCTATAAACATGGAAAAAATATTAATACAAATAATATAAATAAGAAATTAGATAAAATAGATTCTTACATAAAAGACAATAGAGACAGGATAGAATTAGTAAATTCACTACTATTTGAGGTTATAGAAAATGTATTATGTAATCCCGAATACATGTTAATGTCTAAAGATGATGAGAGAGAAATGGGAATAAAGATATCAGGAAAAAGTAGAACATTATATAAAGGCATAAAGGATAAAATAAAACAATTTATACCTATATTAGAAGATGGAATAAAAAGGCTAAAGGAGGAAGAAGTATAATGGAGCAAAAATTAGAAGCTTTAGAAACAGCAAAAAACTATATAGATAATTTAAAAGAAGGCATTGATAATATATATAACTATATATCTGAAGGTAAAGAAAACATTGCATTAAGCTTAATACCAGATTTTGCAGAGGGGATAGAATGGTTGTCTCAAATTTTAGTTTTAACTAAAGATGTACATAAAAAAGACTTAAATATGGATAAGTTAAATGATATATTAAACGAAGTAGTAGAAGCTATAGAAAATGAAGATTATATATTAGTAGGAGATTTATTTAAATACGAAATATATGAAACCTTAGATGAATTACAACAGAATATTTAATGAGTAGGTGATTTTATGTTAAATAATAAATCGATATTAATTACAGGTGGTACAGGTTCCTTTGGTAAAAGATTTACTGAAAAGATTTTAGAAAAATATGATGTGAAAAAAATAATAATATATTCAAGAGATGAATTTAAGCAGGATTTAATGAAAAAGGAATTTGCATTAAAATATCCAGAAAAAATAGACAAGCTTAGATTTTTTATAGGGGATGTAAGGGATAAAGATAGATTATATAGAGCTTTTAATGGAGTGGATTATATTGTGCATGCTGCAGCTATGAAACAAGTTCCAGCTTGTGAATACAATCCCTTTGAAGCTATTAAAACTAATATTCATGGAGCACAAAACATAATAGATGCAGCATTGGATAGAGGAATTAAAAAAGTTGTGGCACTTTCTACAGATAAGGCAGTTAATCCAATAAATTTATATGGAGGAACAAAATTAGTATCTGATAAACTTTTTATTGCTGCTAATGCCTATTCAGGATTTGATGGAACTATATTCTCAGTAGTTAGATATGGTAATGTAGCAGGAAGCAGAGGCTCTGTAATTCCATTTTTTAAATCATTAATAGAAAATGGATGTAAGGAACTTCCTATAACTGATTTTAGAATGACTAGATTTTGGATTACACTAGAACAAGGTGTGGAATTAGTATTTAAAGCTTTAGAAGAATCTAGGGGAGGAGAAACTTATATTTCTAAAATACCTTCATTTAAAATAACTGATTTGGCAAAGGTGATGTTATCAGATTGTAAACTTAAAGAAGTAGGTATAAGAGAAGGAGAAAAACTTCATGAAGTAATGATTACAAAGGATGATTCAAGATATACCTATGAATATCCAAAACATTATATAGTATATCCTCATTTTGATTGGTGGAATTCAGGAAAATATTTTACACCTGGTGGAAAATTAATAAAAGAGGGATTTGAATATGATTCGGGAACTAATAGTGAGTGGTTAGGAGTAGAGGAGTTAAAAAAAGAATTGGTTAAGCTAGGAGAATAAATTTTTGGAGGAGTTAATTTTATGAGTATTAGTCTTGATATTAATGGTAGAAAAATAGGAGAGAATTACCCTGCATATATTGTAGCAGAAATTGGAGCTAATCACAATGGAGATGTAAATTTAGCTAAAAGAATGATAGAAGTTGCAGCAGAATGTGGAGTAGATGCTGTTAAGTTTCAAACATATACAGCTAAAGAATTAGTATCAGATACAGATAGAATTTTAACTTGGGGACCTTGTGGTAAACAAAAAACTGAAACTATTGGTAAAATGTTTGATAGAATTGCATTACCAAGAGAAGCTCATAAAGAAGTATTTGAATATGCTAATAAATTAGGGTTAATGGCTTTTTCTACTCCTTTTAGTATAAAAGGAGTAGAATTCTTAAATGAATTAGAAGTTCCATGTTTTAAAGTTGCAGCATCAGATGTAGATTATTTAGATATATTAAAGGAAATTGGTAAAACTAAAAAGCCTGTTATGTTATCATTGGGAAAATGTACATTAGGTGAAGCTGATTTAGCTATAGAAACATTAATTGAATCTGGGTGTGAAAAAATCGTTATAATGCATTGTGTTTCACAGTATCCATCACCTATTAATGAAATGAATTTGAAGGTTATTGAGGGATTAAAGAGTATTTATCCGGAATTTGTTATAGGTTTTTCTGATCATTCTATGGGGATTACTGCAGATTTAGGGGCTGTTGCATTAGGGGCAAGAGTTATAGAAAAACATTTTACATTGGATAAAAATACGGATGGACCAGATCATTGGTTTAGTATGGATCCTGAAGACATGAAGAGTTTAGTAAGAGAGGTTAGAAATTTGGAGGCAGCAATGGGGCATCCAAGGAAACGAGTATTAAAATGTGAAGAACAGGGAAGAAAAAACTCTATTAGATCTTTAGTAGTTAATAGAGATATTATGAAAGGTGAAGTTATAAAGAAAGAAGATTTAGTAGCTTTAAGGCCTGGATATGGAATTAAACCTTATGATAAAGAGAAAATTATTGGATTGAAAATAAAGAAAGAATTAAAATCAGGTACTGTGTTAACATGGGATTGTTTTAAATAAAATATTAAAAAATAGATACTTGAATTTTTGTAATATTAAGTAGAAAAGAGGGGGACTTTATGAAAAAAGTTACTTGTATTATACAAGCTAGGACAGGATCAACAAGGTTACCTAATAAAGTATTAAAGAAAATTAATAACAAAATGATTTTAGAATATGTGATAGACAGGATTAAAAGATGTAGAAATATACATAATATTATTATTGCAACTACTGAAAATAAAGATGATGATATTATACAGAAAATAGCAGAAAAAAATAAAGTATTATGTTATAGGGGATCTCAATATGATGTTTTAGAAAGATATGCTAAAGCTTCTAAAATAGTAGATACTGATATAGTGGTAAGAATTACAAGTGATTGCCCTTTAATAGATACAAAATTAGTAGATGAAACAATAAGATTTTACCGAGAAAATAACTATGATTATGTTGTACCTAAAGGTAAGAATGGAATAATAAGAGGGCTAGATACAGAAGTTTTTTCAAAAAAATTATTACTTGAAATACATGAAAAAGCAAAAGACGATTATTGTAGAGAGCATGTAACACCATATATATATAGAAATCCTGAAATATATTCAATTGGTAGATATAATGTTTCAGAAGAATTACAACATTCTAATTGGAGGTTATGTGTAGACGAAGAAAATGACTATACATTTATTAAAAAAATAATTTCAGAATTACAAAACAAAGATGATTTTGATATTTATGATATTATTTGTATATTAAATAAAAAGCCTGAACTATTACAAATAAATAGAACTGTAAAACAAAGGTCAGGTACAGATTTTAAATAAAGTAAACATATAATTTATAATTAATATATTTACTTGAAAAGGTGTGGAAAAATTGAAAAGTAAAATCTTTTTATATGCAGAAGGAAGTTTTAAACTTGGATTAGGCAATATTTATAGAACTATAGCTTTAGGAAAAGAAATTTTAAAAAAGTGTTTTACAGAAGTTTATTTTATAACTAGTAGCGATATATATATTCAAGATATAATACGCAAAGCATCTATGTCTATAATAGTGTTTAAGGATTATAATCAATTTTTTGATATTGTTAAAGCTAATAATCCAGATGTTTTAATAATTGATCAAACCAATATTTCAGTGGAACTAGCAAAACATATTCGTACCTATGTTAAAAAGTTGGTTCATATAGGAAATGTGTCAAAGGCTAATGAATTTGCTGATGTTGTTATTAATGCAATTATTGGCACAAACTATAAAAATAAAGTAAGAGTAGATGAGTTTAATACTAAATATCTTGAGGGACCTAAATATTTGTCTTTACGTGACGAATTTTATGACAAAGAAGGTTCTTATAAATATACAGGAGAGTTGAATAAAATTTTACTTTCTTTTGGTGGAACTGATCAAGCTAATTTGACTACTAAGGTTCTTAGGAATTTAAATAGGTTGTCAACTAGAAAAAAAATATATATTATTAAAGGAGCTGGATTTAAATTTGATAATGAATTATTTAAAGAAATACAAAAAAATAAAAAACATATAGTAAAAGTATTTAAAAATGTATCTAATATGTCAGAGATTATGCTAAAATCAGATTTAATATTTACATCTCCAGGGACAACTTTATATGAAGCATGTAGTCTTAAAATTCCAGCTATAGCTTTTTGTCAAACAAAAGAACAGAAGAATATGCATAAAGATTATAAATTTGTTTTTGACTTTTATGAGGTTAATAATTTTGAAAAAGTTATGATTGATCTTTATGAAAGTTATGATTCTTATCTACAGTATATTAATAAATTTCATTTTGGCGAAGGAAAGAAAGAAATAGTAAAGGAATGTTCTACTTGCAATTAGGAAATTGTTAATTATATAAGGAGGATAAAACAATGATTTTAGTAACAGGAGCAACGGGATTTATAGGTAATTATCTTGTAGAAAGATTATTTAAGGATAATGTAGATGTTTTAGCGATTGGAAGAAATAGGAAATGTGAAGCTTATTATAAGTCTAAAGGTATTCCCTTTATTTTTTTAGATGTAACTAAAAAGGATGACTTTGAAAAATTACCTAAATCAGGAATAGATGCAGTTGTACATTTAGCTGCAGTGATTCCAGAGCATAGAGATTCAAATATATCTGGAGGAGATTTATTAAAAATTAATGCTTTAGGAACGTGGAATGCTTTAGAGTATTGCAGAAAAAATAATATAAAAAAATTTATTTATACTACTTCTCACTATGAAGCTAGTAATGTGAAAGATATTCTAATTAATAAAGATATAGTAGATTACATTAATAAAGGTGATCATGTTGAATATATTATATCTAAAATTGCTGGAGCTCAATATGTACAGTATTTTAATGAGGAATATGGAATGCAAGGAATTATTTTAAGAACTACTTGTATACGAGGGTATAGTAAATATTTAAAATTTAGACAAGAAAAAAAAGTTCCTAAAAGTTTTTGGGAAAAGTTTATTATTAAAGCATATAATAGTGAACCTATTGAAATATGGGGCGATTGTTCAACCCACTTAAGAGATCATTTGTATGTAAAAGATGCTGTAGAGTGTATTGTAAAAGCCATAAATAGTAAGAAAGCAAAAGGAAGATATAATATGGCGTCAGGTAAAGGAATTACATTTGAAGAAGAAGTTAAGACAATAGTAGATGTGTTTTCTCCGAAAGACAATAAGTCAAAAATTATTTATAAACCTGAAAAGGAAAATCAAATTGATAGGAGTTGGGTATATGATATTAGTGGAACAATAAAGGATTTAGATTGGCAACCACAGTATTCAACTAGAGAATATCTTCAAGATATTAAAAATGGTATGGAAAAGGATGGTTATTTTGATGAATTATAAAAAATCAATAAAAGATATAATTCCTCATTCGAAACCATATATTTCAGAAAATGATAAAAAGTATATATTAAATGTAATGAATAGTGGAATGATTAGTTCTGGAGAAAAAGTTAAAGAATTTGAACAGCAAGTATCCAAATATATAGGAGTAAAAAATGGGATAGCTACTTCAAGTGGTACAATGTCAGTAGTGTTTTCTTTAAAAGCTTTAGACATTAAAAAAGGTGATGAAGTAATAATACCTACTTATTTATGTCCATGTATTTTAGAAGCTGTGTTAGCAGTAGAAGCTACACCAGTTCTTTGTGATGTTGATACAGAATGGATTTTAAGTAAAAAAACAGTAGAACCTCATATTACCACTAATACAAAAGCAATTATTGTTCCACATATATGTGGAATTTCTGTAAAGATAGAAGATTTATTAGAGTTTGGTATACCAATAATTGAAGATATAGCTCAAGCCTTTGGCGGAATGCTAAATAATAGAAAAATTGGTACTTATGGTGATTTTACAGTTTGTTCATTTGGAGCAATAAAATGTTTAACTACAGGTGAAGGTGGAATGGTGCTTACTAACAATGATGAAATGTGTGAAAAGATTAGGAAGTTTAAAGTTTTTTCTCCTATGAGTGATATTCAAGCTATGCTTGGAATTAGTCAGTTAAAAATGTATGATTTTTTCTTAGAAAGAAGAAAAAAAATAGCAAATATGTATTTAAAGGAATTTAGTATATTTGAGGGACTATGTATGAGTGATGATTTAAAAAATAGAGATATGTTTTTTAGATTTCCATTAAATTTAAATTTTAATGAAGTAAAAGATGCTTTTTTAAAAAAGAATGTTATTGTTCGTCAGTTTATTGATTTTTTACTTCATAGGATTTTAAAATTAGATAGTAAAAATTATCCTAATGCAGAATATTTTTTTAAAAACACTATAAGTATTCCTATCTATCCTGCATTAACTGATTATGAAGTAGAGTATATTATAGATACTACAAAAAGTATTATAAATGAAATAAAATTGTATAATTAGATGTAATTGTTTAATTTTATTAAATGGTAGGAAGTAGTGTTATAATGAGGAGAGGGTTATTTAATGAAAACTATATTGATTCTTGGAGCAGGACAGTTTCAAGTTCCGCTTATAAAAAAAGCTAAAGAGTTAGGATATAAAACAATTGTTACAGATTACGATAGTAAAGCAGAGGGATTTAAATTTGCTGATATAGCATTACATATAAGTACGCTAGATAAAGAAAAAACATTACAGGTAGCAAAAAGATATAATATAGATGGAATTTTAACTACTTCTGATTTTCCAGTAAGAACAGTAGCATATGTTTGTGAAAAAATGAATTTAATGGGGTTATCTTCTAGAGCTGCTGAAATAAGTACAGATAAATTTTTATTAAGAGAATGTATGAAAAAAAATAATATTCCTTGTCCTAGGTATTTATTAGTGAATGATAAAAAAGATATATGTAATAAAAAATTAGAAGGCTTTGAATTTCCTTTAATAATAAAACCTGTTGATTCATCAGCTAGTAGAGGCGTTTGTAAAGTATATAATTTACAAGAACTAAAATTAGCCTATGAAGAATCATATCATTATAGTAAATCAGGGAAAGTAATATTAGAGGAATTTTTAGATGGACCAGAATATAGTGTTGAAACATTAACTCAAAATGGAACAAATAATATAGTTGCAATAACAGAAAAGCACACCTCAGGTTATCCACATTCTGTAGAAGATAGACACATAGTACCTGCTTACTTGAACAAAGAACAAGAGTATAAAATTAAAGATATGGTTAATAAGATTATAAATGCTATAAGAATAGATAATAGTTCATCTCATGCTGAAATTAAATTAACAGAAAAGGGACCTGTTCTTATAGAAATAGGATCTAGATTGGGAGGAGATTATATAACATCTGATTTGGTTCCATTATCTACAGGTATAGATATGTTAGAAAATATTATCAATATTAGCATTGGTAAAGAATTAAGATTATCAAACGAAGAAATAAAGTATTCAGGTATTCAATTTATTACTTATGAAAACTATGAAAAAGTTAAAAGCAATGAGATAAATATTAAAAAAGATAGTTCTATTATGAAATTTTATTTTGATCATAATAAAAAAAATGAACTAAAAAGTTCTTTGGATAGAAGTGGGTTTTATATTGCTCGTAGTAACAACAAAGATGAATTAATTAATACTTTAGATAAATATGTAAAATAGATAAAAAGAAAGGGTTAAACTATATGACTGAAAAAGAATTTAAAACAAAAGTATGTCAATTAAAAGAACTTAAACAATCTATTGAATTTAATATATATCATGGAAAATATGATGAAGCAAAGAAGTTATTGAGAGACTATGAAAGTAATTTTAATTCAGTTATAACTATATGTACTACAAAAGCTGCAATATATGTAATTGAAGGTAACTTAGAACAAGCAGAGAAAGTACTTTTAAATGGATTGATGGAACTACCTTTTAATTATGAAGTAAGTTACAATTTAGGTATGGTATATGCATTTAAAGGACAATTTACAAAAAGTATAGAGTTTTATTTTAAAGCATTAAAATATGCAGATAGTAAAGAAAAGAAGGATATGTGTATTGAATCTATAGAAAATCTATCTGAAACCATAGCAGAAAAATTTCCAGGTGAGTTTTCAGAGTTTAAAGATAAATTTCAAAGTATAAAAAATAAGCTACAGGAAATAGATGCACGATCATTTCCATTAGATGGTAGTAAAGAAAGCTTAGTGGGAAGATTTATTAATGATGAAATAACAGAAGGACATTATGTTAATCTATATAAAATTGAAAGTTTTACAGAAATTGTACCTCAGCTTAGAACCTTGTATAAAACTGAAATGTTACAAGGACAAATCATAAATAAAGAAATAGAAATGGAAGTAAAAGAAGAAATAGTTCTTCCTATATCTGTAAAAAAGTTATATTCATATATTAATTTAAAAATAAATAACAGGGAATACAAAATTAATGATGTAAGGCCTAACATATTTTACTACTTACCTATTAGAGAGGAAGGTAAACTAACAATAAGTAGTAACAATGAGTTTTTTTTAGGAAATACTATAAAAATTAAAGATAAAGTTATAAAAGATAAACCAAAACTTATTTTATATTTATTTTTAGATGGTTTGTCACAAGAAGCAATAGAAGGAAACAAACTAAAAAATCTAATGCCTAAAACATATAATTTTTTTAATGATGGTTTAAAATTTAATAGTTGCTATTGTAATAGTGAGTGGACATTACCAGGACTTGCCACATTCTTTACTGGAAAATACACAACTAATCATAAGTTATTTCATTCAAATTGGACGTATAAAATTGGAAGTAATGAAAAACTTATGAGTGAGATATTTAAAGAAAACGGATATTTCACTACACAAATATGTAATGACTGGAGGAAAACTCCATTATATGGATATAATAAAGGTTTCGATAGAACTGTATATCAACCAGCTATAGACGGGATGGGGTGTGAGGAAGTTGTAATGGAAGCTATAGAGCATTTAGAAGCTTTTAAAGAGAAAAATAATTTTATGTGGCTTTCATTTGGGGATCTTCACAAAGTACCTGACAATATAGAACCTAGAATAAGTAGTCAAATAAAAGGGAGTCTTTATTCTAGAACTACTGAACAGGATAATGATGAAACCGTATTTAAAAGTTATGATGATAAAAAGATAGAGAGATATGAAACGGAAATTGAAAGATTAGATTTTTATTTAGGTATTTTGTATAATTACATAAATTCATTGTATTCCAAAGATGAAGTTTTAATACTATTAGTATCAGATCATGGACAAACATTTTTAAAGAAGGATAATGGCTTTTTACATGAAGGAAGGACTAGAGTGCCTTTACTTATCAAGGGGTTAAACACAGAAACAAAAAACATAGAAGATATAATTGAAAATGTGGATGTGTTACCAATGGTATTAAATTTTGCAAATATTAATTATGATTTAGATATAGATGGTAAATTACCTTCATGTTTAGATGGTAATTATAAAAGAGAGTATGCTTATACAGAATCCATATTTCCAGGACAAACTTATAAAGCCGCAATAAATGATTGCACTCATAGGTTTATGTTTGAATCTGAGAGCTTTGTTGAAAATGATGGTAGAGTGGATGTTGAAAATTTTAATGTTAGTTTGATACATAAAGAAACAGGATTAGACGAAAAAGATAAATTACAAGAAAAAGTAGAAAAATATTTAGAAGTAGTCTTTAATCACATAAAGAAAAATATAAAAATATAAATATTATAAAAAAAATGGTATTACTTAAAATTAAGAAATACCATTTTTAATTTATAAAAGTGTTCAATAACATGTAAATATATGTAGAAATTGAACGATAATAATATTAAGAAATTTTTATTTAGATATTATTGTAGATGAGGTGTTTAATTTTGAATCAAAAAAAGTTAAAAATATTAAAATTATTAAAAGATAATGGAGATGTAAGTCAAAGAAAATTAGCAGAATATACAGGTTTTGCATTAGGAACTATCAACAACATAATTAAAGAACTAGAAATAAATTCATACATAATAAAGAAATATGGAAATGGAAAGTTTTATTACAAGATAACAAATGAAGGAATAGAGGAAATTGAAAAAAGTTTTATAAAACTAGCTGTGATTTTAGCGGCAGGATTAGGAAGCAGGCTTAATAGTGTTACAGAAGATAATATCCCTAAAGGAATGTTAGAAATTGAAGGAAAATCTTTAGTAGAAAGAAGTATAAATAATCTTTTTGAAAATGGTATAGAGAGAATTATTATAGTTACAGGACATTTAAATAATTATTATGATGCCTTATATGAAAAGTACGAAAATATAAAAACAATTAAAAATAGTAATTATGCCAATACAGGGAGCATGGCATCTCTTGCAGTAGCTAAAGATTTAATAAAAGAGGATTTTTTACTTTTAGAAAGTGATCTTATTTATGAAAAAAGAGCTATTAAGGAACTTCAATATATAGATAAAAAAGATTGTGTACTTTTAAGCGGTAAAACTAATAGTGGAGATGAAGTCTATATAGAAGTAAGAGATAATAGTATTTATAAAGTTTCTAAAGACAAGCATGGATTAAATAGTATATATGGTGAATTAGTTGGAATAGTTAAAGTATCAATGGATTTATTTGAAAAAATGATGATTGAATATAGTAAGAATACTAATCCTCAATATCATTATGAATATGCTATTGAGGATTCAGCTAAAAGTTATGACGTTGGATATGAAAAAATAAAAGATTTAATTTGGGCAGAAATAGATGATCCAAACCATTTAAAAAGAGTTTTAAATAAAGTTATTCCAAAATTAAAAGAAAAAAATGAAATTTAAGGAGTGTCTTATATGAAGAAATTAATTAGTGTAGTTTTAAGCTTTATTATGACTGCAATGTTTTTTAGTGGATGTAACAGTAAATCTAATAGAGAGATAACAGTATATACAGCAGTAGAAGATAATTTAATAGAAGAATATATTCAAGGATTCAATAAAGTTAATTCGGATATTAAAGTGAATATAGTAAGGGGATCTACTGGAGATATTACTTCTAAACTGTTAGCAGAAAAAGATAAGCCAGTTGCAGATGTAGTATGGGGGTTGGCTGCCACAAGTTTAATAGTTTTAGATGAAACAGAATTATTAAAACCTTGTAAAGTAGAGGGATTAAAAAATATTAATCCTAAATTTATAGATACTAAAAATAAGGAGCCACATTGGATCGGATTAAGTTTATGGACAAATGCTATAACTGCAAATTTAGAAGAAATGAAAAATAAAGGAGTAGAAATTCCCAAATCTTATAAAGAGTTATTAAAACCTGAATATAAAAATCAAATATCCATGCCTAATCCAGCCTCATCAGGTACAGGATTCATGTTTGTATCTTGTTTGATTCAAAGTTTAGGTGAAAAAGAGGCTTGGAGTTATTTAGATAAAATAAATGAAAGTATGAGAGTGTATGAACATTCAGGTATGGGACCAATTAAATCTACAGAAATGGGAGAACAATTTATAGGTCTAGGAATGGGTGGAGAAAGTCTACTAGAAGAAAAGAAACACAAGCAAATAAAGACGTTTTTTCCAAAAGAAGGGTTAGCTTGGGATATAGATGGACTTGGAATTATAAATAAAGAAAATGTAAATGATGATGCAGAAAAATTTGTAAACTATATACTCTCAGATGAAGCCATGGAAATTGAAGCTAAATCTAGAAATAGAATTGTTACATTAAAAAATCCTATTACAATAGAAGGATATCCTAAAAATGTTGTAGATATGTTATTTAAAAATGATTTAAATTGGGCATCTAATAATAAGTCAAAAATCATAGAGGAATGGAATAAAAGATATTCTGTTAACAAGAAATAATATTTTGGAGATGATATTTTTATGGGGTATTTAGTTATAGATAATATAAATAAAGATATAAATAATACTAGCATATTAAAAGACATTAGTTTTGGTATAAGCGAAGGAGAATTTATAAGTATATTGGGTCCTAGTGGTTGTGGAAAAACTACATTACTTAGAATAATTAGTGGTCTTGAAGATCCAACTTCTGGAGAAATATATTTAAATAATAATATAATAACAAATTTATCATCAGGTAAAAGAGGCTTTGGATTTGTATTTCAAAACTATGTATTATTTCCTAATATGACTGTAGAAAAAAACATAGGTTATGGATTATATAATAAAGGTTTAAATAAAAGCGAAGTTAATTCTAAAATAAATTATATACTTGATTTAATAGATATAACAGATGTTAAAAATAAATATCCAGGACAATTAAGTGGGGGACAACAACAAAGAGTTGCATTAGGAAGGGCATTAATATTATCTCCTAAAGTGCTTTTATTAGATGAACCTCTAAGTGCATTAGATGCTAAAATAAGGGAAAGTCTAAGATGGGAGATAAAAAAGATTCAGAAAGAACTAAAAATAACTACTATAATGGTTACACATGACCAAGAAGAAGCTTTGACACTAAGTGATAGAATTGTAGTTATGGAAAAATGTAAGGTTTCTCAAATAGGAACACCAGAAGAAATATATAATAATCCTAAAAATAAATTTGTAGCTGATTTTATAGGTAAAGTTAATATATTAAAAACATCCAATGGAATGGCTAAAATTATAAGACCTGAAAATATAAAATATTCTGCATGTAAAAAACAAGGATTTATTGATTGTTTTATAAAGAATATGGAATTTAAGGGAGCATTTTATAGATTAACATTACAAATGAAAGGTATAAAAACTACTAGAATACTAGTGGATGTTATGGCTAGTGAAAAAGAGAAATTAGGTTTAAAAGAGAATATGGATTTTTATATTGAGTTATCTAATAGTTTGGCAATAAGTTGTTAGAGATTAGAAATGATGGGAATGTTGAAAATGAAGAAATATGACAAAGTTAAGATTTTAAAAACTACTTTTATGTTTATTATAATATTATTTTTAATTATAAATATACTGTTGCCAATAACTACTTTATTTATAAAATCCTTTTACAGCCATGGGACATTTATAGGTTTTGGAAATTTCAAAAAAGTTATAAAGAATAATGGATTCCTGCAGGCATTTGGTAATAGCTTTACTGTATCTTCCATTGTAACAATAATAACTATTTTTATTGCTTTTCTGTTTGCCTATGGAATTGAGAGAACTAATATTAAAGGAAAAAAGTTTTTTGAAGTTAGTGCAATTTTACCTTTATTTGCACCTACAATGACTTATGGTATAGCTTTAATTTATATATTTGGAAGTAAAGGTATATTAACGACAGGTTTTTTTGGATATCTTAATAATTTAAAACTGACTTTTAATATATATGGTAAATTAGGAATAATTATAGCTGAGGTATTATACACTTTTCCGGCTGTGTATTTGATGATTTTGGCTGGATTTAAAACTATAGATTATTCTTTATATGAAGTGGCAGATATTATGGAAGTTAGTTTATTTAGAAGGTTTTATACAATTACATTGCCAAATATGAAAAATAATATTATAAATGCTTTTTTCACAGCATTTATAATGTGTTTTACTGATTTTGGTATTCCTAAAATAATAGGTGGAAATTATGATGTACTAGCTTTGAAGTTTTATCAGTATGTTATAGGTCAAAATAAATTTGAAATGGGAGCAGTTATAGCAGTATTACTTCTTATACCTTCCTTATTATATTTTATTATATATAATTATATAATAAAAAATACTTATGACAATAAGAATATAAGGTCTTACAAGATTAAAAAAAATATAGTAAGAGATATATTTTTCTATGTATACAATATAATCATATCTTTTAATATAATTTTGGTTTTTGTAATATTATTTTTTGCATCTGTTATAAAAAATTGGCCCTATGATTTATCAATAACTTTAAAATATTATAATGTTAAAAGTGTTGGAACAAGCCTTCTAAATGTATATAAAAATACTATATTTGTAGCATTTACAACAGCTCTGATTGGAACGATTGTTGTTTTTATTACAGCCTATATTGTAGAAAGGTATAAAGAATTTTCAAAAATAAGAAATATTCTATATATTATAGCATCATTACCTTTATCTATATCAGGAATGGTAATAGGATTATCTTATATCTTATTTTTTAATAAAAGTTGGAATGTATTCAACTTTTTATATGGTACGTTTTTCATTTTGATACTAGCTAATATAATTCATTTTTTTTCTGTACCTTTTTTTACAATTTCAGAGCATCTAAAAAAAATAGACAAGAATTTTGAAGAGGTTTCTGAATGTATGGGGATACCTTGGTATATAACTTTAGTTAAGGTAATATTACCAATTAGTAAATTTCCAATTATTAAAAGCTTTGAATATTATTTCATAAATTCTATGGTAACTATATCTGCTGTTAGTTTTTTATACACTAGCAAAACGAAAATAGCTTCTATAGAGATATTAAATAAAAGTGATTCAGGTGATATAGCAACTTCAGCAGCTATTGCTATTACTATAGTAATTATTAATTTAGTTATAAAATTTATTTTTAATAAAGCAAGAAAGAGAGAAATTTATAAAGGATGAGTTATATGAAAAGGAGATTGATAAAATGAATATAAAAAGAAATATACTATTAAATCCAGGGCCGGCGACTACTACGGATACTGTAAAGATGGCACAAGTGGTGGCAGATATTTGTCCACGTGAAAAAGAATTTGCTGATTTAATGAAACAAATGCGTATGGATTTAGTTGGTATAGTTCATGGAAATCCAGAAAAATATACATGTGTTATGTTTACAGGTTCAGGAACATTAAACATGGATGTATGTTTAAATTCGTTACTTCCTGCGAATAAAAAGGTACTTATTATTAATAATGGAGCTTACAGCTCAAGAGCAGTTGAAATATGTGAGTATTATGGACTATCACATATAAATTTGAAATTTAGCTACGATGAAAGACCAGACTTTGATGTTATAGAAAAGACTTTAAAAGAGAATCTAGATATTGCCTTAGTTTATACAACACATAATGAAACAGGAACTGGCATTTTGAATCCTATTAAGGAAATAGGAGCTTTAGTACATAAATATAATGCTACTTTTGTTGTAGATACTACATCTACATATGCAATGATTCCAATTGACATGGACAGGGATAATATTGATTTCTGTATGGCTTCTGCACAAAAAGGACTTAGTGCAATGACTGGTCTATCATTTATTATTGGTAATCGTGAAATGATAATAAAATCTAAAGATTATCCAAAGCGTTCATATTATTGTAATTTGTATCTTCAGTATCATTATTTTGAAACTACTGGTGAGATGCATTTTACTCCACCAGTTCAAACAGTATATGCTACAGCTCAGGCTATAAAAGAATATTTTAAAGAAGGAGAACAAGCAAAGTGGAAAAGACATCTTTGTGTATTTGAATCTATTCATAAAGAATTAGAAAAGCTCGGATTTAAGGATGTTATTAAGAGAGAATGGCAGGCTGGACTTGTTATTTCAGTTAAGTATCCAGATGATCCAAACTGGAATTTTGAAAAAATACATGATTACTGCTATAAAAGAGGATTTACAATTTATCCAGGAAAAATTGAAAACACAAATACATTTAGACTTTGTTCCTTAGGGGCAATTGATGTTTCAGATATTAAAACATTTTTTAAGATATTTGGAGAAGCACTTATAGTTAATAATGTTAGTATTCCAGTAATATATAAATAAAAATTATAAAATGCTTATTAAAAATGTAATATGTGTGAACTTTTAATAAAATATTATACTAAATTAACAAGTAGGAGGATTAAATGAAAGTAGAAACTATAATTAAACAAATAAAGGGACTTGGAATACAATCTATTGTTGGAGTTCCAGATTCTACACTAAAAGAGTTTTGTGATTATATGAATTATGAAAATCCACGTAACTTAAAACATTATGTTCCTGCCAATGAAGGAGCAGCTGTAGGGTTAGCCGCAGGTATTTACCTTGGAACAGGAAAACCAGCATGTATTTATATGCAAAACAGTGGTATTGGAAATGCTGCTAATCCCATAATCTCATTATTAAACAAAGAAGTTTATGATATTCCAGCTTTATTTATGGTTGGTTGGCGTGGAGAGCCTGGTGTTCATGATGAGCCACAACATAAATTCCAAGGAATGATTACAAAGGAACTATTTGAATTATTAAATATTAAAAATGAGGTAATTAGTTCTAATACAACCGATGAACAATTAAAAACTATTTTTGAAGTAGCTAGAAATGAACTTAACAATAATAAACAATTTGCTATTATTGTTAAAAAAGGAACTTTTGAAAAACGTGGCAATAAAGCACATAAAAACTTATATGAAATTCTTAGAGAAGATGCAATTAAAGAAATTTTAAAACAAATTGAAGCAACAGATATGATTGTTTCTACAACTGGAAAGATATCTAGAGAAGTATATGAGGAAAGTGATATTATTCTTGGAGGGCATAAGCAAAATTTTCTAACTGTGGGTTCTATGGGACATTCTTCAATGATTGCTTTGGGACTTGCTAAGGAACATGGAAATCAAAGAATATATTGTATTGATGGTGATGGGGCAGTGCTTATGCACATGGGATCTTTAGCTTTTATTGCAAAGCAAAATACAAATAATCTAATTCATATTGTTCTTAATAATGATGCTCACGAATCAGTAGGGGGAATGCCTACTTGTGCCGTTGATGTGAATATTGGGAATATAGCAAGGGCTTGTGGATATCCCAAAGTGTACCATGTCTACAGCCTAAATGAATTAACTACTGTATTAAAAAAGGCTAAAGCTACAAATGAATTATGTTTAATTGAGGTAAAGGTAAGCTTGGAGTCAAGGAATGATCTTGGAAGACCAAAAGAATCGGCAAGGGAAAATAAAGAAAACTTTATGAGATATCATTGTGTAAAATAATATATTTTTATAGTATTTTTTAGAATTAATTTTAATATTTATATAGTGTTAAATATGGAGGTAAAGAATTATGAATAATAAAGTAACAAAAAGTGTATATGCGTGTTTTAGTACAGGAGTTATCCATGAAGGACACATGAAAATTATAAATGAGGCAAAAAGATATGGAGACGTAATTGTTGGAGTTTTAAGTGATGAAGCTTGTGTTAAGTTTGATCGTTTTCCAACAACTCAAATTGAAGATAGAGTTGAAATGTTTGAAGAGTTGCTAGAAGTTAGTAAAGTGGTTATTCAGAAAACTACTTCTTATAGGGATGTGCTAAATGAATTAAAACCTGACTATGTAATCCATGGGGATAATTGGAAAAGTGGACCACAGTCAGTTATAAGACAAGAAGTTATTGAAATGTTAAAAGGATGGAATGGGCAACTAATTGAAATTCCATATACAAGAAATACAAATGTGAAAAAAGTTGATGATATTACAAGAGAAAAGTTGGCGATGCCTGAATATCGTAGAAAGAGATTGAGGCAGTTGTTAAAGCTTCGTCCAATTGTAAAGGCCATAGAAGTACATAATGGAATTACTGGGTTAATTGCAGAAAAAACCGTTGTTGAGCGTAACGGAGAACTAGATCAGTTTGATGCAATGTGGATTTCAAGTCTTTGTGATTCTACAGCAAAGGGAAAACCTGATATTGAATTAGTTGACATGTCTTCAAGGCTTGATACAGTTAATGATGTTATGGAAGTTACAACTAAACCTATTATATTAGATGGAGATACAGGTGGGTTAGTAGAACATTTTGTATATAATGTAAGAACACTTGAAAGAATGGGTGTTTCTGCAGTTATTATTGAAGACAAAACTGGTCTTAAGAAAAATTCATTATTTGGAACAGAGGTTCAGCAAACTCAAGATACTGTTGAAAACTTCTGCTATAAAATCAGTGAAGCAAAAGAGGTTCTTAGAACTGATGAGTTCATGATTATAGCAAGAATTGAAAGCTTAATTCTTGAACAAGGTATGGAAGATGCTTTAAATAGAGCTTATGCGTATGTGAATGCAGGTGCTGATGGTATCATGATACATAGTCGTAAAAAAGATCCTACAGAAATATTTAAATTCTGTGATGAATTTAGGAAAACGGATAAAAATATACCAATAGTTGTTGTGCCTACTTCTTTTAATACAGTTACTGAGGAAGAATTTATTGCACATGGGGTAAATGTTGTAATTTATGCTAATCAGCTAACAAGAAGTGCATTTCCTGCAATGCAACAAACAGCAACAAAAATTCTTGAGTGTCATAGAGCAAAAGAGGTTGATGATAATTTGATGTCAATAAAAGACATTATTACACTAATTGACTAATTTAGGAGTGGTGATGGATATGAAAAAATTTTTGTTCAATATAGGGAGCTGTATAAAGAGGTATATCATTAATTAACTTATGTGGATTATATAGTGATATTTGCAACGGGTTATATAGAATTCATAAGGAACTCTAATAAAAAATTTGAAGAAAATGGCGGTCATTTTGTTTCAATAATACCTAAAGTAAGCATTTATAAAGGTGTGAATTAAAGGTCAAAAGTCAAAAGGGACGGTTAAGCTATTTATTCTAAAACATAGAGAATAAGCTTAAAAACTGTTCTGCAGGAGCTGGAGTTATCCAGCTTCTTTTCTTTAATCTTTAATTATTACCTATAGGGAGAATTCATATTAAAATTATGACTATTAAATTTAATAGAAGGGAAAGTTTAAATATACTTTTGAATTAGCATGGAATACTATGAAAGATTATCTTGAATTAGAAGGATTTGAAGTAAAGAGTCCAAGAGGAACAATAAAAACTGCTTTTCAAATTCAGTTAATTGAAGATGGACACATCTGGATTGATGCATTGGAAAAGAGAAACTTAATGCCACATACTTATAATGAAGAAGTGGCTCAAGAAGCAACAGAACTTATTCGTAAATCGTATTATCCTCTAATTAAAAAATTGTATTCCAAATTGGAGGAATTAGAATGAATTTTGGATTAAGATAATCAGATTTAGAATATATAGTTAATATTATAAGCGGATTTGATGAGATTGAAAAAGCATATATATTTGGGTCACGTGCCAAGGGTAATTATAAGCCAGAATCAGATATTGATATAGCTATTTATGGTGAGAATATAAATTTGGATATTTTATCAAAACTTAATTCAATACTAGAAGAAAAAAGTCCTATGCCATACTTTTTTGATATAGTTGATTATTCACATTTAAAACATAAAGAATTGAAGGAACATATAGATAGAGTGGGTAAAGTAATATTTTGCAGGAAATAGTTGTTTGGACTTTAAAGGGATGGTTAAGCAATCTAAATTAAAGTTATTGCATGAATTTACGATTATATTATAAAGAAAGCAGAAAATTAATTGTAAATAAAGGAATGAATTACAATGAATAATAATAAAAGAAAAATAGAAATAATCAAATCCAAAGATAATAATTATGCTTTGAAAGTAGACAACAAATTTGTATATAGTAGATTTTATCCTACAAGAGATGCAGAAAAGTTTATAGAAAGCAATAAAGAATTAATTTTAAATAAAAAATATATTGTTATGTATGGTTTAGGCTTTGGATATCATGTAAAAGAGTTATTAAAAAGAATACCTTCAGATTCTAGGGTATTCTTATTTGATTTAGATGTGGAAATACATGATATTGCAAAGAAATATAATCTTTTGGAGGATATAAAAAAAGATAATAGGGTAAAAATCATATTAGGAAGTAATAAAAACTTTTATAATGAGTTTATGGATAAAGTTTCTTTGGTAGATGATATTATAGTGTATGAGCCATTATTAAAAGTTTTGGAAGATGAATATAATGATTTTAGACAAGCTATAAAAAGTTATAAGATAGCTAAAATTAATTTAGAAAGATTTGAACCTATTATGAAAGAGAACGAAGAAATAAATATAAAAAATAATTACAATACCATAGGAGAATTTTTTAAAACTTTTGAATTAGAAAATAAACCAATAATAATTGCATCAGCAGGTCCTTCTCTAGAAAAAGATTTAAATATTATGAAAGAAAAAAGAGAATATATTAAAATATTTGCAGTAGGAAGAACTTTGGATATTTTAATGAAAAACGGAATAAAACCGGATATAATTACCATATTAGATGCAGGAGAAGTTGTTTACAATCAGATAAAGGGTTATGAAGATTTAGATATCCCCCTTTGTTTTTTATCTACAGGTTCTAGATGGGCGGTACAAGCTTATAAGGGGCCTAAATATATGTTTTTCAATAAAGAATGTAGTTTTAATAAAGAAAATATTGTAATAGAAACAGGTAAAACCGTAGCCATACCTACCATAGATTTAGCTATAAAAGCTGGTGGAAAAAACATTATTCTATGTGGCCAAGATATGGCTTTTGTAGATGATAAATCTCATGCTGGTGATGATAAGAATATAGAACAAAGTAGTTCTTACAAAAAAGTATTAGGAGTAGATGGAAACTATTTAAATACAACATCTGGCATGTTAGAATTTAAAAAAGGCATAGAAAGACTTATAGAGAATAACAAAAACGTTGAATTTATTAATTCTAGTAAAGGAGCTAAAATAAAAGGAACTGTAGATATGGATTTAAGGAATTTTATTGAGGGTATGGTTAAGTAAAATAATCTAAAAATTAAAAGAAATTAAAGGGACGGTTAAGCAAAATAACCTATCAAATGGGTAGAGGAATAAGAATGAAAATCAAAATAAATAAGCAAAAAATTGCATTTTCCCTAAGCGTTATATTTATAGCATTATCCTTTGCAGTAAAATCTAATAATTTTTTAAATAGTATAAATACTATATTCTATAAAGATAAAATTTCTATAGCTAAAAAGGAATCGGAAAGATTTAAAGAAGAAGATATAAAAAGTCGCATAGGAGAAATTTTAAAAACTCTAAAAGAAGGAAATGACTACATAGAAAAGGATATAAAAAATAAAGATATATCAAAAGAAAGTGAAGAAATAATAGATATATCTATAGAAGCTACAGAAAGCATAGAAAGTTCTATTAAGGGTTTAGAAAATTACATTAATAAAGAAAAGGATATTAAGAATAGTATTGTATTAAGAGCTTATTATAGAGATTTAAAAACATATTTAAAAAAGGGCGATTTTAAAGGTGCAGATAATGTGTTAAAGAATAAAATAAAGTTTCTAATTAAAGAATTATAGAGTATAAAGGGACAGTTAAGTTATTTAATCTAAAATATAGAAAATAAAAGTTTATAAGTTTTTATAATTATATTAGTTTTTTATTGAATAACTAAAATTAAAGTTTCTATATAAATTTATGACAAGCATAAACGAGATAATAGGTATATTTAAGAGATTTAATTTAAAACACAGAATGGTAGATAATTATTTATTAGAAGAAGGGGGATGAATATGTATATAGTAGTACATATTGAACAGAGTGAATTTTTTTCTAACATAATAAAGGTAATGTTAGAGGAGCAGGGGTATGAATATATTAATACAGACAATTTTAGTGAGGCATGCTATATTATAGAAAATAATGATGTAGATCTTATTATAACTTCTCTTTTAGCAAAAGGTGGAAGTATAGAAGAATTTATAAAAGACATAAATTCCAGCGATAAAAAGGAAATCCCCATATTTGTAGTAACAGGCGATAATATAAATGAGAAAAAGAAGAGTCTTTTTAACCTTGGCATAAGTGACTATATATTAAAAGAAGATTTACAAGAAGAGATATCTAAACATGTGCAGGCTGTATTAGAAGAAGATGGATATATGAGAGATTTGAGGGAGGCAAAAATTGCTATAGTAGAGGATAGTTCTTTAGAATATGCCATAGTTAGGGATATTCTAAAGAACTATGGAATAGAAAATTTAGAGCTTTATAAAACAGGTAAGGAATTAATAGATAGCAATAAAACCTATGATATTTACTTAATAGATCTTGTTTTACAAAATGAATATGGTAAAAATATCATAAGACAAATTAGAAGAAATAATATAAAGGCTACTATAATTGCTATTACTTCCTTAAGCAATTCTAAAACGTTATCCAGCATTTTAGGTGCTGGAGCAGATGATTTTATTTTAAAACCTGTAGATAAGGGATTATTTATAGCAAAGCTAAAATCTAATATAAGGATATATAGTTTAAATAAAAAAATAAATACTTATCTTAGAGAAATAGAGATAATAGAGAAATAAGAAAATAAAGGGACGGTTAAGTAAATTTATTTAATTTAAAAACTAAATAAATGAATAAACACCTCATTTCATGTTAATAATTGAAATATTAACTATGAAATGAGGTGTTTTTATTGCCAAGGATGAGAAGACAAAAATCAGAAAATGCTATATATCATATAATGATAAGAAGTATAACAGAGGTACCCTTGTTTAAAAAACATGAAGATAAAATTAGATATCTAAATAAAATGAGGGAGTATCAAAAGATTTATAAATTTAAGGTATATGCCTATTGTTTAATGAGTAATCATGGACATTTCATAATAGATTCGAACGGTGCGGATATATCAAAAATAATGCATGGATTAAACTTTAGCTATGCAATAAGCTTTAATCGTATTTATAAAAGGAATGGTCATTTATTTCAAGATAGATTCAAAAGCAAAATAGTAGATACAAGAAGATATCTTATAATGTTATCTGCTTACATTCACAATAATCCATTAGATATACGAGGATATGAAAACTGTCCTGAAAAATATAAATATTCAAGTTTAAAGGTGTATTTAGGGTTTGAAAAAGATGATACAGGACTTTTAGATGAAGGATTTATAATGCAGTTTTTTAGTAATAATGTAAAAGAAGCAAGAGAAAATTATGCTAAATTAGTTTACATATGTAATGATGAAAAAATGAAAAGTGAATTGGAATTTAAAGATGAAAAAACAGAATATAGAAGTGAAAGAAAAGTAATAGCAAGGAATTTTGATCCTCAGGATATAATAAAGTTTATTTCAAAAGAAACAGGAATAAATGAAATAATGTTTTATGCTAGAAATAATAAAAATTCAAGAAGTGTAAAAGCACTAGCTTCGATATTAATGAGAAGTCTTTGTAACTACACTTGTAAGGATATATGCAAAGTTCTTGGGAATATTACTCAATCAACTGTATCTAGGCTTTGTTATATAGGAGTTGAACTTATATCAACGGAGGATAAATACAAAAATTTAATAAACAAATTTGTTTTGGAACATAATAACTTAAAGATGGCAGAATGTACTTAAATATTATTTATAATTTAGTTTGAAATTTTTATATTGATTATAATAACACCTTTTATTTTTAATTTTAATAAAAGGTGTTGTTAATATGCTTAAAATAAAAAAAGTACAAGCTTCGATATGTAAAAACAGTATATAACATTTAAGACTAAATTAAATATAATAAATAAAGTAAGTTAAATTTAATACAGAAAGAACAGTTACGATAATATGATATTTAGTTTTTAATAATATATAGATGTTAACCGTCCCTAAATACTAAATATTTGCTATACTAAAACTTTCTTTATCATATAAAAATTCCATGGAGGTTGCATATAAATATTCAACATCATTTTGTGTAAGATTTAAAGTTTTAAGTGCAGATTCTGAAAAATTATAAGCAAGTCCATCAACACCTAGGCCTACACCCATCATCATAGTCATGGTATCGGCTAAGTGTACAATGGAGATTAACTTGGTGTTAGATTCGCATATTTCTGGATTGTGATGATATTGAATACTTTCAACTAATTCTTTTGGAAGATTCCACTTTTTAGCTATTTTCCCTCCGACGTCACCATGATTGAATCCTAAGATAGTTTCTTCAGCATGTAAAAATGAAAGTCCTTCATTTTCTACTTTATTTAAAATAGTTTCATATTCTTTGGCTACATAATAATTTAAAATAGTCTTGCCAATATCTCGTAAAAGTCCAGCAATATATGCCTGTTCAGGATTTTTATATTTAATTTCTTTTGCTATATGTCTTGAAATTATAGCACAAGTTTGAGATTGGTTCCAAAGATCATATTTTTCCATACGGTAACCACCAGGGAGTTCTGCTATAAGAAATTCACTTACGGCAGAAGCTATAACTATACTTTTAATAGCTTGAAATCCCAAAAGTACGGTAGCCCCCGATACAGTGCTTATTTTTCTTGCATATCCATAATATGTAGAGTTTGCAAGTCTTAAGATTTTTGTTGTTAAACTTTGATCATTTAAAATTTCTAACTCTACATCTGCTACTGTAGAGTCGGGGTCTTCTACAAGTTTCAATATTTTATTTATCCTATCAGGAATAAGAGGCATATCTTGTACCCCATCAATAAGTGTTTGTAAATTTAGCTTTTTCATGATTAAAACTCCTATTATCATAATTATTTTATACTTATACATATATTATATCGGCCGTTAGGAGCTTTTTTATAGTCTTTTAATAAAATTAAATATTGGTATATAATATATATTAAGAACATAAAAAGAAATACGATAAAATATAAGGGGATGAGGATATGGAACAATATGAAGAAGAACATATAGAAATTATTAAATATCTAGTAGATACTTCAAAAACTTTAATAGAAGCTGTAGATTATATAGAAAAAAATCTGTATGAATTTAAAACTAGAGAAATTCTAACTATCATAGATGAAGGAATAGAATCTGTAATAGTTTGTAAAAAATCTTTAAAAGTTTTACCTTCAGAAAAAAGTATAAATAAACAAGTAAGCTCAACTGAAGTTATTTTACATTCATTTATGAAATTAAGAGAAAACTTTTATGATGGAGATGTAAAACAATGTTTTAAGATAATAGAAAAAAGATTAACACCTGAAATTAATTTGTGGAAAAGTAATTTAGAAACAAACCTACAGAGTTATACCATAAATTAAATGTATATAAAGATTAATTAAAATATGTATAATAAAACTTAATTTTTCTTAAATACATCCGATAAATTAATGGGGTTTAAATTCAATTTTGTAGATAGGGGGTGAAACAGTGTTAATAAACAATATATATACTTTCTCTTCAACTAATAGAATAAATAAATTTAAAGATACTAAAGAAAAAGTCACAGAAAAAGTAGCTACTGGTAGAAGAATAAATAGAGCAGCAGATGATGCATCAGGATTAACCATTAGCGAAAGTTTTAAAGCACAGGTAAGAGGTCTTTCCCAGGCAGAAAGGAATATACAAGATGGGATGTCCCTTTTACAAGTAGTAGATGGAGCTTTAGGTGATATAACAGATAATCTTCATAGAATTAGAGAATTATGTGTTCATTCTAGTAATGGAACTTTAGTAGATGAAGATAGAGAAGCATTAAATGAAGAATTAAAACAAATTAAAGAAGCAATTCAAACAACTGTGGAAAATACAGAATTCAACCAAATTAAAGTTCTAAAATATGATAGAAGTTTGACCATACAAACTAAAGATAACCCATATACTAGTATGGAAATAAAACTTTATGATTTGAAATTAGAAAATTTAGAACTTAAAGATGCAGATGCATCCACCCAAGAGAATTCACAAAATACTATTTTAAAATCCCAAAACGCCGTAGACAAAATAAATAAAATAAGAGCAGAAAATGGAGCATATTATAATAATTTAAAACATACTCTAATGAATACTTCTAATTCAAATTTAAATATTAATTCATCATTATCAGTTATAACTGATGTGAATACAGCGATTTCTTTAATGGATATAGTTAAAACGGATGTTCTAATTAATTATAGCCAATTTATGTATAGTAATGTAAAAGGGAATTTAGAAGCCATTAAAAATTTAATAGGATAATTTAATTAAAAACTCTCTTTTAAATAAGGGGAGTTTTTATATTTTAGTGAATATAAAAATTGTTAATTATTTATGTACTATGATATAATTTAAGAGTAATTTACTAATCATATTTAAATATATTTTATAGGAGGAGAAAACTTGAAGGTAGAAGAACTTATTGAGAGAATAAACTATTTATATAAAAAAAGTAAGGAAGAAGGTTTAACAGAGGAAGAAAAAATAGAGCAAGCTGAACTTAGAGAAAAATACTTAAAAAATATAAGAAGCAATTTCAGAGCACAGTTAGAAAGTATAGGTGGAGTTTCTAAGAAGCAATCTAAGAACTAAAATTATAATAGTTAAAGAATTACCTATAATCTCCGAAAATTATTGAAGAGAAAATAATAATTATGAAGGGGAGAAATCCATGATTGATGATAAATTAATTGTAGATAAAAATATTTTAAAAAAAATACAATCTAGAGCTACTGGGATCAAGATTACATCAAAAGAAAAACCTATTATTAAAGATGCAGAGGAAATTATACAAATTATAGATAAAATATTAGAGGATAATTCCATAACCCTTGTAGAAAAAATAGAACAGAAGATGAGGGATGTTAGATATAGCGATCCAGAAATGAATGCAAATCTATATATTCTGCATAGAAAATTGGTAGATGGAAAGATAAACCACAAGGATGCAGACAATTTATTCCACTTATATATTAACTCAGAACCATTTGATAAGAAGGTATATTAGAATAATTTGTAAACAAGTGTAAAAATCAATATGCTATAAGTAATTACATTAAATATAGTTAAACACAACTAAAACTAAGATGACATTGTTTTTTAACAGTGTCATCTTAGTTTTAGTTGAATTTGTTTATAAGATAAGGTTTTAATACTTTAATTATCTAAAGTTTTAATATACTGACAATTTTCTTAAAACTCAAAAAATAGCTGTTATTTTGAAAGGTTTTGTATTATAATTAGGATGATGAATTTGCTAGTTAGAGTAGGTGATTGCGCGTGAAGTGCTAGTTGGATAGGATGTTGCCACTAGACGAAAAAATCTTTTGGATTTTGCGATGCATATACCGCTTCCGCTAACAATGTAGCCCACTTCTCTATTAGCAAGTTTAAAATTTTGTGAAGGAGGTGGAGCTATGAGGAACATTCAAAAGTTAGTGACTTTAAGTTTTTTAATTGCGCTTCAAGTGTTACTTACAAGATTTTTAGGTATAGAAACACCAGTAATTAGAATAAGTTTTGGATTTATACCTCTAGCTTTATCAGGTGCTTTATTTGGTCCTATAGCAAGTGGAATAGTTGGAGCTTTAGCAGATCTTATAGGTATGATGGTATTCCCAAAAGGAGCATATTTCCCAGGATTTACTATAAGTAATGCATTATCAGGAGTAATTTATGGATATTTTCTTCATAATAAACCTAAAAAAATACTTAATATCGCTTTAGCTGTAATCTCTGTTATGCTATTTGTAAACATAGGATTAAATACTGTTTGGTTATCAATACTAACTAAAAAAGGAGTATATGCTATAATTGGACTAAGAATAATTAAAAACCTGATAGAAGTACCTATAAAGGTTTCTTGCATTTATTTTGTATGGAAACTTGTAGGAGTTCATTTAAACAAAGATATTAAAAATATAGCAGTTTAATAAAATAAAAAATTCTCAAGTTTTAACAAGACTTGGGGATTTTTTTATTGTATTAATGATAAAAGGGTGATATACTTAGTTATATTAGTAACTAACCAATAACAAAGAGGTGAGTAAAACTATGAGTGTATCAAGAGTAATTAACATAAAAAAATTCAAAAGTCAAATTAAGATATTTTCAAAAAGTCAAAGTAAAATACTAAAAATGCTTATATTGATTTTTGCAATGTTAGCTAGTGCAATAATTTTAGATGTAGCTTCAGAAAGTACAACTTCTACGGTAAGTCTATGGTGGATAGGATTTATTATATATTTTATTGATATAACAGTTTTAATTCAAGATTTCAACAGAGAATTAAAATTTTTTTTAGATTTAAGATATACAAGAAAAGAATTTTATATAAATAATTATATAATAATAGCCATGATAACTATTATATACTCTATTTTTCTTTTTTATTTAAAGTATATAGGAGCTATAAAAAATACACACATTGTTCCAATTCCAATAATACAAGCAAAAGCACATACTTATATAATTAATTTCTTAGGAATAATAACAATGAATATTTTTATGATTACAATAGTAACTTACTTCACAGTAAAGGAAAAACAGTATATTTATTCAATAGTGGCATTCCTTAACTTGGGACAGTTCTTTTTCAAAAGACTACATAGTTTTATATCAAATAATATTGTGTATGGATTTATTTTCATTTGGAGTAGTACAAAAAGGTTTTATATACTACTTATAATTTTAGCTATACTAAATATGTTTTTATATTATTCAATTTTAATAGCATATAAGAGAAAGGATGTAAACTAAGAGGTGAATTTTATTGAAAATTAAATTAGATGATTCAAAACCTATATATCTACAAATTGCAGAAGGAATAGAGGATGATATATTAAATGGATTTTTAGAAGAAGAAAGTCAGGTAATGTCCACCACTCAATTCTCTGAAGTTTATGGTATAAATCCAGCTACTTCTAGAAAGGGAATGAGCCTTTTAGTAGATGAAGGAATTTTATATAAAAAAAGAGGTATCGGTATGTTTGTAAAAAGTGGAGCTTTAGAATATATAAAAAATAAAAGAAGAAAAAGATTTTTTAAAGATTATATATTAGAAACATTAAAAGAAGGGCAAAAATTAGAACTTTCCAAAGAAGATATTATAAATATGATAAAGGATTATAGGGAGTGATGCTATGAATTGGAAGTTATTTAAATTGCATATTAAAGATAAAATAGGTGTGTATTTTTTTATTCTGATTATTATAATTACTTTTATAATCAGAATATGCATAAATAAAAATGATTTAGATCTTTATATTATGGATGGATTAATTAAATTTATTATGCTCCTTACTAGTTTCATTGCTTTAAAAATAAATACTTTTGTTATGTACATACAGTTTAGCAAAACTAGAAAAAGTTTTTTTAAAGATAGATTAAAATATTCTATTATAATGACCTTGTTCTTAACAATTATATCAACTATTTTCACATTGTTTTTTAAAGAACAAGTTCTGAAAAATCATTTGATAATAGATTATAAATTAATAATCATGATCTTTATAGTGAATTTCTTATTTTATTTAATGTGTTTTAGTTTAGAAATCTTTATCATAATATTGAGAAAAAGTAGTTATGAAGCCCTGCAAATTGGGATGATATTTTTCTATATTATATTAGCTATAAGGTTTGGAGTTGTTACAGCCTCCTATTATAGTTTTAATAACTTTGTGTATTTTGTGCCAGCTACTATGGCTATAATAATTTTTAATTTAAAAATGAGCCATATAGCCTTAGAAACTGTAGAAATAAACTAAAGGAGTGAATACCATGGAATTAGCTGTAAAGGTAGAAAGAATAAATAAAATATTTAATAAGAAAAAGGTTTTAGATAATCTGTCCTTGGAAATTGAAAAAGATAAGATATATGGATTAGTAGGAAAAAATGGTGCAGGAAAGACTACCCTTTTAAAGATAATATCCTGTTATTACATAAAAAGTTCAGGAGATATAGAAGTCTTTGGAGAAGAACCCTTTGAAAATGAAAAAATACTTTCTCAAATATGTTTTACATCATCAGATAGAATACTTCCTTCCTATTTAAAAATAGGTGAAATTTTAAATATACTAAAAGAATTTTATCCTAGTTGGGATGAAGAATTTAGAAAGGAATTAATAAAAAAGTTCCAATTAGATGAAAATAAAGTTTTTGATGAGCTTTCTAAGGGAATGAAAGCTATGGTTAATTTAATAATAGGACTTGCCAGTAGAGCACCTTTAACTATATATGATGAACCCTATTCTGGGTTAGATCCTGTATATAGAGAATTATTCTATAAAATATTATTAGAAGATTATGAAAGATATCCAAGAACTATAATATTTTCCACCCATTATTTGGATGAAGTAAGTAGATTATTTGAAAAACTAATCATAATGGATAGGGGACGGGTATTGCTAAATGAAGAAATGGATTCTTTAAGGGAAAAATCTTTTTATATAAAGGGAGAGAGGAATACCATAGAAGAAATAGAGAATAATTTAAATGTAATAAATTCTGAAGTATATGGAAACAGTAAAATTCTTTGGGTTTTTCAAGAAATCCCAAATGTTTTAAAAGAAAAAATTACAGAAAAGAATCTCTCAATAGAACCCCTAGGTATTCAAAAACTATTTGTGGGATTGTCCCTAAAAGATATTCAAGACAGGTGATATTATGAATAGTATATATAAAGGTGACTATGAAAAGTTAAAAAGACAATTTGACATAAAAATGAGAAGTGAAGGATTTCCTCTAGCTATAGCCTTTTGGGCTATAATGGGAATTATACTTGAGGCTTTTTTAATGATAGTATCAACAGAGAAAGGATATACAATAAGTAGTGCAGTGATACCTATTTATTTTCCTGTATTAGTAAGTTCCATAAGTTATAAAGGCATAAAATACGAATTAGGACTTTTTACAGGTTTAGGATACAAAAGAAAGAGATATTTTATAAATGAGAAAATTATAGGAAATATTATGTTTTTGATGATAGCTTTTTTTATGTCTATATGGATAATACTGAGGAAGGATGAAAGTTTTTGGTATTTAGGATTTTTATTTAAAAGTGGATTTGTAGGCTTTTTAAAGTCTATAATTGTAAATTATTTATTTATAACTTTAATTAGCATAAACTATTTGCTTATAAGTTTAATCATAAACACTATAGGGAAGATTTTGTTTAAGGAAAATAGTGAAAAAATAATACCCACATTTCTAATATTTATATTACCTATGTTACTTACTTCTTCTAAAGTATTTATAAGTAATTATAATATAAGAATTTTAACTTATATCTCTCCAATTATTATTTTAACAGAGATGTATTTTGAATATAAAATAATAATGCATATGGATGTATGATAATAAATTTAAAGGGACTATCACACTAAAGAATTTACATACAATATATTGTAGCATTTATTCTTAATGTGACAGCCCCTTTTTTAAAATCAATATGTTTTGGAAAGTTTTACATACTCATCAGAAGATTTTTTTATGTTTTCTATTTCTTCAGAAGTTAAATTTCTTATAATTTTAGCAGGACTTCCTAGTAAAAGTACACCAGATGGAAAAGTTTTTCCCTGCGGAATCAATGTGCCAGCTCCTACTATAGCGTTTTCTCCAATTTTAGCGCCATTTAAAATAATACTACCCATTCCTATTAAAGTATTATTTCCTATTTCACAACCATGCAGTATAGAGTTATGTCCCACTGTAACACTTTCTCCTATTTTCACTTTAAAATTGGTATCTATGTGTAAAGTACAATTATCTTGAATGTTACTATTTTTACCTACATAAATACTATTATGATCTGCTCTTAAAACAGCATTAAACCATATACTAACATTATCTTCTATGGTTACATCTCCTATTATGCAAGAAGTACTTTCTATAAAAGAATTACTATGTATTTTTGGTGTCTTATTATTAAAATTTCTAATCACGATTAAAACCTCCCTTTTTATAGTGAATAACTAATTATTATTATATCAAATTTTAATAAATTGATTATAAAATTGTAATTTGGATAGAATCATAATAATTATATAATAGATTAATTTGAGGTGAAAAGATGATGAATAAAGTTATGTTAATTGGAAGATTGGCTAAGGATTCTGAACTAAGGTATGTAGGAGTAGAAAACAAACCTGTGTTAAATCTTACTTTAGCTGTGCAAAGACCCTATTTAAATTCTAATGGTGAAAAAGATGTTGATTTTATCCCAGTGTCCTATTGGAGAAGAGCAGCAGAAGCCCTTCACCCTTATTTAAAAAAAGGCAAATTAATAAGTATAATGGGTAGAGTAAATATAAGAGTGCTAGAAAGAGAAGATGGAACCAAAAGGTATATAACACAAATAACATCAGAAGAAATTCAATTTTTAGATTATGGTAAGAAAAAAGAAGAAACCAATGAAAAAGATAATGTGAAAATTAGTTAAAGTAAAAAATATGGAGAAGTTTTAATTTCTCCATATTTTTTTAATTTTCTCTTTTCTTTCCTAAAAAGCATAAAGTCAAGGCATTTGGTCCTGTGTGAGAGCCTATTACAGGACCTATAGAACCAATTAATATATTTTTAATATTGTATTTTTCTAAAATTAGTTCCTTTAGATACTGGGCATCTTCCAAACAATCACTATGACTTATGCCAATGGTTTCATCTTCAAAGTTCTCTCTATTTTTCTCATATACTTCTAAAAGAGATTTTATTGCTTTTTTTCTTCCACGGATATTAGCTGTATTTACTATAGCACCTTCATTATTTAGAGTTAGCATAGGTTTTACATTCATCAAAGTTCCTATAGCAGAAGAAAATGTTGAAAGCCTTCCACCTCTTTTTAAATACATTAAATCATCTACAATAAACCAATGATTCATATTATATTTATAAGTTTCTATCCAAGATATAATATTTTCTTTAGATGATCCCTTTTTTAGCATTTCTACTGCCTTAAGTATTAAAAGTCCTTGGCCAATAGCGGCACTTTTAGTATTAATAATTGTTATATCTGCCTTAGGGTATTCTTCTAAAAGTTCATTTTTAGCAATTTCTGCACTATTTATGCATCCACTTAAAACAGAAGAAAATCCTAAATATAATATAGATTTATTTTCTTTTATAAGTTCTTCAAAACATTTTCTAAAAGAATAGGCGTTTATTTGAGATGTAGTTGATAATTCACCCTTTCGTAATTCATTATAAAACTTTTCATGACTCATGGTTTTGCCAAAATCATCTGGAAAGCTTCCATAACTTAAATTATAAGTTAAGCTTAAAAATTTTATGTTGTTCTCCTCTATATATTCTAAAGGTAAATCACAACTAGAATCTGTTAAAATTACAGTATTCATAGTTTTTCCTCCTTTTACACATAATGTATGTATTATGTATTATAGATTAAATTTAATTTTTTTATACATAATTTCATATTATCATAGGATAAAGTTAAAATAAAGAATTTCTTGTACGTTAGTAAAGTTCTACATAATATTTACGATAATACATTCATAATACAACTAAATTCAATGGAGTGTGGAATATTATGAGATTAAATCATAACTTAGCGTCGCTAAATGTTTACAGGGAGTATTCAAAGAACTTAAAGAGTAATAGTGTGGCAATGAAAAGGGTGTCCTCAGGACAGAAAATAAATTCTGCTAAGGATGATCCTAATAATTTAGCCAAAAGTGAAAGAATGAGAATGAACATAAGGGGACTTCAAATGGCTAACAGAAATGTACAAGATGGAGTTAGTATGTTACAGTCAGCTGATGGTTCTTTAAGTTCTATGAATTCTATTTTAGGCAGAATAAGAGAATTATCTGTACAATATGGCAATGGAAGTAATTCAAAAGAAGATAAAGAAATTATAAAAGAGGAAATAAGTCAAATGATAGCAAGCTACGACGAGGCTGTAGCTAATTCTGAATTTAATGGAGTAAAGCTATTTGATAATAAAATAAAAGAAAGAAGTATGCAATTAGGTCCTGATGTAGGAGATTCTATGGACATAGAATTTTTTAATTTAACAGGGGAACTTAAAGATTTAAAGAATTTAGTGGAAAAAGAAGATGCAGATTTTACAGATAAGGCATTAGAAGAAGTGGATAAAGCTATAAATAAAGTGGTAGATGTTAGAAGTAAATATGGTGCCATTGTAAACAAATTTGAAGGTACTATGAGTAATTTAAGTCAATATGAGTTAATTACCCAAGAATCAGAAAGTAGAGTAAGAGATGCTGATATAGCAGAAGAAATGATAGAAGTAGCTAGAACAAGTGTATTATTAGATGCAGGTATGGCTATTATGGTACAGACTAATCAATTGCCGCAAGATATGCTTAAAGTATTAGATAATATTAGAGTTAAATAGAAAGATAAAAAAGCTGTTTCAAAATTATTTTGAAACAGCCTCTTTTTTCAAAAAATATTATAAGAAATAATGAAATAAATAAAAAATTATAAAAATATAGCTGATATGAGTTATAAAATAAAAAATTTAATATAAAAATAAAATACATTTAAAATAAGCTAAAAAAATAAAAAAATTGCTAGAAAAAATACAAAGAATGATATATAATAGACTTAGTTATAAAAATTATGGAAATTAATATATAATTATGAGATAATGTATATAATTAAAAATTAAATTTCCATTAATATCAAATAATATCAAAATTATTATTTAAAAATAAAGAAAATATATAGGCTATTGGAGGGGAAATTTGTGAAAAATATTTCTTTTACTACAAATAAAAACATAGATAGACAGAATTATGACAATATCAAAAGATCTTTAGATGTAGCAAGTACTAGAGGGAGGGTTATAAATAATAATATCTCTAATGTAAATGTAAAAGGATATAAAAGGCATTATGTAGAATTTGAAGAAAGTTTAAGAAAAAACAGAGAAAATTTAGACTTGAAGTTTACAAAAAATAGACATATTTCTACAGAAGTAGAATATGGAAAAATGCAAATTAAAAGAGATGAAACCAGTAGCATGAGAAAAGATGGTAATAATGTAGATATAGAAACAGAAAAAGTAAATCAAGCAGCAAATACTTTGATGTACAATGCACTTATATCACAACTAAATAATAGAATATCAACAAAAAGATACATTATTAGCAGTAAATAGTTATTAGTTAAAAAGGAGGAAGTGGGATTATGAAAATGTTTAATAATATGAGAATAAGTGCTAGTGGTTTATCAGCAGAAAGACTGAGAATAGATACCATAGCTTCTAATATTGTTAATTCCCGAAGCACAAGAGGCAAAAATGGGGAACCTTATAGAAGAAAAGTTGCAATATTCCAAGAAAATTTAACGAAGGAAATAAATAAGCAAACCGGTAAAAGAGAAGAAGTATTAAAAGGTGTAAAAGCTATAGGAATACAAGAAGATATGTCGGAGTTTAGAAGAGTATATGAGCCAAGCCATCCAGATGCAGATGAAAATGGATACGTTTTAATGCCAAATGTAAATGCGTTAAATGAAGTAGCAGATCTGATAGCCGCTACTAGGTCTTATGAGGCAAATGTAGATGCCATTAACTCATCGAAAAGTATGTTTATGAAAGCATTAGAAATAGGAAGGTAGGTGTAATATAGTTGAAAATTAATGAGTTTATACCAAATAATATGATTTTTAAAAATGACATCAATAATAAAATTCAAGAGAAAAAAGAAGAAAATAATGGTTTTAGCCATATGCTAAAAAATAAATTAGATCAAGTTAATGAAAAGCAAATAAAGGCAGAAGAAACCACTAATAATTTTCTCCAAGGAGAGGAAACAGATATACATAAGGTTATGTTAGATTCGGAAGAGGCTAAATTATCCGTAGAACTAGCAGTTCAAGTTAGAAATAAATTAATAGAAGCATATCAGGAGTTGAATAGAATGCAGCTATAGTAAGGAGTGCAAATAAATGAACAAGCTATCCCAATGGTTTAATACTTTAAAAGATAAGATTAAAGATTTAAGTAAGAAAAAGAAAATTGCCTATGGCGCCATTGCAGTGGGAATTATAGGTGCTCTAATAAGTGGAATTGTTTATATTTCTAAACCTAAATACGCAATATTATTTTCTAACATGGAACAAGAGGACATGGGAACTGTATACAACAAACTAAAGGACAGTAAAGAAAATTTCAAAGTAGATGGAAATACCATACTTGTTCCTAGGGAAAAGGTAGATAGCCTCAGAATGGAAGTAATGTCACAGGTACCTATAAAGAATGGAAGCAATGGATTTGAATTATTAGATAAAAATAAATTCGGTGCTACAGAAGAAGAGATGAAAATTAATTATCAAAGGGCATTGCAAGGGGAGATTGAGAGAACTATTAAGGGTTTTCCAGAAATCGAAAATGCAAGAGTGCATTTAGTAATGCCAGAAGATAGTGTTTTTATAAAGGATGATACCCCAGCAAAGGCATCTATAACATTAAAAATAAAACCTTATAAAAAAATTACAGATAATCAAGTAAAGGCAATAGTTGCCTTAGCATCAGGTAGTGTGAAGAACTTACCAAAAGAAAATGTAGAAATAAATGATACTAATCAAATACTTACAAAGGATTTATTTAAAGAAGATGAATTTGATTCTTCAGAATCTATACAAAAACAACAGGCTTTAAAAAAGGAATATGAAAAAACTTTAGAAGATAAGGTTACATCAATGCTTGAAGCCGTTTATGGTAAAGAAAGAGCTAAGATAAAAATAAATGCAGATTTAAATTTTGATGCAATACAAGATGAATCTACTATATATGATCCTAAAAATGTAGTGGTTAGTGAGAAAAATGTTAAAGAAACTACACCAGGTGGAAATGATTTAGCTACAGGCGGAAGCCCAGTGGATGATAATATGAGAAATAGAGCTGGAAATAATGAAAAAGATGCTTTAGTAACTCATGAAGAAAATGTAAGAAATTATGAAGTGTCCGAAAGAAAAAATAAAACCCTAAGAGCACCAGGTAGTGTAAGAAGACTTACAGTTTCTGTAGTTTTAGATGGTAATTTAGATAATGCTACAAGAAATGCTGTACAAAATACAGTGAAATCTGCTGTAGGCTACAATGAACAAAGAGGAGATACCATAAGTGTAGAAGGTCTTCCATTTGATACTGCTTATAGAGAAAGAATCGAAAAAGATAAGGAAGCTATGGAAGAAGAACTTGCACGAGATAAGAAGATGAATTTATATAAAATATTAGCAGCATTAGGTGTATTAGCACTTGGTATTATAATTGGCATTTTAGTTAAGAAAAGAAGAAATAAAGAAGATAATGAATTAGATTTAATAAATGAAGGTTTAGATGTTGTAATTGATGATGAAATTACAGAAGAAAAACCTAAATTTAAACCTATCCAGTTAGAAGAAGAAAGCGAAGGCGCATACATAGAAAGAGAAATAAGAAAATATGCAACAGAAAAGCCAGACCAAGTTATCGAAATTGTAAAAGCTTGGTTAGCAGAAGATGAGAGGTGATAATATATGGCGAGAACTGAAGAAATAAAGAGTTTAACTGGAGTTCAAAAGGCTGCTATATTATTTATAACATTAGGACCTGAAGCTTCTGCAGGAATTATAAAAAAGTTGCCGGAATCTGAAATACAAAAAATAACTTATGAAATAGCTAATATTTCCACAGTTAAACCTGAACAAAAACAGCAGATATTGGAAGAGTTTATACAAATGAATAAGGCTAAGGATTACTTAGTAGAAGGTGGACTTGACTATGCTAAAAATCTATTATCAAAAGCATTAGGAAGTCAAAGAGCCTTAGAAATATTAGAAAAAGTAACAGAAGCTACACAACAATTTAGACCTTTTTCTATTGCAAGAAAAGCAGATGCTCATCAGCTTTTAAATATTATATCAAATGAGCATCCGCAAACTATAGCACTGATACTTTGTCACCTTCAACCAGATAAATCCGGTCAAATTCTAGCTGAATTAGAAGAAGAGTTACAATCAGATGTAGCCTTTAGAATAGCTACTATGAATAACACATCTCCTATGGTTATAAAAGAGATAGAAAAAGTATTAGATAGTAAATTATCTTCAGTGGTAAGATCTGATATGAAATCTATAGGAGGAGTTCAAACTATAGTTGACATATTAAATCAAGTAGATAGAACTACTGAAAAGCATATTACAGAAGTATTAGAAAGAGAAGATCCAGAGTTGGCAGAAAAAATCAAAGAATCCATGTTTGTATTTGAAGATATTCTTACATTAGATGATGTATCAATACAAAGAGTGTTAAGGGAAGTGGAAACAAAGGAACTTGCCTTAGCATTAAAGGGTTGTTCCGAAGAAGTTGCAGAGGCTATATTTAGAAATCAATCTAAGAGAGCGGCAACTTCACTAAAAGAAGATATAGAATTCTTAGGACCTGTAAGACTTATGGATGTTGAAAAATCACAGCAAAGAATTGTTACTGTAATAAGAAGGTTAGATGAAGCTGGAGAAATAGTTATTTCAAGAGGTGGCGAAGATGCTATCATTGTATAATGTGGTTAAGAAAACCAATGTTGTAAAAAAAGATAAAAAAGATATAGTGACCAAATATGAACCTCCAGTAAAAAAGATTAAACAGGAGAAAGAAAAAAAAGAAATAGAAACTGTGGAAATGAAGGTAGAGCAATACGATAGCATAGCTACGGTTATGTTTGAAAATTACAGAAAAAAAGGCGAAGACATAATAAATGAAGCCTACAAAGAAGCGGTTTTAATAGGAGAAGAGGCTTATAAAAAAGCCTATGATAAAGGTTTAAAAGAAGGAAGAGAAAAAGGCTATGAAGAGGCTTACGAAAAAGGATATGTAGAAAATATGGAAAAGTCAAAAGCAGAAGGTGATAGAATAATTGCTGAAGCTAAGGATATATCTAAAGCCATGATAAATTCCTCTGAAGAACAATGTATAGAATATATAGATAAAAAAAGACTTGAGTTAAAGGAATTAATAGAAAATATAGTTGAGTCTGTATTTAAAAGAGAAATAAAAGACCAGGATGCATTAAATGAAATGGTTATTGAGGCTGTAAACAATGCTAAAAAATCTAAAAGCATAACCATAAGATGCAAAGACTTATATAAGGATGAAATTAAAAAAGATGTGGATTTATGGGAAAGTCAAAACGTATTTAATGGAGATATTTTTGTAATATCGGATAATTCCTTAGAAGAAGGAATAGTTTCATTAGAAAAGGATAATGGAATTGTAGAAATAGATATAAATAAATCCTTAGAAAAAATAAAAGATATATTAAGAAGTTAAGATAATTAGTAAGGGTGGACTGGAGTGTTTCCATGGAGTTATTAGATTTTAATTATATAAACAAAAAAATAAAAGAAACAGATTACTACTCCTATGAAGGGGTTGTAAAAAAAGTAATAGGTCTAACCATAGAAGTAGAAGGAATTAAAGCTTTTATTGGAGAGGTTTGTACTATATATAATCAACAAAATAACCCTATAGTATGTGAAGTAGTAGGTTTTGTAGAGGATAATGTAATACTTATGCCTCTTGGAGAATTAATTGGAATAGCTCCAGGATGTAGGGTAATACCATCAGGAAACCCTCTAAGTGTAAAGTGTTCAGAAGAGCTTTTTGGTAAAGTATTAGATGGTCTTGGTAGTCCATTAAATGGTGAAAAAATAAAAACAGGAGTTCCCTATCCTTTGGATAGAGAACCCCCAGACCCTTTAAAAAGAAGAAGAATAAAGGATGTAATACCAACAGGAGTAAGGGCTATAGATGGATATTTAACCTGTGGAGAAGGACAAAGAATTGGTATATTTGCAGGTAGTGGAGTAGGAAAAAGTACAAGTCTTGGTATGATTGCAAAATATGCAGAGGCAGATGTAAATGTAATATGTCTAATAGGAGAAAGAGGAAGAGAAGTTCTAGATTTTGTAGAAAAGGATTTAGGAGAAGAGGGCATGAAAAAGAGTATAGTAATTTGTGCAACCTCAGATAAACCAGCCTTGGTTAGAATAAAAGGAGCTTTTACAGCCACAGCTATAGCAGAATACTTTAGAGATAAGGGTAAAAAAGTAATACTTATGATGGATTCTGTTACTAGATTTGCTATGGCTCAAAGGGAAGTAGGGCTTGCCATTGGGGAGCCACCAGCTACAAAAGGATATACACCTTCTGTATTTGCTATGCTTCCAAGGTTAATGGAAAGATCGGGAATGTCAGATAAGGGTTCTATAACAGCTTTTTATACTGTGTTAGTAGATGGGGACGACTTTAATGAACCTATAGCAGATGCTGTTAGAGGTATACTAGATGGACATATTGTGTTATCCCGTGATTTAGCAGCTAAAAACCATTATCCAGCAATTGATATTTTAAGTAGTATAAGTAGACTTATGAATGAAATTTCAGTCAAGGAGCATAAAGAATCTGCATCTATAGGAAGGGATTTAATTGCTACTTACAAGGAAGCAGAGGATTTAATTAACATAGGAGCTTATGTAAAGGGAAGTAATGAAAAGATAGATATTGCAATTAAGTACATAGATAGTATAAATGAATTTTTAACCCAAAAAGTAGATGAACATAATAATTTTGAAGAAAGTATACAGTGGCTAAACAGTATATTTAAGAATTTAAGAAGCAACTAAAGAAAATTGAGGTGACCTTTATATGAAAGGCTACAAATTTAATCTACAAAAGCTTTTAGATATAAGAAAAGATAGGGAAGAACAGTGTAAAATCCAATTTCAAAATGCACAAAAATTGAAAATAGATATTGAAAATAAGTTGATGAGCCTAAAAGATAGCTATAGAAAGTATAGTTCCGAGATAACAGAGGAATCAATAATTGGTAGAAAAATAAGACATCAATATTTAATAAATGTAAGCCACAATATAGAACTTACCACTGAGGAGCTAAAGAAAAGAGAAGAAGAAGTAGAAAAGGTAAGAATTAGCTTAAAACAAAAGCAAATTGAAAGAAAAACTGTAGAAACCTTAAGAGAAAAAGACAAAAGTGCATTTATAAAAGAACAAAATCTATTAGAACAAAAGGCAAATGATGAATTTGCATTGTATGGATTTATAAGAAATCTTGAAAGGAGGTGAAAAAGATGATAAAAGGAGTTAACGAAATAGCTTTTAATAATGAAGCTAACATAAAACTTAGGGAAAGTAAAAATGAAAAGTACAATGGTTTTGATAAATTTGTTAAAAAGTATTCTAAAAATAAAAGTGAATCAAATATTTCAAAAGACAAGGTAACTTATGAAAAAGATAATAAATCTTTAAAATCAACTAAAGAAAACTCACTGCAAGTAAAAGATTCAGAAATAAAAGACATTGATATAAAAGAATCTTTAAAAAATACTAATGAACAAATATATTTATTGATACAAAATCTTTTCTTTCAAAACATTCCAGAGAATTTAGAAGACCTTTTAAAAAATGGAAATGAATTAGAAGGTTTTGTTGAAAAACTAATATTGAATGTAGTTGAAGATGAAGATTTTAAAGAAGTTTTAAATGGAATTAACATAAAGGATTTAGGATTAGAAGAAAAAATAAATAAAGAAGAATTTAAAGAAACCTTAAAACAGATTTTACAAATCCCTAAAGGTGAGGAAGAGCCACTAAATAAAATAAAAACTACAATCTCTTCATTAATTAAAGAAGAGATATTACCTAAAAAAGAAGTAAATTTAAATAATGAATTTGCTGATAAGAACACTATGGTAAATATTAACAATAAAGCTGAAACAAAAACAGAAGATTTCTCTAAAAGTTCTAGTGATGAATCCTTTAGTAAAGAAGATTCAGAGGAGAATGTACTTAAAAACATTTTAGGTGATAAGGAAGACAACAAGTTTTCAAAAACAATAAATTTTATGAATCAATTTAATAAAATATCTAATGTTGAAAATCTAGACTTAGAAAATATAGAAAATATAGTGGTTAATAAAGAAACTTTAAATGGAGATGTTATAAAAGTTGTAAAGTACATGGAAGTTAATGACATAAAAAATCTGACAGTAAAAATTAATCCAAAGGAATTAGGGGAAATGGTTATAAAAATAACCATGGAAAATGGAAAGATGAAAGCAAATATTACAGCTAATAATAAAGAAGCTTTTAATTTATTAAATGCTAATCTACAAGATATTACAGATAAACTTCAAAAGGGTGCTGTGAAAATAGAAAATTTCTCATTGAATCTTTATGAAGACACTACTTTCTTTAGTAATGATAAGGACAAAAGTAGAGAAGGATTTAAAGAAAACAATAAAAACAGCGTAAAAGAAAATTTAAAGCTTCAAAATGACGTAATAGAAGATACAAATGATGTAGAGGATTTAAGTAATATAAGTATATTAGCATAGGAGGTGTAAATATGAGTGATGCAATAGATTCTATACTTTCTAAAAAACCCGTTACAGGAAACTATACAGATAGGGGAACTAAAATTGTAAGACCTGGTGAGGAATTAGATAAAAATGCATTTTTAAGAATACTTGCAGCAGAGCTATCACATCAAGATCCTTTAAGTGCAAAGGACGGAACAGAATTTGTAACTCAAATGGCTCAATTTACAAGTATAGAGCAAATGTCTAATTTAAATAATACTATGAGATTTGCTGGAGCTACATCCCTTATTGGGAAATATGCTATGGTGAATAATACAGATACATATGGAAATTTATATCATGGTGTAATTACAGGAGTTTCCAGAGATAAAGGAAGTATAAAAATAAACATGGTAGTAGGAGAAGGTAAAGATAAGGATGGAAAACCTAGACCAATAGTAGAGAAGTTTAATTTAGATGATATAATCGAACTTATAGATATACCAGAGGTTTCCGAAGATAAAAAATCCACAGAGTCTACAAATCCTAAGGAAGAAAATAAGGTTGTGTAAACCATGGGATATAGAGTAATAAACGGTAAAATTCATTTTATAGAAGGTTTTAAAGGATATGCCAATACTCAATCTAATAAATCCACTGAAAGTTTAAAAAAAACTAGCTTTGATGATGTATTAAAAAAAGAAATTAATAAAGAAGATACCTTTGTACTTTCAAACCATGCCCATGAAAGATTAAGAGAAAGAAATATAGTTTTAAATCAGCAGGATATGAAAAAGGTAAATGAAGGAATAAACATGGGAGAAAAAAAAGGCTGCAAAGAAATTGTAATTCTTTATAAAGACATAGCACTAGTTACTAATATAAAGAATAGAACAGTAATTACTGCCATGGCAAAAGATGAAAGCAAAGGAAATGTGTTTACCAATATAGATGGAATGGTTATTTTATAGGCAGGACTTTTAAAGATGCCTAAGCTTTGTGGAATGATAGAAGCAGAGCAAAATAAATTATTTGAAAATAATGGAGGGCTTTATATGTTAAGATCAATGTTTTCAGGTATTAGTGGGTTAAAAGCTAACCAAACTAAGCTTGATGTAATAGGAAATAATATAGCTAACGTAAATACTACAGCTTTTAAAAACCAAAGAATAAGATTCCAAGATGTTTTAAGCCAAAACTTAAAGTTTGGTACAGGAGCCTCAGCTAATGTAGGGGGAACTAACCCAAGCCAAGTAGGATTAGGAGTAGAAGTTGCAGGAATAGACACTGTAGTAAGCCAAGGTAATATGCAACCTACAGGAAGAAACCTAGACTTCGCAGTAGATGGAGATGGATATTTTGTAGTAGCAAGAGGTAAACAAGAGGGAAAAATTGAAATTGAGAAAGACGATGAAGCAAAAAAAGGAGAAGTTAAAGCAAGTGACGGATTAGAAGTGCACTATACAAGAGATGGTTCCTTTGGATTAGATGATTTTGGACAATTATTAACTTCAGATGGATATAGAGTTTTAGGTTATGTTCCTAAAGGAACGACAATAAAATATGCTGATGGAAAACCAGTTTTAGAAGTAAATCCAAAAGAACAAGAAGGTGGGGCGAAAGTAGAAGAGAATGATTTAAAACCATTAGCAATACCAGATAAGGTTATATATAACGGGGCAGGTAAAGATCATGGTAAGGCTATGACAATAAAAAATTTTTCTGTGGATAAAAATGGTGCAATAAATGCAGTACTTGCAAATAATGAAGTAGTAACCATAGGGCAAATTGGTATGGCAGATTTTAAAAATTCAGCAGGACTATATAAAGAAGGTAAAAATTTGTATTCAGGAACTGCAAGTTCTGGAGATGCTATATATAGACTCGGAACTGATCCTACTAATGATAAGAGTAACGAAAAAGGCTATGGAGATATAATACAAGGTAGACTAGAAATGTCTAATGTAGACTTAGCAGAGCAATTTACAGAAATGATAGTTGCTAGCAGAGCTTTCCAAGCTAACGGTAAGATAATAACTACTGGAGACGAAATTTTACAAGACTTAGTTAATTTAAAAAGATAGCTTTATTTAATGAATAAGTAACAATGAACTTAATTAATGAATAACCAACAATGAATAATGAACAATTGAGGAGGATTTTCTTCTGTTTCACTACAGAAAAACTTTAATCTTATTGGATTAGATAGATGGTTATTCCATGGAGTAGTTCCTTCAGCAAAGCTGAACATCAAGATCTTATACAATTAAAAACTTTTCGTAATGCTAATGGAGAAAAGTTATCCAAAGTTGTTCATTATTCATTATTCATTGTTCACTAATTAATGACCCCCGGGGGTCATTAACAAAAATGGGGGGAGAGCTAAGATGATACATTTAACAGGACTTGATAATAAAGACTTTGTTTTAAATGCAGATCACATAGAAAAATTACAATCAGTTCCTGAAACAGTTATAACCCTAACCAATGGAAAAAAGTATCTTGTAAAGGAAGAGATTGACGATATAATTAGTAGGGTTTTAAAGTATAAAAGAGAAATTTATACTTTACATAATGAATATAATGCGGGAGGCAACTAGAAAATGAAGAGAAGAGACGTATTAACAGCTATAGGAATTGTAGTAGGATTTCTTATGATGGTTTGGGCTATGGCTATGGTAACTATAACTGAATATAATGTAGGACAACTAAAACTTTTTTGGGACATATCATCTATTATAATAACGGTAGGTGGATCTTTATGTGCTATGCTTGTTAACTACCCTCTTCATCAATTTAAGAAATTAATGAAGATAACAATACAAGCTTTTAAGGAAAATGAAAAGTCTGGTATAGATATAATAAATCAATTTATTGATCTATCAAGAAAAGCAAGACGTGAAGGGCTTCTTTCCTTAGAAGATGAGATAAGTGGTATAAATGATGATTTCTTAAAGAAAGGTCTTCAAATGGTAGTTGATGGTATAGAACCTGAAACAATACAAGATATAATGGATCTTGAAATAGGTGAAATGGAAAGAAGACATGGAGAAGGAGTGGACATGCTAAAAGCATGGGGAGCATATGCACCAGCTTTTGGTATGGCAGGTACACTAATAGGACTTATTCAAATGCTTGGTAACTTAAATGAATCTGGTCAAATAGCTTCTGGTATGTCAAAAGCTTTGATTACCACATTATATGGTTCATTAATGGCAAATATAGTTTTTAATCCTATGGCTGCAAATTTATCACTTAAAAGTCAGCAGGAAATTGCAGTAAGGGAAATGATGTTAGAAGGTATACTTGCTATTCAATCTGGAGTAAACCCAAGAATTGTAGAAGAAAAATTAATATCTTATTTATCACCAGAAGAAAGACAAAAATATGCAATGAGACCACTAAGTGGCGAAGGGGTGTCAGAGAATGTCTAGAAGGAAGAGGGGAAAAGGCGAAGGAGTTAATGGAGAAGGATGGCTACAAACCTATGCAGATACCGTTACCTTACTTTTAACATTTTTCGTACTTCTATATTCTTTTTCAAGTGTAGATGCACAGAAGTTTAAACAGATTTCTACTGCCTTTCAAAGTGTATTATCTGGACAAAATGGAGAAACTGTTTTTGATTTTAATATGAAAAATGGAGATATTCCTCTAGTTGGAGAAACAACACAAATGGGTTCAGCCACTGGAGGAAAAGAAAATGAATTATATGATAAGGTGAAAAGTGCGGTTCAAAAGAGTAATTTACAGGAATCTGTAAAAATAAAAAGTGACGCAAGAGGAGTTTTATTAGAATTAGATGATAGTATTTTATTTGAAATAGCTCAAGCAGATATTAAACAAAATAGTTTACCTATATTAGATAAAATAAACAAAATTATATCAACTTTACCTAATAGTGTTATGGTAGAAGGTCACACAGATAATGTTCCCATAAAAAATTATAAATATGATTCAAACTGGGAACTATCTACGCAAAGGGCAGTAAATGTATTAAGATATTTTGTAGAAACTAAAAAACAAAACCCACAAAGATTTACAGCGGCAGGATATGGAGAATTTAAACCAATTCATCCTAATGATACTTTAGAAAATAGGTCTAAAAATAGAAGGGTTACAATTGTTATTGTTTCTATAGATAGGGAGGGACTTAAAAAATGATAGAAAACAGCACAGAAAGAGGAAGTAAATTAAAAATAGTTATTGCAGTAATTACATTACTGGTACTTGTAGGTGGTGGAACCTATGGAGGATACTACTTATCGCAAAGAGAAAAAAAGGTTGGGAGCAACATACAACAACCTAATAATCAACAAGTGACTAATAGCGTAAATATTAATGAAAACAGTGGTTATGTAAGAAATATTGTTCCTTCTAATAGCTTTGAAGCAGGGGAATTTCTTGTGAATTTATCTGACGAAGAGGGTAGAAGATTTGTAAAAACTAGAATTCATTTAGGATACGAAAATAAAAGATTAGCTAAGGAATTAGAAAAAAAGAAACCTATAATATTAGATACTATAAATAGTGTTCTAAGAAGTAAGAAATCCACTGATTTTAATGAAAAAGGTGTAGATAAAATAAAATTAGAAATATTAAATAGAGTAAACACTGCCTTTCAAAATGGAAGATGCGAAACTGTATACTTTACTGAATTAATTATTCAATAGAGTATAGGAGGATGAAGGTTTTATTATGGCAATATTAGGATTTGAGGTACAGTACATATATACTTTAATAAAAATAATACTATTTTTACCAATAATTTTGTTTCTAATATATGTTTTTGCAAAGTATGGAGGAAGTAGTCTACAAAAGATTCAAAAGGGAAGATATATGTCTGTACTAGATAGATTGCCACTATCAAAGGATAATGCTTTGTTAATTGTTAAAATTGGAGAAAAGGTGTATCTTGTAGCCTCTTCTCAAGGAAAAGTAGAGGTTATAGAGGAACTTAATTATGAAGAAGTAGAAAAAATTGAAAAAACTCGAGAAATTAAGGAATACACCTCTGTAAAAGAATTTTATTCAAAATTAATAAATAAAAAGGAAGATTAGAGTATGGAGAATAAAAGTAGCAGTAAAAGAAAAACATTCCTAGTTATAGGTATAGTTTTTTTATTAACCTTACTATGTTTTCAACAAAAAGCACTGGCAGCACCAGGACAAATACCTATACCTAGGATAAACATATCACCAGGAGATGGAGGAGATCCTAAAACCTATGTAGATAACTTGAAATTATTTTTAATGATTACTGCTTTATCTATATTACCATCTTTTATAGTAATGATGACAAGTTTCGTAAGAATATCAGTAGTTTTTGGCTTTTTAAGAAATGCCATGGGAACGCAGCAATCTCCACCTAATCAAGTCTTAGTAGGACTTGCTCTCTTTTTAACTATATTTATTATGACGCCAGTTTATCAAATTATTAATAAAGAAGCTATACAACCCTTTGTAAAAAGTGAAATAAATCAAGAGCAGGCCTTTGAAACTGGATCTAAGCCTTTAAGGGAATTTATGCTAAAACAAACTAGGGAAAAGGACTTAAAACTATTTGTAGAGATTTCAAATATAGACAAAAATATCACAAAAGAAAATGTACCTCTTTATGTAGTGGTTCCTTCTTTTATCATAAGTGAGTTAAAAACAGCTTTTCAAATAGGGTTTTTATTATACATACCATTTTTAGTTATAGATTTAGTGGTAGCCAGCGTTTTAATGTCTATGGGTATGTTTATGTTACCACCGGTAATGGTATCTTTACCCTTTAAGTTATTACTATTTGTAATGGTAGATGGATGGCATTTACTTATAAAGTCTTTAATAATGAGTTTTAAATGAGGTGGGGAATAAATGAGTGAAAATATGATTATGGGAGTAATGAGGGATGCTATAAGTACAGGGCTTTTGGTTTCAGCACCAATACTTATATCAGCAATAGTTGTAGGGCTTTTAATTAGTATTTTACAAGCTACCACCCAGATTCAAGAACAAACCTTAACTTTTGTTCCAAAACTCATTACTGTAGCCTTAGTAGGACTATTTACAGGAAACTGGATGCTACATAATTTAGTAGGTCTTACTAATAGGATTTTTGAACTTATTGCAAATATTGTCAAATAGATTAAAAGTAGGTGTTATATATGATGGATGTAGCTTTTTTTACAGCAGTGATTATGGTTTTTTTAAGACTTATTGGATTTTTTACAGTAACACCTGTATTTTTTCCTAAGGGAACTCCTGCAATTTTAAAAGTAGCATTTACACTAATTCTTTCGTACATGTTAGTACCAGGAATAGATTACTCCCAAATTTCAAACATAAATAATACCATGGTTTTTATAACCAATTGTTCAAGTGAAATTATAACAGGACTAGCCTTAGGTTTTATGACACAACTTTGTTTTATGGCCATTAGGCTTGGAGGAAATTACATGGATATTCAAGTAGGTTTCTCTATGGTATCTATGTTAGATCCAAATACCAGCAGTAATTCAACATTAATTGAGAGATTACTTTACTGGACAGGACTTATACTATTTTTTATGGTGGATGGGCATCATATGCTCATAACACAATTAATAGATAGTTTTAATGCAGTAACCATTGGAAGATTTATTTTAAACCAAGAAACCGCCAGTATTATAATAGAAGTTTTTATACAATTTTTTATTATGGGATTGAAAATAGCAATACCTATTGTATTGATAATTATAATTGCAGAATTGACTTTAGGACTTGTAGGAAGAGCAGTACCACAGCTAAATGTAATGATATTAGGACTTCCATTAAAAATAATTGTAGGTCTTGCAACCCTAATATTAGCTATGCCAATAATATTTAAATTAATAGCTACGGGATTTTCAAATATCCCTGAAGCTTTTAAGGGGTTTTTTAGGGGAGTACCACCAATATTATTTATCTTTGCATCAGAGGATAAAACGGAAGAGGCCACTCCTCATAAATTGCAGGAAGCTAGAAAAAAGGGACAGGTAGCAAAAAGTAAAGAGGTTGGGTTAGCATTTACTTTGCTTATGAGTACTTTAGTTATAAGTTTTTTAGGGCAGTATGCAATAGAAAATTTACAAAATGTCATGACTGCCTTTTTAAAAGATTTTATGGGAATGGAGCTAAATTATAAAAATTTATTTTATATATCTTTAACCATTGTGATGAGATCAGCATTGATTATACTACCTTTAATTATACCTATAATGATAATGGGGATATTTGCAAATTTTATACAAACAGGATTCATTTTTACAAAAGAAACTCTAAAGCCAGATATTAAAAAATTAAATCCTGTAAATGGATTTAAAAAGATATTCTCCACAAGAACCTTAGTGGAGCTTGTAAAAGATTTAGCCCTTGTAAATGTAGTGGGCTATGTAGGATATAGATTTTTAAAGAAAAACTATATAGAAATTTTAAACTTAAATAATTTAAGATTTCCCATTATGCTAAAAGCTTTTAAAGGCATAGCTGTTAAAGCATTTTTTAATATAACTCTTGTTATGATTTTCATAGCTGTTGGAGACTTTATATTTCAAAAGAAAAAATATAAAAAGGATATGAAAATGAGTAAACAAGAAGTGAAAGAAGAGTTTAAACAACAAGAAGGAGATCCACAAATCAAGGGTAAAATAAGACAAAAGCAAAGAGAAATGGCCATGAGAAGAATGATGCAAAGTGTGCCAGATGCCACAGTAGTAATAACAAATCCTACTCATATAGCAGTAGCCTTAAAATATGAAGAAGGAAAAGGACAGGCACCAATGCTTGTTGCTAAAGGAGCAGACTATGTGGCATATAAAATAAAGGAAAAGGCTAAAGAAAGTAAAGTTCCTATTATTGAAAATAGACCTTTGGCTAGAATGATATATGAAAAGGTTGAATTAGAAGAAGAGATACCTGTGGAAATGTATGAAGCAGTAGCAGAGATTTTGGCTTTTGTATTTAAATTCAATAAGTAAAAGTGTTTAACTTTAAGGATGGTGTTTTTATTGGAAGGTACAAGGAATAAATTAAACTTAAAAAATAATCTAGATGTGATTGTTTCCTTAGGTATTATAGGAATTGTAATGATGATAATAATTCCTATATCTACCGGAACAATGGATATATTATTAGCTATGAATATAACCATATCTGTGGTAATTATTTTAATGACTATGTTTACTACAGATGTTTTGCAGTTTTCATCCTTTCCAACATTACTTTTAATAACTACTTTGTTTAGATTGTCATTAAATGTATCTTCCACAAGACTTATATTAGGTGATGCCGATGCAGGAGGCATAATAGAAGCTTTTGGAAACTTTGTTGTAGGAGGAAACTATGTTGTAGGTATTATAATATTTTTAATTATTGTAATAATTCAATTTATAGTTATAACTAATGGTGCATCTAGAGTAGCAGAAGTTTCTGCAAGATTTACATTAGATGCAATGCCAGGAAAACAAATGAGTATAGATGCAGATTTAAACTCAGGACTTATAGATGAAAATGGTGCAAGAGATAGAAGAAAAAAGCTTCAAGATGAAGCTAACTTTTATGGAGCCATGGACGGGGCATCTAAATTTGTAAAAGGTGATGCTATAGCAGGACTTATAATAACCTTTATAAATATTGTAGGTGGAATAATTATAGGAGTTATGATGCATGGTCTATCAGCTTCAGAATCTGCTCAACTTTTTACAAGACTTACAGTAGGAGATGGACTTGTAAGCCAAATTCCAGCCCTATTAATATCTACAGCTTCTGGTATATTGGTTACACGTTCTGGAAGTGATGAAAACTTAGGTTCCGTTGTAAGTAAACAGCTTACAACATTCCCTAAGGTTATAGCTATGGCATCTGCCATATTATTCTTTTTATTTTTAGTTCCAGGACTACCATCATTACCTTTTTTCATCTTGTCAGCAGCTAGTGGTATAGCAGCATATTTCCTATATAAAGATGAAAAGGAAAAGATAATAGAGCAAATAGAATATGAGCAACAGGAAATAACAGAAATAGAAAGCAGAGAACCAGAAAATGTAATGAATTTAATAAATGTAGAACCTATGGAAATAGAAATAGGATATGGACTTATTCCATTGGCAGATGAAGGTTCTGGAGGAGATTTACTTCAAAGAATAACTTCTGTAAGAAGACAATGTGCCATAGAAATGGGAATAGTAGTACAACCCATTAGAATAAGGGACAATCTACAATTAAAAACCAATGAATATGTTATAAAAATAAGAAGCACTGTAGTGGCTAAGGGAGAGCTTATGGCTAATATGCTACTTTGTATGGATCCTAGTAATGGAGAGTATGAAATAGAAGGAATTAGAACTATAGAACCTACTTTTGGACTTCCAGCAGTTTGGATAAATAATGATCAAAGAGAAGATGCAGAAATAAAAGGACTTACAGTGGTAGACCCAACTACGGTATTAATAACTCATTTAACTGAAACCATAAAGAATCATTCACATGAATTGGTAGGAAGACAAGAAGTAAAACTTATAATAGATTCACTTAAGGAAAAATACAGTGCTGTAGTAGAAGAATTAATACCAGATTTAATGACTGTAGGAGAAATACAAAAAATATTACAAAACTTATTAAAAGAAAGAGTTTCTATAAAGGATATGGTTACAATACTTGAATCTCTAGCAGATAATTCAAGAACTACAAAGGACTTAGAACTTCTTACGGAGTATGTTAGATTTTCTTTAAGTAGAAACATATGTGAATCCTTAATAGATGAAAAAGGTGGCATAACTGTAATGACACTGGCTCCTGAAGTAGAGGAACTTATAGGAAATAATATTCAAAAATCTATGCAAGGCTCCTTCCCTGCAATAGATCCAGATACTACTGGAAAAATATTATCTTCATTAAAGGAAAATATGGATAAAGTGTTCTTTTATGAGGGGCAACCAGCTATATTGGTTTCTCCAAATGTAAGACCAGCATTTAGAAAATTAACAGAAATGGTTTTTCCTAGTTTAGCTGTTTTATCTATAAATGAAATTCCAAATGATGTGGATATTAAAGCAGAAGGAGTTGTAAGTATATAAAATGATTATAAAAAGATATGTGGTAAATGACATGAATGAAGCAATGACTAGAATAAGATACGAATTAGGAAAAGATGCAGTAATAATAAGTCAGCGAAAGATTAGAAGGTCAGGAATAAGTGGCTTTTTTAAAAAGAAAGTTCTTGAAGTTACCGCAACTACTGAAAGCTCTCATGATAGTAAAGAAGCAGAAAACTATAATGCTGTAAAACAGTTATTAGAAAATAGTATAGATAGAAAAAAAGAGAGACCAGTAGAAAATACTTTAGATAATTTTAACGGGGATAAAAGGATATTAAAAGAGATAGAAGAAATGAAAAACGCTTTTACTTCTTTTGTAGATAATACTTATAAAGGAAATATAGAAGAAGAGAGACAAGAAATAAAAGAGATAAAAAGTATATTAAAAGATAATGATATATCCGAAGATATTATAGAAAAAATACTAGATGAATTAAATGAAGTAGAAAATATAACAGAAGCTTTAGAAAAGACAAAGGAATTTATAGAAGATAGAGTTAGAGTATCTTCAGAGGATTTAAAGGGTGCCGTAGTTTTAGTAGGACCTACAGGAGTTGGAAAGACTACAACTATTGCAAAACTTGCAGGAAGACTTTCATTAGTAGAGAAAAAGAAAGTGGGATTAATTACTGTGGATACCTATAGAATAGGAGCAGTAGAACAGTTAAAGACCTATGCAGATATTATGAAAATACCCTTTAAAGTTGTATTTTCTATAAAGGATATGGAAGATGCCATAGAAGATATGAAAAACTGCGAAGTAATTTTAGTTGATACTACAGGAAGAAGCTCTAAGAATGTAATGCAAATTTCAGAACTTAGAGCCTTTATAGAAAAAGTAAATAGTGAAAACATACATTTAGTTATAAGTTCCACCACAAAAAATAAGGATATAGATAGTATAGTAGAAGGATACAAAACACTAGGGTATAAAAGTGTTATTATTACCAAATTAGATGAAACTACTACCTATGGTTCTATTTTAAATATAGCAAATAGCACAAAAAAACCTATAAGCTTTATAACTACTGGTCAAAATGTTCCAGAGGACATAAGATTAGTAACTCCAAAGGAGATAACTGGCTTAATACTAGGAGAGGATAATATATGTTAGATCAGGCTGCATCCTTAAGAAAGCTAGTAGCTCAGAAGAATAATGATCTGAAAGATTTAGAAGAAGAAAAAAAACCAAAAATACTTACTGTAACTTCTGGAAAAGGCGGAGTAGGAAAAAGTAATTTCGTTGTAAACCTATCTATTGCACTTCAAAAAAGAGGAAAGAAAGTTCTTGTTTTAGATACGGATATAGGTATGGCAAATGATGATATATTAATGGGTTTCTTTCCAAAATATGATATAGGGCATGTTTTATTTCATAATATGCCGCTAGAAGAGGTAATAATAGAAGGGCCTTTTGGGGTTAAGCTTTTACCAGGTGGTTCTGGTATGACTAAACTAAACGAAATTACAGAAGAGATAAGAGAAAATTTTATTGGAAAAATAAGTGCTTTAAGAGATTTAGACTTCATAATTATAGATACAGGTGCAGGAGCTGATGATCGAGTTTTAAGATTTATATCTTGTAGTGAAGATTTAATACTCCTTACAACTCCTGAACCCACAGCTTTGACAGATGCTTATAGTTTATTAAAATTAGTAAGCTATTTTAAGATAAAAAGTAATGCCAAAGTAGTTGTAAATAAGGCTTTAAACTATAAAGAAGCTTTAAATACCTTTAATAAATTTAATAATACTTCTAATAAATTTTTAAGTATTGATTTGGAATTTTTAGGGTATATAATGGAAGATAGGAAAGTTATAGAAGCTGTGAGAAAACAAAGTCCTTTTATATTAAGTTTTCCAAATTCTTATGCTGCAAAGAGCATAGAGAATGTAGCTGACTTTTTAATAAAAGATAGAAGCCATAGAAAAGAAAAAACTAAGGACATAAGTATACAAAGCTTTTTTAAGAAAATGTTTAATGCTTTTAAGGCTTAATTATTACAGTGGTGGGGTGGATAATTATGAAGTCAATAAAAGAATTTAATGTTAATGGAAGAATTGAAATATTAATGGATGATGGGGTATACAAAAGTAATATACAAGATATAAATAAAGAGTATATAGCCATAAGTATACCAGTAAAAGATGGAGGATATCTTCCTTTAAGATTAGAAGATACAGTTGAGGCTGTATATTATAATAAAAATAAATTATATAAATTTTACACCATAGTATCAGGTAGAAAAGTAGATGACAGGGTTATGATGGTACTTTTAAAACATCCAGATAAAATATCTAAAGTACAGAGAAGAAATTTTGTAAGAGTGCCATTTACTGTAGAAGTATTATGTGCACTTTTAGAGAAAAATCAGAGCATAAAAAATATTACAGATAACCAATTTGAATTTTTTCATGGACATACAGTAGACATTAGTGGCGGAGGTATAAAATTGTCTACAGAAAAGGAGTTACAACTAGGAGAACTTTTAATTATAACCATACCAATAAAGGACGAGAATATATCTATAAAAGGAAAAATAATAAGAAAAGAAAAAATAAATGAGTTTGTATACGGAGTTGCCTTTGAAGATGTAGATAATAAAACTGTAGAAAAAATAGTGTCCTTACTGTTTCAAATAATGAGAAAACATAGAAAAACCGGGATGAAGGAGAGATAAAATATGTCCATAGCTGAAGAATGTGATGTCAAGGAAGGATTAGTTAAAAAATATATTCCCCTTGTAAAATATATAGCATCTAGGGTTATTATAGGAAAAACAAAGTATATAGATTATGATGACTTAGTAGGCTATGGTATGCTTGGTCTTATGGATGCTATGCAGAAATTTGATCCATCTAAGGGAATGAAGTTCTCTACCTATGCATCTATAAGAATAAGGGGTTCAATGATAGATGAATTAAGGAGAATAAGCCCTATATCCAAAAGTGCCATGGATAAACTTAATAGATACAATGAGGCAGTAGAAAAGCTACAAATGAAGAATTTTAAAGAACCAAAATTAGAAGAAGTAGCAAAGGAATTAGATATGTCTTTAAAAGAAGTGGCTCAAATAGAAAATTATATAAATTACATATCCATAGTATCCTTAGAGGATTTTATATTTTCTGATGAAGAGGATATGTCTTTAATGGCTACTGTAGTTGATAAAAATAGTCCAAGCCCTGAAAAGATTTTAGAAGAAAAAGAGTTAATTGAGTATTTAGAAAAAGCTATAAATAAATTAAAAGAAAGAGATAGAATAGTTTTGTCTTTATATTATTATGAAAGGCTTACATTAAAAGAGATAGGAAAGGTTTTAGATGTTTCGGAATCTAGAGTATGTCAATTACATAGTAGAGCTATTGTCCATTTGAGAAGTGAATTAAAAAAACTAAAAATCATAAATTAAGGGGTAATTTTCTATGCAATTTGTTTTATTATCTATAGGAATAATACTTATAGTGTTAAATATTAGTGCTATAAAAAAAGACAAAAATCCTAAGAATGAAAATTTTAGTGAAAATTTAAATATAGCTCATGATAATATGGATAAAAATGAAGCTGAAATTATGAAGATGAGAAAAGAAATGGGAGAAACCTTTTATAGTATTCAAGAAGAAATTGAAGACTTAAAACAACAAATAAAAGGATTGGAAACAAAGATTATTAATAATAATTTTAAAGAATCTATAAAGAAAAGCATAGATATCTTAGATGAAAAAGAAATTATACTGCCAAAAGTGGAATATACAAATTCCAATAATATAAAGATGGAAGAGGTAAAAAAGCTAATAGATAAGGGAAAGAATATAGATGAAATATGCGAAATTTTAAATATGGGCAAGGGGGAGGTACTATTAATAAAGGATTTATATCTAGATTAAAAGAATCTATTTCTTTTTTTTATGACAGAAGATTATTATTAGGAATTGGTATAGGCCTAGTTATGGGCATAATATCCATGATGGGAGTTAAAATTAATTATAATTTAAGTGATTATGAAATAGAAAAAAGAGCACGTTCCATGGGAATGAAGTATCCACAAGAAGTAAAAGTTATTATAAATAAGGATGTGAAGAAAAAATGATAAGAGGATTATATACTGCCGTATCTGGCATGATTACTGAAGAAGCTAAACAAAATGTTGTAACAAATAATTTAGCAAATGTAACTACACCAGGGTTTAAATCTGATAATTTATCAGTTAAGCAATTTGATGATGTACTTTTATATAATTATGATAAAAAAGTTGGTAATAAAAATGTAAGACATGATCTTGGGGGACTTTCTATGGGAAGCAAGATAGATGAAGTAAATACATATTTCCAACAGGGTATGTTAGAAAAAACAGATAGAGCTACAGATTTTGCAATACAGGGCAAAGGTTTCTTTGTAGTAGAAAGAGAAGGACAAGGAGGCAATGAAAGATTATATACAAGAAATGGTCACTTTTATGTAAATAATAGAGGATTTTTGGTAAATGATAGTGGGTACAATGTAATAGGTAGAAATAATGATACAGGAGCAGTAGAGCCTATTAGATTAAATACAGAAAATTTTACTTTGACAAAAGAGGGAAACATATTAGTAGATGGTAATACTACATACACACTTCAAGTAGCTGATTTTCAGAATTATAACGATTTAAGAAAGGTAGGACATGATGCCTACACAGGAAACAATGCTGTAAACTCTACAGATTATATTGTAAAACAAAATACTTTAGAAAAATCCAATGTAAATACAATAAGAGAAATGATTGAAATGATGACAGTTATGAGAACTTTTGAAACCAATCAAAAAATTATACAATCTATAGATGATACCTTAGGGAAAGCTGTAAATGAGATAGGAAATGTTAGATAGAAAGGCAAGGGGGAGTAATAATGCTTAGAGTACTTTGGTCTGGAAGAAGTGCCATGTATGCCCAACAGGAAAAATTAGATGCTATATCTAATAATATAGCAAATGTAAATACTGAAGGATATAAAAGACAGGATGTTTCCTTTCAAGATTTAATGAATGAAACACTTGATAGAAGGGGATATCCTGTAAATGAAGAGGGAAATAGAAATTTAATACATGGAACTGGTGTAAAAACAGGTCCTTGGATAAGAGATAATACTCAGGGAACCCTTAATAACACAGGTTCTAGTACAGACTTTGCCATAGATGGTAATGGATATTTTAAAGTATTTTCAAATGACAAAGAATATTATATAAGAGCAGGAAATTTCAATTTAGACAATAAAGGAAATTTAGTAGATAAGAATGGAAACATACTAGAAATAGATAGAAATATAGAAAATATAATAGATGAAGATGAAGAGTATGATTTTGACGATGATTACTATGACGATTATGAGGACTATGATGATGATTTTGGTGAGGTACAAAGAAGAACTCCATTAATTAAAGATAATTTTTATGTAGAAAAAGATGGACGTGTTTATTTAAAAGATGCTAAAAAGCCAAGATTAATAGGTAAAATAAATGTTTATGATGCAGTAGGAGAAAATGCTTTTATATCTGTAAGTGACAATTTATACAAACCAGTACAAGGTGTAAATCCAGAGGCTGTAAATTCAGATGTATTACAAGGATATGTAGAAAGATCTAATGTTAGAATGGAAAAAGAAATGTCAGATATGATAGTATCTCAAAGAGCATTTGAATTTAGCTCAAGAGCTGTTAAAGCAGCAGATGAGATGTGGGGTATGATAAACAATTTAAGAGGACGTTAAGCCTTTAGTTAATGAATAATAAACAAATTACCTTGATTTGTTTATTATTCATTATTCATTGTTCATTGATTAAAAAACTCTTCACTGTTAGTTTTCCTTAACTAACAGTGAAGAGTTTTTTAATCAATGAGTTCTTCTAAGCTAACTCTTTTAAATTTTATGTTAAAAGCTTCTTCTTCTATGGGATTAAAAGGGTCTTCATAAATATCATCGAAATTATAATTATAGTTTAATCCCATATTCATATTTGAACAAGGTCTCCTCATCATAGGACAAAGAAATGATGGGTTAAATATACAGTGATTATCATACATATTATTCCTCCTAAAAATAAATAGTTAGCAAATTAACCACTACTAGTATATGAAGTTAGGAGGAATAAGTTTACTAAATTAAAGATAAAGTTTTATAAATCAGAAGCGGCAGTAGATAATGGTGGAATAATTTGTTTTTTTCTAGACATAACATTAGGTAAGTAAACAGAATTATCCTTTAATTCTACTCCAAAGGCTTTATTAACTAAATATTTTTCTTTTCCTACTGCAAGGATTTTAGAACCGTCTTTTAATAGGTCAGTAACCATTAAAATAAGTAAATTAAACTTTTCTTTAGAAGTTTTATCTTCCATATAAGATATCATATCATCTTTTATGGAATTAAAACCTTCTATATCCATAGTATTTATTTGACCTACTCCTACTTTTATAGAACTTATATTAAAGATTTTAAAATCTTGATTAAATATTTCATCTATACTTTTACCTTTTAAGGAAGAGCCTTCTTTAAACATTTGTTCAGCAAAATCTTCTACATCTAATGCTGCAATTTCTGCAAGTCTTTTTAATATATATTTATCTGTATTTGTAGATGTAGGTGATTTAAGTAAAAGGGTATCTGATATTATAGCAGCACATAGTATTCCAGCTATTTGTTTTGAAGGTACTATACCATTTTCAAAATACATAGATGCTATTATAGTAGCAGTACAACCAACAGGTTCATTTCTAAAATATATAGGAGAGCCTGTTTGAATATCTGCAATTCTGTGATGGTCTATAATTGCTATTAATTCTGCATCTTCAAGTCCTGGTACAGATTGACTTCGTTCATTATGATCTACTAAAATAACTTTCTTTTTATTTTTAGATATTAAATGATATCTGGATATACTTCCTAAAACTTTTTTATCGTTATCTACTACAGGATAACTTCTGTATCTTGTTTCTAACATTATGTCTCTAATTTCATCTACTAAATCATCATGATGAAATACAACTAAATCATCTTTGGTCATTATGTAATCAACAGGTACACTTTGAGGAAGCAATCTAGAAGTTGTATATGTATCATAAGGTGTAGTTATTATAGCGCAATTAGCCTTTTTAGCTTTATCTATTATTTTTTTAGATACTTCATGTTTACCAGTTATAATCATTAAAGATGCCTTTAAATTTATGATAAGTTCTTGAGTATCTTCTCTATCACCACATATTACAATGTCACCTTCTTCTATTAGGTCACAAGCACTTTCAGGTTGCATAGCAGCAACTACTATTTTACCTTTAAAATTGCTTGATGTAATATCACCATGAATACATTTAGCTGAAAGGGTTTCTAATATGTTATTTAAAGTAGTTTTACTTTTAGATAATATGTTATTATTCCATATATCCATATATGTAGAAGTAATATTTGATAGTGAAGCAAGACCTACTAATTGATCATTATTCCCTACAACAGGTAGAGTTTTTAAATTGTTTTTTTGCATAATGGACCATGCCATTTTTAATGAAATGTCTGGAGATATAGGTGCTACATTATCTATATTTAAATCTTGTATTTGAGCCTTTATAGTTTCCATAAATTCAGGCTCTTCTACTTTAAAATAATCTAGTACAAATTTTGTTTCCCTGCTTATTTCTCCAAGTCTTATGGGGATTGCAGGAGTTTCTCCTGTTTTGTTTTTTAATTCTGCGTATGCTATAGCAGAACATATAGAATCCGTATCTGGGTTTCTGTGTCCAGAAATATAAATTATGTCTTTCAAAATAAATCCTCCTTGAAATAATTAAAGTCTTTATAATTTTTATATGCTTATTAATCATAGCAAAAAAAACAAAAAAGTTAAAGTGATAATTATTCCTTGTTCATTAAATGAAAGTTTGTGCATATATTTTAACAGTGAATAAAGTTTAGGGGGTGTTAATTTGTCTATTGAAAAAGAAATATTAGAAATAGGATTAAGTACGAGAGAGGCCAATAGTAGGCTTAAGAAATATGGCTTAAATACCTTGAAGGAAAAAGAAAAAATATCTCCTGTTAAAATTTTTTTAGAACAATTTAATGATGTGATAATTTGGGTCCTCATAGTAGCAACTATACTATCAGGGCTCATGGGAGAAAAGGCAGATGCAATAACTATTTTTGTCATAATAGTTATAAATGGAAGCTTAGGCTTTATACAGGAGTATAAAACTGAAAAATCATTAGAATCTTTAAAGAATATGGCTGCACCTACAGCTAAAGTAATGAGAGATGGAAAAATAAAAGTTATAAATGCTATGGAACTGGTTATTGGAGATGTAATCTTAATAGAAAGTGGAGATAGGGTTCCAGCAGATTCTATTATATTAGATAATTATTCTCTTATGCTAGATGAATCTTTACTAACTGGAGAATCTGTAGGTGTTAATAAAAATGGAAAGGGCAAAAATAAAGATATTTACATGGGAACCATAGTTTTAAAAGGAAAAGCTATGGCAAAAATTATGGCAACAGGTATGAATACTGAAATGGGTAAAATAGCAGGTATGTTAGATAACATAGAAAAGGATAAATCTCCACTTAAAGAAAAACTAAATTCTCTTGGGAAGGTACTAGTTGTAATATGCCTAATTATTTGTATAGTAGTAACTGTAGTTGGCATAATGAGAGGGAATAATAAATATGAAATGTTACTTTTAGGAGTAAGTTTAGCAGTGGCAGCAATTCCAGAAGGACTACCTGCTATTGTTACAGTGTCTTTAGCACTAGGAGTATTTAGAATGCTAAAGAAGAATGCATTGGTTAGAAGATTGCCAGCCGTAGAGACCTTAGGATGTACTTCTATAATATGTAGCGATAAAACTGGAACATTAACAGAAAATAAAATGAAGGTAAAGGAAGTTTTTTATAATAATAGCTTAAAAGCTTTAGAGGAAGACAAGACTATTGAAGATAAGCTTTTTAAAAAGATTGTTACATATTGTAATGATTGTAATTTAGATTTTACTCAAAAGGATATAAATAAAGGTATTTTTGGAGACCCAACAGAAGTAGCTTTAATAAAAGCCTGCTTTAAAAATACAAAGGATGTAAAATCTATATTAGATATAGGGAAGAAAGTGTATGAGGAACCCTTTGATTCTAATAGGAAGATTATGTCCGTAGTGGTAAGAGAACAAGGAAATAATACATTATATATAAAAGGGGCTCCAGAGAGAATAATAGAAAGATGCAAATACATTCACATTAATGGAAGAATAGAGCCTTTAAAAGAAACTTACAAAAAAAATATATTAAAGGCAGTAGAAGATATGTCATTAAAAGCTTTAAGATGTATAGCAGTAGGTTATAAACTTATTGAAGGATCTAATTTTAAGGGGTCTAATTTAGAAAAAGATATTGTTTTTGTAGGAATTGGTGGAATGATAGACCCACCTAGAAAAGAAGTAGAGGACGCAGTTTATAAATGTAGAATGGCTGGAATAATGCCTGTTATGATAACTGGAGACCATAAAAATACAGCCTATGCTATAGGTAAGGAACTGGGCATAGCCAATTCTTATAAACAAGTAATAACAGGAGAAGAATTAGATAAGCTTAGTGATAAAAAACTTGAAGATATAATTGATAATATAAAAATATTTGCAAGAGTTAGTCCAAATCATAAGCTGAGAATAGTTGAAACCTTCAAAAGGGGAAATAGAGTAGTAGCAATGACTGGAGACGGCGTAAATGATGCTCCAGCAGTTAAGGAAGCAGATATTGGTATATCCATGGGAATGACTGGCACAGATGTTACAAAGGAAGCATCTTCTATGATACTTTTGGATGATAATTTTAAAACTATTGTAGACGCAGTAGAAGAGGGAAGAGTTATATATGATAATATAAGAAAGTTTATAAGATATTTACTATCCTGCAATTTGGGTGAAGTTCTAACAGTATTTTTAGCTTCTATAATGAATCTTCCAACACCGCTACTTCCTATACAAATTTTATTTGTAAATTTAGCCACAGATGGTTTACCTGCTATGGCTTTAGGAGTAGATCCTGCAGATATAGATATTATGAAACAAAAACCAAGAGGAAAGGATGAGAGTATATTTTCCAGAGGGTTAAAGGAAAAGATATTAATAAGGGGAAGTTTAATAGGTATATGTACGGTTCTTTCCTTTTACATGGCATATGCTTATAATATGGATTTAAGAACATGTAGAACCATTGCCCTAAGTACCTTAATACTATCTCAATTAATACATGTATTTGAATGTAGATCGGAAAGACATTCTATATTTGAAATAAAGTATTTAACCAATATTTATTTAATAATGGCAGTAGCTGTATCCATAGTGATGCTATTTTGCGTTATATATATTCCATTTTTTCAAAAAACCTTTCATACTTCAAGTATAAGTTTAAGTCAGTGGTTTATAGTAATATTTTTCTCAGGAATCATATCACTTATAAACAGTATATATCTTTTAATTAGAAATAGAAAAAGATAAAATAAAAAGTGCGTACATTTTTTATTGATGTACGCACTTTTTATAATGAACAAGGAACAATGAATAATTATGGTTGATTTTCTTACTTAGGTCAGAAAATCTTTACGTTTAGCTATGGCTAAACTCTTAACTCTTCACTAAAACAAGTGATGTTAACGAGTCTACAAAATAAAATTAAAGTTCTTCCGATGATAGGAGGAAGAACCTCATTAATTATTCATTTGTAACTACTTGTATCTAGTTTGTTTAACCCTTTGAACTTTTGGTTCTTCTTCAAGAGGAATTAAATCTCTTTTAGTTGTAAGATTTCTTATGTTCATTATTTCTATTTCTTCTCTATTTTCTTTTCCTTTTTTCCCTTTAAGTCCTTGTACTAACACAAAATTTCCTTGAGATAGTGGTATAAAATCTATTTTTTTAAACCATCTTTTCTTTTTATACACGCATCTTACAATATTTTTACTTCTTTCTGGTTTAACTAATAAAACCGCTGTTATTTTATGAAAAATCCAGAGAATAGTTTTTTCTTCAACTTTTACGGAAACGATGTTTCCTTGTACTTGAGATAATCTATCTCCATATTTCTTAATATAGTTTTCAGCATAGTATTTATTTAACTTATCAGTAAATCCCATATAAATAACTCCTTTGCAATATATTTATTTATGATTCCACATTGAATAAAAATTATTATATAAATTAATACATATTAATACTATGGTAATATTTAGTTTTATTATACCATAGTATCTTTATTTTTAAAATATATGAACATTAAACATTATAAGATAAAAGATTATAAAAAAGCAATAAAATTTCATAAACTTCATAAATCCGTTCCTAAAAACATATACAAAGAATATTAATATATTAATGGCTATAAAGGAGGGATCAATATGGAAGGATTTAGATTAAATAAGATTAAGTATGAGATAGATTTTAATGATGTAGATTTTCAAGAAGAAGATTGTATAGCAGAATACTACGAAACATATAAAGAAATTAAGAAAGCCTTGTCCATAGATAAAGAAGGATATAATTTGTATTTAATAGATGATTTTTCTAAGGATAAATTGAAAAATATTATCTATTTTATAAATAAAGAATTCAAAAATGTAAATCTTGAAGATATTTGTTATGTTATAAAAGAGAATATAAAAAAGCCCACACCCATAATATTATCATGGGGTAATGGAATTATTTTAAAAAAGGCTCTAAAAGATATTCAAGATAAGTATTGGAATCTAGCTAGTGAGTTTTATAATTCTTCTAAAAATGAAAAAAAAGAACAGTTTCTAGAAGAAATAGAGGATATGAAAAGTGATTTATTAGAAAAAATTATTGAAACATCTAAGGATAAAGGATTCGATATAAAGCTTTCAAAATCAGGAATTGTATTTGAGCCTTTAAAAGAAGATGGGGAGCCAATGACAGAAAAAGAATTTGAGCTTCTATCTAGAGAAAAGAGAGGGAAGATATTAGTTAAAATATCTGAATTGAAAAAAGAAGCAGAGCATTTGTTAGAGGTTCTACATGATAAAGAGGAAAAACTTTTAGAGGGCATAAAAAAGATATTTAAAGAATATTTAAATGAAAACATGAAAGATATAAAAGCTTATTATGATAACTTACTAAAAGAAGAAAGACAGGCTACTGAGTATTTGAATTATGTTTATAGCAAAATAGAAATGGATTTGGTAGAAAGTTATTCCGAAGATTATGATTTTGAAGAAGAGGATACAGCAGAAATTATATATAAATATGGAGTAAGCATAATATTAGATAATAAAGATACTGAATGTATGCCTTGCATTTATGAAGAAGATCCAAATTTAGAAAATCTTTTAGGCGCTATTGAATATGAAAACAAGAATGGAAACTATGTAACAGATATAAATATGATTAAACCAGGATCTATGCTAAGAGCAAATGGAGGATGTCTTATATTAAGAGCTAATAAACTACTAACCAATGCAGCATCCTATTATTATTTTAAAAAGACCATTATGAGTGGAAAAATAGATATGAATTACAGCAAAGGATATTTAGAAGTATTGGCTTTAAGTGGAATGCAACCAGAACCTATAAAAATTAAAGAAAAAGTAATTTTAATTGGAGACTTTGAAACCTATGATATATTATATAATCACGATGAAGATTTTAGGAAAATATTCAAAATAAGAGGACAATATGACCCTATTGTAAATATCAACAAAAAAAGTAAGTCTTCTTTAATAAGTAGTATAGATGATATCTGCAAAAAAAATAATTTAAAGCCTGTAAAAGAGGGTGGTATTTTTGAAATAGCTAAAGCTCTTTCTAGAAAGGCTGAAGATAGAAGAAAGTTTTATTTTAAATTAGAAGAGTTAGAGAAGATCTTAGTAATGGCAAATAATAGAGCTGTAGAAGAAAATAAGGATTTTATAGATGGAGAAGAAGTTGTATCAGGATTTTATAAGGAAGATATGTTAGAAGATAAAATAATTGAAGAATTTAAGGATGGGAAAATTTATATGAATCTAAAAGGGAATGCCATAGGAGAGATAAATGGACTTACAGTTTTAGATGCAGGATATTTAAGTTTTGGCAAGCCTGTTAAAATAACCTGTAATTGCTATAATGGTAGCGGTAATATTATAGATGTACAAAAGGATAGTAATTTGAGTGGGAAAATTCATAATAAAGCTATTAATATATTAAAAGGATATATTAATGATACTTTTGGAAGATATTCAAGATTACCTGTAGATTTTCATATAAGCTTTGAACAGGTTTACGGAAAAATAGATGGAGATAGTGCATCCGTTGCCGAGGTAATATCCATAATTTCTGCTATAAGTAGAATAGGCATAAAAAGAAATATTGCAGTAACAGGCTCTATAAATCAAAAGGGAGAAGTTCAGCCCATAGGTGGAGTTAATGAAAAAATAGAAGGTTTTTTTAATGTTTGCAAAAATCTAGATACTGTAAAAAATAAAGGAGTGGCAATTCCCTATTCCAATAGAGACAATTTAGTATTAAATAGAGAAGTAGAAGAAGAAGTGGAAAATGGTAATTTTAGGATATATCTTATGAAAACAGTAGAAGATGCAGTGGAAATTTTTATGTGTAATGAAAAAGTTACTTGTAAAGATGTATTTGAAGAAGCGAATAGAGAACTTAAAAAATATTATAGAAGAAAGTAGTTCTTGATTAAAAATTTAAAAAGGAATGCTTTTGGCATTCCTTTTGTACTATCTAAAAAAAGGATTACTCCTTTTTCATTGAAAAAAAATTAGGAGTAGAGTATAATTTTAGAAGGAATTAACTAAAGTTTATGAAAGGATTGTGTACATATATGAAACTAGGAATTGTTGGACTACCTAATGTAGGTAAAAGTACTCTATTTAATGCAATTACAAGTGCAGGAGCTGAAGCGGCAAACTATCCATTTTGTACCATAGAACCTAATGTAGGTGTGGTTACTGTGCCAGATAAAAGGTTAGATGTTTTAGAAAAAATGTATAATACGAAAAGAAAGCTTTATGCAACTATAGAGTTTTATGATATAGCAGGTCTTGTAAAAGGGGCGAGTAAAGGTGAAGGACTAGGAAATAAGTTTCTTTCTCATATAAGAGAAGTTGAATCCATAGTTCATGTGGTTAGATGTTTTGATGATGGAAATGTAGTTCATGTAGAAGGTAATGTAGACCCTGTTAGGGATATAGAAACTATAAATCTTGAACTTATACTATCCGATATTGAGGCACTACAAAGAAGAATGGAAAGAACAACTAAAGCTTTTAGAAGTGGAGATAAAAATGCTAAATTAGAAATGGAGCTAATGGAAAAATTAAAAGCCCATTTAGAAGCAGAAAAGCCAGTTAGAACTTTTGATGCTACAGAAGACGAAAAAGAGATAATAAAAGGACTATTTCTTATTACTTCTAAACCAGTTTTATATGTTTGTAATTTATCAGAAGAAGACTTAATTTCTGGTAATTTAGAAAATGAATATGTAAAAAAGGTAAAGGAATATGCTAAGGGCGAAGAAGCTGAAGTAGTAGCTATAAGTGCAAAAATTGAAGAAGAACTATCTACTTTAGAAGAAGAAGAAAAGCTTGAAATGCTTAAAGAATACGGCATAGAAGAACCAGGGCTTTATAAATTAATACAAGCAAGTTATAAATTATTGGGTTTAATAAGCTATTTAACAGCAGGAGTTCAAGAAGTAAGAGCTTGGACGATAAAAGAAGGAACTAAAGCACCAGGAGCAGCAGGGAAAATCCATACAGATTTTGAAAGAGGATTTATAAGAGCAGAAGTAGTTTCTTATGATGAATTAGTAGAGTGTGGTTCAGAAGCTGCAGCAAAGGAAAAAGGATGCTATAGATTAGAAGGAAAAGAATATGTAGTAAAAGATGGAGACGTTATATTATTTAGATTCAACGTTTAGAATAAAAGTGCTCTGCACTTTTATTCAGTGAATAACTAAGGAGGTTCTTCCTCCTAACGTCAGAAGAACTTTAATTTTATTAGATAAGATAGATAGTTGTTCATTGTTTACTTAAGATGACTCTCGGGGGTCATAAATAAATTGTAAATAGAAATCAGGTGTTAAAATGATTAATACCTGATTTTATTTAGTTAATTTAAAAATGTTTAGCCTTGGCTAAACATAAAGATTTTCTGACTTAAGGAAGAAAAACAACCATAATTGCTCATTATTCATTATTAATTATTCATTAACCTATTGCCCATTACCTTGCGTCATGGTATATAATCAAAATAGAGGTGGAAAATATGGGGAAAGGAAAAGATTTTTTTACCATAGGAGAATTTGCAAAGAAGGCAGGAGTCACTCTTAGAACTTTAAGATACTACGATAAAATAGATCTTTTAAAACCTACTGCTTACAATGAATTAGGTCATAGGCTTTATACAAAAGAGGATTTTGGTAATTTACAAAAAATACTTACTTTAAAATTTATCGGTTTATCCTTAGAGGAAATTGGAGATATTATGAAATATGATTTAATTTCCAATGGGTTTAAGAAATCTTTAGAAATTCAAAAGGAAATCATAGAAGAAAAAGCTAAACAAATGAAAAATATAGTAAAGGCAATAGATGAAACATTAAACATGGTAGAGGAAGAGGAAAAGGTCAATTGGGATAAATTTATAAATATTATAAGTTTAATAAATGAAGATAAAAAGTGGATTGAACAATATAAAAATTCATCAAACCTAAGAGCTAGAATAAATTTACACCAAAGGTTTAGCACTAATACAGAGGGATGGATGCCTTGGTTTTTTAAAAATCTACCACTAAATGAAGAGTGTAAAGTTTTAGAGTTAGGTTGCGGTGATGGAAGCCTTTGGAGAATCAATTACAATTATATACCTAAAAGTTGGGATATTTATCTTACAGATTTTTCAAAGGGGATGTTGGAGGATGCTAAAAAGAATTTAGTTAAACAAAAAGAAAGATTTAAATTCCAAATTGTGGATGTAGAGAAAATTCCCTATGAAGATGAAAGCTTTGATTTGGTAATTGCAAATCACATGCTATATCATGTAGAAAACATAGATAGGGCTATGAGTGAAATTAAGAGGGTTCTTAAAAAAGATGGAGTATTTTACGCCTCTACAGTGGGAAAAGAGCATATGAAAGAAATGAGAGAAATTATATCCAAAGTAGATAAAAACATACTTCAAGTGGAAAGCTTTAATTTAACTGAAAAATTCCAATTGGAAAATGGAAAAAAAATCTTGAATAATTGGTTTCCCTATGTGGATATAAAAAAATATGAGGATAGTCTAACCATAAAAGAAGAAGATGCTCTTTTGGATTATATATTTTCTATGCCAGGAAATATAAGAGAAAAGTTTGATGGAGAAAGATTAAAAAAAATTCAAACTATATTAAAAAAGGAAAAAGTGCAAAAAGGATATATCTATATAACTAAAGATACAGGCTTTTTTAAAAGTAAAAAATATAGAGGAGTGTAATAAAATGAATAAAAAGATACCATTTTCACCACCAGATATAACTAGAGAGGAAATAGATGAAGTAGTTAAAGTTCTAGAGTCAGGATGGATTACTTCAGGGCCAAAGGTTACAGAATTTGAAAATATTATGGCAAATTACTGCAATACAAACCATTCTGTAGCTATAGCTAGTGCTACTTCAGGAATGGAACTTATATTAAAAGTTTTTGATATAAAAAAAGGAGATGAAGTAATAACAACACCGTATACCTATACTTCAACATCTAATATAATTTTACACAGAGGAATTAAACCTACCTTTGTAGATGTTAAAAAGGATAGTTTTTTAATTGATATAGATAAATTAGAAAAAGCAATTAACTCTAAAACTAAGGCTATAATAACTGTAGATTTTGCAGGAGTACCTGTAGATTATGATAAAGTTCGTGAAGTTTTGAAAAAATTAGGAAGAGAGGATATAATATTAATATCTGATTCAGCTCATTCCTATGGAGCATCTTATAAAGGAAAGAAAGTAGGAGGTCAATTTGATTTTCATGTATTCTCTTTCCATGCTGTTAAAAATCTAACTACGGCAGAGGGTGGAGGAATAACATATAATAATAACAATTTCAAAGGTAGAGAAGATTTAACAAAGGAATTTAAATATACTTCTCTTAATGGTCAATCTAAAGATGCTCTTTCAAAAATGAAAGCAGGAGCTTGGAGATATGATGTATTAACAGATGGACTTAAATGTAATATGACAGATATGCAAGCAGCCATTGGAGTAGTCCAAATGAAAAGATATGAGAGTCTTTTAGAAAAAAGAAAAGCTATATTTAATGTATATTCAAATAAATTAAAGGATAAGGATTGGGCAATAACTCCTTTTGATAAAAATGAAGAAATGGAAACTTCTTATCACTTATATCCTTTAAGAATAAAAGGTTTTGAAGAAGAAGATAGAGGTGCTGTTATTGAGGAGTTAGCAAATAAGAATATAGCAACCAATGTTCACTTTATACCTTTACCTATGCTTACAGTTTATAAAAACTTAGGATATAAAATAGAGGACTATCCTAATGCTTATAATCAATATAAAAATGAAATAAGTGTACCAGTATATTCCACCTTAACCCTAGAGGATGCAGAATACGTTATAGATGAGCTTATTAAATCAGTAGAAAAAAGATTATAAAATATTATCTTTTAAAGGAGAGATTAATATGAAAGTTGGCTTTTACACATCACAAAGAGAATATAATGAAAAGAAGGAAGAATTTCAACAGGCTATAAATAGTGTTGTAGAAAATGGTATTAGCACCCTAGGGCCAGAAGTTAAAAAATTTGAAGGAGAAGTGGCAAATTATACAGGAGCGAAGCATGCTATAGGGGTAGCTTCTGGAACAGATGCTTTAGTTATAGGCTCTGATATATTAGGATATAAAAAAGGAAAAGAAATTATAACTTCCCCATTTACATTCCTTGCTTCAACTTCTTGTATAGCTAAGCATGAAGGGAAACCTGTATTTGTAGACATTGACGAAGAAACTTTCAATATGGATACTACTAAAATAGAAGAAAAAATAACTAAGAATACAGCAGGAATACTTCCTATACATTTATTTTGTCAAATGGTAAATATGGACGATGTGATGGATATATCAAAAAGGCATAACCTAACAGTATTTGAAGATGCTGCAGAAGCTTTTGGTATGAAATGGAAAGGTAAAGGAGAGACTTATAGACATGCTGGAACTATAGGAGATATGGGTATATTTTCTTTCTTCCCAACTAAAACATTAGGTGGTTATGGAGACGGAGGAATGGTTATAACTAATGATGATAAACTAGCTGAACTTATGAGAATTTATAGAGTTCATGGTGCTGGAGTCAAATATCATTATGATTATATAGGATATAATTCAAGACTTGATACTATGCAAGCAGCTATTTTATCAGTAAAATTAAAATATATAGATGAGTCCATAGCGAAAAGAGAAACTATAAATGGTTGGTATAGAGAAAGGTTAAAGGGTGTTGAGCAAATTAAATTTACAAAGATAAAAGGGGAACAAAAACCAGTATACTATGTATTTAACATTCTTTGCGAAAAGAGAGATGAATTAAATCAATACTTAAGAGAAAATGAAATAGGAACTAGTATATATTATCCAATTCCATTACATTTACAAAAATGTTTTAGTTATTTAGGACACAAAGAAGGAGACTTCCCAGTAGCGGAAAGGGTAAGTAAAGAAATATTAGCCCTTCCAATATATCCAGAAATAACTGAAGATGAAGTAGATTACGTATGTGAAAAAATAAAAGAGTTTTATAAGAAATAGTAAAAAATGTGGTTCGAACTTTTCGAACCACATTTTTATTTGAGAATTTTTTAGTTAATTAAAAGGCTTTCTAGGAGTAAATGTTTACTACTCTAAGCATTTCTTCTTCATGTTCGTGCATACCTGCAAGAATTAATATATCTCCTTCTAGTAAAATAGTATTGCCGCTTGGAACTATTTCTAATTCATCCCTAATTAGCAAAAACACTATACAATTCTTTGGAAAGGGTATTTCTTTTAAAGGCTTATTAAATACTTCTTCATTTGTTACCACAGTTTCTCTTATACATACTTTATCTATCAAAGGTTTTTTCTTTCTTTCTATATCATCATAGTTAAAGCTTCTATCAAAGATTACTGGGAACAATAAGCAAGATATTATAGTGGTTATTATAAATAGAGAATAGGTAGATGAATCTATTAAATCCAGACTATAGGCTATTTGAGAACCAACTATAATAAGGCTTAACTGTGTAGATAATATAAAAGAAGAAGATATGGCTTTTTTTATTCCAAAATACTTACTTAATAATAAAGAGGGGATAAGTTTTACTAAGTAAAATATCAAAAGTAAAACTGGTATCATAAATAATGTTTTAGGATTTTGAAACATAGAGGATATATCTAAATTTACGCCTACTCCAATAAAAAATATAGGTATTAAAAATCCATATCCTATTATATCTAATTTATATTTTAAGTCCTCTCTTTCTCTTTGGAAAAGAAAAGAGAATATAAGGCCTGCCAAAAACGAACCTAAAACTATTTCAGAATGTACTACTTGAGATAAAGTAACAAGAAGTAATATCAAGGCAAAAGCAGCTCTTACTTCTATGTGTAAATTTCTAAAAGCAGCTATAGAAAAATCAAAATGTTTAAATAGTTTTCTAGTTATTATATAAAGTAAAAAAGAAACTAATATTACTATTATAAATAGGAAATTCTTATAGCTAAAACCTCGAGTTGCAGTGGAAGATATTATAGTAATTCCTATTAAACATATAAATTCTGCTATAAGGTTAAAAATTAATATTATTTGACCGTATTCTGTATTTAATAGATCTCGTTCCTTTAGGAAAGGAACAATAAATCCTGGTGCAGAGGATGCAAATAGGAAAGTAAAGAAAGTTACATTTCTTATTAAATTTATAGATACTAAAAATTTAGAAATTAAAAAAGAAATAACTAAAGAAATTAAAAACATAGAAAAACATAGTATTAAATTTTTAAAACCTTTATTATTTCCATCACTTATTTTTAGATCCTCCACTTCTACCTCTAAACCACTTAAAAACATTAGATAGGCTAAACCTAAATTGGATAAAAATATTATCCAAATATCATCTTGAACTATATTAAAAAGACTTTTTCCTACTACAATTCCAACCAGAATCTCCCCTACTACATAGGGAATTTTTACCCTTTTAAAGCTGCTGACTATTATTGGAGTTACAAAAGCTAAAAGAGAAATTATAAGGATGGATTGAAAACTTATAGCTTGTTCCATTTATCACACTCCCTTGTATTTTTTTATTATGTCAATAAAGTGATTATATTATAAGTTTCATGTATAAATCAATGAATAGTTGTAACTGTATAAAAGATTTATAAATACAAAAGATATTATGGTGAAAATGAATAATTATTTTAAACAAAAAAAAGGAATTGTTCAATTAATATAGAACTTAACTTTAGGTGGGTTGAAGTGGATTAAAGTGGAGTAAAATAGATTTTAGAGGTGGGAAAATGTTTATTGGGGAGTATAACCACGGAGTAGATAGTAAAAATAGAATAATAATCCCTTCAAAATTTAGAGAAGAGTTAGGTGAAAGCTTCATACTTACCAAAGGATTAGATAATTGTTTGTATATATATCCTATGGAAGAATGGAGAATACTAGAAGAAAAGTTAAAAAAATTACCACTAACTAACAAAGATGCTAGAGCCTTTGTAAGATTCTTTTTTTCCGGGGCTAATGAGATTTCCATAGATAAACAGGGAAGAGCTTTAATACCTCAAAATCTAATGAAATATGCCAATATAAATAAAGATATAGTAAGTATAGGTGTGGCTACTAGAATAGAAATTTGGAGTAGGGAAAAATGGGAAGAATATAATGATGCTAATATAGACTACGAACAGATAGCAGAAAAAATGAGCGAACTAGGAATCTAAGCAAATAAAATATGTAGTAAAGGAATGATAGAATATGGAATTTAAACACATATCTGTTCTTTTAGATGAATGTATAGAAGGACTTAATATTAAAGAAAATGGAATATATGTAGATTGCACATTAGGTGGAGCAGGTCATTCATCAGAAATATTAAAAAATTTATCAAAAGAAGGGAAGCTTATAGGAATTGATCAAGATGAGGAGGCATTAAAGGCTGCTTCTGAAAAATTAAAAGAATATGAAAACGTACTATATAAACATAGTAATTTTTATCATATAAAAGATATTTTAGAAGAACTTGAAGTAGGAAAAGTAGATGGTATTCTGATGGATTTAGGGGTGTCTTCTTATCAATTAGATGAAAAAAGTAGGGGGTTTAGCTATATGCAAAATGCTCCTTTAGATATGAGAATGAATAAGAAAAGCTCCCTAGATGCTTATGAAGTAGTAAATTTTTATGATGAAAGTAAACTAGCAAGGATAATAAAGGATTATGGGGAAGAAAGGTTTGCTAAAAGAATATCAAATTTTATAGTGGAAAGTAGAGAAAACAAAAAAATAGAAACTACTGGAGAATTAGTAGATATAATAAAAAGAGCAATCCCAGCTAAATTTAGAAGGGAAGGTCCTCACCCAGCAAAGAGAACCTTTCAGGCTATTAGAATAGAAGTAAATGGAGAACTTGAAATATTAAATAAAGCTATTGAAGATTCCGTAAAAAGTTTAAAAAGTGGAGGAAGAATAGCCATAATTACTTTCCATTCACTAGAAGATAGAATAGTAAAAAATAAATTTAAAGAATTAGAAGATCCTTGTATATGTCCCAAAGATTTTCCCATTTGTACCTGTGGAAAAGAACCACTGGTAAAAATAATAACTAGAAAGCCTATAGATCCTTCCAAAGAAGAGGTTGAAATAAACCCAAGAAGTAGAAGTGCAAAGCTTAGAATAGCTGAGAAACTTTAAGGCTTGTTCTAAAAATAAGGGAGAGTGAATAAAATTGATAATAACAGATAAGAAAGATTACTATGTTGACGGAAATACTGTTATTGCTCCTGAGGTTCATATAGAAGAAAAAAGCTATAAGAAAAAAGAAAGAAAAGTATTTAGGAAGAAAAATCCTAATAATTCTAGAAAAAAGTTAAGTATAATGCGGAAAATATTAATGGTGTTTATAGTTGGAACTATTATAATTGGAAGGTACAGTAAAATATATAATATGCAAAAACAGCTTAACAATATAAATAATAGCATTGTGAAGTTAAGTAAAGAAAATGAAAATTTAAAAGTAGAACTAGTGAAAATGAATAATATAAAATCTATTGAAGATACTGCTATAGGAAAACTTAAAATGTCAACACCTACAAAAGAAAATATGATTTATTGCGATATGAGCAAAGAAATATTTAAGCTTAATAAGAATACAGATGAGGAAAATAATAAAAATAAAGGAGTATTTTCAAATTTTTTCAATAAGTTATTTTAACGGAGGTATTTAGTTTGAGCAAAAAAAATTATAGGGATAAAGTACTATTAAAGAAAAGAATGTTTGTCATACTTATGGGACTGACTGTATTATTCATTGCTTTAATAGGAAGACTTACCTTTGTTATGATTCATAAGTCACCAGATTATAAAAGTAGAGCTATAGCTCAGTGGACTAGCGAGGTAGAAATAGCAGCTAAAAGAGGAAGAATATTAGATAGGAAGGGAAATGAATTAGCAGTAAGTGCAAATGTTTATAGAGTAGACTTGGATTTAAACGCTTTAAGAGATACTATGAAAACTAAGAAACTTACTTCAGAGGAAACAGCAGCAAAACTTGCAGAAGCTTTAGAAATGGAAAAAGAAGATGTAGTAAAAATTATAGAAAAAAAATTGCCTAATGGATTGCCCTATGGTTCTGCCACCTTAAAAAGAAGAATAGAAAAATCTATGGCAGATAAAGTAAAGGCATTAGATTTATGGGGAGTTATAGTATCTCCAGATACAAAAAGATATTATCCAAATGAAAATTATTTAGCTCATGTTTTAGGACATACTAATTCAGATGGAGATGGGCTTGTAGGAATAGAAATGCAGTATAATAGTATACTATCAGGAAAACCTGGTAAAAAAATAGCAGAGCTAGATGCGTCAAAGTCAAAACAGCTTCCCTATGTTATATCAGAATTTACAAAGCCAGAGGATGGTAAAGATGTGGTTTTGACAATAGATGAAATGATACAACATTTTTGTGAAAAAGCAGCATCTCAAGCTTTAAGTGACAATAAAGCAAAAGCTGTAACTATTATGGCTATGAATCCTAACAACGGAGAGGTTTTAGCCTTGGTAAACAAACCAGATTACAACCCAAATAACCCTTGGGCAGAGAACAAAACCTCAGAAGAATTACAAAAGATGTGGAGAAATAGAGCTATTAGTGATACCTTTGAACCAGGATCTATTTTCAAAGTAATAACATCCATTGCAGCTTTAGAAGAAAATTTAGTATCAGCAGAAGACAAATTTTATTGTAAGGGCTCAGCAGTAATAGGTAAGAGAATCGTAAAGTGCTGGAAAGCAGGTGGGCATGGAAGTCAAAGCTTTATAGAAATATTAAAAAATTCTTGTAACATGGGATTTACACAATTGGGTAAGAAAATTGGAAAAGAGAATTTATATAAATATATAAGAAAATTTGGTTTTGGAGAGAAAACAGGAATAGATGCTCCAGGAGAAGCATTAGGAATTATTAAAAATCCATCCAATATTTCTGAGTTGGATTTAGCTACTATATCATTTGGACAAACAAATACAGTTTCAATTGTTCAGTATTTAACCGCTTTTAATGCTGTGGCTAATGGAGGAAAACTTATTAAGCCTCACTTCTTGAAAGAAATCCAATCTTTTAATGAAGAAACAGGTGTGAAAAAAACTGAGAAAAAATTTGAGGATTATAATGAAAGAAAAATATTAAGTGAGGAAAAAACTGCCCAATTAAGAAATTATCTTGAGAAGGTAATTTCTGAAGGGGGAGGAAAAAAAGCTTTCATAGAGGGGTATACCATTGGAGGTAAAACTGGAACAGCTCAAAAGGTTATAGATGGTAAGTATGGACAACAAAAATATATATCCTCCTTTGCAGGAATGGCCCCAGCTGAAAAACCTCAAATAACATTATTTGTGTCTATAGATGAACCAGATCCATCAAATTATTATGCAGGGCAAATAGCGGCTCCTGTAGCTCAACAGGTATTTAATGATATATTTAATTATCTTTCAATAAAGGGAAATGCATCTGATTCAGAAATTGCTGAAAGCTTAAAGAAAGATATAGTAATACCTGAGATTAGAGGACTTAAAAAGTCAGAAGCATTAAAAATATTAAAGGAACAAAAATTAGATTATAATGTCAATGAGAAAGGCGACTACATTACAGATATGAATCCAAAGCCTGGATATACTGTTAAAGAAGGAAGTAAAATAATACTTTACACTGGAAATACATCCAATTATAATAGAGTAGTAGCAGTTCCAGATATAAGAGGATATACTATAGAAAATGCATCTAAACTGCTTAACAGTCTTGGATTAAAAATAACCTATAGTGGAAGTGGACTAATTTATGAACAAAGTGTTAAAGAAGATGAGGAAGTTCCAAAGGGAACTACAATACATGTTAAATTAGAAGAAGTTATAGATTAAAAATATAACAGTGAACGGCTATGCCGTTCACTGTTATACTGTAAAATAGACTTAATCTGAAGGAGTGTAGTATTTATGAAGTTAAAAGAAGTGTTAAAAAAATTAGAGTATAATATTCTAAATGGAAATATAGAAATAGACATAGAAAATATTCAGTATGATTCTAGAAATATTAAAAAGAATGATATTTTCTTTGCAATACAAGGATATAGTACAGATGGACATAAGTTTATAGAATCTGCTATAGAGAAAGGTGCCAAAGTTATAGTTTTTGATAAGGGATTTGAAAATGAAAATATGTATAAAGATATTACTTTTATAAAAGTTAAAAATAGTAGAAAAGCATTAGCAGTGGCGGCTTCAAATTATTATGGTAATCCTAAGGATAAATTAAAACTAATAGGAGTTACAGGCACTAATGGTAAAACAACAAGTACTTTCATGATAAAATCCATATTAGAAGAAGCAGGTTTTAAGGTTGGGCTTATGGGAACTATATTAAATTATATAGGTGATAGAAAAATTTATGCTCAAAGAACTACACCAGAGTCTTTAGAAATACATAAGCTTTTTAAGGATATGGTAGATAGTGGAGTAGATTACTGCGTAATGGAAGTATCCTCTCATTCACTGTATTTAGATAGAGTATATGGAATAGAATTTAATGAAGGTATATTTACAAATTTAACCCAGGATCATTTAGACTTTCATAAAACCTTTGAAAACTATTATAATTCAAAACTAATGCTTTTTAAAAATAGTATTAATTCTGTAATAAATATAGATGATAATTATGGAGAAAGAATTTTAAAAGAAATAGAAGAAAAAACTTTTACCTATTCTATAAAAAAATATTCGGATTTAAAGGCAGAAAGCGTAAGGTTGCATTCTAGAGGGGGAGAATTTACTGTAGACTTTAAAGGAAATAAAGAGAAAATTAACATACATATACCAGGAGAATATAATGTATCAAATGCATTAGGAAGTATTTTAGCTTGTGTAAATGAAGGAATTAGTCTGAAAGTTATAAAAAGGGGTTTAGAAAAGCTTTCAGGGGTTCCAGGTAGATGTGAAATAGTTACAATGGGATATAATTTAGGGTACGATGTTATTGTAGATTATGCTCATACTCCAGATGGTTTAGACAATGTATTAAGAACTGCACGAGATTTTACCAAGGGTAAGCTTATAAGTGTTTATGGGTGTGGAGGAGATAGAGATAGAGCTAAAAGACCTATAATGGGAAGAATAGGTACAGAACTTAGTGATTTAGCTATATTAACTTCAGACAATCCAAGAACAGAAGAGCCTTTTAGTATAATAGATGATATAGTAAAAGGTGTAACTAAGGATAATTATATTATTGTACAAAGTAGAAGGGAAGCCATTAAAAAAGCTATGACTATAGCGAAAAAAGATGATGTTATAGTAGTGGCAGGAAAAGGCCATGAAGATTATCAAATTTTAAAGGATAAAACTATACATTTTGATGAAAGAGAAGTAATAAAGGAGATAATTGAAGAATTATATTAGGAGGAGTATTTTATGGAGTATTTGTCACTAGAAGAGATTGTAAAAGCTGTATCAGGAGAAATCTTAATAAAAGGTAATGAATTAGGTTGGGAATATATATCAACAGATACTAGAAAAATAGAAGAAAAAGCTATATTTATAGCACTTAAAGGTGAAAGATTCAATGGCAATGAATATACAGCTTCAGCTAGCCAAAAAGGAGCTTTTATTTGCATAGTAGATGAAGTTCATTTTAAAAAAGAAGAAATAAAAGATTACACAACTGTTATAAAAGTAAAAGATACAAGTGAAGCTTTATTGGATTTAGCTAAATATTACAAAAGTAAATTAGAGGTTAAAGTAGTTGCCATTACGGGATCCACAGGGAAAACTTCAACTAAGGATTTAACAGCATCAGTTTTAGGTGCTAAATATAAAGTATTTAAAACAGAGGGAAATTTTAATAATGAAATAGGTCTTCCGCTAATGATATTTAAATTAGATAAAACCTATGATATTGCTGTATTAGAAATGGGTATGAGTAACTTTGGTGAAATACACAAAATGGCAAAAACAGCTTTGCCAGATATAGCTATAATAACTAATATAGGTATATCTCATATAGAGAACCTAAAGAGCCGAGATAATATTTTAAAAGCTAAATTAGAGATAATAGACTTTTTTGGTGAGGATAATATACTCATAGTAAATGGAGAAGATGATTTATTAGGAAATTTAAAAGAAGAGAAATATAAATTAATAAAAACAGGACTTGGAAAAAATCATAATATATATGCTTATGACATAAATTTAAATGAAAAGAGTGTGTCCTTTAAAATTTTTGAAGATGGGGATGAATTACAAATAGACATACCCGTACCAGGAAAACATAATGTATTAAATTCACTGCTGGCCATTGCCTGTGGAAGGATTTTCAAAATGAGTTTTGAAGAGATAAAAAATGGTATTTTAGATTTGCAAACTACATCTATGAGATTAGATATGGTAGAAGGTAAAAAATTTAATATAGTAGATGATAGCTATAATGCAAGCCCAGATTCTATGAAGGCGGCAATAGAGGTATTATGCAATATTAAAAGTAAAAGAAAGTTTGCAGTACTTGGTACTATGAAGGAATTAGGAGAAGAGGCCTATAGGGCACATAGAGAAATAGGGAAATATGCTGGAGAAAAATCCGTAAATTTGATAGTATTGGGAAGTTTTTCAAAAGCTTATATAGAAGGATATTTAGAAGGAAGTGAGAATAAAAATAATAGAGGAAATATTTTAGAAGCAAAGGATAAAGAAGAAGTAATAAACTATCTAGATATTAATTTAAACAGTGAAGATGTAGTATTGTTTAAGGCATCTAGATCAGAACACTTTGAAGAAATGGTTGAAAGCTTTAAATAGCAAGACTTTAGGAGGTGTAATATAAATAATATGAATAGCAAAATAATTTATTCTGTACTTGTAGCATTTTTTATATCAATAATAACAGGACCAATTTTAATACCTTTGTTACATAAATTGAAATTTGGACAAAATATTAGAGAAGAAGGTCCTAAAAGTCATCAAAAGAAAGCTGGAACACCTACAATGGGAGGTATTATATTTATATTAGCAACTATAATATCTATGTTTATATTAATTAAAAATCCAAGTGATGAGGCCATGTTTGCCATGTATGCCTTTATAGCTTTTGGAGTTATTGGATTTATAGATGACTACTTAAAAATTGCTAGAAAAAATAATTTAGGACTTAAAGCAAAGCAAAAAATGGTTTTACTACTAATAGTTTCATTCGCATTCGCATATTATGGAGCAAATAATCCAGAAATAGGAACTTCTATAATAATTCCATTTTCTGAAAAAACCTTAGATTTTGGAATATTTTACATTCCATTTATAATACTATATTTTGCAGCTACTACTAATGCAGTAAACTTAACAGATGGGCTAGATGGTTTAGCGACATCTATTACAATATTAGTTATGACTTTTTTTGTTATAGTAAGTTTTAATATGGGACATTATACTCTATCCGTATTTTGTGCAGTAACAGCAGGAGCACTTTTAGGATTTTTAAAATATAATGCTTTTCCAGCTCAAATATTTATGGGAGATACAGGATCTCTTGCTTTAGGTGGAGCAGTAGCAGCGGTGGCTATGATACTAAAGCTTCCTCTTGTAGTTATAATAGTAGGTGGAATATATGTTTTAGAAACTCTTTCCGTTATAATACAGGTAATTTCTTTTAAATTAACAGGAAAAAGAGTATTCAAAATGAGTCCTTTACATCACCATTTTGAACTTTGTGGATGGCATGAGACAAAGGTGGTTTCTGTATTCTCTATAGTTACTGTGATACTTTGTATGATAGCATTTTTATCTTTTAAATAAGTTTAATAAGGAGGTTCTTATGAAAAAGCTCCAAGATAATAAAATGGGAAGTATTGACTTTCTTATGTTTTGTGTAATTATGTTGTTAGTTGCCATTGGAGTTGTAATGGTGTATAGTGCTAGCTCATATTTTGCTTTTTATAAACATGAAGATAGTATGTATTTTTTAAAAAGACAGGGTTTATGGGCTATTTTAGGCATATTTTGTATGTTTGCTACTATAAATATTGATTATCATAAATATAAAAGGCATACCAAAATGCTTATGTTAATAACCACTGTATTATTATTAGTAGTATTTGCTTTTACTGAGGTAAATGGAGCTAGAAGATGGATACGATTAGGTCCTGCAAGTTTTCAACCCTCGGAAATAGCTAAATACATGGTAGTTATTTATCTTGCAAAAAGTATTGAAAGCAAAGGAGAAAGAATAAGAACTTTTACCTATGGAGTTATACCTTATTTATTAGTTGCAGGATTTTATGCAGGACTTGTATATGCGGAAAAAAATCTAAGTATTGCTACAGTAATTATGATGGTTACTTTTATTATACTGTTTGTAGCAGGGGCAAGATTTTCCCATTTAATAGCAATTGTTATTCCTGTTATTTCAGCAGGGGTTGCAGCTATTCTATTAACACCATTTAGACTGGGAAGACTTCTTAGTTTTAGGAATCCATGGGTGGATCCTAAAGGGAAAGGATATCAGTTAATACAATCCTTTTTAGCTTTAGGATCAGGAGGAATTTGGGGTGTTGGATTAGGACAGTCAAGGCAAAAGTGTTATTATATTCCTGAACCTCATAATGATTTTATATTTGCAGTTATAGGAGAAGAGTTAGGTCTTATAGGATGTACTTTTATAATATTGCTTTTTGTAATTTTTGCATGGAGAGGTATAGTTACAGCAGTCAAGGCAAAAGATACTTTTGGAACATTAACAGCAATAGGGATAACCTCAGTTATAGGTGTGCAGGCTTTAATCAATATTGCCGTTGTAACAGGTTCTATACCAGTAACAGGAGTTCCATTACCCTTTATAAGCTATGGAGGATCTTCTTTAGTTCTTAATATGATGGCTATGGGAATTCTTTTAAATATATCAAGGCAAAAAAGTAATATATAAATTATAGCATTGCGAAAATCCCGCAATGCTATAATTTATATAATGAATAAGTAACAATGAATAATTGCTGAACGAAATATAGAATAATTATCCATAATTATTTATTATTTACTATTAGTTATTCATTGAAAAAAGTGTTATTATTATAATAGTTAGGAATTTTATATATTTTGAGAATGGAGTTAAAAATGATGGGGAATGTTAATAAATCTAATAAAACCAATGAGTATATACTGAGAAGACATAAAAAAAAGAGAAAGAAAAAATTGATAATTTTTAGTATTTTACTTATTTCTATACTCGTAACTCTTTGCTTTAAACATCCTTTTTTTAATGTTAAGATAGTAGAGGTAAAAGATAATAAAAGTATAAAAAAAGAGTCAATAATTAAGTCATCTCAGATAAGTAATGAGAATAATATTTTTTATCTTAATTTAAATAATGTAAAAAATAATATAATGAGTAATCCTTATATTTTAGATGCTCAGATTAAAAGAAAACTACCAAACAAAATTGTAATACATATAAAAGAAAGAGTGGCATTATATTATATAGAAAAGGATAAAAAATTTTATATTATAGACAATAATGGGTATGTATTAGAAAAAAAAGATAATATAAAAAATATGAAATTAGTTAGGGTAGATGGTATAAAGAAAAAAGATTATAATGTAGGAGAGCCTATATTTGAACAGGGAAATATAAGGAAGAATTTTATGAAAAATTTAGCCAGTTTAATTGATAAAAAAGATAATAACTATGAAATAGCTATAGTAAATATAGAAAATATGAATAATATTCAACTTAAGTATAGAAATATACAAATAATAATAGGAGATGATGAAGACTTAGATAAAAAATTAAATAAAGCTTTTAGTATATTACTGCAAAAAGAGGAAATAAGGGGAGCTAAAGAAGGATATATAAATGTGAGTTTTAAAGGTAACCCTGTAGTATTTATAAAATAGTGGTATAGTATTAAACTTGTAAATGTAAATAGAAAAAAACAGGAGGAAAATCTATATGAGGAAAATTAGTTCTCAAGTAAGTGTGGCAATTGTCTGTGCTATTTTAGGATTTATGGTAGCCTATCAATTTAAGGTTATATTTAAACAGGAAAGTTTGACTGTTAATCCGTACAACAGTGCTGATATAGTGAAAGAAATTGAACAATACAAAAAAGAAAAAGAAAGATTGAATATCAAGATAAATGATTTACAAGGTAAAGTTACAGAATATGAAGAAGCAGCGGCAAATATAGATGATACAAATAAAAGTTTATTAAAAGAATTAGAAAAAACTCGTCTACTTACAGGAACTACAGATGTAGAAGGACCAGGTATAACAATATATTTAGTTCCAAGTTCGGGTATATTTGGAAATGGGAATATGAAAATATCAGATAGACAATTAGTTTATTTAGTAAATGAGCTAAAATTTGCAGGAGCGGAGGCTATATCCATAAATGATATAAGAATAACTGGAAGAACGGGTATTAGAATATCTGGAGATATGATATCTATAAATGGTGAAGATAGAGTTTCACCTTCTAAAAGGATAACTATAAAAGCTGTAGGAAATAAAACTAATTTAGAAACTATTTTTAGTTTTCCAGAAGTACTAATCAATTTTAAGGGAATCGATGTTAAATATGAAACTTCAGATAATATAAAAATTGAAAAGTGTAATAAAACTTATAAATTTGAATATGCAAAACCAGTTAAGGTGAAGCAAGAGTAATTTCGGGGAGGGATCTAGGTTGATAGCATTTTTAGGATTAATAATAGGTGTTATAATTGGTGCAGTTTGGAATGTAAGTATTCCTGAAAAATTTTCTCCATATATGTCAGTAGCAATACTCGCTTGTCTAGACTCGGTGTTTGGTGCTATAAGAGCTACTATGTCAAAAAACTTTCAAGCAGATATATTTATCTCAGGTTTTTTTGGTAATGCTGTGTTAGCAGCAGCATTAGCTTATCTTGGAGATAAATTAGGTGTTCCAATATACATTGCAGCAGTTATTGTTTTTGGAGGAAGGATATTCGATAATTTTGCTATTATAAGGCGTTTGTTGATAGAAAAAGCTAGGTCACGATAATGAGGTGAACATAGATGAGATATAATGAAGCTAAGATATTTGTATTTATAGCCTCTATAATAATAGGTATACTGGTAGCTTTAAATATTAGTTTTTCAAGAGAAGAAAAATCTATATTTTTAAATAGTAAAGACTATCAAGAGGCTTATGTTTATAGAAGTCAGTTAATAAACGACATTAGCAATTTAAATGAAATTAAGGCAAATTATAATAGAAAGTTTTCAAATTATAATGTTAATGAAAAAGATAAAAAAAAGATAATAGAAGAAGTTAAAATGCAAATAGAGGAAAATAACATTAATATAGGTCTTGTAGATATGGAAGGACCTGGTATAGAGCTCACAATGGAGGATGCTAGTAGAGACTTTGAAGATAGCGATGAATTTTATGAGGATAGGAATTCAAAATTAATACATAATACTGACATGATACAGGTAGTAAATGACCTTTTAAATGGTGGAGCTGAAGCTATATCTATAAATGGTCATAGAGTAATTAGTAGTAGCAGCATATTTTGTAATGGACTTTTTTTAAGAATAAATGGAGTACAGATAGGAACTCCATTTTATATAAAAGCTATAGGTAACAAAGATGCTATGAAAAATTATATCCTTTCAGAAGAAAGTTATGTAAAATCTTTAATGCTTCGAGGAATACAAATTGAAATAGAAGAAGAAGATAATTTAATAGTACCAGCTTTTTATGGTAAAACAGAAAATAAATTCATAAAAATAATAAAAGAATAAAGTTTTGAAGGAATTTTAAGGTTTATGAAGAATATTTAACATAAGTGGAATTATAGTTAAGAGGTGACCAAAATGTCAATTTCTGAAAACTTACATGCTATTAAAAAAGAAATAGGAAATAATGTGAATTTAATAGCAGTATCAAAAACAAAACCCATAGAAGATATAGATAAGGCCTATAATTTAGGAATAAGGGACTTTGGAGAGAATAAAGTTCAAGAATTAGTAGAAAAAATAGACAAATTTCAAAAAGAAGATATAAGGTGGCATCTTATAGGACATCTTCAAAGAAATAAAGTTAAGTATATAGTAGGTAAAGTTTATTTAATACATTCTTTAGATAGTATTAGGTTACTAAAGGAAATAGAAAGAAAATATAAAGATGAAGATAAAGTAGCTAAAGTACTTATACAAATTAACATAGGTGAAGATGAAAATAAATATGGTATAAAAGTAGAAGAGCTAGAAGATATGATAAAAGCCTGTGAAGAATGTAGTAATGTAAAAATTGAAGGGTTAATGACTATTCTACCTATGGAAGATAGCGAAATTTGTAAAAGATACTTTAAACAAATGAAGAAAATCTTTGATGATTTAAAAAATAGAAGCTTTAAAAATATTGAAATGAAATATCTTTCTATGGGAATGTCTGGTGACTACAAAATAGCAATAGAGGAAGGCTCCAACATGATAAGAGTAGGTCAAGGCATATTTGGGAAAAGAGATTATAATAATTTATAAAGGAGGAAAATACTATGGCAGGAAAAGTTTTAAACAAAGTAATGGGATTTTTAGGATTAGAAGATGAATATGAATATGAAGAATATTATGAGGACACAGATGAACTTGAGAATTCCAATGAAAGTGCAGAATTTGAACCTATTATTCATTCTAATAAAAAACAAGGGAAAGTTGTAAGCATACATTCAACATCAACACCAAAAGTTTCAATTGTAAAACCAAAGACCTATGATGAGGTGGTAGATATTTGCGATGACTTAAAAGATGGAAAAATTGTCATAGTAAATTCTATAGAATTAGATCCTAAAGTAGGTCAAAGATTAGTGGACTTTGTAAGTGGAGCTACATACTCATTAAATGGAACTTTGGAAGAAATAGAAAAAGGAATATACATACTATCACCATCTAATGTTGAGGTGGATAGTGAGTTAAAAAACCAATTATCAAGCAAGGGAATGTTTAGTTGGAACAGATAGATGAAAGTTGGATGATGAAATGAGAATTGTTTTATTTAAAATGTTTAGTATAATTTTTAATATAATGGAAGCAGCAATTTTAATAGATATTTTATTATCTTTTTTAGGAAGAGGAATGAGAAATTCCTTTACTGAACTTGTTAGAACCATAACAGAACCACTATTAGCACCAGGAAGAAAAATACAAGAAATGATAGCACCTGGACTTATGCTTGATTTTTCTCCAATTTTTGCTTTCTTTATAATATCTATAATGAGAAAAATAGTGTTTTTATTAATATGATAATAAGCAAAAAGGATTTTGTAGATAAAGTAGATTTGGAGGATAAAAGCTTAATATCTAGTATATACGATAAGATATTATTATGTGAAAAAATAAATAGTGTAGTGTATACAGAGGAATTTTATCCTCCAAATATATGGAAAGCTATAGAGAATTTATCTCACCATTTATCTATAAAAGTTTACAGTAGTGGAGTATTCAAAGAGGCAGAAAGGAGAATGTTAGCATTTTCTCCAGATGAAGTTTGGTATTATCCCGTAGATTTACTTAAGATAGAAAACGGATCAAAATTTTTACCATTACGTCATAAGGATTACATGGGAGGAATTATGAGTCTTGGAATAAAAAGATATAAACTAGGTGACTTTATATTAAAAGATAATGTTTGCTATGTAGCTGTATGTCAAAGCTTAAGTGAATATATTGTAAATAATTTAACTTCTATTGGAAGAAATCCTTGTATAGTAAGTAAATTAGATTTATTTACAAAAGAATTACCTAATTATGAATTTGAGGACATTAATATAATAATTACTTCTCTGAGAATGGATTCTGTTGTGGCAAGTCTTGCTAATTTATCTAGAAGTAAAGGGGAAGAATTAATACAAAGTGGAAAAGTACTTTTAGATTACCTAACTGTAAAGGATAAAGCAAAAGTTGTAAAACCTAATAGTATTATAACTATAAGAGGACTTGGAAAATTTAAATTTATATGTGAGATAGGTGAAACTAATAGGGGACGAATAAAGGTTCTATTTAAGAAATTTAGCTAATTGTGAGGTGATACCCATGAAAACAACAGCTATGGACATAACTTCTAAAGAATTTAAAAAAGGTTTTAGAGGATATGATATAGATGAAGTGGATGAATTTTTAGATGAAATTGCAGAGGGGTATGAAAATATATACAAAGAAAACTCCATATTAAAAGAAAGAATACACAATATGGAGGAAAATTTAAATCACTATAATAAAATGGAAGAAACTATTCAAAATACCCTTATATTGGCACAAAATGCAGCAGAACAATCTAAAAAATCAGCTAAAAAAGAAGCGGATATGATAATAAAAAATGCTAATGAAACAGCCAAGAGAGTGCTAGATAAAGCGCATAATGACGTTGTTAAAGTAAATGATGATTTTGAAAAAACTAAACAAGAATTTGTAATGTTTAGAAATAAGTTTAAAAATTTTATGCAATCTCAATTAGAAATGTTCGAAGATATGGAAAAGGACTTCATTAAAAATTATAACATTGGAAACACCATAAATGAAATAAGATTAGAAGAAATAAATTTAGAAGCTAAAGATATAGAAAAAGAAAACATAAAAGAGAGTCTTGATGATTCCAATCTAGATATAGCAAAGGGAAATGAAATAGAAGAAGTAAAAAATTTCTTTGTAGAGTAAAAATCTCGCTCACTTTTGAGTGAGATTTTTTATAATATAGTTAGAAGAGTCAGGAGGGATACAATGAGGGAAATTGAAGTTGAAGGTGATAATAGATATAAAATATATATAGATACAAATTTAGACAAATTATATAAAGCTTTTGAAGATTACAAAATAAAGTCTAATAGTGAAATGTTTTTAATTACTGATGATAAAGTATACTCAATATATAAAGATAGAATAGAAATGTTAAAGAATATTTACAATATAAAAGAGTTTTATTTCAAAAATGGAGAGGAGAATAAAACCCTTGAAACTCTTCAAGAAATTTATTCTTTTTTAATGGAAAATAACGCTAAAAGAAATAGTATTATAATTGCATTAGGTGGAGGAGTTGTAGGAGACTTAGTGGGTTTTGTGGCATCTACTTATATGAGGGGAGTAAGATATATAAATATTCCAACTACTCTTTTATCTCAAATAGATAGTTGTGTAGGTGGAAAAGTAGGTTATAATTATAAGGGGATAAAAAATTTAATAGGAAGTTTTTATAACCCGGAATTCGTATTTATTTCCACTAACTTTTTAAAAACATTAGATTTTCAACGGTTTAAAGATGGTTTAGGGGAAGTTATTAAATATGGGTTGATATTAGATGAAGAAATAATAAGTTTTATAGAAGAAAATTACAAAGGTGTTTTAGAAAAAGAAAGTGATAAATTACTTTATATAACTAGAACCTGTTTAATATTAAAAAAACAAGTTATAGAAATGGATTATAAAGACTTAGGATTTAGAAACATTTTAAACTTTGGTCATACTATAGGACATGCCATTGAAATGACCTCTAAAAATAAAATAACTCATGGTGAAGCGGTAGCACTGGGAATGCTTGTATCACTAAAACTTTCTGAACATATTTATGGTTTAGATAAAAATTTATATTATAGAATGGAAAAATTATATAAGAAATTAGGATTACCTACTAAGTATAAAGTTGACAATTATAATTTATTTATGTATGCTATTAATCATGATAAAAAAAATAAGGATAATATTAGGTTTGTTTTGTTAAAGGATGTAGAAAAACCTGAAGTTAAAATAGAGGTAAATAAAGAAGAAATATTAAAGGCTATAGAAGAAAGCATTAATTAATGAATAAGTAATAATGAATAATTATGGATATTTTTCTTCGCTTTACTCTGAAAAATTTTATCCTTGATTATTCACTATTCGCTGTTAGCAAAGTATATTAAAGGAGGATACTACGTATGAAAATAGGAATTATTGGAGCAATGGATGAGGAAGTAGCACCTTTATTAGAGGAATTAAAAGTAAAGAAGAAATTAGTAAAGGCTCAAATGGAATTTAACGAAGGAACTCTATGGGAAAAAGACGTAGTTGTGGTTAGAAGTGGAATAGGTAAGGTAAATGCAGCGGTTTGTGCTCAAATACTAGTAGATGATTTTCAAGTGGATGTCCTTATAAATGTAGGAGTAGCAGGTGGTGTTGGAGAAGAAGTATACCCTGGAGATGTGGTAATAGGAGATAGTTTAATACAACATGATATTGATGCTTCAGCATTTGGAGAAAAGTTAGGTCAAATTCCTAGAATGGATGTATTTGATTTTGAATGTGATAAGACTTTAGTTGAAAAGGCAAAAGATGCTTGTAATAAAATGAATGAATGTAAATCTTTTGTGGGAAGAATAGTAACAGGAGATCAATTTATAGCAGATCCTGAAAAAATAAGATGGTTAAATAAAGAATTTTCTGCCCTTACATGTGAAATGGAGGGAGGAAGTATTGCTCAAGTATGTCATCTAAATAATATACCTTTTGTAGTTATAAGATCTGCTTCTGACAATGCAAATAATGGTGCTCATATAGAATATGAGAAGTTCAAACCTATTGCTGTGAAAAACTCTGTAAACATACTAAAGAATATGCTAGAAACTATGTAGGTGATAAAATAATGGAAAATCTATTAGTAGATTTAAAAACAGGAGAAAAAATAAAAGTAAAAGTAGGGGAACTAACTTTTGGAGGAGAGGAAAAGATAATTATATCCGGCCCTTGCTCCGTAGAAAAGTTTGAAACTATGGAAAAAATTGCTAAAACTTTAAAAGAAAAAGGTACACATATGTTAAGAGGAGGGGCTTTTAAACCAAGAACCTCTCCCTATGATTTTCAAGGTTTAGGTTTTGAAGGATTTAAAATATTAAAAGCCTTAAGAGAGAAATTTAATATGCCTGTAGTATCCGAAGTCTTAGATACTAGGCATGTGGAGAAAGCGTTAGATTATATTGATATGATCCAAATAGGCTCTAGAAATATGTACAATTATAGTTTATTAAAAGAAGTGGGAAAAACCAATAAGCCAGTTCTTTTAAAAAGAGGTATGAGTGCTACTTTAAAAGAATGGTTAAATGCAGCGGAATACATAATGGCAGAAGGAAATAACAACGTAGTGCTTTGTGAAAGAGGGATTAGAACCTTTGAAAACTATACTAGAAATACTTTGGATTTAAATAGTGTTGCTGTAATAAAGGAAAAATACAGATTACCTGTTATAGTAGACCCTAGCCATGGAACAGGTATTAGACAGATAGTTCCAATTATGAGTATGGCCGCTATTGCAGCAGGAGCAGATGGTATTATGGTGGAGAGTCATATTAATCCAGAACACTCTATATCTGACTCTAAAGAAACGGTGTCCTTAGAGGTTATTGGAAATATAGTAGAGAATATAAGAAAAGGAAGATTGTTTTAATGCATAAGGAAGAAACTTTTAACCAGTGTGCACTTACTATTAATGGATACAAGTCCGAGGTTAAAAAGACCTATGAACTTCCAGGTGATAAATCTGTAGGTCATAGGTCTCTTTTAATTGGAGCCTTGCCAAAAGGAGAATATAAAATAAGAAATTTTCCTCAAAGTAGAGATTGTTTAACTACTTTGAAAATAATGGAAGAGCTAGGTGTGAAAGTTAAAGTTCTTAAAGATTATATATTAGTAAACTCACCGGGGTATGAAAATTTTAAAAAGAAAATTGATTATATAGACTGTGGAAATTCTGGAACTACTTCAAGGCTTATAGCAGGTATATTAGCAGGTGTAGGAGTGGAAACTAATTTAGTAGGTGATAAATCCCTCTCTATAAGACCTATGAAAAGAATAGTAGACCCTCTAAATTCTATGGGAGCTAATATAGAGATGGAAAAAGATCATATGCCCTTAATTTTTAAAGGTAATGGAGAACTAAAGGGTATTGATTATACTATGGAAATTGCCTCTGCCCAGGTGAAATCCTGCATTTTATTAGCTGGATTTTTATCAGAAGGTGTTACAAAGGTAAGAGAATTAAGTCCTACAAGAGATCACACAGAAAGAATGTTAAAATACATAGAAGGGAATATAAAAATAGAAAATAAAGAAATAGAAATCGAAAATTCTACCATAAAGAGTAAAGATATTTATGTTCCAGGAGATATATCTTCAGCAGCATATATTATAGCCTGTGCCATATTAGGAGAAGACTGTGAAATTATTTTAGAAAATGTATTGTTGAATGAGAATAGAAGAAAATACTTGGACTTATTAAAGAAAATGGGAGCTAACTTAAAGTACTTAGAGAAAAATCAGTGTAATGGAGAACATGTAGGTAATATTTTAGTTAAGAGTAGTTTTTTAAAGGGTATAAGTATAGGAAAAGAAATTACGCCTTATATAATAGATGAAATACCTATAATATCCCTTATAGCCTCCTTTGCAGAAGGAAAGACCATATTTGAAAATGTAGAGGAGTTAAAGTACAAAGAAAGTGATAGAATAAAGGCAATTATGGTGAATTTAAAGTCACTTGGGGTAAAAACAGAATTAGTAGAAAATAATTTAATTATCTATGGAGGACTTTCTAAGATAAATAAAGAAATTAATATTAGAACCTTTAATGATCACAGAATAGCATTAACTTTTTTGTGTTCAGCTATGAGAAATAGTGAAAAAACTTATATAGATAATTGGGATTGTGTAGCCATATCCTTTCCAAATTCTTTGAATTATTTTAAGGATTTTTTCAGAATAAATTAATCCTTTAAAGACATAATAATTATACAAGTCTTAAAAGGAAAGGAGATAAAACATGGATAAAGAGAGGCTACAACACTTTAAAAATAGGCTCTTAAAAGAGAAAAGAGAAGTTATGGAAACTATAGATTTAATGAAAAAAGCAGACACCATAAATTCTAATGAAGAATTTTCTCAAGAATTATCTTCTTATGATAATCATCCTTCAGATACGGCTTCAGAATTATTTGATAAGGAAAGAGGATTGGCTTTTAAAGGTAACGAGATTAATATATTAAATAAAATAGAATCTTCACTAGAGAGTATTGAAAAAGGTCAATATGGAAATTGTAAAAATTGTGGTAAGAGAATAAACGAAGATAGATTGGAATTTATTCCTTATGCTGAAAACTGTATAGAATGTCAAAAGGAACTTAATTCATCAGTGAATTTTAATAAAGATAAAAGAGGTTTCCATCCTAAAAATAGATCAATAGAAGAAGAGGCATTACTTTCAAATTGGAGAAGATACAGAAATAATAGATACTCCTTTGATAGAGAAGAGGCCTATGAAAGTGTAAGTATGATTAATAAAAGAGATTATATGCAAGATGACCTTTTATTAGATGGAGATGAAGATGAAGAAGAAGGATTTGTAGAGAAAGTAGAAAAAATAAGCAATGAACAATATAAAAATAGCATGGAGTAGTTAGAAAAGAGCTAGCTCTTTTCTAAATCTTTTTGCTAGCATAGGGGGTTCTTATGGAGATTATTATAATAGTTTTAGGTATAATTTTAGATAGAGTAACTAAATTGTGGGCAATAAAAAGACTTTCTATAGGAGAGGATATAGTAGTCATAAAAGATTTTTTTAGTTTTTCTTATTTAGAAAATAGAGGAGCAGCCTTTGGTATTTTTAAAGATAAACAGTTGTTCTTAATATCTATTACAATGGTGGCTATTTTACTTATGATGTTTTATCTATTTATTAATAAAACCAATCCTAAGATACTGAAAATAAGTCTTTCTTTAATAATAAGCGGAGCCATTGGGAATTTAATAGATAGAATTAAATATAGATACGTAGTAGATTTTATATTTTTCCATTATAAAGATAAATACCATTTCCCTATTTTTAACATAGCAGATGTATTAGTAAGTTTAGGTACAATATTATTAATTATTTTCATTATAAAGGAAGATGGATATGAAGATAGAAAAATTTTTAGTTAAAGAAGAATTTGAAAATGAAAGATTGGATTTATTTATTGTAGAAAATCTTAAAGATAAATCTAGATCTTTTATAAAGAAGTTATCAGATGACAAAGGGATAATGGTAAATGATGAAATAAAAAAAGTAAATTATAAGGTTAAATGTGGAGATATAGTAAAAGTATTATTACCAAAAGAAGAAGGTATTTACTTAGAAAAAGAGAATATGGATTTAAATATATTATATGAAGATGAAGATATAATAGTTATAAATAAGCCACAAGGAATGGTTGTTCATCCTGGAGTAGGTAATACAAAAGGAACCCTAGTAAATGGACTGTTAGCTCACTGCAAAAGTTTATCAAATATAAACGGAGAAGAAAGACCAGGTATAGTACATAGAATAGATAAGGATACTTCAGGAATTCTAGTTATAGCAAAAACAAATAGAGCTCATGAACATTTGGCAAATCAGTTAAAGGATCATTCAATGCTTAGGGTGTATATGGCATTGACAGAAGGTGTAATTAAAGAGGATATGGGAACCATAGATAAAGACTTAGGCAGAAATCCATCAGATAGAATAAAGTTTGCAGTAGTTGATGAGGGTAAAAGAGCTGTAACTCACTACAAGGTTATAAACAGATATAATAATAATTCTCTAATTGAGTGTAGACTTGAAACAGGAAGAACTCATCAAATAAGAGTGCATATGAGCTACATTGGACATCCCATTGTAGGAGACCCAACATATGGATATAAAAGACAAAAGTTTAAGCTAAAGGGACAAATGCTTCATGCAAAAAAATTGGGTTTTATTCACCCAACTAATGGAGAATATATGGAATTTGATAGTGAAATACCAGAGGAATTTAAAAAAATACTAGAAATTTTAGAAAAACAGTTGAAATAGTTACAATAAAGTGATACTATAATTAAAAGTAAATCCTTTAAAGTGATCCAGAGAGGTCAGAAGGCGTTTTAAAAGAGAACTAATGTAATTATTTGTAGATAAAAGCGTCTTCACACATAGTTGAGATGCTTTTTTTATGTAATTTTATCCTTGGAGGTGAAAGATTTGAAATTAAAAGCTTTTGTACTGGATGATAAGTCTATGAAAAGGGCTTTGGTCCGTATAGCACATGAGATAATAGAAAAAAACAAAGATGTAGAGGATTTAGTTATAGTAGGAGTAAAAAGAAGAGGGTATCCACTTGCTAAAAGAATAGCCGAAAATATCCAAAATATTGAAGGGCAATTAGTACCAGTAGGTAGTGTAGATATAACCTTATACAGAGACGATTTAAGTAAAAAATATGATCAACCTAAAATTAAAGATGAAAATATAGATGTAGATGTAGAAAATAAAAAAGTTATAATAGTAGATGATGTTATATATACAGGAAGAACAGTAAGGGCAGCAATAGATGCCATATTCCACAATGGAAGACCTAGAATGATACAATTAGCAGTAGTGGTAGATAGAGGACATAGAGAACTTCCAATAAGGGCAGATTATGTTGGAAAAAATATACCTACATCTAAAAATGAATTAGTTTCTGTAGAAGTAGAAGAATTTGATGGAGTAGATTCAGTTAAGATATTTGAATAAACTCTGGTTATTAACTAGAGAATTACTTTATATATACTTTTAAATTAGTCCGGTGAGACTAAAAAAGGAGGAATTATTAATGAAAAATTATGTAGACATTGACGAAAAATTACCTATTTACAAAACCATCCCTTTAAGCTTACAACATTTATTTGCCATGGTAGGAGCTACAATTTTAGTACCTATGTTAACAGGTATGAGTCCATCTATAGCATTATTTTGTAGTGGAATAGGAACTCTATTGTATATACTATGTACTAAGGCTAAGTTACCAGCATATATAGGATCATCCTTTGCCTTTATAGGACCAATGACAGTAGCATCTTCAGCCTATGGCACAAGTGCTATGTTATCTGGAGTCATTGCAGCAGGAATTGTATATGCACTAGTATCAGTTATAATAAGTTTTACAGGAACAGAATGGCTAAATAAATTACTTCCACCAATAGTAGTAGGTTCTGTTGTAATAGTTATAGGTCTAGGGCTAGCATCTGTTGCTATAAACTGGGCAGGATTAAATACTACATTTACAGTAGATTCTATGAATCATGTTTCAAGAGGAGCTTGGATAGCAGTATCAATGATAACTTTAGGAACTGGAGTTTTAGGAACTATGTATTTTAAAGGTTTCTTAGGGGTAATACCTATATTAATTGCAATGATTACAGGTTATATATCTGCTTTAATTTTGGGAGTAATACCACAAGAAGTTTTAAATAGAATAACAGAAGCAACTTTCTTTCAGCTACCAGCCTTTACAAAACCAAGTTTTAATATAAATGCAGTTATACTTATGGCACCAGTAGCCTTTGTAACTTTAGCTGAACATATAGGACATGTTTATGTAACTAATAATGTAGTAGCAAAAGACTTTACTAAAGATCCAGGACTCCATAGATCTATACTTGGAGATGGTGTAGCTACAATATTTGCAGGTCTTGTAGGAGGACCTCCAAATACAACTTATGGTGAAAATGTAGGGGTTATGGCTATAACAAAAGTGTATAGTGTATGGGTAATAGGAGGAGCTGCAATAATTGCTATAATGTTATCCTTTATAGGACCTGTAGCCACAATAATTGAAACTATGCCAATGCCGGTAATGGGAGGAGTAAGTATACTTTTGTTTGGAATAATAGCTTCCTCAGGCTTTAGGGTTTTTGTAGAAGATAAAGTTGATTTTAGTAAAAAGAGAAATTTAGTTATAGCTTCAGTTATAATAGTTTTGGGTATAGGAGGAGCTGCTATAAAACTAAGCCTAAACGGTTCAGAAATAGAAATTGCAGGAGTTGCATTGGCAACCTTAGCAGGAATAGTATTAAATCTAATACTACCAGCTAAAAGTAGCACAGAAGAAGAGGAAACAGAAGATACAAAAGATAAAAAAGATTTAGAAAAAGCAATTTAAAAAAATCAGCCTTTAGGGCTGATTTTTTTTAGTAGCAAAGGACAATTTTATCAATGCACATTAAATGAAATCTCTATGTTTTTTATTTTGTATTTTCAATTAATACTGTATAATAGTATATATAGTAAAATTTTAAGGAGGAGGAAAATGTTAGAATTAGCTAAGATACTAGCTATAGTGGATCCTGTGATTACTATAATGACTAAAATGGCATTTATTTTCTTTGCATACAAAGGAATACAAGTAATGAATGTTTATATAAATAAAAATAATAAAGGTGATTAAAATGAGAATATTTTCGTGGAATGTAAATGGATTAAGAGCAATAGCTAAAAAGAATTTTTTTAAATGGGTAGAAGAAGAAAAACCAGATGTATTTTGCTTACAAGAAACTAAAATTCAAGACCATCAGTTAGAGGATAATTTAAAAAATATAGAAGGATACAAGTCTTATTTTAGCTTTGCAGAGAAAAAAGGATATAGTGGAGTTGCAACTTATACAAAAACAGAACCTAAGAGTGTTTTAAATGGAATAGGTATTGAGGAATTTGACAATGAGGGAAGAGTACTTATAAGTGAATTTGAGGAATTTACTCTTCTAAATATTTATTTTCCTAATGGACAAATGAATGATGAAAGACTTGATTATAAATTAAGATTTTATGATGCCATTTTAGACTATTGTAATGATCTAGTAAGTAAAGGTAAAAAATTAATAATTTGTGGAGATTATAATACAGCACATAGAGAAATAGATTTAAAAAATCCTAAAAATAATGAAAAGTATTCAGGATTTTTGCCTATTGAAAGAGAATGGATAGATAAATTTATAAATAATGGATATGTTGATGTATATAGGAATTTTTATCCTGAAAAAGTTGAGTATTCTTGGTGGAGCTACAGATTTAAAGCTAGAGAAAGAAATGCAGGCTGGAGGATAGATTACTTCTTTGTATCTGATAATGTGCTTCCTTTAATAAAAGATACAAAAATACATACAGAGGTGCTCGGATCAGATCATTGTCCAATTGAATTAATATTAGATATACAAAAAGCTTGAAATAATTCAAGCTTTTTTACAATGTTTAAAACTTTATCGTATTTTTAATGGCAATAGTTTTCTTCCAATCACTCCATTTAACATCGAAATTATCACTATTTTCTTTACAGTACCTATAGAAGTTTTTTAGAAAAGCAATTCTTTTGTTATTGCTAAAGGATTTAATTTTATCTTCATTAAAGCCTGCTAGCAATAATTGTCTTCGTACAATATCATCAAATGAAACTTCTTTTGAATTTTTAATCATATCATACATAATCATAAATGTAGAAGTTCTACCGATGCCTTGTTTACAATGAAAATGGAACCATGTATCTTTAGGTGTTGATTTTATTGAATCAACAAAATAATTAACCATATCATCTGTAGGTAGTTTAGTATCGGTAACGGGAACACGAAGATAAGATAATGAGTTAGAAGTAACAAGTGTATCTTCATTTTCTACATTTGTTGGAATTATAGTTATATTTTTGTGATTATAAAAAGTAATAGGCACATTTAATTTAATGCTATTTAATAGATTAATTTCTTTTGAGATAATTTCATCTCTAGTTAAACCCATATTAGCATTATTTTTTTCGCTAACCCAACTAACAGGCATACCATTAATAAAACCATGAGATTCTTCTCTTAAGTCAACAACTGTTATAGGTAAAGAAGTTTCTATGCTTTTTATTATAAGAGGTAAATTATACGCAGAAAATTGCTGGCTACCAGAAATATTTAGTTTATCAAGCCCATTAAGATTTATATTATTGTTTTTTATATTTTCTAAATTAGATGTTTTACGAAATCTCTTTGGCATGTCAGTATACTTTGATGTATCTAAAACAAGATTTAAATTAGTGGTATCTGAAGTGTATGCCAATGTAGATTCCATAGATAAGGATAAAAAAATACTTAAAAATATTAAAAAAGAAGATATATAAATTTTAAATTTTCTATTCAATTATTTTCACCTCATTTACATTAACTAATAGTATTTTAATTTAAGTATAGGATATGTTAACTATATACTTTGTATACAGGTAAGAATATGTATAATTAATTTACATATGGTAACTAATGTTACATCAAAATTTACAAAAGTAGTATACAATGTAATTGTAAATAAGACAAAAGAGGAGGTATAAAAATGAGTTTATTTTTAGGAAAAATACATTACTGGCTATTTGATAAAATAAAATGGTTTGAAAATTTAGAAGAGGTAATAATAAATTGGGCACAAGGAAAAAATGATTTAAAGGTAGAAGAATGGAAGGAAGAAATATATAGAAAATATGATTCACCATTAGAGGAAAAACCACTAGAAGAATTAATAGACGTATCAAATATACATGGCTGGCTACAAGATAGAATATCTAAAGCAGAAGGAAGACAGGCAGCTTTAATAACAAAAATATTAGAAGTTAACCCAGAATATATAGAGGATTTAAAGAAATTATTTATAAAAGAAGGATATGACATGGCAGAGAAATGTAAGGAAGTTACTAATGTAGAAGCTCCTAACGAAATGTTCAACACTTTAAATAATTTTATATTAGAGGGTATGCCTTGTGATAGAGTAAATGAAGAAGTAGAAAATACTGAAGTAAGTTATGTATGGAGAAATAGAATTTGTCTACATACACCTTATTGGAAAGAGGAAAATGGAGTTGTAGAGAATTTTTACATTTTAAGAAATGAATGGATTAAGTCTTTTATAGAAAATTTAAATGATAAATTTAAATTCACAAGTTTTATAGATGAAGAAAAAAGAAATTATAGAATAGAGGTGATTTAAATGAAGGCTATAGACTTAATGATGGAAGAACATAAAAATATTAAAAGAATGTTAAAAGTTGTTAGAGCATATTCTTATAAGATATTAAAAGGAGAAGAAGTTGATTACAATGATTTCTATAAAATGATAGATTTTATTAGAAACTATGCAGATAAACATCATCATTGCAAAGAGGAAGATGTTTTATTTCAAATAATTGATAGACAATTTAATATGAAAAATGGTCCTATAATGGGTATGTTAATAGAACATGATCAAGGAAGGCTTTTTATACAAAATTTAGAAACAGCATTAAAAGAGTTTGAAAATGGTGATGAGGAAAGTAAGTTAGATATAATAGCCAACGCTGTAAGTTATGCTGATTTACTAAATAGACATATAGATAAAGAAGATAGTACCATATACATGTTTGCCAATAGATCTTTATCTGAAGAAAATAAAGAAGAATTAAATAATATATCTTCCGAATTAGAAGCTAAAGCAAAAGAAAGTGGAACTCAAGATAAATATCTAAATATGTTAAAAGAATTAGAAGCAAAGATAATATAAAAAACAGACTAAAAAGTCTGTTTTTTTATATGTATTCATTTAATTATGAAAGCTTTTCTAGGGAAGGTTTTTCAGGGTCTATAAATATGGTTTTATTTGTTTCATATATAACCATACCAGGCTTTGCACCATTTGGTTTATGAACATTTCTAACTTCTGTATAATCCACTGGAACCTTAGAAGAATCTCGTCCTTTACTATAGAAGGCTGCTAAATTAGCTGCTTCTTCTATAGTTTTTTCAGTAAATTTTCCAAGGGTTTTTAAAATTACATGAGAGCCTGGAATATTCTTAGTATGAAACCATAAATCTCTTTTATCTGCAAATTTTAAAGTAAGATAGTCATTCTCAATGTTATTTTTACCTACATATATATGAATTCCTTCTGAAGATATAAAATGTATTGGCTTACTTTTAGTTTCTTTTTTTCTAATATTCTTTTTAAATTTTAAATAACGTGCATCCATTAGTTCTTTTTTTATTTCTTCAATACCAGCATAATTCTCTGTATTTTTTATATTAGTTAAAACAGAATTTAAATATATTATTTCATCTTCTGTGATTTTAATCTGTTCTAAAGAGTACTCTTTAGATTTTTTTAGTTTAGAATATCTTTTAAAATAGTTTTGAATATTAGTAGAAGGTGTCTTTGTAGGATCTAGCTTTATATTTATAACCTGGGAATCCTCACTATAATAATTTACAACGTCTATTGATTCATCTCCTTGCTTTATACTATATATATTAGCAGTGAGAAGTTCACCATAAATTCTATATTTATCTGCTTTTTCACATTTTTTAAGATTATCATTAAGTATTTCCATTTTTTTGTGACAACGATCTAAATTATTATTTACAAGCTTTAAAAGGCTATGACTTTTGTTATTTAATCTATCTCTTTTATCCTTTTCACTATAATAATATTCTAAAGTTTTAGAAGGGGAAGAAAAATGCAATTTATCCTTTTGTTCTAAACTGGATAAATCTATAGGGAAAAAATCTTGAAAAATATCATTTTCCAAGGTAATAAAAAATGAAAAATTATCTTGAGTTACTTTATTGAAGAATAGCTCTATTTCCTTATGTATATCTTTTAAGTTTTCTAAGGATAATTCACTATTAAGAGAGTTTATTATTTCCTTAGAAAGCTGATTACCTACACCCATAAAAACTTTAGATACAAAAGTATTATTTAATTTTATATTATTTTCTAAAATAAATTTTTCCAAGTCATCATAAGTATAATCTAGAGGGTTTAATTTATTAGATTTAGGTGGAAGTACAAATTTAAGTCCAGGAAGTAAAGTTCTTACACTATTTATTTCTGGGGTTATATGTTTTATACTGTCCAAAATGATAGAACTGCTTTTTTCTACAAGAGAGATATTGCTATGTCGTCCCATTATTTCTATAATAAGAGTATAGGTTTTTTCAAATCCTAATTCATCTTTACCTTGAAGATCTATAAAAACTACTCTATCTAACTGGAGTTGATATATTGACGTTATTTTAGAATTGCTTAAATATTTTCTTAAAATCATACAAAACATAGGGGGGGTCATTGGATTTTTCTTGTTTATATCTGTACAATGTATTCTAGGATACATTGTACTTGCACTTATAAGTAATTTATATGAATTTTTATCTTTTTTTAAAGAAAAAACAATTTCATCTTTTTCAGGTTGATTTATTTTGTAAATTTTACTGTTTAATATTGAATCTTTTAATTCTTCTAGGGTAGCGTATAAAAAAAGTCCATCTAAAGCCAAAAGTATCATCCTTTCAAAATAAATATAAGTATCAATTATATATTATTTAGTATATCACAAAAACTTACTTAGTGAACAACCAATATGAATAGTGAATAACTTTAAGTTATAATTAAACATAATTATCCATTAATTAAAGAGTTTTCATAGGAGGAGAAAATAGATGACTCGCATAGGAAAAGTAATATTTTATGTATTGATAATAATAATAAATTTAAATCTAATAGGTTGCAATAGAGGTACTACAAAGGAAGAGGTTCATAATAAAAAATATTCTGATGTTATTATATTAGAGAAAAAAGAGGATAATACCATATCCATTTACAATGCAGAAAAAGATATGTTAAGAGAAGTGGATAAAATTGAATTGAGCTCAGAGGTTGTTTATAATAATTCAGAAAAAAAATATGTATATCTCCGCCACCATAAAGAAGATATAGAAAAGAATTATATAGAAATTTTAAACCAAAAAGGACGGAGGAAAATAGATGATTTTTACTTTGCCAAGGATTTAAAAATATCTCCTCAAGGTAGCAAATTAGCTTATAGAAGTTTTAAAGGATCCTCCATAGATACTGCAAAAGGTATGGGAATTATAGATGTGGATAAAGGCAAAGAAATAAAGCTTAAAAGCCCTAGCATAGTATCAGGAAACTTATATAATTGGATAGGAGAAGATGCTATTTTATACTATGGGATACGAGAAAATAAAGAAAATAGAGAAGTGGGTATATTTAAATACGATTTTAAAGATGAAAAAGAAGAGATTTATGTAAAGGATATAGATGGATTTTGTACTTATTTTTTTCCAATAGAAGATAATTTGCTTATACAGGCAACATTGGGGGATAAAACTCATTTATATCTAAAAGGAAGAGAAAAAGAAGAAGTTATAACTGAGAAAATTGAAAATATATATGACTCTGTTTATGATAAAGAAAATAAAAAAATATATTTAATAGCATCAGAAAAGTATATTAACATACCTTCAATGTATGAAATAGATTTAAAAGATTACTCTTTAGAAAAAATAAATTATGACTTTCCCAAGGAAGTAGATATGTATGGAGGACTAAAATTAGATTCAAATGGATTACTTTATTATTGCGGTATAAGTGAAGAATATGGTAAAAATGATGTGTATGTTTTTAATGCTAAAGATAGATCAAATTCTATAATAACTATTCATTCATCTGAGTACAATATATCAGGAAAATAAAAGTGTATTAAAAAATAATTTGAAATTATTTTTTAATACACTTTTTTAATGATTATAAAAAGGTTATTTGGATATAATTACAAAAAATACATATAGAAGGGAATAAAGTATATGAGTGAATTAAAATATAATTTTACTGTAAATACAGATGCAATAGAGTCAATACCTATTAATATTGCAGAAAAATATCTTATTTTCCCATATGATATAGATCATAAATTTATTTATATTATGTCAAGTAAAAAACTTTTAACCTACGAAGAAGAAGAAATAAAGTTTATGGCAGGAAAGGATTTAAAGAGTTATACAGAGGATTCAAACTATATAAGAGAATGCATAAATAAATTTTATTATAAAAAAGAAGCGATTTATATAACTAATATATCAAAAGAAAATAAAAGTAAATATACTAAACAAGATTATGAATATTTGGAAGATGAAAACTCTCCAGGGGTAAAAATGTTAAATTATTTTTTAAAAGAAGCTATATTTAAAAAAGCTAGTGATATTCATATAGAACCCTTTGAAGGTAAAGCAATAGTAAGATTTAGAATAGATGGAGTATTACATGAGTTTTGGAAATTATCACAAGAACTATATAGGCAAATAAAAGGAAGAATAAAAATACTTTCTAACATGGATATAGCAGAGAAAAGATATCCTCAGGATGGTAAGTTTAAATTCAATTTTTATAAAAAAGATTTAGATATAAGAGTATCTACTATGCCTACACTATATGATGAAAAGATAGTGATGAGACTTTTATATAAATCAGAGGTTTTAATAAAATTAAAGGATTTGGGGTTTTATGGAGAATCTTTTCATGAAATCAAAAAAATATCCAAGTATTCTAGCGGAATGATATTAGTTACAGGACCTACAGGAAGTGGGAAAACCACTACACTATATTCCATAATAAATGAGATGGATAAAAAACATAGAAATATTATAACCATTGAAGAACCAGTGGAATATAGCATGGACGGAGTAAATCAAATTAATATAAGAGAAAAAATAGGTATGACCTTTAGTAATGTATTAAAATACACACTAAGACAGGATCCAGACGTAATAATGATTGGAGAAATAAGAGATAAGGAGACTGCAAAAATAGCTATAAGAGCGTCGCTAACAGGACATTTAGTATTAGCTTCTCTGCATACAAAAGATCCTTTGTCTTCAATTATAAGGTTAATAGATATGGGAGTGCCGGATTATCTTTTAATGGAAGCATTAAATGCAATAATATCTCAAAGACTTGTAAGAAAATTATGCCCCTTTTGTAAGGAAAAATTTTTTTATGAAGCCATGAATAGTGAGATTTATAAAAAAGTTGGGTGTGAAAAATGTAATGACACGGGATATCTTGGCAGAGTATTAATCTATGAAAAAGTTATTCTAGATGAAGATATAAAAGAAATGGTTCTAAAGGGTTGTAACATGAACGAAATTAGAAAGTATACCTTGGAAAAGAATAAAACTAATTTAGAAGAAAATGCTCTAAATTTAATAAAGAAAGGAAAGACTTCTATAGAAGAGTTAGAAAAACTTAATTTTTAAGAGGGTGATATAAATTTTTCTTTATAAAGCTAAAAATTTAAAAGGACAACATATTAAGGGATTATATAAGGGAGAAGATTTAAAGAAACTAAGAAAAGAATTAAGAGAAAAGAATTTTTATTTAGTTTGGAGAAAAAATATACAAGTATTAAAAATTGTGGAAAATAATAGGTTAAATTTGAAAGAAAGATGGTTGTTTTGTAAACAATTAAAATTACTTATGGCATCTGGTATGAATGTAACAGATGCTTTGGAAATAACAGGAGATTTTTTTACTAGAAAAAGTGTAAAAAGTAGTATAGAAGAAATAAGGAAAAAGGTGTATTTAGGAGAAAATATAAGCGAAGCCATGAGTTATTTTAGGGGGATATATCCAAGTTTTCTTATAAATATGATAAAGCTCGGAGAAGATAATGGAATTTTAACAGAGGTTTTAGAAAAATTAGAATTGTATTATGAAAATCAATGCAAGATAAGTAATAAAATAAAAGAAATTATAATATACCCATTGTTTTTAATTTTCTTTTCTATAATTATTAGTCTGTTTTTATCTGGGTTTATATTGCCACAATTTGAAAGTATATTAAGAGATTTTAATGGAGAAGTACCAATCTTTACTAAATCTATCTTAAACCTATTTAAATTTTTAAAAGATAATAGACCTTTAATACTAATTTTTCTAAGTACAACCGCAATGATAGTTATATATAAACTGAAGAAAAATTCTATAAATATAAAATATGAAGTATTAAGAAGAGTAGCATTTTTGAAAAATATATACTACAAATTACAAATTTATAAGATTTTAATGTGTCTATGGATGACATTAAAGTGTGGAATGAATATAGATAAGGCATTAGAAGAAGCTTGTTTAATTGTAGAAGATGATAAAATTGTAAAAGATTTAAAGAGGGTTAATTTTAAGATAACCCAAGGGGTAACTATTGGAGAAGCCTTTGAAGAAGGTTCAGATAAATTAATGGGAAAGGATATAGTTGCTTTGATAAAAATAGGAGAGGAAAGTGGAAATTTAGAAAATATATTAAAGGACATATGTGATATGACAAGAGAAGAAATCATTATAAAAATAAATTCCATGGTTAAATTAATAGAGCCTATAATTATTCTATTAATATCCATAAATATAGGCATATTAATCATAGCACTATTTTTACCTATATTAGGTATTATGGATGGAATTACAAATATATAGTTAAGAAAAAGAATTAAAGGAGATGAGGTATATGAAGGGTTTATTTAAAGAAAAAAAGAGGGGATTTACACTAGTGGAATTACTAGTAGTTATGACTATAATTCTTATATTAATTGGATTTTTGGTTCCTAAAATAGGAGGATATAGAACTAAGGCTAATAAATTAAAAGCTGAAAATTGTGCTAAGCAAATTTATACTGCAGCTATGTGTAGCTATGGAGAAACTAATGGCAAATTTAAAGAAGATAATTTAAAGGAAACTATAAAGCTATTGGTAGGAGTAGATACAGAAGCAGATAGTGAAGAAACGATAAAAATAGAGGATGTAAGAGATGATGAGGCTATAGTAACTTTTGTAATAGAAGATAAAAACTACTCTATAGGCATTAATAAAGATGGCTATGAACTAAAGGATAAATAATTTATATATGTTATTTAATAAAAGGAAACCAGGATTTACATTAATAGAGCTTATTATTGTTATGGCTATTATTAGTAGTGTAGCTATTGTTATTAATATAAATAGAAAAGGATTTTCCACTCTAACTAATAGTATAGATTGTAAAATGTGTAATAATGAAATAACAAATTTTATAAATATTTCTAAACAACGCTCTCGAGAATCTAATACTTTAGGAAATATACTGTTTAGTAAAAGTAATAATAGTTTAATTTTATATTCAAATTCTAAGAAAATAAAAGAATATAATTTACCAAAAGGTTTTAAGATGAGGAATGTAAATGCACAAAATAATAGAATATACATAACTTCTAGAGGACTTATTCAAGACGCATGCACATTTACTTATGAAGATAGGAAAGGAGAAACACATGCAATTACTATATGTGTAGGTACTGGTCATGTTCAAGTTAAATAAAAGAGGATTTACTTTAATAGAGGTTTTATGTGCTGTAAGTGTATTTTTAATATTTACTACGCTAGCATTGAGTATATTTAATAAAAGTATAAAGGTTAAGAAATATAATAATTACTACAAAGAATCCATATATTTTATAGAAGCCATTAAGAACACATTAGTTTATAATAGTTCTTCAGAAGAAATAAATAAAATTAAAGATAAAGGTTCTATAGTTATATTAGAAAAAGATATGAATATTGATAATGTAAGAAATAAAAGTTTTTTAAATACAAGGGATACCTCTCATTTAAATTATCCTTATATAGTTTTAAATATTGAGGAAAGAGAAGAGGATTTTTTAATAAATATAAAAAATCATTTTAATAAAAATAAAGAAATAAGTATGGGATTTTATAAGGAAAAAGAAAGATGAAAAGAGGATTTACTTTAATAGAAACTATTATAGCGGTGTCTATAAGTTTTATTGTCTTATTATGTGGAATAAAATTTTTAGGTATTTATACAAGAATTTATAAGGATACAGGCTATAGGTGTTTACAAGAATTTTACATAAATGAGGCTTTTATCTTTATAGAAGAAAAAGTGAAAGAAGCAGAAGAAGTTCAGATTTATACAGATAATAAAGGTGAAAAAAGTATACAATTAAAATTTGAAAGGGAAAACAATTATATAAGAAAAAAAGAGGGTAAACTTGTAATATCATATTATAAATTTAATTCTCCTCATAACAATAATATAATATTAGAACTAGAGGAATTTAAATTAGAACAGGTAGATAACTTAATGTATGTTACTATAAAAAATAAAAGAGGAAAGGGCTATACCAGATGTTTTTGTTTAAAAGAAAAAAAGGTTATATAGTTTTATATACTCTAATAGTGGGACTTATACTTGTTACTATCTCAACCTATTTATTTTCACTAGAGGCTATGCGATTATCAAATAACAATTATGAAATGAAAATTTTAATAAAAAGTGAAGAAAATCAGTAGACTTAACCAGGAGGTGAGAACGTGTTTAAAAAGCACAATCTTATAGAGATAAATAATGAGGATATACTATTAACTAGTTTTTATAAAATGGATACTTTTAAGAAAGTCATAAATTTAAGGAATTCTATTAAAGATCAGTGCATTTATAGAGCATTTAAAGATAAAAAGCTATGTGTAGATTTGAAAAATAAGAATATACATTTTTTAATAAAGGGTAAAAAAGTATTTATAAAAATGATAACAGTACCTAAGGTACATAAAAAGCATTTAAAGGATATAATAAAAGGAGAATTAGATTTTTACTTTGAAAATATTGAAAATTTAGTATATTGTTATAGTGTTTTTAAAGAAGAAAAAGATACCTTAGAAATAGTCGTATTTTGCTCAAATTTAAAGGAACTAGATATGTTTAACAATTTAAAAGAAAAAAATAATATAGAGGGAATATGGTTCTTACAATTTTGTTTTTTAGAGTATTTTTATGAGAGTATAAAGGAAGAGAATTTTATATTAGCGTCTATATATGAAAAAGATCTTTATTTATTAGCCTGTAAAAATAAAAAACTAGTTCATAATCATGTGGTAAATAATTACGAAAATAATTTTAAAGAAGAGTTAAATAAATTTCTATACAAATGCAAAGAATTAGAAAAAGAAGAATATAAGGTTCTATATTTGATTAATTTTGAGGATATGGAATTTGTAAAAGAAATGGAGAAAAGATATAAAATTATAAAATTAGGCCCCTTAGGTAGGCATGAACTAATAAAAAAATTTAGTTAAGGAAGATTAACATGAAAGAATTTAATTTTATACCTGAAGAGTATTTGAATGAGAAGAATTTAAAAATAGATAGTTTACTGAGGAATATAATAAAGGTTTTATTTGTTTTTATAGTTTCAACACTTTTTATATTAAATAAAAATAGCAAAAAGCTAAATCTATTGAAAAGAGAAGAAATGGACCTAAAAAGCAAGATGGTTTTTGAAAAGTATGAATTAGAAGAACATACATTTTATTTATGGAAGTATTCTATGAATACTTTGAAAGACCATATGAGTCTAGAAAAAATCGAACTAAGTAAAGATAATTTAATATTAAATGGTATAGGAAACATTAAAACTTATGAAAACCTGTTAGAAGTATTAGAAGATAATAAAAATATAAGATTATTAGAGTTTAAATCTCCTAATAATGAAAATGAATTTAAATATACTGTGACTGTAGAGGTAGGAAAAAATGAAAAATAAAAAGGCTGTATTTTTACTCATTATTTTAACAAGTATATTATTTGTAACAATATATTTAAATATAAATATATTTAGAGAAAAAAGTGCTATTAAAAGTAGTAATATTGAATTAAAAAAAACTATAGAAAAGAAAGATATGAAAGAAACATTAAGTTACAACAAAATTATGGAGAATTTTAATAGTAATGATTTAGTTATAAGAAACTTTGAAAAAAGCAAAGAAGAAGAGATGATTTTTGATATAATATATAGAGGAAATAGTGAAAAATTTAAGGATATACTTGATAATATAAGAAGTAGCGGATATAAATATGAAATTATAAAGATAAATATGAATTTTAAAGAAAATAAAGGAGAAAGCCTTATAAAACTTAAAATTCATCCTTAATTATTTATTGTTAGTTGTTCATTAATTAAAGGGGGGTATATAAATTATTATTTTTTTAATAGGTATGCCAGGGGCAGGGAAGTCTACCTTTGGAAAAGAGCTTAGCAAGATAATACAGTATGATTTTATAGATACAGATTATGAAATAGAAAAAATAGAAAGAAGTGCTATTAAACATATTTTTAAAGAAAAGGGAGAAAACTACTTTAGAAAATTGGAAAGAGATTTATTAAATGATATAATAAAATTTGATAAAAAAGTAGTTGCTACAGGTGGAGGATTGCCCATATTTTTCAACAATATGGACATATTAAATAAAAATGGTATTACTATTTTTTTAGATGTGCCATTGGAAGAACTTTTAAAACGAAATGAAAAAAATGACAATAGGCCTTTATTGGATAAAGAAAATAAATATGATAAATTAAAAGAAATATATAATTCTAGAATCCATATATATAATAAATGTAAAATTAAAGTGGAAAATTATAATATATCTGCCTATGAATTAAGCTATAAAATATTAGAAGAGATGAGAAATAAATACCACCATATTATTTGCAAATGACCTTAGATTCTGATAAAATATCATTGTTAAGTAAATGGTTATTTGCCATATTAACTCCATGGAAGATAAGTTTCACTTGATTGGAGATGTATAGTAATATTGCGTAAATTAAACATATTAATAATAAATGGACCAAATTTGAATTTATTGGGAATTAGGGAAAAAAATATATATGGGTCTACCACATTAGAAGATATGAATTCCACTATAATGAAGAATTTTGATGAGGATTTAGTTAAAATAAATTTTTATCAAAGCAATATAGAAGGGGAAATAGTTTCTAAAATAGGTGATGCCCCAAAAGAATATAATGGAATAGTGATAAATCCAGCGGCGTATTCTCACTATAGTATAGCTATTTTAGATGCTATAAAGAGTATTAATATACCTGTAGTAGAAGTGCACATTTCTAATATCTATAAAAGAGAAGAATACAGAAGAAAAAGTGTTACAGGAGAAGGGTGCATTGGTGTTATCAGTGGATTTGGATATTATGGTTATATTATGGCTATTAACTACCTTTTAAAAAATATAAAGTAGGTGAACCTATCTATGTATTTAAAGAGATTGGAAAAATTAAGAGAAAAAATGCAAGAAAATTTAATAGACGGAATTTTACTTGTAGGAGATAGTAATAGAAACTATATTACTGGTTTCACAGGAGAGGAAAGCTTTGCATTAATTACAAAAAAAGAAGCTATATTTATTACAGATTCAAGATACGTATCTCAAGCTAAAACAGAAGTGGAGAACTTTGAGATCATGGAGTATAAAATAGATATACATGAATTTGTAGCAAATCTAGCTGAAAAGTTATGTGTGAAAATGCTAGGATTTGAAGAAGATATAATAACTTATGGAGAGTATGAAAAATACAGAAAAAAGTTTAAAGGTGAATTAAAGCCTTTAAATGGAATCGTAGAAGAATTGAGAAGTATAAAAGACGAATTTGAAATTAAATGTATTAAAGAAGCAGCAAGTATTGCTGATAAAGCCTTTGAAAATATTTTAAAAATTATTAAACCAAAGATTACAGAGAAGGATATAGCTTTAGAATTAGAGTATTTTATGAAGAAAATGGGTGCTAGTGATCTATCCTTTGACACTATAGTAGCATCAGGAAAGAGATCCTCTCTACCTCATGGTAGAGCAAGTTCTAAAGTTATTGAAGAAGGAGAATTTGTAACTTTAGATTTTGGTTGTATTTATAATGGCTATTGTTCAGATATGACTAGAACAATAGCAGTTGGAAGTATTTCAGAAGAAATGAAGAAAGTGTATGACATAGTTTTAACTGCACAAAAAATGGCTATAGAAAAAATAAAACCTGGCGCAGTAGCTTCACACATAGATAAATATGCAAGAAATTATATAATTGAAATGGGATATGGAAGATATTTTGGTCATGGTCTCGGTCACGGAGTTGGAAGAGATATTCATGAAGAACCAAGGCTTAGTCCAAAAGGAAATAAGACACTAAAACCCGGCATGGTAGTAACTGATGAACCAGGTATATATATAGAAAATTCCTTTGGTGTAAGAATAGAAGATTTAATTCTTGTTACAGAAAATAGCTGTGAAATAATAAGTAAATCACCAAAAGATTTAATTATTATTTAAAAAATAAATGGTATTAACTTACCTAATTAGGTTATAATATATAATGAATTTTATAAGTTTTGGAGGGATACATAAAAATGATATCAGCAGGAGATTTAAGAAAAGGAAATACTTTTGAATTAGATGGACAAGTTTATACAGTTGTAGATTTTTTACATGTTAAACCTGGGAAAGGTGCGGCATTTGTAAGAACAAAACTAAGAAATGTTTTAAATGGAGGGCTTAAAGAAACTACTTTTAACCCTACAGAAAAATTTCAAGAAGCTGTTATAGAAAGAAAAGAAATGCAGTATCTATATACAGATGGTGAATTATATTATTTCATGGATCAACAAACTTTTGAACAAATTCCGCTAAACTTTGAACAAGTTGAAGGAGCTATAAAGTTTTTAAAAGAAAATATGTTTGCTATAATAAAATTCTACAAAGGAGAAGCTTTTTCAGTAGAAGCACCAAACTTTGTTGAATTACAAATTACTCATACAGATCCAGGGGCAAAAGGAAATACTGCTACAAATGTTATGAAACCAGCAACAGTAGAAACTGGAGCAGTAGTTCACGTTCCTCTATTTATAAATGAAGGGGATTCAATAAGAATAGATACAAGAACAGGGGAATATATGGAAAGAGTTTAGGCAATAATATAGATAAACTTAAAAGTAATAAAGGCATACATTTTATGTATGTCTTTATTACTAATAAAAATAGTGGAGGGTGATTAAATGAGTTCTATTAAATCAAGAGTAGCTTATCTAAGTGGATTAATTGATGGATTAGAAATCGAAAAGGGAAGTAAAGAAGGGAAGATAATAAGAGAAATAGTAGATATTTTAGAAGATATAGGAGAGGAGTTTGAGGATATTCAAGAATCTCAAAGAGAAATTCAAGAATATGTAGATGCATTAGATGAAGATTTATCTTTGATGGAAGATGAAATATATGATGAAGATGATGACGATGATTTTGATGAAGAGGACATAGAGAATTTTATAAATTTAAAATGCCCAAACTGTGATGAAACATTGTACATAGATACTGCAATAATTCACAGTAAGGATAAAATACTTTGTCCAAATTGCCGTAAGAATATAGATATAGACGTAGATTGTAATTGTGATTGTTGTGAGTAATTAAAATTAAAGTATCTTAAAAGAGAGTTGATTTTTATTATGGCATTGAAAGACCATAGGTTTTTCAATGTCATAATTTTTATCAGCTCTCTTTTTTTATTTTTTAGTCATATTTTTCCTATTTTATAAATAACTTTTATATAAGAAAGGAGGGATAGGATGATGGAGGAAAAAGAAATTTTGGAGATATTACCAAGTGAAATAAAAAAACAATTAAATGCACTTAATTTTAAGAACCTTCAAGAAATAAGAATTAGATCTCAAAAGCCAATAATAGTTAAAGATGGGGCTTGTGAGATTGTAACAGATTATATTGCAACATTAGAAGAAGTGGGAAGCATTGTTAAAAGAATGAGTAGCTATTCTATATATGCCTATGATGATGAAATTAAACAGGGATATATAACTATTAATGGAGGTCATAGAGTAGGGATATGTGGCAAATGTGTTGTGGAAGGAGAAAAAGTTAAAACTATTAAGTACCCTGCATCATTGAATATAAGAATATGCAGAGAGGTTGCGGGATGCTCTGATAAAATATTACCCTATATTTTAAAAAGTTCTATGGTGGAAAATACCATAATAATCTCACCTCCAAATTGTGGGAAGACTACTCTTTTAAGAGATATTGCAAAAAAATTATCTAATGGAATAAGCAAATTAGATTTAAAGGGAATGAAGGTATGTGTAATAGATGAAAGAAGTGAAATAGCTTCTTGTGTCAATGGAGTACCTCAATTAAATTTAGGACTTAGAACAGATGTATTAGATAGTTGCCCTAAAAGTCAGGGAATAATGATGGCTATAAGAAGTATGTCTCCAGATGTAATTGTATGTGATGAAATAGGAAGTACAGAGGATATAGAAAGCATAATAAAGGCTATGAACTCAGGAGTAAAACTTATTACAACAGTACATGGATATGATGTCAAAGACATATATGAAAGAGAAGTTTTTAAAGGAGCAATAGAAAACAAAGTATTTCAAAAGGCTATAGTTTTAAGTAGTAGAAAAGGTGTAGGCACAGTTGAGTACATATATAGTTTCGAAGAAAAAAATATAATATATTAGGGTTAATAGGGTTAAAATGTATTATAAATTATTAGGAGCGTTATTAACTATAGCCTCTTCTACTGCTATAGGATTTTTGTATAGTAATAAGTTTAAAAAAAGAGTTTATCAACTTAAAAGCATAGAAAGAGCTGTATATGAAATTAAAAATGAAATTTTATATACCTATACTCCATTACCAGAGCTATTTTCTAAAACCTCAGAAAAAAGTTCTTTTCCTATAAATAAGCTATTTGAATCCATAAGTAATTTACTTAAAACAAATGCTGTAAATAGTGTTTATGAAGCTTTTATTAAAGGCTTTCAAAAAGTTGAAGATAAAATGGAATTAAAAAAAGAGGATAAGGATCTAATTTTAAATTTAGCTAAAACTTTTGGTGAATCTGATGTACAAGGACATATGAACATAATTTCTTTAACACTAGAAGGATTAAAAAAGCAAATCACCGAAGGGGAGATAGCTATGAAAAAAAACATTAAAATGTACAGATATTTAGGTTTTACCATAGGAATGATGATAGTTATTACTCTGTTCTAGGGGGGAGAAAAAATGTTGGATATAAATCTTATCTTTAAAATAGGTGCTGTAAGTATATTAATAATTATATTAGATAAAATATTAAAAACTAGCGGATATGATGATTATGCAGTTATCACAAATCTTGCAGGCATTGTGATTATACTTATGATGGTAATAAATTTAATAAATAAGTTGTTTAATGCTGTAAGAACAATGTTTTGGCTTTAGGAGGAAAACATGGACATTGTAAAGGTTGTAGCTTTTGCTTTTGGAGCACTATTTATTACCTTAGTAGCAAGAGAAAGTAAAAGAGAGGATTTGGCTGTACAGATAAGTATATGTGCAGGAATACTTATTTTCTTATTTATGATGGATAAGATAACTGCAATAGTAAACTTTCTACAAAAATTATCGTTAAAAGCTAATATAGACTTTGTGTATTTAACTACGGTATTTAAGATATTAGGAATTGCATATTTGGCATCCTTTTGCAGTGAAATATGTAAAGATGCAGGGCAGGGAAGTATCGCTGCGAAAGTAGAATTTGCAGGAAAAATACTTATATTACTACTTGCAATACCAATATTAATGGCTGTTTTACAATCAATTTTCAAAATAATGTAAGGAGAGAAAGATGAGAAAATGGAAATTTATTATTTTAATTATACTGCTCTTTACGCTGATTTTTAATTCTAATGTACAAGCGTCTATGGATGAGGTTTCAGATATTAAAGAAAGTAAAGAAATAGAGGAACTTTATGATTATATAAGCAATATGAAAAGTGAATATGAAATTTTAAATGATATGAATGTTAGAAAATATATAGAGAGTTCGATGAAAACAGGTGAAGGAGATATATCCATAAAAAAAATAGGGAAAGCACTTGTAGGATTTCTATTTAAAGAATTGGCAACTTCTATAAAACTTATGTCCATAATAGTGATAATAGCAATTATATGCACCTTAATAACCAATTTAGAAATGGCTTTTAGTAATGAAAGTCTATCAAATATTGCATATTTTGCTTGCTATTCTCTACTAATCGTGATAATGGCACGAAGTTTTTATTTAGGAGTTGATTTAGCTAGAATTACTATAGAAAGAATGTCCAATTTTATGTTAATTTTAATACCGGTACTAATTATGATTTTATTTAGTGTAGGTGGGGTTGCAGAGGCGGCAGTAATGGATCCAGTTATTATAGTTTCCATAAATGTAGCTTCTAAAATATTTGCTAAAATATTAATACCTCTAATTTCAATGGTGTTTGTATTACAATTTGTAAACAATATTACAGAAGAATATAAAATAGATAAATTAACTAAATTATTAAATCAAATTGCCCTATGGGGGCAAGGTATATTGATGACTGTTTTTATAGGAATTATGACCATAAGAGGAATAACATCGAAGACCTTAGATAAAGTAGTTGCAAAAACTGCAAAATACGCTGTAGACAATTTTATTCCTGTAGTTGGTAAATGTTTATCTGATGCAGTATCAACTGTGGCAGGTTACTCTGTACTCTTAAAGGATGCTATAAGTGGACTAGGATTAATTATGTTAATTGTAATGGTGAGTTTTCCTACTATAAAGCTTTTGATAAATGCCTTTGTATATAAGCTAACAGCAGCTTTAATAGAGCCTATTGGAGATAAGAGGCTTATAAATTCTATTAGCTCAGCAGGGGATTCTCTTATTTTGATAAGTTCTTGTGTTATATGTGTATCTATAATGTTTTTTATAATGATATCTATTATAGCAGCAGCAGGGAAGGTGGCTATAGGAGGATGATTATATGTTCTTAAAGTTTTTAAGGAGTTGGATTGTAAATATAGCTACAGTAGTTTTATTTATAACAGCAGTAGAAATGTTACTACCTAATAATAATTTAAAGAAATATTCAAAATTTGTTATGGGATTAATTTTAATGGTAACTTTAATTAATCCTCTAATAAAATTAATAGATAAAGATTTTAACATAAATAAATATTCCTATGAATTTTCTAAAGGAATAGATCATGAAGAATCAAAAGAAAGTTTTTTTCAATATAAAGAAAAAAATATAGAAAGAACTAAAGAAAATTTCAATAAAAACTTACAAGAAGTAGTAGATAAAAAGCTAAAAAATAAATTTCCCAAGGGTAAGTTTAAAGTAGATACAAAAGTTGAATTCAATGAAGAAGATAATAATTTTACTATAGAAGGCATAAAGGTTGGGTTTAAAGATAAAAGGGTGGAAAAAGTTAAAAAAGTCCAGGTGAGTATAAATGAAAATGATAATAATTCAGAAGAAGATGAACTATCAAAGAATATAAGAAATTATTTAAGTGAAGAATTGGAACTTTCAAAGGATATAATTTCAGTAAATAAAATGTGAGGAGGGAAAATATGAATTTAAAAAAACTATTGGAGAAAATCAAGGAAGACTTTGAGAAGAAGGGTTCTAAAAATATAAAAGCAAATCTACTTATAGTTTTTTTAATAGGTGTTTTAATACTAGTTACTTCTAGTTTCTTTAAAAGTAGTAGTACTATAGGAAAAGAAGAAGCAGAAGATAATAAAGAAATAGAAGAAGTTCAGGGAGAAGTATCTATAAAAGATATTAATAGAAATAAAGAAAAGCAATTAGGAATAGAATTAAAGCAAATACTAGAAAAAACAGAAGGCATAGGAAATGTAGATGTTATGTTGTATTTTTCAGAAGGTGAGGAACAAGTGCCGGCCTTTAACATAAACGACTCCACTAATTCAACAGAAGAAACGGATAATGAAGGTGGGAGAAGAAAAACAACACAAAAAAATAATGGGAATACAGTAGTTACCACCAATAAAGGAGAGAAGACAGAACCTTTAATACTAAAAACTAAAAAGCCTGAAATAACTGGTGTGCTAATAGTAGCAGAAGGGGCTGAGAATAAATTAACAGAGTATAGAATTAAAAAGGCGGTTATAAATTTATTTAATATACCAGAAAATAAGGTAAATGTATATCCTATGAAAAAATAGTATATATTTTAAATTAAAAGCATATAATTTTGTAGAAGAATAGATAGGGGGAATTTTCATGAATAAAAAACAAGCTGCAATTATTACGACTTTAGTAGCTCTTATAGTTTGTATGGGACTTCTAGCAACTTGGCTTAATAATCCACTTTATGTACAAGAAGGTGGAGATAAACCTGCAATAACTTTTAAAAATGTTGGCAATAAGAAAAAAGAAGTGGAGACTGGTAATTACTTTGCAGAAGCTAAATTAGTAAGAGACAATAAGCATAATAGTACATTACAAAATTTTAAGAGTATAATGGAAGACAAGAACATATCTCAAGAACAAAGGGATAAAACTGCTAATAAGTATGCATCTTTAGCTCTAGCAGTTAGCCAAGAAAATAAAGTAGAGTTAACACTTCAAGCTAAAGGCTATGAGGATGCAGTTTGTCTTATAGGAGACAATAGGGCCAATGTAGTAGTAAAGGCTAAGGATAAATTAACAGATAAGCAATTAAAAGAAATTCAAAGTGTAGTTGTAAATGAATGTAAAATAAAAGATGTTGAAATTCATACAAAGGAATAGCTAGATTAATTGTAAAAGAAAATGGTATTTGATATAATATATGATAAGATATAGAAAAACCTTTTACTAGTGTAGAAGACGATGAACTAGGGGGTAGAAAGTATGGAAAAAAACACAAAAAAAGATGTGGATATGGGTATAGTGAAAATATCAGATGAAGTGGTAGGAGTAATAGCAGGTCTTGCAACTACAGAAATTGAAGGAATAGCTGGCATGAGTGCAGGTCCTGTAGAGGGAATAACTCAAATTCTAACAGGAAAGAAAAATCTATCAAAGGGAGTTAAAGTAACTGTTGGAGAAAATAGTGCAACTATAGATTTATATCTAGTAGTAGAGTATGGTATAAATATTCCAGAAGTTGCATTAGGAGTTCAAGAAAATGTTAAAAAAGCGGTAGAATCCATGACAGGTTTAAATGTATCAGATATAAATATTCATGTTCAAAATGTAATTATTCCAAAATTAGAACAAGATTCCATAGAAGAACCTGAAGAGTAAAAAAACCACCCTCTGATTTCAGAGGGTGTTTCCATTTTGTAAATAAATTAGTATAATGGATAAAGTGAAACTTAGTTTAGATGGATTTTTTGACGCTATCTGAGCTTTAGATAATAATCTTAAAATGAAGGAAAAATAGGAGGAAAACTATGAAAAGAAAGAAATCTAGAGAAATGACAATGCAATTACTATTTGAAATGATGATAAAGAAAGAAAACTATGTGGAAATAATAAATACTTTAAAGGAAGCCTTAACAGAAGAAGAGGATATAAATAGTATTTTAGGCGAGAAAAAAGAAATGGATGAGGAAAGAATAGATTTAGACGAAGTGGATTTAGAGTATTTAATACATACATTAAAAGGTGTAGAAGAAAATTCTAAGGTTTTAGATGAACATATTGAAAAATACTTAAAAAACTGGACACTAAATAGATTAGCTAAAGTTGATTTAGCTATATTAAGATTATGTTCATATGAAATTTTATTTAGTAATGAAGTACCAGATAATGTGGCAATAAACGAGGGAGTGGAATTAGCTAAAAAGTATGGAGATGACAAATCACCAGCCTTTATAAATGCTGTTCTAGATAAAATTGCGAAACAAATGTAATAGGAGGCACTAACAATGGCAGTAGCTATAGATGGAAAAAGAGTTTCAGAAGAGTTAAGAAAAGAGTTGAAGAACTTCATTGATGAAAGAGTAGAAAAAGGTTTAAAGGTACCTTGTGTATCAAGTATATTAATAGGAAATGATAAAGGCTCTCTTTTTTACATAAAAAATCAAAGGAGAATATGTAAAGAAATAGGAATAGAGTTTAAAAATATAGTTTTAGAGGAAAATATAGAAGAAGATAAAATAATAGAAGTAATAGAAGATTTAAATAAAGATGAAAATGTACATGGAATTATACTTCAAATGCCTCTTCCAAAGACATTAGATGAGGAGAAAATAGTAAATAAGATATGCCCATCTAAGGATATAGATGGTCTAACAGATATAAATGCAGGAAGATTTTATAAAGGAGAAAAATGTTTTATACCATGTACAGCTCAGGGAATAATAGAAATAATAAAAAGTACCAAGGAAAGCATATCTGGTAAAAAGGCAGTAGTTTTGGGAAGAAGCGTTATAGTTGGAAAGCCTGTAGCTCAACTTTTAGTAAATGAAGATGCTACAGTTACCATTTGTCATTCAAAAACAAAGGATATAAAATCTCTATGTAAAGAAGCTGATATAATTGTTTCAGCTATGGGTATACCTAAATTTGTTAAGGAAGATTTTATAAAAGATGGTGCCATAGTAATAGATGTAGGTTTCTCAGTATTAGATGGCAAAATGGTGGGAGATATAGATTACGATAATGTATTTAAAAAAGCTGGATTTATAACACCAGTTCCAGGAGGTGTAGGTTCAGTAACTCCAACAATGCTTATAAAAAATTTATGTGAGGTTTTTAAATAATGTATATAAAGGTTCTTTCTGTAACGGATATAAATAATTACATAAAAAACACCATGGATAATGATTTTATATTAAATAATGCGTCTATAAGAGGAGAGATATCTAATTTTAAAATTCATTCCTCAGGACATGTTTATTTTTCTATGAAGGATCAGTGGAGTAAAATAAACTGTGTAATGTTTAGAAGTGCAGCAAAAGGGTTAAAATTCTTACCAGAGGATGGAATGAAAATTATTGCAAATGGAAGAATTTCTGCCTATGTAAAGGACGGATCTTATCAACTTTATTGTGATAAATTGGAATTAGAGGGTTTAGGAGAATTATATATAGCCTTTGAAAAACTAAAAAATAAATTAGAAAAAGAGGGGCTTTTCAAAGAGGAATGCAAAAAAAGCTTACCACAATATGCTAAAAAGATAGGAGTAATAACTTCTGAGACAGGAGCAGCTATAAGGGATATAATAAATGTAGCCACTAGAAGAAATAAAAATTGTGAAATTCTAATTTATCCCTCCTTAGTTCAAGGAACTAATGCTAGTTCTGATATAATTAAAGGTATAAAAGAATTAAATAAAGTAAAGGATTTAGATGTTATAATTTTAGCACGTGGTGGAGGTTCTATAGAAGAACTATGGGTTTTTAATGATGAAGAGTTAGCAAGAGAGATTTTTAAATCTAAAGTACCAATAATTACAGGGGTAGGTCATGAAACTGACTTTACCATAGCAGACTTTGTAAGTGATAAAAGAGCTCCTACACCTTCTGCTGCTGCAGAAATAGCTATAAAAGATTTGCAGGAGTTAAATAGTAGACTGGAAAACTATAAAAACGCATTAAACTATTATGTTTTAAATAATTTAAAAGAAAAATACAACAAATTAGATAGGCTTAAACTTTCTATGGAGGGAAATAGTCCAGAAAGGATTATAATAAATGAATATAATAAAATTGATTTTATTATAAATAAACTAAATTCATATATAAAAATAGAAGTAGATAAGAGGAAAGAAGAATTATCAAGAATGTCAATTTTACTTTCCTCTAATAATCCGTTAAATATATTAAATAAGGGTTATTCTGTCATTCAAGATGGAACAGGAAAAGTCATAAATACCATTAAAGAACTGGATAAAGAGAAGAAAGTAACTATTAATTTAAAGGATGGGAAAAAAGAATACCAAATTCAGTGAACAACTTTAATTAATGAACAATGAAGGATGATTTTCTTCCACAATTATTCATTGTTCATTATTAGTTATTCATTAACAAAAGGGAGTGTTATTGTGGCCGCAAAAAAGGATAACTATGAAGGATTAATAAAAGAATTAGAAGAAGTAGTTACCCAAATGGAGAATGGGGAACTTTCATTAGATAAATCTATGGACCTATATGAAAAGGGAATAAAACTCAGCAATAAAATTTACAAAATATTAAACGATGCAGAGGGAAAGATAAAAATATTTACAGAAGAAGGAGAGAAAAACTTTTTACAAGAGGAAAAGAAATAATAGTTTATAATAGGAGGTTAAGTTTTTGAATTTAAATTCATATAAAGATGAAGTAGACACATGGTTAAAAGAATACTTTAAAGATAAGGGAACTTATAATAAAAGTGTGTATGAAGCTATGTCCTATAGTGTAAATATAGGGGGAAAGAGAATACGACCTATATTAGCACTAATTACGTATAAAATATACAATAAAAACTACAAAGAAGCCCTTTCAATAGCTTGTGCAATAGAAATGATACACACTTATTCATTGATACATGATGACTTACCATGTATGGATGATGATGATTTAAGAAGAGGCAAGCCAACTAATCATAAAGTTTTTGGAGATGGATTAGCAGTTTTAGCAGGAGATGGATTATTAAATGAGGCATTTAATATTATATTGAAAAACGGTTGCCAAAAAGGTATGACATGGGTTGAAGCTGGATACGAAATAGGAAAAGCTTCCGGAGTTGAGGGAATGATTGGAGGTCAAGTGGTAGATGTTTTAAATACAAACAAAAGTATAGAAATTGAAGAACTTGATTATATCCATGAAAAAAAGACTGCGGCTTTAATAACAGCGTCTATAATGACAGGGGCAATTCTTGGTGAAGCCAATGAAAAAGATACAACTATTTTAAAGGAATTTGGTAAAAAATTAGGTTTGGCTTTTCAAATAAAAGATGATATCTTAGATATTGAAAGTGATACAAGAAAGCTAGGGAAAACCATAGGAAAAGATAAAGAACAAAATAAAAATACTTTTGTTAAATTTTATGGATTAGAAAAATGCAAAAAAATGTGTAAAGACTTAACAAGTAGTTGCATAGAATTATTACAAAACATGAATAAAGACACTAAAGAATTAGAAGAAATCACTTTATATTTGTTAAATAGAGATTTTTGATAGAATATAAACTTTTTTATTAATTGACTTTAATTTAAAAATAGGTTAGAATTATGAACCATTGATTATAAGTTTTATATTCAAATTTAATTTTGACTGTAAGTGAAATTTATGATATTTTTCTAATAGGAAAAGGTGGCACAGTATTCTAGTCAGGTAAGTATTTCTTGAAGGCGGGGCTAAAAATCCGCCAAAGGGCATATCGATGAAGCTTCTGGTGCTGGCTTATGACGCCCAGTTATGGGCTGGTGCTGGGAGTAAGAAGGATGGGGCGGCCGCAATGGCATGCGCAACTGACCCTACCTTCATGGAGACCATTAATTGTGTTTTAGGTTAGTCGCCTATTGTACGATAATGGATTAAACCTGTATTGTGGTTAAAAGCTATGTGCAGTGTAGCCTGCCTTGAGTGATGTAGGGAGAGGTAATATCAACTTTAACCTTTGGCCAAAGGTTAAAGCTCTTGGTTACTGAAACCTACATTGCAAAAGAGGCTAGAGATATACCTAACTGTCGAGGAAATCTCCTAGACTGTTCCATTTTGTATGAAGTGAATTAAGGATTATAGTGCGGACTAAGTGGTAATCCAGTCCTACTTATTGGTAACAAAGTAGATAGGGTATTAAAGGGAAACCGTCAAAATGGCGACATTTTGGTTACTCTATGGGAAAGCCTACTGGACCTAAGCCGTAAGGTTTACTTAATTTACTGCCACTTTTTTCTGGAAAATTTATGGAGGAGCTAATTGGATAAGATAGTTAAGTCGAATAATAAAGAAAAGAAAAATGGTAAAAAGAATTCTAATAGTAAATGGATAGTTACTATTATATTTTGGACAATATTAATATCTGGAGGGGTAAGCCTTCTATCTGATATGCTACTAAGAAATGTAAATATATTAGTAGCTTTTATTATATTAATTTTTATTATTTCAATAGGTATAATTTTTGATATAATAGGGGTAGCGGTAACAGCTGCTGAAGAAAGACCTTTTCACTCTAAGGCTTCTAAAAAAGTTCCAGGTGCTAAGATAGCTGTTAAGCTTATAAGAAATGCAGATAAGGTATCAAACTTTTGCAATGACGTAGTAGGTGACGTTTGTGGAATAATAAGTGGTACTACAGGAGCTGTGATAGTTTCCAAGATTATAAAACAGACAGCTGGGTTAAATGTGACTTTAACCACTGCTATTATTGGATCTTTAATTGCAGCTTTAACTATAGGTGGCAAAGCCTGGGGTAAAAGTTTTGCAATAAAACAAAGCGAAATTATAATTGACAAGGTATCTAGAATAATTTATATTGTGAAAAAGGAACGATGATAATGATTAATACTCTTGATAGGTACAAAGATGTTTATGATATAAAAAATATGTCTTTAGATGAACTAAATTTATTATCTAGAGAATTAAGAAATTTTATAATAGAAAGTGTTTCTCAAAATGGAGGACATCTTGCTTCAAATCTAGGTGTAGTAGAATTAACTTTAAGTTTATATAATGTATTTGATTTTTCTTATGATAAATTAATTTGGGATGTAGGACATCAGTGTTATGTACATAAAATACTCACAGGAAGACGTAGTGGCTTCCAAAACCTTAGAAAAATAAATGGATTAAGTGGTTTTCCAAAGAGGTGCGAAAGTAAATTTGATCATTTTGAAACAGGTCATAGTAGTACCTCTATTTCTAGTGCTCTAGGTATGGCAAGAGCTAGAGATTTAAAAGGAGAAAACTATAATGTAGTTGCTGTAATAGGAGATGGAGCTTTAACAGGGGGAATGGCTTTAGAAGCCTTAAATGATGTTGGAGATAATAAAACAAAATTAACAATAATTTTAAACGACAATCAAATGTCCATAGGTAAAAATGTAGGTGGATTATCTACATATTTAAGTAGTTTAAGAATAGATCCAAATTATAATAAATTTAAAAGAGATGTGGAGGGAATTATAAAAAAAATTCCTAATATTGGAAAGGGAGTGGCTAAAAACTTAGAAAGAGTTAAAGATGGAGTAAAACAAGTACTTGTACCTGGAATGCTTTTTGAAAATATGGGTATAAAGTATTTTGGACCTATAGATGGACATAACATAAAACAGTTAAGTAAGGTAATGGATAAAGCTAAAAATATGAAAGAACCTGTGATTATTCATGTTGTAACTACTAAGGGGAAAGGATATAAATTTGCAGAGCAGAATCCAGATAAATTTCATGGAATAGGTTCTTTTGATTACATGACAGGTTGCTCTAAAAAAAGTAAAGGGGTTACATATTCTAAAGCTTTTGGAAAAGCTATGGTAAGTATTGCATCTAAAGATAAAAGGGTAGTTGCTATAACTGCTGCCATGAAGGATGGAACGGGATTAAATGAGTTTTCAAATAAATTTAAAAATAGAATCTTCGATGTAGGTATTGCAGAGCAACATGCCGTTACTATGGCAGCAGGCATGGCAACAGCAGGATTAAGACCAGTCTTTTCAGTGTATTCTACATTTTTACAAAGAGCCTACGACCAAGTATTACATGATGTATGCATACAAAACTTACCCGTAGTTTTTGCCATAGATAGGGCTGGATTAGTTGGAGAAGATGGAGAAACTCATCAAGGAGTTTTTGATATGTCCTATTTATCTCATATGCCTAACATGACTATAATGGCTCCTAAATGTGTAGAGGAATTAGAATTTATGTTAAATTGGGCATTAAGCCAAGAGTCGCCTATAGCTATAAGATATCCCAAAGGTGAAAGTAGACTAAATTTAAAGCCTATTAAAAATTTTCAAAAAGGTAAATGGGAGGTTTTAGAAGATAAAGGCAAAATTTCCATTATTGCTACGGGCAGAATGGTGGAAAAGGCATTCAATGTGAAAGAAACTTTAAAGGAACGAAATATAGATATAGGTTTAATTAATGCTACATTTGTTAAACCTATTGATAAAGAGATGTTAAATAAAATAATAGATGAAGAAAAAACTATAATAACTTTAGAAGATAATGTGATCTTAGGAGGATTTGGAAACTCGGTATTGAATTATGTAAGAGATACAAATTCTAATATAAAGGTTGTTAACTTAGGATTTAAAGATGAATTCATACCACATGGAAAAGTAGATGATTTATTTAAAATGTATGGTTTGGATGAAGAAGCTATACTAAAAGAAGTTATGAAATTAATGTAAGTTATTTTAAAGGAGACAATTATGGCAGAGAAAAAACTTAGACTAGATTTATTATTAGTAGAAAAAGAAATTTTTACATCTAGAGAAAGAGCTAGATCTAGTATAATGGCAGGAGAAATATTCGTAGATGGAATTAGAAAAGATAAATGTGGAGAAAAAATTAATGTAGATGCAAAAATTGAATTTAAAGGAGATACAATGCCCTATGTAAGCAGGGGAGGATATAAATTAGAAAAGGCAATAAAAGACTTTAATGTAGATTTAAAGGATAAAGTTTGTTTAGATATAGGAGCATCTACTGGAGGTTTTACCGATTGTATGCTTCAAAATCATGCTAAAAAAGTATACTCCATAGATGTAGGATATGGTCAATTAGCATGGAAACTTAGAACGAATCCTAAAGTAGTCTGTATGGAAAGAACAAATTTTAGACATATAAAATTTGAACATATAGGAGAATATGCTGATTTTGCAAGTATTGATGTGTCTTTTATTTCTCTTGAAAAAATAATTCCAGCGGCTATTAATATATTAAATGATAAAGGAGAAATAGTTGCATTAATAAAGCCGCAATTTGAAGCAGGAAGAGAAAAAGTAGGTAAAAAAGGAGTAGTTAGAGAAAAATCTACGCATATAGAAGTAATAGAAAAGATTGTGGATTTTGCTAAAACATTGGATTTGAAAATAAAAGGTATAAATTATTCGCCTATTAAAGGTCCAGAAGGTAATATCGAGTATTTACTTTATATTACCAAGGATGAAAAGTATAATGAAATATTTTCTAAGGAATTAATAAATGATATAGTGGAGGTATCACATAAGGACTTAGATGAAAGGTAGATAATATTATGAGATATATAGGGATAAATGTTAATACTGGTAAGGACGTGGAGGGTAGACTTTTAAAAAAAATAGTAGAGGCAATAGAAGATAACTGTAAAGATGTAGAAGTTAAGATTTATAAAGATTCTATAGGTCTTGAAAAGAAGGAAACAGAAAATTTAGAGGTTGTAATTGTATTAGGTGGAGATGGAACAATTCTTAAAGCTTCTAAATATTTAGCTAAATATAATGTGCCTATTTTAGGAATAAATATAGGAAATTTAGGTTTTTTGACGGAAACTGAAAGCTCTAACTTTATTTTCTCTATTAGAAACTATTTTAAAGGTAAATATTATATAGAGGAAAGAAATATGGTGCAGTGTACTACTGAATATAAAGGCATAAAAAAAGAGTTTCATGGTTTAAATGATATAGTAGTTACAAAAGGTGATGTAGGCAAAACTGCTAAATATGATCTATATATAGATGGAAATTTTTATACTAAATTAAGCTCTGATGGTGTTATAGTATCTACATCTACAGGATCTACAGCCTATTCCTTGTCTGCTGGTGGTCCCATAATTTATCCCACACTAGATGCTTTATGTCTAACACCTATCTGCGGTCATTCTTTGAGAATCAGAAGTATTGTGCTAAATCATAAAAGTATAATAAAAATAATTTCACAAAGTGAAAATGTAATTTTAACAGTAGATGGAGAAGAAATTAATTTTTTAGAAAATGTAAAAGAGTTTTTAATAACATCCTCTCCTTATAAATGTAAACTAATAAAATTAGAAGGAGAACATAGGGATTATTATAGTATATTAAGAAATAAATTATACCTATAAGAATGAGAAGGTGATGCTATGAAAGTAACTCGTCATGAAAAAATACTAGAACTAATTGAAAGAAAAGATATAGAAACTCAAGAAGAATTAGCAGAAGAACTTAGAAAAAGCGGTATAGAAATAACCCAAGCAACGGTTTCTAGAGATATAAAAGAATTAAAACTTATAAAAGTATTAGGAGAACAGGGAAAATATAAATATGCAGCTATAGTAAAAAATGAAAATGATTTATCAGATAAACTTGCAAATATATTTTCTCATTCTGTAGTAAGTGTGGAGAATATAAATAATTTTGTTGTAGTAAAAACGTTGTCAGGCTCTGGAAATGCAGCAGCAGAAGCAATAGATTCTTTAAATTTTAAAGAAATTGCAGGCACCATAGCAGGGGATAATACTATTTTTATTATGGCAAGAACTTCAGAACAAGCCTTTGAAATAGTTAAAAAAATGAAAAGAGTTATAAGAGAACGGGGGGTTTAGAGCGGTGCTTCTACAACTAAATATAAAAAATTTTGCATTAATAGAAGAGCTTAGTATTTCCTTTGAAAGAGGATTTAATGTGCTTTCAGGTGAAACTGGAGCTGGAAAATCTATTATAATAGATGCAATTAACTATGTTTTAGGTGGAAAATTTAACAAGGAACTAATAAGGACAGGGGAAAATAAAACCTTTGTAGAAGCTATCTTTACCTTGGAAAACGAAATGTCCAAAGAAGAACTTATAGATCAAAATATAGAGTATGAAGATTGGATAATAGTAAGTAGGGAGAGTTTTCAATCTGGTAAGAGTATAACAAAAGTAAATGGAAGAAGTATATTAATTTCTCAATTAAAAAAAATAACAGAAACTTTATTAGATATACATGGGCAACATGAGAATCAAAATCTATTAGACTCTTCAAATCACATAAATTATCTAGATTATTTTCAAGAAAAAAAAATAAAAAAGTCTTTAAAAGAATATAATTTAATTTATGAAAAGATTAAAGACATAGAAAAAAAAATAAAGGAACTTTCTGGTCAAAATAGTGATAGGGAAAAAATAGTGGATTTTTTAAAATTTCAAATAGAGGAAATAAATGGTGCAAATTTAAAAGAAGAGGAAGAAAAGGAATTAGAAGAGAAATTTAAATTATTATCTAATTCTGAGAAGTTTACTAAAGTATTAAACTATAGTTATGAAGTGTTAAAAAATGGAGAAGAAAATGGTAATTCTGTAATAGACACTTTAGATTTAGTTATAAGAGAATTAGCTTCCATAGAGAAGGATATGAATCATATAGAAAAGGTAAATAAATCCCTAGAGAATATATATTATGTTTTAGAGGAGAATATAAATGAGATAAGAAATTTAAAGGATAATATATATTATGATGAAGAAGAACTTAATATTATAAATAGTAGACTTTATCAAATAGGAGCATTGAAGAAGAAGTATGCACCAACTATCTTTGAAATATTAGAATACAAAGATAAATTAGAAAAACAATATGAGGAACTTGTACATAGTGAAAAAATAATTGAAGAGTTAAATAAAAAAAGAACAATTTTAATAAAAGATATAAAAAAAATAGCTTTAGAACTTCATGCAATTAGAGAAGAAGGAGCAATAGATTTAGAACAAAAAGTAAAAAAAGAGCTAGATTATATAGGTTTAGAAAAAAGCACTTTTAGAGTATCAGTAGAGTTAAGAGAAGAATTTAAGGAACAAGGCATGGATGGAGTGCAATTTTTAATATCTACAAACCCAGGTGAACCATTAAAACCGCTAGAAAAAATTGTGTCTGGAGGAGAACTATCTAGGATAATGCTAGCACTTAAAACTGTATTTGTTGATAAGGATAAAATACCATCTGTAATATTTGATGAAATAGATACAGGAATAAGTGGAAGGGTAGCTCAGAGTGTAGCAGAAAAAATGTATTCTATATCTCAAAAACATCAAGTATTCTGTGTAACGCATCTTCCACAAATATCTTGTTTTTCAGATACTCATTATTTAGTAAGTAAAAAAGTTAAAGAAAATAAAACATATACAATTATAGAAAAATTAGATAGTAGTGGTAAGAATGAAGAATTAGCAAAAATGATTGGAGGATCAGAGGTAACAGATTTAACTTTAAAGCATGCTGAAGAAATGATATTTATAGCAAATAAAAAGAAGGAAAGCTTAAAAATTTAAAAAAATAATAGTATAAAAAATCTATAATGCCTCTATATGGTATTATAGATTTTTAATTTACAAATAGTGTACGACATATGGCATAAATTTAGTTTATACAAGTAATTCTTGACGTGTTATGAAAACATTTTATAGCATAATAAGATAGTATAAGGGCAACTTAAAATTAAATAAATAAAACAGGAGGTTAAAAAGTATGAAGAGAAATAAAGTTAAAATTGGATATTCTTTTTTATTATCCATCCTGTTAATAAGCTTAATCGCCCTTTCTATACGTTTTTCTATGCCTTCTACGGTTTTTATACGAGAAGGAGATGTCTTTAGTAATAATAAAGTTTCAAAATTAGTAAATACTACTTATATAAGTAATAATAATGATTCTAAAGATAAAAATTTAAATGTAAATTTATTTGGACTATTAAAGATAAAATCCATTTCTGTGAATAAGGTACCATCAGAATTATCTGTGTACCCTGGAGGACAGCCTATAGGAGTTAAATTAAATACTGAAGGAGTATTAGTTATAGGACTAAGTGATTTGGAAGGGGAAAAAGGGAAAATTACATGTCCTGCAACTTTAGCAGGCATAGAATTAGGAGACAGTATATTAGAAATTAACAATGAAAAGATAGAAAATGGAGAAAAAATTTCATCTATAATAAGTAAAAGCAATGGAGAAACATTAAAAATTAAAATAGAAAGAAAAGGTAAAATAGTAGAAAAAGAAATGAAAGCTAAACAAAATAAAGATGGAGATTACAAAATAGGTCTTTGGGTAAGAGATTCAACTACTGGAGTGGGAACTTTAACTTTCTATGATGATAAAACAAAAAACTTTGCAGCTTTAGGTCATCCTATTACTGACATAGATACAGGTGTTACATTAAATGTAGATACTGGAGAAATTGTACCTTCATCTATAATATCCATTAAAAAAGGTGTAAAAGGAAATCCTGGAGAATTAAAAGGTATATTTTTAGAGAATAAAAGCTCTATAGGTAATATAAAAAGTAATACTGAATGCGGTATATTTGGTAATATAAATAATAATACAATTTATGATTATAATAAAAAAATGAAAGTTGCTCTAAGAGATGAAATAAAAGAAGGTCCTGCCCATATTTTAACCACAATACAAGGAGAAAGACCTAAAAAATATAGCATTAATATAGAAAAACTTCTGCCACAGGGAGAAGTGGGTCCTAAAAGTATGCTTATAAAAGTTACGGATAAAGAATTATTAGATAAAACAGGTGGAATAGTTCAAGGAATGAGTGGAAGTCCTATTATACAAAATAATAAAATAGTAGGTGCGGTTACTCACGTATTAATAAATAAGCCTGATACTGGATATGGTATATATATTGAGTGGATGTTAAAGGATGCTGAAATAATTAGTAATTAATAGAATAAAATAATTAAATAGTAAAAAGAGACTTTACTTACAAAAAGTCCTTTTTACTATTTATAAATCCCTTTTATCCTAATAATGTAAAAAAATTTCTTAAATAAAAAGGATTTAACTTTGTTTTGTCGAAATAGTTAGTTGTTAGGATATGGAATAATTTTGTGAAGGGGAGTATATTTATGGAAAATTCAAAAATTAGCATAGTTATTGCAGATGATAATAAGGAATTTTGCAACATATTAAAGGATTATCTCTCAAATCAAAAAGACATCGAAGTAGTAGGTATTGGAAAAGATGGAGTAGAGGCAATAAAATTAATAGAAGAAAAGAAACCAGATTTAGTAGTATTGGATATAATAATGCCACATTTAGATGGATTGGGAGTTTTAGAAAAATTAAATTCAATAGCTACAGATTATATGCCGAGAGTTATAATACTTTCCGCTGTAGGACAAGATAAGATAACTCAGAGAGCAATAAATTTAGGAGCGGATTATTATGTGGTAAAACCTTTTGATATGGAGATTTTCGTAAAAAGAATAAGACAAATGTTCAACAACACTATATCAGGGGAATCTGTTAGAATAAACAATATTCCCGCAACACAAAGCATGACATTACAGAACACTAATAAAGAGGAGTCTTTTGATTTAGAAACAGAAATAACTAATGTAATACATGAAATTGGAGTTCCTGCGCATATAAAAGGATATATGTACTTAAGAGAAGCTATTACTATGGTGGTAAAGGATATGGAACTTTTATCAGCGGTGACTAAAGAATTATATCCTTCTATAGCTAAGAAATATAATACCACCGCTAGTAGAGTTGAAAGAGCAATAAGACATGCTATCGAAGTAGCTTGGTCAAGGGGTCAAGTAGAGACTATTAATAAAATATTTGGATATACTATTCATAATGATAAAGGTAAACCCACAAATTCAGAATTCATAGCTATGGTAGCTGATAAATTAAGACTTAAAAATAAAGTAAGTTAGAGTAGGCGTACCAATGGTTTGAGAGATTTATGTATATACTGTGGGGGCAACAAATACATTTTCAAATCAACAAACATATTTAAGTGTTTAACCTCTAATGTTTATAAAAATATTGGAGGTTTTTCTTATGCTAAAAAACAATATTAATTATGCCATTGACGATTTTATGTTTTATTGTCAGCAGAAAGATTTAAGACCTAAAACTATAGCGAGCTATGAATCTACTTTAAGATTATTTGCTAGATATTTAGAAGATACATTTAGCATTAATAATGTAAAAGACATAACAGAAGAAATGTGTAAAGATTATATTACTTATACAAAGGAAAGAGGTAAATATACTTTTGTAGCAGATAAAAATACTACTTTTATTAATCAACCTTCAAATAGAGAAGATTATGGTAAAAAGATTAGCACTACTACAGTTAATAATTATATAAGAAACTTAAAAGTATTTTTTAATTGGTGCATAGAAGAAAGAATTACAAATGTAAATAATATGCAAAGAATTAAACAGTTTAAGAATAATAGAATTTCAAAAGACCAATTAACAGATGAAGAATTTAAGAGATTAGTTAGATATTTGGATACTACAAAATACCACGAATTTAGAGATTATGTAATTATACAACTAATAATAGACACAGGTATGCGTATAGGAGAAACTTTGGCTTTAACAATAGATAATGTAGATTTAGATAGGAGAGCTATATTAATACAAGCAGAAATAAATAAAGGCAGAAAGGATAGATATGTATTTTATAGTTACACCATGTCCAGACTACTAAAAAGATGGATACAGTATAAAGATAGATATGTAGAATCGGATTTGCTGTTTTGTGTTAAAAGAGGAACCCAACTACAAATTAGTAACTTTGAAAAGAATTTTAGTAAATACATAAAAAGAGCAAGAATAGATAAAAAGATAAGCCCACATACCTTAAGGAATAACTATGCTAGACGTTTTTTATTAGCTGGAGGGTCGATTTTCGATTTATCTAGAATTTTAGGACATAGTTCTGTTACTGTTACAGAAAAAGCATACGCCGATTTAACTACAGAAGATATAAGAAAGAATTACCAACTTTTTAGTCCCTTAGAAAATATTGCAAAGGGAGGTAGAAGATAATGGCTAAAAAAAGATTTTGGGAACATACAAAAACATACATTAAAGATATATTTTTAAGAAAAATCCTGCAAGCTAATCTATCTCCACAGGCAACAAAATTATTATTAATCCTTATGGGACATAAGAATAGCAATACAGGGCTGTGTAACCCTTCACAAGCACTTCTAAGCAAAGAAATGAATAGAAGTGTTAGAAGTATACAAAGATACTTGCAAGAGCTTGTACAAGCCGGAATAATAGCGATAGAACGTATTGGTAAAATGATTACTAATAAATATTTTCTGTTAGTAGATAAAGAATTGGAAGAATTTAAAGAACAATATGCAGATGCAAAGGAAACTACAAATAATATTAAAAATAAATGTAAATCTTATGCAAATAATTATAAAGATAGTAAGAAAAAAGATAGTTGGAATTATGAAGGGCAAAGGGATGCTAGTTATTATACGGATTTAGCAAAACGGCTATTAGGACATGTTTAGCAAAGTCCTTTAAGGACTTATGTCAAAAGAAATAAGCACCTGTGAGAGCCAGTAACTCTTACAAGTGCAGACAATTAAATATCTATCTATCTTATAACACACTTATATTATATACAATTTTTAAAAAAATATCAATGTAAGTGCTTTTGTCATGTTTAAATTTAAAAAGAAAATCATTATCAATTAATATTTGTGTTTTGTTATTAGTGTTTATTGTTATAAGGTAGTAGGTTGAACCTACTACCTACAAGAATATCTGTAAGAGAATATAAATATTTTCTTTTTATATCCAGTTATACAGAGTGATACGACAAAGATGCGATATTGATACGACAAGCTTGGCAAAAAGTGATATGACAAGGATGCTACCCAAATATATATAACTTATTAATATACATAAATTAATAAAATTATACATATACATATAGTTTTTAAAGATTATATGTAGGTGGGTGATTAAAAAGTCTGTACTTAATAAAAAAGGTGAGACTAATATTCAGTATTTTAAGAAAAACATGGATTATATTGATTTAAAATCTAGTGTCCTAGAGCAGGACACTAACCGTAACACATTGAAAACACCATCAAGTGGTACAATATCAAGTATATCTACATAGAAAGTTAAAAGTCCTGTTTTTGACATGGTGATTAAAATGTCTGCTTATAACAAAAAAGGTGATTAATTTGTCTGTAGTATATATAGGAACGATTGTTCTTTAGTGATTTCTGTAAGGTTATAAGATTCAAACACAGACCTTTTAATCACCAATACTTTTTCTACACGCATAACAAAATAAGCCATATAACGGCTTTAAAATAATTAAATAAGTAATTATACCTAAAGAGGATAAAAACACGTCTATGGTCGTTTAAAGTGCATTTAAGTGTGTGTTTTAAAGATTAAGATAAAGAAAAGAAGGACTAAGGGTAATATTGCCCTTAGTCCTTCTTTATTTCTAATATATCCTGTATATGTAGGTTATTATCTAATTCATAGAAAGCGTTGAATATTTTTTCTAAGTCATCTACATTAATTCTTTTAATTGTTTCATAGTAATAATTTTGAATCGTTGCTGGTCTAATACCAGTTACATCACAGAGCCATTTCTGACTCTTTTTATATTTTCCCAAAAGGTCAGATACTTTTATTTTTAACTTCATAACATCACCTCCACGGTACTATTATATTATATAGAGGTAGAATTATCAATGTTTTTTAAAGTAATTATACTTTAAAGGTTGACATACTACTGTAGGGGTAGTATAATTAAAATTATAGGAAGGAGGTGAAATAAAGATGAGTATAAAAGTGTTACAAAAGTTTCTAGTTTTTGCTAAAGAATTTGAGATAGAAATAACAACAGAAAACTTAAAGAAGTTTAAAAAAATAATATAAAAAAACAAAAATGGAGGATGGGAAAATGAGAAACTTAGAAAATGTAATAAATAACTATAAAGAATTTAACAAAAATGAAAGGGAACAACTGCAGCAGATTATTCATTTTGATGGATTAACAGATGTTAAGAAAAGAGACATAATAAGAGAAATCGTATTAGAAGAAGGGCTAGGACAAGATATAACAGCACAAGAGGTACAAGACAACCTAAACAATAAAGAGATGGTTAAATGGCTATTAGATAGGTTATTTGTTACAGACATATGTAATTTAGCAATAGATAAATTTATAACAAAAGCTAAAAGTGGAAAAATAAATATTAATAAATTTTTAAATATGCACAAAGAACAACCAAAAAGAAACTATTGGCAATTAATATCATTGAATTATTAGGAATTGTAAGAAATGGAAAGTTAAACTTAGATAAATTCTTTAGACAACACAAAAAGACCTCAAATGCACAAATTTGAAGTTTGATAAATAACTGTAAAATGTAGTATAATTAAAGAATATATGTATTTATCCAAAGGCAAATAAACTATGCAAATACATAGTTTTAAATCGGGGACAAGCTGGAATTTATTTCCCTTCTGCATTTTTATATACACAACTCTATTAAATAAATATTTAATGTAGTTAGAGTATAACAAAGGTGCGGAAAAAAGTCAATAAAAAAAAATAAAATTAATGGAAGGTGGAATTATTATGTTAGTAACAAGCAGAAAGAATCTCGGCGAGCTCAAAATTGAACCTGTCGGCGAAACAACTGATTTCACTATGGTTGAAAGTATTATTAATTATAAAAAGCCAATTATTAACATTGTTGATAAATTTATTGACAAAGATAGAGAATTAGATAAAGAACATATTATAAATCTAATAATAGGAATAATAGAAGAACACATTGAAAATTTTTCAGGAGATTTCTTTGAAAACGAGGAAGATGAAACAATTAAATATAAAATTCAAAACGGTGATATTTTAGATGTGTTTTACAATAATATTTATAAAGAAATACAACTTCCAATTTTAATAGATATTTTTAAGTTCATAGATATTAATTCAAGATATGAATTATTTAAAAATGTATATTTAGACACAATTATAAACGTAGATTTAAATAAGGTACTTAATGAACTTAAAACATTAAAAACAAAAACTGATATAGAATATTTAAATTCTATAGTTGACGAAGAAGGAAATTTAAAAATTTATCGTGGGGAAGGTTCGCTATCACAACGCTTAGAAGATGGTGCTGTTTATAGCTGGAGTTTAGAAAAGGAAGTTGCTAGAAAATTTGCTAATAGATTTAGTAAAGCAGGTATTATTTATACAGGTAAGATTAAAGTTTTTAATGTATCTGCCTACATAACCGAAAGGAATGAAAATGAAATTGTAGCTTTATTAAAAGATATTAAAATAATTAATAAAGAAGAATCAATAAGTAATTTATTTAAGTAAGATAAATAAAACCAATTAACCAATACTTAAAGCAAAAATTTCATGGCGGACATACCATTTTATAATTTCTAAACATTCATTTTGAATGATTAGAACTCTAGTTTGCCTATAACCAATAGTTACAAGCAAGATTTTCATACGAAAAATATTCGGATGAACGAAAATCGTCTATCCGAAAATACAAGAGTGGAATTTTCCACGGTTGCAAATACATCAATTTTGGATTCATGGCACGTGGGAGTTCAACTCCTACGTTGCAAAAACAATACTAACTCCCAAATGGGTGTGAGCGACACCTTCAAAAGGGGGGCGTCCTAAAAACGGACATCCTTTATTTATGAAATTCCTTTAAGGAATTCACATTGTTGTCGTTCTTAACGACATCCTTTTTCTTATCATTTTGAGTGATATGAGAGGGGGTAAATAAGGGGTTTTCCCCAAAAATGACGATTAGAGTTATTCCTTTTGAAAGGAAATGGCTTTCAGGTTTCACGGCGAAACCACGTAACCAAAGGAATTTCGGTTGCTAAAAACCTAGTATCCCAGAAACATGGTTTCCGTCTTACGAAAATCATTCGGAAGAGATTTTACATAAGAAATTAAAATGTTGACACTTTTCCGATATTCCCTTTATATATTATTATATAGGGAGGATTGGAAAAGTGCCAACAACAAAAATAATAAAATGGAGGTTTTATAATAATGAATATTAAAAACTTAAAAACAGGAATGGTGCTAAAAAACTACAAAGAATTATGTGAAACATTAGAGGAGAAAGTCAAAAGTGGAAAATCTAAAAGGTTACAACTTAAAGATTGGGAAAGATATTTTGAGTGGGAGAAAGAAGGCTATAAATTTATTATTACAGAAATATACGATAAACCTAAAAAGAAGATTGATGGTAGAAAAGTTGGTAATACAGGTAAAAATCCCAACTCATATGGAAATGCCAAAGCAGAATACATAGGAAACATACAAAAATTAGTGTTAGATTTACTTGCACAAGATACTAACGATTTAAGCTACGGAAGAGTATTCCTAAGCAAAAACCAACTATTAAGAGCATTAAAAATGATAAATGATAATTATGCGTTCTGTAAACAAAGAATACATAAATTAAGTAAATTTATAAAAATTGATAAAGAAACTGTAGAAGAGTGGTATGACAGTACAAGCAGTATGTTAGAAAGAAATTTAGAAGTCGCATTAAAAGAATTGGAAAAACAATCTTTAATATTTTGGAGTAGAGAGATAACAGTTGCAGAAGCACAATCAGTTGCGGAGATGGAGAATTTAGGGGAAATAATAAAAACAACAAAAACAGATGTTTATGGAGAAGAAATTTTAAATTATGAATACTATGCAGATAATACAGTTATATTAAAACATAGAGAAGCTACAGATAAAGAAAAAAGGTTTATATTGCGTACAGAAAGAGAAGTATTGAAAGAAATGCAATGTAAGAACAAAGCAGAAGTAATATTAAAAGGTGTATGGAGTAATTTTATAGAAAAAGTAAACAATACAATACTAAAAGAATTAAATATAGCATTTTACTATAAATCTTACAAAATATTATTTAATGGAGAACATATTTCAGAAGCAATTGATGATTTTGAAATATTTGAATTAGATTATTATGCAAGAATAGAAGAACAACAGCAATTAAATAAATGTGTAGACGATAAAATATATACTAATGCAAAACGTAGACATCAGAAAGCTAAAAATGAAAATATACTTGGTAAAATACATAAAGATGCAAAAATAAATAGAAGAGCAGCAGAAGATTATATAAAAAATAATAAAGAATTAAACAAAAATTTAATAGATGCAAAAGCAAGAGATATAAAAGATTTAGTTAAAAAAACAAAAACTGGAGAATTATCTAGAGAAGATATAAAAGTAATAGAAAGCTTATAATTCTTTGCAAAATCTTATTCGGTAAACCATATCGGCAAACCATACCGTTACATTCGATACAATCCAAACTCTGTAACTATTGGTATATAAGGGTTTAAAAAATAGAATAGTAATAAGAAATCGGGGCGAAGAAATAAGAAATGGGAGAAAGCAAACAATTTTAATGTTTTTTGTATTGCAAGAGCTAAAAATTAAGCCCTTGTAAAAAAATATTTGGTAAAAATCTAATCGGTCAGGTATTATAAAAAAGGGAGGAATGGGATATGAGTAATAATAATGTAAAAATAAATTTAGAGGAAGGAATATATGTACCTTCTATAGAAGCTTGTTGGTTGTATAAAGAAAATAAAGAGGAAGGAAATTATACAGTACAAGAAAAATATTTAGATAAATTACTAAAAGGAAAGTTGGATTTTTCATTTGAATTAGTAGAAAACAAAGAGTTAATAAATAATATAGAAATTAAAGAAAAGGATGGAGAATATTACACTTTAGATATTGTAAATGTAAAATTTAATAATGTATTTAAAAGTAAAAAAGAAAAGAAAACAACTAAGGAATTAAGATTTTGGACTTATACAAAAGGTTTTAAATTTAATAATAAAAAATTTAGCAATTGGAAAAGAAGTGGAGGAAAAGCTAGAACTGGAGAATGTTTATTTATTATAGATAATATAAAAGATAAATGTTTAGATTGGGCGAGAATGGGATTAGAGTTTAATGGAAAGGTAGATATAGCAAGCATTAGAGCCTACGAGAGCTTACCTTTATCTTCTATTATAGGCACTCTAGAAATAGATCCTTCTAATATACTTGTTATAGACGATTTTAACAGCAAGTTTAATTGGAAAATGAGCAAAACAGAATTAATAAATAAAGAATTAGTTACTAAAGTAGGAATGGTGGAAGAAAATAATTCAATTTGGGATGGACAAGGACTTTTGGATGTAACAATTTTTAACAGTAATAAATTAAAAGGAAAAGGAATGGCTTTATTAAGAAATAGATTTTTTAAATGTTGTGCTTTTAATACTAATATACAACAGTTTTACATAGATTATTGTTCAAAAAATAATATAGATTATAATACATATGCAATAGAAGATGTTTATGGAAATAAAATGTTAGTTAAAGATATTAGATTTATTACTACTCCAAATTCAATTAAAATTAAGAAATTTAATAATGAAATATTAAAAATGGAAGGGTATAAAGATTTTGGAGAAGGAGCATGGTTACAATATTGGAAAGATAATGTAAGTAGTACGTTTGGTATATGTAAAACAGAAAAGCCTTCCAGGTTTGAAAATGGTAAATATAACAGATTAAGCTACCAAATGTTTAATACAATTCCATTTTTAAGAAAAGAAGTTACAGAAATTACTGCTAGAGAAGTTAATTACATAGAAAAATTAAAAGATGATTTAGATTTCTTTTTAGAAGAAGCAAACATAGATCCAAATGTAGAAACCATTATAGAAGGTGGAGAGTATATAGAAATAGGGGAAAACATAGACGTTACAGGTGCATTTACGGAAATGGTTAAGAAAAATGCAGATTTCCAAAAGACACAAGTTTTTAAAGAGTATAGAAGAAGTTTTATATCTGCTAAAATAAGAGAATTAAGACGCGGCAAAATAAGAATAGAAGGGGATTATTGTACATTATGTAGCAACCCCATAGAAATGCTATATACAACAGTAGGAGACTTTAAAGGACAAGCAATAACATTGGTAGATAATCAAATTTATTGTACTAGATTTGCCAATAAAGAAAATGTGGTAGGCTTTAGGAATCCCCACATATGCAGAGGAAATATAGCTAATTTAATTAATGCAAAAAATGATTTAATAGAAAAATACATAAACTGTACAAATAATATAGTTGTTATAAATAGCATAAAATATCCGATATTAACGATTTTGCAAGGTGCTGATATGGATTCTGATACAATGTTAATTACAAACAATAAAACTGTTGTAGAGGCTTGTGCAAGGCTAGATTGGGACAAGACACCTATTCCAATAAATTTCGTGGAAAATACAGGTAAAAATAATGCAAAAATGACAGGAGAAAATATGTGCAATATAGATATTGTTATAGCACAAAACTTTATTGGAGAAGATATTAATTTATCGCAAGAATTGAACTCTTTACTTAATAATTTAGAAAACAATAACAAATTAACAGAAGAATTAAGAGAAGATATATATAGTAAAATAAGTAAATGTAGTAGCATAAGTTGTGTGGAGATCGACAAAGCTAAAAAACAATTTAAAGATTTAAATGTAACTAAAGAATTAGAAAAATGCACAGAAGGAATGGAGGTATCCGAAGAAGATAATAGAAGATTAAAACCTTATTTCTTTAAATTTTGTGGAGATAACAAAGTGCAAAAGAAAAGAAGAAAAAATAATAAAGCACATAGAAAAGAACTAGATAAAAAAACTACAGAACAATTTGCAAAAGATAAAGGAATAGATATAAAAGATGTAAATGTAAAGGATAAAGAATTGGTAAAATTGTTAAAGAAAAATGATAAAATGCAAAAGGAATGGGAAGAAGCAGAATTTATAAAAATGGATACGCAAATGGATTGGTTGCAAGAAGAATTAGACAAGATTAAAGATGCAAATAGAATTGGAACAGTACAAGTAATACAATTGCTAAAAAAGAATAAGCATAAAGCAGATAAAGAAATTGTTGAAGAAGAAGCAGAATTTATAAAGGATTTAAATGTAAAAATAAAAGGATATAAATTAGATTTAGATGCAGATTATGTAGAAAGACAAGAAAAAATAAAGATGGCAAAGCAGGAAACAATAGAGGAAATAAAAAAAATAAAAATAACGAAAACAAATATGTATGGAATCTTAAAAGAATGTTTAAATTCTGTAAAAAAGAATGGAAAAATAAATAAAAAAACTGGAATAGAAAGTATTGCATTAGAAATATTATTTGCAACTTTTGGAACAGGGTTATTAGATATGTTTTTAGAAAAATAATGGGGCGATTCTCCATTAAAATAATGGATATAACCATTGATATGACTACGTTATAGCCATTATTGCTAAGTGGGACAATAGGAGGGAAGAAAGTAGATAGTAAGTCGAAATTTTCTCTTAAGCTAGTTTAGAGTTGTTAAAATCGGAACAACGTTAAAAATACCGATTATTTACAGAAAAGGGGCAGAAATTAATCTGCCTTCTTTATATATTTTTTATATAAAAGTATTATAAAATTTAAATATAACATACTATTATATGTATGTCAATAGATTAATTAAAAATAATTTAAAAATGGAGGAGATAAAATGACGATGATACAAAAAGAAAATTTAGAAAAGATTTTGAGGGAATTTAATGACAGAGAATTAGGTGGAGGATATTTATATTTTATACATAAAGACGAATTGTTGCAACTGGATTTATGCGATTATTCTACTTGTGTTGTTTGCAATGTAGAAGACATTTTAAATGTAGAATTTATTACAGAAGATGAAGGAATATATTTAGGATTAAAGCAAATAAATGAATATGTAGATCATGCTTGGATTTATGAAAATGGGGTAGAAATGTAATACATATTAGATATTTAGAAAAGGATATTACTTTTGTAGTATCTTTTTCTTTTTATATACCCTTTATTATTTAAACATAGTAAAGGTTAGTGGATAAAAGTTAATCCTCATCCTTTTTTAAAAATTAAATATAGAATTAGTAGATTTTCTACTACGCAGTTTTGGATTGGTTCTGCGATAGAAAAGACCGTCCCATACAATTTTTATATGTCTGTAGGAGAACTCCACATTCTCCATTGTTGGTGTATTGGGCTAGATTAATTTCTAGTCCTTTTATTATATTAACAATTATGTGGAATTTTGCTATAGGTATATAACGGATTAGTTATACACCAACAAAAATAAAAAAGGTGGAGGGAATTTTATGAAAAACAATTTATTAACAAAAATGACAGAGTTTGAAGGACAAAAGGTGGAAATAATAATAGAGGAGAATGTATTGTTTGAGTTGTATAGTACAGGAATGGCTTTAGGATATATCAAAAAGAATAATATTGGTAAAATATATCCTCAAAAAGATAGAATAGATAAAATCATTAAAAATGCTGAAATAACACCTTGTGTACATGGTGTACACACTTATTTAACAGAAGATATGCTATATGATTTTATGTTAGAAAGTAGAACGGAAAAGTGTAAGAAATTTAGAAAATGGGTAACTAATGAAGTGCTACCACAAATAAGACAAAATGGAATGTATATAAGTGATAATGCTACTATAGAACAAAAAGAATATAACTACAATATGTTAGATATTACTTTTAAAAATTGTAGTATAGAACAATTGGAAGATAAATATAAAGAGTGTATGGAATTTCATAAAGAAAATAAAACTAGAATATTATATAAGGCTAATACGAAGAAAAGAAAAGATGCTACACATACACATTCAGATTCTAAAATTAAAATAATGGAAAAGATTATTAAAACTTTAGAAGATAGAAATAAAACATTGATTGGTAATAATAAATTTGGTTTAGTATCAGAAATTGATGATGTAATTAAAATGATTAAAGATGATATTAAATTACAAAACAATTTAAGTAATAGAGGAAAATTAGGTGGTAAAACTAGAAAAATAAATGAATTGACTAATGAGTTAGAAAAGGTGTGTCCCAGGAGAAGCTAGTTTTATAACATTAGATGTACATGGATTTTCAAACAACTACCTCTACGAACATATAAATAATGTTGGAGTGGTTAAGACAAATGCTTACAAAAATTGGATAAGATATTTTCCTAGAGAAGAAATACCTTCTAAAGAAGATTATGAAATTTGGGAAGGTATGGATATTAGAAACTTTGATAAGGCTACAATAGACATGATATTTAATAGATGTCTAGAAGTAGATGACAATATTGTAGAATCCGTACGTAGTGAAAAAGTGGGAAGTTGTGATACTTGGGAAGAAGGTAAAATTAGTTTTTGTATAAGAAATTTATAAACTAAGTACATATTTTTTTATTAGCTTAAAAATACATATAATTATCTAACTATACTATAACATATACATAAGTCAATGTCAAGGAAAAAATTAAAAATTAAATTGCAAGGGCTGAATTTTTAGCCTTTGCGTAAGGAGGATGGGAATTATGATAAAGCAAAATTTAGTGGGAGTTTATGGGATTGAGGACGTGGCTATAGGAAATATTTATGTAGGACAAAGTACGGATATAGCTAAAAGATGGAGCAATCATAGTGCTTTTTTAAAAAATGGTGAACATAATTATGTAGAATTACAAAAGGCTTACAATAAAGATTGCAATAGAATTAAATATACAATATTGGAAGAATGTACAGAGGAAATGTTAACCGAAAGAGAAGATTGGTGGATAAAACACGTACAGAGAGTGAATGGTTGGAATCTTATTAATAAGCAGAAATTTGGCGGAAAACATGGAACAAAAGTAAGAGATACAACAAAAATGAAGGCTGCACAAAAGGGAGAAAAGAATGGTAATTGTAGATTAAGAAAAGAAGATGTAATAGAAATTAAGAAATATCTTAAAAAAGGTGTTACACAAAAAGAATTGGCAAGACAATACAATGTTAGCGAAACGCACATAAGCAATATTGCTAATGGAAAGAGATGGAAGAATGTATAACAGGAGGAATGTAAAATGGATAATATAGAATTAGAAATAAGGGAAAAGAGATTACTAGAGGAATTAGATAAATATAGTAGTAAATTAAATAAAAAATTATTAGAAAAATTGGAGGAGAGAAAAATGGATAGAGAAATTAAAATTGTAAATAGGGGAAAAGTAGCATATTTATATACGCATGGGGTTTTTGAAGATAGAATAGAAAAGATAAATAGAAATGGACAAGAGATGTGGGCTTTTGTGTATAAGAATACAGAAGAGTTACAAGAGTTATTAGAAAAGTTTGATAAAAATGTAGAGCTAAAACAGTATAATGCTGCATTTAAGCATATCGCTTTAGCAATTAAAAAATGTAAGGCACAAGAATAATACATATAGAAATATGCAAGGAGGAATTAGTATGGAATTCCTATTAAAAATAGGTAATATTTATAAAATAATAACAGGAAGTGTAATAATGTATGCTTTTGTATTATTTTTTATAAAGGAACTAGAAGATAGAAAGTCAAGAAATAAATAGGAGGAAACAGAGTATATCTGTAGAATATAATATCTATTGTAGTATTTTAATATATTACAAAATATTATATTTGGGGAGTGGAGGTAATATGCCTTTGTTTAATAATTTAAACGACTTAATGAAACATATGAAAAATAATGTTGAAGATATTATGGAAGGTAAAATTATTGAATATGAATGTCCTCATTGTAAAGAAAAAACAAAAATAAAAATTTTAAAAGGTAGCAAAGGTGAATGTTTAAAATGTAAAAGTAAAATTAGTATTGAATTTAAGGTAAAATAAAAATCATTAAAAGAGTATCTAAAAGGTACTCTTTTTTAATGCGTACTATAGTGGTAGGGCAAAAATAGATACTATATGCAGTGCTAAAAATGTGGCGATGTATCATGTGAAAAAAGAGGTGATATTATGTTAAATAGGGAAAAAATAAAAGCTATGGAATTGTTGCTAAATGGTGAAACTATAACAGATACAGCGAAGATAGTTGGTGTTGAAAGAAAAACAATCTACAGATGGATGGAAAAGAAGGAATGGAAGGATAACTGGAACAAATGTATACAGGGGATAAAAACCGAGGGGAATAATAGAATAATTAAAAATTTAGATAAATATGTTACAGAATTGGAAAAGATAGCTCTAACAAGCGACTCTGATAAAATTAGAGCAGATGCATTAACATATTTAGTAAACAGAATACTAGGTACTCCAACTGCTAAGGTGCAAGATATTACAGATAAAGAGGACAAGAAAGAGGACTTTGTTAATTTAGATAATATAGTAGAAGATATTAAAAAAGATGATAATGTAGTAGAGTTACCTAAAAAGAAAGCTAAATAATAAGACGTTAAAAGTTTGGTTTTAATGTACCTAAAACGGTGATTTATGGTACGCTTATTTAATTAACGTATTTATCACGTTTCTAACTATTAAGAATGTTTCATAAAGCGTACCAATATCTATTTACATTATGGAACGTTTATGGTATATTGTTAATATAAGATATATGAAAGGAACGTGATAATATGTTAATAGGATATTGTAGAGTAAGTACAGAGGAACAAAGTTTAAATAGACAAATAGACGCTTTAGTTAAATATGGAGTAGATGAAAGAAGTATATATAAAGAAAAGATAACAGGTACTAAAAGAGATAGAGAACAATTAAATAAAATGTTAAATGAGTTAAAAGAAAATGATATTGTAATAGTAGCTGATTTAACAAGAATTAGTAGAAGTACAAAAGACTTATTAGAAATAGTAGAAAAGATAAAAGATAAAGGTGCTAGTATTAAATCTATTAAGGACACATGGTTAGATACTACTACAGATAATCCTTATAATAGTTTCTTACTAACTGTCATGGCGGGATTAAGCCAATTGGAAAGAGACTTAATAAGTCAAAGAACTAAAGAAGGTTTAGCTTCTGCTAAGGCTAGAGGTCGAGAAGGTGGAAGACCTAACAAGAGAAATAAAAAGGCTGATGTAGTAGAGTTAATGTTAAGAGAAGGTTATAAGATTAAAGATATAGTAGATAAGACAGGACTAGGAAGAACAACTATATATAGAATTAAAAGAGATTTAGAAGGTAGATAAATAATATCTATCTTCTTTTTTATTATACCCGCCCCTATTCTAAATTTAGAAATAGGAAAGTGGCGTTGTTAAGCTCTATAAAATTTTATTATATTTTTTAACTTCAAGTCAATTAGGAGGTGGTACAAATAATATATTACGATAATAAAGATTTTACACAAGCCGAATATAATACCTACATATTATATAAATATTTATCTAAACATTATTCTAAAGATATAGCAACTAAGATTATTAAACAAAATCAGAAGAAACTTGACCAAATATGTATAGCTCTAGGTGAAAAAGATATAGCATTTTTCTGTTTGTATTTCTTACAGGATATATTTGTTGTTAAAGATACAAACGAAGCTAGAAATTTATCTAAAGACCACTACCACCTTTGGGATATTGCAAATAAAACTTTTACAGATGATATATTTGATAAAGTTAATATTATTTGTCCCAGGGGTTTTGCAAAAACAACTATATTTGATTTAGCTATTTCTATTTGGTTAATATGCTATAGAAAATCTAAATTTACTCTTATAGGTGCTAAAAAAGACGATGATGCTACCCAGTTTGTTGATTCCATTAAAAAGGTATTTAAAGAAAATAAATTTATAATAGATAACTTTGGGGAATTAATAAATAATAGAAAATTTAAAGTTAATGCAAATGAAATTGAATTTACTAATGGAATGTATATAAGAGCAGTAGGGTCTAGTAGTTCTGTAAGAGGTGCTAACTTTAAAGGAATAAGACCAACAGTAGTAATTGCTGACGATTATCAGGACGAGAAAGACATATTAACAGAAGATGCTAGAGAGAAAAAATATGATAAATGGTGTAAAGAAATAGAAAAGGTAGGAGATACAGCAGTTTATCGTAATGGAAAAAAGGTTAAAAGTGCTACTAAAATAATATCTATTGGAACTGTATTACACTCACAATGTTTAATTTCTAGATTAGCACAAAATAAAGATTATTATACATATTTAAGACAAGCAATAATATTAGAAAAAGGACAAACAGTAGAAGATATACTTGAATCTGATTTATGGCTTGAATGTAAAAAAATATATTTTAATGATAAGATTGATAATCCAAAAGAAGAAGCAAAAGAGTTTTATAAACAAAATTATGAAGAAATGAAATTTCATGTACTTTGGGAAGAAAAATGGGATTGTTTTGAAGATATAGCAATAGCATATTGGGAAAATAGACAAGCTTTTATGTCGGAAATGATGAATAACGCTACAAGTATAGGAGAAAAGTGGTTTAAGAGTAATGTGGTACAAACTACAGAAGAAATAGAAGACCATAATTTTATTAAAACTATACTTACAGTTGACCCTGCTGGTATAAAAAATAAAAAACGTGGGGACTATTTTGCCTTTGTAGTTGAATCTTTAGCAGATAATGATTTCAAATATGTCCGTAAGGGTGAAATATTACACTTTGTGTCTTTTGAAGAATACATAAAGCATATATGTAATACATTAAAGAAATTTGAGGATATAACACATATAGCTATAGAAAAAAATACATATATGGGATTAGATTTAGATAAGCTAAAAGAGTTTATTGCTAGTGATGAAGAGTTATGTAATAGACAATTTGAATTTATAAACGAATTACAAAGGAAAAATAAAGATGAAAAAATTTCTACTATTATAGATAGTATTAATAATGGAAGAATTATATTTGATAAAGAAAGAGTTATGCCAGAGGCATTAAATCAATTAATGGAGTTTCAGGGACAGTTATACACACCACATGATGACTTTGTGGATTGTGTTGCAGAAGCTAGTAATAGATTAGATACTATTGAAGTCGTATCAAATTTACAAATATTAGATAGAAGATTATTTTTCTAAGAAAGAGGTGAAAAGATGGATATAGAATTATTAAAAAAGTGCTATGAGGATTATAAATTAAATAAAACTACATATAACAAAATGTATGAATATTATAAGGGCAATACCGATGCTATTAAAAATTATAAAATGGTAACTGAAAGAAGTAATAATAAGATTAATGTAAACTACATTAAAAAGTTGATAAATGAAGAAGTTAGTTATAGTGTTGGAAATGATGTAACCTACATATCCAAAAGTGGAAATGAAAACATAGTTAATGACATAGATTATTATTTAGATCATTGGAGTGAAGGACATGACAGTAGTTTAGCTAAAAATATGCTTATATATTCACTTGCTTATGAATTATATTATGTAGATAGAGAGGGACAATTTTCAAGTAAAGTAATAAATCCTGAAAATGGATATGCTGTTATTGATGATTTTGGTAATATACAATATTTTCTACATATGTTCAAGTTAAAATTTAAAGATGAAATACATATTGATGTATATAATAGTAACCTTATTTATCATTTTGATGAGGAATTTAAGGAAATTAATAAACCTACACCACATATATTTGGACAAGTTCCAGTTGGATTAGCACAATTAAGTGAAGAAGGTAAGGATAACACTATTTACAAGGATATAAAAGGATTACAAGACGCTTACGAAACAAACTTATCTGATATAAGTAATGAAATATCTGATTTTAGAAATGCATATTTAGTATTAACTGGGGTGCAAATTCCAGAAGAAGATATTCCTAAAATGAAAGAATTAGGTGTATTACAAGCTAAGGATAAAAACAGTAAAATTGAATGGCTTATAAAAAATATTAATGATACATTTATCCAAAATACACTTGAAACAATAGAAGATAAAATTTATCAAATAACAAGCCATATAAATCACAATGAAAAAATGCAGAGCAATACGTCTAGCTTAGCTTTAAGAAGTAGATTAATATCTTTGGAGGAAAAGTGCAAATTAAATCAAAAATCAATCGCTGATTGTATAAAAACTAGACTTAAATTTTTATTTGTATATCTTAGAGTGCTTAAAAATATAAAGTATGATTTTAGAGATATAAAGATTAAATTTACACCAAACATTCCACAAGATGATTTGATGATAGCTCAAGTAATAGCACAATTGGGTGATAAGTTAAGTACTGAAACAGCATTAAGCTTACTAAGCTTCATTGAAAATCCTAAAAATGAATTAGAAAAATTAAAAGCTGAAAGCGAAGAAAATAACATAGGTGAAAATCTATTAGAAGAAGCTGATATATATGAATAAGTTATATAAGGATTTATATTTACAATTTGAACAAGAAAGTTATAATCTAGCCGATAAAAAATCTAAAGATATTTATAAACAGCAGAAGAAAGACAAAGAAGAATTATTAAATAAAATAGCTAGAGTGATTTTAACTTATACTGTGGTAGAAGAAGTTTTGTCTATTGGAGATAAAGACAAGAAAACTCTAGCTAAAGAATTTAATAGTATTATAAGCGGTATTTGTACTGATCAATACAAAATTGAAAAAAGTATAACTAAAGATATTCTATCTATAGTTTCTAAAGATAAATATTGTGAAGATGGATATTTACTTAATATTGGTATAGACTTTAATTTAAAAAAATTAACTGATAAACAAATTGAAAAAATAGTTAATGACAAAATTAAAGATGAAATTTGGAGTAATAGGTTATGGAAGAATAAAAAGAAATTAGAGAAAGAGTTAAAGAAAGAAGTTGGTACCTTTCTAAAAGGAAAAACAAATGTTAATAAGATAGAAAAAAATATAAAAAATAAGTTTAACCAAAATGCCTATAATACTAAAAGATTAATTGAAACCGAGGTGTGTAGATGCCAGAGTACTGTAAATGATGTCTTTGCCAAAGAGTACGGGATAGAAAAACAAATGTTTATAGCTACTTTGGACAAGCGAACTTCTAATATCTGTAGAAGTTATGATGGACAGGAATTTAATGTAGACGACACGAAGAAACCAATACCACCATTGCACCCGTTGTGCAGGTCAGTTTTAATAAATATACCTTCTGATAATTGGAAACCTAAAGTTAGGAAGGATAATATAACAAAAGAATATGTACCATTTATAAATTATAACGAATGGGCAAAAAAACAAGACATTTAGTAGATGTCTTGTTTTTATTATAAATATAAATTTGTCTTAGGGGATATTTAATCGTCTAAGGGAAAGAGGAGAGTTGATAATATGTTAAAGAAAGATTTATTAGAGTTAATTAAAGATATAGATGACAATGAAAGCATTGACGAAATATTAAAAGGCACAGATTTTGCAAAGTCTATGCTAAGTATAGATAATTTTAAAAATTTAGTTGCAACTAATAAAGATTTTAAAGGATTTTTGGATAGTGAAAAAGATAAACACTATGGTAAAGCTTTAGAAACATGGAAACAAAACAATTTAGAAAAAATAATAAATGAAGAAATTAGAAAAAGAAATCCTGCTAGGGATGAAAAAGATATAGCTTTAGAAGAATTACAAAGAAAAATTGAAGCTATGGAGGAAGAAAAACAATATGAAAAATTAAAAAATATAGCCTTAAAACAAGCTACTGAAAAAAAGTTGCCAACAGAAATAGTAGATTATTTTATAGGTAAAGATGAAGAAGTTACACTTAATAATTTAAATAAATTTGAAGATGTTTTTAATAAGCAATTAGAAACAGTAGTACAAGAGAGATTAAAAGGTTCTTCTTATACACCACCTAAAAATAATGGCAATAATATAGACACATATGATAATTTACTTAAAAATGCTGATAATATGACACCAGAACAAATAGCAGAACAATTTTCAAAACTAGATAAATAATTCTAGTTTATTTTTTATGTCTTTTTGGAATTTGCAGACGTTAAAGAACAAATTAAGAATAAGAAAAATATAAAGAGAGGTAATGAATTATGGCAATAGAAAACTTTAAGAAAACATTATGGGAAGGGGCTTTACTACACAATTTTCACAATGTAAGTATAGCTGATGTGATAACAACTAAACCAACAAATAAAGATGGTAACAAAATAATATTTAATAGGGTAGGAGCAGGTTCTGTAAAAGATTATACAGGTTCTATTAGCTGGGACGAAATATCTACAACTCCTATAGAAATGACATTTACACAAAAGAAATATTTTGCTTTTGCATTAGAAGATGTAGACAAGGTGCAATTAGTAGCTGATATAATGAAATCTACAACAGAGGAACATTCTTCTGTATTAGCTGAAACAGTAGATAATTATATCTTAGACAAAGCTGTTAAGGGTGTTAAAACAGGTAATAAAATAGGTTCTTCTACTACTAAAAAGAATGTAAATAAAACAAATATATATGATTATATAGTTGATTTAGGTACAATTTTATCTAAGAATAAAGCACCAAAAACAGACAGATTTGTAGTAGTTAATTCTGAAATTTTAGGACTATTATCTAAAGATGATAGATTTACTAGAAATCCAGAAGTTTTGGCTAATGGTGTGGTTGCTAATGCTAAAATAAATGGTATGACGGTTGTGGAAACAGAAGAATTACCAGTTAACACCGTATTAGCATTGCACAAGTCATCTTTAGGATATGATAAACAAATTTCTGAAATAGAAGCTATGAGATTACAAAATGCTTTCTCTGATGGTATTAGAGGATTAGCTGTATATGATGGTGTGGTTCTTAGAGAAGATGCTATGGCAGTTTTATATTACACCTTAGATGCACCAAGTGCTTAATAATTGAGGGGTAACTCAACCCCTCTTATTTTAATAATGAGGGGGAATGATAAATGTTAAAAGATATAAAAATATTATTAAATATAAATGATAATTCTAAAGATTCTATTTTAAATATTTACATAAGAAAAGCTACAACTCTAATACAAAACTATCTTAACAATTACAACTTTAAAAGTGATTATATTCAAGCTAATTTTAAGGATGCAATAATAGATATAGTTGTTAGTGCTTATAACTTTAAAGATAATAAAAATATTAAATCTAAAACTCAAGGGGCTAGAAGTATAACATATGCAGATAATACTGCTTTTACAATAACTGATAGCGTTGCTAATTTACTTCCCATGCCATACGTAAAAATGTATTAAGGGAGGGATTAGGAGTGTTTTATAAGCATACTATGTCCCTTTGGAATAAGGGAAAGAAGTATTTAGATAAGATTAAGCAAGTACACTATAAAGAAACAGAATTAGTAACTAACTTTAAATGCGACATACAACCCCTAACACAGGAAAAAGCACTAGGGATATATGGTATAACACAGGCATGTAGTCATGTTATATATATGGACTTAGTGCCTTTTTTGATAGTTAATGAACAGGTACTCAAGAGAAATGGCAATACTTATGAGATAGTTAAGGTTGTAGAATGGGAAGAGGAAGAAGACCCAGACTTTAATTATAAGGAAGTGGTTATAAATGAAATACATTAATAATATTAAGCAAGTCAAACAAGCTATTAATAAAGCCATGGAAGGTAGTTTAAATGAATTAGGTATAACTGCTACTACAAACACCCAAGCGGTTACACCAGTTAATACAGGTAAATTAAGACGGAGTATAACCCATAAAGTAGATAGTCAGGATTTAAAGGTATATATAGGTACTAATGTTCCTTATGCTATAAGTGTACACGAAGGAACTAGTAGACAGAAGTCTAACCCCTTTATGAGCCTTGGAATTAAGCAAACTCAATCCTCGGTAGTGAACATCATAAAGAAAAACTTTAGTAATGTGAGCAAATAAATATGGTAGAGTTAATGACTTATGTTAGCAAGTTGCTAAGTTTTTGTTGTGATAACGTATATTTTGAAGACTTAGAGCGGGACACAGAGGGAGTTATTAATATTGATGATATAAACTTATCCTATGAGTTAGAAAGTGGTTCTATGGACGCACATGGATTTCAAGAGCATATATCGTTAGTTATTAATGTGTGGGGGAGAAATGACCAAATTATACCTATGGAGGATATGGTTAAGTTAATAGATAAACAATTATTAAAAAGACAATGGAATTGTGATGGAAGGTTATATGTAATAGATAGAGATGTGGTATATAGGAACAATATTAAAGACCCAGATAGACGAATAAGACGCATAAAGCTAAATTATATAGTACAAATAATATAACAAAGGGAGTGTTAATTTATGGCAATGAGCGGATTAAGCAAGGATACAAATAAAAGATTGATATTTGACGCAGGTGCGTTCTTTATTAATTATGATATAGAAAATGACACTTTAGATACGGCTATGAAGAAATGTATAGGAGCAACTAGTGGAGGAGGAAACTTCGAAGCAGTACCAGAATTTAGAGACATAGAGATAGATGGTGTTAAAGGTAAGACTAAGGGTTCTACTGTATTAGACGGTTGGGACGTATCCATGACGGCTAACGTAGTAGAGTTTAAGCCAGATACATTTAGATATGCTTTTGGTGCAACAGATAGTGAAGAAATAAAGATTGAGGACTTTGATTATACTAAGATTAGAGGTAAGAATAGAATAACTCACTGTGATTATTTAGATAATATAACATTCATGGGTAATATAACAGGTTCTAGTAGACCTATAATTATCCAAGTGTTTAATGTATTAAATGAAGAAGGTTTATCTATAGATGTAGTTGATAAGGATAACGCAGTAGCAGAATTAAAGTTTCATGGTTCGTACGACCCTGATAATATGGATAATCCACCATTCGCTATATACTATCCTAAATTAGATATAAACGATACTTGTGAATTACCAAAACCGCCACCAGAAGAAAAATAAGACCGATTCTAGTAAAAAAATATAATTATAAAGGGAGTGTTTATTAATGGATATTAAAGGGAAACATTTATTTGCATTAGCAAGAATAGGAAAGAATATAGATATGGAAGAATTAATAAAAGTAGGTAAAGACAAAACTATGGATGCACAGGCTAAAGGAATAGTAATAATAAAAGCAGTTATGGAATTAATGGGAGAGTATGAAAAGGAACTTACAGAACTCATAGCTGACATTAAGGGAGTTAAGGCTAAAGAAATAGCTGAACAACCTATAGAAGATCTAGTAAAGGATATAGAAGAAATAATAAATAATGAACAGATACAGGGTTTTATGAAAACTACCAAATAAATGAGACTTTTATTATGGACAACTTGTTAAAGAGGTATGGAGGTAATCTATCTTATGTAGAGAATTTACCCAGTACCTCTTTTATTAATTTGGTAGAAGAATGTATAAATGGAGAGGTTAGGGACAATCTATTTAAGCAATATTTAGCTATATTACCTATGTATATGGGTAGTAAAGAAAAACCACCTACGTTTAATGATTACTATAAGAAATTAGTACCCAATGAATTTAGTTTTACTGCAGGTTCAAAATCAACTATCCATAATAAGGATAGAGGCAAAAAAGGTTTTAATATAGCTAAAATGATACTAAATAACACTAACCCTAGAAGTGAGGTGGCGAGCGATTAAACTATTTGAATTATTTTGTTCTATTGGACTAGACGATAAAGTCACAAAGCCATTGGAGGATGTAGGTAAAAAAGGCGAAGAAGTAGCTAAGGGGTTAGGTAATAAATTTGGAACTTTAGGTAAAGTTGTTGCAGGTGCATTTACTGTTAAGGCAATGGTAAATTTTGAAAAGAAGATTATAGGCGTATATAGTACCTATGATGATCAAATGCGTAAGATACAAGCGGTTACGGGAGCAACAGGTGAAGAATATGCTAAGTTACAATCAAAAGCAGAAGCATTGGGGTCATCCACTCGTTTTAGTGCTACAGAAGCAGGAGAAGGAATGGAAGCCTTGGCTAGAGCAGGTTGGAAAACAGATGAAGTATTAGCAGGTATAGGGGAAACTCTAACCTTTGCTACGGCTAATAGTATAGATTTAGGTAATGCTTCAAGTATAGTTGCTAATGGACTATCTATGTTTGGTATGAAAGCAGAGGAAGCAGGTAGATTTACGGATGTATTATCTGCTACTGCATCAGCTAGTAACACAGATATAGGATTATTAGGGGAAACTCTAAAATATTCTGGTGCATTAGCGGGTGGATTAGGATATAAGATAGAAGATTTATCAGTAGCTATGGGACTAATGGCTAATAAGAGTATTGTAGGGTCTCAAGCTGGTACCACATTAAAAAATGCAATATTAAGACTTAATAATCCAGTTGGTCAAGGTGCTAAGGATATAAAGAAATTAGGTATATCTATGACAGATGCATCTGGTAAAGTTAAGCCATTTAATGAATTATTGGTACATTTAAGAGATAAGTTCAGTACATTAGGTGACGCTCAAAAGGCACAATATATATCTACTATATTTGGTACAGAGGCAGTAGCAGGTATGACCGCAGTTCTTAATGCAAGTCAAGAGAAATTTGATGACTTAACTGAATCTATTAATAATTCTAATGGTATAACACAGAAAATGGCAGATACTATGGATGGCGGTCTAGGTGGAGCATTGGCAAGTGTTAGTTCAGCATGGGAAGGTTTGCTGATTAAGCTGGGTAAGATGCAAGACGGGCTATTAGTTGATACCTTTAATGGACTTGCAAAAGTATTACAAGGAATACCTAATGAAATAGAATATATAAGTAATAAAATACAAGAATTAACACAGTTTTATAGAGATCATAAGGCTATAATAGATACATTGGCTATAGGTCTAGGAACAATGGCTACAGGCTTCTTATTAGTCAGTAGTAAGGCTAAGATAGCAGAGAAGGGCGTCATGGCGTTCATGAAGGGTACTAAACTATTAAAAGGTATTCCTAGTATAATGAGCGGTGTAGGTAAAGCATTTACTTTCTTATTATCACCAGCAGGTATGGTTACAGTAGCTATTGCAGGTATAGCTATGGGTGCATTTCTAATCTATAAGAATTGGGATAGGATTTCCGCATGGTTTGCTAATGAATGGGAATATATAAGTAACTTATTTACTAATGGGTATAATAGCTTTATTCAATGGTGTACTAATATAGGTACTGCGATTTCTGAATGGTTCAGCAACTTAATGGAAAGTATAGCTAACTTCTTAGCTCCAATAGGTGAATTTATCATGAATATCTTTAAAGGATTCCTATTAGGTATGAGATTTTTAATAGAATCAGCCATGACCATATTAATAGCTATAATACAAGTACCACTTAATATCATCAAAGGAATTATTTCCGCCATATGGAATGGTATTAGTAGCGGTATAAGTGGAGCTTTTAATTGGATTAAAGGTATATTCTCTAGTATATTTGGTTGGATAACTAATATCATAAGTGAACAAGTTGATCGCCAAGATTCTTCTTGGAACAAGATTAAGAATATTATAGTAACTGTATGGAACTTTATTAGTGGATTTATAACTACTATAGTTACAGGAATTAAGAATGTTATTACTACAGTATGGGAGAGTATTAAGCTTGTAACCACTACTGTATTTAATGCTATAAAGGGAGTAGTAACAACCGTATGGAACGCCATAAAAGGGGTTATTACAGGCGTAGTCAATGGAGTTAAAGCTATTATAACAACTACATGGAATGTTATTAAGAATGTGACTAGTACCGTATTTAACGCTATTAAAGGCGTTGTAACTAATATATGGAATGGAATTAAGACCGTTATCAGTAATGTGGTTAATGGAGTTAAAGAGAAGGTATTAGGCGTATGGAATGGAATAAAAGAAACTACAGGTAATATATTTACTTCTCTAGCAACTAAAGTAGGAACTATATGGAATAACATTAAAGAAAAGATAACTAAGCCAATGACAGTAGCAAAAGACGCAGTTAAGACCGCTTTAGATAAGATATTTGGTTTCTTCAAGAATCTTAAATTACCAGAGATTAAAATACCAAGACCTAAGCTACCAGTATTTACTTTAGAAGGTAAGTTTAGTTTAAAGGAAATGACAGTGCCTAAGCTTGGCGTTAAATGGATGCATGAGGGAGGTATATTCACTAAGCCAACAGTATTCCCTAATGGTATAGGTGTTGGAGATAGGAACAATGGTCGAGGCAGTGCTATGGAAGCGGTATTACCTATTGAAAAGCTTAAAGGTATGATTAGAGAAGAAATGGAAAACATGAAGCAGGATGTCATTATTAATGTAGATGGTAGAGTAATAGCCCAAGCTACAGTTCCATTCTTAGGTACAGAAATGGAATATAGAAGAAGGAGGTAGTATATGCATAATTTTGTATTTATTCAATCAGATGGCGTAGGATATAATAGTAAAGACTTTAATATAGTTATCAATAAGAAACCTTCTTTAATTAAACCTAAAAAAGATATTGAACACGTGGAGGTAGTGGGTAGAAACGGAAGTCTAACCATAGATAGGAAGGGTTATTTTGACATTCCCCTTCCCTATACTTGTACCATTCTGCCCTCTGATACGTGTTGTGATTGCAATAATACCAACAGTATAATAGACAATAGTGAGCTTATAAATGAGTGGCTAGAAGGTTCTGGAACGTTAATCATGTCCCATTTGCCACAATATGAATATAAAGTTAAAGATGTTCAATTTGAGGGTATAGACATTGATGGAAGTACAGGACATTTTGAAGTTGTGTTTATATGTGAGCCTTTTAGATATTTACCATTAGAAACTATTAATTTAACCAAAGGAACTCATGAAATTATCAATCCCTCTAGGCTAGAATCACAACCTATATTAACAGTATATGGCACAGGAACAGTGTCTGTAGTAATCAATAATAAAGCAATTAAAGTAGATAATGTATCTGAATATGTAACAATAGATAGTGTTATGTTTGAGTGTTATGAAGAAAATAAAAATCTTAATAACTACATGACAGGTGATTATCCTGTGTTTAAGAGAGGTAAAAACATTATAAAACTAGAATCTAATGGAACAGTAGAAGTACAATGGAAATATAAATAGGAGGTGTATACATGCTTAAAGTTTATGATAAGTTAGCAACAGAGTTTAGTTCAAATGGATTAGCCATATTAAATAACACTATAAGATGTGATGTAGAAGAAGAATTAAATGGATATTATGGACTAGAACTAATACACCCCTATAATAGTAAAAGTAAACACTTAAAAAAAGATAATATACTAAAAGTATCTACACCCCAAGGGCTTCAATTATTTAGAATAGATAGAGTAGTAAAAACTTTATCTAATATAGAAGTATATGCTAAGCATATATTTTATGATTTAAAAGATAATTTTTTAGAAGATTGTAGACCTAAAAACATGGGAGCAGATGAAGCTATAAAATATATATTCAGTAATATGCAGTATCCTACAAAGTTTAAGGCTAGTTCAAATTTAAACACAGAATCTACTGCATATTATATTAGAAAAAATCCAATTGAAATACTATTAGGTGATTCAGAAACCTCATTTAACAGTAGGTGGGGAGGAGAATTATATAGAGATAACTATATTGTAAAAATGTTAGAGAAAATAGGACAAGACACAGGGGTTCATATACAATATGGTAAGAATTTAACTGGTTTAGAGGCTCATGTTGACGAGGAAGAAGTTGCTACTAGAGTTATGCCAACAGGATTAACCGAAAGTGATAGTTCACTGTTATTACCAGAGAAATATATTGATAGCCCGTTAATCAATGAATATCCACATCCAAAGATAAAACATATTCATATGGGAGAGTATAAAGTCAATTCAGATAGGACACAAGGAGCAGTGTTGACTAAAGATGAGGTTTACCAATTATTAAGAGATAAAGTAGACCACATGTTCAAAATGGGGTTAGATAAACCTATTATTAATTACACTGTAGATTTTATAGAGTTAAGCAAAACAGAAGAATATAAGCACTACAAACAATTGGAAGAGCTTCATATAGGGGATAAACTTAAAGTTACGCATAAGGAATTAGGGATTGACACAGAACAAAGAGTTGTTAAGTATATATGGGATGCTTTAAATGAAGAATATATAGAATTAGAATTAGGTATGATACAGAAATCTATAGAAATGACCTTAACTAAAGTAACTAAAAAAGCCGATACATTAGAAGAGGAACTACAGTATACTAGAGAAGATACCTACAATAATTTTGTTGATACTAATAATACTATAAAAGAAACTGCTAAAGATATACGATATGAAATGAAGGTTGGGGATGAATATTTAAATAGTTACATCACACAAACCGCTAGAGAAATTCGAACCGAAGTAAACGACGTTGACAATAAATTACATTCAGAGATAGTACAGACCGCTGATAAGATAATGACATATGTTGTTGACGAGAATGAAAATATGAACTCAAGAATCACCCAAACCGCAAAAGAGATAAGGCTAGAAGTAAATGATGTTGACAATAAGCTTCAATCTGAAATAGTTCAAACCGCAGATGAAATAAAACTTATGGTATCAGATACAGAAAAAGAGCTTAATAGCAAGATAGAAATAACAGCTGATAAGATAGAAAGTAAAGTGCAAGATAACTATAGAGATTTAAGTTCTTGGATTTCCCAAGAGGCGGATAAAATAGAAATGGTAGTTGATGGTAGAGGAGATATCAGAGCTGCAAAAATAGCATTAGCCATAAGCGAAGATTATTCGGCTATAAGTATGATTGCCGATAGAATAGAGATTAAGCCACATAGTGGAATTATAGAATTTCCTTATGGACAAGATATAGATTGCCGTGGTGGAGACATAAGAATAAGAAATTCCTCTAATAACTATCTAAAAATTAGTGGGGATTTTGACTTTTATAATAGAGGAAGTATATTAGCTTCTATAACACCAAGTGGTATCTATTTTAAAGGAAGGAGGGTGAAATTAGAAGGTGAAGCCTAAGTCTTTTAATTTAGTTTACTTAGATACTAAAGAAAAAATAATTAATACTTTAAATGAAGTAGGATTGCCAGTTGTAGCAATGCAAAGCATGATAAATGAGATAAAGCAAATAATTGATATAAATGCTAAAGAAATAATACATAAAGAAAGAGGTGAAATGAATGGAGAAGAAGTTTGATTTACTTATAGATACGAAAAGAACTGGTTTTAATACTGTAAGGGGTTTAAAGGAAGGGGATAATAATTCTGTTTTAAATATTACATTGGTGCAGAATAGTATTCCCTTTGACTTAACTGGTTTAACTGTAAGGATAAACTATAAAAGACCAGATAACAAATTATTTCTCCAAATGGTTGATGTAATTAATCCAACAGAGGGAGAAATAAAAGTAAATATACTTACTAAAGTATTAGAAACAGTTGGAGAAGTAAAAGCAGATTTAAGTATTTTTGATAAGGATAATAGAAAAATAACTTCTGTAACTTTTAATATGTTTGTAGATGCTAGTATTTACAGAAATGATTATATAGAACCAGAAGATTTAGATTTAATACAATCTGTATATACAGAAGAAGAAAAGAGAATAAGGCAAGAAAAAGCAAGAGAAAAGAATGAAGATATAAGAAAAGAAAATGAGATAGCTAGAGAAATAGAAGAGAATAAGAGAGTTAAAACTGAAAAAATAAGACAAGAGAATGAAAACAAAAGAGTGGAATCTGAAAATATAAGGGCTGATACTGAAAGTATTAGAAAATCTAATGAAACCAATAGAGATGAAGCTGAAAAAATCAGACAGGTTAATGAGAAAACTAGACTTGAAAATGAAAAAGCAAGAGAAAAGAATGAAACTAAAAGAATAGAATCTGAAAATAAAAGAGAGACACAAGAAGTCGCTAGGCAACAAGGATATACTAATATGAAAAATACTATAGATAGTTTTGATATATGTGAGGAATATAACCCTAAAAAAGAATATAAAAAGTACAATAGAGTAACATTCAATGGTAGTTCGTATGAATCTTTAAAAGATTCTAAAGGAATAGACCCCACTAATACAGAACATTGGATATGTATTGCCAAAAAAGGTAAAGATGGTGATGGAACAGGGGATATGCTTAAAGAAGTTTACGACAAAAATAATAATGGTATAGTGGATAGAGCAGAAGTTGCAGACAGTGTAGAATGGTCAGGAATAAAGAACAAGCCTCTTACAGATAAGGAATTAGAAAATACTAAAGGAACTATATCTGCTAAAAGCGATACAGGCGAGGTCACAACACCTCACGATAGGCAGGTAAATTGTTCATACAGATGTAAAAGCGCTGGTTCTCACACTGTCATTTCTAGTAGTATAGCATCATCGGCAAATCGTAATCGAAGTTTTATCGTGAACAGTTCAAGCTGCTCGACGGATTTTGAGGCAAGTGCAATAATATCAAGCAGTAAATGTATAACAAATGGCAAAAGTATAATAGTTGCAAGTGAGTGCGTAAAGGATGATGGACTGCAAACAATCGTTGGAGGGTATGGATATGGCGAACCTTCTACCAAAAATAAAAAGTGGGAGATATCTTCTTACTCTGGTACAATAAAGGCGACAGGTGCAATTACTGGAAACAGCACTTTCGCAGACTTTGCTGAGTATTTTGAAAGTACTAATGGTAAGGCGATCCCTACTGGAATTATAGTAACATTAGATGGGGATAAAATAAGACCTTGTAGGCAAGGAGAAGAAATGTTAGGAGTGATTTCCGAAACTGCTGGAGTGTTACTTAATGCATGTGGCTTTCACTGGCAAGATAGATATTTAAAAAATGAATTTGGTGGATTGGTGTACGAGAAGAAATATGACGAAGAAACTAAACAATATATAAAAGTGTTCAAAGAAAATTTAGAGCATGACATGAAAGAAGAATATATAGCTAGAGAAGATAGAGAAGAGTGGAATGTGGTAGGGCTTACGGGACAAGTTTATGTAAGAATAGATGAAACAGTTGTAACAGGGGATTTTATAAAATCTGATAATTTAGGTAGAGCTACTAAAGATGATAATCCTACCTATACAAGATGGAGGGTTATGGAAGTTACAACAGAATACAGTGATAGTAAGGGTTATGGGGTAGCATTGGTGTTTATAAAATAGTAACACAATAGAAAAATAATGCGAAGTAGCCAAGACTTTTAAGAAGTCTTTTTTTT
>NZ_FUWT01000001.1 GCF_900167265.1 Clostridium tetani
GTCGATTCTTATTGAGAATCAAAAAATAGTAATTGAGCAAGGTTTTATCAATTATATATAGTTGATAAAGACTAAACTTTTAAATTGAGAGTTTGATCCTGGCTCAGGACGAACGCTGGCGGCGTGCTTAACACATGCAAGTCGAGCGATGAAGCTTCCTTCGGGAAGTGGATTAGCGGCGGACGGGTGAGTAACACGTGGGCAACCTGCCTCAAAGAGGGGAATAGCCCTCCGAAAGGAGGATTAATACCGCATAAAGTTAAGGTTTCGCATGAAACTTTAACCAAAGGAGTAATCTGCTTTGAGATGGGCCCGCGCCCCATTAGCTAGTTGGTAAGGTAATGGCTTACCAAGGCGACGATGGGTAGCCGACCTGAGAGGGTGATCGGCCACATTGGAACTGAGACACGGTCCAGACTCCTACGGGAGGCAGCAGTGGGGAATATTGCGCAATGGGGGAAACCCTGACGCAGCAACGCCGCGTGGGTGATGAAGGTTTTCGGATCGTAAAACCCTGTTTTCTGGGACGATAATGACGGTACCAGATGAGGAAGCCACGGCTAACTACGTGCCAGCAGCCGCGGTAATACGTAGGTGGCAAGCGTTGTCCGGATTTACTGGGCGTAAAGGGTGCGTAGGCGGATGCTTAAGTGAGATGTGAAATACCTAAGCTTAACTTAGGGGCTGCATTTCAAACTGGGCATCTAGAGTACAGGAGAGGGAAACGGAATTCCTAGTGTAGCGGTGAAATGCGTAGAGATTAGGAAGAACACCAGTGGCGAAGGCGGTTTCCTGGACTGTAACTGACGCTGAGGCACGAAAGCGTGGGTAGCAAACAGGATTAGATACCCTGGTAGTCCACGCCGTAAACGATGAATACTAGGTGTAGGAGGGTCCAACCTTCTGTGCCGCAGTTAACACATTAAGTATTCCGCCTGGGGAGTACGGTCGCAAGACTAAAACTCAAAGGAATTGACGGGGGCCCGCACAAGCAGCGGAGCATGTGGTTTAATTCGAAGCAACGCGAAGAACCTTACCTAGACTTGACATACCCTGAATTACTCGTAACTGAGGAAGTCCCTTCGGGGACAGGGATACAGGTGGTGCATGGTTGTCGTCAGCTCGTGTCGTGAGATGTTGGGTTAAGTCCCGCAACGAGCGCAACCCTTATTATTAGTTGCTACCATTAAGTTGAGCACTCTAATGAGACTGCCTGGGTGAACCAGGAGGAAGGTGGGGATGACGTCAAATCATCATGCCCCTTATGTCTAGGGCTACACACGTGCTACAATGGTCGGTACAGAGAGACGCAAGACCGCGAGGTGGAGCAAATCTCAAAAACCGATCCCAGTTCGGATTGCAGGCTGAAACTCGCCTGCATGAAGCCGGAGTTGCTAGTAATCGCAAATCAGAATGTTGCGGTGAATACGTTCCCGGGCCTTGTACACACCGCCCGTCACACCATGAGAGTTGGCAACACCCGAAGTCCGTGAGGTAACCGTAAGGAGCCAGCGGCCGAAGGTGGGGTTAATGATTGGGGTGAAGTCGTAACAAGGTAGCCGTAGGAGAACCTGCGGCTGGATCACCTCCTTTCTAAGGAGTAA
>NZ_FUWT01000011.1 GCF_900167265.1 Clostridium tetani
GATTTACTCCACTTTTTCTAAATGCTGCACGCCATCTTTTTCCACATGATTGAACACGCTTTAAACCTAAAATATCTATATTAAATCCACATTCTTCGAATATTTTTCGTGGAAATTTTCCATTTTTATTTTCCATAATAAATAATCTTTTAAATTCATCAGTATATGTAATTCCTTTACAACTAACCTTTTTTACAAATTTATTTTCAGATAGTATCGCTATTTCATTTTCAGTAAATATTTTTTTACTCATTACAGTTCTCCTAATATCAATTATTCTTTATTTAATTATACACAAAAGTACCCTACGGGATAGACTTTTTTTAGAGTGTCTATTCTATAGGGTACATTTTATACATCAATAGCCTAGATTTTTTTATTGATTCACCCCCGGGGGTCATGAACAAATTGTAAACAATGCAAAAGTTTGAGTAACCAAAAAGCAAACTACAATTCCAAACAACGTAGGAAGTAGGAAGGAAACCAAAGTCCATTTTAAACTACCTGTTTCTTTTCGTATAGTTAAAAGGGTGGTACCGCAGGGGAAATGCATAAGTGTAAATATCATTACATTTATTGCTGTAACAATAGTCCAACCATTAGCAATTAAAAGATCTCTTAAAGTTGAAAGACTTTGAAATTCTATTAAAGCACCAGCAGACATATAGCTCATAATTATAATAGGTATTACGATTTCGTTAGCTGGAAGTCCTAGTATAAAGGCTAAAAGAATATATCCATCCATACCAATGGCTTGAGCAAATGGATTTAAAAAGTTGGCACATATTTGAAGAATACTGTTATCTCCCACATAGGTATTTGCAAAAAACCATAGTATTAAACCAGCAGGGGCAGCTACTATTATAGCTCTAGCTAAGACAAAAAGAGTTCTATCTAGTATTGATCTTACTAATATTTGTCCAACCTTTGGTTTTCTATAAGGTGGAAGTTCTAAGGTAAAAGAGGATGGCTCTCCTTTTAATAATGTTTTAGAAAGTAATTTAGAGGATAATAAAGTAGCAATTATACCTAGAATTATTACAAGAGTAACTGTAAGTGCTGCTATAACACCATTAAAAGAGCCTGTAAAATTACTAGCTATAAAAATCATAGTTATAGAAATTAAAATAGGAAATCTACCATTACAGGGAACAAAGGTATTTGTAATAATTGCTATAAGCCTTTCTCGAGGAGAATCTATAATTCTACAACCAATTACTCCAGCGGCATTACAACCAAATCCCATGCACATAGTTAAAGCTTGTTTTCCATGGGCACAAGCTTTTTTAAAGAAATTATCTAAATTAAAAGCAACTCTAGGAAGATAACCTAAATCCTCTAAAAGAGTGAAAAGTGGGAAGAATATAGCCATGGGAGGAAGCATCACAGATATAACCCAACCTAATGTCCTATAAACTCCTAAAATTAAAGGGCCATGAAGTTTTTCTAACCCCCTGGACATAAAAAAAGCAGTAAGTTTTTTTTCTAAATTATTAAACATATTAGCAAGCATTTCTGAGGGAACATTTGCACCTTCTATAGTTATCCAAAAGGTTAAAGCTAAAAGTGCTATCATAACAGGTATTCCAAATTTTTTAGAGGTTAAAATATCATCTATTTTTCTATCAAATTCATTATAGGATTTATCTTCAAAGGTAACTACTTCTTTGCTTATATTTTCAGCAATACTTACCATAGTTAGAACAATATCATCTCTTAAATCTTTATCTTCCTTGCGATTTAAAGATAAAAAATCATAATCAAAATTTAAGTATTTATTCATAGAGTTTAATATGTTTTTATTTTCATCTAGCAATTTTAAAGCTATCCACCTATTACTTAAACTACTATTATTAAATTCATCTATTTTATTTTCAAGACTTTCAATTCTTTTTTCTATGTCATCGTTATAGACTATTTTCATAGGGTCGTTTTCTATCTTTCCATAGGAAACTTTATATATAGCATCCATTAAATCTTCAAGTCCTTTACCATTTCTAGCACTAGTTGCAACTACAGGAACTCCTAAAAGGTTTGATAACTTATCTATGTCTACGTTAATCTTTTTTCTTTCAGCCTCATCTATAAGATTTACACAAACCACTACTTTATCTGTAATTTCAAGAACTTGTAAAACTAAATTAAGATTTCTTTCAAGGCAGGTAGAATCTGTAACAACTACTGTAGCATTGGGATTTGCAAAACAAATAAAGTCCCTTGCAATTTCTTCTTCCACAGAACTTGATAGCAAGGAATAGGTACCTGGAAGATCTACTAAAACAAAATTTTTATCTTTAAATTTATAATTGCCAAGGGCAGTGGTAACAGTTTTACCTGTCCAGTTACCTGTATGCTGTTTTAATCCAGTAAGGGTGTTAAATAAAGTACTTTTTCCAGTGTTGGGGTTTCCTGCTAGAGCAATTACAATATCCTCTGAAGGATTTATTTTGTTACCTAACATCTGTGACAAAGCATTTATATTTGATAAATGATTTATGTTACTCATTTATTACCTCCATTATATTAATTGCACTAATATTTTAGAAGCTTCTTCGGAACGAAGAGCTATAACAGCACCTCTTATTTCATAAGCAGTAGGATCTCCTGAAGGGCTTTGTCTAAGACATTGAACTTTTGTACCTTGTATTAAACCTAAATCCAACATTCTTCTTCTAGAAATTCCATCAGATATAAGTTTCATAACAGAAACAATGCTACCAATAGGAGCTTTATTCAAGGGTAGTAAAGTATTTTTCATAAAAAAACCTCCATAAAAATTTTTTTAACTAACTACGACAAACTAAAATTTAGCCTCGTGAAAACTTTTATATATATTTCTAATATATTATAAATTTATAAATTTGGTTACACATATATATAAAATATAGATTAAAAATTGAAAGGTGATTTTATGAATAAAAATAAAAACTTTTATACTGTAAGAGGATATGAAATATTAAAGAAAGATAAAAACCTTTTAACCAATAGCATGGAGGATTATTTAGAAATGATATATAGAAACAGCTTAATATCTGGATATACTAGAATAAAAGAACTTTCTGAGTCCTTAAATATAAGACCTTCTTCTGCCACTAAGATGGTGCAAAAGCTATCAGAGCTTGGGTTTGTTAATTATGAAAAATACGGTATAGTAGAGCTTACAAAAAAAGGGGAAGATATAGGAGGATTTTTATTAAAAAGGCATAGCATAATAGAAAGTTTTTTGAAAAATATAGGAGTAGAAAAGGATATATTGGTTAATATAGAACTTATAGAACATAGTGTAACAGAGGAAGCCTTAGAAAAAATAGATTTATTTAATAAATTTTTAGAAGAAAATAGAAATGTAAAAGAAAGGTTTGAAAATTTTATAAAGTGAAAAAAATAGACATTTTTCTTGACTTTTACCTATATCCATTATAAAATTATCAGTGAAACATGGTGAAAATTGAAAAATTAATAATATTAAACATGCCCTCAAGATATACTATATATACCTCAAAAGTTCAGAGAGAGTAAATTAATACTCCATCTGAACTTTTTATCATTTGAAAAATCAATATAATTAAATTTTTTAACCGGAAAAGTTTCTGTTTATAATTATACCATTACGTCCCCTTGCATAAACTTCTATTCTATTAGGAGTAGGTGATATAGACACTGGCGGAGAAGTTAAAAATCCTCCAAGGTTTTGCCAATTACTCCAGCGTGATCCGTTCCAGTTTTTATAAATTAACTGATTATTTCTTCCTCTAGCAAAAACATCAATTCTGTTTCTACCTCTTGAAGAAGCGCAAGGAGCAGAAGACAAGTTTCCACCTAGGTCTTCCCAATCACTCCAACGTGATCCGTCCCACCATTTATGGATTAAGGTATTGTTTCTTCCTCTAGCAAAAACATCAATTCTATTTGGTCCCCAAGATACACATCCAGGACCAGAAGTTAAATTTCCACCTAGGGCCTCCCAATCATGCCAACGTGATCCGTCCCACCACTTATGATAAAGCTGATTGTCAGTTCCCCTTACAAAACAATCTAGTCTATTAGAAGCCCAAGAACATATAGAAGGAGCAGAAGTTAAAACTCCACCTAAAGACTCCCAATCACTCCAACGTGATCCATTCCACCATTTGTGATACATGGCATTATCAGTACCCCTTACAACCACATCAATTCTATTTCGTCCCCAAGAAACTGCTGAAGGAGAAGAAGTTAAAACACCACCAAGATCCTCCCAGTTACTCCAACGAGAATTTTCTCTCCACTTATGGATAAGCTGTCTATTAGAGCCTCTTGCAAATAAATCAAGTCTATTAGGAGCCCAAGATGAAACACCTAAACCAGAGGTAACTCTACCTGAAATTACTCTCCAAGGTCTCCATCTTCTATTAAGTTCCATTGCTTCCTGTTGTCTATAAAAGCAATCTCCACAGTTCATATTCCAATAATACATATTTATTATACATCCCCCATGACTTACTACTCTATTATAATATTCTATAATTAAGCTTTGGTTACAAAATAATAAAATTACGATGTAATTTTTACTTTGTAACTATTTAACAACTAATAATCATATATTAAATTAGTATGCACTATATTATGGGAGGAATTAAATGGAAAACATAAATAAAAGCATCTTTAGGAAATATGACATAAGAGGAATATATGGAGAAGAAGTAACAGAAAATTTTGCAGAACTATTAGGAAAGACCTTTGGAAGTTTTTTAATAAGAAAGGGAGAGAAAAAAGTTATAGTAGGTATGGATAATAGAAAATCCTCACCTAGTATTAAAAAGAGTCTAATAAAGGGATTAACTAGCACAGGAGTGGATGTTATAGATATAGGAATTGTAGTAACACCCATATTTTATTATGCTACTTATTTATATAAAATAAAAGGTGGAATAATGGTTACAGCCAGCCACAATCCAGCAAAATATAATGGATTCAAAATACAGTTTGAAGAAGGCACTATATATGGGGAAAAACTTTTAAAATTAAGAGAAGAGATGGTAAAAGGAAATTTTATTAAAGGAAATAGATATGGGTATATAATAGAAAGATCCCCTGTAGAAGAATATATTAAAAATATAGAAGAAAAAATAAAATTAGGGTCTAAAAAATTAAAAGTGGTTGTAGATTGCGGTAATGGAACAGCAGCTTTATTTGCTCCAGAAATTTTAAAAAGACTTGGGTGTGATGTAATATCTCTATATTGCACTTCCGATTCAGATTTTCCTAATCACTTTCCAGACCCTACAGTAGAAGATAATTTAATAGATTTAATAAAAAAAGTGAGAATAGAAAAGGCGGATTTAGGTATAGCTTATGATGGAGATGGAGACAGAATTGGAGTAGTAGACGAAAAAGGAGATATAATTTGGGGAGATATGCTTATGATACTTTTTTGGAGAGAAATACTTCCTAAATACCCCAATATAGATGCTATAGTAGAAGTAAAATGTTCAAATGCTCTAGTAGAAGAAATAAGAAAGCTAGGAGGAAAACCTTTCTTCTACAAAACAGGACATTCACTTATAAAAGCTAAAATGCAGGAAATTGATGCTCCTTTTACAGGAGAAATGTCTGGTCATATGTTTTTTAGAGATGAATATTATGGTTTTGATGATGCTCTTTATGCCTCAGCACGACTTTTAAGAATTCTATCAAATACTGACAAAAGTTTAGGAGAACTTTTTTATGATATTCCTCAATATTTTTCCACTCCAGAGATAAGAGTACCCTGTAAGGATGAAGAAAAGTTTGAAAGGGTAGAAAGGGCTAAAAAGTACTTTGAAGAAAAAAATATGGACATAATAACCATAGATGGAGTTAGGGTCAACTTTGAAAATGGATGGGGACTTATAAGAGCATCCAATACAGGGGAAGAGCTAATATTAAGATATGAGTCAAAAAATAAAAATGAATTAAAACTTATTAAAAGAGAACTTAGAAAAGCTTTAGGATAATAAATACAATAATAGAGTGGAATTTCCAAATATGGAAGTTTCACTTTGTTTTTTAATTGTGGTAATATGATATGGAATTATTAGATTGTATACAAAAAGATTAAATTGTATAATTGTAAAAAGATTAAAGGATTTAGTAGATAATATATATTTAAGGGGACTTTTGGCTTTTATGGTAATAATACTTTGTAAAAAGTTGATAAGTGTCTTTAAAAAAATCTTGAGAACTTATAATAAAAATTGTAAACTGTAACTATGCTATTTAAGTATACAGAAAATTATATAAATAAAAAGGTAGATGAGATACATGGAAGAACTATTTTTTACAAATGCAGTTAACATATCTAAAGATGTATGTAAAAATAAGTTAAAAAAAGGTGACATAGCAGTGGATGCTACTATGGGGAATGGCAACGATACTCTTTTTTTATGTAAATTAGTAGAAGAAGAGGGTAAAGTGTATTCCTTTGACATACAAATGGAAGCTCTAAAGAGTACTGAAAAGAAACTATACCAAAATAATATACATTGGGCAGAATTAATATTAGATGGTCATGAAAATATGGACAAGTATCTAAAAGAAGAGCCTAAAATAATATTATTTAACTTGGGATATTTACCTGGAAATTCTAAGGAAGTAACTACTAAAAAAGATACTACTTTAGAAGCGGTGAAAAAATCCTTAGATCTTATAAAAAAAGAAGGAGTGATAATTTTAGTAATATATCCTGGACATGAAGAAGGTATGTTAGAAAAAAAAGCATTAATAGATTTCTGTAAAGGAATATGTCAAAAACAATTTAATGTGATAAAACTGCAATTCGTCAATCAAATAAATAATCCACCAATGATGATTTGTATAGAAAAAAGAAAGTAAGCAGGGTTTTAAGTATTAAGGAGGAAAAAATGTATAAACGTATGTTGAAGGAGCTTATTGAGATAGAGGAGATACAAAATCTTATGGAAAAGCTGTATTCTATTGTAGGAATATCTCATAGCATATTAGACTTGGATGGCAATTTAATAGTTGGCATAGGTGAAAAAGGTATTTATAAAAGCAAAAATACTAAGGAATACTTTAGTTATAATCAAAAGTATGATAAAAAAGAGGAATATTTTTTACTAACTTGTAAAGAAGGCACAAAAAAAATTGTATCACCTATAAAAGTAAAAGAAGAAAGAATAGGATATATAGTTACTGAAGATTTTTTTATAAAAGGGGAAGATAAAGAGCATTGTAAAACTTGCATAAGAGAAGACTTAGAATACATAAATTATGTAGAAAAAATACCTGTTATAAATGAAGAACAGGTTAAAAATACAATAATATATCAAAGAGATTTAATAGAGCTTATAATAAATAAGAAGATAACTGATTTATCTTATGAAGAAAATGCATATGCAAAAATGAGACATAAATTTTTTGCCAATTTATCTCATGAATTTAGAACACCTATTACAGTAATATTAAGCTCCCTATATATGTGTGAAATTTTTTTGAAAAAAACTCAGGAAGATATATTAGATATAAAAGTTACTACATATTTAAAAAACATAAAGAAAAATGCATATAGATTGTTAAGACTGATTAATAACTTAATAGATATGACTAAAATAAATTGTGGAGAGCTTATTTTATTTAAAGAAAACAATGATATTGTAAATATAGTGGAGGAGACTACCTTAAGAGTAGCAAAGTATGTATATAGTAAAAATATAGATATAGTTTTTGATACAGATGTAGAGGAAAAAATAATAGCTTGTGATAAGGAAAAAATCGAAAGAATAATATTAAATCTTCTATCAAATGCAGTAAAATTTACTCCCCGGGGAGGCCGTATATTGGTTCAAGTAGAAAATACTAATGATTTCGTAAGAATTTCTGTAGAAGATACAGGAATAGGAATTCCAGAAGAAGAAAAGGACTTGATTTTTGAGCCCTTTACCCAAGTAGATAAGGGATTTTCAAGAATAGCAGAAGGAAGTGGCATAGGATTACCCATAATAAAATCTTTAGTGGAAATGCACAAAGGAATAATATGGGTAGAGAGTATTTGTGGAGAAGGAAGTAAATTTTTTATAGAGCTTCCCAACGTAACTTTAGAAGATTGTAATAATGCTAATGGAAAGGTTCAATTTTCTGGTGGAGAAGAAAATACTCACATAGAATTTTCAGATATATATTTTTAGCAACTAATAATTAATGTATATATATAATTTATCTTGTATTATAATATAAATAGAATAAAACTAGGAGTGTGAGTAAAATCATGAAAAGAATACCCTATGGCATTTCTAATTTTGAAGTTTTAAGGGAAGAAAATTATCTTTATGTAGACAAAACATCTTACATAGAATTATTAGATAAATATGCTCCTTATCAGTTTTTCATAAGACCCCGAAGATTTGGAAAAAGTCTTTTTATATCCACATTAGAAAATTACTATGACATAAATAAGAAAGATAAATTTGAAGAATTATTTGGTGATTTATATATAGGAAAAAATCCTACAAAAAATAAAAATAAGTTTCTAATTTGGAAAATAAGTTTTGCAGGTATAGATGCAGGACACGGAGAAGAAGAACTTAGAAAGAGTTTTAATTCAAAAGTTATTTTATCTGCAAGAAAGTTTCTAAATCAATACTCAAATTTATTACAAGAAAATACTATTCTAGACGAAGTAGATAGTGCTGAAATTGTAGTGCAATATATATCACTTTTAGCCAGTAAAATAAAAATACCTATATTTGTTTTAATAGATGAATATGATAATTTTGCTAATGAACTAATTACAGGAGGAAAACAAAGTACCTATGAAAGTATTCTCCATGGTGAAGGCTTTGTTAAAGTGTTTTATAAGGCATTAAAAGATGCAACCATGGATAATTTTAATAGAATATTTATGACTGGAGTAAGTCCTATAATGTTAGACGATTTAACCAGTGGATTTAACATAACTAGAAACTATACTTTAGATGAAAACCTTAATGCAATGATGGGCTTTACAAGAGAAGAACTTTCCAATATTATGAATGAAGTAAATATAAAGGATACAGAACTTAGAGTGAAAATATGTACTGATATGACTACTTATTATAATGGATATAAGTTTAATAAAAAAGCTGATAGTGTATTCAATCCAGATATGTCTATGTATTTTTTAGATAATTATCTAGCATATAATGAATATCCAGAGGAAATGATAGATAATAATGTAAAAACTGACTATGGAAAAGTTAATCAATTAGCTTATAATTTCAATGATATAGAGGCTTTAGAGGAGATAATGACTAAGGGAGAAACCTCTACTATGCTTGTGGATAGATTTAATATTCATACTATGTACAGTGTAAAGGAAAATTTTAAATCCCTATTATTTTATCTTGGAATGCTTACAATAAAGGGTCAAGGACCACTTGGTACTGTACTTAGGGTACCTAACTATGTGATAAAAACAATTTATTGGGAACAATACTTTCAAAGAATGAATTTAGAATATAATATTCAGCCTAAAGATGTAAGAATAGCAGTTAATGAAATGAGATCATATGGAAACATTGAGCCTTTAGCTGAGATTATAGGTGAAATATTAGAAGATTTATCTAATAGAGATTTAATGCAAATGGACGAAAAGCACATTAAAATGATGTTTTTAACTCTTTTTGGGATAGATGGTACTTATTTTATACAAAGTGAAGCTGAAAATAACAAAGGTTATGTGGATATAATGCTTAAAAGAAAAATTCAATATAAAGACATAACCAAATTTCAGTGGATTATAGAATTAAAATATATAAAGGAAAGTGAAAGAAATACCTTAGAGAAAGTTAAAGAAGAAGGATTAAATCAACTTAAAGGTTATGCAGAAAGTAAAGTAGTTAAAGAACAACTAGGAGATGAAGGATTAAAAAAAGCTCTAATTATTGTAGTAGGTAAAAAAGATATTTATATTGTAGAACTATAATAGTGAATTGTCACTCCCACTTTAAAGAAGATGGTGGGATTATATTTGGTAGTCATTGAATAAAAAGCTTTAATTAAAAAAATGAGTTGTATTAAAATAAAATTTTAATACAACTCATTTTTTTAATCATAGAAATTCCCCAAGGAATTTCCTCCATAATTATTCATTATAAAAAGTATTTCACACTTTTTATTTCCCGCAGCAGTTTTTATACTTTTTTCCACTACCACAAGGGCATGAATCATTTCTCTTTACTTTATTAGGATTTTCTATGGTTTTAGAAACCCCAAAGTTAAGTTTTAAATCTGTAAGTTTGTTTTTTGGGAATATTATGTTCCATTCAGGTAAATTGAAGAAGTTTTCCACATTACCTTGAAGCATGTCTATGTATAACTTTTCAAAATTTATATCTAATTTAACATTAGTGTCTTCAGTTAAATTTTCTAAATCAATTGCTTCTTTTAAAGAAGAATTTATTCCATCTAAGAAACCTACAAAAGATATAGTTGAAACATCAAATTTTTCTGCTAAGCTCTTAACAGAACCTTCTATAACTTCAGTATGATTTTTTAAAACAACAGGTATTATCTTTTCTTGAACAGAATTTAATTCCTTCCAAAATTCGTCTTCCCCTTTAGTTTGAACAAAAAACACAACAACTTTTTTCCATTCAGTATATAAACTCATATTCTATTCTCCTTTTATTAAGTATATTACCAAGAATATTATAATACATAAAAATAGTTTAACACAATATGAAAAAAAATCAATAAATAATGTAAAAAGGATTATGGTATAATAGCTAATAAATGGTAGGATATACAAAGCATTTGTTATAAAAAGGAGAAATTACTATATGGAAAAATATAAAAAAGTTAAAAGAGAAAAAATAATAGAAATGGATATGTTAAGGGCAATATGTGCTATAGCAGTAGTTATAATACATACCTCAGGGTACACTCTTATAAATAGTGTAAAAGGATCTGTATCTTATAATGTTTCCCTTTCACTAAACCAAATAACTAGATTTTCTGTTCCTCTTTTTTTATTTCTATCTGGACTTGGATTAGGTATTTCTTATAAAAGAGATGAAAGTTATTTTAAGTTTCTAAAAAAAAGAGTTTTTAAAATTATTCCTCCCTATATATTATGGGGAAGCTTATATTTAATTTTAATACAAAAAAATTATGATTATAGAAGTTGGGGAGAACTTTTTTTAAAAGGAGATAAAGTATTTTACCATTTATATTACATACCACTAATAATGACTTTATACATAATATTTCCTATATTTTATCCTTTATTTAAAAGGATAGAAGGAGTTATTTTTTGTCTTTTAATAAGTCTTGGTGCTACCTATTTTGGACACTATTATAATATTCCAGATTTAACTTTAGACATTTTTTCTAAAAGAAATGCGATTTTTTGGAACGTTTATTTTGTTAGCGGCGTCTATATTAGTAGAAAGGTAAATAATCTAATTAGAAGAACAAAAACTCATAAAGTGAAAATAATGATAATATTAATAATATGTGTAATATGCCTAATAGGAGAAAGTTTTATAGGTTTAAAAAGTGGAAAATCCTTAGACTATTCTACGACCTTTATAAGACCTAGTGTAATGATATATTCCTATATTGTAATGCTTTATGTTTTTTCTAAAAGTTATAGGAAGTCTATAGGAGTAAAAATTTTAAGGGAAATATCTAAAAGTTCTTTTAGTATATATTTGATTCATCCTATGGTTCTTTACTACTATATGAAAATTTTTTCAAAAAATAATTTAAATATGGGAACGCTTTGGTTTTTAGTTTCGTCTATATTAGTGAGTACAGGAATTCCATACCTATTGTGGAATATAAAAGACAAGTTTGATAAATTATCATATGTTAGTAATGAATAATGAATATGAAGTATATAAGTAATGGAGTTAAGAAAAATTTAATAATTAAAAGGTATTATAATTATTAAAGCCTTGTTCCAATATATTACTATATATGATAAAATAATAAAATAATCTTAAATGTTCTAATTTACCCTTGAAAAACTACTATAATAATTATATAGTAATTTTATATGACTTAGGGTGGGTTAATATATTTATCCAAATTAGTTAAACTAAAAAATTATATATATTAATTTACTTAATATGAGGAGGAATAATAACTATGAGTAAAAAAAGCCATAAAGCGCTAGCAAGTGCTACAGTAATGAGCTTAGTATTAACTTCAACATTAGCTGCAACAAATGTACAAGCAGCAGCAGAAGTAACAAGAATGCCAGGTGCTGACAGATATACAACAGCACAAACAGTTGCAAAAAAGTCCTTTGGAAAGGCTGAAAATGTTATATTAGTTAATGGATTAGGATATGCGGATTCAGTATCTGCTACACCATTTGCAAAATTAAAAAATGCTCCAATCCTTTTAACTGATGCTTCAGATAAACCATCAGCAGATTTAACTGCTACTTTAACTGAACTAGGAGCTAAAAACATCTATATAGTAGGTGGAAAAGGCGTAGTTACAGAAGCAATGGAAAAAGAACTTGCTAAAAACTACAAAGTAGAAAGAATCGGCGGAAATTCAAGATATGAAACAAACGCTGAAATAGCTAAAAAAGTTATAGCTGAAACTAAAGCTGAAAAAGCTATCCTTGTAAATGGACAAGATGGATACGCTGATGCTTTATCAGTAGCTTCAGTAGCTGCAACTAAAGGATACCCAGTTATATTTGGAAACAAAAATAACGTTCCTACAGTTGTAAAAGATGCTGTTAAAGACGTTAAAGAAGTATTAGCAGTAGGTGGAGAAGGTGTATTACCAGACGCTGTTATCAAAGGATTAGAAGCTAAGAGAATAGCTAAGGGTGCAGATAGATTCGACACTAACTTAAAAGTATTAGAACACTTTAATGCAGATTTCAAATTTGACAATATATTCGTAGCAGCAGGTGGAGATGATAGTACATCAAAATTCGCAGACGCTCTTGTAGCATCAGCAGCAGCTGCTAAGCACGGTGCTCCAGTTGTATTAACAGGACTAGGTGCTAACAAAGACAACGTTGATAAATCCGTTAAGTACGTTAAAGGAAAAATGGGAGACAACACTAAGGTTACAATAGTTGGTGGAACAGCTTCTGTAAGTGAAGCTATAGAAAAAGACCTTAAAGGTGAAAAAGAATCAACTGGTAAAGCTGATGTTCAATCAATAGAAGCTTTAAACCTTAACCAAATAAAGGTTGTATTTGATGGAAAAGTTGATGAAGATACAGCTGAAGACGTAAGAAATTACGAATTAGATGGAACTCAATTAAAGGGAGAAAGCAAAAAAGGTGAAAAAGATGGAGATGCAATAGCAGATCTTCAAGATGATGAAAGAACTGTTATAATCACTTTAGCTGAAAAAGAAGGACAAGAAAAAGAAAAGACTTTAAAGGTTAGAAAAGGTATTTTAACTGCAGATAAGTCAAAACTTGTAAAAGAAAAAGAAGTTAAACTTAAATTTAAAGATACAACAGCTCCAACAATTAAAAAAGTAGAAGCTAAAGGTAATAGAAAAGTTACAATAGAATTCTCAGAAGCTATATTTGTTGATGAAAATACACAATATGATGCTCTTAATAGATTAGCTGAAGAACTTGAAATAAATGATGAAACAATAAACAAAATAGGTTTTGAAGCTGATTATTCAGAAGTTAAGAATTCAATAAAAGCAAAAGATGGCGGATTCTATGTAAATAAAGTAGAATACTACCTTGAAGAAAAATTACCAAGCGGAACTAATAAATTATACACTCCAGACGGAAAAGATGGAGAATATTTAGCAGATGCTTCAGGTTGGATTATAAAAGAAAAGACAATAGACTTCAAAATCGGTGAAGTAACTGGAAAACCAAAAGTTAAGACTGTAAAAGGTGGAACTGACGGTAAAATATATATAAACTTCGATAGAGCAATGGATAAAAAATCTCTTAAAGAATGTGAAATTAGATTAAACGAAGACAAAGTTAGTGCAGATAAGATAGAACTTAAAGAAGGCGACACTCAAATAAAATTATCAGGAGTAGAAAATGTTAGAACAGGATCTAACACTATCGAAATAAATGATAAATTAAAAGATGCTTATGGAAATAAGATAGAAGACGAATTAAGAGTAACATTTACTGCATCAAAAGATGAAGTAAAACCAAAGGTTAGCCATGTGTTAACAGTAGATGATAATACTATAAGAGTAATCTATAGTAAAGATGTATCAGAAAAAGTAGCAAAAGAAAGAAATAACTACACATTAAGAGATTCAAAGGGTAATAAAGTTACAATAGATGAAGTTGAAAAAATAGCTGGAGATACTTATGATGTAATTTCTAGTGAAAAATTAGATGGGTCAAAATATACTTTAAAAGTTGAAGATGTTATAGATTTAGCTGGAAACGTAATGGATGACTACACAGCTACAATTAAAGGATCAGAAGTTACTCCAATAGTTGATGAAGTTGTAAATATGGGTAAAGCTGACAAGAAAGAAAGAATAGCTATTCTATTTGGTCAAGAAATGAAGACATCAACTACAAATAAAGTTGAAAACTATAAATTTAAAGATGCAGATGGAAAAGTTAGAGATTTACCATCCGACACTAAGATAACAACATCTAAAGATGGTAAGGCTGCAAGACTTGAATTACCAGAAGCTTATGTTATAGGTAAGAAGGGTGAAAAGGTAGCTAATAAGTCAGCATCAAACATAGTTACAGCAATTGTAGTTACAAAGAATGTTGAATCAGCAAGTGGAATAAAAATGGATGCAGATGAAACTCATGATATAAAAGCTTCATCTATAAGCACAGTTAAAATGGATGCAGAACCAATGACTCTTAAAAAGGATACTGGTGATACTGTATCAATAGAACTTAAATATACAGGTTCTCTTGATAAATTTGGAGAAGAAAAAGACTATCAATTTAAAGCAGGAGACAAAACAATAACTGCAAATAAAGTTAATGTAAAAGGTGACGTTATTGATGTTAAATTTACAAGTGCAGATCAAGATTTAATTGAAAGAGCAGGAGTAGATGTACAACTTGTAAGTGTTGGAAAAGTTACAGACTTTGCTGGAAGAACTATTGAAAAAGAAGACTTAAGCAAAGATAAGTTCCAAGGAATATACCACAATGAAATAGCTCCAGAATTATTATATGAAAAAAATTCAGGATGGATAAAGGTTGAAAAAGGTAATGCAGCTGGAGATAAAGATTGGGCAGTTAACATTGCAGAAGGTAAAATAACTGTTAAATTCAATACAAAAATAGATAAAAACTCAGCACACAAAAATGACTTTACTTTCATAAGTAATCAAAGCTCAACTTTAGAAGTTAAGAGTGCAGAAGTTAAAGATAACACAATAATCTACACATTAACTGACGAAGGTACAGAAAGATTACAAAAATTAGGAAAAGATAAGTCAGACTTAACTCACGAAATAACAGTAAAAGCACAAAGCAGCCAAAGAATAGAAAGTAAAGAAGACTTAGATGGAAACAGCAAGAAGTTTGAATTAAAAGATTCAGAAAAAAATAATGACAAACTTAAATTTAAAGTTACTGTAACAGAAGCAGATACAAAAGTTGACCAAGCTTCAAAAGAATTAAAAGAAGCTAAAGACGCTTTACAAAAGGTAATAGACACAAAAGTAGAAGATAAAGCAAACTACACAGAAGAATCATTCAAAGCTTACGAAGAAAAATTAGCAGCAGCTAAAGAAGCTTTAAATGAAAAATAAGTTGCTAAAGTAAATGCAGCTAAAGATGCTTTAGATAAAGCTATAAAAGGATTAGCTAAAGTTGGTGAGGAAACTAAAGTTAATCATAAATTACAAGTTAAAGACTCCATAGAAATTGGAAAGAAATCAATGGTTGTAGTACAATTACTTGGAGATGATAATGGTAAGTATGAAGTTTACTATGGCGACAAAAAAATGGATGATTTAGGAGAGGGCGTATTTGCAATAGATTTAGCAGAAGCAGTAACTGAAGAAGTTGCTAAAGGAAATGTTGAATTTAAAGCAGTAAAGTAATTGTAATTTAAATAAAATAGTTTATTATGTGGATACTTTATCCACATAATAAACTGATTTAAAATTTTATATGGAATCCAAAATTAACGTGGACTATTAAGTAGGGGGTATAAAAAATAATGGCTAAGAAGAAAATGTTGAATATCCTGTCCAATGCAGCAGTAGGTGTATTAATAGCTACAGCACTAGGAACAGGTGTATATGCTAAAGTTACAGATGTAATTGTAAATTCTAAAGGTAAAGACTACAGCTATGATTATAAAGAGTTAAAATCTTCATATGCAAAATCATCTTTAGGAATTGAAGGAGCAGGACAATTATTTGATGATTATTCTGCTAAGTTAAAGGATGGAAGTCTAAAAGCATATAATGATGATAAAAATGGATATATTGAGTATGGTGCAATTAGAAAAGCAGCAGCATTACAAGAAAACTTTGACTTAAATACTTATACTGAAAGTGAAGTTGCTAAAACTAAAGCTATAGAAGTTGAAGCAGTAGCTAAAGTGTCAGTTAAAGATGGAAAAATCTTTATAGACGGAAAAGAACAAGAAGCTAAAATAAAATCAGTAAAAGCTATTGATGCTAGCAAGATAAGTGTAACACTTGAAAATGGTAAAGTATTAACTATAGATTTAGAAACTCCATTAGTAGATGGAGCTACACACGTAACATTTACACATAGTGGACAAAAGTTCGTAGATGTTGAATTAGAATCTCCATATGTTGCACCAGTGGAAAAAGAATATGCACTAAATATTCAAGTTAATGATGTTCCTCTTGTAGCAGATGGAAAAACTGTAATGCAAGTAACTGCAGAAATTAAAGGAGCAGATGCTAAAAACTTTAAAGGAATGGCAGAATTTGTTTCTAAGCAAGGTTTACCTTCCGCTCAAAAAGAAGCAGCTTTTGATAATGGAAAGGTAACATTTAATGTTACATTACCAAACTCAAAAATAGATATACAAGATGAGATAAAAGTAAGAATTAAATCTCATGATCCAATTGCTAACAATGAAAACCTAGTTGGACTTGAATCCAAAGTAAAAGCATTAACATATGCTGGACAAGGTGCAGAAGATAAAGAGGATAATGAAACTATAATTAAAACATATTCAATAGATAGAGTAGCTTCTGCTGACTTAGCTGATAGAGTTGTAGTATATGTTGGAAACGTAAAAGAAACTCACATAGAAGAAGTAAAGAAAGCTATTTTAGATCAAGTAAAAGTTTATACAAAAGATCCTATGACAGGTGTTGAAGGTAAAGACATTAATCTTGTTGAGGTTGTAGAAAGCACTCCAGTTAAAGGAGGATATGCTTTTACTGCATTAATAGAACTTCCAGGATATAGTAAAGACTTAAATGAGTATGAAAAAGTTGAAAATAAAAATATACTAATTGATAACCAATATAATTATTATCATGTTTTAGCACCAAAATCTAATATAAGATTGTCTGAAATGACTAAAAATGCTACAAACAAATTTATGTTAGTAGACAAGTTAAAACCAGAAGTTAGAGACGTTATAGCTTCTAAAAATGAAAAAGGTGATAACAAATTACCTAAGGATAGTTTATTGGTAGTATTCTCAGAACCAGTTAGCAGATTAACAGCAGAAAATCCAAATAACTATATACTAAATGGTAATAAGTTAACTGCAAAAGATGTTAATAGCATTAAAGTATTAGATGTAACTGATAATGTTAAATATGCAGAATCAAATGGCAAAGAAAGAAGAAGTGTAATAGTTTCATTAAATTCAGCTTTTGCTAGAAAACAATTAAGATCTGGAAAGAACTTGCTACAAGTTAGATCTATAGCTGACTGGGCAGGTATGTATGATTTAAGTGATAACAATAAAATTACAACACAGGACTTTGTATTTGACTATGTAACACCTATAGCAAACACAGGTCTTGAAATGGAAATGGAATCACCTGAACAATTTGTGTTAACATTAAATGATCCTTTATACACAGATGTTAATGCTACTAAAGAATATAAGCTTAATGATAAAGGTGCTTTAGAAGTTTCTTTAGGAACTACAATAATTCCAGAAGATAAGTATGAAATTACTTATGTAGCAGAAGAAGATGCATATATATTAGAATTAAAAGACGACTGGACAAAAATCTTAGTTGCTCCAAGAACTTACCACAATGAAACATTTAAAGTAAAAACTAAGAACGCATATGATGTATATGGAAAAGAAGTAAAGGCATTTGAAGTTAAAGTAGTAATACCAGAAGACACTACTTCACCAAAGATTGCTGAATATGAAATAAAAGACTTAAAAGTGGATACTAGCAAAACAGAAACACTTACAGGTAAGATTAATATTACAATGACTGAACCTGTACAATTATATGAAAATGCTGGTAAAGAGGTAGTTCCACCTATTACACCAAGTAAAGAACAAGAACAAGGAAAAGGTGTACCTGTACCTACTTTTGAATATGTAAAAGTATCTGATGGTGAAAAACTTTCAGCAGGTGATAAGGTTACAGGAAAGTTAATAGAAATTGAAACAAATCATGATAAGAACTTTACTGTTGAGCCAAGTGAAAAACTTGAAGAAGGAGATTGGAAACTAGTTGTAAGACAAATTTCTGACGATGTTGGAAATACAATGGCAACAGAAGAAATCTCATTTAAAATTGTTAAAGCAGATGATGTACCAGTAGTTAATAAAGAAGATAATGTAGTAGATCCATATATCATTTGGGCATTTGCAGATGACAATAAAGTAAATAACGATAAGTCTGTAAATGACTACGTATATATACTATATAGTAGACAAATGTCAATAGATGCTATAAGATCAGCAACTTATGATATAAACGGTAAGCAAGTAACACAAGATGCTGATATTACTGCAGAAGATGTTGTTCTTTATAGACAAAATGAAGATGATACAAATCCAAAATACAATGTGTTCTACGGAGAAAATGGTAATAAGGATCAATGGAAAGGTCAACTTGTAACAATTAAGTTACCAAAAGACTTCATTGTAGGTGGAGACGACATTGATGGAGATAACCCTGGAGATAAAAATAATAAGTTCAGAAAGAATGTTTTAACTGTACCAACTAAATTCGAAGCAATAAATGATGGAGTAGATACTACTGTTGAAACATTAAGATTTGATAACAATGGTGGTAGCAACCAATTTGAGTTAAAGTTTGAAACTAAGATAACAGATGAAATGAAGTTACCACAAATAGCTAAAAATCTTGAATATAAAGACATTGAAAGCTTCCGTAAACTTTTAGCAGCTAATGCAGCTAAAGGAGAAAAAATAGAAGCAGTAGAAGATGCTAAAAAAGGTGTAGCATCTGCAAAAGCAGAAGCTGCAGCAGCAGATAAAGCGGTAGAAGATGCTAAAAAAGCAGTAGAAGATGCTAAAACTAAAGATAAAGCAGCACAAGATAAAGCGGCAGATGATTTAAAGGCTGCTGAAGCAGAAAAAGCTAAGGCAGATAAAGCAGTAACAGATGCTGAAGCAAAACTAGCTGAAGCAGAAAAAGCAGTAAAAGATGCTGATAAAGCAGCAGAGGATAAAGCCAATGCAGAAAAAGCAGCAAAAGATGCAGTAGCAAAAGCAAAAGCAAGCAAACTAAAAGCAGATGTAGACGCAGCAAAAGCATTAGTAAATGCATTAGCTGATGATAAGCTTAAGGGTGAATTAAATACTAAACTTGATGCAATAAAAGTTGTAGCAGGACCAGTAGTAGGAAAAACAGATAAAGAATTAGTAGATGAAGCAGCAGCTAAAGTTGTTGACATCAACAACCTAAAAGAAGAACCAACAGTTGATAATGTAAAAGCAGCAGTGGAAGCAGCAGTAGGTGCAGGAATAGAAGTAGAAGTTAAAGAAGTTAAAGCTGGAGAATATAAAGTAACTTTAACAAAAGAAAAACAAACAGCTGAAAAAACAATAAAAGCTGCTAAAAAAGCAGATGATGCAGTAGATACAAAAGCAATAGATACAGCAATAGAAAAAGCAAATGAAGCTAAAAAAGATGTTAAAGAAAGTAAAGATGGAACAGACGTTGAAAAAACTGCAAAATGGGTAACAAAAGATGTTAAAGAAGCCTTAGAAGCTGCAATAACAAAAGCAAATGAAGCTAAGGGAACAGTAAAATCAGAACAAGAAGTAACAGCAGCAGCAACAGAATTAGATAATGCAGTAGCAACATACAATAAAGCTAAAGCAGATGGAACTAAAGCAGATGCACCAGCAAAAAAGAGTGATGCGAAAGAAATCACAAAGACAACAGTAGGAATATTAGAAGGAAAAGTAGTAAAAGATGTTGCAACAGGTACAAAAGTAAGCGCTTTAAAAGCAGCTTTAACAGTATCAGATAAGGCTACTGTAGAAATACTTGATGCTAAAGGTGGAACTGCAGTAGCAGATCAAGATAGTACAGATGTAACTGCAACAATGGTAATACAGGTAACAGCAGAAGATGGAACAACAGCTGAATATACTATAGCCATACAATAAAAGTGCGAAACGTTATCCTATAAGTAAGAAAGTTTTAAAATTTTCTTACGAAAAGGATAGAACTTAAAAGTTCTAACTGTTCTACTAAAGTAATAAGTGAAAATCTTATTTAAAGCAAACAACCAAGTAGCTTTAAGTCTAAGTCCCCTACACAAGTTTTATACTACTATGCAAAACTTGTGAAGCTAGGTAAGGTCGTAATCCGTGAAAGTCGGATGCGGGGCTCCTTAAAAGATTACTATGGTAAACATAAGCTAATCCATTAAGATGCGATTTATATGTATTTTATACTGTTAAATATTTTTGTGCTTGTGGCTTGGTATAAAACAGTTAAGATGAAGTACTTAACTGGTTTTGGAATAATTGGTTGTTAAACTAAAACATTATAAATCGTTAGTGGATACCTAAGGTAATCAAAAATAGGGATAGGTAGAATGGAACGTTTGATGCTGTATATGAAGAGGTTTAGTAGAACCTAGGACACATATACGGGCTCAGCAGGTTCATAGTAGCTATGATACTCAGCCGGAAGTCAAATTAATTTTGAAATACTTCTATGGTAACATAGGAGAAGGATAAAACTGAGTGAGCCAAGGAACCTAGTCGGTAATAGAAAAGTGGAAGTTAAAACAAATATAAGATTTTAGAATTAATTTAATTAATGAACGGAATTAATTTAATGATATTTAAAGTTAGACGGTTATAAATTAAACATTTCAAAATTAAACCATATCCAAATTCATAAATATAGCTAGATCATATCACTAGTTTAAAAATAAATAAATCATTTCAAATTACTATTAAGTAAGGTATTAATACCTTACTTAATAGTAATCTCATTACATAAGAGAATTACTAGATTAGCAGACAGATTCATAAAAACTATATCAACTAGGACAATAGAAAATATATTTATACACTTCCTATTATCGAGCGAACGCCTTATGCGATGAAAGTCGCACGTAGGGTGTAGACCAAGCGAAATCCTATGCATTTAGGATAGTGAGGTATAGCAAAGGAGAAAATACAGATAATTTAGGTGTGGAACTAATAAGTGAAATAACAAAACATGGTGTAAAAAGAACTTTAGCTACTATGCAAAAAAGTCATCTTATAATTAAAGGTGATGTAACAGAAACAGCAGAACTTAAAGTAGCTGATAAAATGGTATCTGTAGAAAAGGGTGATGATAACCTAAAAGTAGCAAATAAAATAGTTAAGGCTTTTGAGGATGATGAAGATTGGACTGCTGAGAAAATATATATAGTAAGAGCGGGAGAAAATCCATCATCAAATGTAACATTTACATCTAAAAAAGTTAGAGAACATGTAGATAATTTAGGTGAAAGCGGACATGGTATAGTATTTTCACAAGCAAATGAAGAAACAGGAGATACTGGTATTTCAGAAGTTAAAGAAATATGTAATGTAACTGTAACAAAAGGTGCTACTAAAAATGGAGAGATAAAAGTTAGTATAAAGGATACTAAAAACAATAGAACTTTATCAAGTGTTTCTATAAATGTAGCAAAAGGCGATGATACTAAAAAAGTTGCTGAAGCTATATCAAATGCATTTAAAAATGATGCTCAAAGCAAAAGATTATATAAGATAGAATTACAAAAAGATAATTCTAGAATAGTATTAACTCAATCGGTAGCAGACAACAATATTAATACGGCAGTGAGTATAGACAAATAGTTTACTATTTGGGCTAAAAATAAGAAAAAAGGTTGAATAGATTTAATTTATTCAACCTTTTTAATTAAATATTATTATAAAATTTAATTAAATAATGTTGTAAGTACTTATTATGTAATGTATAATTTATGTTAACTTCCAAATTTCTATTGTCGATGGAACGCCTTATGCGATGAAAGTCGCACGTAGGGTGTGGTCCAAGCGAAATCCTATGCATTTAGGATAGTGAGGGATAGCAAAAATGATAAAAATTATGTTGTAAGTAATATAAAAGCTGATAATCCAGAAGATTTAAATAGAATTTTAAAAGCAGAAATGGAAAATTATCCAAATACTATAGAATTTAAAGTTAAAACTGAAAAGATACAAGAAACATTTAATAATTTAGAATCAGCATATGATGATTATTTTAAAGAAAATAGAACAAAATATCCTAATATTAAGTATGGGATAAAATTAAAAAGTCCAGATGGTAAATATAATCCAGCAGATGAATATGTAGATGTAATATTTGAAGCTAAATATGTAGTTTATGGAACAGAAGAAGAAATTCCAGCAGAAAAACTTAGGAGCTACGAAGACGAAGCAGAAAAAATAGCGAAGGACTTTGTAAATAAAGAAATAGAAGGTAAAAATTTATCTGATGCAGAAAAGGCTTTAAAGATAAATGATTATTTAGTAAAAAGAGCAGCATACCATCATGAAGGTGTAAATACATACTATGTAGAAGACCATATCGCATATGGAATTTTAAGTGATCGAAAAAAAGGTGTTTGTGAATCCTATGCAAAAGCATTCCAATTACTTGCAGAGAAATCAGGATTAACAAGCATTTACGTTACAGGACAAGGAAAGAACCCTAATAAAGATAAAGGAGAAGCTCATGCATGGAATATGGTGAAAATAGATGGTCAGTGGTATAGTATAGATACTACCTGGAACGATATTGGGGAAGGAAGTAGATATGATTACTTCTTAAAGTCAGATGATGATATGAAAGCTACTCACACAAGATCAACAGATTTTAATTATCCTACAGGAAATGGAACAAAAGATTTTGTTGCAGAATTAAAATTAAAATAAAAGTAAGCAAGCTCAGTTTCTTTCGTAAGGATTCCAAGAATCATGAACAAATTATAAACAAAAATAAATAAAATATTAATTAGTAAAGCTTAAAAGGATAGTCTGTTTTGACTATCCTTTTTTTAAATTTCATTATAAAGTAAAAAATTTTTGTAAAAAATAAATATTTAGACTAAAGATTTTCTAATAAACACGATAATTATAGTAGAAGAGATATTAAATGATTCGATTTCAGATATACCTAATGAAGTTTTATATGATTATTATAAAATAAAGAAAAAAGGATAGTCCGTTAAGACCATCCTTTCGTGAGTTTTATTATAATGACATTTAAAAGGCTAAGAAGATTTTAAAGTATCCATATATAATAAATCACTCAGCGCCATTAATCCTAAGTAATGGCATAACATAGGAAATCAATCCATGAGGGGGATGAATTCCTACAAAGTGTATTATAAATCAAATATCAACAAAAGTCATTATAAAATTGAAGGAAATTGAGTAATACTAATACATATATTACTTAATTAGGTTTATATGGAAGTGATATAAAAGTAAAAAATATATTCATTGAATGCAAAAATTGCTATATCAAAATAAAATTTTGATATAGCAATTTTTTATGAAATTTATATAAAGTGATGTTTAATAATTAGGATATATATAGTAATTTATATTAAAAATACTTATAAAATAAAATCTTATATATTTAGGATAGTGAGGGATAGCAGAGTATCAGCAGATAGTGGTAAACATGAAATTGAATCCACTGTATACAATTTATATAAAGTAAATTCTAATAATTACGATATATATAATAATTTATAATTAAAATTTTAATAATATTGTACGTTCATTAAAATCCTTATAAAATCATATATTTAGTTTATATTATCGATAGAACGCCTTATGCGGTGAAAGTCGCACGTAGGGTGTGGACCAAGCGAAATCCTATGTATTTAGGATAGTAAGGGATAGCAAAGAAACAGAAGAGAAAGAAAAACAAGAACAAGCTGAAAAGGAAAGACAAAAGAAATTAGCTGATAATCAGTCAGTGCAAAAAGCAAAGGATAATTTAAATTTAACTAATTTAAATTATGTAAGTTCTAACATTAATTTACCAAAGGATATTGACGGAGTTTCAATTACTTGGAAATCTAATAACACTAGTGTACTTGATGAAAAAGGAAATGTTACAAGACCATCAGCAACAAAGGGAGATACTTTAGTAACTCTAACAGCTACATTAACAAAAGATGAAGCTAAAGATACAAAAGATTTTATAGTAACTGTTAAAGCTAAAGATTTTACAGATGAAGAACTTGTAGATACGGCTCTTGGTAATTTACAAATAGAAGGAAGACTTGATTCTGTAGTAGATAATTTAAAGTTACCAACTAAAGATGGTAAAAATGCTGTAGATATAACTTGGAATTCAAGTAATGAATCAGTAGTTTCAAGTGCTGGTGTAGTTACAAGAACGGATAAAGACGAGAATATTACATTAACAGCTACATTAAAAAAAGGCTCTATTACAAAAACTAAAGAATTTAATATAGTAGTTAAAGCAAAAGAAAAAGATACACAAGAAGATTTAAAACTAATTGCAAATTCCTTAGAAATAACTAATAAAGATAATATAGAAAAAGACATTAATCTACAAACTTCTTTAGATGGAGCAACTATAACATGGAAATCAAATAACGAAACTGTAATAACTAATACAGGAAAAGTTTCAAGACCACAAATAGGAAAATCAGATGAAAAAGTAACATTAACTTCTACTATAACTAAAGATGGTAAAAGTGAAACTAAAGATTTTACCCTAACTGTTAAAGCTGAAAAACAATTAGTAGCTAATAATAAACAAGAGTTTAACCAAATTTTAAAACAAGCAATAATAGACTGTAAGCCTACAGTTGATATTAGCTTACCAAACTATGATTCTAATAGTAGTGAATATAATTTTGATGATTATCAAAAATTACTTGTTGAAATTGGTGAAATGGATTTTGGAAAGCCAGGGGTATCAGGTAGATCTAAAAATGACGGAAAAGGTTGGATAATGACAGTAGAATTTGAATATAAAAAAGATGCAGCTGAAGTTAAAAGACAAAAAGAAGCTACAATAAAGAAAGCTAAAGAAGTTGTAAAAGATGTTATAAAGCCAGGAATGACTGATTTTGAAAAAGAGTTAGCATTACATGATTATATAGTAAGAACTGCTGATTACAATGTAGAAAACTATAACAAAGGCAAAACTACTTTAGAAGATCATACAGCTTACGGAGTATTGGTGGATAAAATTGGTGTTTGCGAAAGTTATGCTAAAGCTATGAATTTACTTTTAAAAGAAGTTGGAATTGATTGTAAATACGTTACAGGGTTTTCTAAGCATGACGGAAAGAAAGGCGGCGGACATGCTTGGAACATGGTTAAGTTAGATGGAGAATGGTACAATCTAGATGCTACATGGAATGATCCAGTTTCTGATAGAAATGGTGCTGAAAGTGTAAACAAAGACAATACTTCACCAGCAACAGTTAATCATACTTATTTTAATCTTCCAGATGATATTTTTAACAATGATCACATAAGAGGAGATTTTGAAGAAAAGAATTATCCAAAATGTACAGCTACAAAATACTCATACCACAATATGGATGTAGATGAATACACAGCTGACGGAAAATTAATTGAAAAAGTTACAACTAAAGATGAATTAGATGCAAAAATATTAGAAGCTTTAAAAAATAAAGAAACAACTTTAAGTTTAAGAATTAAAGGCTTTAAAATGACCCAAAAGGAATTAAGTGAAGAATTTAAAGCAGTTGCAGAAAAAAATAGAGTGGGTAGATTTAGTTGGACTACAAGTGCACCAGATGATTACCATGTTAACTATACTATAGAGTGGTAATTTACACTTAACAGCCCCGGGGTCATGAACAAGTTGTGAACAATACTAATCTAATTAAATAATCAATGTAGAATTGCTATATCAAAATTTTATTTTGATATAGCAATTTTTTTATGAAATTTATATAAAGTCATATTTAACAATTACGATATATATAGTAATTTATATTAAAAATACTTATAAAATAAAATCTTATATTAGTATCTATTGTCGATGGAACGCCCTATGCGGTGAAAGTCGCACGTAGGGTGTGGACCAAACGAAATCCTATGTATTTAGGATAGTGAGGGATAGCAGTGAATCAGCAGACAGTGGTGAGCATAAAATAGAATCCGCAAAAATAGGAATATTAGAAGGAACAACACTTAAAGATATTCCAACGGGTACAACTATAGAACAATTAAAAAAAGCATTAACAGTATCAAAAGGAGCTAATATTCATTTTGTAAAAAAGAATGAACAAGATACTCCAGAAATAAAAGACCTAACAGAATTAGTAACTGATGAAATGGAAATAGTAGTGGAATCAGGAACACAAACAGTATATACAATAGAAATAATTTAATAGAATGATCGGAAACATTTCAAACTTAATTCACATCAAAACAATTTAAATTCATAAAATATCCAGGACACATCACTGGCTAAAAAATTAAATACATTTCATAAAAGACCAATCCTTTTGGGGTTGGTCTTTTTCACTGCAAGCACCCTAGTATGATGAAGACTTGTATGTAAAAAGGATATTTATACTGTAGAACTATAAATGGTTAAATTTATTACCTAATACTCATTATTGATAAAATCATGAAATTAAAGTAATATGTATATACAATAGTTTAATACCATATAAATATAATATTTTAAGAGGAAATTTTGAACTATATACTTATTTGGGCACTTTGTATATAGGGAGTTAGTAGTGCAACCGACCTTGATTAATCAGGGTCGGTTTTTATTTTTAAATAAAGCAAGAAATAACTAGGAGGGGGTATATTGAAAACCTTTGACAAAATAATTAAAGGCAGAAAAAATATCATAATTATTTTGACGTTTTTATTTCAGATATTATTATGCTCAAAAACTGTATTAGCAGCAGATGTAGATGTTATAGATAATGTTAAAATAACTAATGAAAAGGGGGTAGTGCAAGGTGGTTATAGACCAGGTGATAGAATAAAAATTGATGTAGATTGGTCTATTAAATCAGAAACAAAAGCTGGAGATACCTTTAGTTTAAAGATACCTAAAGAATTACGAGGATTTAATGGTACAATTCAGTTAAAGGATAAGGAAGGACGTAATTTTGGTACAGGAGTAGGAAAAGGTGATATAATTACTTTTACATTTTCTGATATTGTTGAGAAATTGGAAAACATATCTGGGTTCTTCTATATTCAATCAGAAATTAAGTATATAGAGAGGCAAGGTGAAATAGAAGTTCCATTGGTGTTTGAAGTAAATGGTAAGGCTATTAAAAACTCAATTATTGTTGATACAGGAAGTACAAATTCTGGAGGAAGTCCTAGTAAAATAACAGAAATGTTTCAAAAGTGGGGCAGAATTAATGAGAATGATGATAATATAATAGACTGGGTTTTACGAGTAAATTATAAAGGTGAACAACTATATAACATCACCATAACTGATATGATTAGTAAGGGACATGAATTTGTTGATGGTAGCTTGGAATTATATAAGGGATATACTAATCATCGAACTGGAAATATAGATAATCAAACTAAAGTTCCATTAAAATATCCTGTTAATTTTTCATCTTCGCCCTCTGGATTTAAATTAAAGCTTTATAATGAAAGTGAAACATATACATTGTATTATCAAACAAAAATTGTAGATAAGAGTATATCTGACTTTAGAAATAAAGCAACCTTAGAAGCATATAATAAAAAGCCAATTATTAAAGAAATAATGGTAAAAGATTTTTCTAGTGGTGGAGGTGCTTCAGGTGATTTAAAGAAATATAAAGGGAAGTTAAAGCTTATTAAGCAGGATAAAACCACCGGAGAATTATTAGAAGGTGCTGTGTTTGAATTAATTAATGATGAAAATAAAGTAGTAACAACACTTACAACAAATAGGAAGGGTGAGGCTATTACTAATGAGGTTTTAGGTGGAATATATACACTTAAAGAAATAAAGGCACCAAAAGGGTATAAAATAGAGTTAGAGTCTGAAGAAATTACTTTAAATTTTAAAGAAAATAAAGAGATTAAAAAGATTGTAACAAACAAAAAAGTAACACCATGGACTCCAATAGAGCCTATTAAAGGAAGTATAAAAATAACCAAGGTGGATAAAGATAATTTAGATAAAGTATTAGAAGGAGCAGAATTTACACTTAAGGGTATATCAGAATACAATAAAAACATTAAACTAATAGGAACTACTGATAAGAATGGATTATTAGAATTTAAAGATATACCATATGGAAAATATACGCTTAAAGAAATAAAGGCACCAGAAGGATATAGAATATATGAAGGAGAACAAGAAATAATAATAAAATCACAAGGTAAAGTAGTAGAAGTTAAAGTAGAAAATAGGAAATCAAAAACAAGTTCAGGTTCAGGCTCAAGAAACCCAGATCCAGAAAAACCGAATTCAGAAAAGCCAGATACAAAAGAACCACCAGTAGATAAAGGCGATGAATTACCTCCTCAGGAGTTAGATGTTATTAAAGATAAATTAAAAGATAAATTGGTAGATAAAGATAAAAAACCATCTGTAAAAGTAAATGAAGTAGAGAAAAAGGATTCTAGTGTAAATATACTGCTTGGAAAAAAAGAAGTTAAACCAAAGAAAAGTGTAGATGTACTTCCAAAGACGGGAGAAAATGGTCCAATATTTAACTATGTTTTGGGATTGCTTTTAATTGTAGGTGGATTATATTTAAGAAAAAGATGAAATATAATTAAAGAATAATCAATTAATCTCTATAAGATATTTTGCATATATTATAGAGATTTTTTATGCTTTCGTTAGACACAGAAGTAAGGCTTATTGCAGAAATAAATAATCTATTACATAAAAATACAATAATGGTAGACATTGATTTTAATACAATAGTATAATATAATTAAACAAAGAGTATTAAATAATCGTGATTTCCACGATAAAGGCAAAACTATTGAAAGATAGTGACGCAAAGCTATAGGGTCTGTAAAATGACAGCCAGTTATCGAAAGGAGAATTTTTATGAAGAAGTTTTTTAGAGGATTTCTAACTATCGTTTTTTTATTTTCATATTCAAACATTTGTTATGCTAAGAATATAAGTTCCAATATAGAATTTATTAATAAAAATATTTCAGCAGTTAATAGCTTATGTGCTTCTACTAATACACAAAATTGCAGACAAGCATCATCAATACAGCAACTTAAACCATTATTAAAAACAGCCATGGAAAATAGAGAAGTTAATATAGTGATAAAATATACTGGTATGGATTGTTATAACAAAAGAAATGTAGATATAAATAAAATAAAAGATATTACAGAAAAACTATTAGATGAAGACCATTATTTAAAATATTCAATTATAGGATATCGTATTGGAACATCAGGATATTATGGAAATGTAAATATTAAATTTAATTTTGACTATTTAACCACAAAAGCTCAGGAAGAATATGTAGATAAAAGGGTTGAAAGTATATTATCAGATATAATAACTGATGGAATGAATGATTATGCAAAAGAAAAGGCTATACACGATTATATAGTAGCTAATGTTCAATATGATACATCCTTACAAGAATATAGTGCTTATTCAGCATTAGCTAAAGGAAAATCAGTTTGCCAAGGATATTCTCTTTTAATGGTTAAAATGCTACAAAACGTAGGAATTAAAAGTATAATTGTAGAAAGTATACCTATGAATCATGCTTGGAATATGGTTTATATAGACAATAAATGGTATCATGTAGATGCTACTTGGAATGACCCTATTCCAAATGTGCCTAATAGAGTTTTATATGACTATTATAATCTTACAGATTATGAAATAAGTCAAAATATAAATGGAAAAATGCATGTATGGAATAGATATGAATATCCATCAACTAAACATTGATGGAAGTTTATAATACTTGGTTAAGTGATTATATAGATGATTATAATATAGTAGTTTATTAAATGAATACAAAAAGGAACCAATGTTAATAAGTTGGTTCCTTTTTTATGAAGTTAATTAAAGTTGCTTATATAATTGTGTAAATAATTCGTACATAAATTTTTGTTCATGGTGTATATGGTGTAGAAGTGTCTGCCAAACCTTATCTTCTTTTTCATATTCCATGATATTACATAATAAATTTATAAAATACATATCATATTGGAAAAACTCATGGATAATTTTTTTGATTTCCATTATTACATAAGGATTAGCAGGTCCATGGGAAAAACATCTTTTTTTAAGGTTTTCTACTTTCTTATTAAGTTTTGAAAAATCAGAATTTACCTTTTTAAGTTCATCTAATAGTTTTTTAGGCAATTTTTTATTAGTAAGTTTTGCTACCGTCTCTATAAATATTGGGTGTTCACTAGAAATATCTGTCCATAATAATAATTCATTAAAAACACAGGTTAAATTTGTGGCTAAAGTATAACAGTACAATTGTATCCTCCTATAAACATTATACATACATATTATATGTAAAAACTTATTAATCCGTTACAAAATAATTGTAAGGAAAAAAATATATGAATAAAATGTCAATTTTTATGTTGTGTTTTTATTAAATTATTATATAATTTAATTACATGGTAAAATTTACAGGAATTTGCCATTAATTATTATTAAAATATTTAAAATGGGAGGGAAGTTTCAATAATTATCGATATATTAATAAATCAATAATATAGGAGTGCGGTGCAAAAGTGAAAAATTTGAATCTAAGCAAAAGACTTATCCTATCTTTTACTCTTTTAATTATAGTGATAATCACAAATGGTATTGTTGGTATCAGATCTGTAAATAAAATGGATTTTAACGCTAATGAAATTGCAGGTTCTATGGATGCAATAAATAGAATTAGGCATATAGAGACCCATTTGATTGAATCTAAAGCAAGTACAATAATATTACTTAACGAAAAAGATGTAAATAAAATTAATAGATTAAAAGAAGAGTTAAACAGTTTAAGTGAAGAAACTAATGAAATAATAAGAGAATGTATTAATTCACAAGATAGTTGGTTTAAAGGAGAGGCAGAAGTATTTAAGGAGTTTCAAAATAAACTAAAAGTATACAGGAGTACTAGAGATGATATATGTAATTTAGTTCTACAAAATAATTACAATAAAGTGTTAACCCTTAAAGAAATACATAAAAATCAGTGGATGGAACTTAATGAACTTATAAATAAGATAATAGATATAAATATTAAAGGTGGAGATAAGAAAAAAATAGACAACCACATAATTCATAAAGATTCTGTATACATAGTAAGTTTTACAATGGTTTTGGGAGTAGTATTTAGCGTGTTTTTTGTTATAAATTTATATAAGTATATAATGAAAAATTTAAGAAAAGTAATAAAATTTTCTCATAGAATTGCAAAGTATGATTTTTCAGAGGATATTGTTACAGAAAGAAAGGATGAGTTTAAAGATATAGGAGATGCCCTTAATATAGCTCAAGATAATGTAAAAAAACTTATTAGTACAATAGTTTTAAAGTCAAAGGAACTGAGTAAGTTTAGTGAAGAACTTTTTGCCACCATTGAGGAAATGAATGCAAAGTTTAGTGAGATAGATAAAGATACAAATAAAATAGCAAGAGAAATGCAAGAATCTAGCTCTGCAACAGAGGAAATTTCTGCATCTGTTCAAGAAGTAGATTCTAGTATTAATATACTCACTCAAAAAGCAGTTGATGGAAGTAATGTTTCTATTAAGTCCAAAGAAAGAGCAGATAAAGTTTATAAAAATGGAGAATTAGCAGTTAAGGAAACAGAAGAATTATTTAATAAAAATAAAGAAAAAATATTAAAAGCAATAGAAGAAGGAAAGGTTGTAGAAGATATAAAAGTTATGGCAGATACTATAGCAAGTATAGCGGAACAAACAAATCTTCTTGCATTAAATGCCGCAATAGAAGCTGCAAGAGCAGGAGAGAACGGAAAAGGATTCGCAGTAGTTGCTGATAAAGTAAGGGAACTTGCTGAACAGTCATCAGAATCTGTGCTTAATGTAAAATTAACCATAGAGAAAGTAAATAAAGCTTTTAATGAGCTATCAGAAAACTCAATATTAACTTTGAAATTTATAGATTCTAAAGTTAGAAGCCAATTTGATGATTTTTCTCATATGGGATATCATTATTATAAAGATGCTGAGTTTACATCTAAAATGTCAGAGGATATAGCCTCTATGGTAGAAGAAATAAATGCCATAACAAAGGAAGTAAATATTTCAGTGCAGGGAATGGCAGATATGGTACAAGAATCTTTTAAAAGTTCATATTCTATTGAAGAGAGTATAAAGGAATCATCTGATGCTATGGAGCAAATAGCAATAACAGCACAAACACAATCAGAACTTGCACAGAATTTAAATGAAATTGCTGAAAGGTTTATATTATAATATTTATAAAGATAAAAACAGTTACTATTGTGTTTAAAGAATAGTAACTGTTAATTATTTAACTTATTTGTAGGTAGTTAATTATAGTCCTATAGAACACATAGGGATAGTTACAAGAAGTAAAACTAATATAGGGAATATAATTTGAGTCATAGCTATGTCAAAATAACCTTCTTTATGAGTAAGTCCACATATGGCAAGAAGAGTAATTTGAGCTCCTTGATGTGGCAAAGTATCAAATGTACCTGATGCAATTACAGAAATTCTATGGACATATTCTAAATTAACTCCCATATTAATGTATGTGTCTTTTAAGGACTCAAAAGCAATTCCTAAACCACCAGAGGCTGAACCAGCAGCTCCAGATGCTATAGCTACAGTGATTGCAACAAATAACATAGGTGACATTTTCATAGTTTTTAATTTATTAATAATTTTTTCGAAGCCGGGTGTTTCTTTTACAACACCTGCGAAACCAACCACTATGGCTGTATTTAATATAGCTGTAGCTGAATTGATAGCTCCCTTATTTAAGGTATTTATCCATTCTGAAGGACTATCTATACGCTTCCAAAGTAGAACAATTGCAGAAATAATTCCTATTGTAACCGCACCTTCCACAGGTAGCTCTATAATATTGAAGCATATTAAGATTAATATGGCGGGTATTGCAGACATTATTGGATTTGGAAGGTCTTTATTATTTTTTGAAATATTTTTATCATCTATATACGGAATTATAGTAGGATCTTCATAAAAAGTATACCCCTTTTTAGTTAATTTACTTGATCTATATTCAAACCAAACACAGATTAAAATTAATTGAGCTAGAGCTGATGCTATAGCAGGTAACAAAGCTGCGGTGGAGCTTGTTTCAAGATATCTCATAGCAATTATATTTTGAATGGATGGACTTCCAGGACCTGTCATAGACCATGTCCATGCCCCTGCTGATATAGCAGCTGGTATAAGTCTTCTTGATAAATTAGCACTTTTAAATAGCTCAATTGCTATAGGATACATAGCAAAGAAAACTACAAATCCACTTATTCCGCCATAAGTTAATAATCCAGTAATAATCATTATTAAAGGTGCTACAAATTTTCCATTGGTTATTTTAATAAGGCTATGTGCAATGGATTCAGCAGCACCAGTTTCTTGCATTATAGAGCCAAATACTGCACCTACAAAGAAAACTAGAAAGAACTTTTCTACATAATTTGCTGCAGCATTCATATATGGTCCAAGCATTGTGTCGAACATTGGAAGTTTTGAACAAACTATTACAAACAATGATACAAGAGGACCTAAAATTAAAGCACTAACTCTTTTAAATGCTAATATTGTAAATAGCACCAGAGCAATTATAATAATCCATATATCCATAATAAAACCTCCATTATTTTTATTGGATATTCAAACTATTTAACTAAAAAATGTTTTTTAAAAATCCTGTACAAATAGAATGTACAGGATTTAAGAACATGTAAATTATATTATCTAAAAATACTACCACTTATAATCATTTTTTGTATTTCATTTGTTCCTTCATATATTTGAGTTATTTTAGCATCTCTCATCATTCTTTCAACATTGTAATCTTTCATATAACCATTTCCACCAAGCATTTGCACTGCTTCAACAGTAACTTTCATTGCAAGATCCGTACAAGCAAGTTTTGCCATTGCCGCAGAAACTGAATAAGGTTTTCCTTCATCTTTATCAAGAGCAGCTTTATATAGTAAGTATCTAGCTTTTTCAATTTCAACAGCTAATTCAGCCATTTTAAATCCTAAGTATTGATTTTTATAAATAGGTTTTCCAAATTGAACTCTTTCTTTCATATAGTTTTTTGCTATTTCAAAAGCACCTTCTGCTATTCCAAGGCCCTGAGCTGCAACCCCAATTCTTCCGCCATCAAGTGTACTTAAACCTATTCCAAGTCCTTTACCTTCTTCTCCAATTAGATTTTCAGCTGGAACTTTACAGTTATCATAAATAACATCTGATACTTGGGCAGCATTTATACCACACTTATTTTCAACTTTACCTATTGATATTCCAGGGAAGTCTTTTTCAACTATGAAAGCTGATATTCCTTTAGGTCCTTTACTTTTATCTGTTATAACAAACACTACAAAAGTATCTGCAACAGGTGCATTTGTTGAAAAACACTTAAGTCCATTTATTATATAATGATTTCCTTCTTTAATTGCAGTTACGGAACCATTAGCTGCATCAGAACCAGCTTCTGGTTCTGTTAAATTAAAAGCACCAATTTTTCTACCTGTTGATAGATCAGGAAGGTATTTTTTCTTTAATTCCTCAGAAGCATTATTGTATATAGCACCACTACAAAGAGACGCATTTACTGAATAACTAATTCCAAGGGATGCATGTACTTTTGAAATCTCTTCAACAGCTAGTACATATGACATGTATCCTCCACCAGTTCCACCATATTCCTTTGGGAAGGGGAGTCCTAATATACCCATTTCACCTAATTTTTTATAAGCTTCCATAGGGAATTCTTTATTTTCATCATTTTCAATTGCTATAGGTTTAAGTTCATTTTCCGCAAATTCTTGCACCTTTTTTCTTAATAGTTCTTGTTCTGGTGTTAAATTAAAATTCATATATAATTCCTCCTTAAAAATAAGTTATATTTATTACTTTAATCCCATAGGTTTATCAAAGAAGATTCGACTATCCATAAGTTTAGGCTCGCCTTCCATTTTAGGTTTAAAATCCATTAAATCCAATATATCTTTTTGTAGGTCAACTCCGGGAGCTATTTCTGTTAGATATACACCATCATCTTTAAGTTCAAATACAGCTCTTTCGGTTATATACATTACAGGTTGCTTTGTTTTTTGGGCATATTCTCCACTGAAAGTTATTTGTTCAACTTGATTTATGAACTTTTTAGCTTTACCTTCTTGCAGTATATTTAATTTTCCGTCTTTTATTTCTATTTTTAATCCGCCAGCTGTAAATGTTCCGCAGAAGAATACTTTTTTAGAATTTTGAGTTATATTTATAAAACCACCACATCCAGCTATACGAGGACCAAATTTACTTACATTTATATTACCGTTCTTATCTGTTTGGGCAAGACCTAAGAATGCTAAATCTAATCCTCCACCATCATAAAAATCAAATTGATAAGCTTGGTCTAATATTGATTCTGGGTTAATACATGCACCAAATGCAGTTCCACCTTCAGGAACTCCACCTATGGCACCTGCTTCTACAGTTAAAGTCATATATTCTCCTATACCTTCTTCATTTGCTACTAAAGATATAACTTCTGGTATTCCTATTCCAAGGTTTACAGTAGTACCGGGTTCAAGCTCCAAAGCAGCTCTTCTTGCGATTACTTTTCTTTGATTCAATGGGGCTTTTTCTACAGTACTTACAGGAATTCTTACTTTACCAGTTCTTGCTGATTCAAACTCACATCCAAAACATTGTTCATGGTCTTCAGGTTCGGCAATTACAACTCCATCTACATATATTCCTGGTATTTTTACAAGACGTGGATCAAGTGTGCCACATTCCACTACTTTTTCCACTTGTACTATAACAATTCCGCCAGTATTTTTAGTGGCTTGAGCTATGGATGTAACCTCAAGGCTAGCTACTTCATTTTCAAGGGTTACATTGCCTTTTTCATCTGCAAAGGAACCACGTAAAAAACATATATCTATTGGGAATGATTTATATAATAATCTTTCTTCGCCTTTAATATTTATAACTTCTACAATATCCTTTTTTGTTATTTCATTTAATTTTCCACCTTGTAATCTTGGATCTACAAAGGTATTTAATCCTACATGGGTTATTGTACCTATTCTTTTTCCAGCAATATCCCTAAATAACTGAGAGAGTGTTCCTTGAGGTAAGTTATAAGCCTCTATTTCATTATTTATTGCCATCTTTCCAAGGGAAGGTGATAAGTTCCAATGTCCACCTAAAACTCTTTTTGTCATACCGGCATGTGCAAAACGATCTGCACCTTTTCCGTTTCCATCTCCTTGTGCCGCTGCATACATTAAAGTTAAATCTTTAGGACTAGATGTTTCAAGAAAACGATTTTCAAGTGCCTTTGTTAAGGCCTCAGGGCAGCAACTACCTACAAATCCTCCAGTTACTATTAAATCGCCATCTTTAACTAAATTTGCGGCTTCATTAGCTTTTAAAAACTTTACCCCCATAGATAATCAAATCTCCTTTCATAACTTTTATGAATATGATTTCTAGCAATTTTTAAAATTAGATTTTCTCTTTTCTAGAAAGGCCTTCATACCTTCTTTTTGGTCTTCTGTTGCAAAACATAACCCAAATATATCCGCTTCATATTTATAGGCTGATTCTGTATCCATATTCATACCATCATTTATAGCTGCTTTTGCTAAGCTAACAGCATATGGTGCTTTACTCATTATTTTTTTAGCTAATTCTCTTGCTTTGTCTATTAATTCATCAGCTTCATAGACTTTGTTGACAAGTTGTATACGATAAGCTTCATTAGCATCTATCATATCAGTAGTAAATATAAGTTCTTTGGCAGTTCCTTTGCCAACTAATCTTGGAAGCCTTTGGGTACCTGCAAATCCAGGTGTTATTCCTAAGTTTACTTCTGGTTGTCCAAATTTTGCATTTTTAGAAGCAAGTCTTATATCACAAGCCATACATAATTCACATCCACCACCTAGTGCATATCCATTAACAGCAGCTATTACTATTTGAGGCATATGCTCAATATCAGAGAATACTTTTTGAGCAAGTCTTGCTAAAGCTCTTCCTTGTTTTGCATTTAGATTTTGCATTTCAGTTATATCTGCTCCTGCAACAAATGCTTTTTCGCCTGCTCCAGTTATTATTACAACCTTAACATCATCACTTTCAGAGATGTCTTTTATAGCTGCTCCTAATTCGTTTAAAGTTTCACTATTTAAAGCGTTAAGAGATTTAGGTCTGTTGATAGTTATTTCTACTATACCATTCTCCTTTTTTAAAATAATGTTTTTCATTAGAACCCCTCCTATATAATAAAGTTTTTAAAGAATATTCTGTATTTTGATTATATTTTGTTTTTGTATTACTATATTACTATAGCATGATTGTATTTATATTAACAAGTACTTACTTTTTTGTTAGCTGGTTACTTCAATGTAACCATTTTAAGCTTTATCATAATTTATGGAGGGGATTACTTGTGAAAAAAGTGACAAAGGATGTTTATGTTTGTGGTGTTGAACTTACTACAGATATATTAGGTGGTAAGTGGAGAATAATGATACTTTGGTACCTAAGAAAGAAGAGTCTTCGTTTTGGACAATTAAAGAGATCCCTAAAGGGTATAAGTGAAAAGGTATTAAGTCAGGAATTAAAGCAGTTAACCGAATTGGGGCTTATCGATAAAAAGGTGTATTATCAAAAACCACTTAAAGTAGAGTATAGTTTAACGAATTATGGTAGGACATTTCTGCCTACACTTTACTCTATATTTGAGTGGGGAGCACATTATGCTGAGATATTTAATATACCATTAATTATAGATGAAGCTACTATAGATGAAGTTTTAAATGAAAAAGAAAGATTCTTATTAAAATATAAAAATAATAAATTGGAATCTGTGAATTAATTAATATTTTAATGGAAAAGGAATTAGAAAAACATAAAATTATCTGACAAAGTAAAAGTAAATGTGGATAAAATGTATAAAGAAGAGACAGCCAAGCTATCTCTTCTTTTCTTATTCATTATCTAAAACTGTAAGTTTTTCTTGTCCTATTTTGTAGAATTTATAAATATTTTTAAGTTCTATCATGATAATTTCCCATTTTCTTAAATATTGGTACTGTCACCTGCCTTTATAAATAATAAGATATATTATATAATAATGTTCATCATTTTAATGTTAACAAGATATTCTTATGTGATATTTTGCTAAATCGTAAAGGAATATTAAATATTTAAAAGAAAGGGATGATTAAATGGATTTTGATTATTTTAATCAGATTATAGTATTGTACGGAAGTAAAATAATATTAGCAGTTGCAACATTAGTTGTAGGATTATATGCAATTAAAAAGATAGTAGGACTTTTATCTAGAAGATTTTCTAAAATAGGATTAGAAAAATCTCTACAGTCTTTTTCAATATCCTTTACTAGTATAGGATTAAAAATATTACTTGCTGTAACAATTGCTTCAATGCTAGGAGCAGAAATGACTTCTTTTGTTGCAATTCTTGGTTCTGCAGGATTAGCAGTTGGACTAGCATTACAGGGAAGTTTGTCAAATTTTGCAGGAGGAGTTCTTATTCTAATATTAAAGCCTTTTAAAGTAGGAGATTACATAGAAGCTGCAGGTCATAGTGGAACTGTATCTGAAATACAAGTTTTTTATACTATATTAAATACGCCAGATAATAAAAAGGTAATAATTCCAAATTCCAATATATCTAATGGCAGTGTCACAAATTATTCTGCTAATTCTACAAGAAGAGTAGATTTGATTTTTAGCATAGATTATGATGAGAATATAGAAAGAGTAAAAAAGGTTTTAATAAATATTATAGAGAGCAATTCTTTAATATTAAAAGAACCAGATCCTCAAATATTAGTGGGAGAACATGGAGATAGTTCAGTAAATTTATATGTTAGAGTTTGGTGTGAAAATAAGGATTATTGGAATATATATTTTGGATTAATGGAAAAAGTAAAAGTAGAATTTGATAAAGAATCTATAAATATACCATATCCTCAAGTAGAAATACAATATAAAGGACAAAAGGCACAGTAGTAGTGTCTTTTTTTACGAGTTAAATGTTAAATAAATAACATGAATATTCTGGATTTTATCAGGAAAATATTATAAAATATATAGTATAATCCTGTATTCTAAAGAATAAGAAAGGGGAATTAGATGAATACACTTAGAACTTAGCTCAACATTGATTAAGTATTAACAATTAAATAGGGGGAATTGAGATGAATTGGGAAGATATTTACAAAAGTAAGCTATTATCATCAAAGGAAGCTGTTTTAAAATTAAAATCTGAAAACCACGTAGCAGTTGGACATGCTGCTAGTGAACCTAGACTTTTAATGAAAGCTTTAGTTGATAATAAGGAAAGTTTTAGAGATTTAAAACTTTATCAAATGATAGCTTTAGAAAAGAGTGAATGTGCTAAAAAAGGTATGGAAAAACATTTTAGTTATAATTCTCTTTTTGTAGGAGGAGGGAGTAGGGAAGCTATAAATGATGGAAGAGCTGATTATATTCCTTGTTTTTTTTCAAGGATACCAAGACTTTTTAGAGAGAACTATATAAAATTAGATGCGGCATTAATACAAGTTGCACCTCCAGATGAGCATGGATTTTGTAGCTTTGGTGTTTCTTCTGATTATATAAAACCTGCAGCAGAATGTGCAAAACTTGTTATTGCAGAAGTAAATGATAAGATGCCAAGAACTTTAGGGGATAATTTTATACATGTTAGTGACATAGATTATATAGTTGAAAATTCTCGAGAGATACCAGAGCTAAAACCTTCTAATATAGGTGATATAGAAAGGGCAATAGGAGAAAATTGTGCATCTCTTATAAATAATGGAGATGTTTTGCAATTGGGCATAGGTGCAATTCCAGATGCAGTACTTTTATTTTTAAAGGATAAAAAGGATTTAGGAATACATTCAGAGATGATTTCTGATGGGGTGGTAGATTTAGTAAAGGCAGGGGTAATAAATAATAAGAAAAAGACTTTGCATCAAGGGAAGATAATTGTTAGTTTTTTAATGGGAACAAAGAAATTATATGATTTTGTGGATAATAATCCTATGGTGAGAATGTACCCTGTGGATTATGTTAATAATCCTGTAGTTATTAGTAAAAATGATAATATGGTCTCTATAAATTCCTGTATTCAAATAGATCTTATGGGTCAAATAGATGCAGAAACCATAGGCTTTACCCAAATAAGTGGTGTTGGTGGACAAATAGATTTTATAAGAGGAGCAGGTCTTAGTAAAAATGGAAGGTCTATCATTGCAATACCTTCTACTGTAGGAAATGGAAAAATATCTAAAATAGTTCCTCTATTAGATAAAGGAGCAGCAGTAACTACCACAAGAAATGAAGTGGATTATGTAGTTACTGAATACGGAATTGCAAGACTTAAAGGTAAAAATTTAAGGGACAGGGCCCGAGAACTTATTAAAATAGCTCATCCTGATTTTAGAGAGGAATTAAAATTAGAATATAAGAATAGATTTAAAGAAGAGTTTAAAAGAATAGGATAAATACTAGTAAATAGGAGCTGTTATATTAGTGATTTTTTAAATCGCTATTAACAGCTCTTTTTTTTAAGAAAATATTAAGGTTTAATTAATGTGTTATTCATGGAAAATTTTGATAAGCTGTGATAAAATTATTTCATATATGAAGTAATTTGTACTTAACATAGGAAAATACATATAAAGAAAGGATAAGTATGGAGGATAAAAAGATTTTTGAATTATTAAAAGATATAACAAATCTTTCTAAACTTATGAATAGAAAGTTAAATGCTAAAATGGATGGAAAGAAGATAAGTCCCTATCCTATGATTATACTAAATCAACTAGATAGTAAAAAACCTACAACTTTAACAGACATAAGAGAAAAATTGGGTATACCTAATAGCACTATATCTACAGTTCTTGATAAGCTTTTAGAAAAAGGATTAATAAGAAAGGAAAAAGACGAAACTGATAAAAGAAGAACCTTTCTTTATCTTACAGAAAAGGCCTATGAAGAAGAAAGAAAGATAATAAAACAGCATGTTGAAGTATTTAAGGAAGTTTTATCTAAAGCTACGGATGAGGATTTAAATACTTTAATAAATAGTACTAAGCTTTTTATTAAATTAATTGAGAAAGATAATAAGGAGGACGAGTATAAATTATGAAAAAAAAGTTTAAATTAAACAAAAAATATCTAATATTTGGAGTAATAGCTGTAGTTATAATATTAGTAGCATTTTCAACAATTAAAGGGAAAAAGGATAATTTCACACAAGTAAGCACAAATACTGTTAGTAAAAAGAATTTAAATAAAGTTGCTACAGCAACAGGAAATGTGGAGGCAAACCATAGAAATGATATAGCTTTAAATCCATCTCTAAAAGTGATTAAAGTAAATGTTAAAGAAGGACAAATGGTTAAAAAAGATGATGTATTAGTGGAACTAGATTCTAAAGATTTAAAAACTCAACTGGAGAAAGCTGAATTAAACCTAAAGAATGCCAATGATACATTAGCACAATTTCAAGGAGCAGAGGTGGAAAATCAGAAAAAGACAGCATCAGGTTCTTTAGTACAAGCAAGACTTGCATTAGAAAATGCTAAAAGTACCCATGAGGATTTATCAAAGAAACTATCACAAAACAAGAAATTATTTGAAGGAGGATATGTCTCTCAAAATGAATATGATGCTTCTGTAAAAGCGGCAAAAGAGGCTGAAAATGGAGTTAAAAATGCAGAAGCAGCATTAAAAAATGCAGAAAATAATTTATCAGGAATAGACATATCTACAAATAATAAAATAATATCTCAAAGAAATCAAATCGCAATGATTCAATCAGATATAAAATCCATAAAGGATAAAATAGAAGATTGCTATATAAAAGCAAATGTTTCTGGAAAAATAGTTAGAATGGATGCAAAGGAAAATCAATATCCTAATTCAGGAGAAATGATAGTAATAGATGATGTTTCTAAGTATAGAGTTAATGCAGATATAAATCAATATGATGCAGTTAATATTAAAAAGGGACAAAAGGTAAATATAAAAATTAAAGGTATAGATAAAGAGTACAAAGGTAAGATAGAAGAAGTAGGAGAAATTGCAGAAAAGAAAATAGCTAAAAGTGGTGCTGGAGCAGATGCAGAGCATAAATTAAATATAAAAGTAGCTTTAGACAAATCTGATAGTAAGGTAAAATCAGGTTACGAAGCAGATTTAGAAATTATATTACAGGAAAGAAAATCATCTTTAGCTATAGGATTTGATGCTATAAGACAGGATAAAAAGGGAGGAAAAAAATACACATACGTATTAGATCAAGATAATGTTGTAAAGAAAAGAGAAATAAATACAGGATTAGAAACGGAATATGATGTAGAAATTTTAGGCGGATTAAAAGAAGGAGAAAAATACATTATAAATCCTCCAGAAAATCTAAAAGATGGAGAAAGAGTTAATCCTGCAGGTGAATAGTAGGGGGTGGAGAAGTGATTATAAAACTTGAAGACATTGAAAAAATTTATGATACAGGAGCCATTAAACTAAAAGCCCTAAATAAAATAAATTTATCTATTGATGAAAAAGAATTTGTAGCTATAATGGGTGCTTCAGGCTCTGGAAAGTCCACCATGATGAATATATTAGGTTGTTTAGACAATATATCTTTTGGGAAATATTATTTAGATGGTGTGGACATTTCCTCACTAGACAGTAATGAGTTAGCAGCAATAAGAAATAAGAAAATAGGTTTCGTATTCCAAGCATTTAACCTACTGCCAAAACTTACTTCTATAGCTAATGTTGAATTGCCTATGATGTATGCCGGAGTACCTAAAGAGGAAAGAAAAATTAAAGCTCAAAAAGCATTAGAAAGAGTGGGACTTGGAGATAGGATATATCATAAGCCTACAGAATTATCTGGAGGTCAAAAGCAAAGAGTTGCCATAGCCAGAGCTTTAGTAAATGATCCTTCTATATTATTAGCAGACGAGCCTACTGGAAATTTAGATAGTAAATCAACAGTAGAAATTATGGGGATTTTTCAGGAGCTAAACAATGAAGGAGTTACAATCGTTATGGTTACTCATGAAGATGATGTGGCAATGCATACTAAAAGAGCAGTAGTTTTTAAGGATGGAAACATAATTTCAGATAAATTAATAAATGAAAGTGAAAGAATTATAGTTGGGGGGCAGAAAGTATGAATATATTAGAAGGTTTTCAATCTGCCCTACAGAGTGTAAAATCTAATAAACTGAGATCTTTTTTAACTATGTTGGGTATAATCATTGGTATATCTTCTGTAATAACTATAGTATCCATAGGAGATGGGGCCAAACAATTTATAACAGGAGAATTTGAAAATATAGGGACTAATCTTATAAATATGAAGATGAGTTCTTCTCCAGACATTACCATAGAAAAAAGAGATTATTTTACCATGGATGATGTTAAGCTTTTAAAAAATAAAATATCAGAAATTGAATATGCATCACCTGAATTGGGGTTATTTGGTAAAGCTAAAGTAGAAAATAAAATGAAACAAGCAAGCATAATGGCAACAAATGAGGATTCTAAAAAGTTTTATAATTTAAAGATGATGCATGGAAGATATTTAAATGAACATGATTTAGACTCAAGAAGGGCTGTTGCAACAATAGATGATAGAACAGCTAAACACCTTTTTAACAGAGTAGATGTAGTGGGAGAAAAAATAAAATTTAATATTGGAGATAAAAATATAGATTTAAGTATAATAGGTGTTTTTAAAGATCCTAGAGGAAATATGGGAGATGCTTTTGGTGGTAGTAATATGCCAGGATTTTTAACAATGCCATTAACTATAGTAGATAGGCTAACAGAAGATACTGATATACGTGGGGTTTCTGTTATGTTGTCTGATATGAAGAATGCAGATCAAGTATCCAATAAAATGATAAGACTTATTGAAAATAAACATAAAAATAGGAATAAGTATACAGCGGAAAAAGGATTTAAAGAATTAGAAAGTATTAATAAGGTGTTAGGGGTAATAACTATGGTCCTAGGGGCTATAGCTGCAATTTCTCTTTTAGTTGGAGGAATAGGAGTTATGAATATAATGCTTGTCTCTGTTACAGAGAGAACTAGAGAGATAGGTATAAGAAAAGCAATAGGAGCTAAGACTCGGGATATAAGGATTCAATTTCTAATGGAATCTATAATACTTTGTCTAATCGGAGGAAGCGTAGGAACTATACTTGGTATATTAGTGGGAAAATTTGCAGGAAGTCTTATAAATATTCAGATTGTAGTATCATTGAAAGTTATATTAACAGCCTTTGGATTTTCTTCAGCAGTTGGAATATTCTTTGGACTTTATCCAGCAAATCAAGCTGCACAATTAAATCCAATTGATGCACTAAGGTACGAATAAAAGAGAGGATGAGAATATATGAAAAAAATTAAAAAAGTTATATTATGCCTCTTAGTTATTAATACAATATGTATTTTCCCTAAATCACAGGGAACTATAGTAAAAGCTAAAGAAAATAAAGGTGACGTTGGACAAATTCTTGATTTGGATAATTTAATGGAAAAGGCCGTAGAAAACTCCATAGAAGTTAAGAATAGAAAGAGTACTATAGAAAGTTTAGAAAATGGATTTCAGGATAATATAAATGGAACAGATTCAGTATATGAAAGAATAGAAAAAAATGAACGATTTAAAAAACTTCAAAATAAAAGTGAAAGAACAGAAGATGAACAAAGAGAATATGAATACTATCAAAGAAATTTTGGAATCCCAATAACAGGAGAATATGAACTTTTTCAAATGCTTCAATCAGCTAATAATCTTCCTGTATTAGGCGAATTTGAGATGTTTCAAAATAAAAATGCCCTAGAAGTGGATAAAAATTCTGTAAGACAAAGGGTTTATGAAGGATATGGAAAATTTTTAATGGAAATGGATAAATTAAAACTTGCAAAGGATAAATACAAAAATGTAGAAGATGAATACAAAAAATCGGAAGTATCCTACAAAACTGGAGTTCTTTCTAAAACAGATTATTTAGCTAAAAAAGCTGAGTATTTAAAGGAAAAAGGAGAATTTTCAAATATAGATAGGGAATTTCAAAAATATAATATGGAATTTAACAAATTAGTAGGAGAACCATTAGATAAGAAATACTCAAGTTATAAAAAGGATTTTAATTTAGATAAATCCACATTAAAATCTCAAGATGAGTATATAAAGGAAGCTTTAGAAAATAGAATGGAAATAAAAAATGGGGAAGAAAATATTTTAGTAAGAAGATTTGAAAGTGGGTCAGCAAAGGCAGTATTTTCTAGTGAACATAATAGAGAAAGAAAACTTGCAGAACAAAAGATACAAAATGCAGAAGATGAATTAGAGCTTAAAAAGCTAGACATAAAAATGGAGATAAATTTACTATATAATGATTTTGAAATAAAGCTTGTAAGGTTAAAAAATTTAGAAGAGGGTTATAAACAAGCTAAAAAAGAATATGATGAATCCTATAAAAAATATAGCTTAGGAATGTTAAGTAGGCTAGATTTTAATAGAAAAAATGCAGAATTTATAGAAAGCAGTATGGATTATAAAGAGGCGGAAAGAGAAGCATATATTGCAAAACTTAAACTAGAATTTGCAGCTTCTGTAGGAACGGATTCAAAGAAAGTATTCTATCAATAAAGGGGGATAAGAATGAAGAAAGGAAATATAACAGCTTTAATTTTAGCAACACTTTTATTTGCTAATTCATCCACAGTGGTTTTTGCCATGAATAATGCTGAAAATAATTCCCGGGAAATAGAAAATAAAGAAGAAATTAAGGTTATAACTATACTGGGAAAAGATAATGAAGAAGAATTAAATCTAAATATGAAAGAAGTTATGGAAAAATTAGAAAAGGATAATTCAGAATTAAAGCTTATGGAGGGGAAAATAAATCTTTTAAATAGGCTTTATGATAGAGATTTAACTTTATCTCAAAGTATAGATAATGATAGGGATATTTCAATAAATTATAACAATGTATCCTTCAGAAGGCAACAAATGCTAAACTTTAGGCAATCAGCTTTAAATGTAAAATCTGCAAGAAAAGATAAAGAAGATAAAGTAAAAGAAATAAAAAGAGAACTAGAAAGAAACTATTTAAATGTTTTAAATTGTAGAAGAGATATAAAAAATACAGAAGAAACTTTAAATAATTTAGATATGCAAATAGAGAAATTACAAAGATATATAGATGAAGGTAAGGCAAGCTCTACTTCTATAGAGCCTTTAAAAGTGCAGAAAACTCAACTTAGCTCATCTCTTAATCTGCCAAAACTTCAAGAGCAAGAATCACTTTTAAAGATAAAACAGTATTTAGGGTTAGATCAAACTAAGAATATTAAACTTAATTTAGAATATGCTAATAAAGAATTTAAGCTATATAATCCAGAGAACATAGATAAAATCATAAATGATAGTATTGAGAAAAATTTTGGATTATATAAAATGAATGAAGAACTAGAATTTCTAAAAGTGGAAAGGCATATTTATGAAAAATACGGAAGAAATACAGAGGTAGAGTCAACCAATATAGATATTAGAATGAAAGATATGCAAAATTCTATAGAAGATTATAAATTAAATTTGAGAGTTAACTTCTGGTCAGCTTATTATAATTTAAAGGGAAAAGAAGAAGCGGTAGATGTGGCAAAAGCAAATTTAGCTCATTCAAAAATGAAATACGAAGAAACAAAATATAGATCTGATCAAGGATTAGAAGATAAAGTCCAATTAGAGTCAGCTAAATTAGACTTCGAGAAAAAGAAAATAGAAGAAGAAAAAGCAATAAATGAATATATGATTACTGTACAGAGCTTTAAAGATACTTTAGGTATAGAAGAATAATTATATAAGTTTTGAAGTAAAGAGGTTATGTATAGCCTCTTTATTATTTTTATGGGAAATGATATACTTATTAGCATAATTTACTTATACATTGGGAGGAAGAATTATGAAAAAGAAAATATCCATTATTTTAGCTATAATATTTATATTAGTTACATTTTCATCCGCTTTTGTTATGTTTAAAGGAAATAGAAAAGATTCTAAAGTTAATAGCAGAGAAAGTAAACAAAGTAATGTAGATTTTTATGTAAAATATGCCTATGCTGACATAGATATGGATCAGATTATTCAAGATATAGATAAAAAAGATGATGATACTTCAGCAGACTATATTTTTATAAGATTTAGTGCAGAAGTTATTCAAAACAATGATGAAACTTCTATAGGCAATCCTAATAATTACAAATTAAATGGACAACCTCTTCCAAAAGGCAGTGAGGCTTTTATAAGAAAGGAAATGCCACAACTTTTAATATTTAAAATTCCTCAAGGAACCTTAAAAAACAAAAATTCAGGACATACCATTGAAATTAGTAAAAATGTATTAAATGACAAAGATAAAATAATAGGGGAAACTAAATTATTACTTCCATATAGTGAACCTATTAAAGATGAGGCACAAAATAAGAAGGATGATAATAAAGAAAAAAATAATAAAGGGCAGGATGTCAAAAATGGACAAAATAAAAATGTATCTAATGTTCCTAAATATAAAGTAGAAGTAGGAAAAGGTATACCTTATAATACATTAGTCCTTGTAAAAATTCAGGAAGGAAAAGCTGAAGATTATAAAGTAAGTATAGACAATGTAGGTCTAGAAATAAAAGAGAATAATGAAAAACAGAAGGTTTATGTAGGCTATGTAAAAAAAGATTATAGTTATAGTGAAGTTTTACAAAAAGTAAAAGTTGAGAAGATAATTAAAAAATAAGTTTAAAATATCTCCTAGCTAAAAAAGTTAGGAGTATTTTTAAATACACTGTAATTAATTACATAAGTAATATATAATATATATGTTGGAATTATTTATTTACATAAAGGAGGACTATTTATGTTTGCTAAGAAAAGTAAAAAAGCAATTATATCTACGTTAATAACTAGCTTTATATTTGCACCATCAGTAGGAGGAATTTCAAAGGTAGGAGCAAAGGCAGAAGTTGTGAGGATGCCGGGACTTAATAGATTTATTACAGCTCAAAATGTAGCTAAGCAAAGCTTTGGACAGGCTGAAAATGTAATATTAGTTAATGGTCTTGGATATGCAGATGCAGTAAGTGCGGCCCCTCTTGCTAAAATATTAAAAGCACCTATCTTACTTACAGATGCTTCAAAAAAACCTTCTGTGGATTTGCTAGAAACTCTAAGTAAACTAGGAACTAAGAAGGTTTACATAATAGGAGGAGAAGGTGTTGTAACTAAAACTCTAGAAACAGAATTAGCTAAAAGCTATGCAGTGGAAAGAATAGCGGGAGCCCCTAAAGATGGTAGATATGGAACTAATGCAGCAGTTGCTAAAAGAGTTATAGAAAAAACAAGTGCTAAAGGTGGAATATTAGTAAGTGCTGAGGGTTATGCAGATGCACTATCAGTAGCATCAATAGCTGCAAGTAAAGGATATCCTGTATTGTTTGCTAATAGAGAAGAAATGCCTAAAATAGTAAAGGATATTGCTTCAAATCTTGATGTAAAAGCTGTTGGAGGGGAAGGAGTTCTTCCTAATAAAGTTTTAGAAAGTGTAAATGCCAAGAGAATAGCTGAGGGAAAAGATAGATTTGAAAGCAATTTAAAAGTTTTAGATTATTATAAAGATGATTTAAATTTTAAGAATATATATATAGCAGCAGGTGGAGATGACAGCAGATATAAATTTGCTGATGCATTGGTTGCTTCTGCCGTAGCAGGAAAAGATGGAGCACCATTAGTATTAAATGGTCTTGGAACAAATGCTGAAAGTAGAAATTTTGCCAATGAATATATAAAGGATAATATGACAAAGGATGTAAAAGTTACAATAGTTGGCGGCGGAGCTTCTATAGATGGATTTATTGAAAGTGAGCTTTTAGCTAAGGCACAAAAAATAAATGAAGACTTAGGAGAGGCTGAATCCGAAGACATTGTTGAAGGAGACAAGCAAGAGCATGAAGACCAAGTAGATACAAAAGATCCAACAAAAGATGAATCAGAAAAGGAACCAGAGAAAGAAAAACCAACTACAGAAGAACCAGAAAAAAAACCAGAAGAAGAAAAACCATCTAAAGAAGAATCAGTAAAGCAAGGATTTATAGGTATTTCAAAAATAGAAGCCACAAGCACAAAAGAAATAAAGGTAGTATTTGACGAAAAAGTAGTAAAACATAATGCAGAAATATCAATCTACTATGAAATGGATGGAAAAGATCTAACTTATGATAAATGTGATATAAAGTTATTAGACGATGAAAAAACTGTAGTAATAACCTTTAAAGAAGAACTTAAAAAGGGTACTAAAAAGAAATTTAAAGTAAAAGAAGGATATATAGAAGCAAAAAATACTGGATACCCAGCACAAGAAAAAGAGGTAGAATTAATATTTAATTAAAATTATGGAAGGAGTCGTAGATAAATTTCTCTACAGACTCCTTATCTTTAAATTTGCATAAAATCAATGAAATGATGAATAAGTTCTTTCAATATTAACAATAAGTTAAAAAATAATATGTTGACTTTAAAGAGAAAAAGTTGTTTAATAAAACTGACTGGTCAGTATATAATTACTGTACTGCCTTATGCAAATCTATAAAAAAAAGAGGGAGAAGGGATGAATTTTTTTAAGATAATAAAAAATGATATTAAAAATATTCTAAGCAATAAAATGCTTGCAATAACACTAGTTGTAGTAATGTTACTTCCACTTTTGTATGGTGGTCTTTATTTAGCAGCCTTGTGGGATCCATATGGGCAAACAGAAAGTATACCAGTAGCAGTTGTAAATCTTGACCAGGGAACAGAAAAAGAAGACATTTTCTACAGATTTGGAGGAGACTTAGAGGATGCTCTAAAGGAAAATGACGATATAGGTTGGCAGTTTGTAGAAACCGTTAAAGAAGCAGAAGAAGGTCTTATGGGAGATAAATACTATGCTATGTTAGTTATCCCAAAAAATTTTAGTCAACAAGTAATGGATGTAGAACATGGTAAACTAAAAAAGCCTAAAGTAGTATTTAAGGCAAATAAGAAAAAGAACTACATAGTTGGGCTTATAGCTGATAAGGCCGCTGGTGCTGTGGAAAAGGGAATAAAAGAAAAAACAGGGGCGAAATTTACCGAAATCATTGTAGATAATTTAGAAACCCTAAGAGATGGTCTAGAAACGGCAGCAGATGGAACCTATACTATGAAAGACGGAATAACAGAACTTAAAGACAAAATTCCATCTTTGGACAGTGCACTAGAGAAAATTGAAGATGGTTCTTCTACATTAGAAGAAAAACTAGGAGATGCAGAGGATGGAGGAAACAAGCTAAAAGAGGGTATAGGTACTTTAAAGTCAAAAGTTCCTGACCTATTAGACGGAATAGATAGGCTTCATAATGCCACAGTTAACTTAAACGAAAACGTAAAAGATGCTTATGATGGAAGTACCCGTTTAAGAGACGGAGCTTTAGGACTTAACGATAAACTTCCAGATTTGTCTGATGGTGTGGACAGCATATTTGAAGGTTCTACGGCTTTAAAAGAAGGTATTGGACAAGTTGACGATAAGATGCCAGATTTAATAGATGGTGTTGAAAAACTTAGAGATGGTGCTCGTGATCTTAGAAATGGAATTAGTAAAGTAACAAAAGGCATAGAAGATAAACTAGGTGATGAAAAGGACAAGAAGAAAAAGTCTGAAGAAGAGGAAAGTAAAAAACCTAAGAAGAAATTAGATGAGCAAGTAGTCAATAAGTTAGTAGAAGGAATAGCTCCAGCAATACCTATTGCCAAGGGTAAAATACCTCAGTTAGCAGGTGGACTAGAACAGGTAAATGGTGGACTAAAAGTTTTAGAGAGTATGGCATCAAGCCCAGAGCAAAAACAGATTATGCAAGGACTAATAAATAATATAAAACGAGATAAAGAAGATATAAATAGTTTACTTGAAGCTTTCAAGCTAATAGAAACTAGGGAAGATGAAAAAGTTAAATATGGACTTTTACAACTTTCAAAACTTCTTGTTAGGAAAGATATTGATGGAGAATATTGTGTTATAAAGAATACAATAGATGATTTAAATAATGTTGAAAAGTTAGTAAAACAAATAGCTTCTGGTTATGGAGTTGATATTGAAGTTGTGCCGGTAGAAAAGTTACCACCACAACTAATACCTCTAAAACAATTATATATGGGAGCTAATCAGATTTCTACAGAATTAAATAAAATATATTCAAATCCAAAACTTAAAGTATTAAAAGATGGATTAAATATGTATCAGGTAATGTATCAAATGGAGAGCTATGATAGAACAATAATACCTAAATTAACAGGAATTATTGATGGTCTTAATGCATTATATGAAGGTTCAAACAAGTTGTATAATGGATTAGATACTTTATATGATAAGACAATAGGTTTACAAGATGGTATAGGACTTTTATACAACGGTTCTAAAGACTTAAATAACGGAGCTGATAAGTTCCAAGGTATAGTTCCAGTATTAGTAGGTGGAGTTTCTCAGCTAACAGATGGTACTAGAGATCTAAGTGATGGACTATTTAAATTAGAAAAAGGTACAGGCACTCTTTCAAATAAAGTTAAAGAATTAAATGAAAAAGTACCAGATATGCAAGATGGAATAAATCTACTTTATGATGGTACCTTTGATTTAACAGATGGTCTTTCAAAGTTGAAAGAGGCATCAGGAAAACTTAATAATGGTGTTTCAAACTTAAAAAATAAAATGCCAGATCTTCAAGATGGTGTGGATAAACTATATGAAGGATCTAGTACTTTAAATTCAAGTCTTGCTAAGGGAGGAGAAAAGATATCAGATAGGTTAGTAAGAAGCAGTAAACTTATGGGAGATTTTGTTGCTAATCCTATAAACTTAGATGATACTCCAATATTTGATGTAGATAAGTATGGTATTGGACTTGCACCAAACTTTGTATCTCTTGGATTATGGATGGGAGCTCTTATGATGTTCTTCCTAATTACAGATAAAGTTCAAGAAGAAAAGGTTGGAAAAGGCAGAAATGCTTCTATAATGTTAGGAAAGTACCTATTATGTGGTGCTATTGGAACTATTCAAGCAATATTACTAAGCTTGGCTGTTATAAAATTAGGGCTAAACCCTGTAAGTAATTTAACCTATATAGGATTTAATATATTCTTATCTTGGGTATTTGTAGCAGTGGCTATAACATTAGTATTCTTACTTGGAGACGTTGGAAGACTATTACTTGTTATAATCTTACTATTACAGTTAACATCTTCAGGTGGAACATTCCCAAGGGAATTGTTGCCGAGATTCTTCCAAGTAGTAAATCCATATTTACCATTTACTTATTCAATATCAGGAATGAGAGAGGTAATTTTAGGACCGAATCCAGCGGTTTTAAGAAGAGATATTGCAGTATTAACAGCTGTATTAGTTGGATCTCTAGCTATAGGTATAGCTTTTAAAGGACGTATGGATGATTTCAAAAGAAAAAAATCACAAGAAAAAAATCAAATTATAGATGAAGGAAGTAGTATAAGTAATTAAAATTAATACCAGTTATAACATTCTTTATAAGATTGCTTATAACTGGTATTTGAATAAAATCGTACTTTATAAGAGAGGTGAAGGGCTAAAAGCCAATTTCATGAGAAAGAAAAAAATAACTATAATATTATTAACAGCTTTTTTGACAACTACAATAGTTCCAGCATTTGGAGTTACAATGCAGGGAAATAATTTCATAAATTCTAAAGTACATGCTTATGATTTAGAAGAGGGAATAAAATTTCCAGATAAAGCACTAGAAAAGGTTATAAGAGAAAAAATCAATAAACCAGTGGGGCCTATAGAAAAAAGTGATTTATCTAATATATCAGAATTGGATATAAGAAATAAAGCGATAAAAAGTATAGAAGGAATTCAATACCTTACAGGACTTCAAACTATTGATGCGGCAAATAACAAAATTCACGACCTGTCCCCTATAAGTGATTGTACATCTCTTAGTAAAATAAACTTTTCTTATAATAAAATAGAGGATATATCAACACTTAAAAATTTAACTATTTTAGAGAAGGTTTATTTAAAGGACAATGAAATTAAGAGAATAGATGCCCTAGAGGATTTAAAGGAGTTAAAGGAATTAGATTTAAGTAGTAATGAAATAAAGAATTTAAAGTCACTAACTTATTTAAATAATCTTAAAACTTTGACTATGGCTGATAATGGATTAAAGAATATAGATGATTTAGGATCTTTAGAAAAGCTTGAAAGTTTAACTCTTAGTAAAAATAATATTTCTGATATAAGTGCTATAAAGGTTATAAGAAATTTAACTAAGTTATATATAGATGATAATCAAGTAGAAGATGTGTATCCTCTTGTGGGAATGGATTATTTAGAGAGAATAAATTTAGATAAAAATAAGATAAAGAATATAGAAGAGTTAGAAGCAAATAAAGATAATTTGAAGTGGGTTAAGTATAGAGGAAAAGAAATTACAGATATAGGTACTTTAAAATATATAGTTGAACAAGCAAATGTGGTAGTTAATTTTAAAGATAAAAATTTAGAAAGAGAAGTAAGAAAGAAAATAGAAAAGCCACTAGGAGAGTTAAGGCTCGCAGATGTTGAGTATATAAAGGAGTTAAATTTATTTGCTAAGAATATAAAAGATATTTCTGGAATGGAATACCTAAGGGGACTAAGATGGGTAAACCTGGGGAAAAATAATATAAGGGACATAAGCCCATTAAAGGATTTAGAAGATTTGGAAGGGCTATATCTTTATAAGACAAAGGTTTCAGATATAACTCCATTACAAGGACTAGAGAATCTTAAGAAACTACAAATTACAGCTACAAATTTATCAGAATTACATCCTCTTAAAAACTTAACTAATTTAGAAAGACTTGAGTTAGGAGAAAATAAAATATTTGAAGTAGAGGACTTACAAGGACTTATTAAATTAGAAGTGTTAGACTTAAGTGATAATTATATAAAAGATATATCTTCTCTTAAAAATCTAACAGATATAAAGGAACTTAAACTTAATAAAAATAAAGTAAGTGATATAAGCATTGTAGCAAATATGAAAAATCTTCAAAGGTTATATATAAATGACAACAATATAACTACTCTAAAATATCTTAAAGATGCAAAAGATCTTGTATGGCTTACTGCAAACAATAATAAAATAACTAGTTTTGAAGGATTAGAAAATCTTTTAGATATTAAAGAAATACATGTGGATAATAATAAAATATCTAAATTAGATCCGCTTAAAAATCTAAAAGAACTAGAAACCCTAAGTGCTAGAACTAATGTAATATCTGATTTAAAGCCAATAGAAAACTTAGATTATATTAAGAATCTTTACTTATATGAAAATAAGATATCTGATATAAGTCCGTTAAAGAATATGACAGGAATGTTAAGATTATATTTAGATAAAAATAATATTAAAGATATTTCTGTAGTAAGTAATATGAAAGATGTTACTACTTTAAGTCTAGGAGATAATAATATAATTAATATAGCTCCAGTTGCTGGATTGGAGGATCTTGCTACTTTAGATATTGGAGATAATGATATAAAGGATATAACAGTTCTTTATAATCTACCATCTTTAGAGAAATTAGTTGTAACTAATAATGATAATTTACCAAAACATCAAATAAATGCTCTTTCAAAAGACGTGAAGGTAGTTTATTAAGACTATCTGTGTAATTTAGTGTATTAACTAACGGAGGTGAAACTGGTTAAATACCAGAAAGCATATGAATAAGAAAAAAATTACTATAATAACTGCTGTAGCTTTAACTTGTGCTCTTAGTTTTTCTGTTTTAGCTTCTTATCCTAATGAAGATAAGGCTTTAAGTAAAGGTGGAGTGGGAAAAGTTTTTGCTTTGGCAAGTTTAAATGAAAACAATATAAAATTCCCAGATAAAAATTTAGATATTGCTATAAGAGAGGCTACCAATAAAGAGCCTGATGCGACTCTTACTAAAAACGATTTTAAAATGGTAACCAAGCTTAATTTAAAAAGTAAAAATATAAAAGATATTTCAGGATTAGAGTTTTTTGAAAATCTTCAAAGTTTAGATTTAAGTAATAATGAGATAAAAGATTTAGGATCTTTAAGTGGTTTGAAGTATTTAAAAGAACTAACCCTATATAAAAACAAAATAACAGATGTAAAAGCCTTAGACGGCCTAAAGAATTTAGAAAAGCTTAATCTAAGAGATAATAAGGTTAAGAATATAGAAGGATTAAAAGGTTTAGAAAAATTAAGAGAATTAGATTTAGGTAAAAACTCTGTATTTCAACCAAAGCCTCTTAAGGATTTGAAGAACTTGAGAATACTTAATTTAGAAAGTAATGGTATAGGCAATGCAGAGGATTTAGAAGAATTAAAGCAAGTAGAACATTTAATTTTAAGTAATAATACTGTTGATGATGTGGAACCACTACTTACATTAACTAATGTAAATAAGCTTTATTTAGATGATAATCCAGTTACACATATAGGAAAGCTTAAAGACATGACAAATCTAAAGAGACTTAATATAAACAACGATAGCATAGAGGATTTAGCAGAGCTTAAGAAGTTTAAAAATCTTCAGTGGTTAAAGTTTAAAAATCAGGAAATGGTATTGGATAATAAGAAATTAAATGATTTACTAGTAGATCCAAATAAAGAAGTTAAATTTGCAGATAAGAATTTAGAATTTGCTATAAGAGATAAAATAGAGAAACCAAAAGGAGCAATAAAAAAGGCGGATTTGCAAAGGGTAACTCAACTAGATTTATGGGATAAAAATGTTACGAATCTAGCAGGTATAGAAAACCTAATAGATTTAAGGGTTTTAAATGCTGGTAAAAATAATATAAGTAATTTGGAACCATTGAAATCTATGGACAACTTAGAAAATTTATATTTAACTAAAACTAAAGTTGTAAGTCTTGAACCTTTAAGAGGATTAACTAATTTAAAAGCATTAGTTATAAATGAAACAAATGTATCTGATTTAACTCCTATTAAGAATTTAATTAATTTAGAAAGACTTACACTAGGAGATAATAAATTAGTATCCCTAGCGGGAATAGAGAATTTAGTTAACTTAGAATCTCTAGATATAAATAAAAATAATGTAAGTAATTTAGCTTCAATTAGAGATTTAACTAACTTAAAGTCATTAAATATTAATGAAAACAATGTAACAGATTTAAGTGTAGTTACAAACTTAAAGAATCTAGAGAGAATTTCTTTAAATAAAAATGGAGTGACTAGTCTAGGAGCCTTAGCGGCATTACCAGAGCTTGAATGGGTTACAGCTAAGGAAAATGGATTAACAAGCACTGTAGGATTACAAAATGCGTTAAAGCTTAAAGAACTATTTTTAGATAGTAACCAAATATCTGATTTATCATCTTTAGCTAATTTAACATCTTTAGAAACTTTAAGTCTAAGAACAAATAATATAAGTGATGTAAGTTCTCTAAGTGATTTAACAAGAATGAAGAATTTATATTTGCATAAAAACAATATAGGAAGTATTGCTCCACTTGCAAGTATGGAAAATTTAACAAGACTTTATGTTGGTAAGAATAATATTTCAGATATAAGTGCAGTAGCAAACATGAAGAATTTAAAAACACTATCTATTGGAGAGAATATGGTATCCAATATAGGACCTGTATCAGGATTACAAAGTTTAGAGACTCTTGATGTAGCAGATAACTTTATTACAGATGCTAGCCCAGCTATAGGATTACCTAATCTTAAGGATATAATGCTTCTAAATACTAAAGTTCCAGAAGCTCAAATAAATGCGTTCCCAGATAGCGTAACAGTGACCAAATAGGCGACAAATAGGGGACGGTTAATAAAAACTAAACCTCAAAAGCAGGAATTGCTTTTGGGGTTTAATTTTTTCGAACAAAGAAGAGGGGGAAAGGTAAAGGGTAAAGGGGATAAAGGGGACGGTTAATAGAATTTGGATAGAATTTGGATAAAGGGGACGGTTAATAGAATTTTATAAAGATAGAAAGTAAGAATAAATCCAGAGAAAGGGATGATTTGAAAGTGTTTTTATATTTACGAAACAACAAGTTATTAAATAAATTTAAAAGCTAAAAAGCTTGTCCATTAAAAGTGTAATATGTATTATGTAAAAAGAAAATAAATTAAATTAGAGAAAGTAATAAAGTAACAAAAATTAATAAATTAGATATATGAATTATATATAAATCAAGAGGCTAAGTGGAGTATATTTCTACAAAATTATTTATAATATTTCTAAAATTTTTATCTTCATCAATAGCATTAATAGCCAGTTTACACATATTAGATACAGTAGATTGAGTAATGTTTCCAATTGATTTACATATATCTGCACATCTAAAATCACAAAACCCTCTCATTAAAAGAACAGCTAGGGCTCTTGGTTTTATAGTGTTTCTATTATTTTTAATATAAAGTTTTATTTTATCTGTTTTAGTTTGCTTTGATATGAAGTTTATCACATCTTCTGGTGTGCAATCTCTAATTATTGATTTTCTTTCACTATTATAAATAGTTTTTTCATTTTGGAATTTAAAAGAGTTAATTGATTCTTCATCATTAGACATACATATAAGTCTTATGTAATTTTTACGGGCTGCTTCTAAATTATTTCCTAAAAATTGCATTATATAATTTTCATCTAATATTTTAAAAGGGTCTTTTTTAAGTCCTAGATATACTGCTAAGCTTGAAAATCTATATTTCTCTGGATGCTTAGAATATTTTTGTATATCTATAGGATTATTATGTATATAAGCAGAAGCGGTAATTAAATATTTTTGACTATCAATTATCTTGCTTTTAAACCTATCTTGAAAAAGGTGACCACGTCTTTTATATCTTTTATTAAAATTTAGGGAATATTTTAGATTAAGACCATGCATAATCTTTGATATATCAGCACCATTGGCATCTATTATGAAATGTCCATGGTTACTCATAAGACAATAGGCGTAGACTTTAAAATTAAAGATTTCTTTATAAAACTTCACAAAATTCAAGTATTGTATTTTATCGAAGTCAGTTTGAAAAAGATTTACTTCACTTATACTCCTTACCATTATATGAAATATTGAGTTATCAGTTTTTACTCTTGCAGATCTAGGCAATAAAAACACATCCTTTGATATATTATTTTCTAAAATTATTACCAAAGCATGTGTTTTTATTCAATTATGAGGATTTTTATTTAAATTAATTAACCGTCCCTCGTTTTTCCCTTGCTTTCCTTTTATAGGATTTCATAACTACTCATTATTACAGGCATATTTAAAGTATTTAAAACTCTTTCTAAAAGTACACCTTCTCTATTTGGATATTTAAATCCATAGCTCGCTTTTATGCAGGTAGTTATAAATTGGGTACTTCTATCTAGGGCTATAGGAAGGCTGTCTCCTTGGAGAAGACTTCCTGTAAGTACACTGGTAAATATATCTCCAGTACCAGGATAAGATGCAGGAATATATTTACAACCTATTTTCCAGAACATATCATCTTCTTTATTATAAGCCATTACGTTGGTGCATTGGTTGTGATTAATATCTGGTACACTTGTTATTATTACTATTTTAGGCCCATTATCGGCAAGCTTTCTAAGCCAATCTTTTATAGTGCACTCATTTATATCATCATCTATATTTTTATCTAAAAGGTATGCAGCTTCAGTAAAATTAGGTGTTATTATATCAGCTTTTTTGATAAGTTTCCTCATATTTTCTACCATCTTACCACCCATAGTAGAATAAAGTCTTCCATTATCACCCATGACAGGATCTATAACTTTCAAGTTATTTTTATTTCCAAATATGTCTATAAACTCTGATACTATTTCTATTTGCTGTGAAGATCCCAAAAATCCACTATATATGCAATCAAACTCTAAATTTAAACTTCTCCAATGGTTCATGAAATCTATCATGGAGTTTGTTAAGTCTAGAAAAGTATAATCCTGAAATTCACCAGTGTGAGTTGAAAGTATAGCTGTAGGCATAGGACATACCTGAAAACCCATGGTAGATAGTATAGGTATTACAGTTGCAAGAGAAGCCCTGCCAAAGCCAGACAGATCATGAATAGCTGCAATTTTCTTTACAGGTTGTGTCATATTTATCATCCTTTCTATTTCAACCTATAGGTGTGAAAACCTTTATAGTTTAAAATTTCTATATTATTATCTTCTTTTAATCGGAGAAAAAGATTTTGAATCTCTTCTTCATTTATTCCTCTTATTGATAAAAATCCTTTTAGCTCATGTTGATTCATTGGATGTCTTTTTATTATACTTAGTATAGCTTGATAATTATCTTTTATTTCACTGATAAAGTTTCCATTACTAAGCATATCGATAGAAATTCCATCTAAAAGACTTACAGCAAAATCTATGGTCTCTTTAGATGCAGGTTTTACCCAAGATTCAGCAGGAGGTCTTACGGCAGTATTAATATATATTTTTGAATAATTTATGTTTTTTATAAGTTCTTTTAATTTTAATAAGTCTTTTTTAGAGCTATTTATATTTTCGATAAGCATTACCTCAAGCCATAGTTGTCCTTTGAATTTCTTTGAAAATTCTACTAGACCATCGTAACTTTGTTGAAAATCTAGTTTCCCATAAGGTCGATGAAGAGATCTAAAGGATTCTTCATTAAAAAAATCCATGGACGGTAAAACTATATCAGCATTTAAAAGTTCTCCTTGTACATTTTTATCATATAATAGTCCTGTATTAGTTATAACTGCGATTGGTTTATCAGTAAGGTTTTTTAATGAACTTATAAGTTTACCTAGTTTACTGTATAAAGTAGGTTCACCTTCTCCAACTATTGATATTACGTCAAAATTTTTATCATAAGAAATATACTTTTTAAACTCATTTATTATATCTTCTAAAGGAAAAAATTCCTTCCTAGTATTTGTAAGATTATGAGTTAAACCTATTTGACAATATACGCAAGAGTAATTACAAAACTTTTTTGGGATGGGGCTTACCCCTAAAGATAGTCCCAATCTTCTAGATGGAATAGGACCGTAAATATATTTAAAATTATCCACAATATTCACCTCTTAGTTAACTTTTTCTTAACTTTCTATAAAAGCTATTTTTAAAACTCTAACTTTGATGTAGAATTATATAGTACCATGCATAGGTTATAGGCTAGAGTTTATAATATAATTTATTTCAATGTAGGTACTATAAATATTATTTCATAATATTTTAAATACTTCAAATGTATTGGTACACTTAATAAGTTCTGTATAAAGAGAACAGTTTTAAATAGGAGGAAATTATATGGAAAATAAAATTAAAGGATTTAATAAAAAAATTGTTGCATTAATCATGATAGCATCAATATCTGTAGCAGGAATAGGATGTTCAAGTAAAAAAGGAGATGCTTCTTCTAATAAAGATAATAGAACTAAACAAGAAGAAAGTGTTAAAAAAGATGTAGAAGTAAAAGAAAAGGAAGATCCAAAGAATAAAATAGAAGAGGATGAGAAGTTAACTAACAAAATAAAGAAAGAAAAGATAGTTTCAGATGGACAAGTATATGAACAAGGGGAATATGTATATGCTACCCTTATAATAAAAGAAGATGCTAAAAAAGAAGAAATAGACAAAGTAGCTAATGAGTATGCAAAAAAGCTAAAATCAGAACATAAAGATAAAAAAGTAAGTGTTCAAGCAGTTCAAGGTGGGAAAAACGTAGCAGATATAACTTTGAAATAAAATCAGGAAAATTAGCGGAAAAATTAGGGACAGTTAATAAAAATAACTAAAATACCAAGGGGGATACTCTTGGTATTTTTTCGTAGGCGTAAGGGATAAGGGTAAGAGGGGACGGTTAATGAAAGAATACCAAAATAAGCAGATTGAATGGAGATATAATGATGAATATAAGTAAAAATTGTAAGAAAGTTTTTAAATATATTTTAGTAATAGTATGGATGGTTATAATATTTAAATTTTCATCAGATCCTGGAGAAATATCAGATGGTAAAAGTGGACTTATTGTAGAAGTTATAAACAGTCTGGGGATAAATATGAGTAGTGTATTAGGAGAATGTGCTAATTTCATCATAAGAAAAACAGCACATATGGGAGAATATTTTATATTAACTCTCCTTTTAATAGTATCTTTAAAAGAGGACTTTAATTTGGAAAAAAACTGTTGGATAAGCATTTTAATAACTTTTTTATATGCATGTAGTGATGAAATACATCAAAGATTTGTACCAGGAAGATGTGGGCAATTTTCTGATGTATTAATTGATTTATTTGGAGGGATATTAGCTATTTTTATCGTTAAAGTTGTTAATAATTTTAAAAAGCAAAAATGGGGGAGTCAACAAAGGAAATAAGAAGGAAATAAGGGACAGTTAATAAAAATAAGTAAAGATTTGAAAATAAAATTTAGAAATAAAACTAAAAACTTAGAATAACAAAAAGAGAATTTAGATGGGAACTTAATGAAAATTCTTAAAAGAAAATGCAAATTTTGATTAACCGTCCCCATAGCTTATAATATAATAAAAATTATATAACAAAAAAAGGGGGAGAAAAATGAACAAAAAAAGAACAATTTTAAACTTACTTGCAACCATAACTATTTCAGTATTTTTATCAGGTGTATGTGTAGAGTCAAAAGTATCAGCTGCTACTTACTCAAAAAGTGAAAGAATTTGGGGGAAAGATAGATATGAAACAGCAGTAAAGATATCACAAAATGGATGGAAAGACGGTGCAAACTGTGTAATATTATCCTCTGGTGAAGGATATGCAGACGCATTATGTGCAGCTCCATTAGCTAAAATTAAAGATGCACCTATACTTCTTACAAAAAAAGATACATTAGATTCAAATACTTTAGAAGAATTAAAAAGACTTGGAGTTAATAGAGTATATATTGTAGGGGGACAAGGCTCTGTTGCAAAAGAAGTAGAGAACAAAATAAAATCTGAAACAAATTCAAAAGTAGAAAGAATAGAAGGAAAAGATAGGTATGAAACATCTATAAAAATTGCAGAAAAATTGGGGACGGTTAATAAAAATAACCAACCCAAAGAACTAATATTAGCTTCAGGAGAAAATTATGCAGATGCTTTATCAGCAGCACCAGTTGGAGCTATAAGAGAGATTCCTATTATACTTACAAAATCAAATGAACTTCCAAGTAAAACAAAAGAATATATAAAAAAGTGCAATGCAAATAAAACATATGTAATAGGAGGACAAGCTTCTATTAGTAATTCTATAAAAAATTCACTACCAAGAAGTAAAAGAATATATGGTAATGATAGATTTGAAACCAATGTAGCTGTAGCAAAGGCATTTCCATCTGATTTTGAATTTAGAAAACCTTATGTAGCTCTAGGAGCAGGTTCTACAGGAAATGAATTTGCAGATGCACTTGCAGTATCAGCTTTGGCAGCTAAAAATTCAGCACCAGTAATTTTAACAGGAAAAAACTTAAGTGATTCAACAGAAACTTTAGCTAAAGAAAACTTTTTACCTTCAAGTAAAATTACAGTTTTAGGTGGAATTAATAATGTACCAGAAAAGATAGTACAGGACATAAGAGCTGTAGCAGAACTTATGAATGAAGAAGAGGGTTTATATGATCAAAATATAGAAGGAAATGCAGCAATTACTGCAAAAGATATAACAGTTAATTATATAACGATAAATGGAAACCTATATATAGAAGAAAAGGATGCAGAAATAGTAAAAGTAAAAGTAAATGGAACAATATTTATAAATCCAGGTGAAAATGGAGAATGTAAATTAGAAGATGTAGAAGCAGATAAAGTAGTAATATTATCAGGAACAGAAAGAGGAATTTTCTTTAAAGATGTTAGAGCAAATGAGTTAGAACTAAGAAATAAAAATAAAACAAGAGTTGTACTAGAAGAATTATCAAAATTTAATAAAACAGAAGTATTAACAGCAACAATTCTTCAAAATGTGGTAGGTTCCTTTGGAGAAGTTACTATAAAGGATACATTAAAAGATAAAGATGTAGAACTTCATGGATCATTTCATGAAAAAATAGTATTAGAAGGATCGGTTAACTTAAATGCATTTCCAGCAAATTATATAGAAAAAATAGAAGTAAAAACAGAAAAAGGTGAAGATATAATGTTGGATGGAGATTGTAGGGAAGTAGAAGTATATAGTGGAGTTAATATAAAGGTTACAAAAAACACTAAAGGAGACATAATAGCTAAAAGCTTAGAAGCAGAAAACTATGCAACAATAGATATGCCTAAAAACTTAGATATAAAAGTGAAGAATTTTAAATTGGATAATATAAAAGGCCAAGGCAAGGAACAGTTTATATAAGTTGAGTTTATAAATAAAGAAGAGTTATTAATTTTAAAATAGAAAAGGAGCTGTCTTTTGCATTGATTAAAAAATCATTCCAAGAGAGCTCCTTTTATATCTAATCTATAAATTATCCGATATAATAAGTTCTATATTATTTTTATTAAAAAAGTCTAAATAATCATTATTAAGAGGTTCATTTGTAATAAATGTATCTATATCTTCTAAATTACAATAAGTCATTAAAGAAGCCACTCCTAACTTTGAACTATCTGCAAGTAAGATAATTTTAGAACTTTGTTTTACTACAGTTTTTTTTATTTCATATTCAAATGAAGAGGAGTTAGTAACACCTTTTTTTATAGATACTCCTGTAGAAGCCATAAAACATTTAGATATATTATAATTTTTTAAAAAGTTTATTGATTCTATTCCGATTAAAGAATTAGTATTTCTAGAAAGAGAACCTCCAGTTGATAATATATTTAGATTTTTATATGGAAATGAATTTACTATTACATTTACATTATTAGTTATTATATTTACATTTTTTTTATCGGATAAAAACGGAATCATGTGCATAGTTGTAGTTCCGGAATCTATATATATTATGTCACCATTTTCCACTAAATTACTAGCGGCTTTAGCAATAGTTTTTTTAGTTTCTTTGTGTTTAATTTCTCTTTGTTGAAAAGGAACAGTGGATGTTTTATTTTTTAAGGTTATACCGCCATATATCTTTTTTATTACTCCCTTTCTTTCTAATTCTGAAATATCTCTTCTTATAGTATTTTTTGATACATCAAATAAAGAACATAAAGTATTTATAGATACATTCTCATGTTTTATAACATAATTTTCTATTCCTTTTATTCTATCTTCCTTTAACATTAGAACCTCCACTAATAAAACATTAAAATAAGTTTCATATGTAATTATATAATAATGACATGAACATTACAAGCAAAGTTTTGAAACATAACCAACAGTTAACTATAACATACAAATAAGAACATAAATTATTGACAGAATATTAATTAAATGATAGAATGTAATCAAAAGTTAACCATAAGATGGGAATATATAATCATAAATGTATCAATATGTACTATTGATTTGAAATGGAGGGGGATTAATGGCATATAAAATTAATATTCCTGGAAATATTATATATGGAAAGAATGCTCTGAAGGAATCATCAAAAAACATAAAAGAGCTAGGAGGAAAAGCTTTAATAGTTACTGATAAAATAATGATTGAAATAGGTAATGTTAAAAAAGTCAGTGAAGTTCTTGATGATATTGGTATAAAATATGAAATATATGACGGAATTAATTCAGAACCTACAGACGTAATGGTAGATAAAGGAATAGAAATATATAATAATTCTCATTGTGATTTTTTAATTGCTATAGGAGGAGGAAGTCCTATAGATGCTTCAAAGGCAATTGGAGCTATGATAACAAATTTAGGAAATATAAATGACTACATGGGAAAAATAATAGAAAATGCCTCGCCAAGCATTGTAGCAATTCCAACCACTGCTGGAACAGGATCAGAAGCAACCGAATTTACAATCATATCAAATACAAAAGACAACATAAAAATGTTGCTAAAAGGAAAAAGTTTAATTCCTACTTTGGCAATAGTTGACCCGCAATTTTCTATAACAGTACCCCAAAACATTACGGCAACTACAGGAATAGATGCTTTGACGCACGCCATTGAATCATATACATCAAAACATGCAAATTCATTTTCAGATACCTTCGCACTATCAGCAGTAAAGCGTATTTTTAATAATTTAATAAAAGCATATAAAGATGGGAAGAATTTTGAAGCTAGAAATGAAATGGCTCTAGGTGCCTTAGAAGCAGGAATTGCTTTTAATAATTCTTCGGTAACTATAGTTCATGGAATGAGTAGACCAATTGGAGCTTTATTTAAAGTACCACATGGGCTTTCTAATGCAGTACTTTTACCCAAATGTTTAGAATTTGCAATTCAAGGGGAAGAAAAAAGATTTGCAGATATTGCAAAAGCAATAGAAATATGTAAAGAAGAAACATCAGATAAAGAAGCTGCAGAAAAACTTGTAAAAGAAATTGAAAGTTTGTGCAAAGATATTAATATACCAACCTTGGAGGAGTACGGTATAGAAAAAAATGAATTTTATGAAGAAATAAATAAGATGGCAGAAGATGCATTAAATAGTGGAAGTCCTGCAAATACTAGACGACAACCTACTAAAGAAGATATTGTTAATATATATAAACAGTTGTATATATAAAGAATTGAGAAGTTAAAGTTCTTATATTCCTAATATGGTTTTGAGAAAAAGGAGTAAATATCATGTCGATTGTAAAAATGAAACAACTTTTAAAAAATGCTCAAAAAGGTCAGTATGGAATAGGGGCTTTTAGTATATCCAACATGGAAACCATTATTGGAGCTGTAAGAGCAGCTGAGGAGTTAAAATCTCCAATAATACTTCAAATTGCGGAATCTAGACTAAAGCATTCGCCCCTTTACTTAATAGGACCGGTAATGATTGAAGCAGCTAAAAAATCATCTGTTCCAATAGCGGTACATTTAGATCATGGCGAAAGCATTGATACCATAAAAGAAGCTTTAGATTTAGGTTTTACTTCTGTAATGTATGACGGTTCTCATTTTAATTTAAGTAAAAACATTGAAAACACAAAAGAAGTTGTAAGTTTAACTAAAGAATATGGAGCTTCTGTAGAAGGAGAAGTTGGAAAGGTTGGAAAAAAAGAAGATGGTTTAGGAGATGACACTATATCAATAACAACTGTAGAAGATGCGGAAAAGTTTTATAAAGAGACAAATGTAGATGCTTTAGCTATAGCTATTGGAAATGTTCATGGTATGTATGTTGGGAAACCTAATCTTGACATCAAAAGGTTAATAGAGGTTAATAGTAATATAGAAGTGCCTTTAGTTTTACATGGTGGATCAGGTATTACAAAAGAGGAGTTTAAAAATTGTATTAAAAACGGTATAACCAAAATAAATGTAGCCACAGCAACTTTTAATAGTGTGATAGATAAGGTAAATGAATTATTTAAAACTTCTAATTCAGTTGATTACTTTACTTATCATGATGTTGTTATTAATGCAGCCTATGATAACGTAAAAAAACATATAGACATATTTGGTAGTAGTAACAAAGCATAAATTTTAAGGGGGTATTTTAGTGAATTATATTAAGTTTGACGAAAAAAAACCACTAGATGTAATTCCTATTGGAAGGGTAACCATAGATTTTAATCCTAATGAGATTAATAGACCTTTAGAGGAAAGTAGAACCTTTACTAAATACTTAGGAGGATCTCCAGGAAATATAGCAGTTGGATTAGCAAGACTTGGGAAAAAGGTAGGTTTTTTAAGTACAGTATCTGATGATCAATTTGGAAATTTTGTGGTAAATTATTTAAAAAATGAAGGAATAGATATATCTCAAATAAATAGAGCTAAAAACGGGGAAAAATTAGGTCTTACATTTACAGAAATTTTAAGTCCTAAAGAAAGTAGTATATTAATGTATAGAAAAGGAATAGCAGATTTACAGCTATCATCTAAAGAAGTAAGTGAGGACTATATAAAAAGTGCAAAAGCTATAGTTATATCTGGTACAGCTTTATCAAAAAGTCCATCAAGAGAAGCAGCTTTTGTTGCATTAGAATATGCTAAAAAACATAATACTAGGATAATATTTGACTTGGATTATAGAGAATATACATGGAATTGCAAGGAAGAAATAGCTATTTATTATTCATTAGCAGCAAGAATGAGTGACGTTATAATGGGTTCAAGAGAAGAATTTAATCTTATGGAAGGTCTTATAAGTCCAGAGGAAAGTAATGATAAAGAAACAGCAGAAAGATGGATAGGATATGGAAACAAAATTGTTGTAATAAAACATGGAAAAGATGGTTCAACTGCATATTTACATGATGGTACAAGCTATAAAATAAAACCATTTCCAGTAAAACTATTAAAATCCTTTGGTGGTGGAGACGCATATGCTTCAGCATTTATATATGGAATTATGGAAGGATGGGATGTTATAGATGCATTAGAATTTGGCAGTGCTTCAGCAGCTATGCTTGTAGCAAGTCACAGTTGTTCTGAGGCTATGCCTAAAGTAGAAGAAATTAAACAATTTATAAAAGAAAAAAAAGAAGAACATGGTGAGATGGTAGTAAGGGGGTAATAATTAATGCTTGAAAAACTTAAAGAACTAGAGAAAGGGCATAATATTTTAGTAGAATCTAATGGAAAACATAGTGAAATGATGATGGATATAAGTATATGTAAATTAGAAATTGGACAGGAAGAGTTTTTTATAGAAAAAAATAAAGAAAGTTCATTTTTATTACTTTTAGGTAAGGTGTTAATTAAATGGGAAGATAAAGAACAGGAAATAGAAAGAAATTCTTTATTTGATGAAGACCCTTGGTGCTTACATGTACCTAAAGGTGTAAACGTTAAAATTACAGCTTTGACTGATGCGGAAGTGTTGGTTCAAAAAACAGAAAACTCTAGAGTTTTTTCATGTAAATTATACTCCCCAAAAGAGTGCAGAAGTGATGTATTTGGTAATGGAGTTTGGAATGACACAGCCAGAAGAATTGTAAGAACAGTTTTTGACTATTCAAATGCACCCTATTCAAATATGGTAATGGGAGAAGTAATAACTTATCCAGGCAAATGGTCAAGTTATATTCCACACCATCATCCACAACCAGAAGTGTATTATTACAGATTTAATAAACCTCAAGGGTTTGGATGTGCATTTATAGGAGAAGAAGCTTATAAAATTACAGATAATTCTATAGCAACTATTCCAGGGGGACTAGTGCACCCTCAAACATCTGCACCAGGTTATGCAATGTATTATTGTTGGATGATAAGACATTTAGAAAACAATCCTTGGACAGATAGGATTAATGAAAAAGAGCATGAGTGGCTTTTAGAATCAGATGTTAAGATTTGGCCTCAACAATAGTAAAAGGAGGAATTATGGTGGAAACTATCAAGATAACAACTGCTCAAGCACTTATAAAATTTTTAAATCAACAATATGTAGAATTAGATGGACAGGAGTATAGATTTGTACAAGGAATTTTCACAATATTCGGACACGGCAATGTTTTAGGAATAGGACAAGCACTAGAAGAAGATCCAGGTCATTTAGAAGTTTATCAAGGACATAACGAACAGGGAATGGCTCAATCAGCTATAGCCTTTGCAAAACAAAGTAATAGAAAACAAATATATGCGTGCACATCATCTGTTGGACCAGGTGCTGCTAATATGGTAACAGCAGCGGCTACAGCTACAGCAAATAATATACCTGTATTGTTGTTACCAGGGGATACTTTTTCAACAAGACAACCAGATCCAGTGCTCCAACAGGTAGAGCAAACATATAACTTATCTATTACTACCAATGATGCCTTTAAGGCAGTAAGCAAATATTGGGACAGAGTAAATAGACCAGAACAGCTTATGACAGCTATGATAAATGCTATGAGAGTATTAACAGATCCTGCAAATACAGGAGCAGTAACCATAGCATTACCTCAAGATGTGCAAGGAGAAATTTATGATTTCCCAGAATATTTTTTTAAAAAACGTGTTCATAGAATAGAAAGAACACCTCCTTCAAAACAAGCCATAGAAGATGCTGTAGAGCTTATAAAAAGAAAAAAGAAGCCATTAATAATATGTGGTGGTGGTGTTAGGTATTCAGAAGCAGCAGAATCACTTAAAAGATTTTCAGAAAAGTTTAATATTCCTTTTGGAGAGACGCAGGCGGGTAAAAGTGCAATTGAGTGGAGTTATGGATTAAATCTAGGAGGAATAGGGGTAACTGGAAATTCTGCAGCTAATAGTATAGCAAAAGATGCAGACTTGATAATAGGAGTAGGAACTAGATTTACTGATTTTACAACTTGTTCAAAGTTTTTATTTCAAAATGATGATGTAGAGTTTTTAACTATAAATATATCTAGTTTCCATGCTAATAAATTAGATGCGCTAAAAGTTATTTCAGATGCAAAAGTAGGACTAGATACAATAGCAAATGAGCTAGAAAGACAAGGATATTCTTCAGATTATGAAGATGAAATAAAAAAAGCTAAAAATGAATGGGAAAAAGAACTTAATAGGCTTTTTAATATAGAGTATACAGAAAAAGAGTTTGTACCTGAAATAGCAGGTCATTGTGATAAGGTAGTAGAGGAGTTTTATAAAGAATTTGATTCCTGTTTAACACAGACAAAGGTTTTGGGAGAACTAAATGAGCTTTTAGATGATGATGCAATTGTAATAGGAGCTTCGGGAAGCTTACCAGGAGACCTACATAAGGTATGGTGTCCTAAAAGGAGTAATACTTATCATATGGAGTATGGATATTCTTGTATGGGGTATGAAGTTTCTGCTGCATTAGGAGTTAAATTGGCAGAAGAAGATAAGGAGGTTTATTCCTTGGTAGGAGATGGAGCGTATTTAATGCTTCACTCGGAGTTAATTACTAGTATAAAAGAAGGAAAGAAAATAAATATATTGTTGTTTGACAATGCAGGTTTTGGATGTATAAATAATCTTCAAATGTCTAATGGTATGGGAAGCTTTGCTACTGAATTTAGACATAGGAATAGTGAAACAGGAAAACTTGATGGAAAGCTTTTAAAAATTGATTTTGCAAAATCTGCTGAAGGATATGGGGTTAAAACTTATAAAGTAAATACAATAGATAAGCTTAGATATGCAATAGAAGATTCTAAAAAGCAAAAAATATCTACATTAATTGATATAAAAATACTACCTAAAACTATGACAAGGGGATATGAATCCTGGTGGCATGTTGGGGTATCAGAAAAATCAAAAAATCCTAAAATAAATAAAGCGTATGAAAGTAAAATAAACCATTTAGCCAAAGCTAGAAAATATTAAATCAATAATAATTTAATTCAAAGATAAAAAAGGGGATGAAGGTAATGATTAATTTAGGAGTTATTGGATTTGGAAGAATAGGTAAGGTACATGCAGAAAGTTTAACTAAATATGTTCCTAATGTATCACTTAAAGCTGTAGCAGATCCATTTATGAACGAAGAAGGTATAAATTGTGCAAAATCCATGGGAGTTGAGAATGCATACAAAGATTATAAGGAAGTATTAAATGATCCAGAAATAGATGCTGTTTTAGTATGTTCATCTACAGATACTCATTCAAAGATATCTATTGAGGCATTAAAAGCAGGTAAACATGTATTTTGTGAAAAACCAATTGATCATGATATTGAAAGAATAAAAGAGGTATTAAAGGAAGTTGAAAAATCTAATCTTAAATTTCAAGTAGGTTTTAATAGAAGATTTGATCATAACTTTAAAACTATTAAGAATACTATAAAAGCGGGTAAAATTGGAGAACCTCATATAATAAAAATAACATCAAGGGACCCAGAAGCACCTCCAATAGAATATGTAAAAGTTTCAGGTGGAATTTTTTTAGATATGAGCATACATGATTTTGATATGGTTCGTTATCTATCTGGAAGTGAGGTAGAAGAAGTATATGCTATAGGGGATGCACTTATAAATCCAGATATAAAGAAGGAAGGGGATGTAGATACTGCAATAATAACATTAAAATTAGCAAATGGAGCTTTAGGTGTTATAGATAATAGCAGAGAGGCAGCTTATGGCTACGATCAAAGAGCAGAAGTATTTGGTTCAAAAGGATCAGTTCAAATAAGTAATGATGCTAATTCTACAGCTGTGGTTAGTACAAAAGATGGTGTAACTGGAGAGAAACCATTATATTTTTTCCTAGAAAGATATATGCAATCTTTTGCTGATGAAATAAAAGAATTTGTAAAAGCTATAGAAGAAGACAAAGAAGTTCCTGTAACGGCTATAGATGGACTTAATGCAGTATTAATAGGAATTGCTGCTACAAAGTCATTAAAAGAAGGAAGAGCAGTTAAGATCTCTGAAATAGGTTTATAACAAATCAGATTAAAGGATTGGGGGAAAATTTATGTTTAATAAAGATAAAGTGAAAATTGGAATAGCGCCTATAGCATGGACTAATGATGATATGCCAGAACTTGGAGCAGAAAACACTTTTGAACAATGTATAAGTGAAATGGCATTGTCAGGTTTTAAAGGAACAGAAGTGGGGAATAAATACCCAAGGGATACTAAAGTTCTTAAAAGGGCTTTAGAGCTTAGAGATATGCAAATTGCTAGTGCATGGTTTAGTGCTTTTTTAACTACAAAACCTTATGAAGAAACAGAAAAAGCTTTTATAAAACACAGGGATTTTCTTTATGAAATGAGATCAAAGGTAATAGTTATATCAGAACAAGGACATAGTATACAAGGGAAAATGGAAACACCTATATTTGAAGAAAAACCTATATTTACAGAAGAAGAGTGGAAAGATTTAGCTAAAGGTTTAAATAAGCTTGGAAAACTTGCAAAAGAAAAAAATATGAAAGTAGTTTATCATCATCATATGGGAACGGGCGTTCAAACTACAGAAGAAATAGATAAACTGATGGAAATGACAGATCCTACACTTGTATATCTATTATATGACACTGGGCATCTTGTATTTTCCGGAGAAGATCCTATAGTTGTTTTAAGAAAATATATAAATAGAATAAAGCATGTTCACTTGAAAGATATAAGAGAAGATGTAGTAAAGATAGTAAAGCAAAAGAAGATGAGTTTTTTACAGGCTGTTAAATTAGGAGCATTTACTGTTCCAGGAGATGGAGATATAGACTTTAAACCCGTATTTAACATATTAGCAGAGAATAATTATGAAGGATGGCTTTTAGTAGAAGCAGAGCAAGACCCTGCAAGGGCAAATCCACTTGAATATGCTATAAAAGCTAGAAAGTATATACAGGAAAAGGCAGCGATTTAATCAATATCTTACAGATTTTAATGGAGGAAAATATGAATAAGATAAAGGTTGGCATTGTTGGTTTAGGAAGACTTGGAAGAAAACATGCAGAAAATATAGCTTTAAGAATATCTAATGCAGAGCTTACTGCAGTTTGTAGTGTAATAAAAGATGAAGTTGATGAAGCTCAAAAAAAACTTAATGTTAAGTATGGATATACGGATTTTGATGAAATGATTAAAAATAAGGAATTAGATGCTATATTTATATCATCGCCATCAGGATTTCATTGTTCACAAATAGAGAAAGCCCTAAAAGCAGGATTTCATGTATTTAGTGAAAAACCTCTTGGATTGCATTTAGAAGAAACTAAAAAACTAGCTAAAGTAGTTAATGGATATAAGGATAAACAGATATTTATGCTTGGATTTATGAGAAGATATGATAAATCCTACTTATATGCAAAGGAAAAGATAGAAGATGGGGAAATTGGTAAACCAATGCTTATAAGATGCTATGGATTAGATCCATCTTGTTCTATAGAAAGTTTTTTGAATTTTGCTAAAAATAATTATAGTGGTGGGTTATTTTTAGATATGGCTATACATGATTTAGATCTTGCAAGATGGTATTTAAATTCAGAAGCTGAAAAGGTGTGGGCTATAGGAGATGCCTATGAGTATGAAGACTTTAAAGAAATTAATGATGCAGAAACAGGAGCAGCCCTAGTTAAATTTAAAAATGGAACAATGGGTATATTTGTGGCAGGAAGAAATTGTGCCCATGGATATCATATAGAAACAGAAATAATAGGCACAAAAGGTACTTTAAGAATAGGAACCATACCAGAGAAGAATATGGTTACTGTATTTAATGATAAGGGGGCTATAAGAGAGTGTTCTCAAGGATTCTTAGAAAGATTTGAACAAGCATATTTATCTGAAACAGAAGATTTTATAAATTGTATAATGGAAAAAAGACAACCTAAAATAACTGTAGAAGATGGCGTGAATTCAACAGCCTTAGCCTATGCATGTAAGGAATCTTTTGAAACCGGAAAGTTAATAGAATTAAAATAGTAGTTATAAAAAAAGGGCATATTACTTTCAAATATAACCATATGAAAGCAGTATGTCCTATAAAATAATATAAATGTTGAAAATTTATATAAACACTATACCCCATATTATAAATGTAAATTTAAAATTTGCAAATCAAACCTTTACTATATATAAAATAATGGGATTTTTAGGGGGGGAGAATAAAGTTGAGCATAATAACGTGTATATCATTTGTAACTTTTACAGCCTTAGTTGCAGTTTTATCATGGTATAAAACCCGAAATGATGATTTATCTAGCCAAGACGGATATTTCCTTGCAGGGAGAAGCTTAACGGGAGTTTTTATAGGTGGATCTTTAATGCTAACCAATTTATCTACAGAACAAATGGTAGGATTAAATGGACAAGGATATAAATATACAATGGCAGTAATGGCTTGGGAAGTAACTTCGGCTTTTGCTTTGGTACTTATGTCTCAAGTATTTTTACCTAGATATTTAAAAAGTGGAATAACAACTATACCAGATTTTTTAGAAGAAAGATATGATTCATGTACTCGTAGGATAATATCTATATTATTTTTAATTGGATATATGGCAGCTTATTTACCTACGGTATTATATTCAGGGGCTGTAGTTTTAAATAGTATATTTAATGTACCAGAAGTATTTGGAATTGGGCAAATGCAAGCTTTAATTATGACAGTTTGGGCCATTGGAATAGTGGGTTCTATATATGCTATATTTGGTGGACTTAAAGCCGTTGCAGTATCAGATACTTACAATGGAGTGGGACTTTTAATTGGTGGATTTATGATTACTGTATTTGCATTAATTAAATTAGGGGGAGGAAGTCTTGCACAGGGAGTTGACACATTGATTACAGTTCATCCTGAAAAATTAAATTCTATAGGAGGAGCTGATTCACCCGTTCCTTGGACCGTATTATTTACTGGAATGCTTTTTAATAATTTATTTTATTGGTGTACCAATCAATCTATAGTACAAAGAACTTTTGGAGCAAAAAACTTAGCAGAAGGACAAAAAGGTGTTCTTTTAGCAGGATTTTTTAAACTATTCGGACCCTTATATTTAGTTTTGCCAGGGATTATTGCATTTCATTTATATGGAGGGTCACTGTCTAATCAAGATATGGCATATCCTACTTTAGTAGTGGATGTTTTACCAAAATCTTTAGCAGGATTCTTTGCAGCAGTGTTATTTGGAGCTATTTTAAGTTCCTTTAATAGTGCTTTAAACAGTTCAGTAACCTTATTTACTTTAGATATTTATAGACCAATATTTAAACCAAATTCTACAGATGAAGAGTTAGTTCATGTTGGTAAAAAGTTCGGAGCTATTTTAGCTATAATATCAATGGTTATAGCACCGCTTATAATTAACGCACCATCAGGTTTATATAATTATTTGCAAGAATGTAATGGTTTTTATAATGTACCTATTTTAGCAGCTATTTTAGTTGGATTCTTCTCAAAGAAGGTTCCTTCAATAGCACCAAAGATAGCATTGGTATTTCATATTATATTTTATAGTATATCTAAGATAGTTTGGGGACATGTCAACTTCTTACATGTATTAGGCTTTTTATTTCCAGCGTGTGTAGTTGTAATGCTTATAATAGGAAAAATCAAACCACGTGAAAATGATTATGTTCAAAAATATACTAAACAAGTTGATATAACACCTTGGAGTAAATCTAAATTAGTTTCAATAGTTATAAGTATATTAATGATTTGTGTATATATTTTATTTTCAAAGATTGGAATAGTATGTAAGTAAAATAAAAAGTCGGAATATTCTAAAGTGTTAGGATATATCAAATAAAGTCCAGTGAAGTTGTTTCATTGGACTTTATTTGATATATAGAATTATAATTGATAATAGGAGTATTAAGGAAATGGAGGGATTTAAATTATAATCTTAAAATATTGTTATAATGTAATAGATTAAGAGATTATGGACTAAATCATAAAGGAGTGGTTCCAATTGAAAAGAAATTTTATAATTGCATTAATAGCATCTATGCTATTAACAAGTTTTACTTCATTAGGAAAAGTACAAGCATCTGATATATCTCATGAAAGATATTGGGGAAAGGATAGGTATGAAACTTCTATAAAAATATCTCAAAAAGGTTGGGAAAACGGAGCTAAATATGTGGTACTAGCATCAGGACAAGGTTATGCCGATGCATTATCTGCATCACCCTTTGCAAAGCTTATAGATGCACCCATACTACTTACCAAGGGGGATAAATTAGAGGAGAAAACCTTACAAGAAATAAAAAGATTAAATCCATCAAAAGTTTATATAATAGGGGGCGAAGGTTCTATATCACAACATATTGAAGATGAAATAAAATCTAAGATAAGTAATGATGTGGAAAGATTTAAAGGTGAAGATAGATATGAGACCTCTATGAAAATGGCGCAAAGATTTCCTAATAAAGAAAAGGTGATATTAGCCTCTGGAGAAGGGTATGCTGATGCTTTATCTGCGGCACCTATAGCTGCTATAAACAGTATGCCTATTATATTAACTCCTAGGGACAGGTTACCCAAATTAGCAGAAGATTATCTAAAAAAAGATGAAGTTAAAACTATTTATATAATAGGAGGAACTGCATCTATAAGTGACACAATTGAAAAAGAACTTCCATTATCTATTAGAATTTATGGAAAAGATAGATTTGAAACCAATGCTGAAATAATAAGAAATTTTATATTAGATTTTGATTATAAAAATGCATATATAGCCTTAGGAGCAGGAGAAACAGGCAATGAGTTTGCAGATGCTTTAACTGGAGCAGTTGTTGCAGCTAAGGACAGAGCACCTGTTTTATTAACAGGAAAAAACTTAAATAGTAGTACAAAAGCTATATCAAATGAAGTGTTATTTCCACATACTAAGTTTAAAGTATTAGGTGGAGCTAATAATGTATCAGATAAGCTGGTAGAGGATATAAAAGTTACAATAACGGATAATTTTTTAAATAAAGATAAGGAATATACTAGAAATACCGCTGGAAATGCTATGATTTCAGAAGATGGTATAAGGTTGAAAAATAGTAAAATTAAAGGTAACTTATATGTAGAAAGCGATGATGTGTCCCTAAAAAATGTAGAGGTTAGCGGAACTATATATCTTGACCCAGGAAGAAAAGGACAGACTAGATTAGAAAAGGTGAAGGCTGATAAAATCATAGTTTTATCGGCAAGAAATGAAAATGATGGGATTTATTTAGAAGATGTAGATGCAAATTTACTGGAAATTAAAAGTGGAACAAAGGCAAAGATAAGCATAAGAAGAGGGACGGATCTCAAAAAAATTAAAGTTTTAGCTAATACTTTAATTGAAAATTATCAAGGTGATTATAAAGAAATAATTATTCCTAAAACTCCAAACTATAAAGAACTTGAGTTAACAGGAAGTTTTACTGAAAATATAATAGTAGAAGGTCAAACTGAGCTTAAAACCATAGGTGGAGCCTATGTTACAGATGTTTTAATAAAGACAAATAAAGAAGATGTAGTTATATTAGATGGAAAGTTTGATGATGTAAAAGTTTATACAGCAGCAGATATAAAAATTACAGAAAAAGCTTCTGCTAGAATATTTGGAGAAACTATTGAAGCACAAACAAAAGCCGAAATTTATGTTCCTAAAGGGGCAGATGTTAATATAAGAAGAATTAGGCCGCATAATATAACTGGAGATGGAAAAGATAATGCATTAAATTAATAAAAAACCGATGGTTATTTAATTAAATAGCCATCGGTTTTTATTATGTATGGGAGAGTTATATGTAGTAAAAGATTATGATAGTTCATATATTTTAACTATAAATGAAATTTATTACTAATTATTGGGGAGCGATATTATACAAAAATGATAAAATGTATTAAAATAGTATTTATAGAATGTAAAGTAAAATTTAAGATATATATGTAAAAATGTATTTATATTTTTAATTGAGATGAGGGGGAGGAATTTAAGATGTTTAAAAAAGGTAAAAAATTTTTATCTATTTGTATTACCACAATGCTAAGTTTAACAACTGCTATAACAACTACAAAAACATCAGCAGCGGAATTGGCGAAAATTACAAGAATCTGTGGAGTAGATAGATACCAAACAGCTGTAAAAATATCGCAAAATGGGTGGAAATCAGGATCAGATTACGCAATACTAGCATCAGGAGAAGATTATGCTGATGCTCTATGTGCAACTTCACTAGCAAAAGCTAAAGATGCTCCTATATTCCTTACAAAGAAGAATTCATTAAATGAAGAAACTTTAAAAGAACTAAAAAGGTTAGGAGTAAAAAAGCTTTATATCATAGGTGGATATGGTTCTATATCAGAGGAAATAGAAAATAAAGTTAAATCAGTAGTAAAAAATACTGAAAGACTACAAGGAAAAGACAGATATGAGACTTCAGTTAAAATTGCAGAAAAATTAGGGGAAAGTAATAAAGTTATATTAACATCAGGAGAAGGCTATGCAGATGCTTTATCAATAGCACCAGTTGCAGCAATAAAAGGAATTCCAGTAGTTTTAACAAAGGTTAGAGAACTACCAACATCTACAAAAGAATATATAAAATCCATAGGTGCAACAACAACTTATGTAATAGGTGGAACTGAAGCTATTAGTGATACAGTAAAAAATTTAGTACCAAGTCCAGAAAGAATATATGGACAAGATAGATTTGAAACTAATTCAGAAATTATAAAAGCTTTTGCCATAGAATTTGATTTTGAAAACGCATACGTGGCATTAGGGGTAGGTTCTACAGGAAAAGAATTTGCAGATGGTCTATCAGCTTCAGCCCTATCAGCTAAAAATAGAGCACCAGTAATTTTAACTGGACAAACCTTAAATAGCGTAACAAGAGATTTAGCAAGAGAAAAACTTTATCCAACAACTAATTTAACAGTTTTAGGTGGAGTTAAAAATATTTCAGATACAGCTGTAGGTGAAATGAAAGTAACAGGTGAAATTATAAAAACTGAAAAGGAGCTTGAAGATAAAAATATAGATGGAAACTTAGCAATTACAGTTAAGAATGCAGAGTTAAGAGATAGCAAAATAAAGGGAAATTTATATATTGAAAATGATAATATATTATTATCAAATGTAAAAGTAGATGGAACTATTTATATTAATCCTGGAAGTGAAAATACATGTAAATTAGAAAATGTAATGGCTAATAAAATAATAGTATTATCAGGTAGAGAAGAAGGAATAAATTTAATATCAACTAAAGCAGAAAAATTAGATATATTAAATAGGGATAATGCAAGAGTAATTTTAGAACAAGACACAGATATATCAGAAACAAAATCTTTATCTAGTGCAATACTTCAAGTAGAAGATGGATGTTTTGGAGAAGTTATAATACCAGAAACACTTAATGAAAAGACAATACAATTTAAAGGGAATTTTGATAAAACAATAAAAGTAGAAGGACAAGCATATTTAAAGACATACTCTAATGCTGTTATTAAAAATGTTGAAATAAGATCAGATAAAAATAATGAAGTCGTATTATATGGAAGATTTAATGATGTAGATGTATATAGTAATGCAGATATAAAAACTAAGGAAGATACAAGTGCTATAATAAGGGCGAAAAATTCTGAAGCAAAATTAAATGCTAAAATATATGTACCTGAAGATACAGATATAAAAGTTAGAGAGTTTAAAGAAAAGAATATATCAGGATATGGGAGAAAGAAAGCATTATTTTAATTAAAAGATAGATAGTGAAATTATAACCATATATTGACAAAACACACGGGAAACGCTAAAATTAAATTGTGTATTAAGAATAGTCAGAAAAATGTAAAAACGAAAGGAAGTGCTGTAATGTTTAATCAAAGAAGAGTTAATAAAATTATAACAACTATGGCCTTAACATTATCATTAATTTTATCATCATTTTCCCAGGTGTTTGCAGCTCCATATTTACCAAATGATTATAATAAGCAACCTGAAAATATAATTAAAAAACATTTTCCAAAACCAGCAGGACCTATATTAACTCCAGCTTTTAAAGAAGGTAAGAAAGATTTTACATCTCATGATGAAATGATGGAATTTATCTATGATCTTCAAAAAACTAGTAATCATATGAAGGTTTCAATTATTGGACAAACCCAAGAAGGCAAACCAATTCCTTTATTAATATTTAGTAATCCATCTTATTCTAATGCAGCAGATATATTAAAACTTGAAAGACCAGTTGTATGGCTTCAAGGGCAAATACATGGAAATGAACCTGCAGGAGGAGAGGGTGCCCTAGGGGTAGCTAAAAACCTTGCAGGTAAATTAGGAGATGAAGTATTAGGAAAGGTTTCAGTGGTGATACTTCCAAGATTCAATGGGGACGGTTCTTTTTATTTTCAAAGACAAATGGCATCAAAATTAGATAGTAACAGAGACCACTTAAAATTTGATATACAAGAAACTATTTTAGTTCATGAAGCCTTTAATGAATTTAAACCGGAAGTTGTAATAGATGCTCATGAATATTCAGTTTTTGGTAAGTTTAAAAATGTAGGAAGTAAAGGTGGTTTAGTCTACCATGACATTTTAATATCTTCTGCTAAAAATTTAAATATACCAAAGGATGTAAGAAAGGTTTCTGATAATTTATTTGTAAATAATGCTCAAAAAGATTTAGCTTCTAGAAATTTTTCAAACTATGATTATTATACTTTTACTGAAAAAGGGGGCAAGCCAACTATATTTGAAGCGGGGACAGATCCTAAAATAGGAAGAAATGCCTATGGGCTTCAACCTTCATTTTCATTTTTGGTTGAATCAAGGGGCATAGGTATTGGTAAAGAAAATTTTGAAAGAAGAGTACTAAGTCATATAGTGTCAGCACAAAACATAATAAGAAGCACTGCTAATAATGCAGATTTAGTAAAGAAAACTATAGATAATGCACGAAAAGAAATAACTAAATTAGGTAAAACTGTAGATCCTAATGACAAATTAGTATTAAGAGATCTACATAAGAAAGTTGCCAATGATAAATTAGATATTATAGATATTGGTACGGGAGAAAAAGTAAAACTAGATGTAGAAGTTTTTAGCAGTAAAGAAGCAATACCAACTTTAGAAAGAGTAAGACCAACAGCCTATATACTTCCTCCAGCCTATCATGAAGTAGCTAAGAGATTATCTTATTCAGGGGTGGTTGTAAGAAAGTTAAATAAAGATATGGAGCTTCCAGTAGAAGCATATAAAGTTAAAGATAAAAAGATTGACACAAATTATTACGAAGGACATTTAAGAAATGATGTTACTGTAGATGTAAATAAAAAGAATGCAGCCTTTCCTAAAGGAAGCTATGTATTTACAATGGATCAACCAAATGCCAATTTAATAGCTATGTGTTTAGAACCAGATGCTGAAGATAGTTTTGTAAAGTTTAATATAATTCCAGCGGAAATAAATAATGAATTACCAGTTTATAGATATGTAGAGAATAAAAGTATAGATGCTAAGATAATTAAATAAAAATATTAAATGTAGTGAAGAATTTAAACTTTTATTTTAGATTCTATACATTAGTAATATACGAACCCAGGACTTTTATAAGTTTTGGGTTTTTTATTGTTATTTATATATGGAATCATCTTGTTATAATGTTAATTATATAGATGTATGTTAAGAATTAAGAAATTTCTACGATAACAATAGAAAAATGGAGTATTGGTCTGGGAACACATATAAATATTATAAGTTACTTAATATTGTGTTCATGATCATCTGATTATATTAAGAAGGAAGGATAGGTTTATGATTAAAAGTAAATGTGAAAAAAGAATTGCAAAGATTTTATGTGGTACTTTTTTAGTTACTACTATGATTTTACAACCTCTAACTGCTGTTAAGGCAGCTAAGAAAGATAGCGATAAGGAAAAAAAATATGTTAGAAAACCAGCTAAAGTAAGAATTTATGGTAAAGACAGATATGAAACGTCATCAAAGATAGCAAAAGAAGGATGGAGTAGTTCCTATTATGCAATAATAGCATCTGGCGAAGATTTCCCGGATTCTCTAAGTGCAGTTACATTATCTAAAAGGCATGATGCTCCTATCTTATTAACTAATAGTAAAAGTTTAAATAGAAATACAAGAGAAGAATTAACTAGAATGAGAGTAAAAAAGGTATTTATAATTGGAGGACAGGTCGCAATTTCTCCTAAAGTAGAACAAGATATAAAAGCTATGGGAATTACTACAGAAAGGCTGGGGGGCAAGGATAGATACGAAACATCTATTAAAGTTGCAGAAAGACTGGGAAACCCAGGAACATTATTTGTAGTTACATCTAATCATTTTGCAGATGCATTATCTGCAGGACCAATTGCTGCTAAAAAAGGAGCACCTATAATATTAACTTCTAAAGATCGTTTAGCGGATGTTACTAAAAAATATCTAAATAAAAAAGTGTTCAATAAAGTGTATATAGTGGGGGACAGGTCACAAATAAGTGATAAAGTAGCAAGTGAATTTGAAATACATGTACGAAATCATAAAAATGGTTTAGAAAGAATAGATTCTAAAGCTAGTGAATATGTTAAAAATTCCACTGTATATGAAAGGAATATAAACATAATCAATAAATTTCCGAATGAGTTAAATTCATATAAAGAAATATTTGTAGCTTCTGGTGTTGCATTTGCGGATGCTCTTTCTGTAAATGCATTAGCTGCTAAAAGAGAAGCACCTATTGTAATAGGAAATACATCTGATGGAAACTTATTAAAGAGTTTTATATCTGACAATTTTTCAAAAATAGCTACAATGAATATTGTAGGTGGACAGGGTGTTATATCTGAAAACTATGTAAATAATATAGTAGATTATATAGAAGATGAAGAAATTAAATTTAAAGATGGCAATATGGAAAGAGCTGTTAGAGAAAAGCTAGGTATAACAAATGAAAATGAAAGAATTTATAAATCTAAAGTAAGGGATGTTAAAATATTAGATTTATCAGGATTCAACATATCAAAAATAGATGGAATTCAATTGTTTGAAGGTCTTAAAGAGTTAAATTTAAGTAATAATAAAATAAAGAATCTAGAACCTTTAGAAGATATGTTTTATTTAGAAAGTCTAAATCTATCAGAAAATAAAGTAGAAGATTTAGAACCTCTAGAAGAGCTTCGTAGTTTAAATTATTTGAATTTAAATAACAATAATGTAAGGTATGTGGATTCTCTTAAAAAATTAGAGTACCTAAAATATTTAAATTTAGGTAAGAATGATATAAGCTATATTGAAGATTTTAAAGATTTAACTTATCTTTATTATTTAGATTTATCACATAATAACAACATAGGTGGGTTAAGTGATTTATCTGATTTAAAGAATTTAACTACATTAAAATTAAGCAATACAGGTATATCAAGTTTAGGATTTTTAGAAGATTTAAAGAGATTAACAGAGTTAGATTTAGCTAAAAATAGCATAAGTAATTTAGATAGCTTAAAGAAGCTAGATAATTTAAAAACTTTATATTTAAATGATAATAACATATCTTATATAGAGGATTTAAAAGATTTAAAGGATTTAGAAGAGTTAAATGTATGGGGAAATAATATAAAGGATGTTGAGAAGTTTAAAAAGTTTAAGACACTTAGAAAGTTGACAATACAGAGATCATTATTAGGGGATGATGATAGAAAACAGTTAGATTTAATATCAAATATTCCACATGTTTTTGACAAGAAGAATACTTATGTAGCATCTAAAAATGATATAGATAGTAATTTTAAGGATATACCAGGAAAAACTTATAAGGACAAGGAATTAGATGATATTTCAAAGGAATCTAAAGATCTTAAAGATACTTATAAACATGAATACAATCCTTATGAGGTGATATATAAATCTAACTCTGGATATAGCAATGCGTTTACAGCTAGAGAACTTCTTAACCGTGAAAAAGATCTTAAATCTATGATAGAAGATTCTACCTACTCTATGCAAGTTAGAAAAATGATGCAAGAAGATTTAGAGAAAGTAATAAATCGATATGGAATGGTTAATAAAACTAATAGAATGAATGATAAAGTCATGGAATTAGAAGCTAAAATTAATATGTACTTTGAAGAAAAAGAAAAGAGAAAAGCAAGAAATAGAATAAACTATGTGTATTCAGATTATAAATATGACTTTTATAAAAATGCAGCTATAGAATGTGAAAGGGACATGTCACAATTAAAATCACAAATTGGACAACTAGAATATAGCAATAGCTATAGTAATAATGAAAAGGCTAGACTTTTAAAAGGTGAGTTAAGAAACAAGGAAATAGAATACTACATGATTAATAAAAATTTAAAGAAATATGATAAAGATAGAAGTTTCTTTGCAGCTATGGATTCTATATTAGATAAATAGTGCTTGTAGATTAATTATGATAAAGGAGGTATTTACATTAATGAAATATAAAAAAGGCAAAATTAATACTTTTAAATTAGTTATACTATTACTTGTGATTTCAGCTATAAATATATTCCCAGGAAATAAAGTAGCAGCTGCAGAGATAACAACTAAAAGATTTAATGGAAGAAATAGATATGAAACAGCAGCTAAAATATGTGAAGATGGTTGGAGTGAAGAAAGTGACTGGGCAGTTGTAGTAAACGGGGATAATTTTGTAGATGCTTTAAGTGTTGCACCCCTTGCAAAGAAACATAATGCACCGATACTCTTAACAAATAGCAGAGTTTTGAATGTTTATACATCCATGCAGTTAAATAGACTTAAAGTTAAAAATGTATATGTAATTGGAGGAAAAGGGGTAATATCACAGAATGTAGAAGATGGCATAAAAGCTAAAGGTATTAAAGTTACAAGGCTTGGAGGGAAGGATAGATATGATACAGCTCTAGAAATTGCTAAAAAACTTGGAAGGCCAAAGCAAATAGCTGTTATAAATAGCGCAAGTTTTTATGATGGAGTTTCTATAGCTCCAATAGCTGCTTTAAAGCAAATGGCAGTAATTCCCGTTGCTAAAAATGATATACCAAAGTCTATTGAAAAGTTTTTAAAAAGCAATAAAAGAGCTGAACAAATATATGTAATAGGTGGACAAGATCAGATAAGTAACAAGATTTTTAATAAAATACCTAATGCAATAAGAGTAGGAAATGGAGATATATATAAAAGAAATATAGATATAATAAATGCATTCCAAAATGAATTGGATTTTGGTAATGTATATGTAGCTTCCTCAAGGGATTTTGCAGATGCTTTATCTGCATCAGCATTGGCTTGCCAATCATCGTCACCTATAGTACTTGCAGGAGGTAATTTAAGTAATAGTACCAAAAGTTTCATGAAGTCAAAAATAATAAATAATGTAAGTATTTTAGGTGGAAGTGCTTCTGTAAGTTATAACGTAGAACAAATATTAAAATATTTACCTTTAAGAGTGGCAGATACAGAAAATATAAGAAAAGAAATATGGCAAAATGAAAGCTTTACACCACCACCAACTATAGTAGTAACAGCAAACAATGGAAATATGGAAGAGGTTTCAGTAACTTGGAATTTAACAAGAGTTGATACTACTAAGCCAGGAATTTATAGCTTTGTGGGAGAAATAGACGGATACAACAGACAGGTTGATTTAATATTAATAGTAAGACCATTACCAGTTAAAATAGAGGATATAAATAAAGAAGCTAAGAGTAGAGAGAGATTTGTATTACCTGAAAAGGTTGAAGCAGAGATGAGTGATGGTAGTAGAAGTGAACTTTCTGTTATTTGGGATTATGGAACAAAACAAAGCAATAAATCAGGAGTTTATGTTTTCTATGGTACTGTAGAAAAGTATGATAAAAAGGTTAAATTGACTTTAACAGTAACAGAATAGGGGACAGGTCAAAAAGGTAATAAACAATTAAATTTAAAGTACCAAGAATAAATTTAATATTCTTGGTACTTTAAGTATTAAATAAAGGGGAATAGGGACAGATCGCAAATCTAGATAAAATTATTTATAATAAATTAAATATCTCAATCATTTAATTTGATGGCATAATCTGATAAAATATAATATAGTATATGTAATTTATTTAGTTATAATTACAATAAATTTAATTATAATTTAGATATAAATACATAAGTGCACTTTGGATTAAATTACAAAAAAATTATTACATATAAGTCTTTACTAATATAATGTAATAATGGTAACATTAAATTAATATTGGAATAAAATAAGGCTTTATTAAATCCTAGTGGATAAATTGTAAGGTTTTAATTGAATATGGGGAATGTGGGTACAAAGAATTAAAAATTATTAGTAATATGATTAAGATAAAATTAGACATATTATAATTGTAGAATAAAAAGGTGTTACTATAGTTATAGTGTGTTTTTTATTAAAGGAGGAAGAATTTGATGTTAAAAAAGAGATATTTTAAGTTTTTAGGAGCAATGGTTTTATCTACGGTGCTAGTCACAACTGTCAATGCTGGAATAGTTAAGGCGGCAACATTAGATAGACTAGGAGGATTAGATAGATACAATACAGCTAGACAGGTGGCAGAAGGCGTTTTTAGTCAATGTGAAAATGTTATTTTAGTAAATGGACAAGGTTATGCAGATGCTGTTAGTGCTACACCTCTTGCAAAAAAGTTAAATGCACCTATACTATTGACTGAGGCGGATAAATTAACTAGTGGAGTTTTAAATACGATAAAAAAGATAGGAGCTAAAAATGTATACATAGTTGGAGGAGAAGGTGTTGTAAAGCCATCTATAGAGTCAACTTTAAAATCCAGTGGATTAAAAGTAAATAGATATGCTAAAAGCGGAGGAAATAGATACGATACAAATGCTGTAGTTGCAAAGGAAGTTATAAAGAGAACAGGGGCTAAAAAAGCTATATTAGTAAATGGACAAGATGGATACTCTGATGCATTAAGTGTTGCATCTATTGCTGCAAAACTAGAAATTCCTGTTTTGATTTCTAGTTCCAAAAAAATGGATCCAGAGGTTAAAAAAGTTATAGATGATAGCAAGTTAGAAGTTATGGCAGTAGGTGGGGCAGCTGTATTACCTGATACAGTAATAAAATCAGTTAATGGAAAGAGAGTTGCTCAAGGAAAAAATAGATATAAAACAAATATAAATGTATTGAACTATTTTAAATCAAATCTTTCATTTAATAAAATTTATATGGCATCAGGAGGCAATGACAATGTAAGAAATTTTGCAGATGCTTTAGTTGCTTCAGCTGCAGCAGCAAAAGAAGGTTCACCATTAGTTTTAAGTGGGAATTCTGCAGGTAGTACTGATAGGGAAGCTTCAGAAAGTTTTGTTAGAAATAATATAACTAAAGATAGCAAAATAACTTTAATAGGTAGTACTGGGGTGTTGTCTAAAGAAATCGAGAACAAAATGAGAAAAATTGCTGAATATGCTTCAGAAGGAGATTTAGAAATTATAGGAATAGAATAGAAAAAATAATGAACAATTAACAATGAATAATTATGGATATTTTTTCTTCATTGTCATTTCGAAAAAAATTTTAATTGCATAAAATTTTTCTGAACTAAGAGAAGAAAAATCTACTTAACTATTCACTAAAATAAATGGTTTTATTTACAGAATTGGAGGATATATATGAAAGACAGAGAAAGTAGGGACAGTTCGCAAAAATATATAGATGTAGAACTCTATTTAGATGAAGATTCCAAAAGAAAAATTTCTGATGTGCAAAAGGAGTACTTGGAAGAAGAACTAAGAGAAGTTATTCCTAAGGTAGAGGAAGGAAAAATAAATATAGCTGGAATATATGCATTTGATCAAGGAGATAAAGTTGAAGTTAAAGCATATTTAGCAAATGGTTTAAGTCAAAAAATTAATTTTGAAGATGTTCCAATATACATCATAAATTCGAAAGAAGAAAAATTAGCATATCAAGTATTTGACCTTTCAGAAGAAGGTGATATACCATCAGGCAAGGCTATACCTGTAAAACTTAATTTTAATAAACAAAATATACTTGTGGATAAGATACCACAGGATGATTGGAAGGTAGTTTTTGGAGGTAATGATGTTAAAGGAGTTAGATATGTAAATATAGAATTAGAATCTATACCAGAAGGAATAGAAGAAAGTGAAATAAAAGTATTTAAAGAGTTTTTGGAATCTTTACCTAAGCTTGAAAGAGGACAAGGGAGTATTTCAGTATTTACAATTACTCAATATGAAAATGGAGACTTACTTATGACTTTACTTGTGAGAAATGCTACAGATGAAGCAGTAACTATGACAAAAATGCCTATAACTCTAAAAACCCAAAAAGGAGAAACAATTTTATCAGGAGTATTTGATATAGAAAACTTTACGGTAAATCCTTATAAAGCTAGAGTTTTAAGTCTAATTTTCAAAAAAGAAGTTGTTAATATAGAAGAAGACTTTGACTTAAGTACTTGTAAGATTATATTCGAAAGAGAATAAAATATTAAGGAATACTAAGGGACAGGTCACAAGAGAACTTCAAAAAATTATAAGAATTTAAGAAGTTCTCTTTATTTTTATGGGAATTTAAAGCAACAGAAATAATGAATTTAATATTTTCATATGGATGTATAATTTATATTAGTATGATTTTTAGTAATATAATATTTTTAGAAATATTTATATTTTCATCAGTAAGATCAATATCATTTCCAACAAAGTTAGCATATCGTTTTTTAGATAGTAATATATCAGAGTTGAAATGGCATAGAATATAGGAATAATCAATTAAATTAATATTAAAAATTTGAATTTATCGTGACATGGCCCCATTAATAGTATGAATAGGAGAAGATTACTTATGGATTTTTATTCTTTGTTTTTAATAGCAATAGCTTTATCATTAGATGCATTTGGAGTAGCACTTTGTATAGGATTAAATAATAATGTAGATTTAAAATATAAATCATCTTGTGCAATATATTTTGGTTTTTTTCAGTTTCTATTTGCTATAATAGGAGGATATGCAGGATTTTTATTTAATAAATATATTGCGACCATGCCTCAGATTGTTGGAGGAGTTGTTATATGTATTGTTGGTATTATAATGATAAAGGAAGGAATTGAGAATGAAGATAGTTGTAAAATATTAAAACCAGGTATGAATATAATTCTAGGTATTTCTGTGAGCATAGATGCTATGGTTGTAGGATTTACAGCTTTAAATAAAATACAAAGCGGATTATTGATTCTTAGAGATACTTTATTTATCGGAATTGTAACTTTATTTGTAAGCATATTAGCATTTATAACTTCAAAATATTTAAAGAAAATAGATGTTATAGGAAAATATGCGGATTATATTGGTGGAATAATTTTAATATTTTTTGGTTTGAAAATGATATTTTTTTAAAGAAAAATAGAAACAATTTAAAATAGGTATATGAATGATAAATAATTAATATAATATTTATTTATAAGGTGATATTATGAATATTGAAAAGTTTTTAAAAGAAAATAAATTGAGAGTTACAAAAGGAAGAAGAAATATACTTTATATATTAAGTGACAATAAAGATGCTATTACAGCAGAGTATATACACCATAAGTTAATAGAAAAAAATATTAACATTGATTTATCAACAGTTTATAGAAATTTAGAGTTATTTAATAAAGAAGGTATAATAGATAAATTTGATGTAGGAGATGGTAAGTATAATTACTTGATAAATCCAGATAAACATAAGCATATTTTAGAATGCGCTATATGTCATAAAGAAATTGAAATAGATTGTCCTATTAAACAATTGGAACAAATTATAAAAAGCAGAACAGGATTTACAATAGAAGAAGAGTTAGATATAAAGATAAAAGGCTTGTGTGAGGAATGCAGTGAGAAATAAAGTTTTTGTATATAAAAATATAAGAGACAGCTTTTTTATAGTTATAGATTTATAAAAAAGCTGTCTCTTATAATATTTTTAGGGGACAGATCACAAGAAATGAGAAGATATAATCTATTTTATTTTATATAAACGTTTTACTTTCCATGAATGATTTTTGTTTTTTTGTAAGAATATCTCGTAAGTAGTACTAGCATGGGGAGATCTTTTAGAAAGACCGTTAATTTGTACAACAGAAGTTTGTCCATCAGAGAAAATTACATTAAAATTGTTTATTGAGTATAACTTATGTTTTACATTAGTGAGCTTTTTAGTCATATGGTGTTCTACAACAAATTCTATATCTTTATATTTTTTAGAGAATAGGTATTGGTTGAATAAAAATAATAATAGGATAAAAAAGAATAAAAAAATATTTTTTTTATTAAATAATTTTTTTTTCATACAAATAATATTCCTTTCTTAGAATATGTATAGTATATTTTATAATGGTAAGTATTCTATAATGAAAATAAAATATAATAGGAATAAATCCTTTTTAAAAATATATATATATTATAACACTAAAGTAAATAAATGTAAATAAGGAGTGATATAAATGGAATTTAAATCATTAATTCTAATAGAAAAAGATATGGAAAGTAATGAATTTATAAGAGAAATGGATAGCTATGAATTAGGAGAAGGAGCCATGTATATAGAGAAGTTTTATTATGATGGAAGTTTTGTGAATATAGTTTTTAATATAGATGAAGATATGGAGGATTGGAAATATAACTCTATATTAGACCATTTTAATACAGAAGTATTTGAAAAATATACATGCTCTATAGAAGAAGTAGAAGGAGAATATAATCCAACTTGGATAATAAAATTTAAATATACAGATGATTTTGATTTAATGAGTGAAAAGTTAGAAGATATATGTGAAGAAATCTATAATCAGATAAAAATAGTAATGGAATTTGTAGAAAAAAATAGAGACCAACTTATTTAACTAATATGGAAATATTTGTAGCCTAAATTATTAGAAAGAATGTAGAAATATTTAAAACTCGTGACTATTAAGATGAATAAATTATATGAAAGTTTAATTAAATATTAACTATAATAAAAAGAAAATTGAAATATGTATGTTCTATTTTAAATTATAGAAAAATGTGGTACTATATTGTTAATATTTATCTATAAAGAGAGAAATTATATTTTAATGTATCTAAATAGTATTTAATGAGGAGAAATATTATGAGGTTAGAGTTCATTGACAAAGTCAAAGACAACGAGGTGCTGGGTAAAAGTATATTGAGTTCAGATGGTCAAATGCTGCTTAGAACAGGTATTAAATTAACTAATAACTATTTATCAAAACTAAAAGATATGGGTGTCTTATATATATATGTAGAAGATGAAAGATTAGAGGATATAAATGTAGAAGATGAAAGGCTTATAGAATTAAAGCAAAGGACAATTAAAAGTGTAGCAGATATTAGTAAAAACATCCATGGATACTCTGGGAAAAAGTTTAAAAAAGCTATATCATCAATAGAAAATCTTGTGGATTATATAATAGATATTGGTGATGTTAATAAAAGTCTATATGATATAAAAACTCATGATAATTATACATACCTTCATTCTCTGGATACATGTGTAATGACTTCTTTTTTAGGAATTTCATTGGGCTTTAAAGAGGACGAGTTAAAAGATCTTGGTATAGGGGCTTCACTGCATGATATAGGTAAAACACAAATACCTTTAAAGATATTAAATAAAAAAGGAAAATTAAATGATGAAGAATTTGCCGAAATAAAAAATCATACATTATATGGTGGCAAATTATTAAGAAATAATAAACAAATTTCTGAAAATGTAATAGATATTGTAGAACAACATCATGAAAGAATCGATGGTAAAGGATATCCTTATAAATTACATGGAGATGAAATATCAAAATATGCTAAAGTAGTTAGTTTGTGCGATGTATATGATGCCGTTAGCAGTGATAGATGTTATAGAAGGAAGTTCTCTCCCAATGATGCATATGAGCTAATACTTGGGAATTCAGAAACAATGTTTGACATTGAGGTAGTTGAAAAATTTAAGGAAACTTTCTCAATATATCCTTTGGGAGCTTGCGTTAAACTATCTAATGGAGTTGAAGGGTATGTTATACATCAAAATAGAGGTTTTCCAGATAGGCCTTTGATAAGGGTTTTATATGACAGTGACACAAGGGAGCCAGTCCAATTTTATGAAATAGATTTATTAAAACACAAAAATCTAGTAATCAAAACTATAGTTTAATTACTATAGATTAAAGTGAATATATTGAAATTTAAGACAGCTGTAATTTATTAATTAGTAGCTGTCTTTGTTAATAAGTTTTTATATACTTATAATAAATTCAAATATAAATGTTATAATAGGTATATAAAAATATTCATATAAGGAGGTATTTAATGCAAATAAATAATAGAAATAACAGATATGCTTTTGATGAAGCAATAAATTTTATTATTGAAAGCTCTGTAAAGGCGTTAAGATACAGTTTATTTGAATTAAATAATATAGATAATGAAACCATACTAAGTCCATGGATGTTAGTAAGATTTCAAGAAGATATAAATGAAGTTATTATATTTTGTAGTGAAAAGTATAATAGTTCATATGACTACGACACTAAATTAAGTGTAGTTAAGAGTCTACAGAATAAATTTCCTAATTTATCAATATATAATATAACTCTTATAAAAATTAAATTCGTGAGACAGGTCTCAAGCAATGGTAATTATTTTGAGGAAAATTGTGTCTTAGTAAATTTAAGTGAAAAGAAAATAATTCAGTATAGCAACGGTTTAGAAGATTTAATTGAAATAATAAGATTTTATATGAATAATACTTATTCTAGGGAAAATGGAAATAAGAAAATAAAGAGATTTATTAAGGAAAATACTATAACATTTATATTAATAAGTATGAATATAATTATGTATTTCATAACAGCGTTACTTTCTGGAAACATAATCGATAGTAATATAGATGTTCTTATATTTTTAGGTGCCAAGGTAAATCCTCTAATTGATATAGGGCAATACTATAGATTATTAACTTGTATTTTTTTACATGGAGGATTAATTCATTTAGCTCTTAATATGTATGCTTTATCTGCTATAGGACCATTAGTAGAAAAAATATATGGAAAGTTTAAATATTTAGCTATATATTTTTTATCAGGAATATGTTCATCTCTATTAAGTTATTTTATGTCATCAAGTATTTCCATCGGAGCTTCTGGAGCAATATTTGGTTTGCTAGGGGCATGTCTTATAATTTCTTTAAAATATAAAGACAGGGTAGGAAAAGCTTTTGTAAATAATATAATATCAGTAATTTTTGTGAATTTAATTATAGGATTTTCAATTTCCAATGTAGATAACTTTGGACATATTGGAGGATTAATTGGAGGAGTAGTAATATCAACATTAATTTGTAAATAAAAATGTATTGAATATGTGATAAAAGTTGGGGACAGGTCGCAAAATATAGACTAGTAATTTTTGCGACCTGTCCCCAATATACCCAGCATATCTACTAATTACAAAGTGATATTAAATCATCTGAATAAAGAGTTTCTTTTTCTAATAGTTGCTCAGAAATTGATTTTAATATAGATGTGTTGTCACTTAATAATTGTTTAGTTTGAATATAAAGATTATCAACAAGATTTTTACATTCTAAAATTATATTATTTTTATCGATGTTCAGACTCATTAATTCTTCTAGATTTAAAAGACCTAATGAATTACCCATACCATATTGAGTTATCATATGAAAAGCAATATTTGTACATTGTTTCAAATCATTATGGGCACCTGTTGTTATAAAGTCGGCACCAAAAGTTAATTCTTCTGCTGCTCTACCAGCTAACAAGACCATTATTTTTTTATTTAAGTAATTTTTATTTTTGTATAATTTATCTTCAGGTATGCTTAAGGTATACCCACCAGCACCTTTATTGCTTGGAATTATTGTTACTTTTGAGACTTTTTCTTCAGGTAGCATTAGCATAGATACAAGAGCATGTCCAGCCTCATGGAAAGCAGTTATTTTCTTATCAGTATTGTGGATAAAATCTCTATTTTGTTTTTCATAACCAGCTAAAATTATAGAAAAGGCTTTTTCGAAATGAATATTTTCAATATATTCACTTTCCTCTTTACATGCTAATATAGCGGCTTCATTAACTAAATTTTCTAGTTTTGCACCTGAAAAATAAGCTGTTTTTTGAGCAAAATCTTTTATATTAAAATTTTTGATAGGTTTATTTTCACAGTATAATGATAATATTTTTTCTCTAGCTGAAATATCTGGAAGATTAACTTCAATATGTCTATCGAATCTCCCGGGTCTTAATAATGCATCATCAAGCATGTCTAATCTATTGGTAGCAGCGATTACAACTATGCCTTCGCTTTCATTGAACCCAGACATCTCAGTTAAAAGAGCGTTTAGAGTTTGATCTCTTTCGTCTGAATTACCATTCTTAGAATTAGATCTTTTTTTACCAATAGCATCAATTTCATCTATAAATATTACTACTTTTTTATGGTTTCTAGCCTTTTTAAACAATTGACGTATTCTGCTTGCACCAACACCTACATAAACTTGTACAAAATCAGAACCAGATAAAGCATAGAAAGGTACACCAGCTTCTCCAGCTATAGCTTTAGCTAATAAAGTTTTACCTGTTCCAGGTTCTCCATAAAGTATAATGCCTTTAGGCATTCTAGCACCATAAGATTCATATTTTTTAGGATTTTTTAAAAAATCAATAACATCTTGTACACTTTCTTTTGCTTCTTCATTACCTGCTATGTTTTTAAACGTAAAAGCAGTTTCTTCTGTAGATGATACATCTAAGGCATCTAGAGAGAATGCCTTTTTAGAAGTGATGTTAGAGGATTTCATCAAAATACCTACTAAGAAAGCTACAGATAATATAAAAGATGCTGAAAAAGTAAGAGTTAAATAGTTTAGAGGAGAATTTTCAGATACATGTACACCCTGTCTTAAAAGAGTTTCCTTAAAATTATCGGTTCTTGGATTGTCCATTTGATATAAATTTCCATCACTTAATTTAATTTTAATTTTTGGAGTATCAGTTAGATAAACGGATACAACTTTTTTAGAAGACAAGGCATTTAAAAACTCCACATAATTTTTATTGGTGACTGATCGTGTTTTATAGTTAAAAAACAATAAAAATATTAAGGATAGTGATGCAATTATAATAGGTAAAATAATTTTTTTATTCTTAAACATTGATTTTTAACCTCCAATCATGATATTTCTAAAATAAATTTTTATACAGATATAACACAATACTATAATAATTATTTTATATAGTCTAATGAAAATCATAAATTTTGTTAAAGTAATTTATGGTATTGTTTTCGACCTGGCTCTAAATAATATTGCAGAAAATATTATTTAATGTATACTTTTATATATAAATACTTTAGTAAATTTTTAAATAGTAATTTAAAATTAGTAATTAGGATGGGGGGCATTTTATGAATATATCATCGGTTGTAGTAGCTTTAACTAGTGAAGATATATTAAATATGATTAAAGAAAATTTAAACATAGAATATTTATCTATAGATAAAATTGAAATTAATAATTTTATAAAAATAGAGGGAACTTATAAAAAAATATTGAAGATTCCTTTTTATGCAAAGATAGGATTTGGCAATATACAAGAAAATAAATTGAGTGTTAAGATTTTTAGTATAAAAGTGTTAAAATTAGGAATAATAAAGCCTATAAAAAGTATAGCTTTAGACAAAGCATTAAAGAAATTTAAAGATTATGGTGTTAATACTGATAAAGATAATATATTTATTAACTTAAATGAAGTAACTAAGCTAATACCTAATTTTTATTTGAATTTAAAAAACATAAACTTAGAAGAAAATATTGTAAAGGTAGAAATAGAGGATATTAAATATGATAAACGTAAGCCAAAAGTAGATTTAAATAAAGAAAAAGAAGAGGTTATACCTTTAGAAGATTCTTATACAGAGGTAAGAGAAGGTATTATAAATAATACACCAGATAAATATAGAAAGATAATTGAATATAGTATGGTAGTTCCAGATATAGTTTCATTATTGTGGAGAATATTTAAAGATAAGAGAGTTAGTATTACTACGAAAGGGAAGGCAGCAGCAGTACTAGCTTACTTAGCTATGCCTTTTGATATTTTGCCAGATTTTATACCTTTTATAGGTAAAATAGATGATGTGGTTATAGCATTTTATGGATTAAATTCTTTGATAAATGAGGTTCCAGAAGAGATAATAAAAGAAAACTGGCAAGGAGATAAAGATATAATAGTTTTAGTAAAAGAAGTTGTAAAATACATATCGCAAACTGTTGGAATACAAAATGTTAAACTCATAGTAGATAGCGTTAGTGGTATTATAAATAATTCTCTAAAAAGAGAAAATAAAAGCAATAATAGGAAATATGTGAAAAGAAGTAAGAACAATAAGAAAGTATAGGAATAGAAATAATTTTATAGCAAAATTTAAAAGAAGAGAGATAGGACAATCCTATGAAAAAGGTTGTACTCTATACAGATGGTGCACTTGCATAGGAAATGGAAAAGAAAGCTGTAACGTTAAAGTCTACAGTGATTCAGCTTATGTTGTAAATGCTATAAATAATAGATGGATAAACTCATAGGTTAAACATGAATGGAAGACTGAAAATAAAACTCCAGTTGAAAATAAAGAGCTGTGGCAAAAGTTATCCATAATTATTCATTATTAGTCATTCACTGTCAATTTCCTTTGGAAATTGACAAAATATTCTTGAGTAAAAAATGCTAAAGATACATAAAATACTTACAAAATAAATATTTTAAGAGGTGAATGTATTATGATGCAAAAAAGATTTATGGCAGGTATGATTTTAGGAGCAGCAGCTACGATACTTATGGCTCCACAAATGGATAGAAGAACAAAAAGAAAAATGAAAAGAACTGCTAGATATATGAGAAGTATGGCTCAAGATGCTTATGATGGAATGACAAGATATATGAGATAAAAATTCATTAATTTAATTAAATATGTAAATATAAAGTTAAATAGACTATTGTAGTAATAATCAAAGGTGTAATTTTATAAATAATAAAAATAAAATTATACCTTTGATTTTTTACTGAAAAGAAAAGTAAAAAAATTTAAAAAAAAGAAAAATAAAATTTAAGATATATAATAAAAACAGTAGTATCATGTAGATAAAATACTCTAAAATTATAATAATATGGTATAATAGACATAATAATTACAAAAAGCTTTGAATTTATTATATGCAAAATTATAAAGAATTTAAACAAATAAAGTAATACTTTAAGTAATTAATATATTAAAATAGCGTATTAAAATAACTTATTGATAGTAAAGGAAGAATGAATATGGAAATATTATCTCTTGGCGAAAAGATAAAAAGAAGAAGAAAAGAACTTAATATGACATTAAAGGATTTAGCAGGAGATAGAATTACACCAGGGCAAATAAGCCTTGTGGAGTCTGGAAAATCAAATCCGAGTATGGACTTATTAGAATATCTATCTGAAGCTTTAGATGTATCTATAGAATATTTAATGGAAACAGAAGAAACACAAGCAGAAAAAGTATGCTACTATTTTGAAAATATAGCAGAAGCTCACATTTTAAATAATGATTTAAGTTTAGGTGAGGAATATACAGAAAAAGCTTTATATTATGCAGAGAAGTATAATCTAGAGTACAAAAAAGCTAAAAATTTTTATTTAAGAGGCTTAATATATATGAGAGCAAAGAATCCTACCCTTGCTCAGCAAGCTCTTTTAGCAGCTAATGTTGTATTTATAAAAAATAATAAATATGAGGAAATTATAAAATCCTTTGTTAATTTAGGAAAGATAACTTTAGAGTTAAAGGCATATCACTCATCATATAGTTATTTTCAGCAGGCAGAAAAAGTTTACAATGATAATAATATAGGAGACGATTTTTTATTAGGAGAAATTTATTACTATATGTCTTATACTAATTTAAAACTAGAGAATTTAGATAAATCTATAAATTACTTATTTCTAGCAAAAGAAAAATTCAAACAATTAGATAATGAAAAAGAGTATGGTAGGATTCTAATTATGATGGCAGAACAATATAGTAAAAGTGGTAATATAACAGAATCAGTGAAGTATTCTCAAAAAGCATTAGGTATATTTAAGAAGATGGATGATAAATTTTATATGGCTCAAATAGAGAATAACCTAGGAAAATTATTTTCTGAATTTGAAAATATCGAGGAGTCTTTCATTCATCTTAATAAAGCAAAAGAGCTAAGACTTATTATGAAAGATGATAAACTAATAGAAACGCTAATAAATATATGTGAAAATTATATAAAAATAAGAGACATAGATGGATCCAATAGAGCATTGGAAAATATATTTAAAAATATAAAAGATGATGATAAAGAGTCTTTGATAAAATATTATATATTAAAATACAAAATACATATGTTAGAAGGTGAGCTAAATAAGGCGGAAAATACTTTAGTTCAGACATTGAGCTTTGTTAAGAATGTTGATTATTTAAAAGATGCAGCTGAGATATCTATAATGTTAGGTAAATTTTATATAGATATAGGTAAAGAAAAGGATGCAGCAACGTACTTAAATGAGGGAGTAACGTTATTTAAAAAAATAGGTGTTCTTAAAGAAGGATAATGGATGGTGGGTAATATGGAGATATTTTCTGTTGGTGAAAAAATAAAGAGAGCAAGGATTTATAAAGGATATACATTAAAAGATATATGTGGTGATAAAGTATCTGTATCCAAAATGAGTTGTATAGAAAATGATAAAATACCTGCAGAAGGCTGGATTATAGATTATATAGCATCTAAACTAGATTTAGATATAGAGTATTTGAAATGTGATGTAAAAACTCAAATTACAAATAATGTAGGACAAATAGAAAACAATAAAGAAAATGCAGAATATGAAAGTAAATTAAATTATAATTTAGCTTTCGCTTTAAAATATGAATATTATGATGAGGCATTTTATATAATGCATTTATTGTTTTTATATAATATAGAAAATAATAGGCTTGAAAGATTACAAGCATTAATTCCAGGATATTATGAAATAAGTATAAAATCTTCATTAGAAGAAAATCAATTAAAGTACTATATGGATATTGGCAAATATTTGTACAAATCTAAAGAATATGTACAAGCAGTTAATTATTATAATATGGTAAAGAAAGGCGCAGAGCAAAAAGGAAAAAATTATATTTCAGCTAAGGCAACTTTAAATGAATGTAAATGCTATATTATGTTAGAAAACTATGAAAAAGCTTATGAATTAAGCCAGAAACTTTTAGATATAGTAAATTATTTTCAAAGAGATATTGAAAAAGCAGATACCTATAGTATCATTGCAACATTAAGTATTATCAATATGGATATGGATAAATTTGAAAAATATAAGTATATAGCTTATGAATTTTATGGACAGGAAACATATAAGAAAGCTAGAGTCACATATGACTTTGCAATAGCTATGATGAATGTAAATTTAAAATACAAAGGAACAGAATATATAAAAAAAGCTTTAAAATATTACCCGAAAGATGATTTAAATAAATTTGCTGTATTTATGATGACATGCTTAGATAATCTTATAAATAATGACAATATAGAGAAATTTGAAAGTATAATAAATGATGCAATTGACTATTCAATAAAAACAAATAATATGAAGTGTATAGAAAAAGCCTATCATTATAAATCTATATTATCGGAAAGAAAACAAAATACACAAGAACAAGAAACTTATATGAATTTATCTTTAGATGTTCTTATGAAATTTGGAAAGAAAAAGGATTTGTATGAGAGATATATTGATATAGGAAATATGTATTATAATATGAATAACATAGAAGAATCTATTGAATATTTTAATTTAGCAGTTAAATTAGGTAAAAAGATTTAAAAATTAAAATATTAATTACAAATATAAACATATATAATATATAAAAGAGATTATTAAAATGACCTATAATCTTTTATGAACTACACCTCAATAAAAAATGAGGAGAATATCATAAAAGATTATAGGTTTTTGTATTGAAATAATAAGATTTATTTTAAAGAGAATTTTAAATGTATAGCTAGAAAATGTAATATAAATTAAAAAAAATCACAAAATAAGTAAAAACGACAAAAAATAGAGTTATATAGACTTTGACTTTCTTTGACTATTGTTTTAATATAAATATAGGTAAATATAGGGACAGGTCGCAAAAATTAAGTACAAAACTTTTGTAACCTGTGCTCAATAAGGAGGTATATATATATGGATATAGAAAAATTAACACTAAAAGTTCAGCAAACAATAAATGATTCTCAAAAAATTGCAGTAAAGTATAATCATCAGCAATTAGAGCCATTTCATCTTTTTGCAGCTTTAGTTTTTCAAGAAGACGGATTAATCCCAAATATTTTAGGGAAAATGAATATAAATATAAAAGTTTTAAGAGATGAAATAAAAAGAGAATTAAATGAAATGCCTAAGGTATTAGGAGATGGAGCGCAAAATAGTGGAGTATATGCTACTAGATCCTTTGAAGAAATTTTTATTAGAGCAGAAAGTATAGCTAAGGATTTTAAGGATTCATATATTAGCGTGGAACATATAATGCTTTCTCTAATGCAAGGAAGGTCTACTTCTATTAAAAAGATATTAGATAAATTTAATATAAGAAAAGATAAGTTTTTAAATGTATTACAGCAGGTGAGAGGAAACCAAAGAGTTGATACTCAGGATCCTGAAGGAACTTATGAGGCTTTAGTAAAATACGGAAGAAACTTAATAGAAGATGCTAAAAAACATAAATTAGATCCTGTTATAGGTAGAGATGAAGAAATAAGAAGAATTGTAAGAATTCTTTCAAGAAGAACTAAAAATAATCCAGTATTAATAGGAGATCCGGGAGTTGGTAAGACAGCTATTATTGAAGGACTTGCTGAAAGAATAGTAAGAGGAGATGTACCAGAAGGGCTAAAGAATAAAATTATATTTTCCTTAGATATGGGTGCTTTAATTGCAGGAGCTAAATTCAGAGGAGAATTTGAAGAGAGATTAAAAGCTGTACTTAAGGAAGTCGAAAATAGCCAAGGAAAAATTATATTATTCATAGACGAAATACACAATATAGTTGGAGCAGGAAAAACTGAAGGATCTATGGATGCAGGTAATTTAATAAAACCAATGTTAGCTAGAGGAGAGCTAAATTGTATTGGAGCTACTACCTTTGATGAATATAGAAAATATATAGAAAAAGATAAGGCATTAGAAAGAAGATTTCAACCAGTAATTATAGATGAACCAACAGTAGAGGATACTATATCAATAATAAGAGGTCTTAAGGAAAGATTTGAAATACATCATGGAATAAGAATTCATGATTCAGCTATCGTGGCAGCAGCAAAATTATCTCAAAGATATATAACAGACAGATATCTTCCGGATAAGGCTATTGACCTAATAGATGAAGCAGGGGCTATGATAAGAACTGAAATAGATAGCTTACCAACAGAACTAGATTCTATAAAGAGGAAAATATTTCAAATGGAGATAGAAAAAGAAGCTCTAGCTAAAGAAAAAGATAGTAGATCAAAAGAAAGATTGGAAGATTTAGAAAAAGAATTAAGCAATTTAAAAGAAAAAGATAAAGAGATGACTGCAAAATATGAAAAAGAAAAAGAACAAATAATTAATATGAGAAATTTAAAGCAAAAGCTAGATGAAGTTAAGGGACAGTTAGAAAAAGCAGAAAGAGAGTATGATCTAAATAAAGTAGCAGAATTAAAATATGGTATAATACCAGGGATTAAAAGTCAAATAGAGGAAAAAGAAATTCTTATAAAAGAAAATAGTCAAGGGAATATGCTAAAAGAAGAAGTAACAGAGAATGAGATATCTAAAATAATATCTCATTGGACAGGAATACCAGTAACAAAACTTATTGAAGGAGAGAAAGACAAATTATTAAGATTAGAAGATGAACTTAAGAGTAGAGTTATAGGTCAAGATGAAGCAGTAGAAGCTGTTTCAAATGCTGTATTAAGAGCAAGAGCTGGTATGAAAGATCCTCAAAAACCAATAGGATCATTTATATTTTTGGGACCAACTGGAGTTGGTAAGACTGAATTAGCTAAAACTCTATGCAAAAATTTATTTGATAGTGAAGAAAATATAATAAGAATAGATATGTCAGAGTATATGGAAAAGTATTCTGTATCCAGATTAATCGGAGCTCCTCCAGGATATGTAGGATATGAAGAAGGTGGTCAACTTACAGAGGCAGTTAGAAGAAAACCTTATTCTGTAATACTTTTCGATGAAATAGAAAAAGCTCATGATGATGTGTTTAATATATTCTTGCAAATATTAGATGATGGAAGATTAACAGATAATAAAGGAAAAACAGTTGACTTTAAGAATTGTATAATAATAATGACATCTAATATAGGTAGTTCCTATCTTTTAGAAAATAAAAAAGAAGACGGAATAGATGAAACAGTTAAAAATAAAGTATCTAATGCCTTAAAGGATAGATTTAAACCAGAATTTTTAAATAGATTAGATGATATAATAATGTTTAAACCACTTACAAATAGAGAAATAACTAAAATAATAGATATATTCCTACAAGATATTGAAAATAGGCTAAAAGATAGAAATATAACTTTGATTGTAACAGAAAATGCGAAAGAACTTATGGCAAAAGAAGGATATGATGCAATTTATGGAGCTAGACCTTTAAAAAGATATATTGAAAATATATTAGAAACTAAAATAGCAAAACAAATAATAAAAGGAGATATATACGAAGGATGTAAAATAGGAGTAGACATAAAAGGTGAAGAAATAATAATAGGAAAAATATAATAAATAAAAGCTACAGCTTTAACTTTATAAATTTTAAAAAGTTAAAGTTGTGGCTTTTTTTATTAAAAGTATAAAAACTTACCTAAAGAAGTTATATAGATTTTAGAATTAATAAAAAACTAAAGGAAATTCTATATATGAGGAGATTTATAAATATCATAAAGAAAGTAGGTATATTCTGTGTTAGTTTTTAGAAGAAAAACAAAAATTAAGAAAGAAAAAATAATATATATTTTATTATTAGCAGTTATAATTTCATTATTTACACCTTCTAAAACTATGGGGAAAAACTATAATTTAAGGGGACAGGTCGTAAAAAATAATGAAAAAATAGTATTTCTAACTTTTGATGATGGACCTTCAGCAAATAATACATTAAGAATACTAAATATATTAAATAAACATAATGTAAAGGGAAGTTTTTTTGTTGTAGGAAGTGAATTAGAAAAATATCCCAATGTAGTAAAGGAATTAAAAAACAGTGATATGTGTATATTACCTCATAGTTATTCCCATAACTATAAAGTGATATATAAAGACACCAAAAGTTTTTTTTATGATTTAAATAAGTGCAATGCAGCAATAGAAAAAATTACTGGAGAGAAAGCTAAAAACTATGTGAGATTACCTGGAGGATCAGATAATTTAGTATCCAATGCTAAAGTTTTAGGGGATATAAGAAATAAATTAATATCTAATGGAATAGACTATGTGGATTGGAATGTGTGTTCAGGAGATGCAATAAGTAGAACAGTAGATGCTAAAATTTTAAAGAAAAATGTGATAAATCAATGTAGCATGAAAGACTTTGCAGTAATACTTATGCATGATGGATATTATAAAACAACTACAGTAGATGCACTTAGTGATACTATAGAATATTTAAAAGAAAATAATTTTAAATTTAGAACTTTTGATGATTTAACAATAGAAGAAAGAAAGAAAATGATACAACTGCGTTTGATAAATAGAAAATAATAAAGAGAGTGTTAAGATAAATTAAAACATTTCTTAACACTCTCCTTATATATTAAAAAGAAATTTTTGAGATATTTCTTTACTAGTGGTTAGGTTTATATTTTTTATAATAGTTTTTAAAATAGTTACTTCTAAGCATTATATCAGATATATTAAGTCCCTCTACTAGCTTTTTCTTTTCATTTTCTGTTTCATAGTCTCCAATGAAAACACCATTACTTAAAACTACAAAATTTTTATTTGTATTTAAAAGATTTCTCCCCATGGAAGTGTTGATATATTCTTTTTTATCCACACCCATAAGATATGCAACTGTTGGTAAAATATCTATTTGTCCACCAATAGTTTTTATTTCTTTACCTTTTAAATCCTTAGAATATATAAGTAGAGGAATTTCATAGTCGTTTTTAAACCACCAATCTTCTCTTGGTTGTATTTCATTAAGTTTATCTTTGTAATATTTATGTACACCACAATGATCTCCATATATGACTACTACAGAATCATCTAATACACCGTTTTTATCTAAAGAAGCTAGAAAGTTTCCAATATGCTTGTCTGTATAGTGAATACTTTGAAGATAATCGCCTAAAACATTTTTATCCATAGTATCAGATAATTTCATATGTCTATGCTCTTTTGGTAAATTAAATGGCATATGACTAGTTAAGGTAACAAAGAATGAATAAAAAGGCTTAGGTTGATTGCTTATTTTATCTGCTAACTGTCTTAAATAAGTTCCATCGCTTATACCAAGACCTATAGTTTCATCTACGTTAAATCCAGTAATATCTGTGCATTTATCAAAACCCATGGACTGTAGCGCAGGCATCCAGTTCCAATATCCTCCACCATCAGGATGGAATGCAGATGTTTTATAGCCTAATTTACTCATCATCATAGGTAGAGAATTATATTTATTATCTGGGAATCTAAAAAAAGTCGCTCCATTTTTTACAGGATATGTGGAGGTATTAGCCATTAAATCTGAATCAGAACTATTTCCACCAGAAACCTGTTCGTATATTGATGAAAAATAAAAGCTATTTTTTAAAATTTTATTTAAAGTAGGGGTTATTTCTTCACCGTTAACCTTTTGTCCTATTACAAATCTTTCTAAGGATTCAACTTGAATAAATATTAGATTTTTACCTTTAAAAATTCCTGCCTGTTCATTATCAGGTAAATCTTCTTTAGCTGTGGTAAACCATTTATTTATAGAGGTCTTATCTTCAGTGTTAAGAGCTAGTCTCTTAGAATTTTTAAAATATAGGTAGCTATCATATATATGGTATCCAACAGGAGACATTTTAGAAATATTATAAAGAGGAGACCAATATATATGAAAATATTTTCTATTAGGACCATGCTTTTCTAAAATATCATAAGTATAATGATAATAAGAAGGTACAGAAATACTTATAAGTAAAATGCAAATAGATAAAGCCACCTGTTTTTTTGGTAAAATAAAATCTCTTTTATATTTTATTAAAATAAATACAATAACAAATATATCTAAAAAGAATACTATATCCAAAGGTTTTATTAAAGAAATTATAGTGGAACCTAAATTTTCAAGATTTCCTTTTTGTGATAAATTATATATAGATATAAAACTTTGGAAGCCCCTATAATAAATTAAATCACAAAGCATAAAAAGGGAAAACATAAAGTTAACAGTTAAGAATGCTATTATTTGTTTTTTCCCCTTAAATAGATAGCAAAAGGATATAAAAATAGAAATTATAGATATATAAAGTAAAGTATTTATAAGATAAAATGGAAGTCTTGCTATGGATATTTTGGCTCCAGTAGGTGAAGCTACATATGCTATAAAAATTAAAGATTTTAAAAATAGTGATAGTAAAGTTATTAAAAAAATAAAATGATTTTTAAAAATGTGTGCAAGCTTATTGCGTAGGTTATGTTTTAAAATATTATTTTCTATACTGCTTTCGATATTATTTTGGATAGATTGCATTAAAAAAATTCCTTCCTATTATTTTTTATCTTTTAATCTGTTTATCATAAAGTCCTTCCCTTTGAATTCTAGACCATCATCAATAAAAGATAATTTTATTTCTTCATTATATTTATTTTTTAAAGCGATTTTTATAAGTCTATCTGCTAATTCAGGATTTTTAGAGAGTAATGCTCCATGAAGATAGGTTCCAAAGGTATTTTTATAAACGCATCCTTCAAAGCCATCTCCTCCATTGTTTCCAGAACCCTTAATAACTTTACCCAAAGGTTTTAATTTTCCTATATAGGTTTTACCTGAGTGATTTTCAAATCCTACATAATTTTCATTAAACTCTTCATTATAAATTACTACATCACCAATTAGTCTATCAGAAGAGGATTCTGTATGTATATCAAGTATACCAAGACCTTCTAACGTATCTCCATTAGATGTAGTGTAGTGATTTCCTAGGAGTTGGTATCCTCCGCATATAGCTAGAAGAACTTTTTCATTTTCTATATATTCTTTAATAGCATCTTTTTTATTTTCTAATAAATCCTTAGATACTATTGCTTGTTCATAGTCTTGACCTCCACCTAATAGTGTAATATCAAAATCCTTTGGTGAAAATTCATCATTAATAGATACATTGAACACATTTACTTTTATATTTCTTTGTTCACATCTATATTTTAATATAAGGATATTTCCATAATCTCCATAAACATTTAAAAGATCTGGATATAAGTGGCATATATTTAATTCCATATTTAACACCTCCTAAAACTACCAAAGATTTTCTATATATTTTTTATTGTGAAGAAACTTTCTAAATTCTAACATAGCAGTGTATGTAACTAAAACATAGAAGGTATCTCCATTAGAAGATATTATTTCTGATAAAACACCTTCATAATCTTGACAAATGGAAAATTCATCATGAGAAAGACCAGCTATTTTAAGTCTAATTGCCATATCATAAAGTCTACTACCAAATATTATTGTTTTAGATATATTTAAAGAATTAAGTTTTTCAAAATTTACATCCCATATCCAAGAAACATCTTTTCCGTCGCCGGTATTATCATTTAAAATAGTTATTAAATTTATTTCTCTATTATCTAAGGCTATAGTATCTATTGCTTGGTCACAACCAGCGGGATTTTTAACTAATATTATTTTAACTTCTTTTCCTTCAATATTTAACTCCTCTTGTCTACCAAAGGAACTTTTTTGGTTTTTAAAGGAAGAAGTTATTATATTTTTTTCTATTCCTAATTCTCTAGCTATAGAAAATGCAGAAAGAGCATTGTAAATATTATAGGCACCAGGTTGATTTATGTAGTATTGAGTTCCATTTATAACAACAGTAGATCCTTCTGAGGTAAGTTCTAGTACTTCGTTTATAAAATAATTAAGAACAGGTCTTTTATTTCCACAATTTTCACAATAGAAATCACCTAAATTATTATAAGTTAAAAAATTATATGTGTAAGGATGATTACATTTTTTACAAAGCTTAGAGTCAGTATTTATATTTTCTTCTTTATTATTGGTAATTGCCTCTTTAAAACCATAGTATATTTTTTGATTAGGTAAATTAGTTTCACTAAATAGTGCCTCATCTCCATTTAGAACTAAAGTAGAAAAGGGAACTTTTTTTATTCCTTCTAATATTTTATTTAAAGTAGTGTAAACTTCTCCATACCTATCTAATTGATCTCTAAAAATATTTGTAATAGTTATAAATTCAGGGATTACATACTCTGTTACAAGAGGAACATTTGCCTCATCAACTTCTATAACAGCATACTTTTCCTGTGGGAAAGGGTTTTTCTCTTTATTAAACTTATAATTTTCTACAAAACAAGTTATTATTCCTGGCAACATATTTGCACCAGAGGCATTTGTAATAACCTTTTTTCCACTATCTTTTAACACATTATAAATCATACTAGTAGTTGTAGTTTTACCATTAGTACCAGTAACCAATATAATTTTGTAGTCTTTTGCTACAGTTTTTAAGATATTATTGTCTATTTTTAATGCCACTTTTCCTGGGAAATTAGTACCTCCTTTTAAAAGTTTTCTAGACAAAAATATTACAAATTTAGATAATAAAATGCTTAAATAAGATTTTATACTAATTTTAGACACTTCCTTCGTATAAATTTTGTTTTATTATACACTTTTATTTTACATTTACCTTATAGAACTTATCAGATATTTCAAAATAAGCTTTAGGAGATAAATCTTTAATCTTCTTTAAAACTCTATCCTTTTCATCTCCCTGTAAAGGAGTGGGACAATAATCGTTCATATAAGTAACAGAAGATATCCTACAAGGAATTATTTTAACTTCATAGTTTTCGATTTCTCTATTCTTAAAATTATATTTTATTTGAAAAATCATTGTATCTTTATCTTTGGGATTAAAATTTCCACCAAAGCAAAAGTTACCTAAACTATAGCATATTATAGCATTTTTGTACTTTTCTATACTCTGAAGTACATGAGGATGATGACCAATTATTAAATCAGCTCCCTTATCTATAGCATAATAAGCTAAATCTTTTTGCGTTTTTATAGGATAATATTGAGACTCTAAGCCCCAGTGAAAACTAACTAAAACCGCATTGCATCCCTTATTTTTAAGTTCTTTTATTTCATTTTCTATTTGAGTTCTAAACTCTGGATAGTCATTGAACCCCCTATAGCCTAAAAAACCTAATTTAACTCCTTTAACTTCCTTTATCCACTTAAATCCTTCTCCAAAGTAATTTATATTGTTTTCTTTAAGGCTATTTATTGTGTCATCAAATCCTTTTTGCTTATAGTCATATATATGGTTATTGCCTATATCTACACCATCTATATAGCCAGCAGGCAAAGTTTTGGCATAGGAAGGAGGAGCTTTAAAGTTAAATTGTTTTTTTGCTTTATCTTTAGATTCAGTAAAATTATTTTCCAAATTTACAATGGTTAAATCATCTTCTTTAAATATATTAGCTACATTTTTAAAAAAGTAAGAAGGGTCTTGTCCGTTTTTGTTATAAATATGGACAAGGCTATTTTCATAAGCAAACTTAGAATCAGTAGCTATAGTACAATCTCCTGCAAAGCTAAGTAACACTTCAGATAATATATCTTTTTTTGGAGAATCTTCTTTTTTATTTTTAGGTTTATCTCTTTTTATCTTACCACCATATTCTACCTTAGACAATTTATCTTCATTATTAACTGAATAATAAATAATGTAAGAAATAGTTCCTGTTAACATAAGAAGACCTAATAAGATAAAGATAAGAACGTTTCTACCAATTCTTTTATTATTTTTTACCATTAAATTCCCCCTAAAGAACTAAGTTCCATTATGTATTATAATATAATTTTATATATATGCATATTATACATCATTTTTAATTAATATTGTTAATATAAAATTATTGAATTTAATATATTATCTTGTCTATAATTCCAAATATTCCATGAATATTTATATAGCTTTTTAAATATATATTTGATAATATTTACTTAATATATAAGGGGGAGGTGCTCCATTTGAACAACTTGAAACCTGAAAACAATAGTGAAAACAGTTCTATAGAATCCGGATTGAAAGATGGGATCATGGATAAATCTATAACGATCTTAATAATTTTATCTATAATTGTTGTACTATCGGCTCTAGTTATATATAGATTTTCTTTAAAAAATACACAGCATATTTCTAATAGTAAGGGAGATAAATATTTAATAGAAGGTAATTATGATAAGGCTTTAGAAGAATATGAAAGATCTTATAAAAAAGATGGTGCTATAATATGGAAAGCTAAGGCAGCAGAAGTTTACTCATTAAAGGGAGATAAATATAAAGCAATACAAAATATAGAGGAAATAAAAAATAATGATAAAAAGGATTCAAAATCCTTAAGTTATGTAACGTACATTCAATTAATTAATGAGGATTATAAAAAGGCATTGTCCGATGGAGAAGGATTCTTAAAAGAAAATCCAAAGGATAAAACACTTATAGCATCTATGTTTTCTGCATATATTTTTAATAGAGAGTATGAAAAGGCAAAAAAGTTATTAAAGTCTTATCCCTTAGATGAAAAATCTTCTTATGATATGGCTAAATATTCTGAGATGCTTATGAGTGTTGGAGAAGAAGAGAAGTCAATAGAACATTTAAAAAAAGCTTGGCATTTAAATAAGGATGAATACAAAGTTTATGATGTAATCATTCATGAAGCTATAAATGATAAAAATAAAGTATTGGATACAATATCTAAATTATCTATAAAAGAGCCCGAAGAATTAGCTTATAGAATTTGGAGAGCTAAAATATATTCAAGAAGTTTAGAAACAACAGAAGAAGCACAAAAAATAATGGATAGTTTAAAAGGACAGAATATAGGCAAAATAATTCCAAAAGCTATAGAGGCTTCTATACTAGTGAACAAAGAAGAAAAAGATAAGGCAGAAGAGGTAATAGACAAGCTATTAAAGGAAAATAAAAAGGACTACAGGGTATACCACACAGCTTCTTGGTTCTACTTGTCAATGGGAGATTTAAATAAGGCAGAGGAATATTGTATAAAATCTATTTATGAAAACCAAGACTATGTAGACAATTATGCCTTTTTAATGCCTGAAATACTTAAAAGACAAAAGAAGAGTTTAAAAAATAAAGAGGAAAAAAATAATACTAAAGAAAATCAAATAAAAAATGTAGATACATTTTTTAATATAGCTTTATGTAAGGAACCTTATAATAAAAATATAATGATAAATACAGCAAATTACTCCTTAGAAAGAGGAGAAGATATGGATAAAACATTAAAATACTTAAAAATGGCAGAGTTAGTAAAACCTTTAGATGCAGAAGTAAAATATAATATTGCTTTAACTTATATATATCAAAACAAAGATAAAGAAGCGGAAAAAACTTTAAAGGAATGCATTAAAATTAAATCACAAATTCCAAAGTATCATAGAACTTTAGGAACGATATATTTTTTAAATGGTAAAAATAATGAGGCAATAAAAGAAATAAAAGAAGCTTATGATAAGGACGAAAATGACCCATTAACTCTAAATAATGCAGGTTGCTACTATATGATGGTTAATATGGATTTGGAAAGAGGAATGTATAACTTAAGGACAGCTAAAAACTATATAAGTGGAAATATGGATAAATACAATAAAAAAACCATAGAAGAAAATTATAAAAAAGGAAAAAAACTTTTAGAACAATATAAAAAGGCTAAAGGCAATGAAAAATTGGAAATACCAGAGCTTAAATTGTTTTACTAAAATACAAGGAAAACTGTGAATATATGATAATATATAGATGTAGTATTGTTTATAGAAACAATACTACATCTTTTTTATATTGATAAAAGTCTTTATTTAAATATGGTTTGGTCGATATAGACTATTAGTGAATTAGTTTTAAGATTTGAGGTGGATATTTTATGAAAAATAGTGGTTTTGGTTTTAGTAAGATTTCTAAAAAATTTATAATTTGTTCTCTAATTTTAGCTATAGCTAGTGGTAATTTTATTGGATGTGGTAATAAAAAATCAGAGGAAGGTGTATTCACCACTAAATGGGAAAATTTTTATGATGGAGACAATATAGTTTTTTATTATGAGTCAGAGAAAAATCCTAATCTACAAAAGTTAAAAGCAAAATATGATTTAGATGAGATAGTTAAAGATAGCACTGATGAATTAGATAAAGCTTTAAAGATAATGGATTGGATAAATCAGAAAATGGAGTTTAATAAGGGAAGTATGAGCACAAAAAATGATGCTATAAATATACTTAAACAAGCGGAAAATAACAATAGTTTTTCTGATAGAGAATTTTCAATAGTGTTTAGTCAATGTGCATCATCACTAGGTTTATATGCAAGAAGAGGAGAGTTTAGAATAAAGGGGAGTCAACATAATGACAAGGATTATTATTATAAAATTTGTGAAGTTTGGAGCAGCAAACATAATAAATGGATAATGTTAGATGTAGCAAGTAATACTTATATGGAGAGTGAAGGAAAGCTTTTAAGTGCAATAGAATTATTAAATAAGGGTCTTGATAATGTAAATACAAAAGGAATAAAGAATATAGAAAAGTATGTTAAAAAGATGAAGCCTTATATGTATACATATACTATACAAATAGATAATAATCTTTATGGGTTACCTAAGAGTAATTCTTTTATTACTTATATACCTAAAGGACCTATACCAGAGATTTGTATAGAAGGAAGAATAATTCGTCCTACTATATTTGTAAATAATGATATAATATTTAAGAAACCACCAACAGCTGCAAGGAAAGAATCTGATAATAAGGATAAAATACCTACACTAATATTATCTAAAAAAGTATCAGAAGATAATAGAAAAGATAATGAGGTAATAATCTATGGAGCAGCTTTTAAGGATAGTGGAATGTTGAAAGGATTTTATATAAGTATAAATAATGATGAGTGGATGGATATAAATAACTATTTTACTATACCTTTAAAAGAAGGAGAAAATAATATAAGATTATCTTTAGATAAGAAAAATATATTAAGAGAAGTAAATTTAAAGTATTTAACAGCTGATAAATAAATTATTATAATAATTTTACTAATATCCATACTATAATCATGAAAAAAGTAGTATAATATATAGGATTGTTTTTAAAATTTATGTATAGAGAGCGAGAGTGATGGAATGCTTCTAATATTAAAAGCAATAATACTTGCAATAGTAGAAGGGCTAACAGAGTTTGTTCCTGTATCATCAACAGGACATTTAATACTTGTATCCGATGTTATTAATTTTAAAGGAGATTATGCAAATTTATTTAATGTAGTGATACAGTTAGGAGCTATATTAGCAGTAGTTGTGGTTTATTGGGACAAGCTACTCAACAGTGTAAAAGATATATTTGCACCAGACAGAAGAGGATTAAGATTTTGGATAAACATAGTTGTAGCATGTATTCCAGCAGTTATATTTGGTTTTTCATTAGATGATTACATAGACAAGTATTTATTTAATCCAATAACAGTAGCAATTGGACTTGTAATTGGTGGTATACTTATGATTATTGTAGAAAATAAATACAGACGAAGAAGTAAAACTAAAAATATATATGATATGAAATTAAGACAATCTATATTTGTAGGAATGTTTCAGTGTTTAGCGCTATGGCCAGGAATGTCTAGATCAGCCTCTACTATTATGGGGGGATGGATAGCTGGGCTTTCACCAGTAGTTGCAGCAGAATTTTCATTTTTCTTAGCTATACCAGTTATGGTAGGAGCATCAGGTTTAAAATTAGTGAAAAGTGGATTCTATATGACTAATATAGAATTTATAGCATTGATAGTAGGTTTTGTAGGAGCTTTTCTAGTATCCTTAGTAGTTATAGAAAAGTTTATAAAATTCTTACAAAAAAAACCTATGAGAATATTTGCTATCTATAGAATATTTATAGGAGCTATACTATTAATATTAGCTATTTTTAAAATAGTTACAATATAGTTTTGAAGAAGACTTATGTCTTCTTTTTTTATGCTCATTTTAAGGGGATTAATCATAGTATGTATTATGAAATTAAAACAGAGGAGGTACTTATAATGGAGAAGTATGACATAATTGTCAAAGGAATCACTCCTGAAAATAGAATTCCTAAGTACATTAAAGATATTCCAAAAGCGGAAAAGTGGGAATGGGATACATTAAAAATATCTGATGAGGTATTTGACATAGATAAAATAGAAAAAATAGATATAAAAATTGGAATAGAATCCATAGAAAAAGATGAATTATATAGAGGATGTAATTTAAACATAGCAGCATATAAAAATATAGAAGTTTCTTATATATCTATGGAATCTGAAAAGAAATGTCATAAATTATATTATAAAATTCCTTTTTATAGAAAGTTACATTATGATAATAAAAATATTAATATGAGAACAGCATATGTAGCTTTAGAAGATGTATCTGTAAAAATAGTAAGCAAAAGAGAGTTTATATTAAAAACAAAGATTTTAGTAGCACCAGTAATAAAATAAAAAACTGTGTCCAGTTTTTTATTTTAATGAACAACAATTATTCACTATTCATTGTTCATTATTCATTAATTAAGGAAAGGGGTAATAAGTATGTATGTAGAAGGAATTACTTCTCAAGATAAAATAAGTAAGTATGAATTAGACTATCCAAGGAAAGAAATCTGTTTAAACTTTCAATTTAGAATTCCTGAGGAAGATCAAGATATAGGAAAAATAGAAAAAGTTATTTTAGAAAATTCTATAGTAGAAAATAAAAGAATAGAGACTCAAGGACAATATAAAGTTTTTTTTCATGGGCTTATAGATATAAAATTAATATATACATCAGCAAAAGAAGATTCAAAAAGGTATTTAAGTAATATACAAAAGTCTCTTGCGTCATTTATACCAGTTGAAGTCAGCTCAATCAATGGGGAAGGGGACAGTAAAAAAGAGCCAATTATGTTTGTAGAAGAGGTCTTGGTTAATAAATTAAATAATAGGGAAATTAGTATATCTTTACTTATTCTAGCATGCACTGTAGATAGGAAAGTTGAAGAAAAGGAAAATAAGGCTACACCTTTAAAAATAATGGAAGAAGAAACAAAGAAAATGCTTGAAAGAGCAGAAGATAAAAATAAAATAAAAGAAAAAAATATAAAAATAGATAATAGCAAATCAGGAGATGTAGACATAGAATTAGAATATGATATGGCAAAAGAAAATGGATTTTTCGAAATTAGTTGGGAATAATGTAAACAAATTAGGATAAACGTCATATACTGTATCATAGGTATTAAAAATACTAACTAATATTATTGGTGGTGAGATATATATGGATGATATAAATATTTATAAAGGAAATATAGAAGTTGATAACTTTTCTGTTGCTGAAGAATTTAATTTAAGTAGCTTTTGTGAAAATGATTCAATGACACAATCTGTTCATTTTAGTCCTTGTGAATTGTGTAAAAGTACTAGTTTAGACCCTATGGATATTAGTAAATCAGAAACTAGGTTACTAAGGACAAGAGTAGTATTAAGAAATGTATGCTATGGTAGAGAAATAACTGTAGGATGTATAGTTATGAATAGATCTGGCCAAGTTTTAGCTTTTAAAGCAGACACATTTATTGCAAGTAGAAATCAATATACATCTAATGTAGATGATGATTTAGTATATGATAAAGGTTGTTGTGGACATGGAAACAGTTGCGGAACAGTGCGCAGATCATTTGACTTTTTATTACCACAACATGATTTATGCGAGGCATTAGATTTAAGAGTTAGAGTTGTAGCAAACTACACTTCACCTTGTAGCTAATAGATTTTTTAAAAAGAAGCCCTATGTGAATGCATAGGGTTTCTTCTATATATTGTTTTTCAAGTTAAAAGTAGAAGTATTCACATAAACTTTATCTGGTGTATCATTATCTGAAAAATGGCGATATAAGATGAAATTTAATAATTTATAAAGATAAACTAATTATAAAGATTAATTTGTTTGTAGAAATAAGAGGTACCTGTGATACAATAACAAATGTCCCACGGAGGACAAGTTTCTTATTGAAATATTAGAAGCTAAGGTTCACTTCAAAAACTAATTTAAGAAAAAAATAAATTAGTGTTGACAAAACAAATTTGAAGTTGTATACTGTAAAAGTCGCTTGAGTGCGACAGACAAATAGGTCTTTGAAAATTAAACAGAGAAATAAGCCAGTCGATTCTTATTGAGAATCAAAAAATAGTAATTGAGCAAGGTTTTATCGATTATATATAGTTGATAAAGACTAAACTTTTAAATTGAGAGTTTGATCCTGGCTCAGGACGAACGCTGGCGGCGTGCTTAACACATGCAAGTCGAGCGATGAAGCTTCCTTTGGGAAGTGGATTAGCGGCGGACGGGTGAGTAACACGTGGGCAACCTGCCTCAAAG
>NZ_FUWT01000030.1 GCF_900167265.1 Clostridium tetani
TTCTGTGGCGATGCAAGAAATGTAAATTATTATAAAGGAAAAAACATATGCAAAGATTGTTTAGATGAATTAAAAAGTAAATAAAAATACAGCATAAGGATTAACTTATGCTGTATTTTTATGTTAATAGTAGTTTAAATCATGATATATAACATATAGATAACTACTAACATAAAAATTCTTTAAATTAAAGGTATGATTGTTAATCTAAAAAATCTTTAAATTAGATAGGGTTTATAGACATGAATTCCGAACTATGTATATATAAAAATGCAAGATAAATATATAATTATCGTACTCTTGTTGCTCCACTGTAGTCACTTCTAGTTAATGGTGAAATTTTAACCACATCTCCTGTTCTAGGTGCATGCATATAAGCATTATTTCCTACGTATATACCAACATGGTGTGCAGGAGATCCGAAGAATACTAAGTCTCCTGGTTGTAAATTACCTCTAGACACAGGAGAACCCGCTCCCTGTTGATCTGAAGCTACTCTAGGTAAAGATACACCAAAATGTGCATAAACATATTTTACAAATCCTGAACAGTCAAAGGTATTTGGACCATTTCCACCCCAAGTATATGGTGTTCCTAAGAAATTTGATGCATAAGCAACAACTGTATCTGATGATAATGATGATGACCCTCTAGATGGAACATACTTTGGAACATTATCTCTTATTTTATTAACTTGTCTCATTGCTGCATCTATTTGAGCTTGATTTTCAGTTATTCTTGATGCGTACATTCTTTCTTGTCTTCTAAGTTCAGCTAATAAAGTATCTTGCTCTCTTTTCTTCTTATTTATATCAGATAATTTACTTTCGTTTTCTGATTTTAATGCTAGTAATTTTTTATTGTCATTATCTAATTTTTGTTTTTTTCCTTCAAGTGCTTGTCTTTTATTATTTAAATCTGAAATTATTTTCTTATCCATATCCATTATTCTTTTAATGGAATCAACTTTTGAAACTAAATCACTTAGCCCTTCTGCCTCTACAATTATATCTAAATAGCTTCCAACGCCATTCATATACATTGCTCTAACTCTCTTATTAAAGAGCTCTTGTTCTTTCTTAATGTTTTCTTCTGCTTTTACAATATCTTTTTCTGCCTTTTTTATTTCATTTTTAGTATTGGAAATTTTATTTTTCGTCTGAGAAATTTTGTGCATAAGTACTTCGATTTGATTGTCCATTTTTTCTACATCGGATTCTAACTTCTGTCTCTTACTTTTCACATCTTGTAATGAATTTCTGCTTTCATTTATTCTCTGCTGATAAGTTGCTCTATTGCCTGATAGTGGTTCTGCAAATACTGTAATATTACTAGATATTATTAGCCCTAATGCTACTAGTGCAGACACTATTTTCTTGTTCACACGAACACCCCCTGAAAAATTTAAAACTGTTTTCTTTAGAAAGGCTACTTTAATATTATAAAACATATATTTTACATTCTCAATATTAAAAGTCTGCATATTCTCTAATCTATTGTTACTTTTTTGTAAATACTTAGTCTTATTTCATATATCTATAGAGTATTTGTATACTTCTGACTTAGATATCTTTCTATCTTTAGCAGTTCTTTTTATTGCCTCTTTTTTACTTACTCCATCTTTCATATAAAATAAAATATGTTCGCTAATACTTAACTCTTTCCATTGGTCTAACTCTTCTTTTTCTAATTCTTCTTTACTTTTTCCTTCTATTACAATTACATATTCTCCTCTAGTAGAATTACATTTATAATAGTCTATAGCTTCCTCTAAGGTAAATCTATGAACTTGTTCATGAAGTTTTGATATCTCTCTGATTATAGATATTCTACGATTATTAAGATTTTCCTTTAAAAATTTTAAAGTATTTAATAACCTGTGGGGAGCTTCGTATATTATTATTGTTTCTGTGTAATCTTTTATTTCTTCTATAACTTCTTTTTTAAACTTGTTATCTCTTGGTAGAAAACCTCTAAATAAAAATTTAGTAGTATCTAATCCTGAATATATAAGTGCTGGTATAAGTGCTGTTGCTCCTGGTAGTACTTCATAATCTATATTTTGTTCTATACACTTTTTTACTATAACACTTCCTGGATCTGAAATAGCTGGTGTTCCTGCATCACTAACCAAAGCTATGTTATTGCCTTCTTCTAATAATCCTATAATATCCTGACTTTTTCCCTGTTCATTATGTTGATGATAACTTATCAACTTTTTTTTGATATCATAGTGATTTAATAACTTTATAGTTTGTCTTGTGTCCTCTGCAGCTATAATATCTACAACTTTAAGAGTATCTAATGCTCTTAAAGTTATATCTTTTAAATTCCCAATTGGAGTAGGAACTATATAAAGTTTTCCCTTACCCATTCTTATTCTCCTCCATTTTTACCGTAAATGTTAATTAGCTCTTCTGTATAATTACCTAAATTATCGTATATACAAAGAGTTTTTTCCCATTTTAAAAATTGTCCTCCATTTTTATGTCCTTCAATTAATAAAAGATTTGGTGATTTTTTTTCATTAGGTTGTATCATCTTTATAAGTTTCGGTTCTATTTTATATTTTCTCATTGTAGTCAAAATATCCACAATTCTTTCTGGTCTATGTATCATATAAAATCTACCTCTATCTTTTAAGAGAATATTGGCTGATTTTATAACATCATCTATATCACATAATATCTCATGTCTAGCTATTGAATCTTTACTATTTTTATTTATTATTCCTGAATCTTTTAATTTATATGGTGGATTAACTGTAACTACATCAAATTCTCCTAAATTCTTTAATAATTTAGTATCCTTTAAATCACCTAAAATAAATTTAACCTTTTCCTCTAATTCATTATACATAGCTGTTCTTTTAGCCATATCTACCATATCTTCTTGTATTTCTATTCCCAATATTTTATTGAATTTCCTTTTTCCTGATATTATAAATGGTACTATTCCCGTACCACTACATAAATCTAATATATTATCATTTCTTTTTATATTAGCAAAATTGGCCAATAATACTGCATCTACACCGAATCTAAAACCTAATTTCTTTTGTATTACAAATATATTGTTCAATTGCAAATCGTCTAATGTTTCATCTTCTCTTATTAATAAATCTTTATCCATTGAGATTTCCTTTCTAAACACTTGTTAAATCTTTATTAATTATTATTAACTAGTTTATACACAAAGTCAAATTTAAATAAAAAATAAAATGTACCCTATAGAATAGACACTCTAAAAAAAGTCTATCCCGTAGGGTACTTTTGTGTATAATTAAATAAAGAATAATTGATATTAG
>NZ_FUWT01000028.1 GCF_900167265.1 Clostridium tetani
CGTGAAGCCCACCCTAAGATGAGATTTCCCATGACGTAAGTCAATAAGATCCCTTGAAGAACACAAGGTTGATAGGTCAGAGGTGTAAGTGCAGCAATGTATTTAGCTGACTGATACTAATAGATCGAAGGCTTGATCAAATTATTTACTCTGTGCAATTTTGAAAGAATTATTCTTTCAAAGGAAACTTCTTCAGCGTAGCTGAGAAGTACTGATTCAAAACGAAATCAGAGATTTCTGTGAATCAACATCTGGTGATTATAGCTAGAAGGTAACACCCGTTCCCATGCCGAACACGATGGTTAAGCTTCTAAGCGCCGATGGTACTGCAAGGGCGACCTTGTGGGAGAGTAGGACGTTGCCAGGTTAGTATATGGCTCGATAGCTCAGTCGGTAGAGCAGAGGACTGAAAATCCTCGTGTCCCTGGTTCGATTCCTGGTCGAGCCACCATTTAGACCTTATCAGTTTAAGCGATAAGGTCTATTTTTATACAATTAAATAAATTTTTAAAAGGAAAGGAAGATTAATAATATGAGTAAGGTTTTAGCAGTGTTTAACGGAAGAAAAATTACAGATGGTGATTTAAATAATACTATAGCTCAATTTCCAGCAGAAAGACAACAATTTTTTAAGACAGAGGAAGGAAGAAAAAATTTATTAAATGAAATAATCTCCTTTGAATTAATACATGATTATGCTAAAGATAATAAATTTGATTTAGATGATCTATACTTAGAAAAAATAGAAGCTATTAAGAAAGAAACACTTATACAATGGACTATTTCTAAGGTATTATCAGAAGCAGAAATTAAGGAAGAAGATATAAAAGAGTTTTACAATAATAATAAAAATATGTTTATTGAGGAAGAGAGAGTTTCAACAAAACATATATTAGTAGAAACTAAAGAAGAAGCAGAAAATATAGTTGATGAAATAAAAAATGGATTAAGTTTTGAAGAAGCTGCTAAAGAATATTCAAATTGTCCTTCAAAAGGCGCAGGAGGAGATCTTGGAACTTTTGGTAGAGGAAGAATGGTTAAGGAATTTGAAGAAGCTGCTTTTGAAATGAAAGAGGGCACTATAAGTAATCCTGTAAAAACACAATTTGGATATCATATAATCAAGCTAGAAAAGAAGTATGCTAAAGGAACTAAAGAGTATAATGAAGTAAAAGATTTGATTAAAAAGCAATTACATCAAGAAAAAGAAAGAGATTTATATAAAAAGTTCACAGAAGATTTAAAGAATAAATATTCAGTAGAATTAAAATAAAATAGATAAAAGTCCTTATAATTTGATAAATGTTATATATAGAGTATATAATAGTTATAGAAGTTATAAGGAGGAATAGATAACTATGGATACTAGGAAAAATCTTAAAGAGTTAATAAAAAGCAGTTCAAATATTGTGTTTTTCGGAGGGGCTGGAGTTTCTACGGAAAGTAATATTCCAGACTTTAGATCAGAAGAAGGATTATATAAAACAAAGAGTAATTTTTCATATTCACCAGAAGTAATGTTAAGTCATAGTTTTTTTAAAGAACATACAGAAGACTTTTTTGATTTTTATAAAGAGAAAATGATATACAAATATGCTAAACCTAATTTAGCTCATCATGCTCTTGCTAAACTAGAGAAAGTGGGAAAACTAAAAGCTATTATAACTCAAAATATAGATGGCTTACATCAATTAGCTGGCTCTAAAAATGTTATAGAATTACATGGTGGGGTAGGAAGAAATTACTGTATGGATTGTAATAAATTTTTTGACTTGAACTATATACTAAATAATAAAGAAGTTGTTCCTAAGTGTGATGTATGTGGAGGAATTGTAAAGCCTGATGTAGTTTTATATGAAGAACCTTTAAATATGGATAATATAAACAATGCCGTAAGATATGTAGAAAATTCAGATGTTTTAATAGTAGGTGGGACTTCCTTAGTTGTGTATCCAGCAGCTAATTTAATTCATTATTATAAAGGAAACAAATTAGTATTAATCAACAAATCCTCCACACCTTATGATAGAAAAGCACAAATAGTTATAAATGATAGTATAGGTTCTATACTAGGGGGAATAGTGGAAGAACTAGGCTATTAAATTAATTTAAATACAGTATTGACAAAACATAAATTAAGTGTTAATATATAATAGTGTCAAGGGGCAATAGTATTTTGGCGCTATAGCCAAGTGGTAAGGCAGAGGTCTGCAAAACCTCTATTCCCCGGTTCAAATCCGGGTGGCGCCTCCATAAAAAAGACTTAGTTAAAAATTTTAACTAAGTCTTTTTTTATACCTTTAAAATAAATTGTAATTTAAATACGTAAATAGAAGTAAAAATTATAAAATAAGAGAAATCATGAACTTATTATAGATAATCACTATAATTTAATATTATAAGTAGAAAATGAACCATAATAGACGTGGAATAAAGTGAAAAACACTAGTATAATCTCAATGTTAGATTAAAGTATTGAGATTAATAATTCACTAGGAGGATACTATGATGGGGAATATGTATAAGGAAACTGTTACTAGGAAGAAAGCTATATCCTTTATAAAAGTATTTTTAATACTAATAGCAGTATTATTCCTTTTAAGCATAATAGAAGAGCTTTATAACAATAACATTAAGTTAATTACAGTTATAGCTAATGTAGTATTTGCAGTAATTTTATTGACAGAGTTATTTAAATGTAAAGTAAAATATACCTACTCTATAATAGCAGACCAATTTATAATTCATAAAATAAGCGGTTCAGGCGATAAAGTAGTTGAAAATATAAAAATTAGAAATATTGAATATATAGGTAAAGATGATTTTGTAAGATTTAAAGGTAAATTAATAAGTAATAAAAAATATATGTGTCATACTTATAAATTAAGACCGTATTGTTGTATATACAGAGAGAATGACAAATATAAAAAATTTTATTTTCAGCCTAGCATAGGTTTAATTGAGAAAATAGAATTCAATAAGAATAGAGAACTGGCTGCTTCATAAAAAAGTAAAACTCTTAGGTATAAAATAAATATATCTAAGAGTTTTTAGATTTTTTATCAATGATGAAATGAGTTATTCATTTCATTGATAAGATTTTCCTTTTGTATTAAGTCTAATCCACTTAATGCAAGAGCTTGAGAAGTTTTTAAAACTACATCATGTGCAAAGCTAGAAATAGTAGCTTTTGCAAATTCATTAGATAAATAATTTATAGATATATCCTTTGTAATAGATATATAAGGATGAATACAAGGGGTGACCTTGCTTATACTTCCTATACTTAAAGATGAAAAATTTTTATTGGCAGGAGATATATCTATAATACCTGCTTCTTTAAGATTATGAGAAAATATCCTGGATAAAGTATCATTAGTTATTAACTCCTCATAGGGCATTTCAAAAATAAAATTTTCATTATCTACATCCATAAAATCAGATATAAATTTGCATATACTTCTTATTTTTTCTTCTAAAGGGATAAGGGTATCCATTTTTGATCCTCTAATATAGAGTTCTATGTCGCTATTAGAAGGAACATATAAAGGGGAGGCTACATGGTTATTTAGAGAACTATTTATATAGGTGTCTTTGCCTATTTTTTTATTAAGTAAATTTAAAATGTTTAAAGTTAATATACAAGCATCTAGAGCCGAGAAATCTTCTAATTTTTTATAAGCAATGTCAGGTTGACTTTTATAAGTTATTTTTAAAGGTATAGTTGCCATAGATGTTCCACTTTCCATGGTAATAGTGTTTGGATGAGCCATTAAGACAGCATCTATATTTTTAAAAACTCCTTGTTTTACCATAGTTACTTTAGAACTTCCTTTAAATTCACCAGGACATCCTATAACCACAACAGAACCTTTTTTTAGATTAGATACTGCTTTGCTTAATGACAAGGCAGCTCCGATAGACATAGAAGATATTAGATTATGGCCAGTTAAATGACCACATCCTTCAAAAGCGTCGTATTCACATATAAAACATATTTTAGGGAAACCATATCCATACTCTGCAAAAAATGAAGTGGATATATCAATAAAATTATCTTTAACTTTAAAATTATTTTGTTTTAGTATATTGGTTAAATAGTTACAAGCTTTATATTCATTAAAAGATGATTCAGGATTTTCATATATATATTTTGATATATTATATAAATCGTTATCTATAGTGTTTATGTAGGATTTTATATATTGTTTCATACTATCACTCCCAATAAGGCTATTCATATAATTATAAATAGTATGACCATAAGTATTTAAATATATTTATATGGGGAATTTAATGGACAAGATGAATAAAATATATATAGAGAGGCAAAACTTTAGATATTATAAATTTTGAGGAGGACGGTAAATGAAGAAAATATCTTGCGTTATGTGTAGAAAGCCTCTAAACAATGGTATAATGATAAAAGGTATAAGGATTTGTAAAAGTTGTGAAGAGAAAATGATAAAAGAAGATACAATAACAGATTTTTATAGTTACTATGTAAACTGTATAAAGAAATATATAATATACCAAATGATAAAGGGAGAGGATACTAGGTGTCAAAATTACCACTTGTAGAAGGGGTATTAAATTATATAAAAAAGAAAAATATTTATTTTTCTATGCCAGGTCATAAGCAAGGTGAAGGTTTTTTATCTACAGATATAGGTAAGGAGATAAAAGAACAAATTTTAAAACTAGATATCACCGAAGTAAACGGTGTAGACAATCTGCATAATCCTACAGGTATCATAAAAGAATCCCAAATAAAATTAAGTGAACTTTATGGTAGTAAGAAGTCTTATTTTTTAGTTAATGGAAGTAGTAGCGGAAATATGATTATGATATTTTCTTCTTTTGAAGAAGGAGACAAAATAATAATTGATAGAAATTGTCATAAATCAATATTTAATACAATTATAATAAGAAAGTTAAAAGCTATATATGTAAAGAATAAAATTCATAAAGGTTTTAACCTTCCACTTTCTGTTGATAGTAGCCATATTATAAAAACAATTAAAGAAAATAAAGATGCCAAAGGAATAATTATAACTTATCCTAATTACTATGGGATTTGTTGTGATTTAGAGAAAATTATTATAGAAGCTAAAAAGCACAACATGAAAGTGTTAATTGACTGTGCCCATGGAGCACATTTTGTTGCAAACGAAAAATTACCTAAGAATCCTGTTAAACTAGGAGCGGATATGGTAGTTATGAGTAGTCATAAAACACTTCCAAGTTTAACTCAAACAGCATTTTTACATGTTAACAATGAAGAACTTATAGATAAGGTAGATTTTTACTTTGATACTTTTATAAGTACAAGTCCTTCATATTTATTTTTAGTTTCTATGGATTATTCTAGGTATTATTTAGAAGAATATGGAGAAGAAACTTATGAAAAATTAATAAAATTATTAAAGATATATAAACAAAAGATAAATTCTCTAAAACACCTACATATAATAGATCAGGTAGATATTATGTCAGAATATACTTTAGATAAAAGTAGATATATTCTACACATAGAAGAAGGTTATAGTGCAAATTTATTAATGGACTATCTTTTAAAAAATAATATACAATGTGAAATGAATGATACTTATAATATTGTTATAATAGTATCTCCTTTTCATGTAGAAAAGGAAATTAAATATTTATATGAAGTTTTATTAAACTGCGATTTTTCTAAGTTTAAAATTAAAGAAATGGACATATTAAATCATAATATACCTAAAAAAAAGCTAGAACCTTTTGAAGTTTTGAATAAAGGTAAAAAAATAGTAGAAGTAGAAGAATCTTTAGATTGTGTATGTGCAGAAAATATAGTACCATATCCACCAGGTATTCCAATTATTATGATGGGAGAAATAATGGATGAAGAAACTATAGAAGTTATAAAATATTATGAAGACAATGGAATAGAAGTTATTGGTTTACATGAAAATCAGATCAATGTGGTTAAATAAATTTGTTGAAAAAGAGGTATAAGAAATTATGAATGATAAGAAAGGAAAATTAATAGTAATAGAAGCACCAGATGGTAGTGGTAAAGCTACTCAAACTAAAAAACTTTATAATAAATTAGTAGAAGATAAATATGATGTATTAAAAGTAGAATATCCTGATTATAATAGCAATTCTTCAGCATTGATTAAAATGTACTTAAGTGGAGAATTTGGAGACAAGCCAAATGACGTCAATGCTTATGCTGCATCTACATTTTTTGCTGTAGATAGATTTGCATCATTTAAGAAAAAATGGGGTGCATTTTATGAAAATGGAGGCATAATATTAGCAGATAGATATACTACTTCTAATATGGTTCATCAAGCTTCAAAGATAAAGAATGTAGAAGAAAAGAAAAAGTTTTTAGATTGGTTGTGGGATTTGGAATTTAATTTAATGGGGTTACCCATACCAGATGCAACAATATTTTTAGATTTACCACCTGAATATAGTAGAAATCTTATTAAAAATAGGAAAAATAAGTTCACAGGAGAAGAAGAAAAAGATATACATGAAAGAGATGAGGATTATTTAAATATATCTTATAAAAATGCAGTGGATATTGCAGAAAAATATAATTGGATAAAGATAAACTGCATTAAAGGAGATAAGATAAAAAATATAAATGAAATCCATGAGGAAATATATAAGGTTTTAAAAGAAAAAACATTATAAATATACTAGTTAGGCTTAATATGATAAAATGTAGGTAAAACCTTTAGAATTTTAAAGGAGGGATAAAGAAATGAAGCTTATTATTGCTGTGGTACAAGATGATGATGCATCAGATTTAGTAGATTTATTAACAGAAAATGATTTTAGGGTCACTAAATTAGCTACTACAGGAGGATTTCTAAAATCAGGTAATACTACTTTAATGATTGGCGTTGAAGAGGATAGACTAAAGAATGCAATAAATTTTATCGAAGAAATTTGTAAAACTAGAAAACAAGTTGTTACAACACCATCACCTGTAGCGGGTGCTACTGGAGTATATGTGCCATATCCTATGGAAGTAGAGGTTGGAGGAGCTACAATATTTGTAGTAGATGTTGACAATTTCATAAGAATATAGATGGAGGAATATATATTGAGTTTTTCAGATGTTATAGGTCACGAGGATATAAAAAATCATATAATTAACTCAATAGAAAATGGACGTTTTGCTCATGCTTATATAATTTCTGGTGAAGATGGACTAGGAAAGAGTATATTGGTAAAAGAAATAGCATTAAAGCTATTAAATAAAGAGATTAACAGAATCTATGCAGATATTATAGAATTTAGGATAAAGAAAGAAAATCGTTCAATAAAAGTAGATGATATAAGAGAAATAAATAAAGAAGTAAATAAAAAACCTTATGAAGAAGATAAAAAGGTTATTATAATATACAATTCAGATCTTATGACTAAAGAAGCACAAAATGCTTTTTTAAAAACTATTGAAGAGCCTCCTGAGAATGTATTTATATTAATGATTTGTGAAAGCTTAGATAATATTTTAGAGACAATAAAATCAAGATGTCAGATATATAAATTAAATCATTTAAGTGAAGAGGACATGAAGATGTTTATAAATGAGAAATATCCTGACATAGATGAGGAATTAAAAGAGATATTTTTAAAAATTAGTGATGGTATACCAGGAAAAGTAGAAAAGTTTATAGAAGATGAAGATTTTAAAAACATAAGAAATATGTCTATGAATATATTAAAGAAAATGTTATTATATAAAAAAAATGATATGGAAAGTATATTACAGTATACAGAATTTCTTGTAAAACATATATATTTATTAGAAGAGATATTGACTTGTTTTTTATCTTATATAAGAGATATATTAGTGTATAAAGAAACATTAAATAAAAGATTAATATTAAATATAGATAAACTAGAGGACTTAGAGAGTATTTCAGAGTCATTATCCTTTAAAGAACTATATAATATTATACACATAATAGAGGATACTAAAAATAAATTAAGTAGCAATGTAAATACATCACTAGTTTTTAATTCTATGTTGTTAAAAATGCAGGAGGTATAAAATATATGATAAAAGTTGTAGGAGTAAGATTTAAAAAAGCTGGAAAAATATATTATTTTGATCCAGGAGATTTGAAAATAGAAAAAGGACAAAATGTAATCGTGGAAACTATAAGGGGCATTGAGTTTGGGCAATGTGTTACAGGAGAAAAGGAAATAAAAGAAAATGAAATAGTTTCACCTTTAAAGAGTGTAATAAGAAAGTCAAATAAGGAAGACGAAGAAAAGCATTCTGAAAATAAAAACAAAGAAAAAGAGGCTTTTGATATATGTTTAGAAAAAATAAAAGAGCATAAGTTAGAAATGAAATTAATAGATGTAGAATACACTTTTGATAATAATAAAGTAATATTTTACTTTACTGCAGATGGAAGAGTGGATTTTAGAGATTTGGTAAAGGATTTAGCTTCCATATTTAAAACTAGAATAGAGTTAAGACAAATAGGTGTAAGAGATGAAGCAAAAATGATAGGAGGATTAGGTCCTTGTGGTAGAGCTATGTGTTGTTCTACATATTTAGGAGACTTTGTACCAGTATCTATTAAGATGGCAAAAGAGCAAAACCTATCATTGAATCCAACAAAAATTTCAGGTATATGCGGAAGACTTATGTGTTGTTTGAATTTCGAACAAGAAACCTATGAAGAAATAAGAAAGAAACTACCTAAAGTTGGATCCATAATAAATTCAGAATATGGAGAAGGTGAAGTAGTAGAAAATAGCGTTGTAAAAGAAATGGTAAAAGTTAAGATAAAATTACCTTCTGGAGATGATGTTATAGAAGAAATATCCATGCATGATTTAATACTTATATCTGGAGGATATGAAGACACCTTAACAGAAGATGATATAGAAATAGAAGTTAATGATGATGAAGATAAAGATATAATTAAAGAATTATTCAAAGATAATTAGGAGGGAGCCAATGAGATCAGTTATAAAAGTTTTGGAATTAAAGAATGCTTCAGATGTTGTTACAATTAAAAAAGCTATTTCTAATAAAACTGGTGTATTGGCTATTCAAATAAATATTGAGAAAAGAGAAATAAACGTAGTTTATGATGATTATCTTTTAACAATAAATGATATGGTGGATTGTATTGAGGATTTGGGTTATAGTATTTTGTAAAAATTACTTTAAACATCTTTAAAAACTTTGACAAACGTGGTAGAATATAAATCGGATACTTGTCCAATTATATAAGGAGGTGTACGAATAATGGCATACGTAATTAATGATACTTGCATAAGCTGTGGAGCATGTGCATCAGAATGTCCTGTAAATGCTATAAGCCAAGGAGACGGTCTATTTGTAGTAGATGCTGACACTTGCATAGATTGTGGAAACTGTGCTAATGTTTGTCCAGTAGGAGCGGCAGTTGCAGAATAATAAAAAAAAGACCACTTAAGTGGTCTTTTTTTAAAATGTACCCTTTGTCAAGGACAGTTTAAAAAAAGACTAGGCGGTACTAAGAAGATGATTTCTGTATTTTACAGGAGTCATCTTTTTTAAATTCCATTGACCTCTATAATTATTATAATAATCCATATATTCATCAATTTCTTCCAAGAGTTCAGCAAATGTATTACAATTTTTAATATTTGTTTCATCCTTAAGATGTCCAAAGAATGACTCCTGTGGAGCATTATCCCAGCAGTTACCTCGTCTAGACATAGATTGTTTTATATTATATTTTTTAAGCAATTTCTGAAATATGGGACTAGTGTAATGTGCCCCTTGAT
>NZ_FUWT01000013.1 GCF_900167265.1 Clostridium tetani
ATGCTGTATTTTTATTTACTTTTTAATTCATCTAAACAATCTTTGCATATGTTTTTTCCTTTATAATAATTTACATTTCTTGCATCGCCACAGAAGATGCAAGCAGGCTCGTATTTTTTAAGCATAATATGTTCACCATCTATAAAAATTTCTAGAGGATCTTTTTCTGCAATGTTCAAAGTTCTTCTTAGTTCTATTGGAATTACAATTCTCCCTAATTCATCTACTTTTCTTACTACACCTGTTGATTTCATTATTAACCCCTCCTTATTTTTTACTATATAAAAACGTAATTTAATAAATTATATTAAATATACAATTTAGTCTATGTGTAAAAATTTACAATAATTCAATATTATTATATATTACATCTATTGTTACTATACTACCATTATATTGAAAAGTCAACATAATTTAAATTAATTAAATTTTAAATACTCTGATGAGATGGTATAATGGTTATAATAGATTTATTGAAAGGAGTAGTTTATATGAAATTTTTTATAGACACAGCTAATGTAGAAGAAATAAAAAAAGTAGCTAAATGGGGAGTTTTAGATGGGGTCACAACTAATCCAACCTTAATAGCAAGAGAAGGCAGAGACCTTAAAGAAGTTATTGAAGAAATATGTTCAATTGTAGATGGACCTATAAGTGCAGAGGTTATTAGTTTAGAATCAGAAAAAATGGTAGAAGAAGCTAAAGAACTTATAAAAATACACAAAAATATAGTAATAAAAGTGCCTATGTGTGAAGAAGGATTAAAAGCAGTTAGTGAATTAACTAAATTAGGTATAAAAACTAATGTTACACTAATCTTTTCAGCGCAACAAGCATTATTGGCAGCAAAAGCCGGAGCCACATATGTTAGTCCTTTTTTAGGTAGAATAGATGACATAGGAAGTTTTGGTATCCAATTAGTAGAAGATATAGTTACTATATTCACTAACTTTGGTATAGAATCAGAGATACTCGTGTTTTGTTTTAAAAAAATAATATAGGAGGAATACCAATGAAAAAGCTATTTAGTATATTACAAAAGATAGGTAAATCTCTAATGCTTCCCGTGTCAGTATTGCCTGCAGCGGGAATACTTTTAAGATTAGGGCAGCCGGATCTTTTAAATATGCCATATTTAGCTACAGCAGGAGATGCCATATTTACAAATCTTCCAATGATTTTTGCAGTTGGTGTAGCTATTGGATTTTCAGGAGGAGAGGGAACGGCAGCTTTGGCAGCGGTAGTAGGTCAATTTATTCTACAAGGAATAATTAAAGTTGCTGGAGATAATTTTGCTCAAATTGCAGCAGAGCAAATAGCCAAAGCTCAGGGAATGGCATTTGACATATTTAAAAATTCAGCGGAGTATACTGAGATAGTAAGATTAAATCAAATAAATATGGGGGTATTCGGCGGTATTATAATAGGATTGACAGCAGCGATTTTATATAATAAATATCATAATATAAAACTACCACAAGCTTTGGGTTTTTTTGCAGGTAAGAGGTTTGTCCCTATAGTTACTTCTATTGCATCATTAATTATTGCAATTATAGGGGTTAAGGTTTGGCCGGAACTACAAAAGGGTATAGATGTGTTTGCACGTTGGGCTAGCACCTCTCCCTATGGTCCAGCTCTTTATGCATCTGGAAAAAGGCTACTTATACCTGTAGGACTTCATCATATGTACTATCCACCGTTCTTATACCAGTTTGGAGAATATGTAGTAGATGGGGTATCTTATTTAGGAGATTTTGCAAGATTTTATCATGGAGATCCTAGCGCAGGTATATTTATGGCATCAGAATATCCTAATATAATGTTTGGACTTCCAGGAGCAGCTCTGGCAATGGTTCTTACTGCTAAGAAAGAAAATAGAAAAGCAGTGGCAGGAATGATGGCATCAGCAGCATTAGTTGCTTTTGTTACCGGGATAACAGAACCAATTGAATTTTCGTTTATATTTGTTGCACCAATGTTATTTGTGTTTCATGTTTTAGCAGCTTTTATAGGAGGATTAGTAACAAAAATTTTAGATATAAGATTAGGATATACATTTTCAGCTTCTGCAATAGATTATATATTAGGTTTTAAATTTACTGGAAATGCTCTATTAATTTGGCCTGTAGGAATAGCATTTTTTATTTTATATTTTGTAGTTTTTTATTTTGTAATAAAGAAATTTAATATTAAAACACCTGGTAGAGAAGACAATAAAGCATCAAAAGAACAATTTATAATTAAGGATTTAAAAAGGGATGATAGAGCATTTAAAGTTTTAGAGGCTTTAGGTGGAAAAAATAATATAAAAGAATTAGATGCTTGTATGACAAGGCTTAGATTAAATTTAGTAGATACTTCAAAGGTGGATAAAAATACACTTAAAGCTTTAGGATCAGCTGGAGTAATGGAGGCCGGAAATAGTGTTCAAGTAATATTTGGAACAGATGCAGAAAGAATAAAGGATGATATTAAAAATGTTATTAATAATTCATATGAGCCTTTAGAAGAAAAAGAGAATTATAATGAAAAAGAAGATTTCAAAGATGACCTCAAAAAAAATAATATAAAAGAAGAAATTATTTTAACACCAATAGAAGGTGAAGTAGTAGAATTAGAAAAAGTTCCAGATGAGGTTTTTTCTAAAAAAATGCTGGGGGATGGTTTTGCTGTAGAAATAAAAGGAGATAAGGTCTATGCTCCAATAGAGGGAGAGATATCTGTTATATTCCCAACAAAACATGCTATTGCAATAACCACAAATAATGGTCTAGAAATATTAATTCACGTTGGTATAGATACTGTTGAACTTCAAGGTGAAGGTTTTATTTCTCATGTTAAACAAGGTGATACAGTTAAAAAAGGAGATCTTCTATTAACTGTAGATAAAGAGTTTATAAAAAATAAGGGAAAAAGCCTAATGACTCCTGTTATAGTAACTAATATGGAGAAAGTAGAATCAATAGAAATATTTAAGGGACAAAACACAAATAAAAAAGCTGCTAATGTAAAAATAAAATAGTATATAATATTATAATTTAAGGTTGCTATTCATTAAGCAAAATAGCAATCTTTTTGTATCATCCTATATTTTTATTCATATTATAGAATTAAAATAATATTTGGGATGTGCGTATATGAATATAGGGGACATAGTTGCAAGAAAATCTTATGGTAAAGATATAACTTTTAAAATAATAGATATACAGAAGAGTAAAAAAGGAAAACTATATAAACTAAAAGGCGTAAATCTAAGAATTATAGCAGACTCATTAGGAAATGATTTAGAACTAGTTAAAGAAGAGAATACTAAGTATGAAAAAGTATTTGACGAAAGAATAAATACTTCAATAAAAAATATTCTGATGAATAGAGGTGAAGAAATTAGTACCTCAAAATATACCAGATCCTCGGATAAGGAAATAAGGGTTACAAGGGGAAAAAAAAATAATGGATTAGCTTTTGGAAGGCCAGGTAAGATATTGCACGTGGACGGAGATGCAGAGTATTTAGATGTATGTATGAAAGTATATAAGCAGTTAGAACTAGATGTAGTTGGGGCTATTATAGCTGAAAAGGAACAACCTGAGAAAGTTTTGCAGATGGTAAAGGAAGTTAAGCCCGATATTGTTATAATAACAGGCCACGATGCAATATTAAAAAATACAACAAATTATATGGACTTAAATAACTATAGGAATTCTAAGTACTTTATAAGAACTGTAAATGAACTTAGAAATTATGAACCAGGATATGATAACTTAGTTATATTTGCTGGTGCATGTCAATCTTATTATGAGGCCATATTAGACGCAGGTGCTAATTTTGCTAGTGCACCTAATAGAGTGCTTATACATTGCTTGGACCCAGTGTTCCTATGTGAGAAAATAGCATATAGCAATATAGGAAAAGTTGTATCCATTCAAGAGGCATTAGAAAATACAATAACAGGAGCCAATGGAATAGGGGGACTTCAAACAAGAGGTAAATATAGAGAAGGGTTTCCAAAATCATTGTATTCTTAAAATGAAATTCCCAGAGGAAATATGCTTTGGGAATTTAACTTTTGAACCAAAGTATATATGAATAAGAAAAATTTGAATAAATAACCTTCCATTAGGTAATAATAAGTTAAGAAGAAGTAAAACGTAATAATCTGGTGTATACGTTTAAATATTTGTAAAAATTAAGTCATATATATATTGACAAATAAGTAATTTAGATATAAAATAAATAGTTTATTGACTTTTTACAATATATGATGTATAATGTATATAAGAGGAAAGAAGGTGTTTGTTTTGAGAAGAGTTAACGTTCTGGCAGACATCAGGAAAGACATAGAAGAGAATGTAGGAAAAACTGTTACTTTAAAAGCCAATGGAGGAAGAAGAAAAACCTTTGTAAGTACTGGAGTAATAGAAAAAACGTATCCCAGTATTTTTTTGGTTAGATTAGATGATGAGAATCAAAGGGCAGTAACTTATAGTTATTCAGACGTTCTAACAAAAACAGTACAGTTAGTATATGCCTGATAAACAGTACCATTGATGGTACTGTTTTTTTTATGCCTTATTTTATATAAAGTAAATTCAAAAAAATAAAAAGAAAGATGGTGGGGGCCATCTTTCAACTATGGTATAAAAGGGTATTGAGAATTTATGAGAGGTTATATGGTCAACAACCATAATATATAATAAAACAAAACATTACTTATGTCAACAATTTCAATGGCGAAAAAACCTTGTTTAGGCTTAAAGGTGTTGAAGAATGATGATTTATGTTGAAAATATGTATATTTATTATATGTAGATATATTATAAATAAATTTAAAGATTAATCATATTTTGCGGCATATAAATATATACATTATATAGTAGGTTTATGTTAGGAGGGAATTGAATTATGGCTATAGATGTTATTAAAGAAAGCATAGAATGTGAACAGCTTTTAGGGGAAAATTTTTCTGATAACATTATAAAATCAGAGTATGTTATACCAGACACTCACCCAGATGTTATAAAAGTATTAACAGTAGAAGTAAGACCAAAAGTTAATAGTAAAGAAGTAATGAAGGATAAAGTATACTTAGAAGGAGATTTAGAATACAATGTGATCTATCTTGCTAAAGAGGAAGAGACTATGAATGTATTTAATGTTGGCTATACAGGTCACTTTTCAAATTATGTAGAAGTCAAAGGTGCGGACTTCGATATGGATTGTGAATGTGAAGCTTATGTTGAACATATGGACTGTAATATAATAAATGAAAGAAAAATTGGAATAGAAGGCGTTGTAAAATTAAAGTCTGAAGTTTATAAAAAATATAATTTCGAAATAATAAAAGATATAGAGGAATCTGAAGATATACAAATGCTTAAGAATCCTATTGAAATAGATAAAATCGCAAGCAATATAGAAACAGATATAATAGGTAAAGGAGTTATAGAGATACCTAGTAGTCAGCCAGAAGTGGAAAGTATATTAAATTGGAACATAAATATAAAGGATAGAGAAATAAATGTATATGATGATAAAGCATCTATACGGGGTAAAGCAATGGTAAATTTAATATATAAGGGAAAAGATACAAGAGATATATTTGCTATGGAAGAAACTTTAGAATTTGATAAAGATATAGAAGTAGAAAGTGCGGCACCTTTTATGAAGAATTATTCTGATTTTTATGTAGAGGGGTTAGAAGTAGATATAAAAGACAATGATATAGGAGAGAAAAGAATTATTGATTTAGAAGCACTTATAAAAGTAAATACTAAGCTTATGTACAAAGAAGATATGAATATAATAGAAGATGCCTATTCACCTTCTATATTTATGGAGATGAAAAAAGAAAGTTATGAATTAAATGTAACTCATGGAGAAGGAAAAGAAGAAATAGTTGTTAAAGATGATATAGAAATAGAAAACAGTGAGTTAAGACCTAAACAAATACTTAGTTGTACTGGAAATACATGCATAACGGATAAGAGAATAGTAGAAGATAAAGTTATTATTGATGGAGTGCTTAATGTAAATGTTCTATATAAAACAGTCAATGAAGATAATTATATAGAATGTGTTTCAGAAGAAGTTCCTTTTAGTTGTACTGTAGATGTTCCTGGTGCCAAAATTCAGATGAGAAGCTTAGCAAAATGCATTTTAGATGGTATAGAGGCTAATATAGAAGCAGGAAATATAGCGATAAAAGCCATAGTAAATTGTTATGCAAAAGTTAACTATGTATCTAATAAAGAATTTTTAGTAGATATAGAAAGTATAGAAGAGGAACTACCTGAAAAAAAAGCTAGTGTTACAATATATGTAGTTCAAAATGGAGATACATTGTGGAAGATAGCTAAGAGATATCATACAACTGTTGAAAATATAGTAAATATAAATGAATTAGAAGATCCAGATATTATAAAACCAGGTGACAAATTAATAATACCAGGTAGAGCAATTATTTAATATAGTTAAGGAGTCTGTAGTTTAAAAAACTACAGACTTTTTGTTATTACCCATGTATAAATATGATAAATATGGTAAAAATAAAGGATATCTGTAAAAGAGGTGTTTTTTATGGAAGAAAAATTATATGGAAACTTAATAATAATAGGTGGTGCAGAAGATAAAAAAGGAGATAAATCTATATTAAAGGAAATAAGTAGCTATATAAATCATGAGGAAAGCCATCTGATTATAGCTACTGTAGCTTCAGAGATACCAGAAGAGTTAGGCATAGAATATAAGGAGATTTTTAAAGAATTGAATGTAAAAAAAGTATCAATACTTCAAGTAAAAGAAAGAGAGGATGCTTTTAAATTAGAAAATATAAATCTTATAAATAATGCATCAGCAGTATTTTTTACTGGTGGAGATCAATTAAGAATCACTAGTATGATAGGTGGAACTCCTTTGTATAAAGCAATACATAAAAGTTATAAAAATGGATGTATATATATAGGAACTTCAGCGGGAGCATCTGTAATGAGTGATACTATGATTGTAAGTGGTCCCAATGATGAATCACCGAGAAAATGCACTCTTAAAATGGCGCCAGGATTGGGACTTATTAAAGATGTAATAATTGATCAGCATTTTGCTCAGAGAGGTAGAATTGGTAGATTACTGGTAGCAATAGCCCAAAATCCTCAAATTATAGGTATAGGAATAGATGAAGACACAGCAATTATAGTAAATGACAAAGCAAGCTTTAGAGTAATAGGTTCAGGAGCAGTATATATACTAGATGGAAGCGAAATAACTAAAAGCAATGTATCAGAACAGAAGTCAGAAGAGATTTTATCTATATTTAACATAAGAATGCATGTATTAAAAAAAGACGATAAATTTGATTTGAGTAGGAGGATACTTTAAACAATGAAAGCTTTAAATTATAAACATTTTTCAGGTAGGAATATATATTCCCATAGACCTTGTATAAAAATGGAGGTAGATTTAGAAGGATTTAGAGATATATCAAGTAAAGATATAAATGGGTTTAATAATAAACTACTAGAAATTCTACCAGGATTAAAAAAGCATAGGTGTGGTATAGATGAAGATGGTGGATTTGCAAAAAGATTGAAAGAGGGAACTTTTTTAGCACATATATGTGAACATACAATAATAGAATTGCAAAATTTATTGGGAATAGAAGTTAGCTATGGAAAAGCTAGAGAGATAAAAGGAGATCATTATTATATAGTGTATGAATGTAAATATAAAAATACAGCTATAGAGGCGGGTAATATAGCTATAAAGATAATAAATTCAATAATAACTAAAAATGAATTTAGCCTAGAATTAGCATTAAATAAACTTAATAATATATTTAATAAAGAAAAGCTAGGACCTAGTACATATTCTATTGTAAAGGCGGCACAAAAAAGGAATATACCTTTTATAAGAATAGGAGAAAAAAGTATATTACAATTGGGATATGGAAAAACTTCGAAAATTGTAGAAGCTACTATAGGAAGCGATACTAAGTGTATATCTGTAGATATAGCATGTGATAAATACTTAACTAAGGAAATTTTAAAAAATCAATGTATTCCTACTCCATTAGGAGGAATTATAAACAATCCTATGGATATGCTTATAAAAGCAGACAGAATAGGTTATCCTGTGGTTATAAAACCAAGGTATGGTAATCAAGGAAAAGGAGTATTTGCTAATTTAAATAATGAAGCAGATCTTTTAAAGGCATATAAAATATTATCTAAAGAATATGAAGATATAATTATAGAAAAGCATATACAAGGAAAAGATTACAGAATTTGTGTGGTGGATTATAAGGTTGTAGCGGTTTCAGAAAGGATACCTCCGCATATAACAGGAAATGGAAAAAGTACAATAGAAAGTCTTATACATGAATTGAATAGAGACTGTAAAAGAGGAGAGGGACACGAAAAACCTTTAACTAAAATTAAAATAGATTTAAAGCTTATTGATAGTATTGGTAAGATGGGATTTAATATAAACTCTGTACCTAAAAAAGGTGAAAGAGTGTTTTTAAGAGAAAATGCAAATCTATCTACTGGTGGAATTGCTATTGATTGTACAGACTTAATATGTAATAAAAACATTGAAATGCTTGAAAGAGCTTCTAAAGCTGTAGGTTTAGATATTTGTGGCATAGATGTTTGTTGTACTGATATATCTAAACCTATTGATGGTGCAATTATTGAGGTGAATGCAGCTCCAGGCATAAGAATGCACGAATACCCTTATAAAGGACAAAATAGATATGTAGGAGAAGCTATAGTTAATATGATATTTAAAGACATAAAGGATCAAGTTCCATTGATATCTGTAACTGGAACTAATGGGAAGACTACAACAACTAGGCTAATAGCTCATATTTTTGATTTAGCTGGCTATAAAACAGGGTTTACTAGTACAGGAGGCATATATATAGATGGAAATATAATCGATGAAGGGGACACCACAGGGTATAATAGTGCATTAACGCTACTTACTAATAAAGAGGTGGAAGCAATAGTTCTAGAAACAGCTAGGGGAGGTATTATAAAGAAAGGATTAGCTTATGATCTAGCTGATGTAGGAGTAATTACAAACATAACCACTGATCATTTAGGGTTAGATGGTATTGATACTTTGGAGGATTTAGCTTATGTAAAGTCTCTTATAGGAGAAGCAGTTAAAGATGAAGGATACGTAGTGTTAAATGCAGATGATGTAATGAGTATGAAAATAATAAATAGAATAAAAAGCAATGTTATATTGTTTTCTAAAGATAAAAATAATAAATTTATAAGAGAATACCTTAATAAAGGGTGCTTTGCTATATATGTTCACGAAGGTTATATGTATATAGAAAAAGATAATAAAATAATCCCATTAATAAATATAAACAATATAAAAATAGGATTACAAGGTAAATTAGATTATAATATTGAAAATGCTATGGCAGCATGCGCAGTGGGAATATCTATGGGTATCAATCCTATTTATATAAGAAAAGCTATGGAAAGTTTTAATTTAGATGAAAATTATATACCAGGAAGATTCAATATATACAGTTTTAAAGATAGAACAATAATATTAGATTATGGACATAATGCAGAAGGATATAATGCAGTTATTAAAGGTGCAAAAAAGCTAAAGCATAATAGATTAATTGGAGTAATAGGAGCACCAGGAGATAGAAATGATGAACATTTAATTAAATTAGGAGAAATAGGTGGTAAAAACTTTGATTACATATATATCAAAGAAGATAAGCACAATAGAACAAGAAAAAAAGGTGATGTAGCAAAGCTATTAAAAACAGGCATATTAAATACAGGATTTAATAAAGATAATATAAAGATTATTTTAAAGGAAGAGGATGCCTTAAAAGAAGCTATTAAATACAGTAAAAAAGGGGATTTAATAGTTACGTTTTTTGAAGAATTTAATCCACTATTAAATATAGTAAAAAAAGAGATGGAAAATGGAGGAGATAAACATAAATCTTCTAATGAAGCATTAGCATAAGCCGATACTTGAGATAGAGTTATAAAAAGTATTATACTTAATAAAGAAATAGTAAATACTTTTTTAGTAAATGTGGAGGTAAAGTATGAAAATAAAGGCTTATGCAAAAATCAATCTATCTCTAGATATAGTAGGAGTAAGAGAAGATGGATACCATCTTTTAGAAATGGTTATGCAAACTATTGATTTATACGATGTAGTACATTTGAATATTAAAGATAAAGATATAGAAATTAATAGTAATAACTGTAATATACCTTTAGATAACAGAAACTTAGCATATAAAGCAGCAAAGTTGTTTAAAGAGACTTTTAATATAAAAGAAGGGGTAGAAATATATATAGAAAAAAATATACCTATAGAAGCAGGGTTAGCAGGTGGAAGTAGTGATGCAGCAGCGGTATTGAGAGGATTAAGAGATATATTTATGCCTAATTTAAATAATAAAGAACTTGCAAAAATAGGAGTGAGAATAGGTGCAGATGTACCCTATTGTATTTATGGTGGTACTGCATTTTGTGAAGGAATAGGAGAAAAAATAACTAAATTAAATCCTTTTAAGGATCATTATTTGGTGTTAGTTAAACCTGACTTTGGCATATGTACTAAGGAGACTTATAGTAAGATAGACAAAAAAGAAATAATAAAACATCCAGATACAAAGGAAATTATAAAATCTATAGGTGAAAATAATTTGAAACTATTGTGTAAAAATATGGAAAATATTTTGGAGATAGTAACTTTAGAGGAAAGAAGCAACTTAAAAGATATCAAAAAAGAACTATTACAATATGGTTCTTTAGGAGCGCAAATGACAGGTAGCGGACCTACTATATTTGGATTTTTCCCATATAGGGATTCGGCAGAAAATTGTTATAGGAAAATGAAGAGTAAATATAATGAGGTATATATAAGTAAAACAATATAATTATATTTTTAAAGCTATGTATATAAAACATGGCTTTTTTATTGTATAAAATACCTGTTAGTTTCAAAAGATATATGAGAGTTTATATGCGTAAGGGGGAATTATATGGATATTATTAGGCTGTTTAATATATATTTTTTAATTTTATCTTTAATACAAGGATTTTTACTTCTAGTAATTGATTATAATAGTTTTAAAAAAAGAGGGATGCTAAAAACTTCAAGAAGGTGTAAAAGAATAGGAATTATAATGATTCTTTTGAGTATAGTTTTATACGCAGGAAATAAAATATTTTATAAATATTAAATAAAGGAGGTGTGGTCATGGGTATAAATATAAAAGATGAAATAAGTAAGGATCTAGAAGAAAATTTAAAATACTTAAAAGAAATTTTTAAAGATAATTCAGATATGATATTTAGAGAATTTTATATGGGGGAAGTTAAAAGTTTAATTGTATATATAGATGGAATGGCAGATAAAAATTTATTAAATGATTTTGTGTTGGAAAATTTAATGGATAGAGATAGGTCATTGAAAGAGGAAGACTTTAATAAAGAAACACTAAAAAATAAATTTCTAACAGTATCTGATTTAAATGAAATAGATAGTCTTAAAAAAGGTATAGACTCTATGCTATCTGGAGATACTCTTATGCTAGTAAATGGGTTAGATATTGCCTATGTATTATCCACAAGATTTTGGCCAACAAGGGGAGTGACTGAACCATCTGGAGAAACTGTATTAAGAGGTTCTAGGGATGGCTTTACAGAGACCATAAGGTTTAATACTGCATTGGTTAGAAGAAGAATAAAAGATACAGGATTTAAAATAGTTCCTAAACAACTGGGCACTAGATCAAAAACAGACATAGCAGTTATGTATATAGATGATATAGCTAATGAAGACATAGTAGATGAAGTTTTTAAAAGATTAGATAAAATAGACATTGATGCAGTTCTAGATAGTGGATATGTAGAACAATTAATAGAGGATAATGAATGGTCAATTTTTCCGCAAACACAAAGTACAGAAAGACCTGATGTAGTAGCGGCAAGTTTATACGAAGGAAGAGTGTCTATATTAGTGGACAATTCCCCTTTTGCTATTGTTGTTCCAGCTACATTACCTGCTTTATTTCAGTCGCCAGACGATTATTATCAAAGATGGATATATGGATCCATATTAAGATTAATACGAATGGTATCCATTTTTCTATCTGTATTATTACCTTCATTATATGTAGCTACAACATCTTTTCATCCATCTATAATTCCTACAAGACTTGCTTATTTTATAGCATCTTCTAGAGAGGGAGTGCCATTTCCAGCATTTATAGAAGCTATTATCATGGAGATAAGTTTAGCTTTGCTTATGGAATCTGTGGTAAGGCTACCAAAGGCTATAGGATCTACTATAGGTATAGTGGGAGGTCTTATAATAGGGCAAGCGGCAGTTAGTGCAGGTATAGTAAGTCCAATAATGATAATAATAGTTTCTTTAACTGCCATAACTAGCTTTACAACTCCTAACTATGAAATAAATTCTGCGTTTAGGATTGTAAGATTCGCTTTAATAATACTTGCATCTATTATGGGGTTATATGGAATAATGATAGGGCTTATAATTCTTTTAGTTCACATGATAAAGTTAAAGAGTTTTGGATTAGGATACTTACTACCTATAGTAAATTCGTCTAAGGGAGATTTTAAAGATTTATATATTAGGTTTCCAATAAAATATTTTAAAAGAAGACCTCGTTATCTAAAACCAAAAGATAAAATTAGACAGAAATAAGTGTTTCTAAAGGGGTGATAGAATTGAAAGATAAAAATATAATATCTTCCTATGGATTGTTCGTAACTTTGGTAGTAACAATAATAGGTGTAAATGTATTTTCTATTCCTAGGGATCTTGCTACTATAGTTGGAGTAGATGGATGGGTTTCTATAATAATTGGAGGAATAATAACATATGTAGCGGCCTACTTAATATATAAATGTATACAAAAAAGTGACTATAAGGATTGTTATGATATATTTCAAAATTCCTTTGGGAAAGTTTTAGGAAACATTGTAGCATTAAGTATTGTTGCATATGGTTTAATATTTATATCAGTAGCATTAAGGGCATTCACTGAAGAAATTAAATTGTATCTCTTAAAAGATACTCCTACAGAGTTTATATTTGTAGTAATGATATTATCTGGGGTATATTTGGTAAGAGCTGAATTAGAGCATTTAATACGGTTTAATGAAATTAGCTTTTGGATTATGTTTATCCCTATTGTTTTTGTTCTTTTAGTATCTGCTTATGGGGTGGATTTTACAAATTTATTGCCTGTTTTTAAAAACAAACCATTATCATATTTTAAAGGGTCTATAAATGTTTTTTATAGATTTGGTGGAATTGGTATATTGTTTCTTATTGTTCCAATTCTAAAGAAAAAAGACAAAACGCCAAAGGTTATGAAAAAGAGTCTACTATTTATTTCTGTGTTTTATATTGTAATTTTTATATTATCAATAGCTACATTTGGGGAAGAACAGTCTAAAATTCTATTATGGCCTACTATAACTATGATAAGCTCCATAGATATTCCTGGATCATTCATACAAAAATGGGAGGGTATAGTAATGGCTATCTGGATAATGTTTTATTATACAAGTTTTATAAACTATTATTATCTTTCCTCAGATGTATTAAAAAATATTTTAAAACTAGATGATATAAAATTATCTTCAGCGATTTTAGTTCCCTTTATTTATATTATAGGTCTATATCCTGAAAATGTAGCTCAGCTAGGTGCACAAACTCAAAAACTTATTCCTACTATGTTTATAATAAATATGATAATTATTCCCTTTCTCATAATAATTTTAAATAGTGTGAAGAGGGGAGGAAGGAAGAACGTTGAATAAGAAAGTTTTCATAGGATTTTTTATAATTATTATAAGTTTTTTTATTAGTGGATGCTGGGATAAGGTAGAAATAGATAAGAGAATATTTGTGTCTACTCTTGGTATAGATGCAGGAGAAGATATAGAAAGAAAAGAAGAAATTAAAGAAATTAAATCAAATGAACCTTTTACTGATAATTACATAAAAAAATTAAGAGTAGTATATGGATATCCAGATGTAAGCGAGTTAAAGCCTGAAAAGGGAGGAGAAGCAAAAGAAAAAAATATAACTATTGATTCTTATTCTATGGAAGATGCATATACTAAAGCCATAAGTAAAAGTAGTAGAGATATAAGTTTTGGTCATTTGAAGTTACTTATTTTAAGTAAAGATATTTTTCAATATCCAGATACTATAAAAGAGGTTGTAGACTATCTTCAACGAGAACCTGCTATTACTAGAGATATGCTTGTAGTAGCATGTGATGGAGAGGTTAAAAATTATATTGATTTTGAGCCTGACACGGAAAAAAATCTTCACAATTATATAGTGGGATTAATAGAAAACAGCGATAGAAATAGTAACATAATTCCTATCAGTTTTAACAGATTTATGCAGGAAATAAATGAAGAAGGAAATATTATACTACCTTTATTAACCATGAGTAAAAGTGAGAAAGGAGTAGAATTATCTAATTCATGTATTATAAAAGACTTTAAATTTGAAAACATACTATCTTCCTCACAAACAGCTGGCATTAAGATGCTAACAGGTAAATATAAAAGTGGAAATAAAGTTATTTATAAAGATGGTCATCCTATAGACTTACTTATAGAGAATACAGAAAAGAAAAATGTTTTAAAATCAAAGTCAGATGAAAAATTAAATATTGCTATAAATATAAGTTTAGAAGGACAAATAAGGGGATACTATTTAGGAAAGGAATTTATAGACAAAGACACTTTAAAAGAAATAGAAGAAAGTTTTAATGAGTCTATTAGGAAAGAGTTAGAAAGATTAATAGAATCAACGCAAAAAAAATATAATGCAGATTTAACAGACACGGGTAAATATTTAAAAAAATATCATCCTAGTACATGGAATAAAGTAAAGGATAATTGGGGTGAAATATATAAAGATGCAAATATAGAGGTTAATGTAAAGACATATATAAGAAGAATAGGGGCTATAAAATAAAAAGTGAAATGAATATAATTAAAATTAATGGTAATAATAACAAATAGTTCAATATAAGATGTGTAAGGGGGATTATAAATTGAAAAATAAACTATTTGCTATTATTACTATTTTTATATTTATATTTTTTATATCTTTGAATTTAGGACAACCTCAGAAATTTCCTAAAAAAAATAATAATTTGAATGAAAAATTAATAAGATTTCATGTACTAGCTAATAGCGACTTAGAAGAAGATCAAAAACTAAAAATGGAAGTTAAAAACTCAGTACTTGAATATATTTATCCTAAATTATCAAACAGTAACAATATAAATGAATCTAGAAGAATTTTAATGGAAAATACTAAAGGTATAGAAAATATAGCTAAAGATGTTATTTCTAAAAAAGGATATAATTACGATTTAAAATTAGAATTAACTCATGATAATTTTCCTATAAAAACATATGGAAATATAACTCTCCCACAAGGTAATTATGAAGCTTTTAGAATAATAATTGGAGAAGGTAAAGGCAAGAATTGGTGGTGTGTTATGTTTCCACCACTATGCTTTGTAGATGTAACTAAAGGAGAAGTTGCATATGAGGAAACTGAAAGAGTTATGAAAACTTACTTAGAAGAAAAAGAAGATATTATAGAAGATGATATAATAGATAATGATAAAATAGAGTTTAAATTTAAAATAGTTGAAGTTATAAAAGATATATTTAAATAAGAAAAATCCAGAAATTAATCTGGATTTTTTTCATTTAAATATATTTCTTCAATATTGATTTTGTAATCAGATATTAGTTTTAAAATAAGATTATAAATATTTTTACCTACATCAGGTTTTGAGAACTTTCTTTGATTTTCTTTTATATTAGATAATTTAGATTTGTCCTTTAATAAGTTTTCTATTATATCTTTAGTATTAGAACCATCACCTAAATCAACAGCTAAGTTGTTTGTCAAAAGAAATTCAGCATTTTTCTCCTCTTGACCTGGTATAGGAGAAAAAAGAGCAAGGGGAATGCTAGATACTAATGCTTCTGTTATAGTAAGTCCACCTGGTTTAGTAAGTAATAAGTCAGATGCCTGCATATATTTATTAACTTTATCTGTAAAACCTATTATATAAGAAGTGCTATCTTTGTCTAAAGAGTGCCTATAACTTAAAAGCTCATAGTATAGTTTTTTATTATTTCCCGCAATAACTATAATTTGAATATCTTCATTAATTTTTAATAAATTCTCATATACTTTAGTTATTTTACCTATTCCTAAACTTCCACCCATAACTAGTATAGTTGGTTTATCTGAATAGAAGTTTATTTCACTTAAAGTTTCTTCCCTACTATAATTTGTAAGAAAATCTCTAGATACTGGTATTCCAAAAGGATATATAGTATTTTTAGGTATACCTTTGGATACCATTTCAGATATCATGTACTTATTTGAAACTATGTAAGCGTCTATACAAGGATGAAGCCAAAAACTATGCGGAGCATAATCCGTAAGTATAGATATAATTGGTCTGTTTATTTTATGTTTTGATTTTAGTATAGACAACATTTCAGTGGGGAAAGGATGAGTAGCTATAAGTATGTCTGGATTAAAATCTTTTATCAGTGGTAACAATCTATAAGTCATTATTTCATTAAATTTTGCACTAATAATAGATAAACCATAATCAGATTCAGTATAATCGTATAGTTTTCCAAAAAGAGAAGGAGTTATTTTTATAGTTTTTAAATAGCTTCCGATTATAACTTTATCTATTATTGGGTTTATATATTTTAAAGTATCTATAACTTTAACGGTAGACTTTGAAGAATAAAGGTCAATATATTCTTTTAGTGATTCCGCTGCCTTGCTATGTCCACCACCAGCAGAAATAGAAAATATTAATACTTTCATTTATCATTAGTTCTCCTTTCTTAAGGTTAAGCTAATTATAATTGTAGGAAAACTCATCTAGTAAATATTGTACACAAAATTATTAAAAATTATAAGGGTTTATTTAGAAATAACAATAATTAATTAATATTATATCATATGACATTATTATTTAGGTTTAAATGAATAAATAATTAAATTTTTACAGATAATATTACAAGAAATTTTAATAGGAGGAATTAAAATGAAAAAGTCTAATAAAAGAGTTATTTATACTGCCATAGTAACTATAATAGTGGTTTTTTCATCTACTTTTGCCATTTTAATGACTTTAGAAAGAACAGACTATAGAAATTATCTCCAAGCTCAATATAGTAAAAATATGTATGAGCTTATGGACTCTGTTCAAAACATAAGAGTTAATTTAAGTAAGGCAGCTGTAGTGGGCTCAAGGGAACAGAATATAATCGTCTTTGATGAAATATTTAGGCATGCTACAAATGCCAATGATAGATTACATTCGTTGCCATTAAGTCAAGATACAATAGAAAATACCAGTAGATTTTTATCCCAAGTAGGGGACTTCTGTTATACTTTAGGAAAAACTACTTCAGAAGGTACACAATTACAAGATAAGGATTATAAAAACATAGAGGATTTAAAGAATAGATCCGTTAAATTAGAAGCTAATTTAAATCAAGTTAGCAATGACATAAACGAAGGGAAAGTAAGATGGGGAGAAATAAGAAAGAAGGTAGGAGGAGTTCTTGCACGAAACAAGGAAGATATATCTGAACAATTTAAAGGAATACAAAAGCAAGTAACCCAATATCCAGCATTAATTTATGATGGTCCCTTTTCAGATAATGTAGTAGAAATAGAGCCAAGAATAAATAAAGAAAAAGAAATTTCAAAAGAAGAAGCAGAAAAAAAGATAAGAACTGTAATAGGCGAAAATAAAGTGACAAAAATAGATCTAGTTAATAAAGAAAGTAATACAGGAATAAGTACATATTCTTTTGAGGTAGGAGTAAAAGGTAGAAATGATAAAAGTGATAGAATTGTTTGTGAGGTAAGTAAAAAAGGTGGTAAAATATTATACTTGTTAGATAATAGGTTAGTTGAAAGTAGCAAAATAAAAAGAGACACTGCTATGAAAAAAGGAGAAGAGTTTCTAAAAAGTATAGGATATAAAGAAATGGTACCAACTTATGCCATTGATTATGGCAACGTAGCCACTGTAAGCTATGTATACAAAAAAGATGATATAATGATATATCCAGATCAGATAAAATTAAAAATTGCATTAGATGATGGTAGTATAGTTGGTATTGAAAGTGCGAAATATCTTGTATCTCATACGAATAACAGAAATATTCCTAAAGCAAAAGTAAGTTTAGAAGAAGCAAGAAAAAAGGTTGGAAAGAGACTTAAAATAAAATCTAGTAGATTGGCTATAATACCCACAGAAACTAATAAAGAAAAACTATGTTATGAATTTACAGGAGACTATAATGGAGAAACCTTTATAGTATATGTAAATGCACATACTGGTTATGAAGAGAGAATAATACAAATAATAAATGCACCTAATGGTCAATTAACTATTTGATATATATACTTAAATTAATAGATTAAAAAGTAGTTGATTAAATTAATAAAAGATTTTAAACTATTATTTAAGTAGTAAAATTTAATTGTTGTGCTTTTAGCACAACAATTAAATTTGTATATATTAAAGGGAGAGATAATAATGAAGAAAATAAAAATAGCCATAGTTTTTGGTGGTCAATCCACAGAACATGAAGTTTCCAGAAATTCAGTCACATCAATATTGAAAAATATTAATAGAGATAAATACGAGATATGCCCTATAGGAATAACTAAAGAGGGTAAATGGTTTCAATATACTGGAGATATAAATAATATTAAAAATGGACAATGGGAAAAGGACAATAAAAATAAATTAGAGAATGGATATAATGTACTATTTAATAAAGAAGTAGAATTAGTATTCCCAGTATTGCATGGATTATATGGAGAAGACGGAACTATACAAGGATTATGTAAATTGGTAGGACTTCCTTGTGTGGGGCCTGGAGTTTTATCTTCTGCATTATGTATGGATAAAATATATACTAAATATGTATTAGAGAATTTTAAATTCAAACAAGCAAATTATGTAGTTGTAAATAAGTTTGAGTATGAGAAAAATAAAGAGGAAATAATAAAAGAAGTAGAAAAACTGCAATACGATGTATTTATAAAACCTGCTAATAGTGGTTCATCAGTTGGAATAACAAAAGCACATAATAAAGAAGAACTTTTAAAAGGTTTAGAAGAAGCTTTTATACATGATAAAAATGTATTAGTGGAAGAAGCTATAAATGCACGAGAGATAGAAGTAGCGGTATTAGGTAATGATGACCCAAAGGCTGCTGTACCTGGAGAAATAATACCAGCAAAAGAGTTTTATGATTATGAAGCAAAATATCAAAATGAAAATTCAGAATTGCTTATACCAGCAAATATAGATAATATAAAGCAAGAAGAAATTAAAGAATTAGCTATAAAAATTTATAAATTGTTGGGCTGTAGTGGATTAGCTAGAGTAGACTTTTTAATGGATAAAGAAAGTAATGAAGTGTATTTCAATGAAGTAAATACATTACCTGGTTTTACAAAAATAAGTATGTATCCAAAGCTATGGGAGGCATCTGGAAAGTCCTATTCAGCCTTAATAGACGAGCTAATAGAATTAGCTATAAATAATAAATAAAATTTTGAAAGGAGAAAAACATGACAAGAGCGTTAGCAATGATCTCAGGAGGATTAGATAGTATTCTAGCAGCTAAACTAATGAAGGATCAAGGAATAGATGTAATAGGTGTATGCTTTAAATCTCATTTTTTTAATGAAGAAAGCGCCATAAGGATGACAAAACAAATTGATATACCTTTGAAAATAGTAGATTTTTCAGAAAAACATTTAGAAATTGTTAAAAATCCTAAGTATGGATATGGTAAAAATATGAACCCTTGTATTGATTGTCATAGTCTAATGATGAATTATTCAGGAAAGTTATTAAAGGATTTAGAAGCGGATTTTATAATAACGGGAGAGGTATTAAATCAAAGACCAATGTCTCAAAACAAAAGTTCTTTAGAGATAGTAAAAAATCACTCAGGATATGCAGATAAAATATTAAGACCTTTATGTGCTAAAAATTTACCTCCTACTGAAATGGAATTAAAAGGAATAGTAGACAGAGAAAAGCTTTTGGATATATCCGGAAGAAGCAGAAAGCTTCAAATGGAATTAGCAGAAAAATGGGGAATAAAGGAATATCCTTCACCAGCAGGAGGGTGTAAACTTACGGAACCTAATTACTCTAACAGGTTAAGAGATCTACTTAAGTATAATAATGAACCAGAAGATAGAGAATTAGAAATGCTAAGGATAGGTAGACATTTTAGAATGACACCAAAAGCAAAAATAATATCTACTAGAACTAAAGTAGAAGGCGATGAGATAAAGAAATACCTAACTAAAGAAGATCTAGTGTTTATGGCTAAAGAATTTAGTGGTTCTATGATAATAATAATAGGAGAACCTTCCATAGAAGATATAGAACTTGCAGCTAGAATATCAGGTAGATATAGTAAAGGAAAAGATGAAGAAAAAATAAAAATAATATATGGAAATTATACTAAGCCTTATAATAATGAAATAGAAGTAGCTCCAGCTCAGGATGATTATATAAACAAATATATTATATAGGAATTGGGGGAATGAATTACATGAAAAAGAATGTAATTGTATCTGTTTCTAGTGTGCAATCTGAAAGTAAAGATGATAATGTAGAGATAGTAACACCGGGAAAATTTTATAAAAAGGAAAAAGATTATTATGTAGCTTATGATGAAACTAAGCTATCTGGAATGGAAGGTACTACTACAACCTTTAAAATAAGTTCCAAGGGAGATAAATTTTCTTTAATTAGGATAGGCACTACTAGTACAAAAATGGAATTTGAAAAATATAAAGAACAATTTGTACTTTATAATACGCCTTATGGAACATTAGAGTTAAAGTTGACTACTAAGAGTTTAGATATAAATGTAAATGAAGATGGTGGGGACATACTAATAGATTATACAATGTCAATAGGAGTAGACAAGCCGTTAGAGACAACTTTAAAAATAAATATAAAACCCCAATAAGACATAAAATAAAAATTTTGCAAAGCAAAACTTTTATTAATGAACAAGGAATAATGAATAATTATGGATATTTTTTCTCTATTGGCATTACGAAAAAATTTTTTAATCATATAAAGACTTAATGTTCAGCTTTGCTGAACGAACTAATTCATAGATTAACTATTTGTCTCATCTAATAATATTAAAGTTCTTCTGACGAAAGGAAGAAGAACCCCCTAAATTATTCATTATTCATTGTTAGCTATTCATTAAATAAAAAAACTGTGTCACAGTTTTTTTATTTTACACTTGTGTTTAAAATAACTTAATTATGATAATAATTTAAATAACATATTGCAACTTAACGATATATGTATATTTAGGAGGAAAAATATGAGTTATTTTAATAAACAAATACATTATGAAAAGATTATAGAGTTACTTTGTAACTATAAAAAAATTGATAGAAGTAAGTTAATAGAAATACTAAAAGACGAAGAGTGTAAGTATATTTTGTTTCTTTTATTAAATAAATATAATTGTATGGATAATGAAAATATATATACAGATTTTAAGATAAAAGATAGGAACAACATGTATGAAATTTTTAAAATAGCGGAAAAGAAACTTATGATAAATAAAAATATAAGAGAAATGTTTTTTGAAGCAGAAACAATCATGAAGAAGATTGAATAAAAAATAAACAGGCATTAGAAAATACAAATAGCATATGAATGATATTATATTAAATATTAGTTTTAAAATAAGAGGATTTTGAAACTATTTATAGAAAGATAGATATACATGAAAAGATATAATTTTGGAGGTGATTCTTTTGTTGATAGAAAGTAATAAATATTTTGCTATTAAAGATGAAAGTGGAAAATATTTATTAAAAGAAATTTCTTTATTTAAATTTAAAGAATTAATGGGTACTATCACCTCTATACAAGATATAAAAATAATAAACAAAGAGCTAGTCTTACATGTAGAATGTCCAATATGTGGAGATATACATATTTATACATATTCTATTAAAGATTTATTAGTTTATAATGGTTTAATAGTAGGAGGATGTGAACTTTTAAATAATCCTATATTTTATATAGGAAGTTATGAAAAAGTAAAAAGAAAGATTACAACTTATAACGAAATAAATAAAAATATGTATGCTATGTTTTAAAAAGTAATTTAGAAGTTAATGTATTTTATTCAAAATAAAGTATAGTTTTATAGTTATAACTATATTTATATAAAACGTGTAGATTTTACTATGAAAATACTGTATAATTTAATAAATAATTAATCCTTTCAGATTATCTTTTAAGATTTCCCAAGTTTTATAAAAAGAGATGTTTAAATTTTTTTGGAGGTGTTATTTTTTGTCTAGTAATGATTTAGATAAATTAACGGTAAATGAACTTAAAGAGATAGCTAAAGACCTAGAAATAAAAGGTGTTTATAAGTATAAAAAAAATGAGTTAATAGAGGAAATCAAAAAAGTTTCCCCTATGCATATAGAGAAAAATGGAGTTGTATTAAGAGAGAAGATAGTTCCAAAGAGTGGGAAGAGTAAACCTGAAGGAATTAATATTGAGGAGAACAGTAACAGAGTGGAAAGTTTTCAAGGAGATAAAATAGAAGATAGAAGAAAAGAACAGGATAACAATAAACAAGAGGAAAATAAGAGAGAAAAATTAAGAGAAATGATAAATGAATCAGATACCGCAAAAGGTGTTCTTGAAATTATTGAAAATAATAATTATGGTTTTTTAAGAGGTAAAAATTACTTAACAGGACCGGATGACATATATGTATCACCATCTCAAATAAGAAGATTTAATTTGCAAACAGGAGATGAAGTTGAAGGTAAAGTTAGAACACCAAAAGAAGGAGAAAAATTTAAAGCACTTCTTTATGTACAAAAAGTAAATGGAGAAAATCCAGAGAAGGCTGTTAGAAGACGTCCTTTTGAAAATCTTACCCCAATATACCCTCAAGAAAGAATAAAATTAGAAAATAGTTCATCTGACCTATCTTCTAGACTAATGGATATAATATCCCCTATAGGTAAAGGCCAAAGAGGAATAGTTGTTGCTCCTCCAAAGGCTGGGAAAACTACACTTCTTAAAAAGATCGCCCAAAGTATAAGTATAAATCACCCAGATATGAAGTTAATAGTTTTACTAATAGATGAAAGACCAGAAGAAGTTACGGATATGCAAAGATCTATAAATGGTGAAGTGATATATTCAACTTTTGACGAAGAACCTGAGCACCATACAAAAGTAGCATATATGGTACTTGAGAGAGCTAAAAGAATGGTAGAACAAGGTCAAAATGTTGTTATACTATTGGATAGTTTAACAAGACTTGCAAGAGCATATAATCTTACAATAAATCCAACAGGAAGAACTTTATCAGGAGGATTAGATCCAGGTGCTTTAATAATGCCTAAAAAATTTTTTGGAGCAGCTAGAAATATAGAAGAAGGAGGTAGCCTTACAATATTAGCTACTGCCTTAGTTGAAACTGGAAGCAGAATGGATGATATGATATTTGAAGAATTTAAGGGAACGGGCAATATGGAAGTTCACTTAAATAGAAAACTGCAAGAAAGAAGAATATTCCCAGCTATAGATATATACAGATCAGGAACTAGAAAAGAAAATTTATTATTATCAGAAAAAGAATATGAAGCATCATTTAATATAAGAAGATTACTTTATGATGAAAATAATACTCAAAATGTTACAGAACAACTTATAAATATGCTTTGTAAAACTAAGAATAATGATGAATTTGTAGAAGTTATAAGTAAAATTGACTTAAGTAAGGAAAAAAATAGATAGGCGATTAAATTTAAATGAGCGGAATAATCTGCTCATTTAAATTATATTATTTTAAAACCATAGGGATAAATGATATATAAACAGTATCTAAAATGGGGGGAGATACCATTGGATAAGAAAATATTATCTTTCATTATTTCAGGGAGTTTAATTTTTAATTTAGTTATATATTTTTTAGTTAACAACAAGGGGTTAATTATTTTACTAGAAATTATGTTTATTTTATTTATAATTTTTATAATTTTCACTAATTATGAAAATAAACAAAACGTTATATCGGAAAAATATAATGATTTTAAAGAAGCAAAAGATAAAGAAAACTATGAAAAGATTTTTGAATCTTGGCAAACTTTAAGCTTTGACATACACCAATTGCTATGGATGTATAGGGATAGTATGAAAACTTTAACTAAAGTAATTAATATATCTAGGGATATTCAGTTTAACACTGAACAGAGTACATGGAATGTAGAGAACATCAATAGTTCAGTAGAAGAATTAATTACTATATCAGAAGTATTAAATAATAATGTTATAGTTATGGAAGATAGCTATAATGAATCTTTTGATGTTCTAAAAAACAGTAAGGATACGATTAGCGGTATAACAAAATATTTACTAGAACTCGACAAGGATGTTAAAGAAGTATCAATCATAAATAATAAATTTAGACATTCTTCTAACAGAATAAATGATTTTATTTTAGATATAGAATATATTTCTAATCAAACAAATTTATTATCACTAAATGCATCTATAGAAGCTGCAAGAGCAGGTGAAGCAGGAAAAGGATTTTCTATTGTAGCTAAGGAAATCAAAAATCTATCCAAAGGGACCAATGAAGTTGTTGTAAAAATTAAAGATATAGTAAAAGAAATCATTCTAGATGTGGATAAATCTACTGTTTCCATGGATAAATGTTTAAATAAAATATCTGGAACACAGAATATAGTTAATGAATCTTCTCAATTAATAGAAAAACTAGAATCTGTATCAGAAGGAATTATAAGGTCTATAGAAAGGTTAAAAGAAGCTTCCTTAGAACAAATGACTGCATCTAATAATATTGGTGAAGCCATAAGTTCCATAGCTATATCAGAAGAAAATAATTATATTACAGTGGCAAAGTCTATAGAAATTATATCAGAACAGGAAAGAAAAAATAATAATATATTATCTATATGCAATAAATTAGAAGATACAGCTCATGATATACAGTATGTTACAACACAATTAAAGAAAGATAATGAGATAATATTTGGCATAAATCCTTTTACATCCCCCCAAAATATAAAAGAAATATATGTGCCTATATTAGAAAGAGTATGTAAAAATATAGGATACAAAGCTAAAATTATTATAGTTAAGAATTATGAAGATTTAGGGGATAGAATAAAAGAAAAAGTAATAGATATAGGTTGGTTTTCACCTTTTGCCTATGTTAAGGCACACGCTAATATAGGGGTAGTGCCATTGGTTACACCTAAAGTTAATGGTAAAGTAACTTATAAAGGGTATATAATAGCTAAGAAAAATAGCGAAATAAATAAGATAGAGGATTTAAGAGGTAGGAATTTTTCATATGTTGACAAGGAAAGTGCTTCGGGATACTTATATGCAAGATATTTAATAAAAAAAGAGAAATTAGATCCTGATAATCTATTCAAAGAAGTACAATTTAAGGGGGGGCATCATAGTGTTATAGAAAGTGTGTTAAGTGGAGAAGCAGATGGAGGTGCTACTTATAGTGAAGCCATAGAAAGTGCTAAAAATGAAGGAATGCCAATAGAAGATATTGTAATAATAAAAGAATTTTCTAACATACCTAAAGATGTAATAGCTTCTAGATCAGACATGGATAAGGATTTAATTCAGAAAGTAAAAAAAGCCTTCTTAGAATTTAATTGTTTAGAAGAAATAAAATCTCCAGTAGAAGGCTTTATAGAAACTGAAGATATAAAATATAATGTTATTAGAGAAATAGTTTAATATGTAGTAGAAAAAATAATAAACCCGGCACGATCAAAGTCGGGTTTATTTTTAATCTAAAATCAAAGGATTAAATTATTCCTCGTTTGATATGTTGAATTTCTTCATAAATTTCTCAACTCTTCCACCAGCATCAACTATTTTTTGTTTACCAGTGAAGAATGGATGGCATTTTGAACATATATCAACTTTTAATTCTTTTTTTGTGGAACCTGATTTAAAAGTATTTCCACAAGCACATTTTACATCTGCATCACTATGATATTCTGGATGAATGCCTTCTCTCATATTTTTCACCTCTCTCGAACTCTTTGGACATAATTATCCGAATTTTTAACTACTAAATTATAACACAGCTCCATAGATTAAGTCAATAAATTTAATTGATAGGTAAATGATAAGTAGTTATTATTGAAAATTAGCCTTTAATATATTATATAGGTCTGATAAAATAATACTTGTTTATTTATAAAATTAGGAGGTATTTTTTTATGTATGGACCTAAAAACCATGGTTGGATTGAAGTAATAACTGGACCTATGTACAGCGGAAAATCAGAAGAACTTATAAGAAGAGTAAGGAGAGTAAAGATTGCTAAACAAAAGGTTCAAGTTTTTAAACCAGAAATAGATAATAGATATAGCAATGAAGACGTAGTGTCTCATTGTGGAGATAAAGAAGGAGCAGTTCCTATTAAGTCTTCAGAAGATATTTTAAAACTTATAAAAGAAGATACTGAAGTAGTAGCTATAGATGAAGCTCAATTTTTTGATAAAGGTATACTAGAAGTTGTAAACAAAATAGCTAACGAAGGCAAAAGAGTTATATGTGCTGGATTAGATCAAGATTTTAAAGGAGAGCCCTTTGGATATATGCCAGATATAATAGCAGTCGCAGAATTTGTACACAAAGTGCAAGCGGTTTGTATGATATGTGGTAATCCAGCAACTAGAACACAAAGACTTATAAATGGAAAACCTGCTAAATATGATGACCCAGTAGTGCTTGTAGGAGCAAAAGAATCCTATGAGGCAAGATGTAGAAAATGTCATATAGTACCTAAAGAGTGAGGTGATACTATGAAAAAACAATGTAGTGTAGGCGGACAAGCTGTAATGGAAGGGGTCATGATGAGGGGAGTTAACGGAATTGCTACAGCAGTAAGAAAAAGTGACGGAGAAATTATTATAGATGTACAACAGTTCACCCCTTACAATAAAAGAAATAAATTTTTTTCAATGCCTATTATTAGAGGATTTATTGCATTGGTAGAATCTCTAATAATAGGGATAAAAACTTTAAATTATTCAGCATCTTTTTTTGAAGAAGATGAAGAAAAATCAAAATTTGATATATGGATTGAAAAAAAGTTTAGAGGGAATGCAGATAATATAATTATAGCTATTGTTATGGGAGTATCTTTTTTGCTTTCTATAAGTTTATTTGTGGCTTTGCCTACATTTATTGCAAACTTATTTAAAAAATTAGGTATTGAAAGTTCGGTAGTTTTAAATATTATAGAGGGTATAATAAGAGTAGGGATATTTCTTTCTTACATATATATAATAGGAAAGATGGATGATATTAATAGATTCTTTCAATATCATGGAGCGGAACATAAAACAATATTTTGTTATGAGAATTCAGAAGAATTAACTGTTGAAAATGTGGCTAAATATTCTAGATTTCACCCAAGATGTGGTACTAACTTTTTGTTTTTGGTTATGATTGTAAGTATAATTATCTTTTCTTTTACTGGATGGAACTCTTTATCAGAAAGAATGATGTATAGAATTATACTTATACCAGTGGTATCAGGTACAACTTATGAAATTATAAAATGGCTAGGAAAAAGTAAAAGTAGAATATCTAAAATAATAGCAGCACCAGGATTGGCGTTACAAAAACTTACCACTAGAGAACCTGACACATTACAAATAGAAGTGGCTATAAAGGCTTTAAAAGGTGCAGAAGGTATAGAAGATTAAAAAGGAGTAAGCTATAAAATGGTTATAAAAAATTGTGAAACCATACAAGACCTTTTATCAGAAGGCATTAAATCTTTAAAAGAGGTAGGTATAGAAAGTTATATATTAGAGAGCCAACTATTACTAGGAAAAGTAATAAATAAAGATAGACTTTTTATAATGATTAATAAGGATTATAAAGTGTCTAAAGAAGAAAAAGATCAGTATTTAAAACTTATAGATATTAGGAAAGAAAAAATGCCAATAAAATATATACTAGGTATTTGTGAATTTATGGGGCTTTCCTTTAAAATAAGAGAAGGAGTACTGATTCCAAGACCAGATACAGAAATTCTAGTAGAAAAAAGCATAGAGATCATAAGAAAAAATCATTATAAGAATATAAGTGATGTATGCTGTGGCAGTGGAATAATTGGCATATCTATTGCAACATTTGTTGATAAAGTTAATGTAGAATGTTTTGATGTTGAAGAAATACCATTAAAAGTTACTGAGGAAAACATTAAATTGAATAGACTAGAAGGGAAAGTGAAAGTTTTTAAAAGTAACTTATTAGAATATGCTATAAAAAATAGTATAAAATATGATATGATAGTATCAAATCCTCCATATATTAAAAAAAGAGAAATAACAAATTTGATGGAGGATGTAAAAAACTACGAACCACATATAGCCTTAGATGGTGGCGAAGATGGGCTATATTTTTATAAAAATATAGTAAAACAAAGTAAACATCTTTTAAATTCAGGAGGAACTATAGCTTTTGAAATAGGATATGATCAAAAAGAAGAAGTTAGTTGTATATTAGAAAGTAATGGCTTTGTTAATATAGAATGTTATAAAGATTTGGCAGGGTTAGATAGAGTTGTTATTGGAACACTTAAAACAACTAATTGATTTAAATACAAAAAATATGATATAATTAATATTTGTTAAAATATATTTACGGAGTGAGAAAGTTATGTTAGATAGATTAAATTTTATAGAAAATAAATATGAAGAACTTTCAATAAAGATTAGTGACCCTACAGTGATGCAAGATCAAAAAGAATGGCAAAAACTGTGTAAAGAACACTCAGATATGGAAACTATAGTGACTACTTATAAAGAATATAAAGAAGTTTTACAAAGTATAGAAGATAATAAAGAGATGTTAAAAGAAGATATAGAACAAGAGTTAAGAGATATGGTTCAAGAAGACATAAAGGAGCTTGAACAAAGGGTTCAAGAATTAGAACAAGAACTAAAGATGTTATTAGTGCCAAAAGATCCAAATGATGAAAAGAATGTTTTCATTGAAATAAGAGCAGGTGCTGGAGGAGATGAGGCAGCTCTTTTTGCTGCTAACTTATTTAGAATGTATACAAGATATGCTGAAAGACATAATTGGAAGACGGAAGCAGTTAGTGTAAATGAGACGGATATAGGTGGTTTTAAAGAAATTGTATTTATGGTTAGAGGAAAAGGAGCCTATAGTAGATTAAAGTACGAAAGTGGAGTTCATAGAGTACAAAGAGTACCAGATACAGAATCTAGTGGAAGAATCCATACATCTACAGCTACAGTAGCAGTTTTACCAGAAGTAGAAGATGTTGATGTTGAGATAAACCAAAATGACTTAAGAGTAGATGTGTATAGAGCATCAGGTCATGGAGGACAATGTGTAAATACTACAGACTCAGCGGTAAGAATAACTCACTTACCTTCAGGATTAGTAGTTACTTGTCAAGATGAGAAATCTCAGCTAAAAAATAAAGAAAAGGCTATGAAGGTTTTAAAGTCTAGATTATATGATATGTTAGAATCTGAGAGAAGTGCAAGTATTGCGGAAGATAGAAAAAGTCAAGTAGGAACTGGAGATAGAAGTGAAAGAATTAGAACTTACAATTATCCTCAAGGAAGGGTTACAGATCATAGAATTGGTTTAACATTATATAAGTTAGAGTCTTTCTTAGATGGAGACATAGAAGAAATGATAGATGGATTAATTACTGTTGAACAGTCAGAAAGAATGAAAGATATAAGTTAAAAAAATATAGGAGAAGATGAGTATGAATATAAATAAAGCTCTAAAGAAGCAAATAAATTCTTATAAAAGATTTATGCTAATTATGGGCTTTATTTTTTTTATTTTACCTTTCATATTATTATTCTTTAAAATATTGGATGTGTTTTTTGTAACTTATCTTGCTGCTATAGAATTACTAATAGTGATTGCTATTATTGCTAAAATAAATATGGAGAGACTAAAATTCTCCTATAATAATGGTAAATTGTATATATCATCAGGCATAAGAAGAGAAATCATAGTAATCCCTTGTGATAAAGTACAGTTTATTCATGTGCAAGAGGTAATTAGAAAGTATGATAAAGAAAAAGATTTTATAATAATCATATTATTATCTTTTAATATTAGAAGTAGGGCAATACATCCCATAAATGAAAAATTTCTTAGAGAATATCCTTTTGTAGCATATAAATATAGCAAATTAAAAATTCTAATGCCAGAAAATAATTATTCTTTTACTGTAATAAGTAAAGGTAGACTATTTAAATATAAGCTATTGGACTTAATTTATAGTAAATGTGTTAATGCAAGTTTTTCAGAAGAAACCATAGATAAAATAAGAGAATATAGAAACCTATAGATATAGGAATATTTATTTGTATTTTAAAATATTATCTAAGGAATAGTATTTTAAAAGGGGTTTTAATAAAGTTTGATTTATATGATAATAATAGGAAGTATTATATCCTTAGTGGGTACTGCTATAGGGGGACTGGTAGGCATAATGTTTAAAAATCCTTCTGAAAAAGCCTTGGGATCACTACTAGGCTTTGCAGGCGGATTAATGCTAGCAGTGGTGGTATTTGATTTAATTCCAGAAGCTCTTACAAACTGGAATTTTATATATACAATTATATTCTGTATATTGGGGATAATATTTATAGCCTTTGTGGATAAAAATATGAATAACGAGTATATTGATGAGCATAAGAAGATGGCTATAATAACAGCTTTAGGTCTTATGCTTCATAATTTTCCAGAAGGAATGATTATGGGCTGTGGTTTTGCAGCTGGAACTAACTTAGGAATAAAAATGAGTGTAGTTATTGCCATACATGATATACCAGAAGGTATGGCAGTAGCTACTCCTTTAATGGCATCTAAAGAAAATAGCTTTAAAATATTTTTATATACGGTACTAACAGCCCTCCCAACAGCTTTAGGGGCTATTATAGGCGCTTTTATGGGACAGGTATCTAATAACTTACTAGGAGCCAATCTATCCTTAGCATCAGGTATAATGCTCTATGTAGTGTGTGGAGAGATGCTTCCTCAATCTAATAAGTTATGGGAAGGTGTATCTAGTACAATTGGAGTATTATCGGGATTGATTTTTGGACTAATTATAGTATATTTATTGTAGAAGATACAAAAGGAGATGTAGTTTTGGAAACAAAAGTTATAAAAACACATAAAGATAAATTAGAAAATAAAATATTAAAGGAGTGCGGGGAAGCTCTGAGAAATGGCAAATTAGTAGTTTTTCCTACTGAAACTGTGTATGGTTTAGGGGCAAATGCTTTAAAAGAAGATGCAGTAAAAAAGATATTTGAAGCTAAAGGAAGACCACAAGATAATCCTCTAATAGTTCATATATCAGAACTAGAAGAAATAGCACCTTTAGTTGAAGAAGTACCCAAAATAGCTTATAAATTAATGGAAAAGTTTTGGCCAGGACCTATGACTATAATTTTACCTAAAAGTTCTTTAATTCCAAGTAGAACTAGTGGTGGACTTAATAGTGTAGGTATAAGAATGCCTTCAAATGAGATAGCAAGGAAACTTATAAAAGAAGCAAAGGTACCTATAGCGGCTCCGTCAGCTAATATATCAGGAAGACCAAGTCCTACGAATATAGAGACTTGTATAGAAGATTTAAAGGGAAAGGTAGATTATATTATAGGTGGAGAAAAATGCGATGTAGGGGTAGAATCCACTGTTATAGATTGTACTATATATCCACCCTGCGTGTTAAGACCAGGTGGAATAACTTTAGAAATGCTAAAAAACATAGATAATAAAATATATATAGATCCTGCCATAATGGCTGGAGATAATAAGGATTTGAAACCGAAGGCTCCTGGAATGAAATATAGACATTATGCACCTAAAGCAGAATTAAAAATAATTAGAGGTGATCTAAAAAATTCTGTAGATAAAATAAAGAAACTTACAGACGAATATGAATCACAAGGAAAAAATGTGGGAATAATGGCAACAGATGAGACTAGAGAGTTTTATGTAAATGGTCAGGTAATATCCTTGGGAGGTAGAGAAAATTTAGAAACTATTGCAAGAAACTTATTTTCAGTATTAAGAAGTTTTGATAGTAAGAACGTAGATATTATATTATCAGAAACCTTTGAAGAGAAGGGTATAGGTATTGCTATAATGAATAGATTAAAAAAATCGGCTGGATTTAATATTATAGAGGTTTAAAATTTTTAAAATAAATAGTTGACATATAAAATAAGGTAGTATAGAATATTTTACTGGTAGTTAGAAAAGTTAATTGGAGGAGCTAATGGATATATTATTTATTTGTACAGGGAATACATGTAGAAGCCCAATGGCAGAAGCTATATTTAATAAATTTAATAAAACGTCATTAATAGCTAAGTCAGCGGGAGTAGCTGTGCATCCTAACAGTAAAGCTTCTTTTAATGCGGCAAAATTAGTAGATAGAAATTTAAATATGAATATCTATGAAAGATGTGCAGTACAATTAACAGAAAAGATATTAAAAGAGAGCTATTTAGTACTAACAATGACAGAAGGTTTGAAAAAAACATTAAAATATAATTTTCAAGAGTATGAAGAAAAAATATATACTCTAAATGAATATGTCGGCGTAAAAGGAGAAATTTTAGACCCTTTCGGCGGCACGCTACCTATTTATCAACGAACCTTTGCACAATTAAAAGAAAATATATTATTACTTTTAAGTAAATTAGAAGAAGATAAAAGTATTCATTAAGGAGTACTCGTGTCTTCTTTTTTTGTAAAAATCATAAATTATTTGGAGGTGTAGTATTTTGAAAATTGCATTAGGAAGTGACCATGCAGGGTTAAAGCTTAAAAAAGAAATAATAAAACACTTAGAAGGAAAAGACATAGAACTTAAAGATTTTGGTACTGACGCAGAAGAATCTTGTGACTATCCAGATTATGCTAAAGAAGTAGCAAATCAGGTAGCTGATAAAAATTATGATTTAGGTATATTAATTTGTGGAACAGGCATAGGAATTAGTATTGCAGCTAACAAAGTACCAGGTATAAGAGCAGCTCTTTGTTCTGATACTTTTAGTGCCCATTCTTGTAGAGAACATAATAATGCAAATATATTAGCATTAGGAGAAAGAGTAGTAGGTTTAGGATTGGCATTAGATATAGTAGATACTTTTCTATCCTCTGAATTTCAAGGAGGAAGACACCAAAAAAGACTAGATAAAATAAGTGGTATAGAAAATAGTTTTCATAAATAATAAAGTTTAGGAGGAAAAAACATGAGTAAAGTAACACAAATTGCACATCCATTAATACTACATAAATTAACTTTAATAAGGGATAAAAATACAGGTGCAAAGGATTTTAGAGAATTAGTAGAAGAAGTAGCAATGCTTATGGCTTATGAAGTTACAAGAGATTTTAATTTAAAAGAAGTGGAAATAGAAACGCCTATATGTAAAACTAAATCTAAGGTATTAGCTGGAAAGAAAGTAGCCATAGTACCAATTTTAAGAGCAGGTCTTGGAATGGTAGATGGAATTTTAAAACTTATACCAGCAGCTAAAGTTGGTCATATAGGACTTTATAGGGACGAAAAAACCTTAACGCCAGTAGAATATTTTTGTAAGTTACCACAGGACATAGGAGAAAGAGAAATAATAGTAACAGATCCTATGTTAGCTACTGGTGGGTCTGCTGCAGATGCTATAGCTCTTTTAAAGAAAAGAGGAGCAAAATATATAAGACTTGTATGTTTAGTAGCAGCTCCAGAAGGAATAAAAGTAGTAATGGATGCTCATCCAGATGTAGATATATATGTGGCTTCCATAGATGAAAAATTAGATGAATCAGGATATATAGTTCCAGGATTAGGAGATGCAGGAGATAGATTATTTGGAACTAAGTAATAATAAAAAGTCGGCATATGCCGACTTTTTATATTACTTAGCTATAATTTGTGACTTTAATTTATGTTATTTTTAGTATAGAATAATAAATAGCATATAAATAAAATTTAAAGTGTACGGAGGATTAGATGGATAGAATTGATAAAAATAATTATTATTTAGATATATGTGAAACACTATTAAAAAGAGGTACCTGTTTAAGAAGAAATTTTGCGGCTATAATTGTAAAAAATGATGAAATAATGGCAACGGGATATTCAGGATCACCTAGAGGAAGAAAAAACTGTTGTGATATGGGGGTGTGTAGGAGAAAGGAGTTAAATGTACCAAGAGGAACTCGGTATGAATTATGTAGATCTGTACATGCAGAACAAAATGCAATAATATCCGCTAGAAGACAAGACATGATAAATTCTACTATGTATTTAGTTGGAAAGGAAAGAGAAACAGGAGAACTTGTAAAACACGCTGCACCTTGTTCTCTTTGTAAAAGATTTATAATAAATGCAGGAATAGATAAGGTTATAATTAGAGATACAAAAACAGAATATAGAGTTGTCCCTGTACAAGATTGGATAGATAATGATGATTCATTAGAAGGGGATGGCTCCTATTAATGGAGAGATAGTTATGAATGAATTGTTTTTAGCTTTTATAGTTTCCACTATAGCATCTATAATTTTAACACCTTTAGTAAAAAAGTTTGCAATAAAGGTAAAAGTTATAGACGTGCCAAAGGATAAAAGAAGAGTGCATAAAAAACCTATACCTTTATTGGGAGGTATAGCTATTTACCTGTCATTTTTATTTACTGTAGTTATGAAAGAAGGTCCTTTAACTAACTCTGAGAAAGGCATATTAATAGGAGCAACAATAATTGTTATAGCAGGTTTTTTAGATGATAAATATGAGTTAAGACCTATTTATAAATTGTTATTTCAAATTTTAGCTGCTACTACTCTGGTTGCATTTGATTTAAGAATAGTAAATATAACTAATCCTTTTTCTAATAGTAATCCTTGGCTTTCCACAGGACTGCTTTCTATTCCATTAACTTTAATCTGGGTTGTAGGAATAACAAATGCTATTAATTTAATAGACGGATTAGATGGATTAGCAGCTGGGGTTGCATTAATATCTTCAGTAACCCTATTTATAATTGCTGTTATGAGTATAGATATTAGGTATGAAGCAGCATTTTTAACAGCAGCTTTAAGTGGAGCAATCCTTGGATTTCTTCCTTATAATTTTAATCCAGCTTCAATATTTATGGGAGATACTGGAGCTCAACTTTTAGGATTCTTATTAGCGGCAATATCTATAGAAGGAGCAATAAAGTCTGCAGCAACAGTGGCTATATCTGTACCTATACTAGCATTAGGCATACCTATATATGATACTTTATTCGCTATGATAAGAAGAAAAATAAATGGTAAATCTATAATGGAAGCAGATAAAGGTCATCTACATCATAGGTTACTTGATATGGGATTAAATCAACGACAAGCTGTATTAATAATGTATGTTATAAGTGCTATACTTGGAAGTTTTGCTATACTAGCGATGCAAATAAGCAATCAGAACTCATATTTTTTACTTGCAGTTGTTGTAATGATAATAATGGCAATAGCTTGGAGATATGGCTTTTTTAAGCACAAGGAATAGTACATAATTAACTTGGAGGTAAGGTTTATGAAAAAAACAAAGATAATGACTATATTTGGGACTAGACCTGAGGCTATAAAGATGGCTCCATTAGTAAAGGAGATAGAAAAAAGAGAGGAACTTTGTAGTAAAGTTTGCGTTACGGCTCAACATAGAGAAATGTTGGATCAAGTTTTAGATCTATTTCAAATTAAGCCAAATTATGATTTGGATATAATGGCAAAAGGACAAACTTTAACAGATATAACAATGAAAAGCCTTAAGGGTTTAGAAGTCGTATTTGCTAAGGAGAAGCCAGATTTAGTTTTAGTTCATGGAGATACTACTACAACTTTTGCAGGAGCGTTAGCTGCTTTTTATCAACAAATAAAGATAGGTCATGTAGAAGCAGGACTAAGAACCTTTAATAAGTACTTTCCTTATCCAGAAGAAATGAATAGAAAATTATCCGGTGCTATGGCGGATTTACATTTTGCTCCAACAAAGGGATCAAGAGAGAATCTTTTAAAGGAAGGTATAGCTGATAATGACATATATATTACAGGAAATACTGTAATAGATGCTATGGAATTTACAGTAGAAGATAACTATACTTTTAAAAATGAAGTATTAAATAAAATAGATTATAAGAATAAAAAAGTTATAATGGTTACTGCACACAGAAGAGAAAATTGGGGTGAAGGAATAGAAAATATATGTAAAGGATTAAAAGAAATAGTTGAAAATAATGAAGAAGTAGAAATAGTATACTTAGTTCATTTAAACCCAATTGTTAAAGATGTGGTATATAAATATTTAGGTGAAATGGATAGAGTTCATTTATTAAATCCTTTAGATACTAAAGAAACCCATAATTTAATGAATAAATGTTATATGGTTATGACTGATTCAGGAGGACTTCAAGAGGAAGCACCTCATTTAGGAAAGCCTGTTTTAGTTTTAAGAGATGTAACTGAAAGACCTGAAGCGGTTACAGCAGGTACAGTAAAACTATTAGGAACAAATAAAAATCTTATAGTGAGTGAAGCTAATAAAATAATAAGAGATAAAGAAGAATACAATAATATAAGTAGAGCAATAAATCCATATGGAGATGGATATGCTTCAAGAAGAATAGTAGACTCTATACTATATTATTTCAAGTATTTAGATAAAAGACCTAATAATTTTATATAAAGTTTGTGTTTTTTTTAACAAAAATATATTGAAAAATTTTTAATATGGGGTTATAATATAAATAGTTTAAAAGAAATTTGTTAATTTTTTAACTAAAGGTGATATAAAGCCAAAATTTTAAATACTTTGGGAGGGTTTTAAATGAAAGAAGTTGTTATTGTTAGTGCAGTTAGAACTGCCATGGGTAAATTTGGAGGAACTTTAAAAGATGTACCTGCAGTTGAATTAGGTGCTACAGTTATTAAAGAAGCAATAAACAGAGCGGGAATTAAACCTGAAATTATAGACGAAGTTATAATGGGAAATGTTATCCAAGCAGGACTTGGACAAAGTCCAGGAAGACAAGCAGCTGTAAAAGCTGGAATACCTGTTGAAGTACCAGCATTTACTTTAAATAAGGTTTGCGGATCAGGATTAAGAGCAGTTGGGCTAGCAGCTCAAATGATAAAAGCTGGAGATGCTGATGTAGTAATAGCTGGTGGAATGGAAAACATGTCTGCAGCACCATATGTTTTACCAAACGCTAGATGGGGACAAAGAATGTTTGATGGTAAAATGGTAGATACTATGGTAAAGGATGGTTTATGGGAATCATTCAATGATTATCATATGGGAATGACAGCAGAAAACATAGCAGAGAAATGGGAATTAACAAGAGAAATGCAAGATGAGTTTGCATGTGCTTCACAAAATAAAGCTGAAAAAGCTATTAAAGAAGGAAAGTTTAAAGACGAAATCGTTCCAGTAGTTATAAAAACTAGAAAAGGTGAAGTTGTATTTGATACAGATGAGTTCCCAAGATTTGGTGCTACTGTAGAATCATTAGCAAAGTTAAAACCAGCATTTAAAAAAGATGGAACAGTTACAGCAGGAAATGCATCAGGTATAAATGATGGTGCAGCTGCGTTAGTTATAATGAGTGCAGAAAAAGCTGAAGAACTAGGATTAAAACCATTAGCTAAGATAGCTTCCTATGGTTCAAAAGGATTAGACCCAGCTTATATGGGATATGGACCAGTAGGTGCAACAAAAGTTGCTCTTGAAAAAGCTGGATGGAAAGTAGAAGACTTAGATTTAATCGAAGCTAATGAAGCTTTTGCGTCACAAAGTTTAGCTGTTGCTAAAGATCTAGGATTTGATATGGAAAAAGTAAATGTTAATGGTGGAGCTATAGCACTTGGACATCCAGTGGGATGCTCTGGAGCAAGAATATTAGTTACATTACTACATGAAATGCAAAGAAGAGATTCTAAAAAAGGTTTAGCTACTCTTTGCATAGGTGGAGGAATGGGAACAGCTCTTCTTGTAGAAAGATAATAAAATCAAATATAAATTAAGCCGTTAGGAATATTCCTAACGGCTTTTGTGTTACAAAATAAAAGTTGTAAAAAAACTCTCATTTTGTAACACTTTTTTTATATAGTTTATATATTAATAATATATTTATGAATACAAACTATATATTTGTCAATAATTATTAAGGATGTTTTTATAATAAATTGTAAGGGGGATATATAGTTTAGTATGAAAATTATAAAGAAGAATAAAAATACACAACTGGCAATAATATTAATTTTATTATTATTTTTATTAGGTGGAAAATTACCAAAGAAAAATTTATTTCAATCTATATTAAATATTTCTAAAGGAACTATAGTGGAAAATGGTGTGAAAATAGTTAGCGAGAATAGTCATGATAGTGAGAAAAGTCTACAACAGATTTTAAATGATTTGAATATAGAAAAAGAACAAATAAAAGATTGTAGAGAAACTGAGAAAATAGCTATTATAGAATTTGAGAAGGAAAACTTAAGAGGATACATTCAACAAGAGAATATAAGGGATAAAAAATTAAGTAGAACTACAATGGTCTTAATAGAGGAGAATTTAGAAGATGTTTTAGAGACGTTAAAAGAAAGTGGGAAGCGAATACTTAAGGGAAATGTTAAGATGTATAGTTATATGAAAGTTAAGATTAATACAGAGGATTTAGATAAGCTGAATAAAAAAATCATAGAAAACATTAATGATAGTTCAGAAAGTATAGATACTATAAAAATCACTAATGGATATAGTAATTTCTTAGAAAAAAGTTCTTTTCAATATGTTTTAGCAAATTATTCTTCAGGTAGCTACTTAATAATGGGGGAACCGCAAATTTTTGAATTATATTAGAAATTTATAAAAGATGGAGGAATACTATGAATAAAATTATTGTTAATGGGGGTAAAAGTTTAAAAGGTGAAGTTAATATAAATTCTGCTAAGAACTCTGTATTACCTATAATAGCAGCAAGTATATTAAGTGGAGATAAATGTATTATAGAAAATGCTCCTATGTTAGAGGATGTGTTTGTAATAAGTGAGGTTTTAAAATCAATATCTTCAGAAGTGGACATAGATAGGGATAACAATAAAATAATAATAGATACATCTAACATTTGTAATTCAGAACCTTGTAGTGAACTTGTAAAAAAACTAAGAGCATCTTTCCTTATAATGGGACCTATGATATCTAGATTTGGCAATTTTAAAATATCTCTTCCAGGAGGCTGTAATATAGGTACCCGTCCCATAGATCTACATCTAAAAGGTTTAAATGCACTAGGAGCAGATATAAATATAGGATATGGGTATGTAGAAGCTAAAGCTGATAAATTAAAAGGAAATAAAATATATTTAGATTTTCCTTCCGTAGGAGCTACAGAAAATTTAATGATGGCAGCTGTACTTGCAGAAGGGGATACTATAATACAAAATGCAGCGGAAGAGCCAGAAATAGAAGATTTGGCTAAATTTTTAAACAGCATGGGTGCTAATATAGTTGGAGCAGGAACTGATACAATAAATATAATAGGGGTAAAGGATTTAAAGGGGGTAGTTCATAAACCTATATACGATAGAATAGAAGCTGGAACGTTTATGACTGCGGCAGCTATAACAAGGAGTAAAATAAAATTAAATGGAGTAAATGAAGGACATTTAAGACCTATAATAGCTAAGCTAACTGAGATAGGTGTAAAAATAGATACAAATGGAGATAGTATGATAGTTGATGGAAATCATCAGCTAAAACCTGTGGATATAAAAACTATGCCCTATCCAGGATTTCCAACAGATATGCAAGCTCAGACAATGGCTTTATTGACTTCCATAGAAGGAACTAGCATAGTAACTGAAACTATATTTGAAAATAGATTTATGCATGCAACTGAAATGAAAAGAATGGGTTCAAATATAAAGATAGATGGAAGAAGTGCTGTGATAGAAGGTGGCAATGAGTTAACAGGTTGTGAAGTTAAGGCTACAGATTTAAGAGCAGGAGCAGCATTAATACTTTGTGGTTTAGTAGCTAGAGGAAGTACAAATGTTACAGATGTGTATCATATAGATAGAGGGTATGCAAACATAGAGAAAAAACTCCAAGCATTAGGAGCAGAGATTTATAGAATATAATAATTGGAATATAAATGTAGTTTTTTTCATATAGTTATTATAAAATACTTAAGATTAATAAAGGGAGAAAACTATATGAGAAAAGGTGATCTAATACATTTATTAAAAAGATTTTTTGTAAGTATACTAGTGAGTATACTTATTGTAATTATTTTTTGTTTTATAATATTAAAGCCATCTTTGATAAAAAAAGAGAATGAAAATAATATAGTTAAAGATATAAGTAATAGTAAAAAGGATATAAGTAATAAAGTTAAAAAAGTAAAGGTAAAAGTATATATATCAAAAGAGAAAAAAGTAATAGAATTAGATTTAGAAGATTATATAAAAGGAGTAATTTCTGCAGAAATGCCTGCGGAGTTCCATGAAGAAGCTTTAAAAGCTCAAGCTATAGCAGCAAGAACTTATGCTATACCACGTATAAAAGAATTGAATGGGGTTAATTGTAAAAATGCTAAAGGAGCAAATTTATGTGATACAGTTCATTGCCAAGCATTTTTAACTAAAAAAGCTAGAATGGAAGGATGGTCAGAAAAAAAGAGAAACGAATACTGGAATAAGATTGAGAACGCAGTTAATAGTACCGCTGGTGAGGTTTTAGTGTACAAAGGTGAAATTATAAAGGGAGCATATTATTTTTCCACTAGTAGTGGCTTTACGGAAAATGGGGAAGATATATTTGCATCCACAGAACCATATTTAAAAAGTGTAAAAAGTCAGGGAGAAGAAACTGCTCCAAAATATGAAAGTGTTAAGAAATATTCTCATGATGAATTTATAAATATAATCAATAAAAATTACCCTAAGTCTATATCAAATAGTAAGAATTTAAAAAATGAAATAAAAATAAAGAGTAGGACTTCTGGAGGAAGTGTAAAAGAGATAACTGTTGGAAAAACTACTATGTCTGGTTCTAAATTTAGAAAAATTTTAAATCTTAATTCATCAAACTTTACCATAAAGTTGGAAAAAAATAAAATAAATATAAACTGTAAGGGATATGGACATGGTGTAGGTATGAGCCAATGGGGAGCTAATGCATTAGGTAAGAGTGGTAAAGATTATAAATATATATTAAAACATTATTATACAGGTGTAGAAATACAAAACTATAAAAAGGTTTTAAGTAGATAATTAAAAATACTGAGAAGAAAGCTAGAGTTTTTCTTCTCAGTATTTTTGTTTTATTAAAATCAATGGATATTTGTCAAAAATTGATGAAAGTAGGAGAAAAAAATTTTAATAAAATATGTATTTTTTACTATAGTCTGGACAAACTACAAAAAGGAGGTGCTTATATGAATAAAAAATTTTCAAGTAAATTTCGTAAGCTTATAAAGAAGGAGGGGTTCTATCTAGTCCTGTTTATATGTTTATGTTTAGTAGGATCAGTGGCTTACATATCCTCAAAAAATACTAAAGAAGCAAAAAGATTAGCTGCTAGAGAAGAAACTAAAATTAAAGAAGAAAAACAAGAGAAAGAAACTATAGAGACTAGAGAACCAAATGTAGAGTATGACAATGCTTTACAAGTTAAAGAAGAAAATAAAGGGGTTGAGAAAAAATCTGAGAAAACGGCTCAGGTGTCAGCTGCAACAGATAATAAATTTGCAAAGCCAGTAGAAGGGACTGTAGCTAGAGAGTATTCAGAAGAGCCTGTTTATTGGAAATCTACAAATAGTTATAGACCTAATTTTGGAATAGATATTAAATGTGAATTAGGAAAACCTGTAGTTGCTGTATTAGATGGAAAAATAGAGGATATTAAAAAAGATACAGCAGATGGTGTTCAAGTTACTATTAATCATGCAAATGGATTAAAGACAATCTATTCTAATTTAGACGAAAAGCTAGATATAAAAGCAGGAGATGAAGTTAAAAAGGGAAGTAAATTAGGGAAAGTAGGAAAAACTACCCTAAGAGCTGCTTATGAGACCTATGGAGAACATCTTCATTTTTCTGTTACAAAAGATGGAAACTACGTAAATCCAACTAAATACGTAAAATATTAAAATAGCGCCATTTTCCGTATAGTTTAGCGGAAAATGGCATTATAAAAAATCGATTAACTAAATATAGGTATATATTTACAAATAATGCAAAAATTAAGGAGGTAGTAATTTGAAGGATTACATTGAAGAAAGAGTTTTAGAAGTTGCTAACTATATAATAAGTTCTAAGGCTACTATAAGAAAAACAGCCAAGGTCTTCGGTGTAAGTAAAAGCACTGTTCACAAGGATATGACGGAAAGATTACCCAAAATAAATCCTCAAATTGCAAAAGAGGCCAAAAATATATTGGACTTTAATAAATCAGAACGACATATAAGAGGTGGAAAAGCTACAAAAATGAAGTATAAAGCTATTGAAGGTTAAAAACATTCCTATTATAATTGATATTAGGTAATAGTATCAAATTTTACCAAAGAAGAATAAGGAAAGAGTAGGTGTGAATAATAGGGATGTTTTTTAGCGTAGGAACAGATATGGGAATAGATCTTGGAACAGCCACTGTATTAGTTTATATCAAAGGAAAAGGTGTAGTATTAAATGATCCATCAGTAGTAGCAATTGATAAGAGTAAACGCAAACTTTTAGCAGTAGGAGAAGAAGCAAGACAGATGATTGGCAGAACTCCTGGAAATATTGTGGCATTAAAACCTCTTAGAGGAGGAGTTATTTCTGATTACGATTTAACAGAAAAAATGCTGAAATATTTTATTACTAAAGCTTGTGGAAAGAAGAAAATGGTTTCGCCAAGAGTAGTAGTATGTATACCTTGTGAATCTACAGAAGTTGAGAAAAGAGCAGTTATAGATGCAGCAAGGAATGCTGGAGCTAAGAAAGTTTTTTTAATAGAAGAACCCTTAGCAGCAGCAATAGGTGCAGGTGTTGATATAACTAAAGCCAGCGGTAATATGATAATTGATATAGGAGGAGGGACAACCGATATAGCGGTTATATCTTTAGGAGGAATAGTTGAAAGGTCTACAATAAGTATAGCGGGAGATAGCTTTGATGAAGCTATAATAAAATACATACGAAAGAAACATAATCTTATGATAGGAGAAAGGACAGCAGAAGACTTAAAAATCAATGTAGGATCTGTTTATGATAATGGCGAAGAACAATTTATGGATATAAGAGGAAGAGATTTAATATCAGGTTTACCAAAGAATATAACTGTATCATCATCAGAAATGAGAGAAGCCCTAATAGAACCTGTAAATACCATAGCAGAAAGTACTCATGCTATTTTAGAAAAAACTCCACCAGAGTTAGCGGCAGATATATCTGATAAAGGTATAGTAATGACTGGCGGAGGGGCACTATTAAATGGTTTAGATAAATTAATATCGGAGGTAACCCATGTTCCAGTATATGTTTCTGAGGAGGCGGTTACATGTGTAGCAATTGGAACGGGTAAGATGTTAGAGTATTTAGATAAGTTAGATGTAACTTTCCTAGGAGACAATATAGTTTTAATAGATTAAATATGAAACAAAGCAAAGAGTTTATGTCTTTGCTTTATTTTTATTTGGTAAAGTATATTTTTCACAAGTTAATTTGAATCCATATATTATGGAATGAGAAATGGATTTAGCCATATTAAGTATAAAATTAAGTCTAATGGAGTTATTGTTAAATATATTTATTTCGGTAGAATCAACTATTCCTACTATAGAGTGGTTTCCTACGTGAGGAAGTTTTTTGCCCACACCCTTACCAGGATATATTGGATAGTTTCGTGATTGTATAAATCCAATATTATTAGACTCTCCTAAACAAGCATCTATACCTATTATATTGTGGTTTGGGTATAAAGAAGCTATTTCACTCATTTTTACCTTTATATTTAATGCATGTATTGGATTTTCTACTGTTCCAAAGACAGGTAAAGGAAAATTTTTTTCTTTTAAAATTGTTCCAGTTATAGGACCAAGAGAATCACCTATACACTTATCTGTTCCGACACATACTATTATAGTGTTATTATTTAAAAAGTTACTTAAAGTTTCTCCCATTATTTTATAAGCTAAAGGATCATTATAGTGAACCATGATTTTATCCAAAACAACACCTCCTCAATAATTTATATGAAGGAGGTATTGTTAATATTATACTAAGTTTACCAAATTTATTTATCCCAAATACAAAGTTGCTTGGAATTTGTTAAAGCTCCTAACAATCGGTTTTCCAGATCAGGAAAATCTTTTTTAAGAGATTCTATTAAGTTTTTTATAGATTCTCTTTTAGTAAATCCATTAGCTGGACAAGAGTTTTGTATTATAGGGAAATTATATTTCACTGAAGTTCTCTTTATAGCAGCTTCCTCTATGTATACCATAGGTCTAATTACAGTTATATCCTTTCTGTCTAAGTAAGTCTTTGGAAGGAAGCAGCTTATCCTACCTTCATAGAACATAGATAATAAAAGGGTTTCAATAGCATCATTTTTATGGTGTCCAAGGGCTACTTTGTTACAACCTAACTTTTTAGCATTATCGTTTAATATCCCACGCCTTAAATTCGCACAAAGAGAACAAGGATTTTTTTCTTTCCTAATATCAAACACTATTTCTTTTATATTAGAATCTATTATATGAAGAGGTACATCTAATTCTTGGCAAAGGTTTTTTAGAGGAGAAAAATCCATATTCGTTCCTGGATCTATGGTAATTGCGATTATATTAAATCTTTCCGGAGAAAACACTCTGTATTTACTTAAAAGATATAAAAGAGCGAGGCTATCTTTTCCACCAGATAAACCAATTGCAATATTGTCACCATCTTCTATTAAAGAAAAATCAGTTATTGCTTTTCTAAATTTACTTAAAAGTTGTTTCATATCAATCTTCCTTTACAATATTAAAATTTTGTCTAAATAGCATTATAATATAAGCATTATATTAAGTGAAGTATTAAAATTAAAAATAAACAATTAAAGTTAATCTACATAGTTAAGAGAGAGATAATAAGAGAAAAATAGAGAAAAGCAGATAAATATAAGTTTAACATACCAAAATGACATTTGAATTTTTAACAATATAATTGTATACTTGTTTTTGTCGACAAGTTCGATTTAAAAATATGCTGGCATGGCTCAATTGGCAGAGCAGCTGACTTGTAATCAGCAGGTTGTAGGTTCAAGTCCTATTGCCAGCTCCATATGTGGAGGAGTTCCCGAGTGGCCAAAGGGGGCAGACTGTAAATCTGTTGGCTTTCGCCTTCGATGGTTCGAATCCGTCCTCCTCCACCATAGTTTTTTAAAAGATATATTTTAAAATGAACTTGTTAATAATAAAAATGTGCTGGCATGGCTCAATTGGCAGAGCAGCTGACTTGTAATCAGCAGGTTGTAGGTTCAAGTCCTATTGCCAGCTCCATATATGGAGGAGTTCCCGAGTGGCCAAAGGGGGCAGACTGTAAATCTGTTGGCTTTCGCCTTCGATGGTTCGAATCCGTCCTCCTCCACCAAAAAATAACACTAATATTAGTGTTATTTTTATTTATGATATTATATATAATTGACAGCTAAATAGTAATATGCTAATATAAATTAGTAAAATAATTAAATAAAAAGCTCTTATCGAGAGAGGTGGAGGGAAAGGGCCCTATGAAACCCGGCAACCAATATTTTTAGAAGTATTAAGGTGCCAATTCCTGCAGAAAGTTCTGCAAGATAAGAGGGCTGGCAAATAAAAAGCAAGTCTCTTCTTATCGGAAGAGGCTTTATTTTTATATAAGAGCTACACAATAGGAGGTAAAAGGATGAGGAAATTATTTACATCTGAATCAGTTACAGAAGGGCATCCAGATAAGATTTGCGATCAAATTTCCGACGCAGTGCTTGATGCCATACTTGAAAGGGACCCAAATGGTAGAGTTGCTTGTGAAACTAGTGTAACTACAGGAATGGTTTTGGTGACAGGAGAGATAACTACTAATTGTTATGTAGATATACCTAAAATAGTTAGAAATACAATAGAAGCTATAGGATATACTAGGGCTAAATATGGATTTGATTCAGATACATGTGCAGTGCTAACATCTATATCGGAACAATCTCCAGATATAGCTATGGGAGTTGATGAATCTCTAGAATCTAAGCAGGGTGGAATGGATAAGGAAGATGTCATAGGAGCAGGAGATCAAGGAATGATGTTTGGATATGCAAATAATGAAACATCAGAATATATGCCAATGGCAATATCTATAGCACATAAATTATCTAGAAGATTATCTGAAGTAAGAAAAAATGGAACATTACCTTACTTAAGACCAGATGGAAAAACACAAGTTACCGTAGAATATGAAGATAATAAAGCAATAAGAATAGATACTATCGTAGTATCTACTCAACATGGACCAGAAGTTACAAGGGAACAAATAGAGAAAGATATTTTTGAACATGTAATATCTAAAGTTGTGCCAGTAGAATTTTTAGATGAAAACACTAATTATTATATAAATCCAACAGGAAGATTTGTTGTAGGCGGACCACAAGGTGATGCTGGATTAACTGGAAGAAAAATAATAGTTGATACATATGGCGGATATGGAAGGCATGGTGGGGGAGCATTTTCTGGAAAAGATCCTACAAAGGTTGATAGGTCCGCAGCATATGCAGCTAGATGGGTAGCTAAAAATCTTGTAGCAGCAGGGGTAGCGGATAAGTTAGAAGTTCAATTAGCTTATGCTATAGGAATAGCAAAACCTGTATCTATTTCAGTAGAAACTTTTGGAACAGGAAAAATAGATGATAGAAAAATCGTAGAAATAATTAATAAAGTATTTGATTTAAGACCTTCAGCTATAATAAAAGAATTAAACTTAAGAAGACCTATATATAAACAAACAGCAGCTTATGGACACTTTGGAAGAACAGATGTAGAACTTCCATGGGAGAGTCTAAATAAATTAGAAGAAATAAAAAATTTAATTTAATATAATAGCATGTTAAAACCCTGGTGAAATTTTACCAGGGTTTTTTAACTTTCCAAAAGTATAATAAGGATTAGAAAATATAATATATGATATAATATATAAAAAGTGCTATGAACTTTTTTATATTCAATTAATAGGTGATAGTGAATAACTAAAAATAGGAGAGATCTTATGGAGGAAATACAAGGTACCGTTGATTCCATAATATTTAGGAATGATGAAAATGGGTATGTAGTTAGCAGAATTAAGGAAGATGCTAAGGCTATAACAACTATAGTAGGATGCATACCTTATATATCAGAGGGTCAAAACCTAAAATTACAGGGGGGATGGGTTATACACCCTCAGTTTGGTCGACAGTTTAAAGTTGAAAGCTGTGAGGAAATTATTCCGGATACTAAAAAAGGTATTGAAAGATATTTGGCTTCAGGAGTAATTTCTGGAATAGGACCGGTAACAGCTAAAAAGATTGTTAAGGAATTTGGACTAGAAACCTTTGATATTTTAGAAAATGATATTGAAAGATTGAAAGAAATAGATGGAATAGGCGATAAAAAAATAAATATAATTCAAGAAGCTTACAAAGATCAAAAAGAAGTTAGAAATATAATGATGTTTTTTCAAGAGTATGGAATATCTATAAACCATTGTCTTAAAATATATAAAAAATTTAAAGGGGAATCCATTAAAATAGTAAAAGAAAATCCATATGTATTAACGGAAAATATTGCAGGTATAGGATTTAAAACAGCAGATAAAATAGCTAGAAATTTAGGAGTTGATGTAGATTCTCCTTTTAGAATACAAAGTGGTGTAAACTATGCAGTTAATCAATTTTCTGCATTGGGAAATACTTGTATGCCAATAGATAAACTAATAAAAGAAGGAAAAGAAATATTAAATGTAAAAGAGGAAGATATTAAAGAAAACATATTGCAAAATGCCTTTCAAGGTAAATTAAGGGTGGAGATAGTGGATGGTAAAGAATATGTTTTCTCTATACCTTACTACTATTGTGAACTAGGAGTAACTAAGAACATATTAAAGCTATCCTTATATAACCATAAAGATTTAGATATGACTGTAGAGGAAGAGATAAAAAAATTTGAAGAAAATAATAATATAGAATTTTCTCCTTCGCAAAGAGAAGCTATAATGGGAGCGTTTTTAAATGGAGTGGAAATAATAACAGGTGGACCTGGAACAGGTAAAACAACTATAATAAACTGTATTTCTGAGATATATGAAAATTATGGATATACGGTTTGTATGGGGGCCCCTACAGGAAGGGCTGCCAAAAGAATGACTGAAGCTACTGGAAGGGATGCAAAAACTATACACAGATTATTGGAAATGGGAGTAGGAGAAGAAGAAGTATTTTCTAAAACAGAAGAAACACCATTAGAATGTGATGTGGTAATAATAGATGAGGCTTCAATGATAGATATAATGCTTATGAACAATCTATTAAAAGCTATATCTATAGGAACTAGACTTATAATAGTGGGAGATGTAGATCAGTTGCCATCAGTAGGGCCTGGAAATGTATTAAGGGATTTAATAGAGAGTAATTGTGTTAAGATAGTTAGGTTAAAAGACATATTTAGACAATCAGAAACTAGTGCAATAACTGTAAATGCTCATAAGATAAATAATGGACAAATGCCTGTTTTAAACGAAAGAGAAAAAGACTTCTTTTTTTTAAAAGGTGACTCCAATGAAGATATATTAGATGTTTTATTAGCACTAGTTCATAAAAGATTACCAAATTTTAATAAAGACTGGGATAAATTAAAACATATACAAATATTGAGTCCTATGAGAAAAGGACTATTAGGAGTTGAAAATTTAAATAAAAATCTTCAAATGGTGTTAAATCCCCCATCAAAAGATAAAAAGGAGAGAAAATTTAAGGAGTACATATTTAGAGTAGGGGATAAGATAATGCAAACTAAGAATAATTATAATATTAAATGGAAGAAGATAGACAAATATAATAGAGAAGAAGGATTGGGAATATTCAATGGAGATATAGGATATATAGAGGATATAGACGAAGAAAATAATAATATGACCATTATTTTTGATGAAGAAAAGAGAGTAATTTATGAAGATATTTTTTTAGATGAAATAGATTTAGCATATGCCATAACTATACATAAAAGTCAAGGTAGTGAGTTTCCAGCAGTTATTATACCTACCTTCATGGGACCACCTATGCTTATGAATAGAAATTTACTGTATACAGGAATAACAAGAGCAAAGGAATTAGTAGTTGTAGTAGGAGAATTAAAGGCATTAAAATTTATGGTAGATAATAATAGAAGCTTTGAAAGGTATTCTTTATTAAAGTGGAGAATACAAAACATATTAGAAAATTTTTATGAAAATGATGAACAATAGCCTGGAGGTTTATATGTTTATTAAAATGGAGAAAAAAAATCATTGGCGTTTAGAGAAAATAAGTAATTATTTAAAAACATGGATATTTTCAAAGGAAAAATTATTAAATATAGTTACAGTTCCAAGTAATTCGTCTTCTATACTTGTTGAAACTATATTAACTTTTGCTAATAATGATAGAAAAGTTTTATATATAACAGAAGAAGAGGAAGATATAGATATTATATTAAATATTAAAAAAGTATCTGATTTTAAAGAGTATAGTCATATAAAAGATACTAAAAGTTTACAAGAAAAAAAGCTTTTAGTATGTAATACTAAAATAGCATTACAGCTTGAAGAAAAATTTGATTTAGTAATATTTGATGACATTAACAAAACTTCAGAATTACCTAAAAAGTTAATTAAACAAATAATAGAAAGAAGTTTAAAGGTAAATGGAAAAGGAATAGCATATTCTATAGAACCAATTTTTATAAATAAAAGAGATATAGTATTACCACTATATAAAAATAGTATGCCTGTAATAGAGCCTAGAATAATAACTACAAAGGTGGATTTAAATCAGGATATTCCCTATATGATTTATGAATATTTAAGATGGACCATAGAACTTAACAAAAAAGTTTTAATATATGTTCCAGATAGTTATAGACTAAAGAATGTTTATAATTATTTTGAAAACAACTATAAAAATATTAGTAAAAATATATTTTATTATTCCAAAAAAGATGGGAACATAAAAATATTATCTAATTTTCAATATTTAAAAAAAGCTATAATAATTACGGATGATCTTAATGGAGAAACTTATAATATAAGGCAAGATAAAAATACAAACATAATGGTATTTTTTGCAGATGACGATGCCTATAATTATAAAAATCTAATATATTTCTGTGGAGAAATGGCGTTTAAAAGAGAAGGATCTATGAAAGAAGTTATATTTGTATGTAACGAAGAAACTAATGAAATAGATAAAACAAAACAAATAACTAGAGAGTTTAATAAAGAAGCATGGGAAATGGGTCTTTTAAGTATTTAAGCATAATAAAAGAAAGTATAGCATCTTTATTATATCCTTCTAAAAATCAATGTGTTATATGTGGAACTTATACAGAAAAAGGAATATGTATGAATTGTTTTTCTAAAATAAATTGGTGTAAAGGTAATTTTTATATAGAAGAAGAAAAATTTAAAGTTTGTTGTTATAGTATAGCCTATTATTCTTCAATTATAATGGAAATGATATTAAATTTAAAATACAAAAAGGATTTTAGAAGTGGCGAGATATTGGCAAGTTACATGGTAGAAAAGATAATAGAAGAAAATATTTCATGTGATTTAATAACATATATTCCTTCAGATAAAAAAACTTTAAAAAGAAGAGGCTTTAACCAAAGTGAATTTTTAGCTAAGAAAATTGGCAGTACATTGGAGTTACCTGTGAAAGGTGTTTTAATTAAAGCAAAAAGTACCAAAGAACAAAAGTCATTGGATAGGGAAAATAGATGGATAAATTTAAAGGAAGGCTTTAAACTTGATAACAAAAATGAAATTGTAAATAAAAAAATAATTTTAATAGATGATATCGTAACTACTGGAGCTACAGTGTATTTTGCCTCAAAAGAACTATCTAATGTAAATATAAAAGAATTAAATGTATTGACTGTGGCCAAAATTGTTGTATAATTTTATTGTATTAAGTTAGGTTTGTGATTGAAAGTCGATGCCAGCCGCAGGCAAAGCGATCCACGTAAGTTAAATAAAATATTTAATGAGCATGGTGCGGTTTAGAAGTAAGACCTGCCGTATAATAATAGCGAGAGGGTTAGTAGTGAGAGGAAAATTCTGGGTAGCAAAGGCTCCAGCAGGCGAGTGTGGGGTCAAAGATCAGGTCAACTAGCTTAAAACAAAAGGCTTCATCTGCTTTTTAGCAGTTGAAGCCTTTTGTTTTTTTTAGAGTAAAAAATAAATTAATTTAAATTAATTTAATATTTTGTAAATTAGCATTAAATAACTTGATATATATATTAAATAGTATTAAAATATATATAACATGAAATTTAAAAATAATAAACATTAGGAGAGGGGCTGAAGCTATGAGAATAACAGTGACAGGAAAGAATATTGAGATTACAAATGCTCTAAGGAATGTGGTTGAAAAGAAATTAGAAAAGTTAGATAAGTATTTTAAACCTGATGTAGAAGCCCAAGTTACATTGAGTGTTGAAAAAAACAGACAAATAATAGAAGTAACAATTCCTTTTAATGGAGTTATTCTAAGAGGAGAAGAAGCTAATGAAGATATGTATGCTTCTATAGATTTAGTAATAGATAAACTAGAGAGACAAATAAGAAAACAAAAAACTAAATTACAAAAAAGGATGCATGGTGATTCATTAAGATTTCAATTTATACCTGATTATGAAGGAGACAAATTTAAAGAAGAATCAAAAATAGTTAAAACAAAAAGATTTGCAATAAAGCCAATGTCATCAGAAGAAGCAGTTTTACAAATGGAACTTATAGGACATAACTTTTTTGTATTTGAAAGTGCAGATACAGGAGAAGTAAACGTAGTTTATAAAAGAAAAGATGGAAATTATGGTTTGATAGAACCAGAATTCTAAGAAAGCATGAAAGAGAAGGCTATGCCTTCTCTATTATATTTAAAAAATATAATAAATTATCTAAGTCATCAACTACTATATCTGCATCATAGGGAGAGGTAAGATATTCAGAGATGGAATCGTTTTTAAGAATAAGAGCCATTTTACTGCCAGCTTCTTTTAATTTAGAATAATCATATTTAAGTCTATTTGTAATAACTAAACTTTCTGATGGGTTAAGGTTTAAATTTTTAAATAATAAGAATGTGTTAAAAAATGGTGGGGCATCTGGAATAATCAATCTACTTTTATAATTAAGTTTTAGAAAGCTTATATAGCACTCTAGGTCACATCTAGTACAGTCAAGTCTTCTATTCTTGCATAAGTTGGAAGAAAAAACTATGGGAATAGTAGAGTTTTGTATTAATTTTTTATGATGATTGTCCAAGTTAGTAGTAGAAAGGCAAATTAAATCAAAATACTTATCACATATTTCAATATTATGAATGTGAAAATCGTAAAAATCATGAGAATAACTATTATCAACTATAGGATATACACTAAAAGAAGAATATATTTTTTTACAATATCCTAATAATAAATAATTTGGTGTTAATACTGAATTTAATGAAACATCAATTCCAAAATCTAAAAGCGTTTCTTTAAGTTCCTTACGACTTATAGAACAATTATGGGTAAAAAAATAAAAGCAAGTTTGGGGAATAGAATTAATAAATTTAATATAATGTCTTCTTGTATGTATATCATACATCATTTCATCAGCACAAAATATAAAATTTTTTATTTCATGAGCCAATATTTTCACCTCAGTTTTAAATTAAAATTATGGGACATTCAAATTAATTATAATACCTAAATTATGTAATGTAAAATTTTTTCAATAGAGAATAATAAAATAGCTTACATTATATAATTAGTTGAAGAGGGTTTAATTAGATGTTATAATCTATTAGGTATATAATAATAAGAAATTTTATAATAGTGAGGATGAATAAAATGAGGATTTGGGAAAAAATATTTGGCACATATAGTCAAAGAGAACTTAAAAGAGTAATTCCAATAGTAGATAAAATAGATAAATTAGACCAAACCATGCAGAAGTTAACAGATGAAGAGTTAAAAAATAAAACAAATGAATTTAAAGAAAGATTATCAAAAGGAGAAACCTTAGATGATATATTAGTAGAAGCTTTTGCAGTAGCAAGAGAAGCTGCGTGGAGAGTTGTTAAATTAAAACCTTACAGAGAACAACTAATAGGTGGTATAATTTTGCACCAAGGTAGAATTGCAGAAATGAAAACAGGAGAAGGAAAAACATTAGTTGCAACATTACCAGCATATCTCAATGCTCTAAAAGGAGAAGGCGTACATATAGTTACAGTAAATGATTATCTTGCAAAAAGAGATAAAGAAACTATGGGAGCTATATATGAATTCTTAGGGTTAACTGTAGGGGTTATCCTCCACGATTTAGAGCATAACGAAAGACAAGAAGCATATAATTGTGATATTACTTATGGAACCAATAGTGAACTTGGATTTGATTATTTAAGAGATAATATGGTTGTTTATAAAGAAGAGAGAGTTCAAAGGAAATTAAACTTTTCCATAGTAGACGAAGTGGATTCCATACTAATAGACGAAGCGAGAACTCCTCTTATAATATCAGGACAAGGAGAAAAGTCTACAGAGTTTTATAAAGTAGCAGACTACTTTGCCAAATCCTTAATAAAAGAAGAAGACTTTACTGTAGATGAAAAAGCTAGTGCAGTTATGCTAACAGATAAAGGTATAGAAAAAGCAGAAGCATATTTTAAGTTGGAAAACTATGCTGATCCAGAAAATATGGAAATACAGCATCATGTGGTTCAAGCATTAAAGGCAAACTATTCCATGAAAAAAGATACAGATTACATGGTAAGAGATGGGGAAGTATTAATAGTAGATGAGTTCACAGGAAGAGTTATGGACGGTAGAAGATATAGTGATGGTCTTCACCAAGCTATTGAAGCTAAAGAAGGCGTAAATGTAGAAAGAGAATCAAAAACTCTAGCAACTATAACTTATCAAAATTTCTTTAGAATGTATGATAAATTATCTGGTATGACAGGTACAGCACAAACAGAAGAAGTAGAATTTAGAGAAATATACGGACTAGACGTTGTAGTTATACCTACTCATAAACCAGTTTTAAGAATAGATAATTCTGATGTAGTTTATAAATCAGAAAAAGGAAAATATATGGCCATAGTTGATGAGATTGTAGAAACTCATAAAAAAGGTCAGCCAGTGCTTGTGGGTACTGTTAGCATAGAAAAATCTGAGCTTATATCAGAAATGCTTAAAAGAAAAGGAGTACCACATCAAGTATTAAATGCTAAATATCATGAAAAAGAAGCAGAAATAGTATCCCATGCTGGGGAATATGGTATGGTTACTATTGCAACAAATATGGCAGGACGTGGTACTGACATTAAGCTTGAAGAAGAGGTAATTAAGGCTGGTGGATTAAAGATAATAGGAACAGAAAGACATGAATCCAGAAGAATCGATAATCAATTAAGAGGACGTTCAGGACGTCAAGGGGATCCTGGAGCATCTAGATTCTATGTTTCATTGGAAGATGATTTAATGAGAATATTTGGTTCTGATAAACTAAAAGGTATAGTTGAAAAACTAGGACTTGGTGATGATGAAGCTATAGAAAGTAAAATGGTAAGCAATGCTATAGAAAATGCACAAAAGAAAGTTGAAGGAAATAACTTTGACATAAGAAAGACATTAATTCAATATGATGATGTTATAAATAAACAAAGAGAAATAATTTATAAACAAAGATCTGAAGTATTAGAAGGTGCAGACTTGAAAGATCAGATACAAGAGATGATAAGAGATGTTATAAACTCAGTTGTAGATTCTCATATATCTGATATAGAAGAAGAGTTTAAAGAAGAACTTGATAAACTTATTAAGTTTTTAGAAGATATATTCTTGCCTAAAGACTATATAAAAGTAGAACACTTAGAAAATTTATCTAATGATGAAATAAAAGAAAAATTATATGATATAGCTAAAAATATATACACAGATAAAGAAGAAGAATTTGAATCAGAACAAATGAGAGATATAGAAAGAGTTATTCTTTTAAGGGTAGTAGACACTAAGTGGATGGATCATATTGATAATATGGATCACTTAAAGCAAGGTATAGGCTTAAGAGCATATAAACAACAAGATCCAGTTCAAGCGTATCAATTTGAAGGAAGTCAAATGTTTGACGAAATGATATATAATATAAAAGTTGATACAGTTAGATATTTATTTAGAGTGCAAATAGAGAAAGCTCCAGAAAGGGAACAAGTTGCAAAGGAAACTTCAACTAACCAAGGTGGAGATGATACATTAAAAAAACAGCCTATAAAAAAAGAGCCTAAGATAGGTAGAAATGATCTATGTCCTTGTGGTAGTGGGAAGAAATATAAAAATTGTTGCGGAAGAGAAGTTTAAACATACAAAATGGAGGAGTAGAATTACTTCTCCATGCTTATTTTATTATATAAAGGGAGATGATTAAAGTGTTATTGCAGTTAGAAGAAGCTGTAAAAGATTTGGAAGAATTAAAAGAAACTTTAACAAAAGAAATAGGGGAGTCTCTTTGACCTAACTAGTTTAAAATTTAAAGTACAAGAACTTCAAAATAAAATGCAAGAACCTGATTTTTGGGAAGATATAAAGAGAGCACAAGAAGTAACACAACAGGAAAAATTAATTAAAGATAGATTAGAAAAGTTTGACTCTTTAGAGAATAGAATAGAAGATTCTTTAGTTCTTATAGAACTTATGAAAGAAGAAGAGGACATTTCCTCGGCAGGAGAAGTATTAAAAGAGTTAGTGCTACTTAAGAAGGAAATAGAGAGTTTTAGAATAGAAGTTTTATTATCAGGTGAATATGATAGAAACAATGCTATAATGACATTACATGCAGGAGTAGGGGGAACAGATGCCCAAGATTGGACTGAAATGTTGCTTAGAATGTATACAAGATGGGCAGAGAAGAAAGGTTATAAGGTAGATACTTTAGACTTTCTACCAGGTGATGAGGCAGGAATAAAAAGTGTTACCTTAAAAATAACTGGAGATTTCGCTTATGGATATTTAAAAGCAGAAAAAGGAGTACACAGAATTGTAAGGATATCACCTTATAATGCCAATGGAAAAAGACAAACTTCTTTTGCATCCTTAGAATTGATACCAGAACTTACAGAAGATCAAGACATAGAAATAATAGATGATGATTTAAAAGTAGATACTTATAGAGCTAGTGGAGCTGGTGGACAACACGTAAATAAAACAGAATCTGCAGTAAGAATAACTCATATTCCAACAGGAATAGTTGTACAATGCCAATCAGAACGAAGTCAACATTCTAATAGGGATACTGCACTAAAAATGCTTAAAGCTAAACTTGTAGAGTTGAAAGAAGCAGAGCACAAAGAAAAGATAGAAGATCTAACTGGTGAATTAAAAGATATGGGATGGGGAAGTCAGATAAGATCTTACGTATTTCATCCATATAACTTAGTAAAAGATCATAGAACTTCAGCAGAAACAGGTAATTTAACAGCAGTAATGGATGGAGATATTGATTTGTTTATAAATGAATATTTAAAAGCTAACTAACCTTACAATACCCTTAAACTTGAGCTATGTTTAAGGGTATTATATTTATACTCTATATGATTTATTTTTTTTTATAATTATAAGACTTATTATTGTAGTTAAAAAGAGAGAGGATACTAAAAGCTCTTTACAATAAAGTATATTGGGATCATCAGAAAAAGCTTGTTTTATAACTTCTTTAGATGCAACTTTAAAGCATCTATCTATAGATTTTGAACTTATAAATTCAGCTTTGTCTTTTGGAGTATGAATTCTTGATTTATCATCATCAATAAAGGTCATAGCATGTATTCCTAAATTTGTAAAGGCTTCATGATCACTAGAATCATCGAAGATATAAGTAAAATTAACCTTTGATTTAGAGCAGGTATTTGCCACAGATTTAATCAAATGAGAATCAGGAGAACTTGTTTTTCCACCCATTAAAGATAAAGGTATATTTGAATCAGAGCCAATCATATCGAAATTAAAGGCTTTAGCATTTTTGATATAAGACAGATTATCCTTTGCAAAAGCTTTAGAACCTAGACAACCAAACTCTTCAGCATTAAACCCTAAAATTACTATATCATTTTTAGGAACGCCTATAGATTTTAAATATTTACTAAATTCAATTACAAATGATATTCCAGAAGCATTATCTAAAGCACCATTATATACTGTGCCAGATAAATCACTACCTAAATGGTCAAAGTGTCCAGATATTATTATGGGTTCAGTAGAATTTTTACCTTTAATAGTACCCACTACATTGCTTATAGTTGCTTCTTCTATAGTAAATGGAATATAACAATTAAGTTTAAAACCTTTATCTAAAAAAACCTTTATATCCTTTCTTATAGCATCCTTTACCATTATATACATATCAACTTTAGATTGTGGAAAAAAGGAGCTTCTAAAGTTGATGTTATCATTATCTGGAGTAAATAAAATAAGAGATCCTTTATTAGAGGAAAAGGCCATAAAATCTTTTGTTGAGTGAGTTATTTCTTTTGGATTAAAAGATAGATTATTATTTCTAAAGTTTAGTAAGTCTTCTTTATAATCTACCCCATAAACATATTCTTTTATAATTTCATTATCTTGATTTACTACATTTAAATAAGGTTTGTCACTTAATTTTTTAGGGTAATAAGTAGTGAAATTATGATAATAGCTGCCATTAAAGGGCTCAAATCCATATTTTTTAAATTTGTCCTTAATATAATTGGCAGCTTCTAGGTTAGTATGAGAGCCTGCTAAACGACCATCTAATTTATCAGAAGAAAGATATTCTATATGTTTCTTTACTTTGTTACTATTAAAACTATCAATAGAAACAAATTGATTAAAACTAGAGTGGAATATAGTTAAGCATAATGCTAAAATAAAATTTATAAATCTTTTCAATATAATATCTCCTTTAAAGTACTTACCTTATAAAATATATTAAAAATAAAGGAGTTATATAACTTAAGGTAGAATTTTTATAAAACTAAGTATGGAGGTCGATTAGTAAATGATTGATATAAAAGAGAGATTAGCAAAAGAATTAAATATAAGTATAAAACAGGTAGAGAGTACAGTAAATCTATTAGATGAAGGGAATACTATACCCTTTATAGCAAGATATAGAAAAGAAGTAACAGGTGGATTAACGGATTTAACACTAAGAGAATTATTTCAAAGACTAACATATCTAAGAAATTTAAATGGAAAAAAAGAAGATGTAATGAGAATAATAGATGAACAAGGAAAATTAACAGAAGATTTAAAGTCAAGTATATTAAAGTGTGAAACTCTCACAGAAGTAGAAGATATTTATAGACCTTTTAGACCTAAAAGAAGGACTAGAGCCACTATTGCAGAAGAAAAGGGTCTTAAACCTTTAGCTGAGTTAATATTATTAGGAGAATTTAAAGAAGATTTAAAAGAAGAAGCAGGAAAATATATTAATAATGAAAAAGAAGTAAATTCTTCAGAAGAGGCTTTAGCAGGAGCAGTTGATATAATAAGTGAAATAATATCTGATAAAGCAGAATATAGAAAATGGATTAGAAGTTTTGTTAATAAAGAGGGATTAATAGAAACCTCAGGGGAAAGTAAAGAACCAACTCCTTATGAGATGTATTATTCCTATAGAGAGGAAGTTAAAAAAATACCTTCTCATAGAATTTTAGCTATTAACAGGGGAGAAAAAGAGAAAATATTATCTGTTAAAATAACTTGTGATATGGGAAAAATAGAAATATATTTGAAAAGCAATTTATTAAAAGATAATAATATAACCGATAAATATATTGAAGAGAGTGTTTCAGATTCATTAAAAAGACTTATATATCCTTCCATAGAAAGAGAAATAAGAGGAGATCTTACAGATAGGGCAGAAAAAGGAGCTATTGATATATTCAAATCTAATTTAAAAGCTCTGCTTATGCAACCACCAATAAAGGGAAAAACTGTATTAGGATATGATCCAGGTTTTAGAACCGGGTGTAAAATAGCTGTATTAGATGATACAGGAAAGTTTTTAGATAAGTCTACAGTTTATGCTACAGCACCACAAAATGATGTAGAAGGCTCTATAAAAGCATTAAAAGAGCTTATTTATAAATATGATGTAGATGTAATATCATTAGGCAATGGAACAGCTAGTAGAGAATCTGAAGAAGTTATTGGAAGGCTTATAAAAGAAATAAAGGAGGAAAAAGGTAAGGAGGTATATTATGTAATAGTTTCTGAAGCAGGAGCTTCTGTATACTCAGCTTCAGAACTTGCAACAGAAGAATATCCAGATATAGATGTATCCATAAGAGGAGCCATATCTATAGGAAGAAGGCTTCAAGATCCTTTAGCGGAACTTGTTAAAATAGATCCTAAGTCCATAGGAGTAGGGCAATATCAGCACGATATTACTCCTAAGAAATTAGATGAATCTCTAAGAGGTGTGGTAGAGGATTGTGTAAATAATGTAGGAGTGGATTTAAATACAGCAACACCTTCACTATTAGCGTACGTTTCTGGAATAAACTCTGGAATAGCTAAAAATATTGTTGCATATAGAGAAGAAAAGGGTAAATTTACAAGCAGAAAAGAATTACTAAAGGTAAAAAGATTAGGAGCAAAAGCCTTTGAGCAATGTGCAGGTTTTTTAAGAGTAAGTGAAAGTAAGGAACTTCTTGATAATACAGGAGTACATCCAGAATCTTATAAAGTAACTAAAGAACTTATAAAGACATTAAATTATTCTGCTAATGATTTAAAGTGTAACAAATTAGAGGATATAGATGGAAGAATAAAAAATAGTGATATAGATGAGTTAGCTAAAAATTTAGATATTGGAAAACCTACACTTTTAGATATAATAAAAGAACTTAAAAAGCCAGGAAGAGATCCAAGAGAAGATTTACCAAAGCCTATATTTAAAACAGGAGTTATAGATATAAATCAATTAAAACCTGGTATGGCACTTACTGGAACAGTAAGAAATGTTGCAGACTTTGGAGCTTTTGTTGATATAGGAGTACATCAAGATGGATTAGTGCACATAAGTGAGTTATCAGATAAATTTGTTAAACATCCTTTAGACGTAGTAAAAGTAGGAGATATAGTAGATGTTAGGGTTTTAGAGGTAGATGAAAAGAGAGGACGAATATCTTTAAGCATGAAACAGTAATTCTTAAAATAAAAATTTTGCACAACAAAATTTTTATTTTAAGAATAATGAACAATTAATGAACAATTTAGGTGGATTTTCTTCCACTATGTTACAGAAAATCTTTAATTTAAAAGTAGTTACACTATGGAAAAATCGTTCAACTAAGCTGAACATTGAAGGTATTCTAGGTTTAACTAATTTTAAAATTTAGCGAAGCTAAACATCAGATTCTTATGTAATTAAAATTTTTTCGTAATGCTAATGGAGAAAAAATATCCACAATTGTTCATTAAATAAAGGGTTTTCTATTGAACTTTTAATTAGAATAATATATAATAATATTGTAAAAGATAATATTAAATATCTTCAGGGCGGGGTGTAATTCCCCACCGGCGGTATAGCCCGCGAGCCGCAAGGCATGATTCGGTGTAACTCCGAAGCCGACAGTAAAGTCTGGATGAAAGAAGGTATAATAGAGATAAGTGTTTTTCGCCCTGACAAAAATTTGTCAGGGCTTTTATTATACCATCATCCTAAAAATTAGAAGATAATATTAGGAGGTTGTATTAAATGAAAGACAAAAAATTAAGTAGAAGCATAAAAATAACACTTCTAAGTACCATTGCATTTTTACTTATGTACATTGAATTGGCAGTACCATTTTTTCCTGAGTTTTTAAAAATAGACATAAGTGATATACCAGCATTAATAGGTGCATTTGCCCTAGGACCTGTAGAAGGGGTTATAATTCAACTATTAAAGAATATATTGCATGGAATTTTTGCTACTAAAACAGGCTTTGTAGGAGAAGTAGCAAACTTTGCAGTAGGATCAGTACTAGTTTTTATAGCAGGATATATTTATAGAAGTCATAAGAGTAAAAAATCGGCATTTATAGGATTGTTAGCTGGTACTATATTAATGTCAGCAGTTGCTGGAATATTAAATTTGTATGTATTTATACCACTATATCAAAAGGTTTTACACATACCAATTGAAGCTTTTATTCAAATGGCATCAAAGGTAAATCCAGCAATAAATAGTTTAGGAACTTTAGTTTTATGGTCAATAGTGCCCTTTAACTTATTAAAGGGAATATTTATATCTACACTTACTATGGGAATATATAAAAAAGTTTCCCCTATACTTCATGAAGATGGAGTAAAGAAAGGTCAAATAGCTTAAATTAGTATAAAGTGAAATGAAGCCTGGTTTAGGCTTTATTTTTTTATACGATATTTAATATAGGAGGTGTTTATTATGGCAGGAATATTGAATGTAAATGATGCCTATAATATAAATTTAAAAAGGATAACAAATAAACTATCTTTTCAAATAGGAGAAGTTTTTTTAGCTAGGGTAATGAGCTTAGGAGAAGAGAATGAAGATATACTGTTAAGATTACTAGATGGATGGCAATTTCCTGCTCAACTAAAAGAACATCTAGACTTCCAACCAACAGGTCTTATAAGGTTTAAGGTAGAAGGATTTAAAGATGGTAAATTGCAATTAATGATTCTAGATGCAAGAGATCCAGAAGAAAAATTAAAAGAGGATTCAATAGAAGGTGCATTAAGAAGAGAAAATATAGATTTAGATAAAAAGGATTATACTTTATTAGAAAAAATGGTAAAGCATAATATGCCTTTAACCAAAGAAAATATATCAAATATAAAAAATTTAACTGAGATGATAAATAGATTTTCAAAAAATGGGGAAGAAGCAAATAGTTTTATAGAAAAGTATATAGAAAGTAGAAATATATCCATAGATTCTAAAGAGGGAGAGTTTATAAAGAATACTCTAAAAGGGTTTTTTAAGGAATTATCTACCTTAGGGGAAGATGATATATTAACCATGTTAGAAAATGGATTGGATATAACAGAAGATAATATAAAAAGTTTTAATAGTTTATGTAAGGAAAGTTCATTATATAATAAGCTAAGAGGATTAGAGGATATTTTAAAGGAAAGTAAAGTATTAAGCCAGAATATACAAGATGGAAAGGAAATATTAAAAAATAACACAAACCTAGAACAAAATATTCTAGAGAAAAAAGTAATAAGTGATAACATATCTAAAGATACATCAGAAAGTAAAGATAAAATAATAGACAATAAAAATGAATTTATTGGGGAAAAAGAAATAACTAATATAAAAGAAAAGGAAATAGAAACTCTTTCAAAAGGAAATACAAAAAAAATAATAGAAGATGGCAAGAATACTTTGTATAGAAAAGAAGAAATAGTAAAAGAACAAATAAATTCTAAAATAGAAGACATGAAGAGTATACTAAAAGATTTATTAGATTCAAAGACACATTATAGATTAAATGATCATGAGAAACTATTTGGACTCATGAAACAAGAGTTAAATGATTTTAAGGTTTTTAATACCTTATCAAATCAATATTATTATTTGGATTTACCTGTAAATGTGAATAAAGATGAATATGAATGTAAATTAATAATAAAAGACGAGAGAAAGAAAGGAAAGAAAATAGATAAGCAAAATGTTAAAATAGCTACATCTATAAAGACTATAAACATGGGAATTGTAGATGCTTTTATAGGTATAAATAAAAATGTTATAAATGTGGATATAAAAGCAGAAGAATTGTGGATAAATATTTTAAAATTTAAAAAGCAGCAGCTATTGAATGCTTTAGAAGATAAAGGTTATAATGTATATATGAATGTAAGTAAAAAAGAAGAAGACTTTAATTTAAGTAATTGTAGTGATTTTTTTGAAGATAAAAATATAAATGCAATTGATTTAAAGGTATAAGTAAAGAACTTTAGGGGGAATATCTATGGCTAAAAAAAAGGCTACAGCTTTAAAATATGAGCAAGGATACAATGTACCTGTGGTTACAGCCACAGGAATGGGATACGTTGCAGATAAAATAATAGAAAAAGCTCAAGAAAGTAATGTTCCAATAGTTTACGATAAAGAGTTAGTGGAGGTATTAAATAATGTAGATATAGGCGATGATATTCCTTATGAATTGTACGATGCTGTGGCACAAGTTATTGCTTATGTTATGGATATAGATGAGATTATAGGTAGAAGGTGATTTAATTAATGGCTTTATATGCAATATCGGATTTTCACTTATCTTTTACTACGGATAAACCTATGAATGTTTTCGGAGAAAATTGGAAAGATCACCATAAAAAAATAAAAGAAAATTGGATGAGAACCGTAAAAGAAGAAGATACAGTAATAATAGCTGGGGATATATCTTGGTCCATGAACATAGAAGATGGTATGGAAGATTTACATTGGATAAGTAAGTTACCAGGAGAAAAAATATTAGTAAAAGGTAATCATGATTATTGGTGGACTTCTATATCTAAACTAAACAATTTATATCCAGATATGAAGTTTATTCAAAATAATTATTTTCAATATGAAGATTATGCTTTATGTGGTACTAGAGGATGGATATGCCCAAGAGGAGACAACTTTACAGAGCATGATAGTAAAGTTTATAAAAGAGAACTTATAAGATTAAAATTATCATTGGATTCGGCTATAAAAGACGACTATGACAATTTTATAGTAGTACTTCATTATCCACCTTTTAATGGTGCAAAAGTAGATGAAGGTTTTTTAGAAATATTTAAGGATTACAATGTGAAAAAAGTAATTTTTGGGCATTTACATGGAATGCCTAAACAAAATATTTTTAATAGAGAAATTGATGGAATAGAATACCTATTAACTTCTTGTGATTACTTAGATTTTAACCTTATAAAAATATTATAATTATTGCAAATCATTAAGTAGGGGTATATACGCCCCTACTTAATGACTACCTAAATAATTTTGAAATCCATCCCTTATCATTGCTATGAGACTTTTCTGAAGTTGAATCAGCTAAGTTTTTATTTTTAAAAATTTCTTCTTCTTTAATTAAATCTCTCTGATCCCTAGCCATAGACTTTAATTTATAAGACACATTAGGAGTAGTTATTACATAACTAAACCATAATAATGCTTTATCTTTATCTCCTAATCTTCTATTAAGCTCTCCTATTAGATACATAATAGTGTATTTATCCATACCGAATATAGGAAACTCTTCTGACTCATAAGCTTCAATAAAACCTTTTAAAGCATTTGTAAGATAAGTTTCTTCACTTTTGTTATTATTTTTTAATCTATACATCCAAGCTAATTTTAAACAAGTCATGGCTTTTTGACTAGCTTTTCCCTCTGCTAGGGTATAATTTAATAAAGCCAGCTTATATCTTTCTATAGCTATATCCACATTGAAGACCTCATCATAATATCTTCTTTTCCATTTAGGGGATATTTTATCTAAAACTAATTGTTTTTGGTGTCTTCTAATATTAGGAAAGTCTACCTTCAATGCAGAATAGCCACATTCATTGCAAAGCCAAACATCATAAAAATAAGGATTAATTAAAGCATATCTTAAAAAGAAATCTGAATCCTTAGAATTTAATCTATAAGAGGAAGATTTTACAGCTTTTACATGAAACTTAGAATCGCACACAGGGCAATGAATTTCTTTATTGTAAAGAAGTTTTAGTTGTTCTTTTTCATCCTTTGATAAATCATTAATCATTAAATCACCCTCAATATGTTTATATACTCTAGATAAGTTACATTATATCAAAAAATAATGAAAAAATATAATACAAACAGGTTTTTTATATTATAATTAATTTAGGAGATAATTATTAGGTTTAAATAAGGGGGTAGGATTATGGCTATGAGGGAATGGAAGACCTTTTTAATACCCTACGAACAGGCTGTAGAAGAGTTGAAAGTAAAACTTAGAAGTATAAGAAGGGAATATAGGGGGAAAAATGAGTATTCTCCTATAGAATTTGTTACAGGGAGAGTTAAAGAGATATCTAGTATATTAGAGAAAGCTAATAAATTTGATATACCTTTAGATAGAATAGAATATGAGATTGAGGATATAGCAGGTATAAGGGTAATGTGTCAGTTTGTAGATGATATAGAAAAGGTAGTAGATATTATAAGAAATAGAACAGACATGCAAATAATGTATGAAAAAGACTACATAACTAACGTTAAATCTAGCGGATATAGAAGTTATCATGTAATAATAAAATATCCCGTAAATATGGCAGAAGGGAAAATAGATATTTTAGCAGAGTTTCAAATAAGGACTTTGTCTATGAATTTTTGGGCAACTATAGAGCATTCTTTGAATTATAAATATAAGCATGATATACCACAAGAAATAAGGAATAAATTAAAAAGAGCTGCCGATGCAGCCTTTCAATTAGATGAAGGAATGTTAGAAATAAAAGATGAAATAAAAGATGCACAAAAATTGTTTGAAGTTAAGTCTAATATGATTTCAGATATTATGGACAATATACTTACATTATCATCCATAGGAAAATCTCAAGAAGCATCAAGATTTCAGGTTCAACTCAATAGATTAATAGAAGAAGGTGAACTACCAGAGCTTAATAGCTTATTGAAGAATACAGAAAAAATACTAAGTATATATCAATAGATAAAAAAGAGGCTTTAAAGCCTCTTTTTTACTTTACAACTATATTTACTAGTCTACCCTTTATAATTATGATTTTTACTATATTTTTTCCATCTGTATATTTTTTCACATCTTCTGAGTTTAAAGCAGTTTCTTTTATGCTTTCTTCATCAAGCCCAGATGCAATGGTTATTCTATCTCTGATTTTACCATTTACTTGAACAGCAATTTCAATTTCGTCCTTGACTAAAGCTTTACTGTCAAATTGTGGCCACTTTTCATTGAATACAGAGTAAGTCATTCCTAGAAGTTCCCATTGTTCTTCACTAAAATGAGGTGCAAAAGGAGCTATTAAAATTATAAAATCCTCTACACATTCTTTTAAGAACTTTGAGTTTTTGTTATCTTCATTTATATATTTTGAAAGAGCATTTGTATATTCCATAAGTCTTGCAATGCATGTGTTAAATTGCATTTTTTCAGCATCTTCTGTTATAGATTTTATAGAATTATGTCTAACAAAATTTAAGTCCTTTTCATTGTTATCTATAGTGATTTTATCATCACTAGGATTATTAATATAGTATCTACAAGAGGCAAGAGTTCTCTCTACTCTGTCTACGAATCTAGAAACAGATTTGATTCCTTCATCGCTCCAAGCTCCACCTTCAGTGTAATCAAATCCAAACATTAAATACATTCTAAAAACATCGGAGCCAAATTCATCTATATAATCATCTGGAGAAATGGTATTTCCTTTAGATTTACTCATCTTTAATCCATCAGGTCCTAATATTAGTCCTTGATGTGTTAAAGATGAGAATGGTTCATCAAAATTAAGGTATCCCATATCTCTTAATGCTTTTGTAAAAAATCTTGCATATAAAAGATGCATACAAGCATGTTCTGGTCCTCCTACATATTTATCTACTGGAAGAATTTCATTTATTATTTTAGGGTCAAAGGCTTTTTCAGAATTTTTATTATCTGCATATCTTAAGAAATACCAAGATGAACATACAAAAGTATCTAATGTATCTACTTCCCTTTTAGCAGGTCCTCCACAAGTAGGGCATGTTGTATTTACAAAGCTATCACATTTAGAAAGTGGAGATTTTCCATCTGGTGTAAATTCTACATCATACGGAAGCTTAACAGGTAGTTGTTCTTCAGGTACAGCAACAGTACCACATTTATCACAATATACTATTGGAATTGGAGCACCCCAGTATCTTTGTCTAGAGACCAACCAATCTCTTAATCTATAATTAATTTTTTTAACTCCAAGGTTTTCTTTTTCTAGTTTTTCTACAACAGCAGATCTACCCTTTGAGGATTCCAAACCATTAAATTCTTCACTATTTATCATTATTCCATCTTCAGTGTAAGGAAGAGTTTCTCCTCCTTCTATAACTTTTTCTATAGGTAGGTTATGTTTTTTTGCAAATTCAAAATCTCTTTCATCGTGAGCTGGAACAGCCATAACTGCACCAGTACCATAAGTGCTTAATACATAGTCACCAACCCAAACAGGAACCTTTTTTCCGTTAATAGGATTTATAGCATAAGAACCTGTAAATACTCCAGTCTTTTCTCTTGTTATTGATTGTCTTTCTATTTCAGATTGTTTTTTAGCTTGTTCTTTATAAGCTTCAATTTCAGCTTTATGGTCTTCCTTAGTTATTTTATCTACAAGAGGATTTTCAGGTGCTAAAACTGCATAGGTTACACCAAATAATGTATCTGCTCTTGTTGTAAATATATCAAAAGAAAGATCAGAGTCAACTATTTTAAAAGTTAATTGAGCACCTATAGATTTTCCAATCCAATGTTTTTGCATGGATTTTGTATTCTCAGGCCAATCTAAATCATCAAGTTTTTCAAGAAGTTCTTCAGCGTAATCTGTTATCTTAAAAAACCATTGAGTTAAGTCTTTTTTAATAACGTCAGAGGAACATCTTTCACAAGCTCCATCTAAAACCTGTTCATTAGCAAGTACTGTATTACAACTTGGGCACCAGTTTACAGGTGCATTTTTTCTATAAGCTAAATTATTTTTATAAAGCTGAAGGAACATCCATTGAGTCCATTTATAATATTCTGGTTCAGAAGTTATTACTTCATTATCCCAATGGAACATGGCACCCATAGACTTAAGTTGTTTTGTCATAGTTTCTATATTCTTCATAGTGGAATCTTTTGGATGAACACCAGTTTTTATAGCATAATTTTCTGCAGGTAATCCAAAAGAGTCAAATCCCATAGGTTGGAATACATTAAATCCCTGCATTCTTTTAAACCTAGCCCAAGAATCTGAAGGACCATAGTTAAACCAGTGTCCTGCATGAAGATTACTTCCAGATGGATAAGAAAACATTTCTAAAACATAAAGTTTTTTATCTAAGTTATTTGTATCGAAATGATAAAGATTAGAATCTTCCCATTTATTTTGCCATTTTCTATCTATATTAGTTCCGTAGTTTCCCATTAAGTATCTCTCCTTTTTATAAATTTTTATAAAATAAAAAACCTTCATCTCTATTTTAAGAGACGAAGGTTATTAATCTCCGCGGTACCACTCTAATTAAGACTTAAAAAGTCTTCTACTTACTATACTTTTTAACGGTAAAACCGTATCTGTTTTTAACAGATATGCTCCCAGGCAAGTTCATATTGTTCACTGCTGTTTTACACCAACCAACAAGCTCTCTTATAAGTGAAAAAATATTACTACTCCTGCTCATAGCTTTTCATATGAAATTTATATAACATTCTATATTAATAATACCATGTTGTCAAGTAAATATTTTGGCTGCCCATGCTGGATTCGAACCAGCACAGTGCCTGTTCCAGAGACAGGTGCCTTACCATTTGGCTAATGGGCATTATAAACTAATAACTCAACTACCTTAAATTATAACAATAAACATAAAATTATGTCAATAGTGGTTTAATGATTCTTTACCATTTTTAAATAATTCTATTAGTTCGTATATATTTTTAGATGTAGTATCTTTTATTGAGTATCCCAATAAATGTACAATTTCTTCTAATTCTTCTTCATTAGGAGATTCTATTTCAATATAGGGAAAAGGACAAAAGGATTTATCATTAATATCTATCTCTATTAAAGAATTTTTATATTTATAGCTTTCTCTATATTTTTTTATGCATTGAGTCATTTCTAAACCTAAAGCTTTAAATATATTTTCACCTTCTTGAAAATTAGATATTTCTATTTCATGTTCATCCATAATTTTAAATGTATTTTCACTTAATAGTTTTTTTACTGTCATGTAGTATCTATTGGAATTTAAAATCAAATCTTCAACTATTCTTATTCTAGCATAGCCTTGCTTTTGTAATAATGTATTATTTTTAAAATCAAATATTTTATTAATTTGATTTTCTTTTTTTACATTTTTACAGTTCAAAGTCTTAACTTTATTTCTTATATTTCCTAAATGTATGTTTAAAATTTTAACTTCTAACTCTTTCAAAAATATCACTCCTTATTACATTGAAATTATAACATAATATCAAATAAAAATAATGTTATAAATTACAATAAACATATATAAATAATAAAAAAATTAGAGGGTAAAATAAATAACGTTAAGATAAAATATTAGGAGGGGAATATAATGAATTCAGGAAACATGCAAATAGAAAGTAATAACTTGAAAGTTATTTCAGATCAGTTAAATCATGAATGTCTTATGAATAAAAAATATAGTTTATATAGTAATTATTGTACAGATCCTCAATTAAAAAATCTATGTACTCAAGCGGCTACAACTCATAAACAAAACTTCAACGAATTAAAAACTTATTTAGATTCACATCAATAATTAATATAGGAGGGAAATTCAATGAACAATTCACCTAATTTAAGTGAAAAAGATTTAATGGAAGATTTACTAACTACTGAAAAGCAAATAGTGTCATCATATAGTACAGGTATTACAGAATCATCCTGTCAAAATTTAAGATCAGTATTAGTAAATAATTTTAAAAAGGCAGAAGATACTCAATATAAAGTATTTGATGCAATGAAACAAAGAGGATGGTATCAAACAAAAGATGCTCCTACAAATGAAGTACAACAAATAAAAGATAAATCAGTACAAATGTCTCAAGAACTTAAATAACTAAAAGAATCTTCATAAAGAATAATTTAAGCTGTTGACAACTGCAGTTGTCAACAGTTTTTTAATATATTAATTTGGATGAGATATTATTACTTTAGCATTCCCTAATATGGTGCATTTATCTTTAGGCATAAGAATAAAAGACATACCTTTTTTTACAGGAATATTATCTATACTCAGTTCTCCATCTATAATTGTATAGCATGTAAAAACATTACTTTTATTATCAATAATGTTATTATTTAATGTATCTAACCATAGTGAATAATATTTTTCCTCTATTATTTCATTTTCTTTAAAAGAAACAGTTTTGGATTTATATTCGGGTTTTAATACTTCTAATGCTTTAGATAAATGAAGTTCTCTTTTTTTACCTTCTTTTGTAACTCTATTATAATCATAGAAACGATAGGTTACATCAGTAGCTTGTTGAATTTCATACACTAAAGATCCAGAAGTAAGGGCATGAAGAGTACCAGGTTTTATATTAACATAAGACATTTTTTCTACAGATATATAATTTAACATTTCTTGCCACTTATTTTCATCAATATTTTTTTTTATAGCTTCTATAGAATTAAGGGCACATCCTAGTACTATTTTTTGGTCATTTAAAGTATCTAAAAAAATCCAAGATTCTTCTTTACCAAAAGGCGAGATTTTATTTTTAATTGCATAGTTATCATCAGGATGTACTTGTAAGCTTAAATCATTATTAGCATCTATAAAGGATATAATAAGAGGGAATTTATCGAATTTTGAATAACCAAACTCATCTTTATTAGAGTTCCATACATCTAAAAGAGTTTGCCCTTTAAAGGTACCATTTAAAATTTCATTAGAATTATTCTTTTCACAGGATACAGAGTATACTAAGCCTATTTTAGAAACGGAGTCATCTCCACCATATTGCAGTAATTTCTTACCACCCCATATTTTGCTTATAGTAACTGGTTTTAAAATATACATATAGAAACCTCCACAAGTATTAACAATTTAAATGCTTCTAATTCTATAGTATTTAAAAGCCTTCAAATAAATTACAATTTGATAGACTATATTTGTTCCTATATAATATTTAATATATACAGTTATAGATTAAGGGGGGGTATTTTGGATTACATAAAAGAAGTTAATATAAATGAAGCTATAATTCATATTTTAGATAATAATTCACAAGAACCTATTTTAAATGAATATAAAATAAATTTATCAGATGAGGTTTATAATTTTATACTAAAACATATAGAAAGGTGCCTAAAGGATGAAGAATTAAAATATGCTATTTTTAAAGAAGAAAGAAATATAGTAAAAGAATTAAGTCAAGAGTATCTAAGTGGGCAAAATGATATTATAGATGTGTCTAAGGAAATAGCTAGGCAACTATTTGTACTTATGGAATCCCAAGGAAATATACCGTCTTGCGATTTAGTAGTAACCTCTATATCAACTGAATATGGAAATATGTTAGGCATATTAAAAATGGATTATGTAAAAAATTATAGCCATAATATAAATTCACTTGAGGATAAAATAGGTATAGAAATAGTTCAGGAGATTACAGGACTCCCTACAAGTTCTCAAAAAATACAAAAGTGTGCCTTTATAAAATTAGAAGAAGAGGGAAGCGAATATGATTTACTTGTAATAGATAAACAAAAGAAAAAGGATTCAGAAGATTATGGAGCAAATTATTTTATAAATAAACTCTTAGGTTGTAAAATAGTTGAAAATAGTAGAGATGAAACTAAAAATTTTGTAACAGCTAGTGAAAACTGGACAAGGGTAAATTTAAAAGAGAATGCAGAAGAAGCAGAAAAGGTAAGAAGCACTATAAAGAAAAAATTAAAAGAAGAAGAAAGTTTAGATTTATATGAAGTTTCCCAAGAGCTTTTTGGAGATAATAAGGAGGCAAAAGCAAGTTTTATAGATTATGCATACTCAGAAGGTGTAAATGACAAAATAAATTTAGATAAGCATTGGATTGAAAAGAAGCTGAAAAGAACTAGATTAAAAATAGATAGAGATATAGATTTATATATAAATGAAGAAGCATATAGTGATGTAAATAGATTTCAAGTAAAAAGAAATGGAGATGGCTCCATAGATATAGTAATAAAAAACGTTATAAATTATATAGAAAAATAAATAATAAAAGTGCTGACAGTAAACTGTCAGCACTTTTATTATTTATTAAGACTGTTTGAAGAACCTAAAACATTTTTTATCTTATTTTGAACTAATCCTTCTATAGCCTCTCTAGCCGCACCTAAGTATTTTCTTGGATCTATTTCCTTTGGATTTTCTGACAAGAATTTCCTTGTAGTTGCAGTCATAGCAAGTCTTAAATCTGTATCCATGTTTATTTTACAAACAGCCATGGAAGAAGCCTTTCTAAGCATTTCATTAGGCACACCTTTAGCTCCACCAATTTCTCCACCATATTCATTACAAATAGCAACAAAATGTGGATCAACGGAAGAAGCACCATGAAGAACTATAGGAAAGTTTTTAAAACCTTTTTTCTCCAGATTTTCTTGAATTTTTTCTAATCTTTCAAAATCTAACTTTGCTTCACCTTTAAATTTATAAGCACCGTGACTTGTTCCAATAGCTATTGCTAAAGAGTCAACACCAGTCTTTTCAACAAAATCAGCAGCTTGATCAGGATCAGTATAAGTTGCATCTTTTCCAGATACTTTAACGTCATCTTCTACACCTGCTAATTGTCCTAATTCAGCTTCTACAACAACCCCTCTGTTGTGGGCATATTCAACTACTTCTTTAGTTAATCTTACATTTTCATCATAATCATAATGAGAACCATCAAACATTACTGAAGTAAATCCAGTTTCTATGGCAAGCTTAACTTGATCTAAATTAGCACCATGGTCTAAGTGTAATGCGATATCTATACCAGTATCTTCAATTGCGGCATCAACCATATGCTTTAAATATTTAGGACCTGCGTATTTTAATGCACTAGCAGAAACTTGAAGAATAACAGCAGAGTTTTCCTTCTTAGCTGCATTAACTACTGCCTGTATAATTTCCATATTGTTAATGTTAAAAGCTCCTATAGAATATTTGCCTTCATAAGCTTTTGAGAACATTTCTTTTGTAGTAACTAAAGCCATATAATAATCCACCTTCCAATATATTTATTTTAATTTAGAACTAACAACTTAAATATATTTTCAGTTGTTAATATAAGTAGTATGTTTATTAAAGTAGAATATGATATATATATAATAGTATACCATATTTCAAAAAAAGTTTATCTTATAATTAGTATTATAAGATAAACTTTTATTATTTGCTAGATTTTATTTAGTGAATAGTGAATAGCTAATCACTGTTCATTATTATCTATTCACTAAAAAAACTGTGTCACAGTTTTTTTAAGTTTATGTTTTAAAGAATATTTTCAATAGAAATTTCTTCAAGATGAACTATATGTTTAAGAAAAAAGTTTATGGAATGAAGACTAGCTAGTGATTCATCCTTATTTTTACACAAGATATATTGAGAAAGTTTTTTTAATTCACTACTTATAATATCTATTTCCTGATGATTTACAAACATAAATAGTTTACTAGAGTAATCTGACCAAGTGGTATCTATTTTATTTATTACTTTATGAGAATTTTCCCAGTCTTCTGTAATGACGTAGCTTTCGAGTTGTAAATTTAAGGAATTTATGTTAGAGTATATTTGATTTAAGTAATTTACGGAGAATATTATGGAAAATAACATAGAAACAAAAATTAAAAAAGAAATAAAAACATTTTTCATGAATATCACCTAAAATTTTTATTTTTTTTGGAAGTAAAATTCTTTATGAGAATCTAAAATAGCTATAAAAATATCACTAAAATCTTCTTCATCATTTTTATTAAGTCTTGTTCTAAGCCATTTTAAATCTTTTTTTATAAGAGCTAAATTTTCATGATCTACGTTACCATCAAGTATTAAAGGGATTGGTAAACTATCTTGAGTACTTTGTATATCTAAATCCTCTTTTGTTGCAGGGGTTAAGTTTGTTTTAGGTATAATAGATAATTGACCACTAGTTTCTAAAATAGCATATTCTATATCAGAAATGTTAAAAAAACCTTGGAGTCTAATTTCTTCCATAAGATCATTTATATTAAATCTTTGGTATCTTAATTCGTCTATATCTATTTGCCCATCTTCAATTAAGATACTTGGTCGCCCATTAACTAAACTTCTAAACTTTTCGCTTTTTAGCTGTAAAATAGATAATACAGTTTGTAGAGTAAGTAAAGTTATTATGGGAATAAAGCCATGAATTAAAGGAATTCTAGTATCTTGCATAGGTAGAGCGGCCAATTCTGACACCATTATAGTTATTGCTAGTTCGAAAGGTTCTAGCTGACCTATTTGTTTTTTACCCATTATTCTCATAGAAGTTATTACAAGGATATATAATATTATTGTTCTAAACAAAACAGTAAACAATAAGATCACCCTTTCCTATACATATATTGTTTCAAAAAAATAAAAAATTATTAGTATTTTATATAGAAAAGTACTATCTTTCAAATATAATAAATTATATATATAAAAAATAGGGGATGATAATATGGAAAAATTAAAAATAAACTTAGAGGGGAAAAAAGAAGTTTTAATAGAAAAAGGAAAAACTTTGAGGGATATATTAGAAAATATTCATGTTGAAAATAAGTTTCCTATAGTGTTAGGAGAAATGAATGGAAAAGTATACGAATTAAATTCACCAATTGTCGAAGAGGGACAATTAGAATTTATAGACTTAGGTAGTGATACTGGGAATAGAGCATATATAAGAACACTTCAATTTATACTTATAAAAGCTACTTTAGAAGAGTTCCCTGGAGCAAATATTTCAATACAACATTCATTAAGTAAGGGATTATATTGTGAAATAAGCAAAGGGAAGATTTTAACTGAAAAAGAGCTTGAGAAAATAAAAGCAAGAATGAAAGAAATAATATATAAGGATATGCCTATAAAAGAAGAATACTTTACAAAAGAAGAAACTATGGAAATGCTTAAAAAATACAATATGAATGATAGAATAAAACTTCTTAGCAATTTGCAGTTAGATAAAATAAAATTGTATGAACTAGATGGAGTATATGAGTATTTTTATGGACCTATGGGAGAAAGTACTGGTATTATAAGAGAATTTGATTTAATGTATTATGAACCAGGATTTATATTAAGATATCCTACTAAAGAAGAACCAGATAGATTACCTGTTTTCCTAGAACATAGAAAACTTGCTAATATATTTAGAGAAACAGAGATATGGGGAGATATATTAGAGGTGCCAAATGTAGGATCATTAAACGAAAAGGTAAACAGTGGAGAGATAATTGACATAATCAGGGTATCTGAAGCATTACATGAGAAAAAAGCTGCTAATATAGCGGATATAATAAAAGATAGAGAGAATATAAGGTTAATATTAATAGCTGGTCCATCCTCATCAGGAAAAACTACTTTTGCAAGAAGACTTGCAATACAACTTAGAGTAAACGGTCTAATACCCATTCCTATAGGTTTAGATGATTATTTTGTGGAAAGGGACGATACTCCAAAGGATGAAAATGGGGAGTATGATTTTGAATCCATACATGCTGTGGACTTAGAACTTTTCAATGAACATTTAACTAGGATATTAAAAGGAGAAGAAGTGCACATACCTAAATACAATTTTATAACAGGAAAAAGAGACTGGAATGGTACAAAAGTAAAATTACCGTTAAACGGAATATTAATTGTAGAAGGAATACATGGATTAAATAATTTATTAACTTCTTCTATAGCTGATGAAAATAAATTTAAAGTATATATAAGTGCTTTAACACAGTTAAATTTAGATAATCACAACAGGATAGCTACTACAGATGTAAGAATGATTAGGAGAATAGTAAGGGATAATATGTCAAGGGGATATAGTGCAGAAGAAACTTTAAAAATGTGGCCTTCTATAAGAAGAGGTGAGGAAAAAAATATATTTGTATTTCAAGAGAATGCAGATATTATGTTTAACTCTACTTTAGTTTATGAGTTGTGTGTATTAAAGAAATTTGCCCTAAGAGAACTACAAAAAATAGAGCCTACAAGTCCAGTATATTTAGAAGCTTACAGATTAAAAAGTATTTTAAATTTCTTTAAGGAAGTTGATACGTCGCACATACCTGAAAATTCAATATTGAGAGAGTTTATAGGTGGAAGTTGGTTTCATGATCATTAATTTATAAAAATAAGTAATAAACGCTACTATCCATAAATATAGATAAAGTAAATCTAATAAGAATTGTGGTGGATAGTATGGGACACAGAAAAGTCATAGATGATTATTATTGTGATATAGATAATTTAGCAGAACTTCTAGTCAAATTAGTTAATTCTTATAGACTTTTAATAGGTAGTGCTGGAGAATTAAATAGTATAGCTTTAGCAAAAAGAAATGATGTAAAAAAAGCTATAGATAGAGCCAATGATGTTGGATGCATTATAGATGATGTAATAGACGGGATTGATAAATGTACCTGTGAATATTTAAAGTATTGTAAGACTAAATCTGAAATTATGAAGTATAAAATGAAATTAAATATTATACAGACGGAAATAGAAAATGAACTAAAATTTGATGATACAAAGGAATAAGACTGATTCAAAGATTAATATTTTGAATCAGTCTTATTTTAAAACTTTTTAAATTTAAACCTACTTATCATAAGGTAAGATAAAGAAACTGTAAATAATATAGCAAGATTGTAATTATCAGTTTTATTAAGTGTTAAAAGTCCATATATAGCCATAAAAGATCCAGCTAAAGTTATAGGAATACCTGTAAAATCTCCTTCAAAATTTGTTATATTATATCTAGCTAATCTATAAGCACCAGCTAATGGAAATAATAAAACTAATAAATAACCGATGAGACCAAAGTTAGAAAAATTGTACATGTTAAATATCAATATAGACGGTGCTACACCAAAAGAAACCAAATCTGCAAGTGAGTCTAATTCCTTACCTAATTCACTAGAAACATTTAAAAGCCTTGCTACACGTCCATCATATCTGTCCATCAAAGCTGCAAGAAGTATAAAGAAGCATGCATTTTTAAAATTATCTTGAAAAGTCATCATTATTGACATGACTCCGCAGGACAAATTACCTAAAGTAAAAAGATTAGGCAAAGCACTTTTTTTAGTTCGCAAATATATCACTCCTAAATTTAAAAATATAAATAATAATTCAAAAAAACGTTATATCATACATTATACCTCATTTCATAGTTAATTTTAATATAAAATTAGAGTTTTTTCTCTTATAATGCAATAAAGTTTCAATTAAACCTATAATTTCATTAATATAAAAAGAATATGTGGGGAAAATAAGCTTTGAGGTGATGATTTAGATGAAAATAAATAATATAATGACAAAAGACATAGTATCCTTACAAGCAGAAGATACAGTAGAGCATGCTGCTCAGCTTATGAAAGAACATGGAGTAGGATCTCTGCCCATTTGTAATGAAGGAAAAATTGTAGGTATAATTACAGATAGGGATATAGCTTTAAGATCTGTAGCAATGGGAGAAAGTATACAAAATCAAACAGTAAGAAATATAATGACATCTAATCCAATCACAGTAAGTCCAAATATAAGTGCTACAGAAGCAGCAGAAATAATGAGTAAAAAACAAATCAGAAGACTTCCTGTTGTAGAAAATAAAAATTTAGTAGGTATGGTGTCATTAGGAGATATTTCAACAGAGCCTAATTTAGAAAACAGTGCAGGAAAAGCTCTTACAGGTATATCAGAAACAAATTTTTCAGAATTTGACTAATGCTATTAAATCCACAAGAATATAAAATCTTCTTGTGGATTTATTTACTTTACTAATATATAATATTCATGCAGAGTAATTATAATAAGGGAGCCATATTATATGAGTAAAGTGAAATTTATTTATAATCCATATTCAGGAGAAAACGCTATAATTTCAGACCTAGATACTGTTATAGATGTCCATCAAAAATATGGATATACTGTAATTCCTTATAGGATAAGTATGGAACATGAATTATCTGAGGCCTTTGAAGATATAGATGAAACCTATGATTACATATTAGTAGCAGGTGGAGACGGTACTGTAGATAACGTAGTAAATTATATGAAAAATTTAAATATAGACTTACCTATTGGTATTTTACCAGTAGGTACAGCTAATGATTTTGCTAAATTTATAGAGATTCCAGGAGATATTGGAGCTGCCTGTGAACAGATTTTAGATAGTGAACCTAAAGAAATAGATATTGGTAAGGTGAATGATAAATATTTTATTAATGTAGCTAGTACAGGGTTATTTACAGACGTATCTCAAAAAACTGATGTGAACTTAAAAAATACCATTGGTAAATTGGCATACTATGTAAAAGGCATAGAACAGCTTCCTAACTTTAGGAAAATAAATATAAAAGTTACCTCAGAAGTGCAAAACTTTGAAGGTGATATGTATTTAATGCTAGTTTTCAATGGTGAAACTGCAGGAAACTTTAAACTAGCATATAAATCTAAAATAGATGATGGTTTGTTAGATGTCATAATAATTAGAGCGGGTATGATTATAGACATAATACCTCTTTTTATAAAAATATTAAGAGGGGAACACCTAGAAAATGTAAATGGTATATTATATTTTAAAACAGATAAACTTACAATAGAATGTAATGATGATATAGCTACAGATATAGATGGAGAAAAAGGACCTAACTTTCCTTTGTATATAGAGTGCATAAAAGGTGGAATTAAAGTATTAGGAGTGAAAAATACAAAGGGTAGAAATACAAACAAAAAAATTAAAATTATAAAAAATAGAATTCACGGTAATTCATAAAATAAAAAAGTGTGTAGCACTTTTTTTATTTTATGAATAATGAACAATTTAGGTGGATTTTCTTCCGCTTTGCTGCAGAAAATCTTTGATTTTTTCCAGGGCTTGTTTGCTTCGCTAAACATCGCGATTTTTATAAAATTAAAATTTTTTCGTAATGATAATGGAGAAAAAATATCCACAATTGTTCATTCTTCATTATTCCTTGTTCATTAATAAAAATTTTGTTACGCAAAATTTTTATTAATGTATTTTTTTCTATTCTTCGGTAAAAATAAGATAGAAATACATATTATTAGTAGGGAGTGTATTAGTATGAAGAATAGGAGAATTAGTTTTAAAAAGGGTATATTATATTTTTTAATAGCAGCCATATGTTATTCTGCTGTGCATGTGTTCTTTAGTCCCTATAGTAAAGCTTTAAATGTAATAGCATATAATTATGGTTCAAAAGGTGGGGACGTATCTGAAATACAAAAAAAATTAAAAAATTGGGGATATTATGATGGAAGTGTAGATGGAATATATGGCTATAAAACCTTTCTTGCGGTAAAGAAATTTCAGGGTAAAAATGGATTAAATGTAGATGGAGTTGCAGGAAATAAAACATTGGCTGCATTAGGAATAAATGTAGCTCAGGCACAGGGGAGCAATACATCTAATAACCAAGATATAAATTTATTAGCAAGACTTATAAATGGAGAAGCCAGGGGAGAACCTTATGAAGGGCAAGTAGCTGTAGGAGCAGTTATTTTAAATAGAACAAGGGATCCACGTTTCCCCAACACTATAGCAGGGGTTGTATATCAGCCACTAGCCTTTACAGCAATAGCAGATGGTCAAGTAAATGCAGCTATGGAGCAAAGTTCTATGAAGGCAGCTATGGATGCAATTAATGGATGGGATCCATCAGGGGGGGCTGTATATTATTTTAATCCAGCTACAGCAACCAGTTCATGGATATGGTCTAGACCTTTAATAAAAGTAATAGGAAAACATAGATTTTGCAAATAAAAATAGGTTGACAAATAATAAATATAGAATATAATAATTAATATAGAATTCTTAGTGATTTACTCGGAAAATATAATTTGAAAAAATACATTGAAAGAGGAAAGTAATATATATGGAATTTTTAGAGAGAAAATCCCGTCGGCTGTAAGGATTTTTAAAGGAAGTATATGTGAAGTGCCCTCTGGAGTATTGCACCGAAATCAGTAGGCTGCAACGGTTTTACCCGTTATAGTAATAAAGCATTATAGTGCTTGAACTTTATTCTAAGCCTAATTTATAGGTAGAGTGGAATACGAAAGATACAACTTCGTCTCTATTTTTGAGATGAAGTTTTTTATTTATTCCATTATAAGGAGGGAAATTTATGTTTAAAAATTTAAAGTACGATATAGATAATATAATAAAAAATGATCCAGCAGCAAGAAATTCTTTAGAAGTACTGTTATTATATCCATCTATACATGCCATTATCAATCATAGAATAGCTCACTTTTTTTATAAGAAAAGAATGTTTTTTATAGCTAGATTAATATCTCAAATATCTAGATTTTTTACAGGGATAGAAATTCATCCAGGAGCTCAGATAGGAAATGGGCTCTTTATAGACCATGGTATGGGGGTAGTTATAGGTGAAACTGCTGAAGTAGGAAATGATGTTACTATTTATCATGGGGTTACTTTAGGAGGAACAGGGAAAGATAAAGGTAAAAGACATCCTACAGTTGGAAACAATGTTATAATAGGAAGTGGAGCTAAAGTATTGGGACCTATAGTAATAGGTAATAATGCAAAGGTAGGGGCTAATTCCGTAGTTTTAAAGGATGTACCAGAAAATAAAACTGCAGTAGGGGCACCGGCTAAAATAGTTGGAGAAAAGAAATCTGAAGTTGTAGATATGAATCTATACAGAACTATAGTAAGATAATGGAGTGTAAATCTTATGAAAGATAAGAAAAAATTGATTTTAGATTATTGTAAAGATTTAGGACTAGATACAGTTGGTATGACAGATGTTAGAAAAATCAATGAGCTAGAGGATTATTTGGTCTATAGAAAAGAAAAAGGATATGAAAATGAATTTGAAGAAGAAAATATAGAAAAGAGAATAAATTTAGGAGAAGTATGTAGTTGGGGAAAGGTGATAATAAGTATCGCCTTTCCTTATATGTTTAATTTTAAGTTTGAAGATGGAGTATATTTTTCTAAATACACTCAAGGGAGAGATTATCACAAGGTAGTAGGAGAATATTTAAAAAAAATATGCTGCTTTATAGAAAGTCTAGGTGGAAAAGCTGAATACTTTGTGGATAGTAATTGTCTTCCAGAAAGATATATTGCAAAGCTTTGTGGAATTGGTTTCATAGGAAAGAATAATATGTTAATAACGGAGAAGTACGGTTCTTATGTATTTTTAGGAGAAATTATAACAGATTTCTCTTTACCTAAAGATAATGAAAAAAATAATAAATGCGGACAATGTGACTTATGTTTAAAAGCTTGTCCTACGAAATCTATAAAAGAAAAAGAAAGTAATCCAAATATATGCCTGTCTTACTTAACACAGAAAAAAGATTTAGAAGATATGTGGTTAGATAAATTAAAAGGTAGATTATTTGGATGTGATACTTGTCAAAGAGTGTGTCCTTTCAATATGGAAGTAGAAAAATCACCTTTAATGGAATTAAAGCCTTTAGATTTTATGACAAATTTGCATTTAGAAGAATTAATATCTTTAAATAATAGAGAATTTAAAGATAAGTATGCCGTATCTTCTTGTGGGTGGAGAGGTAAGAATATTTTAATAAGGAATGCACTTATTAATGAATTTTATTATAATAAGGACGGAACTTTAGAAGGGAAAAATTTCAACTCTCCTTACATAAAGGATTATTACAGTAGACTTTTAAAGTTACACAATTTATAATTTAATTATAAAAGTATGAAAGGTGGAACAATTTATGATTTCTCCTAAGTTAGCAAAGTTAATATCTTACTTACCTGATAGTATTGTAAGGAAGATATCCAAAAAAATATTAAAGAGATATTTAGATGAGTATGCAAATATTAAAATAGAAGGATTGGAAAACTTAAATGATATAAAAAAACCCATACTGTTTATATCAAATCATTTAAGTAATGCAGATGCTTTAATAATAGATGATATTTTAAAAGAACAGGATATAACTTTTGTAGCAGGTATAAAGTTATCTAAAAATCCATTAACTAATTTAGGTCTTAAAATAACTAAAACTATAACAATAAAGCCTAATACAGCGGATAAAGAAGCTATATCTAATATAATAAAAACTCTAAAAGGTGGCAACAATGTATTAATATTCCCAGAGGGAACTAGAAGTAGAAATGGAAGTTTAATAGAAGGAAAAAAAGGTGTAATACTTATACAAAAGCTATCAAAGGCCACAGTAATTCCTATGAGTTTAACGGGAACAGAAAAACTTCTTCCTATAAATAATAAAGACATGGGAGCAGAAAAATTTAATCATTCAGATATACACGTTAAAATAGGAAAGCCATTAGATGACATACCTTCCAGACAAAAAGGAGAGAATAAGCACGATTATGAAGAGATGGTTTTAGAATATTTTATGAAAAGTATAGCTAGACTATTACCAGAAGAATATCAAGGAGTGTATAAAATAAATTGAATAAAAAAATAATAAAAAAGGTTATAGAAACACTAAGTAGAACCTATCCAGAAGCAAAATGTGAATTAGATTTTAAGTCACCCTATGAACTTTTAGTAGCAACTATATTGTCGGCTCAATGTACAGATAAGAGAGTAAATAAAGTAACCTCTGAACTTTTTAAAGGATACAATACACCAGAAAAAATCATTGAATTATCACAAGAGGAATTAGGTGAAAAGATAAAAAGCTGTGGTTTCTACAATAATAAAAGTAAAAATATATTAGGTGCTACACAAAAAATTCTTGAGAAGTTTAAAGGAAAAGTCCCAAAAACTATGGAGGAACTAATGTCTCTTCCAGGGGTAGGAAGGAAAACTGCTAATGTAGTACTATCTAATGCATTTGGAGTGCCTGCAATAGCTGTGGATACACATGTGTTTAGAGTATCAAATAGAACTGGTATTGCTAAGGGTAAAAACCCTGATGAAGTAGAAATGGAATTAATGAAAAATATAGACAAAGATATGTGGAGTATAACCCATCATTATTTAATATGGCATGGAAGATATACTTGCAAGTCAAGAAAACCACAATGTGAAGAGTGTCCTATAGCACCTTATTGTGAATATTTTACTGGAATAGAAAAAAGTTAAGAAAATATTAAAGGAATTTTTAAATTTATGAAGAATACTAAATATTGAAGGAAAATATTCAAAAAGTGTTTTCAAAAGAAAGCCAAATACTTTAAGATGCAAATTTTGAGGGGTAAAGCTTCAAAAGATAAACACTTGGAAGGAGGGTAGTATTAAATTTTAAAGATGAAAGAATAAAATCATTTTTAAAATTTAATAAAATGCTATGGATGTAAAAGAAATGGCTTTAAAATTACACTCGGAAAAGAAGGGAAAATTAGAAGTTGTAGGTAAGATATCTGTTAAGAATAGGGAAGATTTAGCATTGGCATATACGCCAGGAGTTGCTGAACCTTGTGTGCATATATCAAAGGATAAAAATAAGGTATATGAATATACTACAAAAGGTAATATGGTTGCAGTGGTTACTAATGGAACAGCAGTTTTAGGATTAGGAAACATTGGTCCAGAAGCTGCATTACCTGTAATGGAGGGTAAAGCACTTCTTTTTAAAGAGTTTGCAAATGTAGATGCTTTTCCTATATGTTTGGATACTGAAGATCCAGAAGAAATTATAAGAACTGTAAAATTAATGGCACCAGGCTTCGGTGGTATTAATTTAGAAGATATAAAAGCACCTGAATGTTTTTATATAGAAGAAAGACTTAAAAAAGAATTGGATATACCAGTATTCCATGATGATCAACATGGAACAGCTATAGTTGTATTAGCAGGTATATATAATGCTTTAAAAATAGTAGATAAAAAATTAGAAGAAGCAAAAATTCTTATAAATGGAGCGGGCTCAGCAGGAATCGCAATATGTAAGCTTTTATTAAATGCTGGAGCTTGTAATATTGTTATGTGCGATATAAATGGATCCCTAGTAGAGGGAGATGAGAATTTAAATCCTGCCCAAAAAGAAATAGCAAAAGTAACTAATAAAGAAAAAGAAAAAGGAAAGCTTGTTGATGTAATAAAAGATAAGGATATATTTATAGGAGTTTCAGGGCCTAAAATATTAACAAAGGAAATGGTTTCTACTATGGCAAAGGATAGTATAGTTTTTGCTATGGCTAATCCAGAACCAGAGATACTTCCAGATGAAGCTAAAGCTGGAGGAGCTAGAGTTGTTGCAACAGGAAGATCTGATTTTCCAAATCAAATAAACAATGTTTTAGTGTTCCCAGGTATATTTAGGGGAGCATTGGATGTAAAGGCTAGAGAAATAAACGAAGAGATGAAAATTGCAGCAGCAAGAGGAGTGGCAAATCTTATAAAAGAAGAAGACTTAAATGAAGAATATATAATCCCAGATCCATTTAATAAAGAAGTGGCAGAATCTGTATCAAAAGAAGTTAGAAGGATAGCAAAAGAAATGAATATCTGTAAATAAATATATAAGAAAAGAGTGTCTATAATTTAAAAATGTAGACACTCTTTTCTTTAAACTAAATTAAGTTTTTTCTAAGATAATCTAATGCTACAGTAACAGTTTTATTTCTCATAGACTGCCTGTCACCAGGGAAAATAAATTTTTTTGCAAAAGATTTTCCTTTTATATAATATCCTATATATACAAGACCTACTGGTTTTTCATAAGTTCCGCCAGAAGGACCTGCAATACCTGTAGTAGATATACCAATATCAGCGCCAGAACTATTAGCCACGCCTTTAGCCATTTCAATAGCAGTTTCTTCACTTACTGCACCAAATTTATTTAAGGTTTCTTTTTTAACACCTATTCTATTCATTTTAGAATTATTACTATAACTAACTATACCTTCTACAAGACATTTAGATATACCAGGATAATTAACTAATCTTCCACATAAAAGGCCACCTGTACAGGATTCAGCAGTGGCAATATATAAATTATTTTCTATTAAAAATTTTCCTATTACTCCTTCTAATGTATCCGAATCAGTACCATATATATTATTACCTAAAATATCTCTAATTTCTTTCTCTAAAGGGTATATTAAAGATAATGCTTCTTTTTCATTCTTAGCTTTAGCAGTTAGCCTTAAAGTTACCTCATTGTCCTTCGCATAAGGTGCAACAGTAGGATTAGTTTGATTTTCTATTAAATGATTTATTTCAGTTACAACCTTTGATTCGCCCATACCACATATTCTAAGTACCTTAGATATTAAAACACCTTCATTAAATTTTTTAAGATAGGGGATAACATAGTCTTTAAACATTGGTATTATTTCCTTTGGGGGACCTGGAAGCATTATTAAAAATTTATCGTTTTCTTCCATTATACAACCTGGAGCTGTACCAAAATTATTTGGTAAAATTGTTGATTTTTCTGGAAAATATGCTTGTTTCTCGTTATTTTCGTTTAGAATTTTCCCTTGTTTTTTAAAATAATTTTTTATGTTTTTTAATGATTCCTCATGTAGAAACATTTTTCTATTAAAATATTCAGCACCTATTTCTTTTGTAAGGTCATCTTTAGTAGGTCCTAATCCACCTGTAGTAATAACTATATTACTTCTTTTAAAGGATTCAGTAAGTTCTTCTTTTAACCTATTACCATTATCCCCCACTACAGATTGATGATATACAGATATGCCCATTTCAGCAAGTTTTTTGGAAAGGAATTGAGCATTTGTATTTACTATATCACCTAATAAAATTTCTGTACCAACGGCTATTATTTCTGCATTCATAATATCACCTCTTAAAATAATGATACCACAAACATTAAATTATTATTAAAAATAATCTATTATGTTGATAATAAAATATATAAGAAGTAAAATATAGTAACATTAACAAGTAGAATAAATATGATTTAATAAAGGAGGAGTTAAGTTGAGTAAAGGACTAAAAAATACTTTGATAGTTATTGGTGTATTGATTGTTTTAATTTTTCCAGTAATATCAACCTATAACAAAATGGTTGCTTTAGAACAAAATGTAATAAGATACTCTTCAAATATAGATACTGATTTGAAAAGAAGAAGTGATTTGATACCTAATTTAGTAGAAACAACTAAAGGTTATGCAACTCATGAAAAGGAATTATTTACAGATATAGCCAATGCTAGAGCAAAATTAGGTGGTGCAAACACCATTCAAGATAAAGCAAATGCCGATACTGAACTTTCTAGTGCATTATCTAGATTATTAGTAGTGGTAGAAAGGTATCCTGAATTAAAATCTAATGAAAATTTTAGGGCATTAATGGTACAGTTAGAAGGAACAGAAAATAGAATAAATGTATCTAGAAAAGATTATAATGAAGCTGTAGTAGCATATAATTATAGTATTAAAAGATTTCCAGCTTCAGTAGTAGCATCTATATTTAGATTTCAGCCAAAGGAACCTTACAAGGCAGATGAAGCTTCTAAAGAAGTACCAAAAGTAGATTTTAATACAGGAAAATAGAATATGAAAAAGATATTAAGATCTTTTTTAATCTGCCTATGTATAATTTTTATATCTATTCCTTTGGTCAGTGCAAAAGATAATTTACCAAAACCTACTAACTTAAAATACGTAAATGATTATACTAATACTCTAAGTTTAGATGCCAAAGAATATGTAGTATCTGTAGGTAAAGAATTAGAGGATAAAACAGGAGCTCAATCTGTAGTAGTTATTATAAATTCATTAGATGGCAACGATATACAAACTTATGCTACTAAATTATTTAGGGAGTGGGGAATAGGAGAAAAGGAAAAAAATAGTGGATTATTAATATTAATTTCTATGCAGGATAGACTTAGAAGGGTAGAGGTAGGATATGGTCTAGAGGGAGCTATTACCGACTTATATTCAGATCAGGTTATGGAGCAGATTTTTAAACCAAGTTTTAAAAATAAAGATTATGATAAAGGAATAACTGAGGCTTATTCAGCTTTTGCAGATGCCATAGCCAAAGAATATAATGTTGCATTAGAAAAGAATTCAAGAGTAGTTTTACCTACTAATGTAGAAGGGGAAAGTAGCAAGGGACCAGCCTTATTTTTAAGTATAATAGTTGTATTATTTATATTAGATAATATTTTAAACAGAGGAAGAGTAACAAAGCAAATTTTCCGAATGCTATTTTGGAGTAATAGAGGAGGAAGAGGAGGTCCTGGAGGCTTTGGAGGCACTGGTGGTGGCTTTGGAGGTTTTGGTGGAGGATCTTCGGGAGGTTCCTCAGGAGGTTTTGGAGGTTTTGGAGGAGGTTCCTCTGGTGGAGGAGGTTCTTCTGGAAGTTGGTAGATTTTAAAGTGAAAAACAGTAACATGAGTGTATTCATGTTACTGTTTTTTAAATTTTAGATTTTTAAAATGTGGTGCAATGAAATAATTACAAAAGAGGAATTATTAAGCTAGGCTATTTACGGAATATAATAAAACTAAAGGAAAATAATCAATCAACTAGTGGAATAATTGGGTAAACGTGGGTTAATTTAAATCATAAATTATTTTAAGAAATATTGTTTATAATTTTAATTAAAGCTATAATGAATATGTGCTTATATTAGGAGGTGAAATTATGGCAAAAAGAAAAAAAAGAAAGAAAAATTCAAGTAAAAAAATTACTATATGTTTAATAATAGCTGCAGTATTAATAGGGTTAACTTCCGTAAAAGCAGGGTATAGCTATAATAATATAAAACATTATGAGAATTTATTTTATCCGGGTATTACAGTTGGCAATGAGGATATTTCAGGTAAAACTTTAGAAGAAGGTAGAAAAATTATAAAAGAAAAATATGCAAATAAGTTGCTAAATAAAAAGATAACTGTAAAGATTCCAGAAGGTGAATATTCAATAACCTTTGATAAGATAGAGGGAAAATACGATATAGATAACTCGTTAAAAAAAGCTTATGACTATGGTAAAGATTCTAATGCATTTTCTAAATATAGAATAATAAAAAAAGCAGAAAAAAAACCTTTCGAACTTATGTTTTCTTATAATGAAAAAAAAGTAATTGATTTTATTAATGATGTAGAAAAAAAAGTAAATAAAGATGCAACTAATGCAAAACTTATAAAGAAAGGCGAAAATTTTAATATAATTCCAGAAAGTGTGGGAAAAAAACTAAATAAAGAGAAATTACAAAAAGATATATTAACTAATATAAATGGTGATATCTCTAAAGATTTAGTTGTAAATGGGGAAGTGAAAAATGTACAAGCTAAGGTTACTTCTGATAAATTAACATCAGTGAATAGTTTAATTGCTTCTTTTGGAACTAATTATGCAAATATATCTTCACAGCAAAGAGCAAATAATATAAGACTTAGTACGGAAAGTATAAATGGTACTGTGTTAATGCCAGGAGAAGTATTTAGTTTTAATGGAGCAGTAGGAGAAAGAACTGCTGATAGAGGATATCAAGCGGCATCAGTAATTATAGGTAATCAAGTAGAAGATGGTCTTGGTGGAGGTATATGTCAAACTTCATCCACTTTATACAATGCAGCTCTTAAGGCTAACTTAAAATCAGTGGAAAGAGCACATCATACTTTACCATCAAGTTATGTACCTTTAGGAAGAGATGCTACAGTAGATTGGGAAAATATAGATTATAAATTTAGAAATGACTACTCTTTTCCTATATATATAGAAGGATTAACTCAAAATGGAGAGGTCAGATTTAATATATATTCACATTCTTCTGTTAAAAATAGAAGGTATGAAATAACTACAGATGTATATGAAAATCTACCAACTGATACAAAAACAATACAAGATGCAAATTTATCAAAAGGCACAACAGAAGTAGTTCAGAAGCCTTATCAAGGATTTAAAGTTAAAGTTTATAGAAATATATATGAAAATGAAAAATTTATAAATAAAGAACTTATTTCAAATGATTTTTATAGGCCTATACAGGGAATAATAAAAGTAGGTACTAAAAAATAATATAGAGGAGTTGGAGGAGAAAAATCTCTTTTCAACTCTTCTACTTTTACTAGGGAAAGGGGAAAATATTTTGAGAGAAACAGAAATTGTGGAAAAAATTGTGTATAATGTGTCTAAAGCTATATTAGGAAAGGAAAGAGAAATATATGATATATTAAAAGCCATAGTAGCAAAGGGGCATATATTAATAGAAGACGTTCCAGGCATAGGGAAAACAACTCTTGTAAAGGCTTTAGCAAAGTCTTTACAATTACAGTATAAGAGAATACAATTTACTACAGATTTACTTCCTTCAGATATATTGGGTATATCCATATATAACGATAAACAAAGAGATTTTGAGTTTAGGAAAGGTCCTATATTTTCTAACATAATATTAGCAGATGAAATAAATAGAACTTCTCCTAAGACCCAATCTGCACTTTTAGAAGTAATGGAGGAGAAGCAAGTAACAGAAGGCAATGAAACTTATAAGTTACAGGAGCCTTTTATTGTTATAGCTACACAAAATCCTATAGAATTTGAAGGAACTTTTATATTACCAGAAGCTCAATTAGATCGATTTATTATAAAAATTAATTTAGGATATCCAGATAGGGAAAGCGAAATGAACATATTAAAAATATATAGTGAGGGTAATCCACTGAAAGTTTTAGAATCTGTAGTTGATAGAGAAGACATACTAATGTTGCAAAGAAAACTAAAAGAAACTAAGGTTAATAACGCAATAATAGAATATATAGTAAAAATAATAGAAGCAACGAGAAAGAATCCATATATAGAATTAGGTGCAAGCCCTAGAGCATCTTTGGCATTAATAAAAATATCACAGGCTACGGCCCTTATAAAAGGAAGATACTATGTCATACCTGAAGATGTAAAAGAAAATATAATTCAAGTTTTAGCTCATAGAATAAGATTATCATCTAAAGGAAGATTAGAAGGAATTACAGAAAAAGAAGTATTGAGTTTGATTATTAATACCATACCTTTACCTAAAATAAAAGGTGATTTTTCATGATAAAAATAAACAAAAAATTTTTATTAATATTTTTAGGAGCTTTTTTATATGCATTTTTTGAAGGAGGATACTTTGCTAACGCCATTTTTATATGTCTTGTAATTGTAGCTTTATTTTCATTTATGTACATATTAATCACTGCTAAACTAATGAAAGTAGAGATTACAAAACTTAAGAATAGTTTTATTACAGGAGAGAAAATAGAAATAAATATATCTTTACAAAACAAAAACTTTATCCCCGTAAATTACATAGAAATTAAATATAATGAAGATATAAATTGGAGTAATGAAAGTTTAGCGAATATTTTCAATTTAAAAGGTAAAGAAGTAAAACATATGAAAATGCATACTACTTTTTATATAAGGGGGATTTATAATATAACAGATATAAGTTTAATTATAAAAGATGTATTTAATATATTATATTTTAAAAGACTATTAAATGATGAAATTAGTGTAAAGATATATCCAAGGGTTTTGCAAATTAATAATTTTCATAATAATAGTCAGGAAAAACAAGTAGTAGGCACAAATCTATTAGGAAATATAGAAAGTAATGTGTTTACTAAAGATATTAGAAAATATAAAGTTGGAGATAATTTAAAAAGAATTCATTGGAAAGTAAGTGCTAAATATGGTGAGTTATATACTAAAAATTATGAGACTTATTCTAATGAAGTGTATAATATATTTTTAGATATGAATAAGGAAATCTACAAAGAAGAAGATGGAGATATTATAGAAGAACGGACTATAGAATTTTTACTATCTTTTTGCAAATATCTTTTAGATAGAAATATATCTTCTATATTAAATATAAATAATGAAAAATCTATTAAGTTTGTATTAGAGAAATCTAGAGATATAAAAGACATAGAGGAGTATTTTTTACATAATAAAAGTTTAGGAAAAGAAGATCTTGTTTATAATATGGGATTTAATTTTAATAAATTAAATAAAAGAGAAAGTATTATAATTATAATACCTTTTTTGAGAGAAGAGGTTTGGAAGAAAGCCTTAAAGCTAATACAACTTGGATATAAATTTAAGATATTTTACTATAAAATAGATTCTGAAATGTTATATCAAAAGGATATGCTAAAAGATATGGGGATAGAGTGCATAAGTTTTAAAGGTATTGTGGATAATTTTTAACCTAATTGTGTGAAATTCTCCCATCCTCTATAGGTGGTAGATGGATAGCACTTGCCGATAGACAACAAATATGATAAATTACAATCAGTTATATTAACTGAAAGGTAGTGTTATCAATTCGGTTAAATAATAATAGTCACTCAGTATTCTTACTAAATTATAATTTGGTATTAGTTATAAAATACAGAAAGAATGTTATAGATGACCAAGTATCAAATAGATTAAAAGAAATATTCGAGTATATCTGTCCTAAATATAATATTGTTTTAGAAGAATGGAATCATGATTTAGACCATGTACATTTATTATTTAGAGGTTCACCCAATACAGATATATCAAAATTTATTAATGCGTATAAAAGTGCCAGTAGTAGACTTATAAAAAAAGAATTTCCGAAAATAAAAAATCAGTTATGGAAAGAATATTTTTGGAGTAGAAGCTATTGTCTTATAACAACTGGTGGTGTTCCTATAGATATAGTTAAAAAGTATATAGAAAATCAAGGAATGAAATGATGTGAGGATATGTTAAAAGCTTATAAATATAGGATTTA
>NZ_FUWT01000017.1 GCF_900167265.1 Clostridium tetani
ACACTAGTCCCATATTTCAGAAATTGCTTAAAAAATATAATATAAAACAATCTATGTCTAGACGAGGTAACTGCTGGGATAATGCTCCACAGGAGTCATTCTTTGGACATCTTAAGGATGAAACAAATATTAAAAATTGTAATACATTTGCTGAACTCTTGGAAGAAATTGATGAATATATGGATTATTATAATAATTATAGAGGTCAATGGAATTTAAAAAAGATGACTCCTGTAAAATACAGAAATCATCTTCTTAGTACCGCCTAGTCTTTTTTTAAACTGTCCTTGACAAAGGGTACATTTTATTATAATAAAAAAGATAGACTTTTTATTTTATGCATCTTTATATGAAAAATTATTTTTTCTTCTATAATCTAGTATTGTTCCACAAATACCTCCCAATAAAGATGGAACTATCCAGAAGAACCCTTCTTTAGCTAAAGGAAATTGATATATTACATCTACTATAAAAGGTATTTTTACCCCGACAGATTCTAGTGACATGAATACACTTACAATTAACGCCCCATATACTGATCCTATATAAGTTCCTCTATTAGGTATAATCTTGTTGAATAAGTTTAATAAGATTAATATAATAACCACAGGATAAAGTGTAACTAATACTGGTACTGCTAAATTAATTATAGTTTCAACTCCATAATTAGATATTACACAACTGAATATACTTATAATTAAAACAACAGTTTTATAGCTTATTTTATTATTTGATAGTTTATTAAAATAGTTTCCACATGTAGCTGTTAAACCCACTGAGGTTGTAAGACAAGCAATTGATATAGCTCCTCCAAATATATACTTACTATAAGGACCTAATATACTTTGGGTTATTTCTATAAGTAAAGTTGTTCTTGACATATTAGTTGGAAAAACTGACTTTGCAGTGGATCCTATATATGAAAGTCCTCCATAAACTAATACTAAACATATTGCTGCTACTATTCCTGATTTAGATGTTATATTCACCTGTTCTTCCTTACTTTTATAACCTTTAACTATTAAATTTACTATAACCATTTGAGCCACAATCATAGACCCAATTGCATCCATAGTCTGATATCCTTCTGTAAATCCTGTTGAAAAAGGATTTTGTAAATCTGATACTGTAGGTACTCCTATAGGATTAATAATTCCTTTTAATATTATTAGTCCTAAACTTCCTAATAAAATAGGTGTAAGTATAATACCTATTTTATCTACTACTTTTGATTCATTTGATGAAAATATATAACTTATACCAAAAAATATTATAGAAAAAAGTATTGGATTTGAATTAGGAAACATAGGTAAAACACCTAATTCAAAAGTTGTTGCTCCAGTTCTGGGTATACAAAATAATGGACCTATTGCTAACATTATTACTGTAAAAAGTATCTTCCCAAAATTTTTTCCAACTTTATTTGTAAACTTCTCAATAGTTCCACCTACCATGGCTATGGATATAATACCTAAAATAGGAAGACCTATACAAGTTATTAAAAATCCAATTGTTGCGATGCCCCAGTTCTTCCCCGCCATATATCCAAGTGTTGGTGGAAATATTAAATTTCCTGCTCCAAAAAACATAGAGAATAAAGCAAATCCTGTTATTAATACTTCTTTTAAATTCTTCTTCAAAATAAATCCCCCTTTTTTATTTTTATATTTGAATTAAAAAAGAGCATCATCCCTAAAGGGACGATGCTCCGTGTTACCACCCTAGTTGATTTGCATAACCCAATTGAATAAAAAATACCTAATAAAAAAACGCCCCCTACAAGGGACGATTATTATTCGCGGTACCACCCAATTTGATTGACACAAATCCTCTTTATACCCTTATTAACGTTAGGTATCCGGCTCAGCCTACTAAAAATTTAAATTTTTTTCAGCCTGCAATTCAGGAATGAATGTTTCATTGTACTCTTTAAGCAATTTCCACCAACCATTGCCTCTCTTTATAAATCATACAATTACTGCTTTCCATCATAATTTTTATCATATTATTAAAGTATTTTATTATATTTATAACTATATTTCAAATTGATACTTTATCATTATAATAATTTATCTTATGTATACTTAATTTTTCACTTGTTATATCCACTTATCTAAAGATTTTACTTTATATGTTTTAATTCCTTTTAGTATATTAAAATACTTGTTAAATATATCATCCTTTATATCCCCTTCATATATTATCCCTAAAGCATCTCCACTATGCGCTCCTATTATTCCGTAAGCTCCTATTTCTTTTTGAATTTTAAGTACAATAGATAATATTGAGTATCCTAATCTATTAGTATTTCTTACTATACTTTCTGTAGAACAGTAAGCTATTTTATTTATGTCTTTATTTTTTATGCCTTCTTTTAAAGTAGGCACTAAATCTTCTATATTACTTAAAGGTGGTAGGGGTTTATTATTGAATTCTACAGTATTTACCACCTTATTCCCTTCAAAAACTAATATATTAAATTGTGGACATTTTCCTATACTTTCTCTATAATTACCTTTTCTATAATCGAATAGAGTTAATTCATCAAAAATAATACTATCTGTTGGTTCTATTTTTATACAATTATCTATTAGCTCTTTTTGATTATATTGCTTTTGAAATATATTTATAAGACAATTATATACTGCTGCTAAATCAGCAGTACTACTTGCAAATCCCTTACCCCTTGGAACTTGGGATTTTATATCTATAGATAAATTATGAAAATATTTATCATAACCCCATTCTTTTAATATATTTAACATAAATTTATAAGATTTATAATGCATATTTATATTCTTTTCTTCTAAAGTTTCATAAACCCTAACTTTTGTATATAAGTTTATAGGACATGAACATAATATATCTTTTTCTCGAAATTTTCCTTGAATTATTTCTCCAAAACTTCCCGGATAAACTGTAATTTTTTCCATCTTCATTTCCCCTTATTTTTCATGCTATAATTTTATGCTATATTTTATTTTATCAAATTTTAGGGGATATTGACATAGGTATTTTTAGGTGTTACACTCAACAGAAGGTGTGTTTAAAAGTGTATACTTGTCCATTATATTACAGTTAAATTTTAATAATGGATTTCTACACTTTAAATTTAATTTTAGGAGGAATTTTAGTGAAAAATATTAAAAAGCTTTTATTATTATTACTTTCAATATTTTTAACTTTTTCCATAGCTGCCTGTTCTAGTAGTGATAATAAAGATGAAAACAAAAATGCTTCAAATACTTTAAAAAATACTACATATCCTTTAAAAATAAAAGATTCCTTTGATAGAGAAGTAACCATAGAAAAGGAGCCCTCAAAGGTAATATCCTTAGGACCAAATGTTACAGAAACTATATTTTCCTTAAATAAAGGTGATAAACTTATAGGTAGAACTGAATATTGTGACTTCCCAAAAGAAGTAGAAAAGATAAATACAATTGGAACCCTACAAAATCCAAACATAGAAAAAATAGTAGAATTAAAACCTGATATAGTAATTGCATCTACCCATGCTAAGAAGGAAAATTTGGATAAATTGAACCAATTAGGTATTAAAACAATAGCACTTTATGGTGAGGAAGATTTTGAAGGTGCTTATGATGTGATTTCAAGTATAGGTAAAGTTTTAAATGCCAATAATGAATCAAATACTATAGTAAATAATATGAAGAAAAAAGTTAATTTTGTAAAGGAAAAAGTTAAAGGGAAAGATACTCCTTCTGTGTATTATGTAATAGGTTTTGGTAAAGGAGGAGATTTCACTCCTGGTAAAGATACATTTTTACATAAATTAATAACTTTAGCTGGTGCTAAAAATGCAGGTGAAGACGCTGTTAATTGGAAATATAGTTTAGAAAAACTTATTGAAAAAAATCCTGATATAATTATTTGTTCAAAATATTTTGATGCAAAAAAAGGATTACAAGGGACAACAGGCTATACAGATTTAAAAGCTGTAAAAAATAATAAATTATTTGAAATAGACAATAATATGTTAGATAGACAAGGTCCACGACTTGCAGATGGATTAGAAGAACTTGCTAAATTAATTCATCCAGATGCCTTTAAATAAAATTTTAGAAAGGAATTTGTAAATGAGTTCTGTTAAGAAAAATAGTTATTATTCCATTATTTTTGTATTTATGATATGTGCTCTTTTTATTTCCATAATTATATCTAGCACTTTAGGAGTAGCAAATATAAATTTTAGTCAAAGTATACAAATTCTTATATCTAAAATTCCATTTATAAAGGATTTAATAGCCACATATAATATATCTGAAACCCATAAACTTATAGTTTTTAATATAAGACTTCCTAGGATAATCTTATCAGCTCTAATAGGCGCAGGATTGTCTGTAGTTGGATGTGTATTTCAGGCAATATTTAAAAATCCTATGGCAGATCCTTATATTCTTGGAATATCTTCTGGATCTGCTCTGGGAGCATCTATAGCGATAGTTATAGGAATTAGTAGTATGCAGCTTAGTATAGCTGGCACTACACTTTTTGCCTTTATAGGCGCAATTTCCACAACAATTTTAGTATATTTTATAGCTAAAACTGGAACAAAATTACCTACTAATACATTACTACTTGCAGGAGTATCTGTTAGTTTCCTATTTTCTTCTATTAATTCTTTAATTATGATATTTAATAGGGATAGAGTTGAACAAATAGTATTTTGGACCATGGGAGGTCTATCTTCTGCTACTTGGGAACAAGTAAATTCTTTATTTTTATTTGTAACAATAGGACTTATACTAATTATGATATATTCTAGAGATTTAAATCTAATGCTTATGGGTGATGAAACTGCTTCTAGTTTAGGAACTGAAGTTGATTTTGTTAAAAAGTTTTTATTAATTGTGTCTTCAATTATTATAGCAGCTTGTGTATCTGTAAGCGGTGTTATAGGATTTATAGGTCTTATTATACCTCATATAACTAGAATAATTGTAGGTCCTAATCATAAACTTTTACTTCCTTTTTCAACTTTAGGCGGTGCAATTTTTATGATAATATGTGATACCTTATCCAGAATTTTAGCACCTCCTGCTGAAATACCAGTAGGCGCTATTACGGCACTTTTTGGTGCTCCTTATTTTATATACTTATTGATTAAAAATAAAAAGAAGGTGATTTAAGATGCCTTATAAAAATCATGATCCTATTATTTTAAATAATGTAAGTTTTAGATATAATGAAAAACATATACTAGACGATATAAATATATCTTTTGAAAGAAATAAATTTCATAGTATTTTAGGACCAAATGGTTCTGGAAAAACAACACTTTTAAAAAATATATTAAAGACATTGCCTGCAAAGGATAAAACTATTTATATAGATAATTTTGATATAAATACCTATAAAAATAAAGACTTAGCTAAAAAAATGTCCTCTGTTCCTCAAAACACTAATTTAGAATTTGATTTTACTTCATTCGATGTGGTTTTAATGGGCCGTTCACCTCATTTGAAAAGATTTGAAAGGGAAAGTAAAAAAGATTATGAAATAGTGAAAGAGGCTATGAATATTACAAATACGTGGTATCTAAAGGATAAATACATAAATCAGTTAAGTGGTGGAGAGCGTCAAAAGGTAATTGTAGCTAGAGCATTAGCTCAAAAAAGTGCAATTATATTATTGGATGAACCAATTTCAAATTTAGATATACAAAATCAGATAGATATAATGGATACTTTAAAATTTCTAAATAGAGAAGTAACTATAATTTCTGTATTACATGATTTAAATTTAGCTTCTCAATATAGCGATTCTATACTTTTATTAAAAAATGGGAAAATTTATTCTAAAGGAAGTCCAGAAAATGTTTTAACAAAAGATAATTTAAAATATGTATACGATATTAATACTTATATAATAAAAAATCCTATTACAGGAAAACCTCATATAATTCCTATAAGTAAAAGTTTTCTTGATAATAATGGTTTGAATACTGACAATTTTAATGATGATAATTTTTTTTATAAAAAACCTTAATTTAAAAAGGTTTTTTCTTGTTTTTTGTAAATAGAATTTAATATATTTAATCTAGCTTTATCATATTCTTCAAAGGTCTTTTTAGCTTCTTCCACATTGTTATAAACCTTCCAATATCCAGTTAATAAATAATCCTCTGTAGAATTATCTATAAATCCCTCTATATCCTCTAGTGGAATTCCTAAAAATACCCCAAGCTCGTGTGGACACTCACTTTCATATCTAATTTTTAGCATATCTAAATATCCTTCTATATCTTTACTTTCATTATATCCAATCTTTTGTAGAAAATTGATATTTTCTTTTTTATGTAAATGATTTTCTAAAGATTCTTTCCTATAAAATAATTTTAATTTAAAATCATTTGTATCTTTAAGTGAGTAAGTTTCCACTGAGAAATATCTTTGAAATTCTTCTCCATACTTATCCCATAATGCATATAGATTTCTATTATTTTTAGATAAATTTACAATAGTGGAGGGTTTATTTTTTAAAATGCTAGGTGCAATATTATAAGCTAATATAGAAAACATATATTCTTTATCCTCTAAGTTCTTTATGATATTAAATATTTTTAGTATTTCTTTTCCTTTCATAATACTCACCTTTTAAAATAATATTTTACTAAATCCACAATATATTTATAGTATGTATATTAAAAAACCTTTCTATACGATAAAAAGTCCCTCTTTTATTAAAGAGAGACTTTCATATTATAATATTGTCATTCCTTTTTCTTCACAAAACTTTATCATTTCTTCTGGCCATATTGAGGATTGAACCTCTCCTATATGAGCTTTTTTTAGGAAAAGCATACACATTCTAGATTGACCTATTCCACCACCTATTGTATATGGTAGTTTTTTCTCTAAAAGCATTTTATGAAATTGTAATTCCTTTCTTTCTTCGCAATTAGCTAATTTTAATTGTTTTAAAAGGGATTCTTCATCTACCCTTATTCCCATAGAAGATAATTCAAAAGCTTTATTTAGAACTGGATTCCAAAAAAGTATATCTCCATTTAATTCCCAGTCATCATAGTCTGGAGCTCTTCCATCATGTTTTTCTCCTGATTCTAATGTTTTTCCTATTTTCATTAAAAATACTGCTTTCTTTTCTTTAGTTATAGCATCTTCTCTTTCTTTAGCTGTAAGATCTGGAAACATATCCTCAAGTTCTTGAGTAGTCATAAAAAATACTTCTTCTGGTAAAACTTCTCCTAAAAATGGATACAATTTGTTTATATGCTCCTCTGTTTCTTTAAAAGCTTTAAATATTTTTCTAACTATATCTTTTAAATATTCCTCATTTCTATCTTCTTTTTTTATTATTCTCTCCCAATCCCATTGGTCAACATATATGGAATGTGTATTATCTAATTCCTCATCCCTTCTTATAGCATTCATATCTGTATATAGACCTTCGTCAGCATTAAAATTATATCTGTAAAGAGCCATTCTCTTCCACTTTGCTAGAGAATGAACAATTTCTACTGCTGCTTCATTATCATCCTTCACAGTGAACTTTACTGGTCTCTCTACTCCATTTAAGTTATCATTTAATCCCTTGTCACATCTTACAAAAAGAGGTGCTGATACTCTTATAAGATTTAGCTGTTTTGCTAAAGCTCTTTCAAAACAATCCTTCACTTCCTTAATTGCAATAGCAGTTTCTTTTAAATCTAATTCAGTTTTATACTCTTTTGGTATTATAAGTCTTTCGCTACATTTGATTTCCATAAAATTACCTCCTAAATTATTTCCTATAATAAACTACTTACCCTCATGGATTTTAGTAAATAAATTTTTTTAATCAAAAAAGCCTTTCATCCCAACTAAGGGACGAAAAGCTTAAACTCTCGCGGTACCACCCTGGTTAGCCTATAAAAGGCTCTCCTCTTTAAAAGTATCTAACAATACTCCCAGCTTTAACGATCTGGTTTCGTCTAAGCCTACTCTCAATATATTGATTTCGGTTAGAGACTCAGGGATGTTCTTCAGTATAAAATTCATATCAATCTTTCACCATCATCGACTCGCTATAATTACCTTTTACACTTACTCTTCCCATCACTGTCTTTTTTAAAATTTCCATTTAAAACTATTGATTAATATTATATATTTTATATTTCCCAATGTCAATAGATTTATGCATTATTAACCCAGTCTATCATTTTGTCATACTGTTTTTCTGCATCTTCAAATCCCATTTTATAAAGACCTTCTAACTTTTCTGTGTTTTTTTCTATTCTTCTTACCTTTATTTTATTTGTAGGTCTTAAAATAAACACCTTATTTTCTTCTTCCAATTTTTCTATATAATCTAAAGTTCTATTATATATCCTATATCTATCTTCAATTGCCTTTATTAAATTATCATAGCTTGAATAAAATCTTTTTAACAATCTTTTTCTCCTAAAAGGATCTTTTCTATAACCTTTAGGTCTAGTTAATATAATAATATTTTTAATATTACCATCCTTTATAGATTTTCCTATGGGAATGGAGTCTGATATTCCCCCATCTAAAAGTTCCATCCCATTATATCTAACTATAGGACTAATGAAGGGTAAACTACTGGAAGCTCTTACAGTAGTTAATATATCTTCATCTTTATCCTTATCAAAATATACAGGCTTACCGGTTTTGCAATCTGTAGCTACTATAATAAATTTTTGTTTAGATGCATAAAAAGCTTTGTAATCAAAAGGCTCTAATTTATTAGGAATTTCATCATAAATTAAATCAATTCCTAATAAACTCTTACATCTAAATATATTTTTAATTCCTATATATCTAGGATCATTTACATGATTTATAACTACTGCCTTATTTCTTTTATTTTGTTTTGATATATATGATGTAGCATTACATGCCCCCATTGATACCCCTATAACATAAGGAGCATAAAATTCCTTTTTCATAAAGTAATCCAATATACCTGCGGTGTAAAGTCCTCTCATACCTCCACCTTCTAGTATTAATCCCACCTTATCCATATAGTACCTCCAATGATTACACTTTTCTCTTATTCTACGGAATTAAGTTTTTCCATAATAGTCTTTTCCATGATTTTCAACTTATCTTCTGAATCTTTTAAAGTATGCCCTTTAGAATATAAGTATATTTTTATTTTGGGTTCTGTACCCGATGGTCTAATAGCATACCATGATCCATCTTCTAATATAAATTTAAGTACATTTGATTTAGGAAATTCTACTGATTTTTCTTCCCTAGTTATAAAATCAATTTCTTTTCCTTTATCTATGTCTATATACTTTATAAGTTTATTATCTCCTATAATTTTAGGAAATTCATTCCTATATGCTTCCATCATTCTTCCTATTCTTCTTTGTCCTTCAACACCTTCTAATATAAGTGAAATTAAATTTTCCCTATAATATCCAAATTCATTATACATGTCATTTAACACATCTATTAAAGTTTTACCTTGTGTTTTATAATAAGCCGCTGCCTCACATAAAAACATTGCTGAAATAACTCCATCTTTATCTTTAACAAAGTCCCCAGCTGTATAGCCTATGCTTTCTTCATATCCAAAAATAAAATTATATCCTTTTTTATTCATTTCCATTTCTTTACCACAAATATTTTTAAATCCTGTAAGAGATTCAAAGGTAGTAACACCATATTTTTCTCCTACAACTTTACCCATGTCACCAGTAACTACTGATTTTACTATCATTGGTTTCTCAGGTAAAGTTCCCTTTTCTACTTTACTTTCCACAAGATATTTTATTAAAACAGCTCCTGTTTGATTACCATTTAACGCCACAAATTCTCCACGATTATTTCTAGCCATTACTGCTAGTCTGTCACAATCAGGATCTGTTGCTAATAATAAATCTGCTCTTTCTTTCTCTCCTAATCTTTTAGCATATTCAAAGGCTTTTATATCCTCTGGATTTGGATAACCTACTGTGGTAAAATCTGGATCTGGATTTTCCTGTTCTGGCACAACTATTACATTGGTAAATCTTCTTTCCCTTAGAACTCTTCTTACTGGAATATTTCCCGTTCCATTTAATGGTGTGTAAACTATTTTTATGTCCTTATCTATATCATTTCTTATAGATAAAGCCTTAACTTTTTCTATATATTCATCATCTATTTCTTTTCCTAATATCTCTAAAAGACCTTTTTCTAAAGCTTCTTCTTCAGATATGGACTTTATTTCTTTAAAATTTTTAATGTTATTTATCTCTTCTGTAACAGGTTTGGCTATCTTATCTAATATTTGTGCTCCATCTTCCCAGTACACTTTATATCCATTATAATCTTTAGGGTTATGACTAGCTGTTACTACTATTCCAGATATTGTATTTAATCTCCTTACTGTATAGGATAACTCTGGTGTTGGTCTTAAATCTTCAAATAAATATGCTTTAATTCCATTTGCAGCCAAAACTAATGCTGCAGTTTTTGCAAACACATCTGAATAATGCCTACAATCATAGGCTATAGCTACCCCCCTATTCATTACCTCTTTACCTTGTTTTGCTATAAAATTTGCAAGTCCTTGAGTTACTTTAGCTATTATATATTTATTCATTCTATTTGTACCAGCTGCAATTTTACCTCTAAGTCCTGCTGTTCCAAACTCTAAATTTTTATAAAATCTATCTTCTATTTCCTTAGGATTATCTTTTATACTTTTTAATTCTTCTTTTGTAACATCATCAAAGTAATCGTTATTTAACCACTCATTATAAATTCTCATATAATTCATAAATATATCCCCTTTCCTTTGTTATATACTATTATTTTATCAGATTATTGTATAGTTTATTAGCATATATTATAATTATTTCCTAAAATATATTATAAAAACCCTGAATTTACATAAAATATGAAAATTCAGAGTTTTTATAATGCATTTGCTTATTCTCAACAATAATTTGTTAAATTTATATATGGTTAAAATCTAACTTCATCTTTTATATTAGGTCTATCCTTTAGTGTTACTTTTACAGTAACAGTGTCTGATCCTAATTTAATAAATTTATTAGTAATATTTTCATCCATTTTCCCCAATTCTTCATTATTTATTGTAAATACTAAATTATCTTTAGGTATTTCCCCCCCTAGTTCATCCTGTACTTCAAATTCTATTTCATCTCCTGCTTTAATTCCTTTTAAGTCATTAACTACCCTTATGGAACTTATTCCAATGTTTTCAATTTGTATTTTATTTACTATACTTCTAATATCCATGCTTTGAATTTCATCTAAGGTAATTATATTATCTTCTAAATCCCCTTCTACTTTTATTACATTACTGTCTTTATTGGTTTTTGCAAATACTTTTCTCATTCCTAATACTCCAGTATCCCCAATAGCTAAAACCATTAATAATACAATAATTATACAGATAAAGTTTTTGTATTGTCTTTTCTTATACATATTCTACCCCTTCTTTAATTAAAAATAATTTATCTTGCCTTACATATACATATACATACTCAACATCCGCTCTTATATAACCCCTCCTTATATAATTTATATAATAGTTTTTATATAAATAAAAAAACCTTATATTCCATGCCACTCCATAAGAATATAAGGTATTATAACAACAGTTAAAAAACTTAATATAACCTTTAATACCCAACTTTCTCCGGAAGCTGTATATTTATTCTTATAAAGCAGGTCTCCTGACTTATGGTTCATCATTTATTTCCGCCTTCTCAAGAATATCTCAATGGCTTATGGAATAAACTCACCAATTACAGTGGCCGGACCGTGGAGGATTTTCGCCTCCTTCCCTTTTAATTCTCTTTTACAAGAAACTTTATAAATAAATATTTAATTTTTATAGTAAATATTTATTTTCAAATATATTGTTAATATTTATTAATTTGATAATATTCATTACTTATTTTAATATCTTATCAACTTTTATATTCATTATAACACATTTTAATAAAAAATAAAGTTAAAGTTATAAATAATTTGTGAATAAAAGGATGATATCTCTATTATGAAATATCATCCTTCTTAATCTGTTATATAAGTTACTCTACTGCTATTTCCACTGGCTCTGTTAAAACATTCATTTTATCCGTATTTAAACTATCACAGATTATAGCTTTAACCACGTAATCTCCTTTTTGAGGTATTGTAAATCCACCTGCAAACTTTTCTTTTTCTCCTGCTTTTAATGTCTTTCTTACATAACTGTAATTTACCATTTCATTTGTATTCTTATCATATAAAACTACAGCTAGTGTAACTTCTTCATTTTCTTTTGATATATTTTCTATATGAAATTTTACTTCTGCGTTGGAATTTTTCTTTAGTTTTTCTTTTCCAATTCTTTTAGCAATGAATTTTTCTGATTTTTGTGGTTGATTAGGTTCTTCTATTTTATCATCTTCCCATTTAAATATACTTCCTTTATTTCCGTCCAACCAGTACATTAACTGTGCTAAACCATATAGAGCTTGTTCATTCGCCATACCATTAGGCTTTAATTTATTATCATCTTGTGGATCTTCAGCATGTGCAAATCCAGTGCTCTCTAATTTAAATCTCAATAATGCATCTACTACACTTCCATCTTTTTTAGTGAACTTCCCTCCCATTGGATCAAAATTATTTGCACATAATCCCATTATAACTTGCACACAAGACTCTGAATTAACTGTTCCCCAAGATGCATATCCTCCATCTTGTCTTTGGATTAATGATAGATTTTCTACTGCTCTATCTACTGCTAATTTTACATCTTTTCTAGTTTCATAATATGGTGCCAATGCTATCATAGCCATTCCAGTCATATCTGGATCTATAGTTTTATTTCCACCATATTGCCATCCACCTCTTTTACCCTTTAAAATTGGATGTTCATTATTGTGACATTCATTATCTAGTATTTCTTTAATAAATTTATCTCTATTCCATTTAGAACCTTTTGGTATTTTATAATTCTTTGAATCTACTGCAATAAGCCCCCATATAACTGCATTGAGACCTTGTCTATCAATATAATCTTGCCCTTTATCAGTTTTTCTAGGATTATATATCCTCTCTATTATGTTTATACCATCAATATTAGTAGGATTTCCTCCTGCTCCTAAAATTCCCATAGTGATTCTTTGAAAATCTGTTACTTTAAATGTTCTACTACCCTTATCTTGTTCAGCTACTAATTCCTTAACTACCTTTTTAGTATCTTCTAGATAATTAGGTGAAATTCTATTTTTATAATCTTTTAATCTTCCTAATCCAGCTGTTACCCAATCATTACTATAGCTTTCCTTTGTTGAATATTCTACTGTTTCAGGTAATATTTCTAATATCTTCTTACGTAATTCATCTTTATTCTTTGGTAGTTCTGTGTCTTTCTTATAGGTTATTTTAAATATTTCTGTAGCTTTATTTCCAACTTTATTTACAGCTTCTATGGTAATTGTATTTAATCCTTCTTGCAGTAAAACTTTATATTTCCCATTTTCATCTTGGATTTCTTTTTCATTTAGTTTTACAACAGGATTTAATCTTCCATCTTTTTCATCACTTGCTTTTACTGTAAATATAGTTTCTTGTGCATTAGCAATACCACTTTCTATACCTTCTACTTTTATTTCTGGTAAAGTTCTATCCTTTGTGTCACAAATAACCTCAATAGTTTTTTCCACAATATTATTGCCTTTATCTTTTGCTTGAATGAATATAATATTTTTTCCCTCTTTTAGTGATACCTTATAATTATCATTTTTACCATTTATCACTTTGTCATTACACTTTATAATAGGAGTTAATTTACCATCTTGAGGATCTTCTGCTGTTACAGTAAATGTAATTTCTGATTTATTAATTGTTTCTCCATTCATAATCCCTTTTAAGGATATTTTAGGTTTTTGTGTATCTTTTTTATCTGATACATTAATTATAATAGGATTTGGTCTTATAATATCAATAAGCCCTTTGCTATCTAAACGATTAGCAGAAATAGTGTATCTACCAGGTTCTTTAAAGGAAATAACTGCATTACCCTTTAAATCTGTAATCACATCTTTTCTATCTTTAATATATGATTTTCCATTTACAAGAATTGTAGCTCCATCTACTTTCTCTTCTACTTTTTCATATCCACCTGTATATCCAATTAAATTTATCTGCACTTCATCATTTACTGAAACATTTGTTTCATCTGCAAAAATTTTAGTATAGATATTGTCAAATCCATAAGGTGAATACATCCAAACGATTTCATCTCCATCATTTAATGGTGCATCATTACATCCTATTGGTAGAAGATCATCATTTACTCTATATAGCCATCCAGACATACCATCATGATCAAACTCTCTGTCTCCATCAATCATGGCAATATATAAACTCCATCCATAATCCTGGAAGTCAAATAATTTAGATTCATCTGTATCTCCAAGCTTTTTTTGTCTGAAGCCAGCATCAACTAAAGCTTTTACAATAGCATGAGCATTAGTTGGTTTCTCAAATTTACTTACATCCCAGCCATTAGATTGTGTTGCACTACTTCCTGATGCCTTTCCTAAGTGCTCACTTAAATCAAACAATCCTACCTCTAATTTTGTTCTTGGTAAAATTGTGTGATCATATCCTTCTATACGCATATATACTTCATACTTGTCTGTAATTGTAATTTTCACATTTTCTTTTATGCTATTATCATCTTTTAATGCAACAGTTAAAATAACTGTTCCATTTCCTATAGCTGTTACTTCTCCTGTTTTTGAATCTACTGTTGCTATCTTTTCATCACTACTACTAAATACAAATTCTTTTCCTGGTATTACATTATTTTGTTCATCCACTGCTTTAGTTTTTAAAGTAATTTTATCTTTTGGATGTAACCTTTCTTTGCTTCTCTCAATAACTATTTTATTTACGATTACATCATATTTGTAAATTAATGTATACTTTTCCTTTTCTATGTTTCCAGCTTTATCCCTTGCTATAATTTCAATGTTATTGTTTCCATCCTCTAAAATTACATTGTATTTTCCATCCTTTTCGCTTATTACATTATCATTGAATTTTACTTCTGGAATAATATTTTCATCTACATTATCTGTTACATTTACAGTAAATTCTACTTCCTTTGTAGATAATACTGTATTGTCTTTTATTCCTTCTACTATGATTTCAGGCTTTTGTGTGTCATTTATTGAAAATCCTAAAACTTTAAGAATATCGCTTTGCACCTTATTATCTCTATTTCCACCAAAAACATATACTTCATTGTCAACTAAAACCGCACAACTAGATTCTATAGGTTTCGGCAAATACCCCACAGGTTGAAGTGTTTTATTCTTAATATCTAATTCTAAAATGCGATAGTTTAATTCACCATTCTTACTTACCTCTGGTGCTGTATATCCTCCAAAGATATATACTTTATTATTAATAGTTGTTGTTGATCCATTTTCTATTACATATTCTAATTCTGTACTTTTAATGTGTTTACTTGCTGGGTCAAACTCATATATTTTTTTACTACTTCCCCCTATGATATACATTTTTTTATTTTCCTGTACAATCATAGAGCCATCTGTAGGTCCAGAATAGCTATTCCCATATGGTAATTTAATACTGCTCACTATTTGAACTTTTTCTGTAATTGGATCAAATTCAACAATAGCACCTGTAGTATCCATTCTTTCATAGATGTATACTTTTTTATTAATTACAGCAGTTCCTATTGACTTTAATTGGTACCCTTGCGGAAGATCTGCTATTTCAGTAATTTTACTGTCATCTATATTGTATTTATAAACTTTCCCATTTCCAAATAAATAAATATTATCATCTATAACTGCATTATTGCCAACAAATGCATCTGGAAGGTTTCCCCCACTTTTTATTCCATTAGTTTCTGGATCAAAACATAGAATAGTATTTACTGGGCTCCATTCACTACCTTCTCCACCAAATAAATATACTTTACCATTCTTGTAAATTCCCGTGGTCTTTCTAAGTGCAGTGTTCATATCTCCTATTTTTGAAGATTTGTATTCACTTGCATCTAAGATATTTATATCTCCTAACTCTACTATATTCCCATGAAAATCTACAATTAAAGTGTATTGTCCTGCGGGTGCATCTATTTTACCTATTATTTTACCCTTTTCATCTGTTTTACCAATCTCAACTTTATTTCTCTTCCTTGAATCTTCTTTAAATACCCAATATACTTTTACACCTGATTGAGGCTTTCCTGTGGCAGTTATAGTGGTTTCAAAATCTTCATTACTCTTTACTTCCTTTGGAAAACCTCCTTCAATTTTAGGTAATATTACTTCAGTAAACTTAGCTATTGATCTAATGTATCCATCTTTTTCGGCAAAAATACGATACTTCCCTTCAATATCTGGAGCAAAATTCACCTTACCATTTTCATCTACAGTACTATTCTCCTTTTTAGCCCATGCTCCATTCCAGGGTTTAAAATACTCCAAAAACACCTTGGAATCCTTGATCCTTTTACCATATTCATCTTTTACAACAACTTCAAAGGTTTTCCCAGATTCACATTCTTTAGGTACTTCAACTTGCAATTGATTTATAGCCCCATTATAAGATAATATAATACTATCTCCTGGCTTAATTACTATATCTCTCGGTTTTTCCACAATTTTTCCGTTTATGATTACTGAAAAGTATGGTTTTCCTTTTAAATATTTATTTTCATGAAGTTGAAGTAACCTTCCTTCTTTATCAAATTTAGGTTTATATATTTTTCCCTTTTTATTTTTTAATATGTCTCCTAAATGTTGTCCTTCTTCTGATATTTCTAACTCATCTAAAAAGTCCGTTCCTTTTTCTGTTTCTATCCTTAAAGTTGATTTAATTTCAATGCTTGCTTTTCCTTTAACTTCTATTTCTAATGCCTTTGCTCTAGCCTTATTTTTAGCTTCTGCTGTTATGAAATACTTTCCTGATTCTAATTTTATTTTTGCTTTTCCTTGCTCATCTGTTTTTATACTTGTTCCTATTGGTTTTACTTTTCCTTTATTTATTCCTTTATAATTGTATTCATTGGCTCTATAGTATTTTATTTCTCCATTTTTTATTCCTTTTCCATCTTTCTCTTTATATACTACTTCAAAGTCTTCTCCTGCATTTACTGTAGATGCTCCTTCTAAAATACTATTACTTCCCATTGCTCCATTTCCATTGAATAGTATATTATCTCCATTAGATACATTAGGTAAGTATGGCTCTACAGACCACCATCCATTTGCTTTTATATCTTCTATACTTTCAATCATTCCTGCCATTTCTTCTACTTTTAATCCTGCTGCTTCTAAAACTTCCTTATTTCCTGCTCCCTTTTCTACTTCCACTTCTGTTTCTGGCAGTATTGTGTATTCTGGTCCTTCTACTCTTACTCTTACTTTGATTTTAGACTTTGATGTATCTTTTGCATCTATTTTATCAGTAGTCTTTTCATCTTTATTAATGTTTTTTTCATCTTTATTTGTAACTATTTCATCTTTTTCAAGACTTTTATTTGTTATATTTTCATTTGTATCTAGTTGAGTTTCTTCTGTGGAGGCTGATGCTAATACATGTTTCATACCTAATATTCCCGCATCAACAGTAGTAAATATCATAAAGAGTGCCATGAACATACAGAATAAACTCTTAAACTGCTTATTCTTAAACATATTTTGTCCTCCTGTTATATTTAAAATGGGAAAACTCTTTTTTTAGTTTCCCCATTTGTCTTATACATCTAAATTTCAAATATCTATTATTTTATTACTGATGATGGATATGTACTCCAATCATAGATTGAACCTTGTCCCTTTGTATCTAAATAAAGTTTATATTGATCTAGTGCATATAATGCTTGTTCTGTTGCCATTCCATTAACTCCACCAAATCGTTCATCATTTATGTGAGCAAATCCCCCACCTTCAACTTCAAAGCTTAAAAGTGCATCTACAACACTTCTACCATTTTTCACAAATTTCTTATCTTTTCCTGCATCTATTCCATTTGTGCAAAGCCCCATTATAACTTGAGCACAACTTTCTGAATTTACTGTTCCCCAAGATTCAAATCCACCTGTAGCATTTTGTATATCAGATAAAAATTCTACAGCTTCATTTACAGCACTATTCACTTTAGCATTATCTAATTCAAGCACTTTTTTCCCTTTTTTATAAGGAGCTAATGATGTCATTGCCATTCCTGTCATATCTGGATCACCATTAGAACCAAAGAATGCCCATCCTCCATCATCACATTGCTTATCTAATATTGCATTTACTAATTTTTCTCTATTCCATGTTGCATCTTCAGGAATTTCATATCCTTTTGCATCTAATGCAATAAGACCAAATACTAATGCATTAATTCCTTGTGATTCAAGATCTGCATTGTATATCTTTTCTATAAGATTTATTCCTGATCCATTAACATTTGTAGGATCTCCACCTGCTGCTAATACTCCAAGTGTTATTCTTTCATATTCTGTAGGTCTACTTTCAAATAGACTTTGATTTTTTGGATCTTTTAAATATTCTTCAACTTTTTGTAGATAATCTGCAGGAATCATGTGCCTATTTCCTGCTCTGTCAAGACCTATGGCAGCCCAATCCATGGAATAATGATTTTCCAAAACTGCCTTGCAAGTTCTTTGTATTACATCCTCTAATGATACAGATTTCTTTAATACTGTTTGTACTTGTGTACTTTCAGCAGCATGTACATATACTTGTCTCATTCCAAGTATTCCACTGTCTATAGTACCTGCTAGCATTAATGTCATAATTGAAGTAGAAATTATCTTTTTAAATTTAGACTTTTTTAACATATTAATTCTCCCCCTTAAAATATAGAATGTTTAATAACATAGTATACTGATCTCACCCTCCTTTTTTGAAATTTTAATATGGATATCATTAACCATTACATGGATTTATTAATAACATGTCCATATTCTTGATAAATTGTTATTATATATGCTATTATATCACAAAATATTAAAAATTGTTTAAAAAAACAAATATTTTTTGAAGTTTTTCCCTATGCATTAGATATTAATATGCTTAAAAAATGATACTCTACGTTATAGAATATCATCTTTTTAAGTGCATTATTTAAATATATTTTCTATTGCATTTTGCACCTTTTTACTTAATACACCTTCTCCCCCAAGAAGTATTACTCCATCTGTTTTTTCTTTATCTATAAATTTAATTTGCTTATTTAAGCTTCCATCGTTTACAAGAAGAAGAGAAGCATTTAATTTTCCTGCTAATGCACTTCCAGATAGAGCATCTGGGTAATTTGTTCCTGATGCCATTATAACTGTTTCTCTATTGGCAAAATGTTCATTTACCTTTAATGAAGTTTCGTATCTATCTTTTCCATTTAATCTAGTTATTTTAGTAGATGATTGAATTTTTTTAATTTCATTTTCTACATTTTTATTTAGTACTCCTTCTCCTCCAATTATATATACCTCTGAAGGTTTTGAAGTTTTTATAACATTCTTTGCATATTCAGGTAATGCTTTATTTGCGCTTAATAATACTGGGTATCCTTTAATACTTGCTGGTGCACTTACACTTAATGCATCTGCAAAGTTTAGTCCATTTACTATAACTACTGGAGTATTTTCCTTTACTCCAAATTCATTTACAATGGCATTGCAAGTTCCATACCTATCTTTTCCACTTAATCTTTTTGTGCTATATCCACTATTTTTTATAGTGTTTTCTAAAGTGCTATTTATAACTGCTGTTCCACCTAATATATAAACATTTCCGCCTTTATCTACATTATCTTTTATATATTCAATAGCTTGTTTACTATTATTTGCATTATTTCCTATTAGTATTATAGGTGCATCTAATTTTTTAGATAAAATACTTCCACTTAATGAATCTGCAAAGCCAAAAGCTGAAGATACTATTACATTCTTTAATTTTTCTTCTCCATTTTCTTCTCTGTATTTTTTCCCTACATTTACTGATGTATCAAATCTATCTTTTCCTTTAATTCTTTGTATCTTATCTTCTCTAATGACTACCAAGTAGTCACTTTTTAATTTTTCTTCTGTACCAATTTTATTAGCTTTTACTAAACTAACATTTGTATAGCTTAGCATAACTGTCATAGCTAAAACTATAATTGATTTAATCCTTTTTCTCACAAGATCACCCTTCTTCTGTAATTTAACTTTATTTTAAACTGTTCATATATTAGAAAGATTTTTTTATAGAATTTTCTACTTTTTTACTTAATACACCTTCTCCTCCTAATAGAATTACCTCTTTTGTTTTTTCCTTATTAATAAATTTAATTTGATTATTTAAACTTCCAGCATTTATTAAAAGTAAAGAGGCGTTTAACTTTCCTGCTAGTGCACTTCCTGATAGGGCATCTGGATAATTTATTCCTGAAGCCATTATTACTGTTTCATTGTTATCAAAATATTTATTTACCTTTAATGAAGTTTCATATCTATCTTTTCCACTTAATCTAGTTATTTTCGATGATGAATGTATTTTTTTAACTTCATCTTCTATGTTCTTACTTAATGCACCTTCTCCTCCAATTATAAAAACTTCTGAAGGTTTTGCAGTTTTTATAATACTTTTAGCATATTCAGGTAATGCTCCATTTCCACTTAGTAATACAGGATATCCTTTTATACTTGCCGGTGCACTTACACTTAATGCATCTGCAAAATTTAATCCATTTACTATTACTACTGGGGTACCTTCTTTTACTCCAAATTCTTTTACAATTGAGTTACATGTTCCATATCTATCTTCTCCACTCAATCTTTTTATATTATATCCATTGTTTTTTATGGTGTTTTCTATAGTGCTATTTACAGAAGCTATTCCACCTAATATATAGACATTTCCCTTTTTATCAACATTATTTTTTATATATTCAATAGCTTCTTTACTACTACTTTCATTATTTCCTGTTAACATTATTGGAGCATCTAATTTTTTAGATAAGATACTTCCACTTAATGAATCTGCAAATCCAAAAGCTGAAGATACTATTACATTTTTTAATTTTTCTTCTCCATTTTCTAATCTAAATTTGTTACCAATTTTTACTGAAGTTTCAAACCTATCTTTTCCTTTAATTCTTTGTACTTTATTATTTTCTACATCCTTTAAATCTTCTGATTTATTATTTGATTCTCCATTTAAATCTTTAAATGTAGTTGGAACCTTCTTATTATCAAACCAATATATTGAACCTTTTTCTTTTGCAAAATCTCTATATGCAAGTATAGCTTGGTATGCTTGCTCCGTTGACATTCCATTTACACCTTCACTACCATCCATCAAATGATAAAATTCACCATTTGATTGTTGAAATCTTAATAGATTTTCCACCAAATTTCTGTTTTTAGTAAATTTAGCACTTGTAGGATCTATTCCATTGGCACAAAGTCCTATTATAGTTTGAGCACAACTTTCACTATTATTTTCCGTAAACCAAGAATTAAATCCTCCATCTTGTCTTTGAACCTTTGATAACCAATCTATAGCACCTTTAATAGCATCTGTAACTTTTTTACCATTTTTACTTACATAATCATGATGTGGTGCTAAAGCTATAAGTGTCATAGAAGTTATATCTACATCACTTTTATTTCCACTCATATTTAGGTCCCATCCACCATCAGTATTTCTGTTTTCTAAAACATAATCTAACATATATTCTCTTGTAAACTTAGCTCCAGCTGGTATTTCATAATTTTTGGTGTCTAAAGCTATGAGAGCATATATAACTCCATTTAATCCCTGAAAATCAATTTTTCTATTCGGATTTTTAGGATCATGGAAATTATATATTTTATCTAAAATATTGTATCCTCCTACATTTCTTGGATCTCCCCCTGCTGCCACAACCCCTAAAGTTATTCTTTCATAGTCAGTTACTTTATAAAAATATCCTTTAGAATCTTTTAATAATTTTTTAGTATCTTCTAAATACTTATAATTATAATTTTTAGGTAATTGAAGTCCTGATTTATTAAAGGCTACTGTCTTCCAATCACTACTCCATGTACCATTTTTAACTATAAATTTATGAACATTGTTTATAGACGTATTTACTTTTTTCAATAGTTCTTCATTATTACTACTTGCCTTTACTGGAATTATGCTTATATATGTGAACATAAACATAAATGTTATAATAAAAGACAAAATAGACTTAATTCTCTTTTTCACAATATCACCCTTCCTTTTTATTACTTAACAGTTATAGTAATTGGTTGTGGTCTTACTATGTCTCTTAAGTTTTTATTATTAATTCGTTCTGCTGATAATGTATAAGTACCTGATTTATCAAATTTTATAACAGCTTTTCCTTTATCATCTGTGAGAATATTGCTACCACCTATATTTAAAGGAGCTCCATTAGCATATATAGTTGCTCCCTTTACTGGTTCTCTAAATTCTTTCCAAGTATTTATATCATTTTTTATACCATTTAAAGTTACGGTTATAGATTGCCCTACACCTATACTGTCCACATTTACTTTTAATTCTGTAGCTAAAGTATCAAAGCCATAGGCTCCAAAATACCATAATATTTCATCTCCATTATTTATAGGTCTTCCTTGACAACCAACATTAGGAAGTACATTGTTTACCCTATACATCCATCCTGAGGTACTTCTATAATCAAATTCTCTATCTCCACCTACCATAGCTATGTATAAGCTCCAGCCATAGTCTTGAAGATCATAACCTGATCCTTTTTTGAATCCATTCTGTTCTAAAGCTTTCACCACCGCATGAGCATTTGTAGGTTCTTTAAATTTATCTATCCCCCATCCTTTAGAAGGGGTAGCTGAAGAACCTGTAGCTGGACCTGAATAAGGGTTTAAATCAAATATTCCTGTAGTTATCTTTGTTCTTGAAACTAAAGTCTTATCATAGCCTTCTATTCTTATATGAACTGTTCTTTTTTCTCCGATTTCCTCATTTTCACTTCTAGAAGGATTTGATGAAGGTTTCTTTTCTTCCTTTAATGTTTCTTTCTTTTCTTCTTCTTTCTTTTTAGCCTTTTCTTTTCCCTTGTCCTTTTTTTTCTTTTCTTCTTCTTTCTCTTTAGCTTCTTCCGTTTTCTCTTTACCTTCATCTTTGTTACTATTTTCTTCCTTCTTTTTTTCTTGTTGTTCTTTATCCTGTTTTTTCTTTTCCTCTTGTACTACCCTTGTAGAAGATGTTGTTTCACTATTTGTCTTATAACTTTTTATAAATATCCCACAAAGAAACATAGATAATATAGTTATACAAGCTATTATTATCTTTTTTTTATTATTCATTTCATAAAAACCCCTTTACTATAGTAAGTATCTTATTATTTAACAGTTATAGTAAATGGTCGTGGTCTTACTATATCTCTTAAGTTCTTATTGTTAATTCTTTCTGCTGATAATGTATAAGTACCTGGTTTATCAAATTTTATAGTTGCCTTTCCTTCACCATCTGTGAGAATATTGCTACCATCTATATTTAAAGGATTTCCATTAGCATATATAGTTGCTCCCTTTACTGGTTCTCTAAATTCTTTCCAAGTATTTATATCATTTTTTATACCATTTAAGGTTACTGTTACATCTTGCCCTGTACTTACATTGGTAGTATTCCCCTCTAATTCCGTAGCTAAAGTATCAAAACCATAGGCTCCAAAATACCATAGTATTTCATCTCCATTTTTAAGAGCTGTTCCTTGACATCCTACATTCGGAAGTACATTGTTTACTCTGTACATCCATCCTGAAGTACTTCTATAATCAAACTCTCTATTTCCACCTATCATAGCTATATAAAGACCCCAGCCATAATCTTGAAAGTCGTAACCTACTTCTTTCTTATATCCGTTACTTTCTAAAGCTTTAACTATAGCATGGGCATTGGTTGGTTCTTTAAATTTATCCATTCCCCAGCCTTTAGAAGCTGTTGCTGAAGAACCTGTTGCTGGACCTAAATAAGGGTTTAAATCAAAAGCTCCTGTAGTTATCTTTGTTCGCGGTACAAAAGTTCTATCATAGCCTTCCACCCTTATATAAACTGTCTTTTTACTTCCATCAATGGAAGAATTTGATGAAGGCTTCTTTGCTTCAACTAAAGGGTTTTGTTTTATCTCTTTTTTTTCTTCTTTTTTATTATCTTCCTTTTTCTTTTCTTCTTCTTCCTTCTTTTTCTCCTGGTCTTTCTTTTTGACTTCTTCTTTCTTAGGCTCTTCCTTTTTATTCTCTTTTTTATTATTCTTTTTATTTTCATCTTGAACTACCCTTGTGAAAGTTGTGGATTGATCCTTCATGTTATAATTCTTAATAAATAATCCTCCCACAGCTATAGTTAACATAGCTATACAAGCTATTATTATCTTCTTTTTTTTGTTCATTTTATATAGATTCCTCCATGAACCTTTAAAATTTTTCTTTGATATATAAGGTAAATAAATTACCTTATATATCAAATTAATTAAGTTATTTTACTTGTCCAATAACTCTATTAGTCTTTGCATCAAATTTTGATTTTAACAATATCCATTTGCCATTTTCACTATCATATAATTTTATTTTTGTTCCATTTTTCCTTATGTCTTTAAAGTATTTGCCATCAACCTTAACTAAAATTTCTGTTCCCTTCATACTAATTTTCTTTTCACTACTTCCTACTTCATATAAAGACACACTATATGAAGGTAATAGTACTTTATCATTTAAACTATTTACTATTTTATTCTCTACATCTTTAGATACATTGCTTTTTCTTATTTCTAGCTCTTTTCCACTTCTTTCTTGAGATATTATCTTGTTTGGAACTTTAACTTCTATATTATCAAATACAATTTTCACTCCAAATCCTTTATCATTTAAAGCTTTAATTGAATTATCTTCTAATCTAAATGCAATATTTTCACCTGTTATTTTGCTTGTATCTATAGGAATTATATTTACATCTTCTCCTAACTCTATATCTTTATATCTTTCATTTATTTCTCTAATTATTCCTTCTGCTTCTTTTATAGCTGAATAAAGTACATATTCTCCCGCAGATACTATAGTTTTTTCTTCTTCTTTTTTTACATTAAGCTCATTATCTTTTATTGAAACTTTTTTAAGTCTTTCCTCTAATTCCTTTAAAGCTTCTTGTTTTTGTTCTTCCTTTACAGCAGCACTACTACCGCCACCGCCTGAAGATTTTCCTTCTCCTACCTTTATTTCTAATGGTTGAGGTCTTACTATATCTATTTTCTTACCTTGATCTTTTTTATATCTAATTGCTGAAATTTTATAAATTCCATCCTTATCAAATTTTAATTTAGCTTTACCATTACTATCCGTTTTTACAACTTTTCCATCTAATTTATATTCTTGTCCATTTACCAATATAGTAGCTTCATTTACTGGTTCTTTTATCTGTCCATAATCATCAACTTGACCTTCTCCATTAGCACCTACTGTGCTGAAACCATCTAACTGTACTTCTATTTCTTCTCCCGCTTTTACTTTAGTTTTATTTGATTCTAAAGTAGTAACTATAGTGTCAAATCCATATGCTCCAAAGAACCATACTACTTCGTCTCCATCTCTTACTGGTAGTCCATTACTTCCAACAGCAGGAAGTTTACCATTTACACTGTACATCCAACCTGAGGTAGGTCTATGATCAAATTCCCTGTCCCCGGCTATTTCTGCCATATATATGCTCCATCCATAATCTTGAAAATCATATTTTATGTGTTTATCATTTAATAGTTTTACTATGGCATGAGCATGAGTTGGTCTATCAAATTTATCTACATTCCATCCTTTTGAAGGTTCAGCTGAAGAACCTGTAGCTTTACCTAAATAGGAATTTAAATTAAATAATTTTACTTTTACTTCTGTTCTAGGAACTACAGTTCTGTCATATCCTTCTACTCTAATAAATACTTTAACTTCATTACCATCTGGTTTTGACGGTGTACCACCACCGCCACCGCTACTACCACCAGAACTCTTTACTACATTTACAATACATGTATCTTTTTTAGCACCATCCTCTGTTGTTACTTCTATTGTAGTTTTTCCTTCTTTTATGGCTTTAACTTCACCTTCTGTATCTACTGTAGCAATATTTTTATCAGAGGACTTCCATATTAATTTTTTATTTGTATTACTTTCTGACGTTATAGTAGCTATTAATTTTTCACTTTCTCCTACTTTTAACTCTATATTATTTTTGTTTAATTTTATATGTTTGGTAGAAAATTTAATATCTTGTAATTCTCCTCCTACATTTATCTTGCCATCATAGTCCATATTATCAGCTGTTTTAAACTTAAATTGGAAACTACCTTCTTTATCTGTTTTATCTGCATCTATATAATATTTTTTATCTCCACTCCATGTTTGTATCATAACATTTTGACCTGTATGATTAGATCTACCATTTATTATTACATCATTTCCACTTACATTAACTTTTACATCCACTTTTGCAAAAACTGTACAAGTCATGCTTATCACTATAAGTAATGTAGCCATAAAACTTTTCCAAAACTTTTTCATATCTTTCTCTCCTTATTTTAAGATATATTGTAGTATTAAATCCCCTTAATACTACAATATTTTTTATTGAGTTTTAACTACTCTACTTCTATTTTAATTGGATCTGCTAACACATTCATCTTTTTTGGATTTAAATCATCGCAAATTATAGCCTTAACTAAATAGTCTCCTTTTTCTGGTATTATAAAACCAGCTGCAAATACTTCCTTTTTTCCTGATTTTAATATCTTTTTAACATAACTGTAATTTATCATTTCATTAGTATTTTTATCATATAAAACTATTGCTAATGCAACCTCTTCGTCTTCTTTTGATATATTTTCTACGTCAAATTTAACTTGAGCACTTGAATTTTTCTTTAAATTTTCTTCTCCTATTCTTTCAGCTTTAAAATTCTCTGGTTTATGTGATTCTTCTGCTTTAACAATTACATCGGTCATATCATAAAGTCTATTTTTACTGTTTACAAATCTATCATATGCAATTAAAGCATATGTACCTTGATCAGTTGCCATTCCGTCTATTACTCCTGCTGCTGCACCACCGTTAGTATTACCTCCCGGTTTAACATGCATAAATCCACCTTTTGGATCTGCGAAAGTTAATAGCGCATCTATAGCTGAATTTCCTTTTTTTATAAATCTTGAATCTTTATGAGGATTTATTCCTAGTCCTGTTAAAGCTACTACAACCTGTGCAATACTTTCACTATTTATTGATCCCCAGCTTGAATATCCGCCATCATCTTTTTGTGCACTTGATAACCAAGAAATAGCTCTATCTACAGCTGCTTTCACTTCAGGATTTCCTTTATAATATGGAGTAAGTCCTTGTATAGCCATTGCAGTAATATCAGGATCTGGAGTTTCACCATATAATGCCCATCCACCAGCATTTTCTTTTCCTTTTTTAATTTCTTTATCTAGAATATACTGAACAAGCATATCCCTTGTAGTTTGTACTTTTACATTATTTACTATAGGTATTTCATAATTGTGTGTATCAAGAGCTATAAGTGCAAATATTGGACCATTAATACCTTGCCTAATAACTGTCTTAAAATCTGCAAGTTTTTCTAATTGATTATATCCACCTACATTTTTAATATCTCTTCCTATAGAAGCTAGTCCTAAAATTAACCTTGAATGCTCTGTATACTTTACTTTATGCAAATTTCCTTTTGCATTTTGTACTTCTTTTACTACATTTTTGTAATATTTATCATAGTAACCTTTAGGTACAGGATAGTTCCCTCTTGCTAAACAAAGAATAGACCATTCCCCTTTACCTGTTCCAAGTGAAGGATTCTCTACATTTTTAAGAATATATGCGAGATTTTTATCTATCTGTTCTTTTACTAATTTCTCATTACTTACTGTAAATAACAAACTTTCCGTAGGAATTACTACATTACTGTCGTTCTTTACCTCCAGTTCTACTTTATTTCCAACTTTAACTTTACTAAGATCATTGACTATTTTTATAGAGGTTGTTCCAATACTCTCACTTTGTGCTTTATGTACTATTTTATCATTGTAAATTTTTTCATTTCTTGATTTATCATCAGTTAATTCCTGCTTTTTATCAGTATCTACAGATTTATTTTTTTCTACATCTTTTTTCTCTTCTGAATCCTCTTTCACTTCTGTAGGTATACTTTCTTTTTTAATAGTTTCTGCGAATACTTGTTTCATACCTAATATTCCAGTATCTACAGTAGTAAAAACCATTAAAAAAGTCATAAGCATGCAGAGTAAACCCTTAACCTGCTTCTTTTTAAACATTTTCTAACCTCCTATTTAAATTTTATATAATTATATAAATTGTTTTTATGTATCTCTAAATATACCTACCTCCTCTTTTTCAAAACTTATAAATTTGATATAATTAAAAACGTATATATTTATATAAACAACATGGATATGGAGCAGACTTATTTCATCAATTGTCTAAATCTTGAAAAACTTATCGCACATTGTGCTCTATTGACAGTTTCACTGGTACTGAAATTGTTAAATACAAGTTTATCTTTATTTACATTTTTAAGTTTTGCTCCATTTTCCAATGCTGTTATAAGCTCACTTCCTATAATTTTTTTATCTTTATCTCCTTTTTTATTTAAAGATGATATCCCCTTAAATAATTCTTTTTCTATGCAAAGTTCTATATAATTTTCATCTTTATCTATTGCTAATACATCAGATTTCCTATTTTCTCTAACAAATCTTAATTCATCACCACTATATTTGTTATAAAATTCTCCTTGAAGATTTAATGCATTTACTAAGTATCTAGCTAATTCACCTTTTGTTATATTTTTATTTGGCTTAAATGTCCCATCACTATAAATATCCATTATATAATCATATGCCATTTGTACTGCCTCAACATAGCCATAGTCTTTTTCTTTAAAATCATTAAATAATACTTTTTCTGCCTTTGGTTTATTGGCTTTAAATAGTTTACTATAAGTTGTTTCCTCATTATAAGCATCTGCCATACCATATAGACATTCATAAGTAGTCATGCTATTGTCATATACTGGCAACATGTCTTTTTCATCTAATACATGAGTAAAGGCTCCATTTTCTAATTGGTGTTTTAAAATAAAGTCTATAGGACTACTCTTCTCCTTACCTTTTGCCCATTTATTAGTTAATGGATTTTCTCCATACATTAAAAGTGCCTGCATAGCCCATACTGTACTTTCAGGGTTTTCTACTCCCCAAGATTTAAAACCACCATTCTCAAGCTGCTGTTTTTCTATAAATTCTAATGCTCTTCTTACTGCTGGATATTCTTTATCAACTCCCAATATACTAAAAGCCATAAGTACGGCTGCTGTCATATCTACATCGGATACAACTTTTTGATAATCTTCCTTATTGTCATAATCCTTTACATCCCAAGTAAATCCCCCATCTATATGTTGATTTTTCTCTAACCATCTTATTGCCTTATCTCTATTTGGTATGGGTTCACCAGCACAATGAAGGGCTATAATCCCAAAACATTGAGCATTTATAAGGTCATCTCCTATTGGTTTTTTGGTTCTTCTATCTTCTACAGAATCTGCAAAATGCCCATTATTTAACATAGTTTTCTTAACATCTTTTACTAAGTTAACTCCTCCAAAATTCCTAGGATCTTTATTAGCGGAAGTTATTCCTATTATCGTTCTTTGATAGTCTGTGTTCTTTGTCTTGGAAAGACCATCTCCTGATTTTACTTGCTGTTCTCTCCAATAGGCTCCATTTTTACCATTCACAGTCCAAACTTCTCCACTTACGTCTTCTCCTAAGCCATATAGCCCCAATGCCGGCCAATCTAATATACCTGCAAATTGCTGTGGTTTATATTCATCATAGTAATACTGTATAGTTTTTTGAGATGCAGCATGAATTTTTTTCTTAAGTGATTTTCTTCTATAGATATCACTATTTCTATAGCCAAATCCTCCAAGAGTAATAGCCAATATAAGAAAGACTATGATACCCTTAAAACTTTTTTTCTTTTCCAATGCCTTGTTGCCTCCTTTAATAGTTAAATCTTAAAAATATATCAATTAAAAATATTAAAAATGCTAATGGTAATAATATAAAATCTAAATTAATATAGGATATATTTCTATTAACTATATTTTCGTTAAAAACATTTTCATTTCCAGATAAATACTTGCCATTATACTCTAATAAAATTTCATCTAAATTATAATTATTATTTTCTATAGCATGTTCAGGTGAGTAATCAAGGTAAACGCCTTCCTCTACTCTATTTAAAATCTGCTCTTCTTCTTTTAAATTTATAAAAAACTTGTACTTTCCTACATTGTTTAAAGAAAAATTACCTTTAAACTTATTTTTTTCTTCTATAAACATGGTTATTTTTTCTTCTTTATTATCAGGTCCTATAGCAATACATTCTAAATCTCCATTCTTAATATGTTTTTTTATATTACCAAGTATTTCAACATTGCCTCCAGTTCTATTAATCTCTACATCCATTAGTTCTCCTTTATTATTTTTTAGTAAATTATTAATTATGGATGACCAATATTTTTCAAAGCCTTGCCAAGATATCCAATCTGCTGACCACTTACCATTTAAGTCTGAAGTCCAGACCCCTACTTTTCCAATGCCACAGTTCCAAGTTGCAAGTATTGGATCTTCCTTAGGGCTTTCTAATATGAGATTGGCACCTTGTTTTATTCCTGTTCCCATATATCCTCTTAACTGTGGTAGTATATTACCTTCCTTGTTAAAATCATTTTGTATTTCTTTTGGAGTAAATACTTCATTATTTATATATTTTTTTTGAGATATACGGGTTTCTTTTGCAAATATAATAGGTACACTTTTAAAATCATTAGAAAAATATTTTCTTCCACCTGTGAAATCTGATAAATGAGTTAAAACTTCTCTATCACTATCTTCTCCTAGACCTACCGTGGATAAAGTCATATTATTTTTTTTCATATTTTCTAGATATTTATCAAATCCATTTTTTTCTGCTTGTCCATCCGTTAAAAGTATCATATGTTTTACCTTTGTTTTTGCACTTGATAAAGTTTTTACTCCTTCAATTAATCCAGGAATAATTAAAGTTCCTCCTTTAGGCTTTAGTTTTCCAACTTCTTTGATTAACTTTTCCTTATTTTCTGCTTTTTGAAAAGGAACTACCCAATCTATAGTATCTGAAAATCCTAATATTCCTATATAATCTTCTGACTCTAAGGCTTTTATTGTCTCTATTGCACCTTGTTTTGCAAGTTCTATTTTCTTTACTCCTCCACTTTCATCATCCATACTTCCTGAACAATCTATGAGTAAGACTATTCCTGCATCACCTTGTTTTCTTTTATTTTTCACATTACAAGAAACTGGTAGTAACTCTTCGAATTTAGTGTTTTCATATGATCCTAATGCAAATGAGTTTTCTCCACCTATAACCATTAATCCGCTACCAAATTCCTTAACTACCTTTTCTAAATTAGTGTCAAAATCTTTAGGGAGATTTTTATAATCTGTATTAACCAATATAATTTCATTAAAATCAGATAAAAAATTTACATCTCCAGATACTTCATTTGAAAAATATTTTTGGCTATCTATATTCACATTTTTTAAAAGCCTATATATATTTTCTAACTCTTCATTTTTATCACCTATTAAAAGTATCTTAGGATCTTTTGATAGATTTTTTTCTAAAGTATATACATTATTTAAAGTATTTTTATCTTTTGGAAAGTCAATTTCTGCTTTTAAAAGTATTTTATTTTCATCTTTTATAGGTAAGTTGAACTCAAACTCATTTTCTCCTTTTTTAATTGATACATTTTTTTGCAGTATTTTTTTATTATTTAAATGTATATATAAATTCCCAATATCCTTATAATTACTATATACCTTGACTTTTACAGCTATATTTCCACTTTTATATATATTTTTAGGAATTATAACTTTTTCAAGCTGTGCATCTTGTTCTAAATTATTTTTTACTTCTTTTATTATTAAGTTTATATTTTCTTTTTTTATTTTATTTTTGATTTTTTTTATATTCCCACTGTTTTCTTTTTTATCTGTTATAATTACCAATCTTCTATTATTATTTTTAGGAAAATAGTTTATTGAAAAATCCACTGCCTTTTCTATATCTGTAAAATTCTTATTTATATTAGCAGAAAACTTCACCTTTTCTTTTTCATTTGTAAGTGGTAATTCTATAGCTATATCTCCCCCAAAAGTCATAACTGCTACCTTATCTTTTTTACTCTTATTATCTATTTGATAATTTACATATTCCTCAATTTTTTTTTCATATTTATTTGCACTTAAAGATTTATCCACTAAAAATATAGTAGTTATATCCCTGTTCTTTAAATTAAATTCAAAGTTTATCGCACTTAGAAATAGCAGTAATATTATTAAAATCCTTGTAATTCCCCAGTATATAGTTTTTTTCTTACTCCACAGTTTTCTATTTTTAAAAGCTTCATATATAAAATAAAGAATTACAAAAATAAATATAATTAATATTTGTGTATTAAAATTCATGTTAATACCCAAGCTTAAACACCTGCCATTCTACTATTAACAATATTAGAACTATTATTATTGCTATATTCTTTAAACTTGTATTTATATAAGATATAAAACTTTCCTTATTATTATTTAATTGTTCATTTTCGTTTATTACATAGTCATAATATTGAAAATCCTCTTTATTATCCCTAAGATTTATTTTTAGAATGTTATCCACAAGTACAGGGAAAGCAGGGGTTACAACCATATCAGTGTTAGTCCAATCTAAAGATGAGTATATATTTCCTTTATTATCTGCCGCCATAATAGCTTTATCATCTATACACATTAAAGATTTTACATTTTTATTCACTATTTCAATTCCTTCTCCATAAACTTTTAAGTTTTCCATTCCTTGTGTAATTTTATTTTTACATATACTTACATATCCTTTAATTTTATTATTTGAGATCATATCCTTTGGAGTATTAACCCACCAAATTTTTGCATCTTTTGGTGCATCCTTTACTTCTTTGCACATAATATAAAAGTCAAACTTTTCTTTATTAAAATCAACCTGTTCTTTTTTTACAACCTCTATATTAGGCATAATTTTCAAAGCCTTTTCTATAAAATAATTTTCTCCTAATAGAAGTATCTTTTTATTATTATTTTTAGATAAATCTAGTGAGTAATTATTATTTTCATAAATCATATCTTTATTTATAATTTGAAAGTTTAACTTTTCTAAATTCCTTGGTGTATTATGGAAAAATACTTTTTTCTCTTCTTTTGGTTTTAAAGTACATTCATTTAGTATAACGTCATTTCCTCTATTATCTTTTAAGGCTATATCAACTTTCTTTTTTAAATCTCCATAATTTTTTACTATACAAAAACTTTTATTTAAACTTTTATCAACTCCGCCATGGATTATACCTATGTCTTCTAGTTTTTCACCTATTTTTATTACCTTATTGTTTTTAAATACATCCTTATCTGTAAATATAATTGTATTTTTACCAAAGCTATTTAAAAAATTATTGCTCTTTTCTAAATCTAAAGGTTTTTTTACAGCTTTTAATTTTTTTATTTCTTTTTCTCCATATGATTTACTTATATTCTCTTTTATTATTTCTGTATTTTCTGTCATATGTACTAAGTTAATTCTTGAATTTTTAGGTAGACTTTTGATATACTCTAAAGCTTTTTCCTTTGCTATTTCCATGCGACTTTTATTTTTTTCTATAGCATTCATGGACATAGAACAATCAAAAGCTAGAATGTATAGATTATCCTTATTCTTTCCTAGAAATATGGGTTCACTAAATGCACAAATTATAAATATACCTATTAAAAGATGTAAAACTAATAAAATATACTTATTAATTTTTCTTTTCTTCACCTTACTTATATCTTCAAAAACTTTTTCCCAAAGTTTTGTACTAGAAACTTTTAGTTCCTTTAATTTTTTATTTTTTAAGTGAATTATAACTATGAGTGATAATGCCAATAATCCAATTAATCTAAGTGGTTTTAAAAACATCATAATTATTCCACCTCAATCGCCTTCATTATAATTTGTACTGGAGAATGAAACTCCTTAGCAAATATATATTTTATACCTCTTTTTTCACATTCATATTTACACTCATTTATAAATTCTCTAGCTTTCTCTTTATATAGTTTTATTTCTTTTTCTCCTATATCTCCTATTTTTTCTTCTCCTGTTTCGCTATCAATAAATTTAATCTTACCTTTTATACTAGGATTTAACTCTTCTTCTGACATCATATGTATAAGAACTACTTTTTCATATTTTCCTTTACTACTTTGTAAAAACTCTTTTATATTTTCACTTAGTAAATCTGTAATTATAAATAATACTCCATTCCTACTATTAGTTGTTCTAATTATATCTTTTAAATTAGTTTCATCTTTAGGTTCAATACTTTCTATATTTTTAACAACTTCATAAAATAATTTTTTACTATTTAAGTTATTTAAATTAAGCTGAATATTCTTATTAAATGAATATAGATTTAGTTTATTTAACTCTTTTAAAGTTATATAGCTTAATCCAATAGCACACATTTTTCCAATATGCCATTTAGTAGGTTTTCCAAAATCCATGGATTTACTACTATCTAAAAGTATTGAAACATTTATTTGCTTCTGTTCTGTAAAAAGTTTAGTATATATTTTTTCAATTCTTCCAAAGGCTTTCCAATCTACATTTCTAATGTTATCTCCCTCATAATAAGGTCTTATACCATAGAAATCGTATGAATTACCAAGAGCTGAGCTTTTATAATTACCAGTTAAACTCCCTGAAATCCTACTTCTTATTAAAATAGATGCTTGTTCAAGTTCACTTAAAAATTTCTCCATTTAATTCACCTTATTTAAAATCTCTGAAATTACATTATCTTCCACAATTTTATCTGACATAGCATTAAAATTTAAAAATAATCTATGCCTTAATGCAGGATATGCCATTTCCTTAATGTCTTCAAAGGATACATTGTATCTTCCATCTATTAATGCTCTTACTTTAGCAGAGAGGATTATAGATTGAATAGCTCTTAGACTTGCCCCACATTTTACATATTTTTTTACAGTTTGAATATCAGTTTTTTCACTATACGTATTCGCAACTATATCTATAGCCATTTTTTTTATAGGTTCTGCTATTAACACTGTTCTGGAAATCTCCCTCATCTTTAATACCTTTTCTCTATCTAATACTTTATTAATTTTTTCATCTATAGAATAATTACTGGTAGTTAAATCCACTATAGTTGATATGGCTTCTATATCAGGAAAATCTATATTTACCTTAAACATAAATCTATCTAATTGAGCTTCTGGTAGGGGATATGTACCTTCTGTTTCCAAAGGATTTTGTGTTGCCAATACAAAAAATGGATTTGGTAATTCATATGTTTTATTTCCCACTGTCACTCTTTTTTCTTCCATTGCTTCTAGTAAAGCACTTTGAGTTTTAGGTGTTGCTCTATTTATCTCATCTGCTAAAATTATAGAACTAAATATAGGTCCTTTTTTAAAAGTAAATTCTATATTTTCATTCTTTTTTCTTATTATTTCTGATCCTACAATATCTGAAGGCATAAGGTCTGGAGTAAATTGTATTCTTGAAAATTCTAAATCTAAAACTTTTCCTATAGTCTTTACTAGTTGAGTCTTCCCAAGACCTGGCATTCCTTCTAATAGAACATTTCCTCCCGCAATTACTCCTATAAGAAGATTTTTTATAACTTCATCCTGCCCTATTATTCCTTTTTTTATTTCTTCTTCTACAGCTATGTAACTATCACAAAAATTTTTTATGCCAATTTGATCCAATTCTAATTCCTCCTATTATTTAATTCTTTAAAATATTCTATTACAATATCTTCTTTATCTATTGGAATTTCATATTTTAGTATATAATCCATGCCTTGTTTTTTATATTCAAGCCATTTATTTTTCATATACTGCCTTTCACCTATTTCTCCAGTTACTTCTTCAATACTTTTATTGGTTAGCTTTCCTTCTTTGTTTACCTTAGATTTTAAATTTGATATATTGCCTTTTGCTCCTTGTTTTGTTTCTTTATCATATCTTCCTATAGTGCCATTATTAGCACTTTCTTTTACTTCCTTATTATTTCCTGTCTTACTTCCGCCAACTGCATTATTATCTTCACTTTTACTGTTTCCTTCACCTTTTATTTTTTCTTGAATTCCACCATTTTTTGAACTTTCTCCATATTTATGTGAACTTTCTTTTTCTCCCATAGAAAAATCCTTTGATTTTTTATCTCCTTGTCCATTTTCAAAATTCTTTTCATCTTTTTTTGCAGTAAGTTTTTCTTTTGAATTTCTAAATTCTGATGCAAATTTAATTTCATCCTTTTGATTTTTTATAGACTTTATTAAATCTTTTGTAGTTAAATCTTCTTTACTAAGTTCTTTTTGAATTTTATCTTTAAATTCTTTGCTACTTGAAAATTCTTTATTGCTTTTTAGATTATCTAAAATTTTCTTTTTATCCTCTTTTGATATGCTAAAATTATTTTCTTTTAATATGCTATCATCTATTATTCCATCTTTTAATTTATTGTTTAAATCCGTATTCTCTATATCTGTACCTTTAAATAATGAAGAAACTCGTTGTAAATTTTTATTGTATTTTTTTTCTTTTATATAATTTAATTTTTCTTCAGCTTTTGCTATTTGTTTTAATGCTTTATCGTATTCATAGGTTTTATTTAATTCTTTATTTAGCTTTTTTATAACCTTTGAAACTTCTTCTTTTGTCTCCTTATCTTTAATATTTTCAACAATATCTTTCTTTTCTTCTTTTATTTTAGATACTTCTTTTTTTATATTTTTATTTATAGATTCTTTTTCTAAAGCCATTTCTCTTGAAAATGATGGAATGAAGTAAGTTCCTATAGCTAAAACTACAATTATGAAAGCTACCAATATTTTTTTAGGTCTTATATCCATCCTATATTTCTTTATTAAATCAAATTCTTGTAGTTTGTCCTCTAAATCATTCCTAAAAATCTGAAAAACTTCACTTTTATCGTTTCTACTATTAAATTCAATATAAGTTAATAATTTTTCTTTTAATCCTAATTTATCTCCTAATCTAGCCGCTTCATCTAGGGATGGCTTTTTTATTATAGTTTTTAAAAGTGTTGCTATAAATAAAATAAAACTTATATAAAATAGCTTTTCTTTTAAGTAGAATATTAGTGTAAAATGGCTATACAATACTAATACAAAAATACCTATAGAAGACATTAATAATACATTAATTAAATTTTTTAGTAATCGTTCAAGCCATAGCTTTCTTAATATTTTTTTTAAAATCTGTTCAATTGTTTTCCATTCCAATACTATGGCCTCCTATTTTTTTTATAACTACTAAATTTATAAGTGCACATATTGTCCAAAAACAAATTCCCCATATTATAGGGGTTATACCCATTTGAGTATACTCTGTTATCTCCATATTTATAAACCCTGATATACTCATTAAAGGGTTTATAAAAAATATCTTAGGTATATCTTTATCATATATGGTAGTTATAACTATTTGAGCATACTTATAGTAAATATATAAAAAAGCAAAGCTGAATATATTTATAAAAGTTACGCTAAAGTTAACTATAAAGCTTGAATACTTTTCTGTTATATCAATAATATTTAATAAATGTTTAAAACTAATTATGGCAAGTCCATAAATAGTTTGTAAAATTAAAGGATAAGTAAAATTTAAACTTTCTACATTACCAGATATAAATATAATTAATATTAAGGGTATGTTAGAAATAACAAGTATTATTGTTTTAATAATATTTCCCAATAAATTTTCGAAACTTATATTTTTTTCTACTTTAAAATGGACTATAGAAAAAGAAAATACAATTAACTGAAATATATAAAAATACATATACGTATTTTTATATATTTCAAAATTAATTCCCTCTACTCTAAAAGGCACCATAAACAAATAAGCTAATAAAGCTAATATATTCATAAAAATATAAGTTAACATTATAAATCCATCATCTATGTATATATTTTTTAAATTTTTTTTCATAAATATCCCACCTTAGTTTAAAGCTCCTTTTACATATATACTAGGAATTATTAATCTTCCTTTTCCTTTTACTCTTAAATTTAAAACCTTTCCATGTAAGTCTTTTATATTATTTAAAAGTAATTTATCTAACTTCTCATATTTATTAGTTTCATAGTTAAACCTCTCCACATAAAAATTTCCATCTTTAAAAGAATCACTTAATTGGATTTCATTTAATTTCACATTTTTAGGAAGTACATAGTATAAATTTATACTTTCCTTCTGCTTAAAAGTGTATTCTCTTATATCATTCTCACTATCCTTTATTTCTTTTTTTATTATAGGTTTTATAAATCCATAAGGTATATTAATTTCTTTTGATAATAATTCAATCTCTATTGGTGCTATCTCCATATTTATAGAGTTTATTTTTCTTTCTTTGTTATTAATTTTCTCATATACCTTTCTATTACTAAAGCCTATTAATCTACAATTAAACTTTTCTGTATTAGGTAAATTAAAATAGTATTTTAGAAATTCTTGTTTATCTTTATCTGATATTTCTTTTTCTATTGAACTTAAGTATTCGTAATCACCTCTTCCTTTTAAATTATTATCTAATTCATAATTTAACTCTAAAGCTTCTCCAGACTTCATATTGCCTATTTTCACTAAATTATCACCAGCTATTAAAATACAATCTTTTAATTCATAAGGAAACGGATTTTTTATTTCTCCTTTTAAATGATTATTTTCTAATTTTAATTTATTATTTATAGGTTTTTCTAAATTATGTAACGATACATTGTATAAATAATTGGTTTCCTTAGGATTTTTATATATAATTTTTTTATCTATTGGATCCAAGGTATATTTTCCTGTTCCTTGTTGTGACATAAATTGCCAACTATCTGATGATAATGACACATCTTTTTTACTTGGATATACATTAGTTAATGATTTACTAATACAATTTTTATTAAAATATTCATTCAGCGAAGCCATTGTTATTTTTTGATTTCCAGCTCCTTCAATGAAATATACTACAGAACTTACTATTGAAAAAATTATAATTATTCCTATCCATATGTACATGCTACTCTTTTTTAATAAAACTATAGTTGTCAAACATACTAAATAAACAATTAAAACAGCCATTAGAAAATAAATTATATTCTTATTTACTTTAAGCATATTATTGGCAGAACCTTTAAGTTGTTCGGCTTTAGTAGCCTCTTTTTTTAAATCTATATTGGCTGTTAAAGAGTATAAATTTTCATTATTAATGTTTTGTGTAATAATCTCATCAATTTTAGACATATTGTTTTTATCACTTAACTCAAAATTTATAGGAATAATTGACCCTTTATCTACATATGTTATTTTTTTTATATTTTCAAATGGTCCTTTCAAATTCTTGTAAGCATTTTTTCCTTTTCCTATAAATATAATTCCACCATGCTTTAGCCATTTATCCAAGGCATCTTTACTATCATTTGATAAACTTTCAAAATTAAAATCGTCTAAAATTATAAAATTCAAATTTTTTAAAAGTTCAAAACTTAATTCTTTATCTTTTAAACTAATAGTTTCACTACTATTTATATCTAATGAATTTACCTTCAAATTTTTCATATAGTTATAGTTATTTTCACTATCACTAAAAATTCCTATAAATAATGAATTGGATTCATGTACTGTCAGTGGAATTTTTTTTTCTTTAACTACCTTATTATTTTCTTCTACTGATATCTTCATTTCTTTTACTCCATTTTTTACTGGTACTAAAAAGGTATATTTATTTGATACTCCTGAAGAAATTTTTATATGGTGTTCATACTTCTCTTTTGAAATATACAAACATAACTTTCCTTCTATATTTTCTTTTGATTCAATATTTATATCTATAGGTACTACGTTACCTAGCTTAGCTTTACTATCTAAGTTGCTATTTGCATTAATAATTAAATCTTTAGCATAAACATTATTGAAATTTGCTAAAACACTTACTATACATGACAATACAAAAATACATATTTTTTTATATTTTAGTTTCATATTTTCACATCCTAAATAACTATTGAATAAATGGCACTGATATAATATTTTCCTCTGCTACTACTGCTCCAAAATAACTTTTTATACTCTCTGATTTTTTTACTAAAATATTTAAAGCATCTCTTACACTTGATTCATTATTACCTGTTATAAGCCATACTGGAACTATGCTTCCCATACCTGCTGAAGTTGCGTAGATAGCTCCTCCTTTATCAAAGCTTTTTATAGTTTTACCAGTATTATCTAATGCATTTAATTTTCCATCCTTAAATTCTACATAAACACCTTCAAGTTTATTTTTCCAATTCATATCTTTAAGTCTTTTACTATCTTTAGCTAATTCATTCCAAGTTCCAAGTAATATATGATACTTGTCTGGTTTTTCTATATTGCTTGCATTGTATGGTACTACATCTATAGATTTGACACCCTTGTCCATTAAAGATTTTTTCAATGCTTCAGCATCCTTTTTAAACTTTTCTGTATACATCACTACAGTTCCTGGATTTTTCCCCCCAAATCCATTTCTAAAAGGTTCTGGATAAGATCCTATAACCGCTGGTATAAACATTGTTGTAGCCCATTCATGATAATCCCACCAAATAGTATCTCCATCTACAGGTCTGTATTCTGCCACTCCTATTGGTGCAAGTATCCCATTTACCCAATAAAACCAGTCTTCTTTTTTTCTATCTGCCCCACTAAAGAAAGTATATTTAGATTCTAACCCATTTATAGCATTTACAAAGCCTCCCCCATACGCAGTTTGTATATCTAGATTTCTAAAGAGCACCTCCATACCAACTTCATCTTTTACTAATCCCACATTATTAGAGAACATTTTACTATGTCCAAAATCTTTTGTTACAACTAAATCTATGTTATATGGACTTTTTATGTCTCCACTTGCTTTTAAGTCTTGAGAATTTTGTGTAGCTGGTCTTCCTTCTTGATATTTTATTTCACCCTGAACTGGTCCTTTATACCCTTCATATATATTAGTATCATCTCTTTTTTCATTTTTATCTTTTGTTACATTGTCCACTACATCTGTTTTAGTATTTTTGTTTGTTATAACTCTAGTTTTTTGTTCATTCTTTCCACATCCTAAAGAAAAAAGAATTAATACAATACATATAAGTCCTAATATCCTTTTTTTAAACATATAGTACACCTCATTTTTATATATTAAAAAACTCTTAACTTCCATGGAAGTTAAGAGTTTTTATTTATCACCAATATAGCAAAATATGCTTTGTTTTAAAATGATACTTAACTTTCCCTGGAAGCTGCATCTTAAATATAAAGCAGGTCTCCTGACTTATGGTTCATCATTTATTTCCACCTTCTCGAGAATATCTCAATGGCTTATGGAATAAACTTACCAATTACAGTGGCCGGACCGTGGAGGATTCTAACCCCCTTCCCTTTTAACCCCAAAAATGGGTAACTCTATAAATTTTAATATTCTATTATTATTTAATTAACATTATATATCTATATTATCATATTTTCAATACATGAGGTATGTTTTTATTATTTTGTTATTTTTATATTGACTTATGTATTTTAAAATGATATACTTTATTCATAAGTTAATAGTAAATGAAATTTAGGTGTCCACTTTGTAAAAATGATGGATGAAAAGGGAATGTGGTTCAATTCCACAGCAGCCCCCGCTACTGTAATAGATGACAAGCCTTTAGTAACCACTCTTTAAAAGGAGGAAGGTAAAGGTTAGAATGATTCTTAAGCCAGGAGACCTGCCTAGATTGTTAAAATCCTCTTTCGGTGGGAAAGTTGTGGTAGTTTTGTGTGCTATAAGATTATTAATTTCAAAATAATTATCTTATTATACTAAAAAGCAACCCTTTCCATAGGGTTGCTTTTTTAATAAATTAATATTGCCAAACCACAAACTCTTCTCTTACTGTTAAATGATCGGACCTTCCAAGCACTGTAGTCTTTTAATATCGTAAGAGTAAGAGTTGTTTTTTTGATAATAAGCTGTATTTAATAAAAATAGACTTAAACCGAAACCGCCTTTCTATTATTTATTACTCTACAGCTTATTTTTTATTGAATTTTTAAAACATAAGTATAATATATTATATTTATTATTTGATAAAATACCAATATGGCTGCAAATAAATTTAATAAATTATTTTTATACATTTTGTTTTTCACTAATATATAAAAATATGGTATAGCCATTATAATACTAATAGCTAATAATATTATTCTAAAAATAGATCCTACATCAAAACTTCTACTTACAATTGTTATTAGAGTAACTAATACAAACAATATATTTAAATTTGATTGATTATTCTTCATAATGAACTCCTCTTATAACTATTTTAAAAATCCTTTTAGTATAGTATCCTCAGCTTCTTTTTCATTAAGTCCTAAAGACATTAACTTTATAAGTTGATCATTTGCTATTTTACCAATAGCCGCTTCATGTATGAGCTCTGCCTCATTATGTTTTGCTAATATAGCAGGAATTGATTCAACCTTAGAATTTCCCATTATAATTGAGTCACATTGTACATGAGCTCTACATTTGTTTTCTCCTACAACATTAAATTTAAATTTTTGCTTTGAATCGTCTTTTGCAACAGAACGTGAAATTACTTGTGCTGTTGAATCTTCCTCTTTTAGTTCTATTTGAATGTCAGATTCTGCATTTTGTTTTCCCTCTGTCATCATTCTTTCTGTAATAACTAAATTAGCTTCTTTTTGTAAATATATTTCTGTTTCTCTTTTTGTATCATCTACACCTTTAATTTGTATTATTTCCATTTCAACTTTTCCACCTTCTTCTACATGAAGAATGGTTTTTGAATTGAAAACTTTTTTTCCTTTTCCTTCTCCTTCAGCATAATGTTTTTCACTATACTTCAATTTTGCACCTTTTCTTACAAAAAACTCATGTACTCCATCATGTTGAGTTTTTGAATGTCCTGGATTATGTATTCCACATCCTGCCACTACCTCAACCTCTGATCCTTCTCCTATTTCAAAGGTATTATATACCTCATCATTAAGACCTTCTTGAGTTAAAATAACCGGTATATGTACACTTTCTCCTTTAGTGCCAGGACTTACAATAATATCTATTCCATTTTTATCTTCTTTATTTTTTATATGTATATTTTTAGAAGTACTTCTTTCTAATTTTTCTCCATCTTTTCTTATATTATGGGCCCCAGAAAATATTTCTTTTACATTATCTATAACATTTAATATTTTCTCTTCTACTGATCCTAACATATTAATTTCTCCTTTCACAGACAGCATTACAACCACATTCCGAACCAAAAGTTACTTTAGATAGTATTTCATCTTGTGAAGTTTTATTTTCTATTTTACCATCTGATATTATAATTACTTCATCCGCTAATTGAATTATTCTTTCTTGGTGAGAAATTATAACTAGGGTTAATCTTTTTTCTTCATTAAGATTTTTAAAAGTTTCTACTAGCTTCTGAAAACTCCATAGGTCAATTCCTGCCTCTGGTTCATCAAAAACTGCTAATTTTAAATCCCTAACTAAAATCGTAGCTATTTCTATTCTTTTTAATTCTCCTCCAGAAAGGCTATTGTTTATTTCCCTGTTTAGATAATCCTGTGGACAAAGTCCAACATCTAAAAGCACTTTACAAAGATCTAAATCTTTCTCTCCATCTACCTTTGTAGCTATCTCTAATAATTCCTTTACCTTTATACCTTTAAATCTAGCTGGTTGTTGAAAAGCATAGCCCATTCCTAGTTTTGCTCTTTCATTTATATCTAAATTTGTTATATCTTCTTCATAAAAAATTATTTTTCCAGATGTTGGCTTCCTTATGCCCATAAGTAATTTTGAAAGAGTAGTTTTTCCCCCTCCATTAGGACCTGTTATTACATAAATTTTACCCTCTTCAAGTTTTAGGTTTATATCATCTAATATTGTAATTTTTTCTCCATTTTCTTCTACCTTTAAACCTACATTTTGAATTTCTAACATAGTCTCTATCCCTTCTTATTAAAATTATTGCAGTCAATTAAGATTTTACCATATTTATATTATTAAAAAAAGATTAAAAGCATATATTAGATAAAAACCTTCTAAAGTCTTTATCTTTATATATGCTCTTTATATTAGTTGTTTTGACTTATTATTCCAAATTCAAACCCCTGACTTTTTAGATGCTCTATTAATTCTGGTAAGGATTCAACTGTAGTTTTTTTAGTAGCTGAATCATGCATTAATATAACTAAATGATTGTGATTTGCCATATCCCTTTTTACATTATTTAATAATTCTTCTTTAGGTACATTTAATCTTCTTGCATCACCATTTTCTATATTCCAATCTATATGTTTAAAGCCAGCCTTCAAAAGTTCATTTTCATAACTTTTATGGTTAAAAGATCCACCTGGGAATCTTACTAAATTAGTTTTGAAGTCTTGTCCTAAAACTCTTCTTATTGAATCATCGCATTTTTTAACATCTTGTACAAAGCTTTGTGGTGTATAGTTACCAAAATATTTTATATTATGATTATAGGTATGATTACCTATAGCATGTCCCTCTTCTACTTCTCTTTTTAAATACTGAGAATATGAATCTACAGAAGTTCCTAATACAAAGAAGGTGGATTTTATATTATATTTTTTAAGTATATCTAATATTTGTGGAGTATACTCACTTGGACCATCATCAAAGGTTAAAAATGCAATTTTCTTTTTATCTTCATTCTTCCATATTTCATCAACAGTCATAACTATAGTGTTGTTTTCATTTCTCTTAAGACCATCTTGTCCAACAATTATACCCTTGTCCACTTTTTTATCATTCTTAGATATATTCTCTTTTTTCTCCACTTTAATTTCTTCTTTTTTCTCTTCTTTTTCAAGTTTTTCATCATTATTTTTCTTTTTATCTGCTATAGTTTCTTCTTGAGGTTTTTCATTGTGGGATAAAATCTTTTTCTTATCAATAGAATTTTTAATCCACATACCACTTGCAAATATAAGTAAAATAGCAAGTAAAAATGCAGTTCTTTTTCTTCTTTTTATTCTACTTTTTCTCCTGTTATCTGAGTATAAATTTCTACCATAATCTTTATCTTGCTTCATATTACATCACCCTTGCCTTTAATACTTTTTAATATCTTACTATTATTCTACTACATTTTATCCTAAAAGTATTTACAAATCTATAACAAAAGTGTTACATATCTATTTTCTTATCCTTATTACTGTATTTCTCTTATTATATCTTTCCAATACTTCTATAAAATTTTCACCAAAAAACTTTGCAAAAATGATATTACCTAAAGCATGAAGAGTATCATGAGAAAAACTTAAAATACTTCCCATTAATATAGTTTTAATGGTAACAGGAGTAATAAACTCCAGAATATACCACTGATTTAGTATAAATCCATATATATATCCCCAAATCCCACATAAAATTACAAAAGCTTTTATACCTTTTTTCTCTATTTTTCCTCTAAAAATTCCAAAAAATAATCCACATAATCCCCATCCAATCATTTGCCATGGTGTCCATGGACCGTGACCTATAAAAAAATTAGATATAAACGCACTCATAGCCCCTACTATAAATCCATTTATTCCTCCTAGTGTATAACCACTAACAGCACAGATAAATGTTACTGGTTGTACACCTGGAATAGCTGTAAATGGCACTCTTAATATTCCTGCTAAAGTAGACATAGTTGCAACTATAGCTAAAGTTTTAGAGTCAATTTCTTTACTTTCGAATAAAAAAACAACAAGAAAAATAAGGGCTATAGCTAATATTTGTATAACTCTTTCTATTCTTATATTAAAGTAAGTCATAACTATTACTGATACTAAATAGATAATTATTAATATATAAGACATTTTATTTTTTTTCATTTAAATCACCTTCAAAAGCTCTATAGCCCTTTTTGAGCTTATAATATTACATTTATTTTTAAATATTTTTGAGATTTGTGGTGAATAATACATGGAATTATATAGTATATCTCTTGCACAGCCCTTAGCTACTATTTCACCATTAAACATAAGCATTACAGAATGAGAATAGTCTCCGGCAAAGTCTGAATCGTGAGTAATAACAACTATACTTTTTCCAACTTCCGCTAAAGTCTTAATTATTTCTCCTAAGTTTTCTTTAGCTTCTGCATCCATTCCTCTCGTAGGCTCATCTAAAATTAATATTTCTGGATCTGTTATAATAGTACATGCAATAGCAACCCTTTGCTTTTCTCCTCCACTTAAGTCTCTTGGATTTTTATCTTCTAAATAACTAATATTTAAAAGTTTCATAACCTGTTCTACTTTTTCCTCTTTATACTCTCCTATATTTTTTAAAGTATATCCAACTTCTTCAAATACTGTTTTTCTACCAAAATAATCATTAGGATTTTGTGATAAATATCCTATTTTTTTTATTCTTTCTTTTAATTTTAAACTTTTAATATTCTTATTATCTATTAAAACTTTACCCTTATACTTATCTATCATTCCAGCTATTATTTTAAATAAAGTGCTTTTGCCTGCACCATTCTCCCCCATAACCGTCATAATCTCTCCTCTATGAAGTTTAAAACTTAAATCCTTTAATATTTTATATCCTCTTTCGTATTCAAAATTTAATTTTTCAATTTCCATAACCACTTCTTTAAATTTTAAATCATCTTCTTTTAAATCTTGGAATTTATTATTTCTTATAATATCTCGTCCTTCCTTTACAGTTATAGGTAAAGTTTGTAATCCGGCTTCTTTAAATATGTACGTTATAGTTGGTAGATGATATTTATTTACTATATTTTCAGGTATATTCTTAGGAGTTCCTTGTCCAATAATCTCTCCATTTTCCATAAAAATAATTCTATCTGCCATATGGAAACATTTATCTAGCCTTTGTTCTACAAGTATTATAGTTTTTCCTAAGTCTCTATTTAGTCTTTTTATAGAATTTAATACTTCTTCTGCACTTATGGGATCTAATTGAGATATAGGTTCATCAAATGCTATTATTTGTGGATCCATAGATACTACTGAGGCTATAGCTACTCTTTGTTTTTCTCCCCCAGATATTTCTGTTGTTTGCTTGTCTCTTATTTTATTTAAACCTAAAAGAGATATTACCTCAGAAACATTTCTTTTCATTGTATTTATATCTGTATTAAAATTTTCTAATCCAAAAGCTATTTCCCTTTCCACATCTTGAAGTACAATTTGTTTTTCTGGATGCTGATATACCATTCCTACATTTTCTATTACCTGTTTTTTGTCTAAAAATTCTATATTTCTACCATTTATGGAAACTTCACCTTCTATAGTCCCCCCATAATAATCTGGAACAACTCTATTTAAAAGTCTTATTAAAGTAGATTTACCACAACCTGAAGGTCCTACTATTAGTATAAATTCTCCTTCATTTACAGTTAAATTTATATTCTTTATAGCACTTTGTTTACTATCAGGATAATTAAATGTTAAATTATTTATATTTATTATTTCCAACTTTTCCACCACCAATTTATTATTGAAGGAATAAATAATAGAATACAAAATATTATTCCCTTAATAGATATTAGTTTAAAAGGATTGTCCACTCTTGGATAAAAATTCATATAAAATACTCCTTTATAAGCTAATACCATTATTCCTATGAATGATATTATTAAACTTATCATTAGAATTTTATCTTTTAATTCAAATCTTTCAACAAAATATGAGCTTCTTTTTTTTAAACTACCATATCCCCTTGAATACATAGATTCTGCAATATCTAAGGAATCTTCAAGGCTTGATAAAAATAAAATATTAATTATATTTCCACCATTTTGTATAGTATTTTTCATTTTCTTATCAATTAACATATTTCCCCTAAGCTTTTCTACATCCCTTATATTTTCATAAGATTTCATCATATTGGGAAACATTTTTATAACCATACTCATAAGTAAAGAAGATTTTTTTAAATATCTTGAAAAAAATCCAAAAGTTCTATCCGGATGTATAATTAAATTTCCAAAGCCAAAGGCTAAAGTAATACATATAATTCTTATTCCACTAAATATACCATATATAATAGCTTCTAATGTTATTACTATAGAGCCTAACACTGGAAATCTTATTCTTCCTACATATAGTATTGTACTTCCACTTCTTACTAATAACGGATTTAAAATCACTACAAGTACTGCAAAGGGTAACACTAATTTCCCATATTTAAATAAATCTTTTATAGATTCATCAATATACGATAAAAGTATTAAACTCAAAAGTATTATAAACAAATAAATTGGGTTGTTAACAACTATAAAAGAAATTATGTATGTAAAAATTATAAGTATACTTACTAATGGGTGAAGTTTTTGCAAAAAAGTATTTCTATTTTTGTACGTAAACATCTCTTAAAATCGCCTTTCTATTTTTATATAATCACATAATTCTCTACTTTAGATTATATTATAAATTTATTATCAAAACAACATACCTATTAACTAATAGTTAATAGGTATGCCTTTAATTTTAGAATTTATTATCTACAAGCTATTTTACAGGAATTTCTATAACCTTTGAAATAGAATTCATTTTATCTAAACTATCCCAAACAAAAGCTTTTACAGTATATTCTCCTTCTTTTTGAAGTGATAAATTTACTGTTAGTTTTACATCTTCATCTGCTTTTATATTTTGTTCAACTGCTCCGTAGTTAACAAGTTGTCCATCTTTATTAAATACCCCTACTATTAATGCTGCATCTTTATTTTCTTTGGTTTTATTTATAGCTTTTATTGTTACTTTTGCATCAGAACCTAATTTAAATTCTTTTTTTGTAGTTAAGTTTTCAATTTCAATTTTCTTTTCATCTGAGTTTGGATCAACCTCTTTTTCATCCTTTACTACAACTTTACATTCTGCAAATTTTTGCCCATCTTCCGTTACAACTTTTATAACTACTTCTCCTGATTTTAATCCTCTTACATTTCCTTTATTATCTACTGTTGCTATTTCGTAATTACTACTTGTCCATATTACATTCTTATTTGTTGCATTTTCTGGCGTGATTGTTACAATAAGTTTTATAATACCATTCTCTTCTAATTCTATTAAGCTTTTATCTAGGAATACTTTTTCTATTTTAATTTCCTTTGATTCTTCTGGTTTGTTTTCCGAATCTTTCTTACCTTCAAGATTTTTTATTGCCATTTCTACAACTTTAACTGCATTATCTACCTCTTTCTGAGTCAGTTCATGCTTACTAAGTATTTCCTTACTTTTTGATATAGATTCATTTAATGTCTTTATACTTTTTTCTGTTTTGCCTTCTAAATCTATTTTTTCTGCTTTATTTATTATTTCTTCTAATTTAGTTTTATCTACTCCTAATTTTTGCTTTTCTTTTACTTTTACCTTAATATTTACTTCTGGTTTCCACCTTGTTATTCCCTTTGGTAATTCATAACTTCCTGCAAATATATATTCTCCTGATTTATTTCCGTCATATTCTTTACTTGTCCATGTTACTTCTACATCTTCTTTATCATCATTACTTAGATCTAATGTAATTTCCTTTGGTAATTTTGCTACAACATCTTGTTTATTTGTATTAAAATCTACTTCCATGTCTTTAACTGGAGTAACTCCCCTAATTACTATAGCTTCTTTTTTATCTCCCATATCATAAAGCTTACTTTGTCTTTCTATAAACCTCAAGTATGAAACAAACGCATAGTAACATTGGGTTGTAGCCATCGGATTGCTACAATTATCTCGTTTCCAATGTTTAAATCCTCCATCCTTATTATTTCTATAACTTAGAATATTAGTTACTACATTATAGTTTTCATCTCCAAATTTATTTGATGGATCTAGTGGATCTATATCTAAACTTGTTAAAGCAACTAACACCTGAGCTGCTGATTCAGCATTTTCTTTTCCAGAATCTTTAAATCCGCCATATTCTGTTTGATTTTTTCTTAAATAATCTAAAGCCTTCTCTATAACAGGCTTTACATCATCTCTATTTTTATAAGTAGAAAGTGCCTGTAACGCCATAGCGGTCATATCTATACTAGTAGTTTTACTATCAAAAAGTCCAAATCCTCCATTAGAATTTTGATATCTTTTTACTTCTTCTATAAGTTTATTTCTTGTCCACATTGCATTATCCGGAATCTTATAACTTAAAGAATCTAATGCAATAAGTGCATATGCTGATTCATTTAAACCATTTGAAATATTAGAATTTTGATAAATATTTTTTAATAAATTTTCTCCATTTATATTTTCTACTGATTTTCCTATTGAAGTTAAAGCTATAACTACTTTTTCTATATTTGTTGGCTTTGCTTTAACTGATAAATCATTACCATTTTTCATAGATTGTATTATAGAATTTAAATAATCATCCTTTTGCTCTTCTGCAATAAGATTTTTATCATTTCTAACTAATCCAAGTATATTCCATTCGTCTCCAAAATTATACTCATCTTTTTGTATACTAGGTGTAACTTCTTTAATAGTATTTCTTACTTCTCCATTGACATCACGTGACTTACCTTTAGGTAAAATAGTGACAGTTACTTTTACTGTATTTTTACAATTTTTATCCTTAGATTTAGCTTCAATTTCAACTGTTCCTTCTTTTAAACCTTTTACTGAATTTCCTATTATATCAACTATGCCATCTTTAGATACCTTGTATTCAAATTCTTGATTTGATGCGTCTTTTGGTACAGTTTCTATACCTATTGGTAGTATTTCATCTACTTTAACTTGAATTTTCTCTTTAGTTAATTGTATTTTATCAACTGGTTTTTTCTTTCCATAGAACTTAATTGTCCTAGTAATTTTAAATTCTTTTCCATCTGTCTTTAAGTACGCAGTTACATCTACAGTTCCATCTTTTGTAGGTTTAATATAATCTCCATACCTTCTTTCACGGAATGCAATAGACTCATCATTAAATTTTAATTCTACTTCTCCTTTATAAGTAGCATTTTTAGGTTTTATTTCAAGAACATTTCTTAAATAAATTCCATTATAAGATCCTGGTGCAAAACCCAATTCTTCATATTCAAATTCTTTAGGTACATTAAAACACATTTCTTCAACAGGAACATGTTTAACCTCCACAGGAATTTGTTTTTTTATACCGTCTCTTGGAAAATCTATAACTATAGTTGTAGTTCCTACCATTTCACTAATTATTATACCTGTGACATCTTCATCATAATTATATAAATGGATAATAGAATTTTTATCTCCTCTATCGCCATGAGTATTATCATTTCTTTCATTTAAAGTATAATATTCAAATATGGAACGATCTACACCTACATAATCATTTTTACCTTCAAATTTAGCCTTTAGTCCTAATGTAAGGTTTTGCTTTCCTTTAATAGGAATTTTATCATTAACTTCCTTATCAGCAACATAAACCTTAATATCCTCCATCTTAGGAATATCTTTTACTTTAAGATTAATTGTTACTATAGCAGGATCACTATTATAATTAATATCGTTGGTAAATTTTAATTGAATAGTTGTGTATCCAATTCCTTTTAAATACAAATTACCATCTCTCATGATTGTAGAAGCTACAGTTTCTCTTTTGTTAGGATCAAAAACCCAATATGTTGCATTTCCATCTTTCAATTCTGGTTTTCCTTCTAAACAGAATCTTCCTCCACCTTGGGATAAATCTAATTCAATACTATTACTAGCATCCAAATTTATTCTTCGTTTATCTATTGTTTCATAATAAACCACATATTTTTTCTCTAATTTATCTAACCAGTTTTCTATGTTCTTTACTGCTTGATCAATTTGTTCTTGTGTAGCATTGGAATTGCTATACACTGATTTTGCATCACTTAAAATCTTTTGTTTTCCTGCTATACTTTTTGGTTTAAATTCATCTTCATGAATATTTTCCACTTTTTCAATAGCTATTTTTAAAGCACTTTTATCCATATTAGAAAGAAGGGACATTGTCGAATTTAAGTTTTTCAAAGCATCATCTACATCTTTTCTTGAAGATACTTTATTTTTATACACTTCCTTTGCTTTTTTTAGGGCATTTTGAAAATTAGTCCAACTATCATCAGATAAAGATCCCTTTTCTAGTTTCTCTGCTTTAACAATTACCTCTTTTAAGTTACCTATATCTACAAGTTCAGCAACAACCTTTTTCAATCCTTCTGCACATATATCAACTTCCAATTGATTCTGAAACTTATCATCTTCAGATTTTATATAATCTATATAAAATTCAACTTTTTCATAACTACCTTTTGTGTAATTTTCTTTATTAAGTGTTTGCGCTTTTTTTAATATTTTATCAAGCTCTGTTTTATTAAATTCTTTTTTTTCTGGATTTTCAACAATAGGTGTTAATATACCTATTTGCTTATTTATTTCTTCTTTTCCTATATTTTTATTTTCTTTTCCTAATAAACTTTCGGATTCTTTTATAGTATCTTGTAATTTTTTAATATATTCTTCTTTATAATATTGTCTTTCATTTAAGTATTTTTTTCCTTCTATTATTAGCTTCTCTAGTCCAGAAACATCCACATAGCTGGGATCATCTGTTACAATTTTTATTTTCACTTTTTTAATTACATTTTTAGGTTCAACATATTCTGCAAATTCATCATCTGAAATACCATATACTATTTCTGTATCCCAAACTTTTTTATGCAAAATAACTGATGTACATCTTGTATTTTTATCGGTATCTTCATCTTCATCATAATCTTCATATTCTTCTAATAAAATAGCTTCAAAATTAGATACTCCTGTTTCAGCCCATATCCCATACTTCCCTTTTGGAATGTTTTTATTGCCTATGTATTTTAATACTCCATTTCCATCTTTAATATCCTTGAAATTAACTATAATTTCTCCATTTTCATCTTCTTTTATTTCTTTTCCATCTAACTCCAGTAATATTTTTTCTTTTGATAAGTTTTTATCTACATTTACATTTGGATCTGTTTCAGCAAATACAACATTAAAAAAACATGAAATACTAATCAATATAACCAAAAAACTTGCTATAATTCTCTTATTATTCATATATAATCACATTCCCTTATTTTAAAATTTTATCCTTAGCTTATTAATAAGTTATTTTTATTTCACAGGAATTTCTATAACCTTTGAAATGGAATTCATTCCATTTAAACTATCCCAAACAAAAGCTTTTACAGTATATTCTCCTTTGTTAGGAAGTGGTAAATCTGCTGTTAGATTTACATTTTCATTAGCTTTTATATTTTGTTCAACTGCTCCATAGTTAACAAGTCGTCCATCTTTATTAAATACCCCTACTATTATTGCTACATCTTTATTCTCTTTGGTTTTATTTGTGGCTTTTATTGTTACTTCTGCATCAGATCCTAGTCTAAATTCTTTATATGTAGTTAAAGTTTCAATTTCAATTTCCTTTTTATCTGAGTTCATATCAACCTCTTTTTCAACCTTTACTACAACTTTACATTCTGCAAATTTTTGCCCATCTTCTGTCACAACTTTTATAACTGCTTCTCCTGATTTTAATGCTCTTACATTTCCTTTATTATC
>NZ_FUWT01000016.1 GCF_900167265.1 Clostridium tetani
TTTTAGGTAGAATAGATGACATAGGAAGTTTTGGTATCCAATTAGTAGAAGATATAGTTACTATATTCACTAACTTTGGTATAGAATCAGAGATAATATGTGCTAGTATAAGAACTCCAATTCATGTATTAGAATGTGCTAGAGTAGGTGGAGACATTGCAACTGTACCTTATAAAGTATTTGCTCAAATGTTAAAGCATCCTCTAACAGATAGAGGTATAGAACAATTTTTAGAAGATTATAAAAGCATGAACAAATAATATAAGCTTTAAAATGATTTTAAAAATAAACATAAAATTGAAAGAAAAATTATGTATTTTGTCTTAATAATCCACAATATGTTAAAGCACTTATCAACATAAAAAATGTTGATAATGTTAGTAAATACTTATATTTAAAGACAAATCAAGCTTTTCCAAGAGAAACTTGTCCACAAAAATAAGTGAATTGTTATTAACTTTGTGGATAACTATAGAAAATATAGATAAATAAATTTTAAATTAAAGAAAGTTCATTAAAAGATAGTTTAGAGTGAATTTTCAGAAAGTGTCGAACACCTAGTATGAACTACATACTAGGTGTTTAATTTACATTTTTTTCAATTGATTATTTATAATGTGGGGTAGAGATTCTACGCTTGAATTCCTCTAAATTAAATTTAGAACTTATATAAACTCTATCTAGAGAATAAATACCATTCTCTTTAAAAGACCAAGTTCCAGTTGTAGATAGAGCCATAGAATATCCAGCAACTTCAACAGCTTTTAATGTATCTTCATTCCAATTACCAAAGGGATATGCTATATATTTAATATCTTTTTTTAATAAATCCTGTAAAAATTTTTTTGAATCAACTAAAGTTTTTAATTGATCTTCATAACTTAAAGTCAGAAGATCATCATGCTTAGTGGTATGACTTTGTATATCTATTCCATTATTACTCATTTCTATGATTTGTTCTGAAGTTAGATAGTTTTCATTATTATCTACTAAATCTGTGATGACAAATATCGTTGCATTAATATCTAATTCTTTTAATATAGGATAAGCATTAATATAGTTATCCATATATCCATCGTCCAAAGTTATAACTATGGATTTTTCTGGTATTGGATTGTTATTTTTTAAGAAATTAAATAATTCATCTAAAGTTAAAGTAGTATAACCTTCTTTTATTAAAAATTCCATTTGATTTCTAAAAACTTCTTTTGGAATTCTTAATTCATTATTTTCTTCATAATCAATAGAATGATACATAAGAATGGGGACACCTTTATTATTATATTTTAAATTTTCTTTTGAGAAAGTTCTTAGCTTTGAAACTTCTTTTTTATTTTGAGATGAGTTATCCACTATACTATTATTTTTTTTGTTAATAACTTGTGAATTACTTCTATTTAAATTTTCACTAGAAGAATAACAAGATGTAAAAATTAATAATGAAACAGAGAATATTGGTAGAAATAAAACTTTTTTGTTCATAATCAACCTCCTTCTAAATTTTTCGGCTACATGGAATTATATGTAATAAAATATACTTATCAACATTATCCACAATACGTATGTGAATAAGTTGTGCAATTAATGTTAGTTGTCGAAAAAAACATAGAAAAAAATTAAAAAATATGAAAAATTGAAAAAACTAAGGTTATATCTATAAGAATGTAGTTTAATGTATCAACATTATCCACATAAATGTTGATAACTTGTGGACAATCCACCAGAAACTAATTATACAATACATAAGTATATAATTAGTATATTAAAAAAACAATAAAGTATATGTTAATTATAGCATTAAAATATACAATTTATTTTAAATATGTTTGAATTATTGACAAAAAATTAGTGAATGATAGTATTTAATTATAATATGTTTAGGAGGGGGTCTAGTGAATAAAAAGTATGTAGTAGGAATAGACTTAGGTGGTACAACTATAAGCGGAGGAGTATTAGATTATGAAGGAAATATAGTTTTTAGACATACTATAGATACTAAGTCTGAACTTGGAGAGAAAATTGTACTAGAAAGAATCATAAAAGTTATAGATTATGTAATAAAAAAATCAAAGATTCCTAAGAATAATATAAAAGCAATAGGAATTGGATCACCAGGACCTTTAGATATAGAAAAAGGAATTATTATAACTAGTCCCAATTTACCATTTAAAAATTTTAATATAGTTAATCCAATAAAAAATCATTTTAAAATCTCTGTTTATTTAGATAATGATGCCAATGCGGCAGCAGTAGGAGAGTATAAATTTGGATCTGGAAAAGGAAGCAGAAACATGATATTTATAACTGTTTCTACAGGAATAGGTGGAGGAGCAATATTAAATGGGAACATATATAGAGGTAGTAGTTCCAATGCTTTAGAAATAGGGCATATGACTTTAAAAGAAGATGGAGCCATATGTAATTGTGGAAATTTTGGATGTGCAGAAGCATTGGCATCGGGCACAGCTATAGCTAAAAAAGCAAGAATGGAATTGAATAGAGGAAAAGAAAGCTCATTGAAAAAACTAAAGAAGATTTCAGCATATAATGTTTTTCAAGAAGCTAAAAATGGAGATAAATTAGCACAAGAAATTGTAGACGAGGCTTTGGAGTATTTAGGTATATGTGTTTCAAACATAATTATAACCTTTGATCCAGATACTATAGTTATAGGTGGAGGGGTATCAAAAGCTGGAGATATAATATTTAATAAAATAAACCAAGTTGTAAAAGAAAGGTGCTTTGAAGCTATGTGGAAAAATACTAAAATAATAAAAGCTTTGTTATTAGAGGATGCAGGTATTATTGGGGCAGCTTCATTAGCTATATTTGAAGAAAGTAAATAAATTTATATAATAATTTTACAAATTCTTTTAAGAATTTTCTTAACATTTGGGATATTTCATGATATTATATTAATATAGACAAAACATAAAATATTTTAGATAAAGGGTGTTGTGAAATGAAAAATAACGTTATCTATATTGATTTTGTTAAAAAGGTTAAAAAATCAAAGACAGGTTTTTTTTCAAGTTTAATTAATAGATTAAAAAGATTATTAAGTTTTAATAAATTCGCAAGCAATAAGGGTAATGTAATTGTTTACAAGAAAAATATTTCTTAATAATAATTTGTTCTGGCACATATTTGTGCCTTTTTTATTTTGGTACAATATTTTGTATAATACTTGTATAATAGAATATATAAACTTAAAATAGGTAGGTGAAAAAGTTTGGATTATATAAGGAACAAATATGTAAAAAGAAAAACTAAATATGATAAATTAAGAGAAAAACAAATACAAACTATAAATTTTATAAGTGTTTTGAGAATGATAATCTTTATTTTGGGTGTTTTATTTACTGCTATAATATATTATAAGTTTAAAAATTACTATATGAGTATATTAATTGCAGTAATATTTACTGGAGCTTTTATATATTTAGCTGTAAAACATCAAGATGTTATAAATAATAAGGAAATTATAGATAAAATATGTTATTTAAATGATAAATCTATAAAACGCTTAGATGGAAAATGGAGAGATTTTGAAGATACAGGAAAAGAATTTATAAAAGAAGATCATAATTATTCAAAGGATTTGGATATATTCGGAAGAGCATCTCTTTTTCAGTATCTAAACGCAACAAATACATACATGGGTCGTAGGCAATTAAAATCATCTTTAGAAAATCCTAATTATAATATAAAAGAAATATACGAAAGACAGGAAGCAACAAAAGAGTTATCTAAATATCTTGGATGGAGACAAAGGTTTCAGGCAGAAGGATTGCACACATCTAGCAATAAAAGTGTAGATGAATTAATTGAATGGGGAGAGCAAAGAGATGATTTTTATACTAATTCTATAGTTATTTTATTATCTTTAGTAGTACCTATAGCTACTGTAGCTACTATAATAATGTATTTTATGAAGTACATAAGTTATTCTATACCTATTTTTTTTATGATTATACAAGGAATTATGTTAAAAATAAAAAAAGAAAATAGGGATAATACATTAAAATTAGTGTATAAGTATAAAAAAATAATAAATAGTTATTATAACATGCTAGAACTTATAGGTAAAAAAGAATTTAAAAGCAAGTATTTAAAAGATTTGAAATTAAATATTATGTCCAAAGAAGAAAATAAAGCATTAAATGGAATAGATGGTTTAATCAAAATATCTAGTTTCGTTTCTGATAGAAATAATATGCTTTATTTATTAGTTAATGTAATATTACTTTGGGATTATCAGTGTATGATTTTATTAGAAAAATGGAATAAAGAATATGGAAGTGAACTTGAAAAATGGTTAGATACCATAGGCAAAGTAGAAGAAATCTCTAGTTTATCGATTATAACGCATGATAATCCAGATTGGGTAATGCCCAAATTTAATAAAGATTACCTAATTATAAAAGGTAAAAACTTAGGTCATCCTCTTCTAGGTAAGGAAAGAATTTGTAATGATTTTCAATTGGGAGAAAGGGAGAAAGTTTTACTAATTACTGGTTCTAACATGTCTGGTAAGAGTACTCTTTTAAGAACGGTAGGAGTAAATTTAGTTTTAGCATATGCTGGAGGGGTTGTTTGTGCTGAAGAGTTCTATTGTACACCTATGTATATATATACATGTATGAGAATAAGTGATAATTTAGAAAAGAATATATCGTCCTTTTATGGAGAAATTTTAAGAATTAAGAAGCTAATAGAAGGAGTAAAAACAGGTAAACCGATATTCTTTTTGTTAGATGAGATATTTAAAGGTACAAATTCTCTTGATAGACATACTGGAGCAGAAATATTAATAAATAAACTAAGTAAAGAAAATGTATTAGGAATTGTATCTACCCATGATTTAGAATTAGGAGATTTGGAAAAGCAGAATAGTAATGTTAGAAATTATCACTTCAGAGAATATTACAAAGATAATAGGATATATTTCGATTATAAATTAAGATTAGGAATTTCTACTACAAGAAACGCATTGTACCTCATGAAAATGGCGGGTATAGAGGTAGATGAAAATAATATTTAAGATTATTAAGTTGGGAGGAAGTCCATGAGAGTAGGAATAGGATATGATGTACATAAACTGGTAGATGGAAGAGATTTAATAATAGGGGGAGAAAAAATACCTTTTGAAAAAGGGTTATTGGGACATTCAGATGCAGATGTTTTATGTCATGCTATAGGAGATAGTATATTAGGAGCAGCAGCATTAGGTGATATAGGTAGACATTTTCCTGATACAGACAACAGATATAAGGGTTATAGTAGCTTAAAATTACTAGAAGAAATAAAGAGAATTATAAATGAAAAGGGATATTATATAACAAATATAGATAGTACTATAATAGCTCAAAAACCTAAAATGTTAGCATATATAAATAATATGAGAAAAAATATAAGCAAAGTTTTAGATATTTCTATAGAAGATATTAATATTAAGGCTACTACAGAAGAGGAGCTTGGATTTACAGGAAAACAATTAGGAATTAAAGCTCAAAGTATATGCCTATTAAATAAAAATATATAAAATTCTTATACTAAAAAAGGATTTTATACTGATCATATAGAATAATCAAAGTAGATAGACAAAATGTAAAAATAAGCAATAGTTATAAAAACTATATAATGAATATAAATATTTAGGAGGTATTAATATTATGAAAAAAGTAATAAACACAGAATTAGCACCAAAGGCTATAGGACCTTATTCACAAGGTATTATGATAGGAGACTTAGCATTTTTATCAGGACAAATTCCAGTAGATCCTGCCACAGGGGAACTAGCTACAGGAGATGATCCAGTTGTAGCTCAAGCTAATCAATCCCTAAAGAATGTTCAAAGTATATTAGAATCACAAGGTATGTCTTTTGATAATGTAATAAAGACTACAGTATTTATTGCTAACATGGATGACTTTGCAAAAATAAATCAAGTATATGCACAATACTTTAAAGAACCATATCCAGCAAGATCTTGCGTACAAGTAGCAAAATTACCTAAGGAAGCATTAGTAGAAATAGAAGTTATAGCTAAAAAATAACTTCATAAATATAATTGAATAAAAAATATAAGATGGCGGTTGCGAAATAATTTTAATGACAAAGTTATTTTGTAGCCGCCATAAATATATAATTAGTTGTATTAATTTTTAAAGTTATTTATCAATTTAAGTATAATATGTTCTATTTCACCATAGAAAAATTTTGTAATAGCTTATATAATTATAAATATAAATATATTTTGGTAAGGGGGAATTTTACATGAAAATCAGAAAGGTTATTATATCATCACTTATATTTTCCATGTGTTTAGGAAGCAAAGTGTTGGCTAGTAATAAATTTCAAAGTAAAGTGAATATTTCAATAGATAAGGTTTGGACAGTAAAGTTTAATTTTGGGTTGAATAGAGATACAATAAATAATAAAAATATATATGTAACAGACACAAACGGTCAAAAAATTAATGTTAATATTACTCCAGGTAAAGATGAGAATACAATAGACATAGTCCCAATAACAGGTGGATATATACCAGCGAAAACTTATGTTTTAAATTTAGGAACAGGAATTGAATCTATAGGAGGTAAAAGTTTAAAAGAACCAACAAAAATGAATTTTACCATAGAAGGTAAGAATAAAGACGGATCAAATTATATAGATTTACCTAAAGTTACAAATGTTAAGATGGAGAAGGAACCTATATTGCCAGGACAGACACAGACATTTGATTTAACTTCAACAGGAGCTAATCATGTAGAATATAGAATATTTGTTAGTAAATATACATATGGTGTGGACAAGTTTGAAGATTTTAAAGAAGTCACTAATGGTTATATAGGCAACAATAAAATAACATCAAATAAAACTTTTGAAGCAGGTAATGATGGAGAAAAATATAAAGTTATTATATATGTTAAAAGAGCAGGGCAAAAAGGATTATACAAGGATGAGCTTACAGATTTTGATAATTATTATGTAGATTATTTTAGATGTGTGAATAGGATAAACAACTCCAATATAACCAATATAAATTATAATAACACAATTGATGAAGTTCTTAATAAACAAGCACTTCCTAGCGTTTCTGTAACAGATGAAGGACCTTCAGCTTGGGTTGGAGCTAGTAGAAATCAAATAAAGTATTATTTAAATCCTGAAAACTTTACAGATGAGTATGGTAAATATATGTTTTTAAAATTAAGCTATATCGATGATAGCATTACAGCAGAAGACATAGATGGAATTTTAAAGGGAAAAGGAATATTAGAAGGAAAAGGACAAGCCTTTGTAAATGCAGGAAAAACTCATAATATAAATCCAATTTATTTAGCCTCACACGCATTATTAGAAACAGGTAACGGTAAGTCTAAATTAGCTAATGGAATTGAAGTAACAGGTGATGATGGAAAGAAAAAAGTCTATAATATGTTTGGAATAAAAGCATTTGATGCAAATCCAGATAAATATGGATCCGAATTTGCGTATGAGCAAAAATGGGTTACTCCAGAAGCTGCCATAATAGGTGGAGCTAAATATATAGCAGAGAAGTATGTAAATAGTGCTGAAAATCCAAGGGAAACTTTATATGAAATGAAGTGGAATCCATACAGACCAGGATCATATCAGTATGCTACAGATATAGGATGGGCATATAAACAAGTTAAAAATATAAAAGATTTAATGGATAAGTGTGAGAATCCAACTTTGGTATTTAAAAAGCCTGTATACAAAAAATAGCTTATATATTTAAATTACCGTGCATTTTTAATGCACGGCTTATTTTTAATTTAAGTTCAACTCATCTAAAGATTCGTCTTCTACAAAAGGAGCATAGAATTGAAAGATTCTTTCATGACCACATTTAGAACATATGCAATTACATATATCATGAGGAATACCTTCAACTATATCTATGTCTAAAAAATCAGCAAAAAAGTGACCACCACACACTTCACATGGGGTTTGGCTTATTATTTTATATTCGCTTTCTATATATTTCATTATATCTTTTATTATCATTGCATTCCTCCGATTTAATAGAATTTATAATATATTATAAATGGTAGCACTAATGAAATTTAAATGCAATATAGAAAAATGAGTCGCTTTTATTATGAGTCGAAGTTGTTTTTAAAAGTTGTAGGCATAAATAGTGCAATAATTGTAAAGAGTTCTAGTCTGCCTAATAACATTAATAGAGATAATAACAGTTTACTAATTCCACTAAATCCGCTATAAGTACAAGTAGGACCTACGAATCCAAAGCCAGGACCAACATTACCAAGCATGGATGCTGTAGCACTTGCAGCACTTTCAAAATTTATACCTTCCAATGAGATTAAAATTGTTCCTAATATAAATATTGCCATGTATAATATAAAAAAGCTACTTATACTTGCAACTGTTTCATTTGGTATAGCTCTTTCTCTATTTTTTATTGGTATTATTGCTCTTGGATGTAGAATCTTATAAAATTCTCTTTTAACCAATTTTGCTAATACCAGAATTCTTATACTTTTAATCCCACCACTAGTTGAACCAGCACATCCTCCTACAAACATAAGTAGAAAAAGAATAGATTTACTAAAGGTTGGCCACTCATCAAAATTTGTTGTTGCATAGCCTGTAGTGGTAATAATTGAGCTTACTTGGAATAATGCATCTCTAAGAGCTAATCCTATGTTATGATATATTTCAGAATTTATATTTAATGCAATTAATACTACAGATGATAGGACAATTCCTAGATATAGTTTTAATTCTTCATTTCTTAAAGCATCTTTCCATCTCCCTTTAAAGAGAGCATAGTATAATGAAAAACTAATACCAGATAGTAGCATAAATATGGATATTATAATATGAATATATGTACTATTAAAAGCACCTACACTTGAATTTCTAGTAGAAAATCCACCAGTACCTACTGTGGCAAAAGTATGTACTGTAGATTCATATAAAGACATACCACCAATTCTAAGTAATATTATTTCTAAAATAGTGATTGTAACATAAGTAATATATAAAATTTTTGCAGTATCTTTAATACGAGGTACAATTCTTTCAGCAGTTGGACCAGGACTTTCTGCTTTAAATATTTGAAATCCCCCAACTCCTATAGTAGGTAGCAATGCTACGGTGAATACAAGTATTCCCATGCCACCAATCCAGTGAGTAAAAGATCGCCAAAATAATATCCCTTTAGGAAGAACCTCTATATTATCAATAAGTGTAGCACCAGTAGTGGTTAAACCAGAAACTGTTTCAAAAAATGAGTCTATCCAGAAAGGGATGCTTCCTGAAAATACAAAGGGTAAAGAACCAAAAAAAGAACATAGAACCCATCCCAATGCTACAATAGCTAAACCTTCTTTTGCTTTAATAGATTTTTTATAGACAGTTTTTTTAGATAGAATAATTCCTATAATGCTTATTAAAACAATACTAATTATAAAGGAGAGCTTATCAGATTGATTATAATATAAAGATACTAGTAGAGAAGGTACCATTAATATGGCTTCAACGCTTAATATATTTCCCAGTACCTTGATTATGATTCCATAGTTCACTAAATATCCCTCCTTTATGCGATTTAATAAACATATTTAATGATGGTAAATCTGATGTTAAGCAGAAAACAATTATTCGATCATTTGGATGTATAATTGAATCTCCATTTGGAATAATTACATTTTCTTCATGGACAATTGCCCCAATTATAATACCTTTTGGCAAACCCAGTTTGGATAGGGGTTTTCCTACAATAGGAGTATTTTCGCTTGCTATAATTTCAGTAACTTCTCCTTGACCATCTAAAAGTAGAGATACGGATACAACTTTACCTCCACGTATATATTTTAAAATATTGCTAGCTGTAATGTTTACAGGATTTAATGCAACATCTAGACCAAGTTTATCTATTATATGAACATAGCTAGGTCTGCTTATTTTTGCTATAGTTTTGTTAACACCTGATTGTTTAGCCATTAATGCCATTAAAAGATTTTGTTCATCATATCCTGTAACACCAATAAAAGCATCCATAGAAGAGAGATTTTCTTCTTCTAGAAGATTCATATCTGTCCCATCTCCATGGATAATTAATACGTTATTAAGTTTTTCAGATAAATATTCACATCTTTTTTTATCTTGTTCAATTATTACTACATTTATATTATATGAAGTCAATCTTTGGGCTAAATAGTAGCCTATTTTTCCACCACCTAGAATCATAGCATTTTTAACATGTTTTTTATTTATATTTACATCAAGCTTGCTATTCAATTTCTCAATATTCTTGCTTTGTCCAATTATGTGAATTACATCGTTTTCAACTAACTCTATTGAGCCATAGGGAATAATAATAGTTCCATTTCTAGATATTGCAGTAATTAATAGTCCATCTAGGTCATCAATATCTTCGATTTTTTTACCTACAAAATTATTCATATTTCCTATATTAAAATCAACCATTGAAACTTTCCCACTTGCAAAATCACCTGAGTAAAAATTATAGTTTTTTAATAGATATTTCTCTATTGCATTTGCAGTTGCTAGTTCTGGATTAATAATATGGTCGATACCCATTTCAGCTTTAACAAAATCTAGTTGTTTCATATATTCTGGATTTCTAATTCTTGCTATAGTCTTTTTACATCCAACTTTTTTAGCTAGAGCACAAATGATTGTATTAGTTTCATCGCTACTTGTTGCTGCAACAAGTAGATCATAAGTTTCAATACTTAGTTCTTTAAGTACATCCATTTCTATTCCATTTGCAGTAACAGTTAATACATCCAGATGATCATTTATCCTTTCTAAAACTTTGGGATTTGAGTCTACCAATGTTACGTCAATATCTTCATTTAACATAGCTTCAGCTAGTTTGTAGCCTAACTTTCCTACACCTACTATTATTACTTTCATTTTTATCATCTCCTGATTTAAAAAGTAAGTAAAAAAATAAGGACCCAATATTATGCCTAACATAAAAGCTAGGGCAATATTAGTCCGTTGTAATGCTTAATTAAAGAGTAGCAATTGCAACCTTAAAACTTACATTTTTACATATGTAACCCAAATAATGTTACTTATTTAAAGGGTATAGTCTATTAGAGTATAAATTATGGAATCATTATATCTTAAATTCAATGGATTTTCAATACACTAAGATAATCCATTTTAACTACTAAAAGTATACTCTGAGTTATATTATCCATATATATTAAATAATATATATGGATACGAAGATAAATAAGTATATTTATGATAAGGAGAGATAAAATGGTAAATTATATATGGTTTTTTATATTAATTATAGGCATAGTAGTTGGAATTATAACAGGTAGAGGAGAGTTAATGTCTAGAGTTATAATATCTTCTACAACTTCTTCTGTAGATCTAATAATAAAACTTCTGGGTATTATGAGTTTATGGTGTGGAATTATGAAAATAGCTGAAAAAAGTGGACTAACAGATAAATTGGCTAAAATTTTAAAACCTATATTAAGGTTAATACTTAAAGATGCAGGAAAAGATGATAAAACATTGGGTTCTATAGTTATGAATATAACAGCAAATATGATGGGACTTTCAAATGCAGCTACACCTTTTGGAATAAAAGCTATGGAAAATATGCAAGAAATAAATCTAGATAAAGATAAGGCAAGCGATGATATGGCTATGTTCCTTGTTTTAAATGCCGCTTGTATACAAATAATTCCAACCACAATAATATCCATAAGAGCTGCTTCAGGTTCTAACAGTCCAGCAGATATAATACTACCATCCATTTTGACTACGGGTATGGCTGGAATTGTGGGAATTATAAGTTGTAAGATATTGGAAAAATATTTTTAAGTAGGTGATATTTTGGCAAATATAATAATTCCTATTATTATAATGACTATAGTAATATATGGAATGATGAAAGGTGTAAAGGTGTATGAATGTTTTGTAGAAGGAGCTAAGGATGGTATGAAAATATGTATAAACATATTTCCATACATGTTGGCCATGCTTTTAGCTATAGGAGTATTAAGGGAGTCTACAGCACTAGATTATATTATAAGTTTTGTAAATCCTATTGTTAAATATATAGGATTACCAGGAGAGGTATTACCTTTAGTTTTTATGAAACCTTTATCAGGAAGTGGTGCTTTAGGAATATATACAGATATAATTACAAACTATGGAGCAGATAGCTATATAGGAAGAGTTGCTTCAGTAATAATGGGTTCTACAGAAACTATATTTTACACGTTAACGGTTTATTTTGGAGCAATTGGAATAAAGAAAATAAGACATACATTATGGGCAGCTATAATAGCAGATATATCAGCGGTAGTTTTTTCTGTAATAATTTTAAATTTATTATATTAAAAACACTTTAAATAAAAAATACACTGTTATAAAATATATATAAGAATATATATTAAGGAGATTATAACAATGATACATTTAGAAAATGTTAGTAAGTCCTATAACGGAACTACTAAGGCTGTAGATAATATTAGCTTGAGTATAGAAAAAGGTGAAATATTTGGATTTTTGGGACCTAATGGAGCAGGAAAGACTACTACCATAAAAATGATAACTGGCATTTTAAATGCAGATGAAGGTGAAATAAAAATAAATGGAGTGGATATAAAAAAAGACCCATTGAGAGCTAAAATGCAGTTTGGATTTGTACCAGATAATCCAGATATGTTTTTAAGATTAAAGGGAATAGAATATTTAAATTTTATAGCAGATATATATAAAGTTTCACAAGAAAAAAGAGAAGAAAAAATAAAAGAGTTATCATTAAGATTTAATATGGAAAATGCCTTAGATGATAGGATACAAAGTTACTCTCATGGTATGCGTCAAAAAATAATAATTATGGGAGTTTTAATACATGATCCAGAGGTATGGATATTAGATGAGCCTATGACTGGACTAGATCCAAAATCGGCATATATATTAAAAGAGATGATGAGAGAACATGTTAAAAGTGGAAAAACTGTATTCTTTTCAACGCATGTGCTAGAGGTAGCGGAAAAATTATGTGATAGATTAGCCATAATTAACAATGGTAAAGTATTATTATGTGGAAAGCTTAATGAAATAAAGGAAAAGTTTAAGGAAGATGAATCTTTAGAAAAAATATTCCTAGAGGTAACTGAAAATGAGTAGATTTATATCTCTTACAAAGGTTTTTATTAAGACTAATTTAGGAGAGGATAAAAAGAAGGCTATTACGTTGGTAATATTATTAGCCATAGGATTTGCGCCTCTTTTAAAAAGTTTTGCCATGGCAACCTCCGCTGCTTATGATATATTAAAAGAAATAAATGAAGAAAGTATACTTTTATATACAGGTTTATCAGCTACTTCTTTGGCTATATTCATATTTGCTATATTTCATGTAATGAATACATTTTATTTTTCTATGGATATAGAAAGTTTACTACCACTTCCACTGCGTTCATATGAAATAATGGGGAGTAAATTAATACTTATAGTGATATATGAATATGTAACAGAAATAATATTTTTATTACCTATATTGATACAATATGGTATAAAAATTAATGCAGGAGTCAGTTATTATATTTATGGAGCTATAATATTTTTGGTAAATCCAATTGTTCCAACAATTCTATGTACTATATTAATAATGATAATCATGAGATTTTCTAATTTAGGAAAAAACAAAGATAGATTTAAGATGATTAGTGGAGTTATTGCATTAGGTATAGGTATAGGAATTAATCTACTTATACAAGGTACTTTTTCTAAAGATCAAAGTAAAGATCAGATTCAAAATATAATAATGGGAATTAAGAATAAATACGTAGGAGTTTTATCCAAAATTTTTACTACTACTAAATCAGGAGTATATAGTTTAGTAGAACATAATAATATCAAAGGATTTATTAATATTTGTTTATTTTTAATAATAACTTTATTATTTTTAGTAATATTTATATATATAGCAGAAAAACTTTATTTAAAAGGAGTTGTAGGAATATCAGAAACTACATCCACAAGAAAGGTGATAGAAGATAATAAATTACATAAGTATACCACAAAAAGAGATGTTGTTATATCTTATGTTTTAAAAGAAATAAAAGTACTTTTAAGAACACCTATATATTTTATAAATTGTATATTGATGAATTTTTTATGGCCAATATTTTTTATATTACCTATAGCTATGCAGAAAGATATAAATGAAATAACACAATATGCAAATGCAATGTTGCAAGATAGTAATGGGATGAAGACTGTAGTTATTATAGCTTTTTCAGTTATATTATTTATAACTGCCACAAATGGTATAGCTGCATCTTCAATATCACGGGAAGGACAAAATCTATATTTCAATAAATTTATACCACTAGATATAAAGAAGCTGTTTATATCTAAGATATTAACAGCGGTTATAATAGAAGTTGTAAGTACATTCCTTATTCTACTATTAGTAAATTTAATAATTAAAGTTCCTTTAATTGTTGCTATGAGTATAGTTATTATAGCCATACCAGCTATGTTTTTTTCATCATTAATGGGCTTGATTATAGATTTATATTATCCTAAGTTAAATTGGGATAATGAACAAAAAGCAGTAAAGCAAAATCTTAATATAGTAGGTAATATGGTGTTAAATATAATAATAGCAGTAATAACAGCTATTACATTTATAGATCTAAATTTAAATTTAACCATCACCGTTTTACTTATTATGGCAATATATACTTTAATAGATATTTTCATGTATAATTTCTTGAAAAATAAAGGAGTATCTATGTTTAATGATATCGAAGTTTAGTTTAAATTTGTGAAATATTTGTTTGGAGTGAAGTTTTGTGTTAGGGTGGAAAGAACTACATAATAATTGTTTGGCTTGTAACAAGTGTGATTTATCTAAAAATAGAACTCATATGGTTTTTGGAGAAGGAAATTCTAAGGCTGATATAATGTTTATTGGTGAAGCTCCAGGAGGAGACGAAGATAAAACGGGGAGACCCTTTGTAGGTAGGGCAGGACAGTTTCTTACAAAGATGTTGAATAGCTTAGACTTAATACGAGAAAGAGATTATTATATATGTAATATTTGTAAATGTAGACCTGAAAACAACAGAAATCCTAAAGAAGATGAAATTAAAGCTTGTATACCTTATTTAAGAAATCAATTTGCACTAGTTCAGCCTAGAATAATAGTATGTTTAGGTGCTATAGCTACTAATCAGATTATAAGTGATCAATGGAGAATAACTAGGGATAGAGGAAAGTGGATAAAAAGAAAAGGGTGCTTTATCACAGCCACTTTTCATCCAGCAGCGGTATTACGAGATGAAGGGAAAAAGCAGTATATTTTCAGAGATTTACAAGAAGTGAAAAAGGCATATGAGAGTTTAAGAAAAGTTGACTAGTTAGAAATTTCAAATATAATTAGTATAAAATTAGTTGACATTGTAAAATATATATAATATTATTACTTTGAACCATGATATTAAAATGCAATGAAAGGAAGAGTAGTAAACCTAAGGTATTTAAAAGAGAGTGAGGAAAGGTGAAAGCTCACAATACTAAGAGTTTATGAATATGGACCTGAAGCATAGTATTTGAAATTAGAGTAAAGTACTACGGTAGCAACCGTTAAATTGCAAAGTGATTATATAGTCACTTATGGAGGTCTTATTTGTGAAAATAAGATATATTTAGAGTGGTAACGCGTTTTGAGCAATACGCCTCTATACGGAATATTTCGTATAGAGGCTTTTTTGTTTATACAATTAAATTTTAGAAAATTAATTATAGGAGGAGTTTAATATGAATAAAAAAACTTTTTACATTACTACACCAATATACTATCCATCAGCTAAATTGCATATTGGGAATACTTATACTACAGTTGCAGCAGATGCATTAGCTAGGTTTAAACGATTAACTGGGCATGATGTATTATTCTTAACTGGAACAGATGAACATGGGCAAAAGATTCAGAGGGTAGCGGAAGAAAAGGGATTAAAACCTAAAGAGTATTTAGATAATATGGTTGACAGCATAAAAGAATTATGGAAATCAATGAATATAAGCTACGATAAATTTATAAGAACTACAGATGATTATCATATAGAATCTGTACAAAAAATATTCAAAAAGTTATACGAACAAGGAGATATATACAAGGGTGAATATGAAGGATGGTATTGTACACCTTGTGAATCTTTCTGGACAGAATCACAACTAGATGATCACAATTGTCCTGATTGTGGAAGGCCTGTAGAAAAGACAAAGGAAGAAGCATATTTCTTCAAGATGTCTAAATATGCAGATAGACTAATTAAATATATAGAAGAAAATCCCCATTTTATACAACCAGAATCAAGAAAAAATGAAATGTTAAATAATTTTTTAAAACCAGGGTTGCAAGATTTATGTATTTCAAGAACCTCATTTGACTGGGGTATACCTGTAAGCTTTGATAATAAGCATGTTATATATGTTTGGATAGATGCTTTATCTAACTATATAACAGCATTAGGATACAATAGTGATAATCAAGAACTATTAGAAAAGTTTTGGCCAGCAAATGTACATTTAGTTGGAAAAGATATATTAAGATTCCATACAATATATTGGCCTATTATGCTTATGGCATTGGGAATTGAACTACCAAAGCAAGTATTTGGTCATGGATGGCTTTTAGTTGATGGTGGAAAAATGTCTAAATCAAAAGGGAATGTTGTGGATCCAGTTGTTTTAGTAGATCATTTTGGTGAAGATACAGTTAGATATTATCTTTTAAGAGAAATCCCATTTGGATCAGATGGATTATTTAATAACGAATTATTCATAAAGAAAATAAATTCTGATTTAGCAAATGACTTAGGAAACTTACTTTCAAGAACTGTAGCTATGGTACAAAAATATTTCAACGGGATAATGCCAGCACCTATAGCCAAAGAACCTATTGACGATGAACTTATAAATTTAGCTTTAGATACTAGAGAAAAAGTTGAAAATAATATGGAAAAATTAAAAATACCAGAAGTATTAGATGAGATTTGGACACTTATAGGAAGAGCAAATAAATATATAGATGAAACGACTCCTTGGATACTTGCTAAAGATGAAGATAAAAAGGACAGACTAGGAACTGTATTATATAATCTATCAGAAACTTTGAGAATCATTTCAGTTCTTATATCTGCATTCATACCAAAGACTAGCGAAAGAATAAATGAACAATTAAATGTAGATTTAACTACTTGGGATAGTATAGCTTCCTTTGATGGCACTAAGGCTGGTACAAAAGTAGTAAAAGGTGATGCATTATTCCCAAGAATAGATGTAGAAGCTAAAATTGAAGAACTTAATAGTCTAAAAGAGAAGAAGGAAAAGAAAGAAATTAAACCTATAAAAGAAGAAATAACTATAGACGATTTTGATAAAATTGACTTAAGAGTAGTAAAGGTAATTTCTTGTGAGCCAGTAAAAGGTGCAAAGAAACTTTTAAAATTAAAAGTGGATTTAGGTGGAGAAGAAAGACAAGTAATTTCAGGAATTGCTCAATATTATAAACCAGAAGAACTAGTAGGTAAGTCTGTGGTTTTAGTTGCAAATTTAAAGCCAGCAAAATTAAGAGGAGAATTATCCCAAGGAATGATATTAGCAGCTGCTACAGATGATGATAGTAAGTTATTTACTGTGAGTATTCCAGGTGAACTACCAACAGGAAGTCAAGTTAGATAATATCATAAATAGCTTATAAGTAATAGCTTATAAGCTATTTTCTTCACGGAAATATATTTTTAATATAATATGAATAAAAAATAATTATATGGTAATATTATGTAATAAATCTCTTTTACCATAAGTTATAAAGGTTGAAAGGAAAATGAAAATGAAAATATTTGATTCACATGCTCATTATGATGATGATTCATTTAATGAAGATAGAATAAAGGTTTTAGAAGAACTAAAAAATAATAATATTATTGGAGTGTTAAATTGTGGTTCTTCCTTTAAAGGAGCTGTAGATTCATTAAATTTAGCTAAGAATAATGATTTCTTTTATGCTGCTGTAGGAATTCATCCTGAATATGCTGATACGGTAGATGAAGATATGTTAAATGAAATAAAAAATATGACTTCTTATCCTAAAGTAAAAGCTATTGGGGAAATAGGACTAGATTATTACTATGAAGATAATCCACCGAAGGAGGTTCAAAAAGAAGCATTTATAAAGCAAATGAAATTAGCAAAAGAATTAAATTTGCCTGTGGTAATTCATGACAGAGATGCTCATAAAGACATTTTAGATATAATAAAAATGTTCCCAGAAGTATATGGGGTAATCCATTGTTTCTCGGGAAGTGTAGAATTTGCAAGAGAATGCTTAAAATTGGGTTACTATATAGGATTTACAGGTGTTGTAACCTTTAAGAATGCTAGGAAAACTTTAGAGGTAGCAAAAGAGGTTCCTATAGATAAGATATTAGTTGAAACGGATTGCCCATATATGGCACCGGAGCCCCATAGAGGAAAACGAAATAGATCAGAGTATATAGAACAGATTATCAAAAAAATAGCTAAAATTAAAGAAATATCAGAAGAAGAGCTTAATAATCAAGTAATATTAAATACAAAACATTTGCTTAATATAAAATAATAATATAAAATATACGTAGTATTTTTTATGCTACAAACATATAATTAATTAAAACAAAGAACATATAGCAAATAAAGGGTAATAACATTTTAAATATAGAATAAATAATATCCACCTTAGACCATAAGAATGTTAAATTTTGCAATTATAAATTATTTATAATTTTATGCATATTAATGCATTTTATATTAAAAATTATATTCAAATTTGACAAAATCGAAAATGACATTTATAATTGACGAATGTTTATTGGTTTTGCCAAGGGAGGTTTTTTTGGTGGAAGAATGTAAGAAGTCTATCAACAAATATTTTTTAAATGGAAATAAAGCAGTTTTTATTGCAATTCTTGTACTAGTAACAATATCAGTACTTGTATTTAGCACAAAAAAGACCCTTTATGTAAATGTTGATGGAAAAGAAAAAAAGATAATTACATTTAAATCTGATATTAAAGATGTATTGTCTACGAATGGTATACAGGTAGGACCCAAAGATAAGGTAATACCTAAAATTGACAGCGTAGTAAATAATGGCGATAAAATATATATAAAAAGAGCAGTTAATGTTCAGTTAGAAGTAGATGGTAAAAGATTATCAATAAAATCTGCAGAAGATAATATTAATGAAATGTTAAAAGCAGAGGGTATAAAAATTAAAAATGAAGATAAAATTTTACCTTCTAAATCAGAAACAGTAAAAGATGGACTCAAAGTGGCTATTGTTAGAGTAGATTCAAAAGTATTAAAAGAGGTAAAGTCAATTAACTTTTCAACAGTCACAAAGCAAGACAATAATATAGGACAAGATGAAAATAAAATTATCCAGGAAGGAAAACCTGGTGAAAAAGTTATAACAACAAAGGTAACTTATGAAAATGGTAAAGAAGTTACTAGAAGGGTTATAAGCGAGGTGGTTACTAAAAAACCAGTGGAAAAAATCGTGGCTATGGGCAATGTATCATCATATACTCCTTCAAGAGGAGGGAATTTTCAATATGCTAATGCTATGAAAATGAGAGCTACAGCTTATACTTCAGATTATGAATCTACAGGCAAAAATCCAGGAGATCCAGGTTTCGGTATAACAGCTACTGGAACTGTAGCAAAAAGATCTCAGGGAGGATATAGTACCATAGCAGTGGACCCAAGAGTAATTCCTCTAGGAACAAAGGTATATGTAGAAGGTTATGGATATGCTATTGCAGAAGATACAGGAGGAGCTATAAAAGGTAATAGAATAGATGTCTATCTTTCTAGCAATAGTGAAGCAAATAACTGGGGAGTTAAATGGGTAAATGTATATATATTAAAGTAGACAAGTAAAAGGAGCCTAAGGCTCCTATTTTTCTATTTGTACATAAGTTTAGGAGATGGTTTTGTAATGATTAAAGAGGTTATAGTAGTAGAAGGCAGAGATGATATAACTGCGGTAAAAAGAGCAGTAGATGCAGAGGTTATTGCTGTAGGTGGTTTTGGTATAAATGCAAAAGTTATAAATAGAATAAAAGAAGCACAAAAAAGGCAAGGGGTAATTGTGTTTACAGATCCTGATTTTGCAGGTGAAAAAATAAGAAAAATTATATCAAAAAGAGTTGAAGGAGTAAGGCATGCTTATATATCTAAGGGAGAAGGCTACAAAGATGGAGATATTGGAGTTGAAAATGCATCACCTAAAGCTATAATAAGTGCTTTAAATTCTGCAAAGTGTAATGTTAAAATAAAAAGAGAAGAGTTTTCAATACAAGATATGATGGTATATGGATTAAGTGGAGCTACGGATTCTAAGGAAAGAAGAGATAAACTTGCTAAGGTTTTAAGAATAGGATATTGTAATACTTCTCAATTTCTAACTAGGTTAAATAATTATGGAATAACAAGAGAAGAGTTTCTAAATGGAATAAGAAAAATAGATGAGGAGAGTAGTTATGGGAAAAAATAATACTAAGGATATTGTTAATAAATATAACTTTAGTTTTACAAAAAGTTTGGGACAAAATTTTTTGATAGATGATGGAGTTATAAAAGATATTGTAGAAGGTGCAAATATAGAAAAAGAAGATGTAGTTATAGAAATAGGACCAGGATCAGGAGCACTAACAAGAGAATTGTTAAGTATAGCCAAAGAAGTAATAGCTATAGAATTAGATTCAGAATTAATACCTATATTAAAAGAAGAATTAAAAGAATATAATAATTTAACTCTTATTAATGAAGATGTGTTAAAAATTGAACTCGATGAAATAGTATTAGGTAAAAAAAATTTAAAATTAGTTGCCAATCTGCCATACTATGCAACTACTCCCATTATAGCTAAGATATTAAAGCAAGGAGTAAATTTTAAATCATTAACAGTAATGATACAAAAAGAAGTTGGAGAGAGAATGTCAGCTAAGCCTAAAGCTAAGGAATACGGCTCTTTGTCATTACTAGTTCAATATTATTGTGATATAAACATTATAAGAAGAGTTTCACCATCTAGCTTTATACCTAGGCCAAAAGTAGACTCTGTGATAATAAAATTAGATAAATTACAAAAACCTAGAGTAAGTGTAAAGGATGAAGAATTATTTTTCAAAATAATAAGGTCTGCTTTTAATATGAGAAGAAAGACTATGTGGAATGTTATAAAGAGTTTAAGTAATTTAGATAAAGAAATAATAGAAAAGGCTTTTCGGGTTTCTAACATAGATCCTAAAAGAAGGGGAGAAACTCTATCTGTAGAAGAATTCGCTATCTTATCCGATAGTTTGCATGAATTAATATAAAAATTTTTATTTTTAAGTTCTTGTTCACTTTTTGTATTAATACTCATATATTATAATGAATAAATATATGGGGGTACATCAATTGGCACAAAAAAAGAATTATAGCAGGTATTTTATAATATTGCAGGAAGACGAAAAAGGATATGCTTTGGCCTCTGACAAATTGCCTACTGGTTATGTTAAGCTAGAATTAAAGAATGACAAATGTAAAGTTTCCTACTATGTACAGAACCTTAAAAAAGAAGATGCTCCTTATTACATGGTATTAATTTTAGGTAAAAAAGGAACTAATAAACTAATAAGAATAGGTGAACTGAACATAGATGATTATGGTAGAGCAGACGTATCCTACGAATATAACAGCGACGATATAGCAAATACTCAATTGCCTATAGACAATATATCAGGGGCAGTAGTTGCAAAAATACTAGATAAAAACATAATACCTGTTTTAAGTGGATTTTTAACAACAGACAATTTGAAGTGGAGAGAGTTTGAATTATTAGAATCAAGCGCTAATAAAGACAAAATTAAAGCTGAAGAAAAGAAAGAAAAAGAGGCTAAAGAAGTTAAAAAAACTAAAGAAGAAATAAATGTATTTGATAAGTATGAAGAACAAATTGAAGATATCAAAGCAAAAGATGTCAAAGAAGAAAATAATAAAGCTAAACTACAAGAGACAGAAGTGGAAACATTTAAAAAATCGGAAGTTCAAGAAGAGGATATAAAAGTAGTGGACTTAGAAAAGGATACAAAAGTAGATGATTTAGAAGATGATGTAAAAGAAATAAAAACACAAAATAATCAGGAATATAAACCAAGAAAAGATTACTCGCAAGAAGTTAATAAAAAAGTATATGAAACTGTGGAAGATGAAAATAGTGAATCAGACAATAGAGAGAATGAAATATTTATAGCAGATACACATAATAATCATACTGATTATCCTACAGGAGAAACAGGAACGTTCTTTAGAGGCATAGCTAAAGATTTTAAAGATGTTTCTAATACAATAGTGGATATAAAAAGATGTAAATGGTATAGAGTACCGGTAAATAGTATTATGGATATGTATTATATAGGAGATTATAATAAATATACTACGTTTTATTATCCTATGATTAATTATTATAAATATATTGAAGCATATAATCATTTTATAGTTGGATATAAATTTGATAATGAAGGAAAAATGAAATATTTAATATATGGTATACCAGGTACTAAGAAATTAAAGCATCAACCATTTAGAGGGAAAACAGGATTTGTAACTTGGGTTCCTTCAAAATCTAAAGAAGATAATGTTAATGGATATTGGCTAATGTTTTATGATTTCAAAAACTCTACTATATTAATTCCTTCAAAAAAATAGGTGTGCATTGCATACCTATTTTTTAATATTATTTAACCTTCTATCATATATTTAAGTATTAGAATTTTTAGGAGGTGAGTCCCTTTTGAATAAGTCAATTTAAAAGGGGTTAAATGAAAATCATATTTATAGATAAGAAAAAGACCACAGTATTTATAGTTATATTAATTTTAATGAGCAGCATGTTTGTTTTTCAGAAAATAATAAATAACAGCATGAGAATGACTTCATTAATGCAAAGTAATATAAAAAACTTAAAGGAATATAAAGCTTTAAATGGAGAAATAGAATATGGATTGCCAGAAGATTGGATGACTGAAGAAAAAAAATTTGAAGAAAGTGAGATTATATACCATAATGAATTTCAATCAATGGATTTAAAAGTCCATGGATTTATACAAATTTGGGATATCAATTATAATATAAAAGAGTTTTTAGAAAATAGTAAGGCTATATCAGAAAAGCAAAATAAAATATCTGATTATGTTATGGAAAATATAAAAATAAATAATAATCTTACTTACTCTATTAATTATACTATATGTAATAATCAAGATAAATTTTTTAGGTGTTATGAATATTTTCTGAATAAAGACAATAAGATAATTAGATTTTCTTTTTTTGTACAAGAAGATAAGTTTAAAGAAAATATGCCTACTATTTTTAAAAATATAGTTTCAACTTTAAAATATAATAAAAATTAAATATAATTATTTTACGTATAAACAATATAGGAAAACATATATGATATAATAGTATTTATAAGATACATTTGATAAACAGGAGGAAAACACAATGAAACCAGTGTTGTTTGAATTATTTGGACTAAAAATATATGGATATGGTGCAATGATAGCTTTAGGAATATTGGCAGCAGTAATATTATTGGATAAACGATCAAAAAAAAGAGGATATAATGAAGATCACATATTTAACATGGCTATTGTGGGAATTATTGGTGGAATATTAGGGGGAAAGCTACTTTATATAATTGTAGATATAAAAAATATAATAGATAATCCTGAGATTTTAAAAGATTTAGGCAATGGATTTGTAATATATGGAGCTATAATAGGGGGAGCTATTTCAGTATATTTATATTGTAAGAAAAAGAACTGGGATGTTTTAAAAATGCTTGATTTAGTGGTACCATCAGTAGCACTAGCTCAAGGGTTTGGAAGGATAGGATGCTTTTTAGCGGGATGTTGTTATGGTAAACCTACAAAGTTACCAATAGGAGTTATGTTTACAAATTCACCCTTTGCTCCATCAAATATACATCTACATCCTACTCAAATTTATTCATCTATATTTGATTTCTTATTAGCGTTTTTCTTGCTTTGGTATAGTAGAAAAGCTGAAAAATCGGGAAGAGTATTTTCATTATATGTAATTATATATGGTGTAGGTAGAGTTATAGTTGAATTTTTAAGAGGAGATCCAAGAGGAAATGTATCTATGCTATCTACGTCTCAGTTTATAAGTCTATTTACTATTATTATAGGGATATTTGTATTTAATATAGATAGATTTAGAAAACAATAATAAATTTAACGGAGCTGGAGGAAAAAATATTGTTTAAATGTGATAGACATAAGAAAAAAGTTTATTTTCTTCTTTTTATAGCCTTTAGTATAATTTTTTCTGGTTGTTCTACTTTAGATAAGTTAAAGGTATCTTTTCGTATGAAAAATAACGATTTTGAATATATAAAAGAGAACAAAATAAATAAAATTATAATACAGAACACTAGGGATCCAGGATATAGATTTATAGTTACAGATAAAAGAGCTATAAATGATCTATATGATATACTTTCTAAAGCAAAAGAAGTTGACAAAGAATCAGAGCTGAAACCAGATTACATCTTTGAAATGCATGAATCACATGATAAAATTCATAAATTCCAATACATTGTAGGATTAGATAAGAAAAATGGTGGAAATTTATATGGTGATGGAAAAGTGTATATAGTATCTAAAAGAATAGATAATGATATAATAAAGAGCTTTTGGGATGTAAGAATTCCTAAAGATTTTACAAGTATATATTATGATTCTATATTAGAAATTCTTGATAATTATTTAAAAGATAATAAAGGAACAAATAAAACTATAGGAATAAATTTAGATGATGATATTGAAGTAGGAAAGTTTATTTTATCTAAGGATTTGGAGGAATTTAAAAATAGACTAAAAAAATACAAAGGAGTATACTTAGTAGAGGAAGATGATTCTAAGTATGATGTAGTAATGACGTTAAAAACTCAAGGCTATAGAAGATTATTATATAAATCTAGTGCAATATTTCATGATAGAGTAGATAGAAATGATAAGAATTATTATCTTAAAGCAGAATATGAAAATAGGTCATGGAATGTAGAATGTTTTAATAAAAAGCCTGACAATTTTTAACGTAAGCAAAGGAGGATTTTTAATGAGTAATTGTGATAGTTGTCCAAGTAAAGGAAAGTGCGGCGAAAATAAAGAAGCCTGTTCAAAAGTAGTACCTAAATACGGAAATATAAAACACATAATTGGAGTTATAAGTGGTAAAGGTGGCGTAGGTAAATCTACAGTAACCGGAATACTTGCTACAAAGCTTAAAAAAGCTGGATATAAAGTTGGGGTATTAGATGCTGATATAACAGGACCATCAATGCCTAGATTTTTTGGCATAAATGAAGAAAGAGCATATGCTATGGAAGGTAGAACTAGAGAAGAGGTTAAATTTTTACCGGTAGAAACATCATCAGGTATAAAGGTTATGTCTCTTAATTTATTAACTGAACATGAAGAGGAACCAGTTATATGGAGAGGACCAGTTGTTACTGGAGTGCTTACTCAAATGTACACAGATACAGACTGGGGTGAACTTGATTATCTTCTTATAGATATGCCACCAGGAACAGGAGATGTAGCACTTACAATTATGCAAAGTATGCCTGTGGAAGGTATGGTAGTTGTTTCAACAGCACAAGATATGGTTTCTATGATAGTTAAAAAAGTAATTATAATGGCGGAAAAATTAAATATAAACGTTTTAGGTGTAGTAGAAAATATGTCTTATGTGAAATGCAGTTGCGGGGAGAAAATAAATTTATTTAGTAAAAAAACTGCTAAAGAACAAGCTGAATATTTAGAAGTACCTTTAATATCAGAACTTCCTGTAAATCTAGATTTAACAGAAAACATGGAAAAAGGTAATGTAGAAAATTACATTGCAAGTTGTGAAGAGTATGATGAACTATTAAAAGGTTTCATGAATCAAATAAAATAAAGTATAACAAAGTTGGTGAAAATTATTTACCAACTTTGTTATTTTTTAAATACAGTTATAAATAAACGAAACAAGGTAAAAATAATAAGGAAAATATTTATCAAGGAGGAAATACAAATGAAAGCATATGTAGATAAAGAAGCCTGTATAGGATGTGGGTTATGTCCGTCAGTAGCTTCAGAGGTATTTGAAATGGATGATGATGGGAAAGCTAAAGCAATAACAGAAGATGTTCCAAAAGGATCAGAGGATCTTTCCAAAGAAGCAGAGGCTAGTTGCCCTACAGCTGCTATTTCCGTAGAAGAGTAGAAAATTTAAAGGTGCCTTAACTTAAAGGCACCTTTAATATTTTATGAAACGTTATAATGAGATTTTCTATTTATAATTTTATATAGGTTTTCAACAGGTAGCATGTATAGTATTACAACGCATATAAGAGCATTTACAGATAAAAATGATCCATTATAGATTAATGAATACAAATAAGGAGACATAGTTTCAGGTGCTGTACTTCCCCAGAAAATCACTCCTGCAATAAAGTGGAAAACAAATCTTCCGAATATGGCTACTATAGTTGCTAGAATCTTATTATTTCTAAAATATCCTGCTAATCCAAGAGCCATAAAAGGTAATGGATAGTCAAATAAAACTTGAAGTGGATGAAGTATATATGGTCCTAGTATCAGTTTTATAAGACCACATAAAAAACCAGTTAAAAAACCTACTTCAGGTCCATATAAAAGTGATATTAATATAATAGGAACCATTGCACCTAGAGTAACTGAACCTCCGTTTGGAAGCTTAGTAAGCTTAAACATATCTAATATAATAGCTAAAGCTAAAGCTAGTCCTATGCTAGAAATTAATGATGGAGTTAGTTTTATTTTTTTAGATTTTAATAAAACTATTACAATCAACATTATACCCAGTAATGTTAACATAGAGTTAGGATGATTAACTATTTCTAAAAAGTTTTTGCCTAAAGATAATAAATTCATTTAATAATACCTCCTATTTTGTGCTTGAAGGGTATAAATAAAAAAAAGCATTCCTGAAGGAATACTATATAATAGGCTATATCTATAAAAGGCTTCCCTACGCTAGAATTATCTAGTTCAGGTACAAGGGTTAATGAATTGATCATAAATAATTCATTTCTCAGCTCTTATATAGCACCCCTAGCACTACATTTATTAAGTTATACAAGTTAATTATAGTATATGTCCATAATTATTGCAAATGAAATAGTGAAGTAATTATTTTTGTTATATATTCTGTTAAGCATATTGAAAATAGAAATAGTACAGGAAAATTATATCTTTGTTGTCCCTCAAAAGCAAAACTTATTAATATAAAAAATATAATATTAAAAAATAATATAGATTTTTTATATTCCATTGTAATTGTTTTTTTAAATAAGCATACAAATATATTTTTTAAATTAAATAATATATATATAAAACCAGAAAAACTTAAAATATAAATATATTTATTAAAAATCCAATAAAGAAAATCATTTTTTAATAGCTTAGAAAAATTATTTTCTTTTGGACTATTCATTGCCCATTCATATATATCTCCACATCCATTAAAAAATGTATTATTCACCCTGGTTATACCAAGATGACTAAATTTTAATGGATGATTTAATATCCACTTTATTGCCTCTTGTTTAAAAATCTTATCTAGTTTAGGGGTTAGAAAGATTTGGCTTTTTTCATCTTCTAAAGGAGTTCTATATTTAAAGCCAAGTTCTAGAAATTGAGATTTTACTTCATCAGATACATCTACAGCAGATACTGGCATCCAAGCTCCTGTAGTATTATTATCATTATTATTGATAAACAATACATATCCTCCATTGTAAGATACAGGTATAAACATATTAAATTTTTTGTAATTTCTATATGTCCATGGAGAAATGGTTATGCATAAAAATATATAAGTTATAATAATAAGTTTAAGTGATTTCTTTAAATTTTTGTTTTTTAACCACTCGGTTAAAGCTATTATAAGTGGATAAACTAGAAAGAACGGTTTAGTTAATGCAGCTAAACCAATTAAAATTCCTATACTAATATACTTAATATAATAATTAAAATTACATATTTGCAAATAAATAATAATAGAAAGTATGCAAGTTAGCAATACTTCGGAGCCTAAGACATTATTATATGCAATATAGTTAGGAATAAATGCTATTGCTGTATATGATAAGTATAAGGAAAATTTGTTTTTACATAGTTTCAATAAAATAAGAAAAATAACTATCAAATTTAAAGATGATAGCATAACATTTAATATTTTACCTAGAAATATATTATTAGATCCTATAAATCTATAAAAATATCCTAGAAGCATAGGATAACCCATTCCTTGAAATGCTATAGGCCTTCCAAGATATGTATGACCATTTTTCATAAAAATGTTAGTCGCAATTTGTTGATATATAGTAAAATCAGACAATGGTTCACATGGGATATTAATGATAAACCATATTCTTACACAAATCGCCAAAGTTGTTATTAATAAAAAATATGCATAGTGCTTATTTCTTAAATTTAACATAAATAAAACCCCCTTTTTAATTGAGAAAATTATTTTAAAAGAGACATAATAATATCAGAAAATAAGTAGTTTGTCCATAAATCATATGAGATTAAACACAACAAATTAACCAATGTAATATTATCTAAAATAGTAAATTGAAATTTACCTTTTTTTAGTATTATCAAATCTACATTTGTAAAATCATCGCAGAAGGCTACGCCCAAAAATTTGGGTGGTTATGGAATATATTGAATAATATTAACTAAAGATAATAATTGAAGATTAAATCTTATAGTAATTTAGGTACTTATTTTAGTAAGTGCCTTTTTTATGTCTTGATTTAAAAAAATTTATATATATTTATAGAATAGTATATAAAAGTATACTTTCAAAAAAGTTCAACTCTGGTATAGGTATAAGAAAAAGATGAATGAAAAGATAAGTTATATTAAATAGATTTAACACATATAATATGTAATTTTGTAAGTTGATTTTATGATATTCACATAGTATAATTACCAAAGTATATACAATATATTGTAGTTAGGAGGAAACATATATGCTATATGTTGTAAAAAGAGATGGGAGAAGGGCTTCTTTTAATTCTATAAAGATAGCTAATGCAATTAAAAGAGCTTCAGAAGAAATAGGCTTTGAGTTAAAAGAGAGCGAATTTATGAACTTAACTCAAAATGTAATAAAAGTGTTAGAAAAATCAGTTAAAGATGAAATTACAGTTGAAGAGATTCAAAATTTAGTTGAAAGAACTTTAATGGAAAATAACTATAAAAACATAGGAAGAGCCTATGCCAATTATAGACAGGAAAGAACTAGAATAAGAGAGATAAAGTCAGATTTAATGAAAGCTATAGAAAAAATAGGAATTGAGACAGATAGAGATAATGCTAATGTTGGTAATAACTTCTCGTCAAAATTATTAAGAATAGCTAGCGAATCTAATAAATGGCATAACTTGTTTAATATGCCTAAACATCTAGCTAAAGCTCATGAAAATGGAGATATATATTATCATGATTTAGATAGCTATAACCTAACAGTGAATTGTTTACATATACCTACTAAAGAAATTTTGTCCAAAGGGTTTAACACAGGATACGGATTTATAAGACCTCCTAAAAGAATAGAATCTGCTTGTGAATTATCATGTATATTATTACAATCAACTCAAAATGATATGTTTGGTGGACAATCTCATCCAGACTTTGATAATGATATGGGATACTTTGTTGAGTCCACAAGAAAAGAGATAAAAGAAGGATTAAGAGAGATCGGGTTAGAAGAACAAAAAATTGAAGAGATATGTGAGAGAAGATTAAGAAAAAGTATAAGTCAAGCAATGCAAGGGATAGTATATAATCTTAATACTATGCATTCAAGAGCTGGTTCACAAGTGCCTTTTAGCTCAATAAATATAGGAATACCAATGTCAGAGGATGCAGCTTTAGTTTGTGAGTTATTCCTAATAGAATATGAAAAAGGATTAGGTAAAGGAGAACAGCCAATATTTCCTAATATAATATTTAGAGTAAAGGATGGAGTAAATAAGAAACCATCAGATCCATACTACAATTTATTTAAATTAGCTTGTAGAGTTGCTAGTAAAAGAATGAATCCTACTTTCATGAATATTGATGCAGATTTTAATTTGGAATATTATAATAAAGGATACTTACCTGCTACCATGGGATGTAGGACTAGAGTACAATCTAACATAAACGGAGAACCTGATGTTAAAGGAAGGGGAAATATAGCGCCAACTACAATTAATTTACCAAGGTTGGGTATTATATCCAAAGGAGATATAAATAAATTCTTTGAATTATTAGATAATAGGCTAGACATGGTAAAGGAAGCATTACTACATAGATATGAAATATTAAAAAGACTAAGAATTAAAGATTTACCTTTTGTTGCAGGACAAAATTTAATGAAGGGATCAGAGAATTTACAGCCAGAAGATAGCATAGAACCTATTTTAAGGCAAGGGACTTGGGGTATAGGATTTATAGGATTAGCTGAAACTCTTAAGGCATTAATAGGTAAGCATCATGGAGAGTCAGAAAAAGCTAGAGAACTAGGACTAAAAATAATAAAGCATATAAGGGAATTTACTGATAAAATCACAGAAGAGACAAAGTTAAATTGGTCTTGCTATGCAACACCAGCAGAAGGATTAAGCGGAAAGTTTATAGTGCAGGATAAGAAAATATTTGGTGAAATTAAAGGTGTAACAGATAAGGAGTACTATACTAATAGTTTTCATATACCAGTAGGATATCAAATATCAATAAAGGCGAAAATAGACATAGAAGCTCCGTATCATTCCATTTGTAATGGAGGTCATATTTCCTATATAGAACTAGACGATTATCCAACAGATGATATAATAATGGATATAATAGATTATGCCTATAGTCAAACTAATATTAATTATTTAGGAATAAACTTTCATATAAAATATTGTAAAAATTGTGGTACTTATATAGATAACCATGAGTCAAGTTGTTTTCAATGCGGAAGTAAAAATATACAAGGAGTATCAAGAGTTACAGGATATTTAAGCTTAGATGAAAGATTTGGAGTTGGAAAAGCAGGGGAAAGAAAAGATAGATTATCACATACAAATGGTAAAGCATTTTATGAAATGAGGTAAGAAAATGAACTATCTTCAAGTTGCAGGTTTTTTAGATAATTCACTAGCAAATGGTAAAGGCTTAAGATCAGTATTATTTTTATCAGGCTGTAATCATAAATGTAAGGGTTGCCATAATCTCATCATGCAGGATTTTAAATATGGTGATAGAGTAAAGATAGATGAAATAATGGACAGAGTGAAAGGAAATATTCCCATTATAAGAGGAGTTACTTTTTCTGGGGGGGAGCCATTAGAACAAGCGGAAAATTTAGCTAGATTAGCTTCAATGATAAAAAAAGAGAATCTCAATATATGGTGTTACACAGGATATGAGTTTGAATATATACTTGATAATATGAATAAAATAAATGGATGGAAAAATTTAATTGAAAATATAGATATATTAGTTGATGGAACTTTTCAAAAGGATAAAAATAAACCTAAGCTAAAATATAAAGGTTCATCCAATCAAAGAATAATAGATGTGCAAAAAAGTCTCATAGCTAAAAAAATTATATTATATATTGTATAAAAAGTTGAATAAAAATATATTGATATATATAATAAAATTAATTAAAACATTCATATTGAGGTGAAGTGATGAAAAATTTAGATGGAATAGAAGTTTGTGAATGCTGTACTATTCATGAAGATTGTGTAGAATGTGTAAAGAGAAACATGTTAGATGAAGAAACTTTTATGAAACTATCGGGTTTATTTAAGGTTTTAGGTGACTACACTAGAATAAGAATAATATATGCTTTATTTAATAAAGAACTTTGTGTTTGTGATATTGCCGAGGTATTAAACATGAGTCAATCTTCTATTTCACATCAACTAAGAACTTTAAAAGCAGCTAGATTAGTCAAGTTTAGAAGAGAGGGAAAAACAGTCTTTTACTCTTTAGATGACAAACATATAAGTGAACTATTTAAGTCTGGACTAGAGCATGTTAAACATGAATAAAAGTATATTTAGCAATAAGAATAAGTCTAAAGATATGCACAACTAAAACCAATTGACATAACTAAAATCTTTTGTTATAATATTCTCAAAAGATAAATAGTGTACGTTCTTATGTTTGTATGTAAGTTAGCGAAAGCTGAAACTTATATACATAAATGTAAAGAAGCCGGATTTTTGTTGTAAAAACAATAATCTGGCTTTATTTTTTGAGGGGGTTGATGCTTATGATTACAAAGGACAGTGTTATAGGAGTTTTAGATTCAGGAGTAGGAGGACTTACAACAGTAAAGGAACTTCAAGAATTATTACCGAATGAAAATATATACTACTTTGGTGATAATAAAAATGTTCCTTATGGAAATAAGACACAGGAAGAAATTATACAGTTTACTAGAAATATGATAGAATTTTTAGTATCGCAAAATGTTAAAGTAATAGCTGTTGCTTGTAATACCATTTCAACTATTATAGACAAGATAAGTGGAGATTATGATGTTAAGATAATAAAAGTAATAGATCCTATAGTAAACAATATAAAGAATATTCAGAAGAAACATAAGGTTGGGTTAATTGCAACAAGCTTTACCATAAGTACCAAATACTATGATGAAATGTTAGGAGATGTAAAGGTTATTGGGAAGGGATCACCAGAACTTGCAGCAATAGTAGATAGTGGAGAAATAAATGAAAAGGAAGTTAAAGATATTATAAAGGTTCATATAGAAGATATTAAATCAAGAGAGAATGTAGATACAATAATATTGGGATGTACTCACTACCCTATAATTAAGCACTTTTTTGATGAGTGTTATCCAGATATAAACTTTTTAAATCCAGCACATCAACATGTTATTGCTGTAAAAGAATATTTAGAGGAAATGAATTTACTTAGAGAAGATAATAATAATAAATTTTTTAAGATTTTTACTACGGGAGATAAAGAAAAATATAGAATTATAATGAACATGCTTAAATTAGAAGAACCTGATGAAATAATATTAAAGTAGAAATCTTTTAAAAAGGAATTACTTCACTTTAGAAATTAATTTTCAAAGTGAAATAATTCCTTTTTTGTTTCAATAAAGTATAAATTAAAGTGAAATTATTGTATAATTTAGTTATAGAATAGTATTCACTATTATTTCATAAAGAATGGAGAGAAAAAAATGATTTATGATAAAAACACCATATATGTAACTGGTATGTCGAAATCTAATAATACGGATCCTATAACTAAAATGTATAATTCTTTCTTTATAGGACTTATATTAGATAGAAATACAGATATTATTGTAGATGTAACTTGTAATGCAATAAGCGATATAACTAATGATTTTATAAAAACTATTTTAGTAGATAAAAACTTAGTGGAAGATTTAAATAAAATAATACTAGAGATAAACGAAAGATTTTTAGGAACTTCTCAAAAGGCACTAATAGTTGCATTAAAAGATTGTTTTAATAAATATGAAATTTATAAACGAAAAAATAAATATTTTTAGAATGGGGTGTTTTCATGAAAAAATATAAAAATGCAATAACGTTTAGTATTATGTTTCTATTTTTATTGCTATTACCAATAGTATGTAAAGTAAAGGCAGCGGATGATTTTAAGATTATTCCAACTAAGCAAAATGTAGAGCAAAATAAAAAATGGATTATAAAATTTAATGATATTTTGAAAATCAGTACAGTAAATAATGATACAATATATGTAACAGATGAAAAGGGGAAAAGGGTACAAACTAATTTAGAAGTTGGGGCTGATAAAAAGTCTATATATGTATCACCTAAATCAAGCTATGAGTATGGAAAAACTTATTTTCTTATTGCTAATAAAGGAATTCAGAGGCTTTCTGGAAGAAGCATGGCTACAAATGTAAAAATGAAATTTATTATAAAAAACAATGGAGTAGTACCACCAGTAAATGGAGATAATTTGGTTGTATGTTTGGATGCAGGGCGTGGTGGCAGCGACAAAGGTAATGTAGGTTCAAGTGGATCATTAGAAAAAGATATAAATTTAGATGTAGCATTAAAAGCAGGATCTATTTTAGAGAATACAGGCATGAAAGTAGTTTATACAAGAAAAGATGACAATATTAAATATGAAGAAAATGATTTAAAATCTAGGTTTCAAGTTATAGATGTAACACCTGTAGATGCTATAGTAAGTATACACTGTAATATAGCAGCTAATAGTGATGCTACAGGAATAGAAACTTTTTATAAAGAAGGAGACATTAACGGGAAAAATTTAGCAGATAAAATTCAAGGGAAATTATCATATTATACTGGTATGAGAAATAGGGGTGTAAAAACTGGGAATTTCAAAGAAATATATGCAGTTGACGAACCAATAGTAAAAATCTTTTTAGGATTTATAAATAACCCAGAAGATGAGAAAAAATTAAATGATTCAAGCATGCAAGAGAAATTAGGAAAAGCTATAGCAGATGGAATTATAGATTATGCAAAAGGAAGCAGTAATGGAGGGAATAATATAACTATAGCTTCAGTAGAGGATATAATAAAGAGTGTATCTGAAGGTGAAAAATATAATTTACCTTCAAAAGTTAATGTTAAAACCATTCAAGGTGAATCTAAAGAAGAAAGTATAATTTGGAATAGCACAATTGTAGATACAAGTAAAGTAGGTACATATGCATATAAAGGAAAAGTAGAGGGATATCCAAAAGAAGTTATTTTAACATTGCTTGTTACAAATAAAGGAAATGGTAAACATATAGTTTGTATAGATCCAGGACATGGAGGTTATGATTCTGGAGCAGTAGGTCCTACAGGGATAAAAGAAAAGGATATAGCTTTAAAAGTAGCACAAAAAACAGGTAAGATTTTAGAAAATAAAGATGTTAAAGTAGTATATACTAGAACTAGTGATAAAGTATCATGGCCATCTTCTGAAGGATTAGATTTAAAAAAGAGAACAGAAATAGCAAACAGTATGAATCCAAATTATTTTGTTTCCATACATTGTAATTCAGCAAATAATATACCTTCTGCAAAGGGCACAGAGACTTACTATAGTAGAGGAAGTGTGTTAGGACAAAAATTAGCTACTAATGTTCAAAATGAATTAATTAAAAATTTAGGAACAATAAATAGGGGCACTAAAACAGCTAATTTTTATGTTATAAGAAACAGTAATTGCCCAGCAATATTGGCAGAATTAGAGTTTATTAGTAATACCGAAGGAGAACAAAATTTAAACAATGAAGAATTCCAAGATAAATGTGCACAATCAATAGCAAATGGAATTTTAAAATCTTTAGGATTATTAAATTAAATTGACAAGAAATAAACCATATAATATAATGTATTTTAATAGATTTTAATAATAATTTTATTTAAATGCTATGAAAAGGAAGAGTACTTAAAATAACCCTTGTAGAGAGTGAAAGTTTGGTGAAATTTCACAGGTGGAATCTTAAGGAAAATCGCCTTGGAGTAGATTGCTGAAATTTTAGTAAGTATATCCGTAATCCTGCGTTAAAGGATAGAACATGTTTGTGTTTGAGAAAGTTACACTATTTTTATAGGTGGTATAGCGAAGATAGACTTCGTCCTATTTGGACGAAGTCTTTTATATTATGAGAAAATAGTTTTTATGTAAATTTACTGACTATTATAATAAGTATATGACAAGAATAGTTTTAGGAGGGAGTTGTAAAATGTATAAAAAGATAGACGGTTCAAAAAGTTTTGTACAAATGGAAAGAGAAGTATTAGATTTTTGGAACAAAAATAACATAGTAGATAAAAGTTTTGCTTTAAACGAAGAGGGAGAATATTTTACTTTTTATGATGGGCCACCAACAGCTAATGGTAAACCCCATGTAGGTCATGTTCTTACAAGGGTTATAAAGGATTTAATCCCAAGATACAAGGTAATGAAAGGTTACAAAGTTTTAAGAAAAGCTGGTTGGGATACACATGGTCTTCCAGTAGAACTTGAAATAGAAAAGAAGTTAGGAATTTCAGGGAAAGAAGAGATAGAAAAGTTTGGAGTAGAAGAGTTTATAAAAGAATGTAAGGATTCTGTATTTACATATTCTAGCATGTGGAAAGACATGTCAGAAAAATTAGCATTTTGGGTGGATATGGAAAATCCATATGTTACTTATCATAATGATTATATAGAGTCAGTATGGTGGGCATTAAAGCAACTTTGGAATAAAGAACTTTTATACAAGGGACATAAAGTTATACCATATTGTCCAAGGTGTGGAACAGCACTCTCATCTCATGAAGTTGCACAAGGATATAAAGATGTAAAAGAAGCTACTGCATTTGTAAAATTTAAAGTAAAAGGAGAAGAAAATAAATATATACTTGCATGGACAACAACTCCTTGGACTTTGCCAAGTAACGTAGCTTTAGCTATCAATAAAAATTTTGATTATGTAGAAGTAAAAAATAATGATGAAGTTTTAATTCTTGCAAAAGAATTAGTAGATAGTGTAATAGACGGAGAATATGAAATAATAAAAGAATTTAAGGGAGAAGATATATTAGGCCTTCAATATGAACAATTATTACCATTCTATACTCCAGAAGAAGAAGCTTTTAGAGTAATTCATGGTGATTTTGTAACTTTATCTGATGGTACAGGTATAGTTCACACAGCACCAGCATATGGTGAGGATGATAATATTGTTTGTAAGAAACATGGTCTTCCTATGATAAATCTTGTAGATAAAGAAGGTAAGTTTATAGATTGTGTAGAACCTTGGAAAGGAATGCCTGTTAAGAAAGCAGACTCTAAAATTATAGAGTATATGGATGAGAAGGGAATACTGTATAAATCAGAAAAGTTTACTCACTCTTATCCACATTGCTGGAGATGTGATACTGCACTTTTATATTATCCAACAGATAGTTGGTTTGTAAGAATGACTTCACTAAGAGATAAGTTATTAGAAAATAATAATAAAGTTAATTGGTATCCAGACAACATCAGAACAGGAAGATTTGGAAAGTTCTTGGAAAATGTAATTGACTGGGGTATTTCAAGAGATAGATATTGGGGAACACCATTACCTATTTGGGAATGTGAATGTGGTCATAGAGAATGTATAGGAAGTATTTCGGAACTAAAGGAAAAAGGAATAGATGTACCAGAAGATATAGAACTTCATAAACCATATATAGATAAAGTTAAATTGAAATGTTCTAAATGTGGAAAAGAAATGAAAAGAACAAGAGAAGTTATAGATTGTTGGTTTGACTCAGGATCCATGCCTTTTGCTCAACATCACTATCCTTTTGAAAATAAAGAGGTATTTGAAAAAACTTTCCCAGCACAATTTATATCAGAAGCAGTAGACCAAACAAGAGGATGGTTTTATACATTAACAGCAATATCAACAGCAATATTTGATACAAATCCGTTTGAAAATTGTATTGTATTAGGACACGTTTTAGATAAACATGGGCTAAAAATGTCAAAATCAAAGGGAAATGTTGTTGATCCATTTGATGTTTTAGATAGTGCTGGAGCAGATGCTTCCAGATGGCATTTTTATACTGCAAGTGCACCATGGCTACCTACAAGATTTTCGCCTGAGGATGTAGAAGAAACTCAAAGAAAGTTTTTAAGTACTTTATGGAATGTATATTCTTTCTATGTACTTTATGCTGATATAGATAAATTTAATCCATTAGAATACAAAGATTTTGTAAGTGAAAATGTAATGGATAAGTGGATTGTTTCAAAATTAAATTCACTTATAAAAGATGTTGAAGATCATATGGATAGTTATAGAATAACTCAAGCTGCATTGGCCATAGAAGATTTTGTCGATGAACTTTCAAACTGGTATGTACGAAGAAATAGATCCAGATTTTGGAGTGAAGAATTAAGAGAAGATAAAATAGGAGCATATGTTACATTATATAAAGTTTTAACTACAGTAAGTTTAATAGCAGCTCCATTTGTACCATTTATAACAGAAGAAATTTATAATAATTTAGTTAGAGGATTAGATAAAAATGCTTTAGAAAGCATACATCTATGTAATTGGCCTAAATATGACGAAAACCTAATTCAAAAAGAATTAGAAAGAGAAATGGATGAAGCTTATAAAATAGTTAAACTTGGAAGAAGCGCAAGAAATTCTGTTAATATAAAGAACAGACAGCCATTATCTTCTATGTTAGTAAGCATTAAGACACTTCCAGAATATTATGGACGTATTATAAAAGATGAGTTAAATATAAAGGATATTATATTTGGAGCAGACTTATCTAGTTATGTTGAATTTAATATAAAACCAAACCTACCAGTGCTGGGTAAAGCTTATGGAAGATATATTCCTCAAATAAGAAAAGAAATTACTTCCATGGATCAAATGAAATTAGCTCAAAAGATAAAACAAGGAGAAAAAGTTATTATAAATATAGATGGAAATGAAATAGAATTAAATGAAGAAAATCTACTTGTAACAATGAAAGGGCTAGAAGGATTTGCTTTTGCAGGTGAAGGTAATATTGGTGTAGTTCTAAATACAACTATAACTGACGAATTAAAAGAAGAAGGACAATTAAGAGAAATTTTAAGCAAGATACAAAATATGAGAAAAGAAAAAGAGTTTGAAGTTGCAGATAGAATTAAACTATACGTATCTGGAAATAGGATGTTAGAAAGTGTTGTAGAAAAATTTGAGGATATTATAAGAAAAGAAACTATTGCAGAAGAAGTTATATATAACGAAGAGAGAGAATATGTTGATTGTAAAATAAATGGAGAAGATTTCAAAATAGAAGTAGAAGCTATAAAATAATAATATTTAAAGGACATTAGATATATTTAATGTCCTTTATTTAAATTATTTATATAAGTAGAAGTCTACTTTATAAATAATTTAAAATGCTGAAAAGGTTTGCTATTTTTTAGGCTATATCGTAAAATATAATTAGAAAAGAATGTAGTTTAAATAGAAAATAAAAGAAAAACTGTATTAGGAGTTGATAATATGCCAGCATCAATAAAAGATGTAGCAAAAGAAGCTGGAGTATCTATAGCTACAGTATCCAGAGTATTAAATGATATAGATGTAGTTAATGAAGATACTAAAAAGAAAGTTTTAGATGCAATAAAAAAATTAGGTTATAGACCTAATATAGTGGCAAGAAGTCTTAAAACTCAACGAACAAGTACAATAGGAATAATAGTGCCGGATATTTCTAATCAATTTTATCCTGAGATAGTAAGAGGAGCTGAAGATGTAGCTAATATATATGAATATAATATAATGTTATGTAATACAGATTTAGATACAGAAAAAGAAAAAGAATATTTAAGAGTTTTAAAAGAAAAAATGACAGATGGAGTTCTTTATATGAGTAATTCTTTAGAAAATGAAACTGTAGAATTAATAAAAGAATTAAGAATTCCTACAGTGTTGGTGGAAACAACAGATGAAAATAAAGAATTTCCAAGTGTAAGTATAGATAACAAAAAAGCTGCATATGAAGCAGTTAAATATCTAATAAATAAAGGAAATAAAAAGATTGCCTATATAGGACCTAAAGATGAGAAAAACAATGCTGTTGCACTTAGATATAAAGGATATAAAAAATGTCTAGAAGAAAATAACATAGAAATAAAAGAGTGTTTAATTTATAGGTCTGGATTGAAAGCAGGAGATGGATATGAAGCTATGGAAAAGATACTTAAAGAAGAATCCATAGATAGTGTGTTCTGTGCTAATGATGAAATTGCTATGGGAGCTATAAATGCCCTAAGAGATAAGGGGATAAATGTACCTGAAGATGTAGATGTAATTGGTTTTAATAATATATATTCAGCATCTATTTTTTATCCTAAACTTACAACTATATCTCAACCTATGTATGATATGGGATCTGTAGGAATGAGAATGCTTATAAAAACTATAAACAAAGAGCCATTAGAAAAGGAACATTATGTATTAAATTATAATCTTATAGAAAGAGATTCTTGTAAAAAGTAACAAGAATTTGTTAAGAACTATAACAAGATGAAAAAACACGGCAAAAGCTGTGTTTTTTTTATGTCATGTAAAAGAAAATAATGTTATACGAAAACTTTGAAAAGAAAAACAATAAATGGTATAATTTAACACAAACATAATATATTAGTAATTTTGATTTAAATTACTAAATTAGGGGGATATGCATGGATATAAGAGAAAATGTTAAGAATATATTCGAATATCTTTTTTATTTAAAATCATTAAATGAAAAAATAATAAGAAACATTAAAGACTATGAAAAGGCTTTTACAGTAGATAGCTTGGTGAATGTAAAGGGATGTAGAAAAAACAATAATATAAAAGATGATTGGTGGATAAGTATAGATAAAGAAAGTGATAGAGAATATAATTTTATATTTGATTTATATCAAAATCTTGAAAAAGAAGAAAAAATAGAGGTTTTATTTGGAACTGGAATATTAAAGTGGAAACCTGAAAAAGAAGAAATATATCACCCATTGTTTATCACAGGAGTTAGTTTAGATTATAATACTGAGGATAGTAAATTTTACATCAAATTAAAAGATAAAATAAATTTGGATATACATTTTTTACAAGGAGTCTCTGTAAATGATTATAATAATTTATTAAACATAAAAAATAATATTGAAGAAGAAAAGATAAATCCATTAGATTATGAAAGCATAGAGCTATATTTTGACGAAATATTAAGTAGCCTATATAAAAAAGATACTGTTAACTCTAACTTAGAAGAACCTAGAATAATAAAAGATAATTTTATTATAGTTAGAAAAACCAATACAAATTTATGGAAAGAGGATATAAAAAATATAATATGTGAAGTAGACAATGGTATAGAAATACCTAAAAGTATACAAGCTCTAACTACTAATGAAAGATTATATGAAGATAAAAACACCATAGAAGAATGGGAGGAAGTTGGGAAAGAATTATTATTTCCTTTACCCATAAATGGAGAACAAGAAGAAATAATAAAAAAGGTATCCAAAGAATTTGGTGTAGTTGTACAAGGTCCACCGGGAACAGGGAAAAGTCATACTATCGCTAATTTAATATGTCATTTGCTTGCTCATGGTAAACGAGTATTAGTTACCAGTGAAAGAGGAAAAGCTCTGAAAGTTTTAATGGATAAAATACCAGAGGAAATTAGAGCACTTTGCATTAGTTTAAATGGTAGTGATACAAAATCTATAAAGGAGTTAGAAGAATCTGTTAGAAAGATAGTAGATAATTTGGCTTTAAATCCTAGAATATTAAGTGAGGAATTAACTAAATTAAAACAAGAATTAGAAATATGTAGAATGAATCAAAATACATATTTTGAAAAGTTAATAGATATAAATAAAAAAGAAAATATGAATATTAACTATTGTGGGGAAAATTTTGAAGTTGTTGATATAGCAGTTTGGCTAAGAGAAAATGAGAAAGAATTTTCATGGATAGAAGATGATATATATTTAAACAATAAATCACCTATATCAGACAAAGAATTTAAAAAACTGATAGAATATAAAGAAACAATAAATAAAGAAGAATTAGAAAGAATAAAAGATGTAGGAATGTTATTAGATAAAATACCATCATATAAAGAATTAGCTTATGTAATAAAAGAATTTTTAAACTTAAAAGGTAAATATGAATACAATTTAGATAAAGTAGATGGTTGGAATATATATAGTGACGAAGGATTTCAATACAGTAAGGTAAAAGAAGTTGTTAAAGAAGGAATAGAATTAATTGAAGGTGTAGAAAAGTTGAAATTTTTAAAAGTTATGGATGATTATTTTCACAGTGATATTTTGAAAGTTTCAATTTCATCTATGATATTAAACTGGAAAAGGTATGTAAAGCGTTTATCCATTATAAAAAAAGAGCTAAATAATCATAGCATATTTATACCTAAAGATATAGATTCACACAAATTCGAAGAGGATTTTGACAAAATATACGAGGAAATAAGCAAGAAAAATAAAGTAAGAAAGAGTTTTTTATTTTTAAATAAGAACTGTTCATATATAATGAATGAATGTCTAGTGGATTGTAAACCTATAGATTCAATAGAATTAGCAATTATAATAAAATTATATTTAGAGCAAAAAACTATAGTTAAAAATATGATAAGCTTATGGAATAATACGATGAATATGTATGATGAACTTTTAGTAAAAGAATATAATGTAAATAATATTTTAATTATAGAAAACTATATGAAGAATATCGAAGCAATAGTTAATTGGAATGAAAAAGTGAAGATGTCTATAACCAAGTATCTGGGAAACATAAAATATCCTAAAAATTTAAAATGGACTGAAAAAAATACACTTATTTATTTAGAAGAGTGTATAGATTCTATAGAGGAAATAAATCAATATAGACAAGCTAAAACCTATCTAAAAACAATAACTACGTTCTTATCACAAAAAAAGGATTTTCATAATATGGTAAAGGCTATAGATGAATTGAATATATGTGAATTGAAAAAGAGTTATGAAGAACTTAAAAATCTAAAGATTTTAAAAAGAAAAATAGCTGAAATGGATATAATATCTAATAAATTAAAAGTTACATGTCCAAGAACATATAATAGAATTGAAAGAGGAGAGTATAAATCCTTTAAAAACTGGAATAGAGCTTGGAGATGGAGAAAGTGGGATTGTCTGTTAAAGAAAATAAGAGAAGTGGATGAAGATAAAACTGAAGAATTGTTAGAATATGAAAAAGATAAAGAAAGAGAAATAATTAAAAATATAATATATAAGAAGACTTGGTACAATCAAATAATGAAAGTATCAGAAGGAGAAAAGAGAAGTTTAATGAGCTGGTTAAGTGCAGTCAAAAGAATAGGTAAGGGAAAGGGAAAATATACAGATGAATATGTAAAGTTAGCACAGCAAGAAATGGAGAAATGTAAAAGCATTATACCTATTTGGATAATGCCTGTGGATAATGTGGTAGAAAATATAAATGTTTCAAATAGCAAATTTGATGTAGTAATATGTGATGAAAGTAGTCAAAGTAATATATTTTCTTTATGTGCTTTAATGAGAGGAAAAAAAGCTATAATAGTTGGGGATGAACAGCAGATAAGCCCCCAAGCTGTTGGAGTAAACTTTGAAGAAGTAAAGAATTTAGCTAATATGCACTTAAAGAATATTCCTCATAGAGAATGGTTTGATCTTCAAACAAGTCTTTATGATACAGCTCTAAGGGTATTTCCAGATAGAATTACATTAAAGGAACATTTTAGATCTGTACCGGAAATAATAGGATTTAGTAATAAACTATGTTATTTTAATGAAATAAAAATATTAAGGCATGCAAAAAAAGCAGAAAGATTATTAACTCCTATAAAAACGATTAAAGTAGATAATGGAAAAAGAGATGAAAAAAAGAGCGTCAATAGAGAAGAGGCAATATGTATAGCAGATAAAATATATCAATGTTGTAATGATAAAAGATACAGTGGAATGACAATGGGGGTTATATCTTTACTAGGGGAAAGTCAAGGAGAATACATTCAGGAACTTTTAAAGGAAAGAATAGGAATACAAGAAATGATAAAGAGAAAGATAATTTGCGGAGATGCATACTCTTTCCAAGGTGATGAAAGGGATATTATATTTCTATCTATGGTTATTGGAAACAATATAAAATTTGCCTCACTTACTAAGGAAGCAGATATAAAAAGATTTAATGTAGCAGCAACTAGAGCCAAAAATCAAATGTGGATATTTCATTCTGTTGACCTTAAAGATTTAAATAAAGATTGTATAAGATATGAACTATTGGAGTATTGCAATAACTATAAAAAATATAATGAGAATAATAATAAATTAGAATACATGGTAAAAGGGTCTTTACAAAAAGAAATATATAATATAATAAATACTAAAGGTTATGAAATATATCCTAGTTCAGATATATATGGGTTTAAATTGGACTTTATAGTAGAGGGGTATAATAATAAAGCCGCTATAAAGTGTAGGCTTCATGGAAGTGAAGAAAAGAATATTAAAGAAATAAGAGAAGAATACAAATTAGAGCTAAAATTAAAGAATATGGGATGGAATATAATTAAAATAAGAGATTTAGATTTCTATAGAAGTCCTGAAAAGGCTATGCTTGATTTATTTTTAAAATTAAATTCATTAGGTATATTACCCAATGATAGTTTTAAAGAAAAAATATTAATAAAAAATAAAGGACTTAAAGCAGTTTAAATTTAAAAAAGTAATCACCACTCCGGTTATTACTTCATAATATATTTTATGACTAATAATTCGGAGTGATGTTTTTTTGTTATATGCACTAATTTTAGCAGGAGGAAAAGGAACAAGATTATATCCTCTTTCAAGGGAAGATAAACCTAAACAATTTTTAAAAATAATTAATAATAAAAGCTTCTTAAAAAGTACAGTAGATAGAATAAAGACTTTAGTAAATATGGAGAATATATATATAGTTACAAATGAAGTTTATCTAGAAAAAATATATGAAGAATTACCTGAATTAAATAAAGAGAATATATTCTTAGAACCAGAGAATAAGGAAACAGCAACTTGCATAGGTCTTTCTGCAGTTAAATTACTTAAAAAAGATAAAGATGCTGTGATGATGGTTCTTCCTTCAGATCATCATATTCAAGATGAAAAAGTCTTTATAGATACTATGAAACAAGCAGTAGAAACAGTAGAAAAAAAAAGGGGGTTAGTAACAGTTGGAGTTAAGCCCATAAGACCAGAAACTGGATATGGATATATTGAAGCAGGAGAGAGAGTACAGGGAAGTATTGCTACCTATAAAGTAGAAAGATTTGTAGAAAAACCAAATGTAGAAGTTGCAAAGGATTTAATAATGAAAGGTAATTACCTTTGGAATAGTGGAATGTTTGTTTGGAGAGCCGATATATATTTGAGAGAAATGGAAAAATATTTACCAAAGATGTATAAGAGTATGATGAATATATATTCTAGTCTAGGTACAGAAGAAGAAGAGGAGGTTATAAGACAAGAATATAATCTAATAGATGGAATTTCTGTAGATTTTGGAATTATGCAAAAAACTAGAAAAGCTTATGTTATAAAATGTGAGTTTACATGGGATGATATAGGTAGTTTTATGTCGCTATCCAGATTCTTAAAAAATTTCCGGGGAAATAATGTAGAAGGAAATACTTTCTTGGAACAAAGTAATAACTGTATAGTTTTTAGTAAAGAGAAGTTAATTATAGGATTTGGAATAAATGATTTGATAATAGTAGATTCAGGAGATGTAATGCTTATAATGGATAAAAATAAAGACCAGGAGATAAAGCATTTAGTTGATGAGTTAAAATGTTCCAAGGAATTTAATAAATTTACTTAGTATATAAAGAAAGTCCTTAGATACTCCTAATATATTAAGGTCTTTCTTTTTTATAATAATATATATATATATATATATAGTAAATAAAAACCATTCCTAGGATATATTTAATTTGGAGGGGTAAGTATGAGTATTAAGAAATCCATAGAAAAAGGAATAAGAGATACTCTAATTGGTAATGCTGTTGAACTATTAAATAAGAATCCTGAAAAAAATGTAGATAAAGTGGTTGATATAGCTAGAAAAATAGCTAGAAAAGATGAAGAAAATCTACGAAGGATTAATACTATTTATAAGTACTATAATGACATACCATCTATTAATCAATATATTAATAACATATTAAAAACTACTGATAAGAATTGTCTAAACAAACTATTTACAAATTTTTTTGGAAATGCTGTCTGGTCAGGAATGCCTAAAAGAGCTAAGCTTTTAAATGAAGAGGGTATAAAAACACCCTTTGTGATTTTAATAAGTCCTTCTATGAGATGTAATTTAAGATGTACAGGATGTTATGCGTCAAGTTATAGCAAAGAAGATGATATAACCTATGAAGAGTTAGATAGAATTATAGGAGAAGCTATTGATATTGGGATTTATTATTTTGTTATTTTAGGTGGTGAACCATTTTTCTATAGAGATTTACTAAAAATATATAAAAAGTACAATGATGCTATATTTATGCCATTTACCAATGGAACTTTGTTTGACAATAAGTTAGCAGATAAGCTTCAAAAGTTAGGCAATGTAATTCCTATGTTTTCTCTTGAGGGCTTTGAAAAAGAAACAGATGAAAGAAGAGGTAAAGGTGTATTTAAAAAAGTAATGAAAAGCATGGATATGCTAAAAGAAAGAGGAATACTATTTGGAGTTTCTAGTGCAGTAGGAAGTTCTAATATTGATATTGTATCTTCGGATAAATTTATTGATATGCTTATAGAAAAAGGATCTAAAATGAGTTGGTACTTTATATTTATGCCAGTAGGTGAAGAGCCTAATTTTGACCTTATGTTAACACCAGAGCAAAGGCTCAATTTAGGTAGAAGGGTAAGGGAAGTAAGGAGTACTAAGCCTTACTTTGCTATTGACTTTTTCAATGATGCACCTTATGTAGGAGGGTGTATAGCAGGTAAATACTATTGTCATATAAATTCAAAAGAAGACGTTGAGCCTTGTATATTTTCGCATTTTGCCACAGATAATTTAAAAGACAAGCCTTTAATAGAAGTTTTTAAGGGACCATTTTTTAAGGAATTAATAAAGAGACAACCATATAATGACAATCTATTACTACCATGTATGATGATAGACAATCCAGAAGTAGTTAGAGATATAATTAGCAAAATTGGAGCAAAACCTACAGATAAGGGTGCAGAAATGATGTTATATGATGAAGAATTCAAAAAGACTTTAGATAAACTTTCAAAGGAATTTAAACCTTATGCAGAAAAGGAGTGGGCTGAGGAATTTAACTCTACCGGAAATTATTCTATGTCAAAGGGTTGATTTAAAAATATATTAAAAAGCTGCTAAAATTATAGCAGCTTTTTAATATATTTTGACAATATGATTTTATTAAACTATGATTAAAATAATTATATTAAAATATTGAGTGGTGATTATTTTATGAGGTACATAAATATGAAAAAATATAGTGTTTTATCAATTATAATAATACTAATAATTTTTAATTTAATTGCATGTAAAAATAAAGATAATATTAGTACTTTAGACAAAAATTCTAGAGGAGATCTATCTATATCAGTTCCTAGGGAATTGATACCTTATATGAATCAATATACTGAAGAATTTAACAAGTATTATCCAAATGTTAAGGTTAATATAAGTTTAGAAAAAGATATATCAAAAGGGAAAAAAGAAACAGATATTATAATTGTAAAAAGTGAGCATGCAAAATATTTTATAAATAAATTTAAAGACGACTTTTTAAATCTAGAAGAGCTTTTATCAAAGTATAGAAAAAACTTTAAAGATTCAAATTTAGAAGCTGTATCTTCAGACAAAGGTATTCATGGAATAGATTTAAGTAGTAATCCTTACTTAATGATATATAGAAAAGATGTATATGAAAAGTGTAATATAAATATAGAAGATATAAAAACTTGGCATGATTATGTAGAAAATAGTAGATATATAAATAAAAAATTAAATAAGAATTATAAGTTCATGCATAATTACAATAATATAGATTTATATGATATATTTTTAAATCAGCTAGGAAGAGGATATAAAGATGAAAAGGAAAATAAAACTATAGTTAGTGGAGAAGCTATAAGAGCTGTTGAGCTAATAAATATTTTTAATAAAAATCAAATAATTTATAGAGAAGAAAATAACTCCTTAGTAGAGGCTTTAAAGAGCGAAGAAGTTGTGTCCACTATATGTACAGCTACAGATGTATATAACATTATGGAAAAGCTACCTAGCATGAAAGGGCAGTATGAAATAAAAAAGATACCTGGATTTATTCTAGCAGGAAATAGAAATGTAAGCAGAAAAGGATATAGTGTTTTAGTTTTTAAAGGGAGGAATAATAAAGCTTCAAGAACATTTTTGAAGTTTATGATAGAAAATGAACAATTTCAGGAAAAAATGTTTAAAAATGAAAAAATACTACCTTTTAATATGAATGTTTACAAATCAAAAAGTCTAAATAAAAAAGAAGACTTTTTTAATGATAAAAATATATTTAAACTAATGTATGATGTATATAAAAAATCCCCTAATATAAAATATAATGAGGATTACGAAGATATAAGAAAAAATATAAATAAAACTTTAAAAATAATTAATAATGAAGATTTTAACATAGAAAAGTTTATACAAGAAGTATCTAAAAAGAAGTAGACAATATATAAAAGGCTTAATTTTTAATTAAGCCTTTTATATATTGTTAGAAATAATACTGTTATATACATTAAGAGTATTTTTAGCTGTATTTTCCCAAGAATATAGAGAGGATCTTTCTAAAGCTTTTTTCTTTAATTCATATTTAAAAGATACATCTAGCAAGGTTTTTTCTAAAGAATTAGAAAGTTCATCTATGTCATTAGGATTAATAAGAATTCCGCCATCACCAACTACTTCAGGGATAGAAGTTACATTAGAGGTTATAACTGGAGTACCGCAGCACATGGCTTCCAATGGAGGAAGTCCAAAGCCTTCATATAATGAAGGATATACGAAGGTTTCACAACTATTATACAAAATAGGTAAGTGATCTTCAGGAACAAATCCAGTAAATATTATTTTAGATTCTATGTTCAAATCTTTAGCCATATCCATTAGGATTTTCGTGCCATTCTTATTTGCACCAACTATGACTAGTTTATAATCTTTATCTAAATTTTTATATATTTTAGAAAAAGAAATTAGTAAAGATTTTATATTTTTTCTAGGGCTAAAACCACCTATATAAAGTATAAAAGGATTATCTATGTTGTAATGATTTTTTAGGATATAATTACACTTATCTTTATTTAAAGGTCTATACTTTTCGTCTGCAGCTAAATGAGTTACAAAAATCTTTTTTTCATCCATAGGAAAAAATCTTAAAATATCTTTTTTAGAGTATTTGGATACTGTTATTATAGCATCTGCATCATAAATTAATTGTGGCATGTTTCGCAGAAACTTCTTTAAGTAACCTCTGCCTACTGTTTCAGGCATTGTATAAGGAATTAAGTCATGTACGGTTATTATTTTTTTACAGGAAGTATTTTTACTAAGTCCCATACCATTTTGTGGTACATGATATAAATCCACACTTTCTCTATCCAAATTAGCTGGAAAATAGTATTCTTCATAAAAACTTTTACGTCGTTTTGATGTTAAAAGAACTTTAGAATTATCTTTAGAAAAATCATTATAATTTTCTCCCCACCAATATATGTGATAGAAGTTTTTACTATCCAAGTCTAATATATGCTTTAAAATATTTTGGGTATAAGTACCTATTCCGGTACCATTATATAAATTAATAGCTCTTGCATCAAATCCTATTTTCACTAAATCCCTCCTTTACAAAAGAATCCTATATATTAATAATATTAGCTAATCACAAAAATGTGTCCTCTTATGAAATAAAATATGTATAATATCCTTTAGATATTACCTTTTAGCACATACAAAGTAATTAATACATATAATACAATTATAAGTAAGAAGCAGGGGGATAAATATTGGAGAATAGATATATAAAGAAATTAGTGGAAGATAAGTACAACATAAAAGCTATACATGTAGAAAAAATAAAGAATGTATATAAAATAAAAAGCAATAGGAAAAACTTTTGTTTGAAACTATTGAAGTATAGATCACAAGAAACATTATTTATAACTTCTGCCATTAATCATCTTTATAATAATGGTTTTAAAAATACTCCTAAAATTATACAAACTGTAGATAAGAAGGATTGTATATCTTTAGGAGATTATTATGGCTATTTAACACCATGGATAGAAACTAGACATTGTAATTATGAAGATCCTAGAGATGTTCAGCTAGCTGCATTTACTTTAGGACAACTTCATAAGAATAGCATTAATTTTAGTTGGAATAAATATATAAAATCAAGGTATAGGATGGGAAGATGGATTCAGGATTTTAACAGTAAAAAATCAGATATAAGTTTTTTTAAAAATGAAATAGATAAAAAGGATAAGCCGTCCTATTTTGATAATCTCTTTAGAAAAGTAATAGATGAGGAATTAAGAAGAATTGATAAAAGTATATATAATCTAGAGAGGAGTGATTACTTAAATAAAATTCAATCAGAGAAGAAAAAAAATCCCTTTTGTCACCATGATTATGCCAACCATAATGTATTAATAGATAAAAATGATTCTGTATATATAATAGATTTTGATTATTGCATATTGGATACTCATTTACACGATTTATGCAGTTTAATTATACGTGTAATGAAAAATGGTAAATGGAACATAGAAAATGCAAAAAAAATAATGGATAGTTATAGTTTAAACTATTCTATAAATAAAAAAGATATAAAAATTATGGCTGCTTTTATAGAGTTTCCTCAAGATTTTTGGCAAGTAGGACTTCAATACTATGCAGAAAAACAACCTTGGAAGGAAAAAGTTTTTATAAATAAAATAAAAAGAATAGTGGATGACAGAGAAGCAAAACAGGAATTTGTAGAGGAGTTTAGATGTATAAACTATGGAAGCGGAGGGTGTTATGATTAGAGAAAATGCTTTTTTAGAGTATTTAAAAGATATAAATATATTTGTAGATGAATCTATAGGTTCTGACATTAAAGTTAAAAATGTAGATGAGACTAAATTAGAAAAACAATTATATATAATAAATGATTTTCATAAAAGGATTATGGGATATAAGAATATAAAAGATAGATTAGATAGTGGGATTGGGAAAACAGTAGAAGAATATAAAGTGTATATAAAAAAAGTAAATAGAGATTTAAAAAGAATTAAATCAGAAGGACCTAGGAATGCCTTTGAAAATAAATTTTTAGAAGTAGGAGAAGAACATATAGAAAAAGGAAAAGCAGCTATTAAAAATATATATAAAAATGACTACTATTCATTAATAACTAGAAGCATGCAAAATAAAGAAATAATATTAGACAAAGTAGATTTTAAGCATTTGATAAAAGAAGAAGAATTCATAAAGGTAAAAACTATAAGTAAATGTAAATATAATTTAGTAGAAATGGATTGTTTTTATCTATTATCTAGATATAAAAGAAAAGGAGTTAATTTAAATTATTATATGTTAATAGATAGATTTTGCCATATGGAGAATTTAGGACAAAGCAGTTATCAATTTATATTATCACTTTTATCATTTCCTTATGAGTTTGTAAAGACAATTATTAACTATAGATATGACAGAAAAAGTTTAAGTGATTATGAGTACTTAGTAATATTGGAAAAATTAATTGAACAAAAAGATTTGATTTCAATATAGGGGTGGTGGAATGAAAGGAATATATTCTACTAGGAATTACTTGGCACAATATGACTTAGATTCAACATTGTTTGAAAATTTTAAGGTAAAGCCTAAGGAAGTTTTACCTTTAAGAAGTGTTTTTATAATAAGTGATGAAACTGGAGAAAAAATTCTAAAGAAAGTAAATTATACTGTGGATGAGTTAGAGTTTATAAAAAAGGGATTAAATTATGTAAACAGAAGTTTTAATAGAACCATAAACTTCTTAGAAACAAAAGATAATAAACCATATGTTATTTGGAATGATTCCATATATTGTATGATGAACTTAGTAGAAGGAAGAGAAAGTGATTATAGTAATCCTATGGATTTAATCGTAGCTACAGAAGCTTTGGCAGAATTACATTATGCAGGAAAAGGATTTTATAGCGATATACAATCTAAAAATAATCTAGGAAAGATTATTAAAAATTTCAAAAGAAAAGAAAGGGAAATGGAACTTTTTAGAGAGTTAGCTTTAATTTATAATAATAAGAGTAAATTTAATAATATATTTATAGAGAATGCAGATTATTTAATAGATAAAATAAAAAAGAGTATAAAAATATTAGAAAACTCATGCTACTATAAATTATGTAGCATGGAGGAAAAAAGAGTGTTTTGTCATCATGATTTAGCCTATCATAATATTATAATTAATAAGGATAAGGGATATTTTGTAGATTTTGACTATGCTATAGTAGATTTGAGAGTACATGATTTATGTAATTTCATAACTAAATGGGTAAAGAGCTCTGCTTATGATATAGAAAAATGTTCTAAAATATTAGAAGTATATAACAAAATGAACCCTCTAAATGGCAAGGAAATAGAGGTGTTATATGGCATGCTTACTTTCCCACAGGAAATATTTAGTATAGTAAAAGGTTATTACACTGAAAATAAAAATTGGTCTGAAGAAAGCTCCATAGATAAATTAAAAAAGAAAATCGATTTAGAAGAATTTAAAGAGGATTTCTTGAAAGATTTTCAAGGCTTTATATGATAAAAGAGGTATCTAAAAGGTAATTTTAAAATTACCTTTTAGATACCTTCTACTTGTTTACTATATTCATTATTTATAATTTGAGAGTATGCACTTATAGTATTAAGGGCAGTTTTTTCCCAAGTAAGTTCAGAAGCTCTTTTACTTCCTTTTTTAATTAAAGAATTTCTTAAGGCGTCATTTACTAAAACCTCATACATAGAAGAACAAAGGTCATCTATATTGTGTGGATCTATTAATAGTGCAGAATCTAATACCACTTCAGGAATAGATGTGGTATTAGAAGTTATAACAGGACAATCACATGCCATAGCTTCTATAGGTGGTAATCCAAAACCTTCGTAAAAAGAAGGATATACAAAAAGTTTACAAGCACTATAAAAATAAGGTAGATGATTTAATTCTATAAATCCTGAGAATATAACTTTATCAGCTATGTTTAACTCTTCACATCTTTTCTTGTACAACGAATAGGACTTACCTTTTTTTCCAGCTATAACTAGCTTTATATCTTTTTTATAAAAGGATATAAGTTTGCTAAAAGCTTCAATAAGACCAATTATATTCTTTCTAGGACTAAATCCTCCTACATATAGTATAAAGTCGTCTTTAATAGAATAATGTTTTTCTATTAGTAATTTACTTATTTTTTTATCTTTAGGTTTATATATATCCTCACTTGCTAGGTGTGTTACAAAAATCTTTTCTTCGGGAAAATTAAAAGCCTTTATTATATCTTGTTTTGAAAAATTAGATACCGTTATTATTCCATCACATAAAGATACTATTTTAGGAAGAGTTTCATTAAAAATTTTCCTATAATTATCACTAGTGGTTTCAGGCATCCTATAGGGAATAACATCATGTAGAGTTATAACAAAAGAACAGTTTTTTTCTAAAGGTAATCCTATACCATTTTGGGGAACATGATAAAGTTGTAAATTACTTTTAGACAATGGATTGCATATGTTTACACCATCCCAAAAACTATTGCTTTGATTTTGTGAAGATATTTTGGATATAGAGAAATTATCATTAAAATTTATCATATTATTACATTCAGAAGGCATAAATATCTTGTATTTATTTATTTTATCAACATTATTAATATAATTTATTAGTTGATAAGTATAAGTACCTATCCCTGTCCCCCTATACCATTTTGCAGCTCTTCCATCTATACCAATTTTCATAATTTAGGGTTCCTTTCTTAGAAATAATTATATTTCATTATATTAATATGTTACATAAAGTGTTAATAATATAAAATTTTATTACTGTTCTTCTAAAATTTATAAAGAATACATATAGATTATAGAGAGGTGATTACTATGATGAGGGAATTTGAAATAGAAAGACAGTTTGATATTAAAATTGAAAAACTTAAACCTAATAAGGGAGTGTATTTTTTAAGAACTAATGAAGGCACAAGGTGCCTAAAAAAAATTAACTATGGTATTCAAAAGTTATTGTTTGTTTATGGTGCAAAAGAGCATCTTGTTAAGAATGGATTTCCTAAAGTTGATAGATATTATATGAACACTTATGGAGAGCCCTTTGCCATTGTAAATGAAGATATCTATACATTATCTGAATGGATAGATGGAAGAGAGGCGGATTTTAAGAATAAAGAAGATGTAGCTAATGCAGCTAAAAGCTTAGCACATATGCATATAGCCTCTAAAGGGTATGAACCTCCTGAAAATAGCAAATTAAAGACAGATCTTTGGAGATGGCCAAGTCTTATGAATAAAAGGGTTAGAGCGTTAGAAAAAATGCGTCATATGACTAGAAAAAGAAATAATAAAAACGAGTTTGAAATGAATTATATAAAAAATGTTCAATTCTATAAAGATTTAGGAATAAGAGCTATAAATGTATTAGAAAGTTCAGCCTATGAGGATTTATGTAAAATATCCGAAGAGGATAAAAATTTTTGCCACCATGATTATACCTATCATAATATAATAATAGACGAAGATGATTCTATAAACGTAATAGACTTTGATTATTGTAAAAGAGAGATAAGAGCATATGATATATCTTCTTTTATGATAAAAGTGTTAAAGAGAGTAGATTGGGATATAGAATATGCTAAATTGATATTAGAATCTTATAATAAAGAATATCCCCTGAGAGAAGAAGAATACAGAGTTTTATTTGCATTTTTATTATTTCCTCAAAGATTTTGGAGATTATCTAATAGATATTTTTATAATGAAACAAATTGGGCTACAAAATCTTTTGATAGGAAAATGAGTAGGTTAATAGATGAACAAGATGCGTATATGAAGTTTATAGAAAATTTTAAAACTGATTATGACCAAAAAGAGTAAATATTTATTATATGTTCTATATAAAACCCATGTAAAATATTTTTACGTGGGTTTTATATTTAATAAGTATAATTTTTGCAAATTTACTTTAGATAAAGATAACCTTATAAAGAGATAATATATGCTAAAATTAAGAATAAGGAGGGAGTTATATATGTTAAAGATAAAGAAGATAATAGGATTGGTACTGGCTTCAGCAATAACATTAACATCTTTTGTTGGTTGTAGCAATGGAGCTGGTAACCAAAAAGGGAAAGACAACGGTCAAAACCTTACAATATATTGTGGCTTAATGGAAGACTATATGGTTGTTGCAGTTAAAGAATTTGAAAAAGAGACAGGTATAAAAGTAGATGCAGTAAGAATGAGTTCCGGAGAAATAATGGGAAGAATTAAAGCAGAAAAAGAGAATCCTAAGGCATCAGTATGGTTTGGAGGACCAGCAGATGGATTTATCCAAGCTAAAAAGGATGGGCTTCTTGAAAAATATGAATCACCATCTGCTAAAGAAATACCAGATCAATTTAAAGATAAAGAAGGTTATTGGACAGGACTTTATAAAGGATATTTAGGATTTGTTTCAAATAAAAAACTTCTTGCAGAAAAAGGAGTACAAGCTCCACAAAGCTGGGAAGATTTATTAAAGCCAGAATTTAAAGGTCAAATAGTAACAGCGAATCCAGGTTCATCAGGAACAGCATATACATTTTTAGCAACAGTAGTTCAAGTTATGGGAGAAGAAAAAGGTCTTGACTACATGAAAAAGCTAAATGGTCAAATAAAATCTTATCAAAAATCAGGAACAGCTCCGGGAAGAATGGTTGGTCAAGGAGAAGCTATGGTAGGGATAACTTTCTTACATGATGCTATAAAGTATAGAGAAGAAGGAATGAAGGATATAGTATTATCCACACCAAAAGAAGGAACAGGATATGAAATAGGAGGAGTTGGATTACTAAAAGGTGCTCCAAATCAAGAAGTAGCAAAGAAGTTTATAGACTGGTGTTTAACAGCTAAGGCTCAAGAACTTGGACAAACTGTAGGATCATATCAATTCCTAACTCATCCAAGTGCTAAACCGCCGCAACAAGCAGCAGAATTGAATGACACAAAACTTATAGAATATGATCTTGATTGGGCAGGAAGTCATAAAAGTGAATTAATAGAAAAATGGAATAACGCAATAAAATAAGAAATTTGATATAAAGCCTATCTATAAATAGATAGGCTTTATTAAAACCAGAGGTGATAAAATGAATAGCAAATTAAGGACAAAAATAGATGAAGCAAAAAAAATAGTAAGGGATCCAATTTTGCTATGTACTATAATTTTTGTGATGATATCTTTATTTTTATTTATAATATGGCCTATATACGGTGTATTAAAAGAAAGTTTTGTTAGTAATACTGGAGTTTTAACTTTAGAATATTATAGACAAATTTTTGCCCAAACTGAAACTAAAATTGTATTGAAAAATACTTTAATATTAGGTGGCTTTGTAAGTGTTATAGCTACTATATTAGGTTTTTTATTTGCTTATGCAGATGCATATATAAACCTAAAGTTTAGAAAGCTATTTAAAATACTTACTATTTTGCCCATAATATCTCCACCCTTTGCTCTTGCAATGTCATTTATAATGCTTTTTGGACAAAGAGGATTTGTAACTCATAGTTTATTAGGTATAAAAGATTCTAATATATATGGGTTTTCGGGTTTAGCTTCAGTTCAAATACTGACATTTTTCCCAGTAGCATATTTAGTATTAGCAGGACTTTTAAAACAAATAGATCCTTCTTATGAAGAAGCTGCTAGAAATATGGGGGCCTCTAGAACTCATATTTTTAGAACTATAACTTTGCCTCTTTTAAAACCAGGTATTGCAAATGCTTTTTTACTAGTATTTATACAGAGTGTGGCAGATTTTGGTAATGCCATGGTCATAGGAGGAAACTACACTACGTTGGCAACTAAAACCTATCTTCAAGCTATGGGAAACTATGATATAAAAGGAGGTACGGCATTAGCGACTGTACTTCTAAGCATATCCATACTAATGTTTGTACTACAAAAATATTGGGTAGGTAACAAGTCTTATGTAACAGTAACAGGTAAGCCTTCTAGACAAAGGGATTATATTTCAGAGAAATCTATAACTATTCCAATAGAAACTATATGCTACATAATATGCTTATTTATAATGATACTTTATATATTAATACCATATGGTTCATTTGTTAATTTATGGGGAATAGATTATACACCAACATTGAAACATTATAAATACATAAAAAATTTAGGTGTAAAAGCTTTAGTAGATACTACTAAACTTTCATTGATAGCTATGCCTATAACAGGAGTAATGGGGATGGTTATAGCATTCTTAATAGTTAGAAAAAGATTTTTAGGTAGACAAACTGTTGAGTTTGTATCAATGCTTTCAATGGCAGTTCCAGGTACTGTAATTGGTATGGGGTATATATTAGCATATAATAAAAAGCCTTTAATACTAACAGGAACGTCTGCCATTATAATAATAGCATTTATTTTTAGAAGTATGCCTGTAGGAATAAGATCGGGGATAGCATCATTACAACAAATAGACCCTGGAATAGAAGAAGCAGCTCAAGATTTAGGAGCTAACTCCATTAAAGTATTTACATCTGTAACAATTCCGCTCATAAAATCAGCATTCTTTAGTGGTCTTGTATATAGCTTTGTAAGAAGTATGACAGCTGTTAGTGCAGTAATCTTCTTGGTTTCAGCAAATTATAATCTTCTTACAGTAACAATAATGTCTCAAGTTGATGTTGGAAGAATAGGAGTTGCTGCAGGATTTTCTACATTATTAATACTTATAGTTATTGTAGTAGTAGGTATAATGAATTTCTTATTAAGCAAAATAGGAATAACTACTTCAACTAGAGAAGGTTAGGAGGAAGTATAATGTCTTCAAAATACGTAAAATTAAAAGATATAAGTAAAATATATAAAAGTCCTGGTGGGAAGACTTTCACAGCGGTGGATAACGTATCCTTAAATATAGAACCAGGGGAATTTGTAACTCTTTTAGGTCCTTCTGGATGTGGTAAAACCACTACATTGAGAATGATAGCTGGATTTGAAGTACCAACAGAAGGAGGTATTCATATAGGAGAACAAAGAGTAAACAATCTTACTCCAGATAAAAGAGATACAGCCATGGTTTTTCAAACTTATGCACTTTTCCCCCATTTAAACATATTTGAAAATATAGCATATGGATTAAAAATAAAAAAATTATCCAAAAGTGAAATAGCAGATAAGGTAAAAAACATATTAGAACTAGTGGGGCTTTCAGGTCTAGAAAATAGAGCACCAAATCAGTTATCTGGAGGTCAACAGCAAAGAGTTGCCTTAGCAAGGGCATTGGTTATGGAACCATCTGTTCTTTTGTTTGATGAACCATTATCTAACTTAGATGCTAAGCTAAGAGTTTATATGAGAACAGAGATAAGAAGAATTCAAAAAAATATTGGAATAACTAGTGTATATGTAACTCATGACCAAGCAGAAGCTATGAGTATGTCAGATAGAGTAATTATAATGAATAAGGGAATAATAGAGCAAATAGGAACACCTCAAGAAATATATAATAGTCCTGCTACAGAGTTTGTAGCTGATTTTATTGGGGTAGCTAATATTTTTGATTCATCTGTAAAAGATATAGAAGATGATTATGTTAGTATAGAATTATTTGACAACATATATAAGGTTAAGGCTAATAAGGCATTTAAAAAAGGAGAAAAAATAAAAGCAATTATAAGACCAGAAGCATTATCTTTTGGTGAAGAAAATGGAATAAAAGTGTTAGTGGATTATTCTGTATTTATGGGTTCATACCAAGATTATAATTTAAAGTATAAGGATTTTGATATTAAACTTACAGATTATAATCCTTCAAGTAAAAAGGTATATAGTCAAGGTGAATACGCTTTATTGAGTATTAATGAAGATAGTATACATATAATATCTACAGAAAAATAGAATAATAATTTTAAAAACAGTCTTTTATTAAATTAAAAGACTGTTTTTTAAAAAACTTTTAAATGCTATAAAATGATGTATAATTAAAATGTAGGTGATAATTTGATTAAAGATATAGAATATAGAATATTACAGATGTTAGTTGAAACTGGCGATTTTTTAACTATAAAACAAATATCAAATAAAACAAATATCAAATAAAGTAAATATTAGCGAAAGAACGGTTAGGTATGCTATAGATAATATAAATTATATATTAAAGAGAAATAATATGCCTATTATAAAGAAAAAATATGGAGAGGGTATAAAGATAGATTTAACTAAAAATCAAATAGATTTATTAGCCACTAAAGAATCCATATATAGAAATTATTTAGGCTTTGAGAATAAATATAGATTAATATTATATCTGTTAAAAAGTCACTATTCTAGAACACTTCAAGAGATATCTAATTTTCTAGGAGTTAGTAGGTCAACTACATCAAAATATCTAGATGAAATAGAGGGATATCTTAGAGAAAAAGGTGTACAGTTAGTAAGAAGAAGGAATAAAGGCATTTATATTGTAGGTAGAGAACTGCAAAAAAGAAGAATCATATATGATATAATTTTACACAGTTACGATTACTCTAGAATACACGGATTATTACAACCAGAAACTATATATGATCTTATGATATGGAATTACTTTTATGGTATAGATATAAAGCATATATGGGAGCTTTTAATAGATACATTGAAGGCTATAAATATATCTGTATCAGATATGGCTTTTTATAATATTATTATAAATACATGTATAATGATAAAAAGAATACAACAAGATTTTATAGCGGATATAGAATACGAAAAAATGGACTATATATCAGAGACTTTTGAATATGACGAAGCCAAAAATTATTGTAATGAATTATCTAAAAGATATAATATTATTATACCTAAAACGGAAATAATATGGATAAGTATGCATTTTCTTGGAGCTAATCCTATAAAGTTTTTAGAAGATGATATTTTTTCAAATATAAAAGAAAGACATAAATTAGTAAATTCTATAGAAAAGATGGTTTCCCAATTTGAAAAAGAAGTAGATATAGCTTTAGAAAATAAAGATGAAATCATAAATGGACTTTTTGTTCATTTAATGCCTGCCATTAATAGAGCTAAATATAGCATAAAAATAAAAAACTCTTATAAAGAAGATATTAAAAATTCCTATAATGAATTTTATACAATTACTGCTAATTTAGTGAGAATAATAAATAACGAGTTTAATGTGGAATTAGGTAGCGATGAAATATCTTATGTTTGCCTTCATTTTGTAGCTGCAATTGAAAAAATGAATAAAAGTTACGCTACTAAAAAAAGAATTATAGTGGTCTGCTCCACAGGAGTAGGGACTTCTAAGCTTTTAGCAAATAAACTAAGAAATAGCTATGATGATATAGAAATTATAGACATATTATCTTATAATCAGTTTATTTCTAGAAATACCTTTGATATAGATTATGTAATAAGTACAGTAGCTTTAAAAGAGGCTAATGTTCCAGTTATAGTAGTAAATCCTCTAATAAATGACGAAGATAAAAAACAGCTTTCTAAGATATTTTCACCAAAAGTAAAAGAAAAGATTATAAATGTAGAAAGTATTATAAATGTAGTACAAAAGCATTGCGTAATAAAAGATTTAACCGCACTAAAAAAAGATTTAAAGAAGAACATAATTGGGGAAATACAAGATGAAATGTTACATATTCGGGATTTGCTAGTATGTGAGGCTATTATTACCAATGTAGAAGTTACAGATGCAAAAGAGGCTATAAAAATATCAGGTAATGCATTAAAACAATTAGGATACGTTAATGATAATTATGTAAAGAGTTTAGTAAATTGTTTAAATAAAAGAGGTAAAAATGGCCCTTATATAGTAATATCACATGGTATAGCATTGCCTCATGCTAAACCAGAAGATGGTGTATATAAAACTGGATTTTCAATGGTTATATTAAAAGAACCAGTAAAATTTAATCATAAAAAGCATGACCCAGTTCAAGTAATAATAAGTTTTGCAACCAAAAATAATCAAGAGCATGTAAAAGCTCTTGAGGAGATTACAAGTTTTATTATGTTAAGAAAAAACTTTAAAAATTTAATTCAATGTAAAGATTCAAAAGAAGTAATATTGTTATTAGAAAATTTTAAGGAGGAAGGAGAATGCTCAATATAGTTATTGTATGTAGCTTAGGATTGGGCAGCAGCTTTATAATAGAAGCTAATGTTAAAAGATATTTTAAAAATAAAAAATTAAAGCATAATATAATTAGATGTGATGTAACAACCGCAGGGTTATATGATCCAGACATATATATATGTTCTGAGGACATTAACTTTTATATAGATAAAAAAGATATAGCAAAAGTAGAATTAGAGGATTTGTTGGATCAAGAAGAAATAAAATTTAAATTGGATAACTATTTAAAGAGTAGAGGTATATTAGATGGATGTATTTAATACTTTAATGAAGGCAGATGTAATTTTAGTACTCATAGTTTCCATAGGACTTTTAATTCAGAAAAAGAACTTTAAACAAATTATTGTATCTGTTATTAAAGCTAGTGTAGGATATGTAATTATAGTTTTAGGTTCAGATATAGCTTTGAAAACATTAAGTATATTAAGTTTAGTTATACGTAGATCATTACATATATTTGACATAATGCTGTATTTTTATTTACTTTTTAATTCATCTAAACAATCTTTGCATATGTTTTTTCCTTTATAATAATTTACATTTCTTGCATCGCCACAGAA
>NZ_FUWT01000015.1 GCF_900167265.1 Clostridium tetani
TAAATCCTATATTTATAAGCTTTTAACATATCCTCACATCATTTCATTCCTTGATTTTCTATATACTTTTTAACTATATCTATAGGAACACCACCAGTTGTTATAAGACAATAGCTTCTACTCCAAAAATATTCTTTCCATAACTGATTTTTTATTTTCGGAAATTCTTTTTTTATAAGTCTACTACTGGCACTTTTATACGCATTAATAAATTTTGATATATCTGTATTAGGTGAACCTTTAAATAATAAATGTACATGGTCTAAATCATGATTCCATTCTTCTAAAACAATATTATATTTAGGACAGATATACTCGAATATTTCTTTTAATCTATTTGATACTTGGTCATCTATAACGTTCCTTCTGTATTTTATAACTAATACCAAATGATAATTTAGCAAGAATGCTGAATGGTTATTATTATATAATTGCATTGATAATACTACCTTTCAGTTAATGTAACTGATTATAATTTATCATATTTGTTGCCTATCGGCAAGCGCTATCCATCTCCCACCTATAGAGGATGGGAGATGGATAGCACAATTAGGTTAAATTATTTTATCTTTCTTCTTATAGTGATTTAAACTTGAAACAATATTAGAAACACCTAAAATTATAAAAAATACTGCAAAATATTTTTTCTCAATTAAATTTGATATTCCTAAAGCCAAAAACATAACACCTGTAAATGCATCTATTTTCCACAAGTTTTTGTTATTTATTATTTCACTTTTACACTTACCGTATTTTTTTATTTGTTTAATTCTAGAATTATATGCTAAATAAGGCATAAAATTAAAAACAAACACAACAATATCAATTATTAGTAATCCAAATATAATCAGAAACATAGGTCTTGCAGTAATTAAGGAAGTAACTAACAAACCTATTAGTACTATAGCTATTATTAAAGAATAAAATGTTCCCTTTCTTGTTTGATTTCTTGCACTTATATATTTATCTATTTCTGATTCACAATCACTATAAATAGGTTTAGTTCCAGCTTGTGCCGAAAAAATATGCATTTGGTTTCCTAAAGAAACAACAGGTTTCCATCCTGCTTCTTTAAATATAGTAAAATACTCTTCATCTGCCTCACTTTGATAGTCTACACTATATACTATGTCTTGAGGCTTATCTTTTTTTAATTTATAGAAAAATCCTCCCATTATATCTTCTAGTATCCAACCTTCTCTTGCATAATTTTTTAGTTTTTCCATATCACTTTCTTCACTAAAGGCAAGTCCACTAATCATTACATATTTATTTTTCATGAATATTCTCCTTTTCTAAATCCAAAAATTTTTCAGCAAATTTAATCATCTGTTTTTTACGTTCAATCTCTTTTATAAGCATATCTCGTCCTTTATTTGTTATTTTATATACTTTTTTATTTCCATCAGTATTAGGATTTAATTCCACTAAGTCTGCTGCTAAAAGCTTTTTAAGTGTTGTATAAAGTGATGCAGGACCAATAGTAACTTCATTATTAGTAACATTCTCAATAGTTTTCATAATTAAATATCCGTGCTTTTCCTCAATAACACTAGATAAAATATAAAAAGCAGAATCTGTTAGTTCCCCAATGTCAATAGAATCTTTTCTTGCCATAAAATTCTCCTTCCTATTTTTCAATATATCATTAAATGTAATATATCATTTAATGATATATTCGTCAAATGATATATTTATCAAAAATTAAAATGAACCTTTTGGTATATATATGCATCTAATTAGTGTAAGGCAAAAAAGTAGCGCTACATTTTGCGAAGAAAGGTAGGAATTCAATTGAATAAAGATGCATTTGTAGAGAAAGTCCTTGAGGCTGAATCTACTTTATATCATGTATCAAAATCAATTTTGATTCATGATGAAGATTGTGAAGACGCAGTTCAAAATGCAATTTTAAAAGCCTATAACAAATTAGACACATTAAAGAAAGAAGAATATTTTAAAACTTGGCTTATTAGGATACTCATAAATGAATGTTATAGTTTAAAACGCAGAAAGCATCCAATGGTATCTTATGAAGAGTACTTTGAGTATGCCAAGGCTAAAGATAAAGAGGATTATAGTGAATTATATTTCGCTATTAGGCAATTACCAAATCGTATTCGTATTACAATTGTTCTTTATTATGTGGAGGGATATTCTGTAGAAGAAATTAAACAGATTTTAAAAATACCTTCAGGAACTGTAAAAAGTAGATTAGCAAGAGGACGAAAATTATTAAAAATAGAATTAGAGCATATGGAGGTAACTTATGAATAATTATAATTGGAATAATGCCTTTCCAGATACACCTGAAAGTTTTAAAAATAAGGTAAGTGCAACATTAAACAGCTTACCAAATCAAAAGGAGAATTGTGAAATGGAAAATAAAAAAATATGTATAAAGGGATTATTTAAGAAAAAAATTGTGGCTGCTCTAGTGGCTGTTATGGTAGTAGGGACAACTGTATTTGCTGCAGGAAAAATATTCTCTATAACTTCACATAGCAGTATCATACCAACTTACACTGATATACCTACAATAGAGCAAGTAAAAAAGGACTTTGGATTTAATCCTAAACTAGTTAAGAAATTTGATAACGGATATACATTTAAAAGTGGGCATACTGTAAATAATGAGGGGCTTGATGAAAAAGGTAACTCTGTAGAGAAAACCAAATCACTTGATTTTACCTATACAAAAGAAAATGATAGCTTAGGTCTTTATATGGAAAATGGAAGATTAGGTGAAAAACCAAAGAAAGCAACTATTGTTGATACTTATAATGGTATAGAGTTATATTATCATTCATATACTAACAAGGTTGTACCAGAAGATTATAAAATGACAAAACAAGATAAGCAGGATAAATTGTCTGGTAAATATGTATTTACCTATGGATCTGATAAGGAAAAAATTTCTCAAGTTCAATGTTTAAATTGGATGGAAAATGGAATTAACTATTCTTTCGTAGCAATAGATTCTAATGTATCTCAAGATGAATTAGTTAAAATGGCACAACAAATTATTAATACAAAATAAAATCAGTATCTATAATGACTTTTAATGTCATAGATGTTTATATTCCCTGGTTATCCTTATAAAACTAAAAGGCTGTATTCACTTTGGAGTACAGCCTTAATTTTTTATCCGATGACTACCCGCTTTTTACTCCCGTCTTCTTTAAAGTGGAAGTAAAAAGCGGCTACGTCCCTCCTGGATAACGATTTCTAAGCTTCAATGGGAGTAAAAACTCCTTCTGAAGCCAAGAACTCTGTTTATAATGATAACCTAATGCCTTGTCCACCATTTATGCCGTCAATATCTCTTAACATCTTCATTACCTTATCATTTTTCATAAGGTTTTTAATCTTATCACTTGATTGTAAACTTGTATTACCATTTAAATTAATTTTATTATTTTTATCAAAACTTAGTTTAACAGAACCAAGCCTTTCTTGTTTAGATTTAGACTTACGCTTTTCTCTTTCCTTATCAGCTTCAGTTAATATCTCAATAATTCCTTTTCTAAGTCTTCTACGAGCTTCTTTTTCCTCTTCGCTAAGTGGACATTCAAAACGTTGTCCATTAATAACAACCCATCTTTTATCATCATCAATACCCATTTCCTCCCATTGACATTCTGGATTATTAGCACTATAGTTCAATATTTTCTCAAAAGAACCTCTATCAACATATAAAGTTGTATGTGCTGCAGTTCCTTTATCTATAGTTATTCCTCCAATCCCATTTACCCTTGGAAAATTTTTTCTTGATGCAGAAATATCTATGCTATCCTTAAATTCTAAAGATCTTCCCGCACTGTTTTTTGATGAATATGTATCTTTAGTTTCAGAATTCATCATTGATAAATTATTTAAATATCCCCCATAATTTCTTGTAATATTATTAATACTCATATTAACACCTTCTTTCTTTTAATAATATTATCTTCGTTTCAAATTGTTTCCTACTTTAATAGTTAATTTATTTATCTGTTATATTTTCTATACCCCATTTCACAACTTTACCATCTTCTGTATAAACAAAAAAATAATAATTCTTCATATTATATAAATACAATTCTCCATCAGATGTAGACTTCTTATCATAACTTATGCCATATAGCTTTTTCATTTTATCTATAGAATCACCTATTTTTAAATCTAATGATGTATTAACATCTTTTGTACTAGTTATTGCATATAATTTATTATATTTTTTATCAAAATCAAATATTATAGATTCTGTAGAAAGTTCTTTGTCTCCAAAATGCTTATCATTAAAATCCGAAGTTATTTCAATTTCATTATCAATTTTTATATTATTTTTCTCTAAAATTGACTTTACTCTATCAATAGACATTCCCAATTTAAAAGGCTTACTTTTGTCAGGTTCCATTTCATTTATTATAAATTTTACTTTCTCATCTTGTAAATTTATTTTATTTGAATGTTCCTCTATATTTCTAATATTTTTATTATCTTTTTTTACTTCTTTATCATTTGAACTACACCCTCCTAATAAAAAACTAAACATAATAATTATTGTAATTAATAATTTTTTCATATTTCCTCCTTAAACTTATCTGTATTAACTATGTTTTATCTATTCCATAATATAATTTCTGAATTTAATTATATATTAACACTTACTTGAAATTTTTCATATAAATATTATTAATTACCTATTTTAAATTTTATAAATATCTGAAAAATACTCTATAAATAAGTAATCAAATTTATAAATTCAACATAATGTAAATATAGAAACATTATTTTCACACAATAAATAATTTGAAATTTAATTTTCTGAAAGTCTATACCATAATTTTGAATAAAAGTATGTACTTTGCTTTATATTTATGGTATATTCTATATATAGAAATATTTCAAATATTCTAAATATTTCTATAACAACTTAATTGTTGTTCATAATATTAACCATCTTATCTTAAATATATGGTTAATTAAAATATTATAAAAAGGGGGACAAGATATGTTTAAGACAAAACAAAAAAAATTTATAGCCTCTCTACTATCTATGGTAATGCTTCTATTTACCTGTAGTACATCTATGGTTTCTGCAAAAGAGGTAACTACCAATCGCAAAGCAATGACTATTATAAGTAAAAACCTTGTGACAAATGAGGAAGGTAAACAAATATACTATGAAGGTGTTGAACCAGGAGATAAAACCTCTGGACGTAGCAATCCTTATATACCACCTCAAAAACCAGATGAAGGGCCTAAAAAAAGTGTAATAGGTACCGATGATAGATTTATGATAGATGATACTACAGCATTTCCTTATTCTGCTATAGCATATATGGAAATGACATGGGAAGATGGAGCTAGATATATAGGAAGTGCATGGATGTATGGCCCTAATATAGCAGTTACAGCTGGTCATTGTCTTTATTCAAGTAAAAATGGTGGATGGCCAAAAGAAGTTGTATTATATCCTGGAAGAAATGGATCCAGTTCACCATTTGGAAGTGCTAAAGCAGTAACAATACATGTTCCTGAGAACTATGCAAATAATAGCGATACCAATTTTGACTGGGGAGTAATTGAGTTAGATAAAAATATAGGAAATACAACAGGCTATTTTGGAGCTTCTTGGCAACTTGATTCACTAAATAATATTAATGTAGATGTAACAGGTTATCCAGGTGAAAAGCATAGAGAAATGTGGACAATGAATGGTGATATTACTTCTAGCAGAGAATATAAAATTGAATATACTATAGATACTACTGGTGGTCAAAGTGGATGTCCAGTGTATTCAGATGATGATCATGTATCTATTGCCATTCATACAAATGGAGACTTTTTCAAAATATCTAATAAAGCAACTCGTATAACAAAAGGTATTTTTGACTTTATAGAATCCTTTAGATAATAATTAATTAACCCTCTCCCCTATGAATAAAGTTCATAGGGGATTTCTTCTTAAATATATTTTACATTCATTAAATCTAATAAATGTAAAACTATTAAGCCTTTAACTATTTTTTGTACTGAAAAAATAAAATATAAAATATATATTAATCTTTTTTTAGATATATAAATATATTATAAATGTATAAAATTCCACCAATAAAACTTACAAATATAATAAAATTATCAGATTTAAAATTCATCTCATCATATAAAACACCCAAATAAAAATTTAAAAATATAATAGATATAACTATAAATAATGAACTAATTAAATTATAAATATTCTTTTTTTTCATAGTGAGAATAGTATTATATAATATAACAACTGTTAATAGTAGTACAGCAATTCTTAAAGATGACCAATATTTAAAGTATGGGTTATACATTATATATACTTCCTCCTTTCAAACAAAGTATTTTCTCTATAAAAATCAATGTTATATTGATTTTAGCCTTAATGTTATTTGGTAAATATGAAATTACATTACCTAAAAATAAGGTGATTAAGGTAGTGCTTATTATTACCAAATCCACTATATAAAGATTATTGATAATAGATCCTAAATTTAAAAAAGTATCTACCATTTTCCCACCTCATATAATTTTAATTACCTTTAAATGCTGCCTTCAATCTCAATAGTACACCTATTTAAAATAAAATTATACATTTCTTAGCCTATTAGTTGATATTATGTATTAAGCTTCATACTTGGGTAAACTCATCCTACTAAATACATTTTTATTGACTTTTAAATATTTATTTATTAAATCTTATATATAATTCCTGTATAAACACATCTTCATTAAAATTTGTTTGTAATAAAACATTCTCATATTTTTTATCTATATATATACAAACATAATAAAATACAAATCTAAATATTAACTATATCCAATATTTCATCACATTTTTTAATCCGCTTCTAGACAGTATACATTTAACATCATCCTTTAATATAACATAGGGATTATTATAATTTTTACAAACATTTTTTATATAATTTTTATTAATTATAGTTGTTCTATGAATCTGAATAAAATTATCATCCAATAAGCTACTTAAATTCTTTAATATATCATAAAATTCTAATCTACTATTAGATGTACATAAAACAACCTTACGATTATTTTTTATAGTTTCTATATAATTTATATCTTTAAATAATACAATTATATATCTGTGATTGTACTTTAACTTGTAACTTCTTTTCTTCTTGTTCATTTTCTTTTTTATTCAATATGTTAGTGGCAATTAAAAGGCTTTCCTTTAATTGTTTTTTAAATTATAATTTTTATCAATAAAATCTAAGGCTCTCAATTTATATTGAAAAACATTCATCATTAAAATGTCCCCCTTCATAAGAAAAAATGTCTATGATTAAACCCTACATTTTACAATAATATTATTTATAAATTAATTTTACCTCTATTTTCCTAGACATTCAATATTTAATTATTACTTTTTTGAATTTTTTGTCAAATTAGATATACACTTCTATTATAGACTCTAAATAATTTCATATTGTACTATTAATTAAAAAAGGAACATATCAAACTTTTGATATATCCCTCAGCAATTACATTTAACTACATTTGATCCCAATACTCTTCTTTTTTCATCTCTTCTAAAATTTGTTTTACTTTCATATTATCCACTGAATTAAATACTTTTTCATAAAGTTTTTTTCCATCTTCAATACTTAGATTATCTACTAATACTGATTTTAATAACTCATTGAAAAGTTCCTTATCTTTTTTAGATATATTATCCATGTTATTGAAAGCATCTATTACCTTTGCTACATTCATCTTTCTTAAATTAATTTCTCCACTTGTTAATACATCTATAGCTTTTTTATAATCCCCTAAATACATATCAATATAAATCATATTTATAAATTTGTAATCTGTCATTTTTTCATAACTTTCTCTAGCCTTTTCAAATTCCTCTAAAGCCAAATGGTATTTAGCTCTTTGATGATAATAATTTGTATCTCTATGCTTTTGTGGAATGTTATCTAATATTTCTTTTACTAATTTTTTATTTTCTCTTATATTTTGATTTTTCATAAAGTCCACTACTTCAAAGGAAAGTTTATTATTAGTTAAATCATCATATTCTTTGGCATATTTCAAAGCTTTATCATAATCTTTTTTATCTTTTTTCCAACCAATCATGTAAAATTTAGATAAATAAAGAAGTGCTTCCTTATCTTTTGGATTTTTATTTAATTTTTCTTCATAATATTTAATGGCTTTTTCATATTTTTCATCTAGTATAAGTTGTTCACCTAAAGTTAAATCCCCCTCCACTTTTATACTAGATATTTCATCATAATTACATATTGAAGGAAGGCTTTTAGCTATTAATTTTCCTTCTTTATCATATCCATTAACTACAATTGGATATTCTATATTAGGAGTGAATGTTCCTAGTATTCCTGATGGGTTAACTAGCATCTCTTCTTCATCAAAGGAAAGTCCTCCTACACCTATATTTTCATTTAGCTTTTTTATATTAAATTTAATATTATTTCCCTCTATCTTGTACTCTCCATTTTCATGATGTAATAGATACCTAAAGCTACTTCCTGACTTTTCCTTTGGATTACCAAATGTTATAACTTCTACTGTATAATAATCCACTCCCTTTACTTCATCCCAAGACACTTCAAATTTTTCTTCTATTGTAGTGCCTGGTAATGGATTTTTTATCCTTATTGGATTGGATAAATTAAAATTAAAATCTATATCTTTATTTAGTTGTATAGAGTTTATATTTTGTCTTAAAAAAACTTTATCATATAATTGAGAAGTATTAATTCCAATTCCCACATCATAAACACCTTGTGTAAATCCTAAAGTTTCAAATTCTCCATTTTTATCTGTTATAGCAACTGGGAAATTACCTCCTTTATAAAATACTCCAATTTCATCATTCATATAAACTTCTACAAAGGGTAGCCCTTTTCCATTGTAACTTACCTTTCCTCTAATTTTGTAATCTCCTTTTAATTTCTTTTTATAATCCTTAAACCATGTATTTTTATGACTTATGTTACTTCCCCCAAATAAATACTCTCCTGATATCCACCCGATACTACTTGCTTTTTCAAAGTAGTCCATAGCCTTTTCTATATTGCCCCTGTGCGAATAAATATCTCCTAATAAATAATAATATTTAAAATCTAAATCCATTCCCTTATTATATCCATGCAAAATTGTTTCTGCCTTTTTATAATCCCTTTGAGTGTAATAATAGTATCCTTCATAAAGTTTACTTATATTTTTAATTTCTTCATTATTCTTGTCTTTTCCCCAACTTATCCAATGTAGTAATTCATCTATATTTAAAGTAGCTATGCTTATATCCATTAGCCTAGAATAAGCTTTTTTAGTGTATTTATTATTATAATTTTTATCCGAATCCTTTAATAGAATTTTTTCAAATGCTTCTTTTGCCTTTTTTATGTCTTCTAGAGTATTATTTTTCTCTTCACCAAATCCACTAAACATAATAGTGTATTTATGAAATCCTCCTAAAATACTTTCCCCATATAAATATAAAGCCTTTTTTTCGTTTAGTTTTATGGGACTAGATAAATAATTTTTATAAAAAGCTTGTGCTTTAGGAGATCCCTTTTTATTTAAATACTCACCTATTCCTAAATTTATATAGGGTACTACAATTAAAATTATAAATAAACTTAATAATAAAAGTGATATTAAAGTTTTTAATTTTACCTTTATTTTCATATCCTCCACCCCCTAACTTATTGTACTATATATATCAAAAAAGGTTGCAAATCTTCTGATATGATTAAAATATAATGAACCAATCATAACTTTTATCTATCTATATAAGTGAAAGTACTAAAATACCATGGTATTAAGTTTAGGGGGAGACATAATGGAATTTATTGAAGATGTAAAATCAGCTCAAGCTGGAAATAAAGCTTCCTTTGTAAAACTTATAAGACATTATGAAAAATATTTTTATGTAGTCTCTAAATCAATTTTAGATAAAGATGAGGATTGTGCTGATGCTATACAGGAAACTATATTAAATTGTTATAAAAATATAAAATCCTTAAATAATCCAAAATGTTTTAAGGCTTGGTTTACAAAATGTCTTATAAATAATTGCTACAAAATATTAAAAAACAATAAAAAAATTATTTTATTAGATGAAATTGAAGATAAGAAATACTCTAAAGATGAATTTTACTTAGTTGAATTAAATCATCTATTAAGTACATTAGATGAAGATTTAAAAACAGTGATATTTCTTTATTATTTTGAAGATCTCTCTGTAAAAGATATTAGTAATGCAATCAATGTAAAGGAAGGTACTGTAAAATCTAGGCTTCATAGAGCTAGAACTAAGCTTTATGATATATTAAGAAAAGATGGGGAGGCTGTTTCCTATGAAAGACAAGTTAATAGATGAATATATTAAACATGAATTAGATAAATATAAAGAATCTATAGATAATGTTGAGGTTTCTTCTATTTTTCATGATAAATTAGAGGATAGTTTAGCTAATCTCTCAAATGAACAAAATAATAATACTACTAATAAAAAATCTAAAAATAAAAAATTAATTATTGCTGCTTCTATAGCCATAGCCTTAGGAGTTGGAACTCTATCCTTACCTGTTTTAGCTGAAAATATACCCATTATAAATAGTTTCTTACAAGGAAAATCTATATTTGAATTTCAAAAGAGAGAAACAAACTTTGGTACGGATAATCCCAATCTAAAGGAATATACTACAAAAGTAAATCAATCTTTAACTTTCAACGGAATTACTATAACTGTTAACGAAGTTGCTTGGGATGGCAATAAATTATTTGTAGGATATATAATTAAGGGAGAAAAAAAACTTTTACTTAATTCCCTTGGAGAACCTGATGTTCTTTCAGGCTATACCAATTCTATAAATGGTAAAATTTCTGGTAGTGGTGGATATGATTTTCAAAAAATAGATGATAAAACTTATTTATTAAAAGAAGATATTAATCTAAGTAATGATGGAAAAATACCTGATAAGTTTAGATTCTACGCTAAATTTACAGAAGTGTCAGGTGTTAAGGGCAATTGGGAATTTGATTTTATCGTTTCTCAAAAGGATTTTAAAGACCAATGTAAAACTATAAAAATAAATAAAAAGCATAAAATAGATAATAACAAACTTGTCATAAAAAGACTATCTTTAACCCCTGTAAGTTCTTTATTAGAAATGAGTGCCATAAATGCTACAAACGACAATAATCATATATCTTTTAACAATTACGAATTTTTAATAACTAATGAGAATGGTCAACTTCTAAAAAAAATTAGAGAGGGATATAGGACGGAAGAAAATGATACCTATGGAAGTATTGAATTTATACCTGATGAAATAAATAATTCAGAAAAAATAAATATAGAAATTTTGAAAAAAAACATAGATATTCTACGACCTGAAAATTATAAAACAACATATGAAATTCCTTTAAATAATGAAACTTTACCTAAAAAAATAACAACTAAAAAATTTGGAAGCATTACTATAAATAGATTTGAAGTAAAAGATGATAAACTTACTTTATATTTTTCTGTAGAAGGTAATTACTCAAGTTTACTTACACAAAATATTTTAATTAAAAATAAAAGTGACGATTCTACTTCCGATAGAGCTGCATTGTTTCGTCAATTTATCGCCGAATATAACAATAAGGAATATAAAAACTCTATAGATTTTAAAAATTCAAAAGATGAATTAAATCACATACTTAAAGACCCAATTATAGTAATACCTGATCCAAGCCCCTACTATGAACCATTAAAAGGATCTGAAACTGAAGTAAAAATAAAGTAAAAAATAAAGTGCCTAACTTTAGGCACTTTATTCTATTAAAATATTATTTTTCTGGAATTTCATAAACTGATACTGTATCTAAAGTAAGTACTGGGTCTTCAAATACATTAACAGCTGATGCTTGCTCAGCTATTCCTGCATTTTCAGCTATCTTAAATGCTCTTGCTTGTATTTTTAATTTATTTCCACAAACCCCTATGATTCTTCCCACAACTTCTATGAAGTCTCCTGAATATGTTGGAGCTGTAAAAGCTAATTTTTCATATTTTTTGCATTCCCCTTCGTTGCCTGCATACATAATACATAAATTTGTAGCAACATCCCCTATATATTCTGTTGTACGGGAACCATTTACTAAATCTCCTGCATAATGTGCATGTGACGCTGATATACGAACACGTATCATCGCTTCATAATCTTTATCAGGCTTTACAAATACTTCTGCCATTTAAAAGCACCTCCAAATTTATTTTAATTTTATTTTCAGATTTTAATTTTAATACTCTAATCCCATTTATTTTTTACTATACCTTCTGGTTGGTCTCCTCTTTGTAAATTCTTTTTAACAATTAAAGTTCCTTTAGCCTTAGCTACTAGAACTGGTGGATCTAATACATCAACATCATTTATCGCAGCATTTTCTTTTCCGTTTCTTGAAGCAGGTGTAGCAACTTTATAAGTTTCAAATTCACAAACTCTTGAGGAGTTCCCTAATTTAACAACTTTTCCTTTACACTCAATATAATCTCCTTCGTAAACTGGTTCTAAGAATTCTACATAATCATAACCTAAAAATAAGGATTCATCTCCGTCCTTTAAAACACATAACTCTGTTCCAATATCCCCATAGATATCTAAATGCTTATTAGGCTGAACTACTCCTCCTAAATAATGAGCATCTTCTGGATTCATTCTATACCTGTGTATAGCTTCTCTAACCATAAAAGGCCACCCCCTAATTATTTTCTGTAGGTCATCTCCTACACTACTAATATATTAGGATTCTTTTGAAAATATTTCTAATTTATTACATTTAGTTGAAAGTTTTTTATTTCATTATTTTACATCTTATTACAACCACTTGATTAATTAAGAAGAATTATCCTTAGTTGTTTATTATTAACTACCCATAAGAAAAGGCTTTACCTTATGACGTAGTAGATTTTAGTCTAGCATTAACGTATAATATATATTGTAATTCCAATTATTCATAAAGTATAAAAGAGGTGTTCTAATGACTTTATATGATGAAGATAATATAAATCTAATTAAAGATGACCTTAGATATTTAAAACTTTTATCAACTAAATATCATAATATTCCCTCTGCTTGTTCAGAAATAATAAATTTACAAGCAATATTAAATTTACCAAAGGGAACAGAACATTTTATAAGTGATATTCATGGAGAATATGAATCCTTTACCCATATGCTTAAAAATGCTTCTGGAGTTATTAAAAGAAAATTAGATGATATATTTGGTACTTCTCTAATGGACAAGGATAAAGATAGTTTAGCTACTCTTATTTATTATCCAAAAGAAAAACTTGAAATATTAAAGGAAAGTAATAACGATTTAGAAGAATGGTATAAAGTTACTTTATATAGACTAATACAAGTTTGCAAATCAGTTTCTTCAAAATACACTCGTTCTAAAGTTAGAAAGGCATTACCTAAAAACTTTTCTTATATTATAGAAGAACTTTTAAACGAACAAGCTGATAGAGTAAATAAACAAGAATATTATAGTGGTATAATAAATACCATAGTTGATATTGGTTGTGCAGATTCATTAATAATTGAAATATCAAAAGTTATACAAAAATTAGTTGTAGATAGGCTTCATATTATAGGCGATATATATGATAGAGGTCCTGGTGCAGAAATAATAATGGATGCTTTGATGGATCATCATTCAATGGACATACAATGGGGAAATCATGACATACTTTGGATGGGTGCAGCTTCTGGCTCTAAGGCTTGTACTGCCAATGTTTTAAGAATTTCCCTAAGATATGCTAACTTATCCACAGTTGAAGATGGTTATGGTATAAATCTACTTCCTTTAGCTACTTTTGCTATGAAATACTACGGAAATGACCCTTGTGAAAGTTTCATACCTAAAGCTTTAGATAAAATGCTGGATGAAAGTGATAAAAATTTATATGCTAAAATGCATAAAGCCATATCTATAATTCAATTTAAATTAGAAGGTCAAAAAATTAAAAGGCATCCTGAATTTAAATTAGAAAATATGCTTTTATTAGATAAAATAAATTTTGATGATGGAACTATAACCTTTGAAGGTTCAACTTATAAATTAAATGATACTAATTTGCCAACAATAGATCCTAAAAATCCATATAAATTAACAAAAGAAGAATCAGAACTAATAGAAAAACTTCAAGGATCATTTTTGAATAGCGAAAAACTTCAAAAACATATTAGATTTATGTACAGTATTGGAAGTCTTTATTTAGTTTATAATTCTAATTTATTATTCCATGGATGTATTCCTTTAAATGAAGATTCTTCTTTTAGAACTTTAAATATTTGTAATAAAGAATATAGCGGTAAAAGTCTTTTAGATTTATTTGATAAATATGCAAGGGAAGCTTATTACTATAAAGATGATGATAATGTAAAAAATTATGCCATGGATATGATGTGGTATTTATGGTGTGGCCCTATATCTCCACTATTTGGTAAGCATAAAATGACCACTTTTGAAAGATACTTTATAGATGATAAGAAAACTCATAAAGAAATTAAAGATCCTTATTATACTTATAGGGATAGTGAAGAACTTTGTAATAGAATATTTGAAGAGTTCCAATTGGATCTAGAAAAGTCTCATATAATAAATGGACATATACCTGTTAAAACTAAAAATGGTGAAAGTCCTGTAATGGCAAATGGAAAACTTCTTGTAATAGATGGTGGTTTTTGTAAAGCCTATCAGCCACAAACAGGTATTGCAGGCTATACATTGATATATAATTCCTATGGATTTTTACTTTCTTCTCATGAACCCTTTGAATCTACCAAAAAAGCTATAGAAGAAGAGCAGGATATTCTATCCTCTACTGTTATTTTAGAAAACTCTGTTACTAGAAAAAGAGTAATGGATACTGATATTGGAAAAGAGTTAAAAGAACAAATTAAAAATCTTAAAAAACTATTAGTAGCTTACAGAAAAGGACTAATACAAGAAAATATATAATAAATAATGGCGTTGTAAAAGAATAAAATAATCTTTTACAACGCCATTATATTATATTTTATTTAGAGGATATAGCTTTTTCTAACTTCATTAATTGTTTCATATTCTTAGAAAGGAAGAATACAGTTACTATAGCTGCTAAAACATCAGATACAGGTCCTACTATCCATACTCCATTTAGTCCGAATATTGGTGGTAGTATTAAAAGCATTGGAATAAGTAATATAACCTGTCTTAAAAGACTTAAAAATATTGCAATCTTTGCCTTTCCTACAGCTTGAAAGTAGTTTGAACTTACCACTTGGAATCCTATTATAGGAAGCATAGATAAAAATATTCTCATACCATAAGCTCCTATAGATACCAACTGTTCATCTTTATTAAAAATCTTTATTAATGCCGTTGGAAAAACTTCAACAACTATAAATCCTATAGTTGCAATAATCATAGCTGATGTTATGGCAAGTTTTAAAGTTTTTCTAACTCTTTTATATTGTTTTGCTCCATAGTTATATCCTATTATAGGTTGCATACCCTGATTTATACCAAACATAGGCATAAAAAACAACATAGATATGCTATTAACAATACCCATTGCACCTACCGCTAAATCTCCACCATGTGTAAGTAAATTTTTATTAAAAATAGTTGTAACTAAGCTAGCTGCTATTTGCATGGAAAAAGGAGATATTCCTATGGACATTATGGTTTTTATAGTTCCTTTATGCAAATTTAAATTTTCTCTTCTTATTTTTAAAGTACTTCTTCCACTAAAGAAGTAATATAGTACCCAAATAGATGATACTGTTTGAGCAAATATAGTTGCAAGAGCTGCTCCCTTTATTCCCATTTTAAATACAAATATAAAAATGGGATCTAATATAGTATTTATAATGGCACCTATTAACATTGTTGCCATAGCTATTTTAGGATTTCCTTCTGCACGAATTATATTATTCATACTAAATCCTATATTTTGAAGTAATGCCCCTGCAACTATGTATTTCATGTAATCTCTAGCATAAGGTAGGGTTTCTGCACTGGCACCAAATATTTTTAATATATCGTCTAAAAATATAAGACCTACTATACTTAAACAAATTGATATTAATATAATTAATATTAAAGAGTTACCTAATATTCTTTCTGCCTCATCCTTCTTTTTTTCTCCAAGCTTTATAGATATCATAGTAGAAGAACCTATCCCTACAAGCATTCCAAATGCCATACCTATTATAGATAAAGGAAATCCTACTGCTAATCCTGATATAGCAAGGGCTCCTACCCCTCTTCCTATAAACACTCTATCCACCATATTATATAATGCATTAACTAACATTCCTACTATTGCTGGCAAGGAAAACTTAAACAGAAGTGTACCTACTTTTTCTTCACCTAACTGCTTTGACCTATCTATATCTTTTTCCACAATTTTTCCTCCTTTATGACATCTTCTGTATAATAACCAATTATATAATTATATATTAAATAAAAATAAATTTCAAACATGAAACATTTTAAGGGCAATTGATAATGAATAACCTATATGCCCCCTAAACTGTTACTTGTTCATTAAATAAAGGTTTTCTGATCAAAGTCAGAAAACCTTTATTTAATGAGCTCTAGTTAATATTAATGCCCCTTATGTTTTCTTAATTTCTTTTCTTGTCTTAGTTTAAATTTCATCTTTTTTTCTGCTTCTTTTTTTTCTTTTGAAACCTTTTTTCTCTCTATCTTCTTTTCTTCATATTGCAATTTTATAGCAATTTGTGCTTGGGTACCTACTCCCATATTTTTCGTCTCTTTTTTGATTTTTCTTTGAAGTCTTTTAGGATTTATTTTTTTATCTTTAAGTAAATTACTAGATAGTGAATTACTAAATCTTAAATCATTAAAGTTTTTTAATATAAAATCATAAACTTCATAATCTTTAGGTTCAGAACCAAATGTAACTCTTGAAACTTCATACTTACCTTCATAAACTCTTTCAAATACTCCTACCCAAAATGTATCCTCAAAAAATACTGTTAATTCAATACTAGTTTTCATTTTAAAATTCCTCCTGTTAAAATTAATTTAATCATAGAGAATGGACAACCCCAGGAGGGCAGGTTACTGCTATTTAAAAATCAAATAGGTTCGGACTACCAACCGAACTGTGTTTTTATCTCTACTAAATCATTATATCAAAAATTATAGTTTATCAAAACTTCTAATAATTATACTACTTGACATTACATAGTAGTGGTAGTATGATTTTCATATAAGCTATTATGTAATGCAAAGTAGGTGGTTTTATGGCACGAAGTACTCAAATGTTAAAGGGTATATTAGAAGGATGTATATTAAAAATCATAAGCAAAAACGAAACTTATGGTTATGAAATATGTGAAAAATTGATAGAATTTGGATTTGAAGAAGTAACAGAAGGCAGTGTATATCCTATTCTTATAAGATTAGAAAAAAAAAGACTTCTACACTCTCTTATGAAACCATCTCCATTAGGTCCTATGAGAAAATATTATTATCTTACTAATGAAGGTAAAGATGAATTAAGTGAGTTTATAACCACTTGGTATAATATTAAAAAAAATGTTGAAAATGTATTGGAAGGGTAACTATGTTTTTGGAGTTAAAACTTTTAAAAATAAGAACTAAAGAAGAGAAAAAGTTAAATAAAAAAATCATACTATATTTAAAGAAATAGAGGAGTATATGAAAAATAGTACATTAAGCTCTTTTAAAAAAGAAGAGTTTTTTCAACAGTTATTAGATATGATGCTTCAATGACAGCTAGAAAACAAAAGTATAGACTTATTTATTGGTGAAGATTATAAAAAGTTTTGTGACTCAATAATAAATGAATATAATGAATCCAAAAGTTTTATATTTAATCAGCCCTGAAATCATTTCCGTTTGTAGTCCCAATAGTTTTTGTTGCAAAAATTATAATAACTATTATAACAGGTCTTTTTAATTATGATTTATCTAAAACAATAAAACTATATTCTATAAGATATGTTATATTGATTAGTGTATTATTTATATTACTATCTGAAATATATAAAATTAAATGTAATAAATCAAAAGTTATCTTATAAAATCTTGGTATTCAGTAACTCTGAACAAACTGCTTCATAAATTAACTAAAATAGCGATGTTAATCTCAGCTTAACGAGCCTACACAAATAAAATGAAAGGTGTTCTGACCAAAAAGTCAGAACACCCTCCTTAGTTATTGACTATATAAGCTCATTTTATCTAAAACTTTTGCAAAGTCTTCTACTTTTATGCTATTATCTTTTAAAATTACACTGTATCTTACATTGTTTTCTGCCCAAAGAAATATATTTATATTTCCTTCCACAACTGATCCTTTTTGTCCTCTTATATTTATATCCTTCTCACCAGGCATTTTAGTATCTTCTGGAATATTATCTCTGTCCTTTCTAACACTAATACTACAAAAGGGTTTGTTATCTTTTGTATACTCCATAATAATTTCATTATCAATATCCTTACTACCATATTGTTGTAGGTTTATGTCCTTTATATCTATTTTTGATTCTTTATTAAAATATAAGAAACTACATCCTAAATAATCTTCTACCGCTTTTAAGTCCATTTTCTTTGTTTTTGGACCTATGTCCTCCATCTTTTCAACCTTTACTCCCTTAGGAATTTCTTGTGTAAACAGACTATCTTTAATTTGAGGTGAAAAATCAAGTTTTGTGTATTCGCATGAAATCTTTGTATTTGCACTTTGTGAAATGCTTTTAACTACAAACCAATTATCTTTATTTATCCATAGCTCTTGTTCTCCTAATATACTTTTTTCTTCATTTGGTGTAGCCTTTAAATGATAAGTATGCATACCATTTATTTTTTCTTCTCCTAAAGTTTTTATTTCATGACTTTTCTTTATTATATCTAAAAGCTGTTTTGTTTCTTCTCTTATAGATTTTACTGGAAGACTACCACTATCTATACTTTCCATGGTTAAAGCCTTATTTTGATCCTTCATATAAAGTATAACTTTATCTCCATTATTTGTAGATACAAATCTAGGTTTATTGTTCTTGTCATAATCTTCAATTCTTACTCTGATTTTATCTTTAGAAATATCAAACCATTCTTTAGCGCTACTCTCCCCTACTACCTTATCTCCTTCATAAACCAACATTTTTCTTTCACCATAATAGGTTTTATTTTTATCATTTGCTTCCATAGCATGGGCAACTATTTCTTCTGGTAAAATACTATTTTTACCTTCACATCCTGCTAATGCAGTTACTCCAATTAAACCCACCATAAATATACTCATAATTTTCTTTTTTATCATAAAAATTCATTCCTTTCCTCTTTTAAAACACAAACTATCAAGGTTCCTCTCTTTTTACTTGATAAAATATTTATTTCTCCACCATGTTTTTCTATTATCAATTTCACTATACTTAATCCTAGTCCCGTCCCCCCTCGTTTATTTCTAGAGTTGTCCCCTTTATAAAAAGGTTCTATAATTCTTTTTATATTTTCTTTAGATATTTCATCTCCTTGATTTTTTACAATTATAACTGTATGATCTTTTCTAAAATTATTAATTTTTTCCCTATCATCTCCTTGTACCCAATTTGGTAATTCATATTGGCTACTAATTGCCCCCATGCAAATGTACTTTTCTTTTTCTGTATGTATTATGGCATTGGCTATTAAGTTGTCCACAAGTCTTATCATTTGTTTTACATCTACTTTATAATTTCTATTAACCTTAATTTCTGATAAATAATTTATATGATTCTTTTTACAAAGTTCTTTATATCCTGAAAATAACATTTCAAAGAATTCTTCACCTTCTACATCTACAAATTCCATATTATAGTTTGATGAAAGTATTGTGTACATTAATAAGTCTTGAAGCATATTGGTCATATAGTCACATTTATTTAATATGCCTTTTACATATTTATTATTTTTTTCTCCTTCTACATTCATAAGTTCTGCATAGGCCCTTATAGAAGTTAAAGGTGTTTTTAAATCATGGGATATAGCAGCTATCATGTATTCTTTGGACTTTTGTTGTTTTTCTATTTCATTATTTTTCTCTATTATTTCATCCTTCATATAATTAAAATGATTTATAAGTTCTCCTATTTCATCAGTAGCTTTATAATCTATAGAACTTTCTTCTCCTAGTGGAAAAGCTTTCATGGCTTTAATGAGCATTTGAATGGGGTTATTAAATTTTTTATTCATAAACTTTATCATACATAATAGTACAGTTAGAAAAATTAAAATAAATATAATAATTGCTTTAATAGTTGCGTCATTTACTCCTTTAATTATGTTATTACGCATTATGGTAATCTCATAAAATCCAATTAAGTCCTCATCTTTAAATACAGGTTTTTTTAGTGTATCTGCTCTAAAACCATGTATTATTTCATAAAGATTTGAATAAAGTTGTTTTTTAGGTAGTGGATAAAAGTATTCATCACTACTAGAGGAATATATCTTTCCTCCATTTTTATCGTAAAGCTCAATTCTCATACTATCTTTGTCTTTTTCATCTATTATATTTAATTTTTTAGTAGCGTAACTAAATAACCTTTCATTATTTAATAGTTCATCATATTTTTCAAAGGTTTGCATATTCTTTATATAATCTTCCATTTCTGTTTTTCTATTATAATTTTTTATCCAAGAAAACAACATTACAGCAGTTAAAATAGGTATGAGCATTACTGTTATATAGGAAACTGTAATCCAATTTTTAATTTTCATGGTAACACTTCTCCTATAAATTTGTATCCTACTCCCCATACTGTTTCTATAAAGTTAGGATTTTTAATATTTTCTTTTAGCTTTTCTCTAAGTTCTTTTATGTGCACAGTAACTGTATTATTTCCATGTACATCCTTTTCTCCCCATAAAATTTCGTAGAGTTCACTTTTTGTAAAGGTTTTTTTAGGATTTTCAGCCATTAACATTAGTAGTTCAAATTCCTTTGACGTTAAATGAATGTTTCTTCCATCCACTTCTACATATTTTCCTTCTTGGTATATTATAAGACCTCTTTTAAACTTTAAAATATGTTCATTATTTTCTATTCCATTATATCTTCTATATCTTCTTAAATGAGATTCTAACCTTGCTTGAAGTTCTACTAGACTAAATGGTTTTGTAATATAATCATCTGCACCTATATTTAATCCTTTAACTTTATACCCATCTTCATTTTTAGCACTTATAATAAGTATTGGTACATCACTTGTAAGTCTTATATTTTTGCAAAGAGTTAATCCGTCCATTTCTGGCATCATAATATCTATCATTAAAAGACTAAAATTTTCTCTCTTAAATTCTTCATATCCCTCTTTTCCTGTGGATGCCCACAAAACTTCATAACCTGTTTTTTCTACATATTCTTTTATACATAAAGCTATTTCTTCATCGTCTTCCACTATTAATATTCTTTCCTTCATAGAAAAGCCCTCCCTATACGTTAAATTATAGGTTATATTATAATGGTTTTTAAAAACTTTATAAATTCTTTATAATTAAAGAAAAAAGGTAACTTTTTCAACGCTATAAACCTAATAAAAAAACGATATAGTAGAAAACTATAATTAAATTAAAGTGTACTTTTTATATAATTATTGCGTAAAAATACACTAATATAATTGTAAAGGAGTATTTCACTATGTTAAAAGTTATGAGAACACCTTCTAGATACGTACAAGGATCAGATTCTATTTTAGATATTTATACTCATACTTCATTTCTTGGAGATTCATATTTCATAATAGCAGATAATATAGTTATGGAAATGACAAAAGGTAAAATAGAAAAAGCTTTTGAAAACAAGAATTGTAACATTGTATTTGAAAACTTTAATGGTCAATGTACAAGAAAAGAAATTAATAGATTACTGGATAAAATAAAAGAAAATAATTGCACTATAATAGTTGGCGTAGGTGGTGGAAGAACTCTAGATACTGCTAAGGCTATAGGACATTTTGGAAACTTACCTATTGTTATTATTCCAACAGTTGCGGCAACAGATGCACCTTGTACAGCTCTTTCTGTTCTATACACAGAAGAAGGAAATTTTGAAGAATATCTTTTTTATGAAAAAAATCCAGACGTAGTTCTTGTTGACACCACAGTAATTGCAAAAGCACCAGTAAGGTTTATGATAGCAGGTATGGGCGATGCACTTGCTACATATTTTGAAGCAAGAGCTTGTTTAAATTCTAATTCATTAAACCTTGTAAGTGGATCAATTTCATTGGCTGCATATTCACTTTCAAAACTTTGTTATGAAACACTTTTAGATTATGGTTATAAAGCTAAATTATCTGTAGAAGACAAAGTTGTAACTCCATCAGTGGAAAAGATAATTGAAGCTACAACTTATTTAAGTGGTGTAGGAGCTGAAAATGGTGGTCTTGCTGCAGCCCATTCGGTATATAATGCCTTTACACTTCTTGAAGAATGCGAAAAATATATGCATGGAGAAATTGTTGCCTTTGGTACCTTAGTTCAACTTGTTCTTGAAGATAGTCCAATGGAGGAAATAAATGAGGTTGCTTCATTCTGCGTAACTGTTAATCTTCCTTTAACTTTAGCTGAAATAGGAATTAATGAAATTAACGAAGAAAAATTAATGAAAGTTGCCAAAGCTGCCTGTGCACCAGGGGAAACTATTCATAATATGCTTGGAGGTGTAACCCCGGAACAACTATATAATGCTATTTTGGTAGCTAATAAATTAGGGCTTCAATATAAAAATTTATGTTAATTATAAAGTAGCAGTACATAAAAAATGTACTGCTATTTTTTAAATAACCGATGCTATTAATAAAAGTTCTTCATTATCTTCATAAATTTTATCAAACTGACTTATAGGTAGTGGATTTTTACCAAGTCCTACTTCTATAGTAAAACCAGGTCTTCTAAATTCTTCAATAAACCAATCTTTATAGCCTGCATATGAGGCTATTCCTTCCGTTTGACTTGGCGTATAACCGCTTACTTCTGCAAAAATTTCTACTATTCTTTCTGATTCTGGAGGTGTTAATGTGCTATATTGCCAGTATATTACCTCGCCTTGACTATGATATGCTAGTGTTAATCTAAAGTCATGTTCTCTAGTAAATTTAACCATAGCCTGAGTTTCTGGCTCTGATTCTGGATATGGTCCTGAATACCTTGTAGGTCCTGGACCATATATTCCATATTCTTTTTCAGCATCTTTAGATTTTTGCCAAGAAGCATTGTAATTATGATTTAAATCTACTCCTCTATTATTTGCTTGCCAATTTGTTGAAAAATCTGTACTTCCATTATTCCATACTATTAACTCATCATAATATGGATTGTCTCTTTTTAAGCCATTTAAAACTAGATCCACTCCATCTGGATTAACCATAGGCACTATATATATTGTACTTCTACTCCATATATCTCCTATATTATACCCTCTCATTTCTTCTCCAAAGGCATAACTTCTTATAAAGTTTTCAGCAAACTTCATAAGAAGAGGTGTAGTAATCCATTCTAAAGAATGATGTGCTCCATTATAAAAAACTTTATTAGGACCATTTCCTAGTTTTAAATAATAAAGCTCTCTTCCTAAAACACTTTTTCCTATGGAACCTACTTCTATAAAGGGATATCTTCTTTTTAAGCCATTAATATCTCTTTCTAATATTTCATAAGTATAATCAATATCTGTTTGAACTACTGGTATACCATAAGGTACTATTATTTCATTGCCTACCTGTAAATTATAGGGATCTATATTAGGGTTTGCTAATAATATACTATATAAATTTGTATTATATTTTTTAGCTATTTTGTAAAATGTATCTCCAGGTCTGATGGTGTATACATCATATCCTGATAAATATCTTCCTAAAGCTCTATAAGTATTTTCTCCTACTATTCCATCAGCTATAAGCCCCATATTTTTTTGAAAATTCCTTACCGCAGCTTCAGTTTGAGATCCATATATCCCATCAACCGTTCCTCTATAATATCCCATTTGTTTTAATATTGATTGGACTTCCCTTACTCTAGGGCCTCTACTCCCTAGTTTTAATAACTCCATATAACAACCTGCCTATTTATTGTTCCATTAACATTTTATTTTATAGTTATAATTATGTGAATAAATTATTCTACGCAAATTCAACATTTTACTTGTTTTTACATTATAAATTGACTATTTCCCACTTAATTCACATTTAATTATTGCTTTATAATATGGTAGTATATTAAGTAGATAAATATATATTATTTTTAACTATATATTAATTATTTTGTAACTACTTATAATATATAATTATAGTAAAATTCTATATGAGATACATTTCTCTCTTCTTAAAAGAGAGAATTTTATTGTTGCAAAGTTCTGGAGGTATGACAATGTATGATAAAAGAAAACTAAATAAAAAGAAATTTACTCGTTCTTTATTGATTATTCTAATATTATTATCAATTCCTACTTTTTTAATAAAAATCTGGGTTAATAATAATTCTAAAAAATCATCTTCAGCTTATTTGACTCATAAAGATAAGCCTATTGAAGAAACTAAAATAGAGGACAAGTCCTCTTCTGAAAAGAGTAATGAAAAAGATATTAAAAAGGATAATATTAATTTGGACAGTAAACCTTTAAATATTAATATTACCGACTATAAAACTTTCTTTAAAGATTCGATAATTTTAGGAGATTCTATTTCTGAGGGATTATCTTTTTATGAAGTTTTAGATACAAATAATGTAATTGCTAAAAAAGGTCTTACATTATATAAGGCACAGAAAGAAGTTCCGAATATAGTCGTTAAAAATCCTAAAAAATTATTTATATTTCTTGGTAACAATGATCTTTTTGAAGAAAACTTAACTAAAGATCAATTTATAAAGCAGTATTCAAGTTTAGTAAATACTATAAGGCAAAATGTTCCTAATACTAAGATATACATATTATCTATTTTGCCTGTAAGTAATAGTGCTGAAAAAGAAAACTCCTTTTTAAACCGCGAAAGAATTTTATCCTTTAATAATGCAATTAAATATATGGCAGAAAAGCATAATTTAAATTATATAAACACATTACCTGTTATACAAGGTAGAGAAAATCTATATGAACAAGATGGTATTCACTTTAAATATGATTTTTATAAATATTTGCTAAGCTATGTTGAAAACTACATTAAAGAAAATAATATATAAGGAGATTGATACAATGTTTAATATGAAAAACTTCAAAAAAATTTTAATGCCACTTTTAGTTATTAGTTTTATGGTTGCCACTTTTACTGGTTGTTCTAAGAGCTCAGATGCTAAGAATGTATCTATTAAAGAAATAGGTACAAAAATAGAAAAAGAAGTAGATCTATCAGATATGAACTCTGGAGATGAAGCTAAACTAGAAAAACTATATAAAATTAAATCCGATGATATAGAAGAATTTTTTCTATATGTTCCTAAATCAAATATAAAAGCTAGTGAAATAGCTATAGTTAAAGTAAAGGATGCTAAAAAAGTTGAAGATTTTAAAAAGAATTTTACCGAAAGATTAGACAAGCAATCCTCAAGCTTTAAGGATTACTTACCAGATGAATATTTTCTTATAGAAAAAAATGTATTAAAAACAAAAGATAATTACATATTTTTTACTATATCTAAAGATGTGGATAAAGTTGAAAAAATATTTGATGAATCATTTAAATAAAAATCACATTAGAAAAGAGGAATAAATTTTGGTTTTTAGCAGCTTAGTTTTTATTTTTGTATTTTTACCAATAACCTTACTTACTTATTATATATCCCCTAAAAAGTTAAGAAACTTAATTCTACTCATAGCAAGTCTTATATTTTATGCTTGGGGAGAACCTATATACATATTTTTAATGATGTTTACTACTGTATTTAGTTATTTTTCTTCTCTTTTTATTGATAAATATAAAAATCGCAAGGGAACATCTCTTGCCCTTTTTATACTATCTGTAATGGTTAATTTAGGTATTTTGTGTTTTTTTAAATATTATGGATTTTTCATAGATAATATAAATAATTTATTTTCTATGAATATAAATGTAAAAAAACTACCTTTACCTGTAGGTATATCTTTTTATACTTTCCAAACTCTTTCTTATGTAATTGATGTTTATCTTGAAAAAGTACCAGTGCAAAAGAATATAATTTCTTTTAGCACCTATGTAACTATGTTTCCTCAATTAGTTGCAGGACCTATAGTCAAGTATGGAGATATTAATAAGCAATTAGATAATAGAAAAGAAAGTTTAGATAAATTTGGAGATGGTGTTAGTTATTTTATTAGAGGACTTTCTAAGAAAGTTCTTCTGGCTAATAATTTGGGACTACTTTGGACAACTGTAAAAGCTACATCATTTACTGAGCTATCTATATTTTCAGCTTGGCTTGGAATAATAGCTTTTACTCTTCAAATATATTTTGATTTTAGCGGATATTCTGATATGGCCATTGGTCTTGGAAAATTTTTTGGATTTGAACTTATGGAAAACTTTAATTACCCATACATATCCAGAAGTGTTACTGAATTTTGGAGAAGGTGGCATATATCTTTAGGTTCTTGGTTTAGGGAATATGTGTATATTCCTCTTGGTGGTAATAGGACGGGGGCTATTAGACAATATAGAAACTTATTTATAGTTTGGTTTTTAACTGGCTTTTGGCATGGTTCAAACTGGAACTTTATAATATGGGGACTATATTTTGGAGTATTTATTACCTTAGAAAAGGTCTTTATTTTAAAATGGCTAAATAAAATTCCCAAATTTATAAGTCATTTTTACACTTTAATTATTCTAATTGTAGGTTGGGCAATATTTGAATTTGAAAATACTAGTTTAATGTTTTCATATATAAAAACTATGTTCGGCATGGGCTCTAACCCTTTAATAGATAATCAAAGCATTTACTATTTATATACAAATTTATTCTTATTTATGTTGGCAATAATCTTTTCTACACCATTACCTAAAAAGTTATTTCAAAGATTTATTTACAATATAAAACTAAGATCCTTTTCTAAATTAATAGTTCCAATAATCTATTTAATTTTGATTTTCTTATGTACTACTTATTTAGTAAATGAAACTTATAATCCTTTTCTTTACTTTAAATTCTAAATGAAGGAGTGTTATCTTTGAGGCAAATTAAAGCCACCATGAATAAAATCATGGCTATGCTATTTCTTATATTTATTAGTATTATGGTGATTTTAAGTTTTATGACTCCTATTAAAGAGTTTTCATCTTCTGAAAATAGAAGACTTGAACAAAAACCTAAAATATCATTATCTCTTATATCTAATGGTAAATTTACTAAGAATTTTGAAAAATATATTTCTGACCAATTTCCATTAAGAGATTTTTGGATTGGAATTAAATCTAATGTGGAAAAATTTATTGGCAAAAAGGAAAGTAACGGAGTTTTTTTAGGTAAAGATGGATATCTTCTTCAAGATTTTAAGACTCCCAATGATAAAGTTGTAGATAAAATCGTTAAAGCTATAAATACTTTTGCTAAATCTAATAAAAATGTAAATACTTATTTTATGTTAGTGCCAACTTCAATAAAAATATATGAAGATAAGCTTCCTAATTTTGCTTCAACAGAAAATCAGTTAAAATATATAAATATTATGGGTGAAAAATTAGATAAAAATATATCTTTTATATCTACTTATGAAATACTTAACTCTAAAAAACATGAGTACATATATTATAAAACTGATCATCACTGGACAACCAATGGAGCTTATTATGGATATGAAACTTTAGGAAAACATATGGGATTTACCCCACTAAAAAAAGATGATTTTAATATAAAAGATTTATCTAATAATTTTTTAGGTTCCCTTTATTCTAAGGGTGGTTTTAGGAATTTAGATTATGATAAAATACAATCTTATATTCCTAAGAATATAGAGGATATAAACTATGAAGTTTGGTATTCAGATACTAATAAAACTTTAAGTTCTTTTTATGATAAAGAAAAACTCAATGAAAAAGATAAATATGCGGTATTTTTTGATAGTAACCACCCGTTAGTTAAGATAAAAACAAAAGTACAAGGTGATATTAAAGGTAAAAAACTTTTGGTGATAAAGGATTCTTATGCAAATTGTCTTGTACCATTTTTAACTTCTCATTATGGTGAAATATATATGGTAGATTTGAGATATTATGATAAAGATTTAAATGAATTAATAAAATCTGAAGGTATAGAAGATACTTTAATTCTATACAATGTTAATACCTTTTTTGAAGATGCTTCAATTACAAATGTTATGTAAAAATAAGGGGACGGTACTTTAATTTAAAGATCCGTCCCCTTACTTTATAGTTTTCACAATTATATATATAAATACATATTATAATAAGTGTGTAAATATTATAAGAAAGAGGTATTTTTATGGCTTTTGCATATTGTGCTATAAAGGGTGGTCCTTTAGCTCCTTCAATAAGAGGTATGGTTTACTTCACTGATGTACCTGGTGGCTGTAAGGTTTGTATAACAATTAATGGCCTTCCTCCATATAAACCTGCTTCTGGAAATAATCCTCCTGTAGGACCTCATGGTTTTCACATCCATGAATTCGGCAATTGTAACATAGGTGATCCTAAAGATCCTTTTAAATCAGCAGGTGGACATTGGAATCCTACAAATCAACCCCATGGGAATCATGCTGGAGATTTCCCAGTAATTTTCTCAAACAATGGTTATTCTTTTATGTGTTTTTTCACCAATAAATTTAAGGTAAAAGATATTCTTGGTAAGTCCATAATAATTCATGAAAGTCCCGATGATTATAGAACTCAACCTGCTGGTGATTCTGGTAGAAGATTGGCTTGTGGTGTAATTCAAAGAGTATAAGTAGTAAATAGAATAAATCGTGATTTCCAAACAATTTAGAGGTTATTTTAAAAATACCCTCTAAATTTTTTACTTATATTTTAGATATCCTAAATCCATATCAGACTTTTTATTGGCTATATTAATATCCTAAATGTTTATTTACAATAATCACTTTTATTCTACTTTTGAACTGACCTTTTATTACTGTAAAGTAATTACAAATTCTCTCTGAACTTTTACAATCTACACAATATCCAATTTTAGCACAAGGTGTATTTTTTCCTAATCTTTTTGCATCTAATGGTGCTGCATAATTTCTAACTCTTTTTTCGGCCTCTTCTAAGTTATCTACTATTTTATTTATGCCTGCTACAATGATGACTTGTTCTGGACCATATATCATTGCAGCTACTCTACTGCCATTTCCATCTATATTATAAAGCTCTCCACTTTCTGTTAAGGCATTGGTACTACTTAAATAAGTGTGCGCAGTAAAACTTTTATTATATATATTCTTTTTTTCTTCACTTGTAATGCCTTCTTTATGTTTGTCCAAATAAATATATTTATCATTTCTTAACATATCAATGACCCCTGTTTCTAAAAGGGTCATTGAGTCTCCAGCAGTAACAATAACCCCTTTAGGTATCATTTCATCTATATTTTTTTTAAGCTCATCTTCATCTTTTACATAAAATGCCTCTATATTATGTTTTTCTAAATTTTCAATAGTTCTTTGTACTTTTTTATCTATATACCATTCTATGTTTTTATCCAATTTATCTCCTCCTAAAACATTTAGACATACTACTCATTTTTATTTAATTGAACTAATATCATTCCTAGTATATTATCATATTAATTTGAAATCAACCTACTCTAAAAGTTTCTCTTTTAAAAACTTCCCTAATCCTATATAATCTTTTATATATATTTAGAAATTAAACAAATTATTTTATACAGAAAGGATTAAAAAATGAGTATTTTATCAGTTGAAAATCTTACACATGGCTTTGGTGATAGAGCTATTTTTAATGATGTATCTTTCAACCTTTTAAAAGGGGAACATATTGGTCTTGTTGGCGCAAATGGTGAGGGTAAATCTAGTTTTATGAATATAATAACTGGAAATCTAGAGCCTGATGAAGGAGTTATTGAGTGGTCTAAACGTGTTAGAGTAGGCTATTTAGATCAACATACAGTTTTAAAGTCTGGCACAACTATACGTGAATTTTTAAAAACCGCTTTTAAATATTTATTTGACTTAGAAAAAGAAATGAATGAAATATGTGATAAAATGGGTACTGCTAATTCAGATGAGTTAGAATTATTATTAGAAGATATGGGTACTATTCAAGACATTTTAACTAATAATGATTTCTATATTATTGATGCCAAAATTGATGAAGTTGCAAGGGGCATGGGAATTGCTGATATAGGCTTGGATAAAGATGTGCAAGACCTTAGTGGTGGTCAAAGAACTAAGATTTTATTAGCAAAATTACTTCTTGAAAAACCAGATATACTTCTTTTAGATGAGCCTACAAATTACTTAGATGAACAACATATTGAATGGTTAAAACGTTATTTGCAGGATTATGAAAATGCATTTATTTTGATTTCTCACGATATACCATTCTTAAATAGTGTAATTAACCTTATATATCATATGGAAAATGGAGAACTTAATCGTTATGTTGGAAATTATGATGACTTTTTGAAGGTTTACGAAGCTAAAAAACAACAGTTAGAAGCTGCATATAAAAAACAGCAACAAGAAATTCAAGAACTTAAGGATTTTGTTTCAAGAAACAAGGCTAGAGTATCTACCCGAAATATGGCAATGTCAAGACAGAAAAAATTAGATAAAATGGACTTAATAGAACTACCTAAAGATAAACCAAAACCTGAATTTAACTTTAAAGAAGGTAGAACCTCTGGCAAAATGCTTTTTGAAACAAAGGATCTAGTTATAGGTTATAATGAAGCTTTATCTAAACCACTAAATCTTCATATGGAACGTGGTGAAAAAATAGCTCTTGTTGGAGCTAACGGTCTTGGAAAAACTACTCTTTTAAAAAGTATTTTAGGTGAAATAAAACCAATATCAGGTCATGCTACCTTAGGTGATTATCTAAATATAGGATACTTTGAGCAGGAGATAAAAAAAGCTAATTATAACACTTGTATAGAAGAAGTTTGGAGTGAATTTCCATCTTTTACTCAATACGAAGTTCGTGCAGCTCTTGCAAAATGTGGATTAACTACTAAACATATAGAAAGTAAGGTACTTGTATTAAGTGGTGGAGAACAAGCTAAAGTTAGATTATGTAAATTAATTAATAAAGAAACTAATTTCCTTGTTTTAGATGAGCCTACAAATCATTTAGATGTAGATGCAAAAGAAGAACTTAAAAGAGCAATTAAAGCCTATAAAGGAAGTGTTCTTCTTATTTGCCACGAACCTGAATTCTATCAGGACATAGTAACCGATGTTTGGAATTGCGAAAATTGGACAACTAAAATAGTTTAGCAATAAACAACATAAATAAAAATGATTAAAACATATATAATATGTTTTAATCATTTTTATTTAACGTTATTTTATTAACAATACTCCTACATAGGCAAGACTATCATCTGAATAATTAAATTGCAAACTACAGCTTTTTAAAAGGCTCCCCAAATTTATTCCATATGCTTCAGCGGAAGATATAGCTTTCTGTGGATAAATACACTTTTCACCTTTAAGATATCCACAAGTTGTGCATAATTCACAGGGTCCTGCACCCATAGGGAAAAATTCTAAATCTATGTATTTTTCTCTCAAGTTTTCTGTTAATTCTTTTGTAAAATTATTATGCTTGTCCCTAATCACATCTGTTTCTGCTCTATCCCTTATATTTTTTACAGGATGAATTGTTTGGTATATTATACCCTTTTTAAAGTTCATTACTTCCTTTTTTAAATCTTCTATTTCTCCTACCCCGGGAGGACACATCCAGTTTGTCCCATAATGTCCACAAAGATTTTCTTTACAATACTCCCTAAATTTATTATCAAATTCTACCTCTTCTAAATCAAAATCCTTAGCATATTTAGCTCCAAATTTTATTATATCTGCTAATATCAATTCTAAATTTAACATAATTAAAATACATCCCCCTATAAACTTATATATATAATTAAAGGTATAAAAGTATGGAAAAGAAATGACATACACTTCCACCTAACACAAATACATGCCATATTGCGTGGTTATACGGTATTTTATCCTTAGCATAAAATATACATCCTACTGTATATATTAATCCACCTGCTATTAAAAGAACTATTCCTTTAACTGGTAGAGAAGAAATTATACTTTTCAATGCTACTACAATTACCCATCCCATAGCTATGTATAAAAATGTAGATACCTTTTCCATTTTTTCAAAACAAACTATTTTTAATACTATACCTACTATAGTTATTACCCAAATAATTCCTAAAATAGACCAACCTAATTTTCCCCTAAGTATTGTTAAAGTAAAAGGGGTATAGGTTCCTGCTATAAGTAAGAATATAGATGAATGATCAAATTTTCTAAATATCTTTTTAACTTTTTCATTGGTAAAACTATGATAAAGAGTTGAACACATATATAGTATTATTAAGGTTGAACCATAGATACTATAACTTACAGTATACCAAGCATCTTTATATTTCGTGGCAAAAACCACTAATAAGACTAACGCCACAATAGAAAATATAACCCCTATTCCATGAGTAATAGCATTTGCTATTTCCTCCTTCTTAGTATAAAAATTCATTGTCCCCATAAAATTTATCTCCTCACTAAGTTATTTTTTTATATTAATTCTTAATATATATTCTATCACTATCTGCTTTAAAATATAATCTGTTTTTCTTATTTAAAATTTATTTCTCTTTATTAGATATATCTTCTACTATATCTTTAAAATTACTCATTATTTTCCCATTATTTATTAATCCACCTATTACAAATTGATTTATTCCCCAAGGTAATCTTATACCCTCATATCCCTTGCTATCTTGCCTTATATCACTCAAATGGCAGTATATATCTTTATATGGTATTTTTTCCTTTATTTCTTCTAAAGTATATCCTTCTTCAAATAACTCATAGAAATAATTTACTGTCCATGCAATAAATAATTCTGCTATAGTTCCTGGATCTTCATCATCAAGCTCTGCTACTATATAATTTGATTCTAATACTTTTTTACAGTCATTATTAAATATAGTCTCTGCTGTTGGCACCTTAGATTTATCATTTGCTTCAGGATCATTTATAGGATTATGCCACTTTACATTAGATATTTCTTTTTTTAAAGATTCTTCCTCATATAATCTTTGTCGTATATCCCCCTCTTTAAATAATTTACCTGCTATATATCCTTTTTTCATTTTTCAACAACTCCTCCTGATTTATATTCTAACTATTCTTTTAGTCTTAATCCATATAGAAATTATTATATCATTAAATTAATAAATTATTTTTTACTCAATTAATTTTTAATTTTCAGAAATAAAAGGCTTTTATTGCACATAATTATAGGTAGTACTAAAAATATTAAATGGAAATAAGATATATTAAATATCCATATTAGAAAACATTAGTTTTAAATATAGTATGTAACATAAAAGTAAAATTATTTAAATAATTCTATTGTCATATAAACGTTATTCTGATAAAATTTTATTATAGATTTTATTTTCAAACTTTTCTATCTATTTAGATTTATTAAAAATTATATAAATGAAAGGAGGGTTTAATTTGTGAGAGGAATAAATTTACAAACTATTAGAAGCAAAATAAAAAAGTATAAAAGGAGAGAATAGACATGGCTAAAGAAAAGAAAAGATCACTATTTGACCGATTTATACAAGGTGTAGAAGTTGCAGGAAATAAACTACCTACACCCTTTACCCTATTTCTTTACTTAATTATAATTATATGTGTATTATCTTTTGTATTATCTTCAATGGGAGTTTCTGTAACTTATATGGCAGCAGGTAAAAATGGTGCTGAAATGAAAGAAACAACTGTTGCAGTTGTGAATTTGCTTAGTAAAGAACAATTCAAATCATTTTTAACTGACTTTACTAAAACTTTTATTGAATTTCCACCATTAGGATTACTAATGATTATGATGATGGGAATTGGTTTTGTAGAAGAAACAGGATTTATAAATGCACTTATGAGAAAAACTTTATTAAGTGCTCCCTCCTTTTTAATAACTGCAGTGTTAGCTTTCGTTGGAGTAAATGCTAACATAGCATCTGATGCAGGTATGATATTCACAGCAACAATAGGTGCAATTTTATTTAAGTCTTTAGGTAGAAATCCTTATATTGGTATTATCATAGGATTTGCTGCTGGGTCTGGTGGATTCACCGCAAATCTTTTTGTAGCAGGAACAGATGCTCTATTATCTGGTATCAGTGAATCAGCTGCAGAAGCTGCTAGAATTACAACTCCTATTCATCCATTAATAAACTATTACTTTATGGCTACTGCAACATTTATAGTTACTGGCGTTGTAACATTAATAGCAGAAAAATACATTATTCCAAAATTAGATTCAGGTTCAGGAACTTTAGAAGATAAGGACTTAGCTGCACATGAATTAACAGATTTAGAAAAGAAAGGTCTTTCTAATGCAGGCATAGCTACAATAATTTATATTATCATTATATTAGCTTTATCCATCCCTAAAAACGGTCTACTAAGAGCAGATGACGGAACAATACTTCCAAAATCCCCATTAATATCTGGTATTGTACCTTTAATCTTCTTCTTCTTCTTAACAGTAGGTATTACCTACGGAAGAACTATAAAATATATAACATCCGAAAAAGATATACCAAAAATTATGAAGAATTCGTTAAGTGGTGCATTAACATTCTTGGTTGTTGTTTTACCATCATCTATATTTATCAAGTTTTTTAATGAAAGTAAATTAACTACTGTAATGGCAGTAAAAGGATCTGAGTTATTAGAAAAAGCAAACATGGGTGTAATACCACTGCTTTTATCCTTTATTTTGCTTGTTGCACTTGTAAATATGTTTATGACAAGTGGATCGTCGAAATGGCTTATACTTGCACCAATATTTGTACCTATGTTTGCTATGTTAAATCTATCTCCAGCAGTTTCACAGGTTGCTTTCAGAGTTGGAGATTCCGCTACAAATATTATTTCTCCAATATCCTCTTCACTAGCGGTAGTTATTGGTATTATGGAGCAGTATAATGAAAAGAAAGACGAGCCTGTTGGCATAGGAACAGTTATAGCTCTAACGCTACCATTTGCACTGGGTATTTTATTGTCAATGTCACTTCTTCTAATTTTATGGGTAACATTTGATATACCACTGGGCCCTGGAGCAAACATCTTTCTTTCATAAACAGAGTTCTCTAATAAATAGCTATTCATATAATTAAAATATACTAAAGACTATAAAGGAGATGAATTATATTGTTACTTATTAAAAATTGCAATCTAATAGACATGGTAGGAATTCATAAAGAAAAATATGATATTTTAATAAATAAAAAAAAGATATTTAAAATAGAAAAAGAAATTGATGAAAAACAACTAGAAAATGTACAAGTAGTTGATGCAAAGGGTAGAATAGTAACTCCTGGGCTTATAGACCCCCATTGCCATATGGGAGTTTATGGAACAGCTACATTAGAAGGAATGGACGGAAATGAAACTTCTAATCCTTCAACTCCAGAATTAAGAGCCATAGATGCTATTGATCCAATGGATGTTGCCTATGATGTGGCTATAAAACATGGAGTAACAACAGTTGTAACAGGTCCTGGAAGTGCCAACGTAATAGGCGGTACTTTTACAGCTATGAAGACTTACGGAAATGATATAAAGGATTGTGTAATAAAAGAAGAAGTTTGCATGAAAATGGCTTTAGGTGAAAACCCAAAAGTATTTTATGGCAAACAAGGAAAAGCTCCAAAAACTAGAATGATGAATGCTGCTATAATGAGAGAAAATCTTTTTAAAGCTAAGGAATATCATAGTAAGTGGAAAGAATATAAAAATAACACCGAATCTGATAAAAATATTTCTGAATTTAAATATGATTTAGGAATGCACAGTTTAATGAGGGTGTTTGATGGTTTAAGAGTAAAAGTGCATGCTCATCAATCAGATGATATATTAACAGCAATTAGAATTTGCGAAGAATTTGGGCTAAGGTATACTATTGATCACTGTACAGCGGGGTATCTTATTGTAGATGAATTAAAATCTAAGGGTGTACAATGCATAATTGGTCCTACAGCAGGTGGAAAAAGTAAACTTGAATTACAACACAAAAATTTAGAATGTGCAAGGATTTTTGAAGAAAGTGGAATTGATTTTGCCATAATGACAGACAATCCTGTTATTCCTATAGAAGGTCAATTAATGCAGTTAGCTCTATTTGTAAAAAATGGACTATCTAAAGAAACTGCACTTAAAGGAATTACTATAAACGCAGCAAGACTAACAGATATAGATGATAGGGTTGGAAGCATAGAGATCGGTAAAGATGCAGATATTGTTATATGGAATGTGGATCCATTAGATACTATGAGTGAGGCTGGAATAGTTATCATAGATGGACAAGTAGTTTATGAAAGAAAGGCGGGCGAGATTGATGTTGATTATAAAAAATTGTAATCTGTTAAATATGGCTGATATATATGAAGAAAGAAAAGATATTCTAATAGAAAATGGTAAAATAATTGAAATATCTAATGAAATTGACATAAGCAAACATAAAGATTACAAAATTATTGATGCTAAAGGAAATTTCGTTACACCAGGAATTGTAGAACCTCACTGCCAATTAGGTATTAAAGAAGAAATTCATAGATTTGATGGTGATGATTCTAATGAGGAAACTGATCCTATATTACCACAATTAAGAGCTATAGATGCTATTAACCCTACAGATGAGGGATTTGATATGGCAAAACGAGCAGGAGTAACTACTGTAATTACAGGACCAGGAGAATCTAATTTAATAGGTGGTACTTTTGCAGCTGTTAAAACTTATGGAAAAACAGTAAATGATATGGTAATTAAAGATGAAATTGCTTTTAAGTTTTCACTTGGCAATACTGTAAAAAATATTTATGGTAAAAAAGGAAATATGCCGAAAACTAGAATGGCTTCTGCTGCTATGATTAGAGATATTCTAATAAAAGCTAAAGAGTATCATAGACTATACCAATTATCTATAAATGATAAAACAGGTAAGGTTAATCCACCTAAATTTGATATAAAATTACACTCTTTAATGAGGGTATTTGATGGAATGCTAGTTAAATTTACAACTCATCAGGCTTATGATATATTAACAGCTATAAGAATAGGTGAAGAATTTAAACTAAATTATACAGTAGATAAATGTAGTGAAGCCTATTTAATTCCTAAAGAGTTAAAAGGATACTCTACAAAATGTGTTATAGGTCCTGCATATGGTGGAAAAAGAGATCCTGAAGTGAGAAACCGAGATACAATAATTGCAGGTATTATGGAAAAAAATGATTTAAATTTTGCAATTTCCTCTGGACACCCTGAAGTAAATATAGAATTAACTATGGTACAAACTATTATGATGTATAAGAAAGGATTATCACGTAAAATGGCATTAAAAGCCATGACTATAAATGCTGCAAAAATTCTTGGATTAGAAGATAGAATAGGAAGCATAGAAATAGGAAAAGATGCGGATATAATAATATGGAATGGCGAACCTTTAGATTACTATTCTTATCCAGAAACAGTATTAATTGATGGTAATGTGGTTTACAACAAAGAAGTAATATAATAAATATAATTTATTTTAAAATACTCTTTTCTGACTTTTATATTATATTGGTTGTTGCCAGAAAAGAGTATTTTTATTTATTTTTTACTATTTAAATATTCATCATAAGTCATTTGTCTGTCTATAATTCCATCTGGAGTTATTTCAATAATCCTATTTGCTATAGTTTGAACAAATTGGTGGTCATGGGAAGTAAATAAGATAGTTCCTGGGAAATTTATCAATCCATTATTTACAGCTGTAATGGATTCAAGATCTAAATGGTTTGTTGGTTCATCTAAAATAAGAACATTTGCTCCACTTAGCATCATTTTTGAAAGCATACATCTTACCTTTTCTCCTCCAGATAATACTTCAGCACTTTTTAATGCTTCTTCTCCTGAGAAAAGCATTCTTCCAAGAAATCCTCTTATAAATGTTTCAGATTTTTCCTCAGAGAATTGTCTAAGCCAATCCACTAAATTTAAATTTACTCCATTAAAGTAGTTACTATTATCATTTGGAAAATAAGATTGACTTGTGGTTATTCCCCATTTAAATTCTCCACTATCAGCCTTATCTTCTCCCGTAAGTATTTGAAATAATGCTGTTTTTGCTATACTGTTTTCTCCTACAAAGGCTATTTTATCACCTTTATTTACTCTAAAGCTTACATTATTTAAAACTTTTTCTCCATCTATAGTTTTAGTAATTCCCTCTACTGCAAGCAAATCATTTCCCGCTTCCCTATCTGGCTTAAAACCTACAAAAGGATATCTTCTAGAAGACGGCTTTATATCTTCTAAAGTTATTTTATCTAGCATCTTTTTACGTGATGTAGCTTGTTTCGATTTAGATGCATTAGCACTAAATCTTGCTATAAATTCTTCAAGATCTTTTATCTTTTCTTCTTTCTTTTTATTTTGATCTTTTGCCATTTCCAATGCTAATTGACTTGATTCATACCAGAAATCATAATTTCCAACATATAGTTGTATTTTTCCAAAGTCTAAATCCGCTATATGTGTACATACTTTATTTAAAAAGTGTCTGTCATGAGAAATCAATATTACAGTATTTTCAAAGTTTATAAGAAATTCTTCTAGCCACTGTATTGATTTAATATCCAAATGGTTTGTAGGCTCATCTAGTAATAGTATATCTGGCTTTCCAAATAAAGCCTGTGCTAAAAGCACTCTTACCTTTTGTCCGCCATCTAAGTCTTTCATTAATTTATAATGTAATTCGACAGGAATTCCAAGCCCTGTTAACAGAGTTGCTGCTTCTGATTCCGCTTCCCAACCGTTAAGTTCTGTAAACTCTCCTTCTAGTTCTGCAACTTTTATTCCATCTTCTTCTGAAAAATCTTCTTTTGAGTATATCTTTTCCTTTTCTTTCATAATATTATAAAGTCTTTCATGTCCCATTATTACCGTTTCTAGCACAGGTTCACTATCAAATTGGAAATGATCTTGTTTTAGTACAGCCATTCTTTTACCTGGCTCTAATATAACATCCCCTTTATTTGCTTCAATTTCCCCTGAAAGAATTTTTAAAAATGTAGACTTTCCTGCCCCATTTGCACCTATAAGACCATAACAGTTTCCTGGTGTAAATTTTACATTTACATCTTCAAATAAAACTCTTCCTCCATATCTTAAACTTATATTATTAGTACTTATCATAGTTAATACGTTCCTCCATCTATTTCAATTTTAGCTTCTGTATTTTCGCTAATCTCAAATATCCGCTATTATATCATATTAATACACCTGAATCCAGTATTTTACCAATGATTTTTATATTATAAATCTTGCCTTACTTCCTTCTTTAGTTGGAATTATCTCTAATATGCTATCTATTCTTTCTTTAAGTTCTGGTACATGAGATATTATACCTACCAGTCTTCCGCCATTTTGTAGTTCCACTAAAGTTTCTATAGCATTATCTAGTGATTCGGGGTCTAATGTTCCAAATCCTTCGTCAATAAAAATAGTATCTAAGCTTATACCGCCTGCATAGGATTGTATAACATCTGCTAGCCCTAGAGCTAGAGATAAAGATGCTTTAAAACTTTCTCCTCCAGATAATGTTTTAACATGTCTAGCTTTGCCTGTATAATTATCAAAAACCTCCAATTCTAATCCTTCTTGTCTTCTTCCTTTTCCTTTTTCTTCTTTTCTACTAAGTAAAAACCTTCCTCCTGTCATTTTGGACAAACGTATATTAGCAGCAGCTATTATTTCATCAAAATAAGCAGCTAATACGTATCTTTCGAAAGTTATTCTTTCATCATTATCCCCATTGGATATCCTTGCTAATTCACCTATAATCTTATAATCATCTTCTTTTTCACTTATCTTTTCATTTAACTTCTTTATTTCTTTTAAAGTCTTTATATTGTTATCTAACCTAGAAAACACTATATTATATTCTCTGTTTAATTGATTTTTTTCTTGATTAACTTTCTCTAACTTTTCTTTTATAATATCTAAATCTATAAACTCTAAATCTTTACTATTATTAATTGCTCTATTTAAATTAAACTTTATGATTTTAATATTTTGATTATAATCTTGTATGTCTTCATCTAAACTTTTTAATTGATCTTCTGAAAGTTTCACAGCTAAATAATTATTATAATCTTTCAAACCACATTCTATTATTTTTTTATTCATATTATCTTTATTTTTTTCTATTTCTTTTAAAAGTTCTTGTAAATTTTCTAACTTACTTTTTTTATTTGTTTTTAAAGATATATATTCATTATTAATAACCTCGTATTCTTTCCTAGCCTTTTCTAATAGCTGATTTAATTCTAATAATTTATTTTCTATATTTTTTATTTTTTTATTTAATTCTGGCACACTTCTAAATTTCTCTGGTATCTCTTTTTCTATAGCTAAAATAGAACTTTCTTCACTTTTTACTTTAGCAAAACTATCCTTATATTCTTCATTTAATTTTTCTAATAATATATTATTTTCTTCTATTTCCTCTTCTAATTTAATAAGACTATTCTTAATATTTATTTTCTTTTTATTATCCTCTTCAATTTGTTTTAGTTTCTCTTTTAAATTTTCTACTTCTAAGGCAATTTCTTTACCTTTTATGGATATAAAATTTAAAATATCTTTTTTCCAATATTCTTCTATTATTTTACCTAAACTCTTTTCTAGCTTTAATTTATAATCTGATATTATTTCGTTGCTACTAGTAATTACCCCATTTAAATCAGACATGTTTTGCAAAATCATATCTCTTTGTTCTTTTATTTCATCAAACTCATATTTAATTTGATTTAATTTTTCTTCTGTTGGTACACCTTTTATCATTTCAGCAGGGCTTGGATGATGCTTTGAGCCACAAACAGGGCATTTAACTCCATCTTTTAAATCTTTTGCTAATATTCCAGCTTGCCCTTTTTTAAAGTTATCTTCCATTATCTCATATTTTAATTTAGTTTCCATGTATTTTTTTTCGATTTTATCAAAGTTTATTTTTAAATTACCATGTTTTTTTATATTTATTAAATAGCTATTATAATACTTATAAAAATCCCGCATATCATTGCAAATAACTTCTTTTTCTTCTACTTTACTAAGTATTTTTTCTTTTTCCACTTCACACTTTTGTAGTTCAACAAACTCTTTGTTTAAATTATTAAGCTTAGTTCTGTCATTTTTAATTTTACTACCTAAACTAGAATATTCTTTCTGTTTTTTCTCTAATTCTCCTTTAATTTGTTCTATCCTATTCTTTTTTTCTTCATAATCTCTAACTTTATTTTGAAAACTTTTAAGAATTGTTAATTTATTGGAAGTTTCTTTTCTTTCTTCCTCTTTAGATTCTTCTTCTTTTAATTTTTTTATAGATTCCTCTACTTTTTTTCTATACAAATTAACCCTTTGTTCTACTTCTATATACTCCTTTTCTTTTAACTGAAAATAATTTTCCTTTTCTTTAAAATTATTTTCAAGCATTGTAACTTCTAATGCTTTCCTTCCTTGATACAATTTATCTTTTTTATTTTCATATTCTTCTTTTTGAAAAATAAGTTCCTTGTATTTTTTCTCATATTCTTCTTTTTCTTTAATCTTTTTATTTACCTCTTCTAGCAAAACTATTTCATTTTGAATTTTTATTTCTTCTCCATTTATTTCTTCAATCTTTTTAGAAAGATTTTGTTCTTGTATTTCATCATTCTCTATTATTTCTTCTATTCCTAAAATTATCTCTTTAAAATTTAAATTTTCTTTATCTATAATTTTAGAGAGTTCTTCATTATTAGTAACATCTACACGCTTAACGTTAGTTATTCTTTCAGTATTCACTTTGGCAATATCTTTATAAATTTCTTTTCTTTTATCATCCAATACTTTCTGAAATTTTTCAAAATGTTCTGTCCCAAATATTTTTCTAAATATAATCTCTCTTTCAGAACTATCAGCCTCAAGAAGTTTTCTAAATTCCCCCTGTGGCAACATAACAATTTGTCTAAATTGATTTTTATTTATACCAAGAATCTCATTTATTTTTTCTTCCACCAAAGTTACCCCAGATACAGTATTACCTTCTGATAATATTAAAAAAGCCTCTGAGTTTTTGTAGGTAAAACCCTCACCTCTAGATTTTTTTCTTGGTTGTTGTGGATATCTAGTTACTTTATATTTCTTATCCCTTAAAGAAAATTCTAGATCTACATAAGTAATAGTTTCTTGTGACGCAAAGTCACTTCTAAGTCCGTCCCTATCTTTATTAGTATTAGACGCTTCACCAAACAAAGCATAACTTATAGCATCAAATATAGTAGTTTTACCTGCACCTGTTGGACCATTTATAAGAAATATATTTCTATTATCTAGCTCCGTAAAATCTATAATTTGCACATCTGCATAGGGTCCAAATGCACACATAGTTAACTTTAAAGGCTTCATCTAGTTCACCTCTTTTTCTATTTTCTCTATTACATTGGTTATTATTTGTAGACTTTCTTTTTCCAAGTCTTTTCCTGTTATCGAATTATAAAACTCTTTAAAAAGCTGTAATTTAGTTTTGTTTTTGTATCCCTGCCCTGCTGATGTTTTACTATCTTCTTTTTTTATTTCCCCTTCTCTGCTAAGTCCCATTATATTAGGGTAAACAGCTCTTAATTTTGCTATGGGATCTACTAGTTCCCCTTCATCTGTTAATAATGCATATACGTAATCTTCTATATTAGTACCCTTATAAATCTCTGGACTTATCAGTTTTTCTAATGGTCCTTTTATGATTCTCATATCTCTTTTAGGTTTAAATTCTTTAAAATCTATTTGGATTTCTCCATATTTATTTATATTAACTATAGTTGCTCCTTTTTTATGGTTTACTTCTGAAAAAGAATATTTTAAAAGAGATCCTGAATATCTTATTTTATTATCTTTAACCTTTTGAGGCTTGTGTAAATGTCCAAGAGCTGTATATGTAAATTCGGAAAAATACTCTGCATTTACAATATCTGTCCCCCCTATACTTAGAGGTCTTTCCGATTGGCAAACTTCAAGACTTTGGTTGTCTTTTATAAAGCTTGTATATGCGTGAGTTATTAATACATTTTTTTCATTTTTATTTAAATCCTTTTCTATGATGTCTACTAAAACCCTCATTGCGTCATCATGAGTAGAAATTTTATCATCTTGAAAAATATGTTTTATTTCTTTTGGATCACAGTAAGGTAGCAAATAAAAATTAAAATTTTCATTATTACTTTTTAATATTACTTTTTTTATCTCTCTTTTTTCTTTATTAAAACTTCCCGCTATATGAAGACCATTTTCCGTAAGAATTCTACTGCCAAAAGCTAGTCTTTCTGGACTATCATGATTTCCAGCTATAGCTAATATGGGAACTTTTAAATCTAACAGAATTTTATTAAAAGTCCTATCTAATAATTCTACAGCTTCCACAGGTGGTATACTTCTATCATATAAGTCTCCAGCTATAATTAATGCATTAGGCTTTTCTTCTTTAATTATATTTATTAATTGTTCTAATACGATTTTTTGATCCTCTATCATACTAAATTCATTTACTATTTTTCCTATATGCCAATCTCCAGTATGAATTATTTTCATATTTACACCTCCAAAAGATGTTTAATATAACTATATTTTAATATACTATTATCAAAAGGTAAAAACAATAATATATAGGGACAGAGTTTAAATATTTAACCCTGTCCCTAAATTATTTCCTAATTTACTTTATTCAATATACTAAAGAACCACTTTTTTAAATCTTCTACATCAAGTTCCATGCATACTTTCACTTGTGCCTTACCATTAGAGTAATTATCAAAGTCTACCACTGTGGCACCTAATGTATGTTCTCCTTTGGTTTCTATATCAACCTTTGCAGAAACCGCTTTAAATATTTCAGGTTTATCTAAATAAGCTATTGCACATAAATCATGCATTCTTAATCCCTTCTTAAAACTTCCACTTCTGTAACATTTAAATAATGAATAAAGCATATATCCTGTTTTATTTAGATTTTTTATATAATTTATATCTTCTTCTTTAAATATAGCGTTGTTTGTAATATCTAACCCACACATTACTATATTTATTCCAGATTTAAATACTATATTAGCACTTTCTGGGTCAACATAAATGTTAAATTCCGCAGCAGGTGTTTTATTTCCTCTAGATGCAGATCCCCCCATTATAACTAACTTGTCTATTTTATCTTTAACTTCTGGATATGAACTTAAAAGTAATGCAATATTAGTTAAAGGTCCTATTGCTACTAAAGTTATTTTCTCTTCTGAATTAATTATAACTTCTCTCATCTTATCTATAGCGGGTTTTTCATCTGTTTTTCTTGTAATTTTACCAAAATTGTAACCATCTAATCCAGAATCTCCATGTATATCACTTGCATCATCTAATTCTCTCATTAATGGTTTTCTAGCACCTTTTGCTATAGGTACATCTTTATTTAAAAATTCTAATATTTTCAGTGCATTTTCTGTTGTTTTATCTACATCTACATTTCCAGATACAGTAGTTATTAATTCCACTTGAATTTTAGGACTAAATAATGCGGCTACTATGGCTACAGCATCATCAATTCCTGGATCTGTATCTAAAATAATTTTAGTTTTCTTATTCATTTTCAAAATCACTCCTAAAGTAAATTAGTTATTCATCTTTTAGTTTATTAACTAGTAAATTAGTTATCATATATATTATAATAATTATTCCACCAAAAATCATAGAAAATTTAAATGTTATCTTATTAATGTTTTTAGATATAAGGACTATAGTTTTATAGGGGGCTATTATAACATTCCAACTACAGAAGTTTTCAAATCTACTTAAGTATATATTAAATCCGCTAAATATACTTACTATAAATAGGAATAACCAGCTGAATATATTATTGTATTTTTCCATAATAATCTGCTTGTTTATGTATAAGGACGCAAAAGATATAATACTAGAAATCCATACTGCTATAAATATGTAGAAAAAATCTGTCCACACATTTAAATCATTGTTAAATATAAACTTCGTTCCTTCTGTATTTACATTTATTATTTCAAAATATTTATTACCATTTAAATGAGCTAAGTCAGTAATGATGTAGGGAGCATTTGGATATGATATAATCCAAATCACACTTAATAATATAATTAACGTTTGTGAATATTTTTTTTTATTCTTATTTGTAGATACTTTTTTAAAAAAATATGAAATTTCTAATGGTATCCATGCAAGTAGCAAATTCCATATCATATATATATTATTTAAATTCCTTCCAAATATAATAAATAAAAAATAAATAAAGGTTATTACCATAAGAATATTTTTAAAATTATTTTTTCCACCTTTATTTTTTGAAGCTCTAGCCACATAATCACCTCTCATTAATATATATTTCTTCAAATATGTTAGAAATCATTTATTAATATGAATATTTTTTACTTTATGATTCCAAATGTGTAAAATAAAGTAATTAACTTCGATAAAAAAGGTTTATTTTTATGTAGTGGCTAGAAAAATTTTATTAAGTATTTAATTTATACAATAAGACTTAAGAATTTTTTAATTTAGAAAATGTAATTTTCTCTAACTCCTTAACAAATATATTCTGTACTTTTCGTAACTCTTTATGTACAACACATATTTCTGTCTTCTTTGCATTACAAAAATCTTTATCTGTTATACATCTATTTACTGCTATAGGTCCATCTATAGACTCTATAACTTCCTTTAAATTTATATCTTCACTATGTTTATTTAAGGCATATCCTCCATTTACTCCTCTATAGGAACGTACTATTCCTGCTTGAATAAGTTTTCTTAATAATTTTAATAAAAATCTTAAAGGAATATTCCCTCTTTCTGCAATAGTTTTTGCATCTAATTTTTCCCCTTCGCCTTCTTTGGCTAGTATTAAAACTGCTCTTATTCCATAATCTGCTTCTTGCGTTATATTCATTCTCATCACCTTATAATAATTTTATTTTTTATTTCCGTAATAGTTTATATCTTTAAATAACCTTTCTTTGCCTCCTCTTTCTTAATTATGTATTTTATTGTATACTCTTTTTATCTTTATTATATCATTATTTTTATATAATAAGTGAATATTACTTTATTTATATAAGTATAATAAAATATATTTCTAATAAGCCCATCTTTTAACTATACATTGTATTGTTTTCTTATAATATACTATATATTGTATAGCAAAATGCATCATTATACCATATATGCTTATATAGACTAATTTAATTCGATAATATAATGTTTGTATATATTCTTTTTTTATAATATACTTATTAAGTATTCTTTAAACAAGGAGGAACTATTTTGAAATTATTAAATAATTTAGATAATACAGATTTCCTAAATAAAATAATTAGAAGAAAATTTACAAAAGAATTAGAGAAAAATAAGAATTTAACTGTTTATGACCTTTTTAATTGGAAACTAGTAGACGTTTTTCTAAAAGATCATAAAACAGGAAAAGTTCTAGTAGATATGAAAGACCTTGAATTTCCAGAACATTATTCTCAAAATTCATGTGACATCATAGCATCTAAATATTTTAGAAAAGCAGGTGTCCCTAATAAATATGGTTATGAAAATAGTATGAAAATGGTAGCTCATAGAATGGTAAACTTTTGGGCTAGTGCTTTACATGAACAGGGTTTGTTAAAAACTAAAGATGAAAAGCAAATATTTTATGATGAAATGGTATATGCCCTATTATCCCAAATGTATGCTCCAAATTCTCCACAATGGTTTAATACTGGCTTATGCATGGAATATGGAATTAAAGGAAGTCCTAACGGCAATTATTATTATGATGAAAATTTAAAACAGGTTGTAGAAAGTGTAGATTCTTATTCAAGAACTCAAGCATCTGCTTGTTTCATACTTTCTATAGAAGATAAACTTTTAGGATCTCATTCTATATCCGATCAATATGTTAATGAAACAAAATTATTTAAAGGTGGTTCAGGTACAGGTACTAACTTCTCCACTATTAGAGCAAAAGGTGAAAAACTTTCTGGCGGAGGTGTTTCTTCTGGACTTATGAGTTTTTTAAAAGGATTAGACAGAAACGCTGGTGCTATTAAATCTGGTGGTACTACTAGAAGAGCTGCTAAAATGGTATGTTTAGATATAGATCATCCAGAAATATTAGATTTCATTACTTGGAAAGCTCGCGAAGAAGATAAAGTAAGAGCTTTAGGTAAAATGGGATATGATATGGATATTGATGGAGAAGCATATGAAACTGTTTCTGGTCAGAATAGTAATAACTCTATAAGATTTTCAGACTTTTTCATGGAAAAAGTTAAAAACTTAGACTCCATGCCCGATGATACTATAGAATTAGAAGGTAGAGTAGATTCCTCTGTGAATCAAAAAGTTAAAGTTAAAGATTTGTGGGATTCTTTTGCAAAATCTACATGGATGTGTGCAGACCCAGCACCACAATTTTCTGATACCTTTAATGCATGGCATACTTGTCCAGCTGGAGAAGATGGGAATGTTAATGCTAAACATAATAAAATAAATTCCACAAATCCTTGTGGTGAATATGCTTTTTTAGATAATAGTTCTTGCAATTTAGCATCTATAAATATATATAAATTTTATGATGGTAAAGAAAAAAATATTGATTTAGAAAGTTATCTCCATGTTGTAGGACTTGTTCAATTAGCATTAGAAGCATCTATTTACTGGGGACAATTTCCTACAAAGGATATAGCACAAAAGACTTATATGTTCAGAGCAACAGGGCTTGGAATAACTAATTTAGCTTCACTACTTATGGTACTAGGCTATCCTTATAATTCTACAGAAGCTAGAAATATTTCATCTGCTTTAGTTGGATTATTAACTGGATATTCTTACTATATATCTTCATTAATGGCTAAGGAAATAGGTACTTTTGAAAAATTTTCAATAAATAAACCACATATGCTGAAAGTAATTAGAAATCATGCTAAAGTAGCTGGTAGCATAAATGGTTTATATGAAGATTTAAATTATAATCCTGTAAAAGTTGATCACAATTTACTAGAAAACATAGGTTTTTCTGACTTAAGTAATTTATTAAAAAAATCTTGGCTAAAAGCATTAAATAGTGGTGAAGAACATGGATATAGAAATGCTCAAGTATCAGTTATAGCTCCTACTGGAACTATTTCCTTTGCAATGGATTGTGGTGCTACTTCTATAGAGCCATTTTTTAGTCATGTAGTTTATAAAAAGCTATCTGGTGGTGGAATGATGACTGTAACTAATCCAGTTATAGAACTTTCATTAAAAAATCTTGGATACTCTAAAGAACAAATAAAAGACATTTTACAATACGTTTTAGAAAAGGAAGTAGTTCAAACTAAAGAAGGATTTAAATATGAAAAAGTATTGGATGGTAAAATAGAAGGTGCCCCTCACTTAAAGAAGGAACATTATGCTATTTTTGATACCGCTAATAAATGCGGTAGTGGGAAACGATACATTGAACCAATGGGTCATGTTAAAATGGTTGCCGCTTTGACGCCACTTATATCTGGAGCTATTTCTAAAACTGTTAATTTACCTAATAATGCTACCATAGAAGATTTCAAAAAAGTTATATTAAATTCTTGGGAATTAGGTGTAAAAGGAATCGCTCTTTATAGGGATGGGTGTAAAGCTAGTCAACCTCTAAATGTAAGTCTATCTTCAGAAAAAGATTTTGAACTAGAGGATTTAGATTATAAATCCCTTCTTGAAAAATCAAAAGAACTTCAAAGAAAACTTCAAGAGGGTGTAAATTATTCAAGTCGTGAAAAAGCTATAGGTATAAGAAATGGAACTACCCATCCTGCCCAAATAAATGATGTTAAAATCTACACTACTATTAATAGAAGACAAAATGGAGAGATATCAGAAATTTATATTACAACTGATAGAGAAGGTACTATTATAATGGGATTATTAAATTCCCTTTCTAAAGCTTTATCTATTATGTTACAATATCACGTTCCTCCTCAAGATATATCCAAAATGCTTAGGGGACAAAAATATGAACCTTATGGATTTGTTCAAAAACATCCATATATAAAATATGTATCTTCTATATCTGACCTTATTAGTAAAATAATAGACATAGAAGTTGGTGATTTTTCTAGATGCCAAGTAAAACCTGAGAATTATGATTTAAATACCAATGCTCGTAATGTTTTTAATACAAATGATATTATTAAAGATCAATTTGCTACTAATTCACCTAATTATATTAGTAATCAATCTAAAGATTCTAACAATAATGATAATAGTGCATCTGATAATGATTTGGCTTCAAATAATACTTACAAAACTGTTGATGGTAAAGCTGTAGCTGGTGAACGACTTTATTGCTCTACTTGTCCTACTTGTTCTAGTACTAGAATGGTTAGAAATGGTACCTGCTTAGTTTGCCTAGATTGTGGCTCTACAACAGGATGTAGCTAAAAAATAAAAATAAAGAAGGTTCTTTATGATTTGTTCTTAAAGGACCTTTTTTATTTTTAATAATTGCATTTGTTATTCATACTTCAATATGTATAGCTTTTCTTATATGAGGAATAATACAAAAAAGATGTTTTAACTTTAAATTTTATCTTTAAGTTAAGGAGGTTTTTATAATGAATATAAAAATTTTAGATACTGGAAGTGCTCATTGCAAAAAATTAGAAGAAAACACCCAAAAGGCTTTAAAAGAATCAAATATATCCGCATCCATTGAAAAAATAACAGATTTAAATAGAATTATAAAATATGGTGATATCCCTTCTCCTGCTCTAATCATAAATGATCATATAGTTTCCCATGGAAGAGTACCATCAACTGCCGAAATAAAAGTATATATTAACTAATAATTAGTTGCAAAAATAAAAAGAGATTAAAGTACTAAAATAAATTTATAATACTTTAATCTCATAAATTTTATTTATCTAAATAATCTATAATAGCTCTCATATATGCAGGTAAATCCTTAGGACTTCTAGATGTTATTAAATTTCTGTCTACCGCTACTTCACTATCTATATAATTGGCTCCAGCATTTTTCACATCATCTATTATTGCATTTACACAAGTCATTTTATAATCTTTTATAACTCCTGCTGATATAAATACCCATCCTCCATGACATATTGTAGCTAATAATTTATTTTCTTTTGCGAAGTCTCCTACTAATTTTTTTACGCTGTTATATCTTCTTAATTTATCTGGTGCCCATCCACCTGGAACTATTATTCCATCAAACTCTTTTGAAGATACCTCATCAGCATTTTTATCAACATCTACAGGTATTCCATGTTTTCCTTTATAAATTTTACTAGTACCAGATCCTACAATAACTACTTCACAACCCTCTTCTCTCAGTCTTATTACTGGATACCAAAGTTCTAAATCGTCAAATCCTTCTTCTGCTAACATTATCATTCTTTTCCCTGTAAGTTTCAATTTAGTCATCTCCCCTTTATATATATTGTATATTAGATCACGAAATCTTGTATTTATTATACCATCAAATAGCTTCTAAGTTTACAAACATTTTTATATGCTTTTGATAAGAATTCTTCTGCTGATTTGTTTTTATCCTCTTCTTTTGTGAATACTTCCATACTTAGATGTCCTTTATAAGTTTCTATTGGAAAATTATTTTTCATTTTTGCCCAATTTATATTTCCTTGGTAAGGAATCCAATGTCTATCCTTTAGACCATCATTATCAGAAATATGAAGAGTAAATAATCTGTCTCTATACTCTTTTAATAAATTTATATCATTTCTGTCTGAGATTTCATTATGAGAAGTATCAAAACAAAATCCTAGATTAGGAGAGTGTATATTCCTTAGTGCATAATCTATAAAAAGATTATTATCTGTATTTTCTATAGCTACCTTTACATTATTATTTTCAGCTTCTTTTATAATTTGTCTAATACTTCTTATTCCTAATTCATTAGGTGTTTTTAATAAAAATCCTTCTGATATATGCATTACCATTATCGGTATCTCATATTTTGCACAATCCTCTATTAATTGCACATGTTTCCTAACTGTTGTTTTTCTTAAATCCTCATCTTCACTCCAAAGCATATTACAATTTAAAAATGGGGCATGTATATTTTCAAATATAAGTCCAGAATCTTTTACTAGTTTAGGAAATTCCTCTTTTTTTACTACTCTGTCACCTTCTTCATCTTCCCACCATATAGCTGTAGAATCAAAGCCTGCTTCTTTTATAAGCTTTAGTCTTTCCTGAATAGGCATTATAAATCCGAACCAAGAAAATATACCTAGCTTCAAATCTTCCTTCTTCATTTAAAACATCTCCTTTTAATTTTATAACATTTACTATATCTTTTTATATTACTAATCCCCATATACCTATTTTTTTTATTTTAATACTTCTTTTATTACTCTTTCTGCATTCTTAAAACATATTCTTTCTATCTCACTTTCATTGAATCCTGATGAACTTAATTTTTCTATCAGTTTATCCATTTGAGATATATCTTCTATTTCTACTTCACAATCTATTCCATCAAAATCACTACCTAATGCAATACAATCTATTCCTCCTGTATTTTTTATATATTTTATGTGAGTAATCATATCTTCAACTCTACTTATCTCTGTATCTCCTAAGAATTCATTACAAAAATTTATTCCTATAACTCCACCCTTTTCACTTAAGATTTTTATCATATCATCTGTTAAGTTTCTGCCATGGTTTGTTATGCTTCTTGCATTTGAATGAGATGCTATAAAAGGAACCTTTGAGTATTTAGCTACATCATAAAATCCACCATCTGATAAATGAGATACATCTATTATCATTCCCAATCTATTCATTTCTTCTACTATTTCTATTCCAAATTTCTTTAAACCTTTTTGCATAAATATTTTATTACAGTTAGGATAACCTATTTCATTTTCATAATTCCAGGTTAAGGTTAATAGTCTTACTCCTAGTCTATAAAAGTTTCTCAAATTATAAATTTCTCCTTCTAATGCTTCTCCGCCTTCTATAGTTAGAAATGCAGACATGATGTTATTCCTAATATTTTCTTTGTACTGTGTATAATTTTTAGTTAGTTTTATAGTTTCTTTATTTTCATCCATTTCTTCATAGAATCTATCTAACATTTTATTGCAAGTTTTAAGCGGAGTTTCTGTTTCTTCTCTATCTATAAAAAGAGCAAAAAATTCACCGTTAACTTTTCCCTTCCTCATTTTGTTTAAATCTATAGATATATTATTATCCTTTAAATTTATTTTATCTTTGCAATTTGTTATTTTATATATAGTATCACAATGCAAATCTATTATTGACAATTTTATCACTCCAATGCCATAATACTTTTTTAAAAAATTCTTAACAAAATCAATATATATTATATTATATTCTATCACTTATTCCTATAATAAAAAACATGCCCTAGGGCATGTTTAAAAGTTTTCTTCTATAAAAGTTTCTAAAACTTGTAATTTACATTCATATGAAGATAAATTGTGTTTTTCAAAAGCTTTTGTGTATTTTAATCCACTTCCTGTTAATACACAGGCTACTGAGTCATTCTCATCTAAATATCCTTCAATCTTTAGCTTTTTTACAGATGCTAATGGCACGCAAGATTCTGGTTGAACAAATATTCCTTCTTTCGCCATTTCCTTTTGAGCCTTTATTATTTCTTCATCTGTAACCGCTACACATGTCCCACCATTTTCTCTTATCTTTCTTAAAGTATCATTTCCACTTGGAGGAAATGGATTTTCTATACCATGAGCAATAGTGCAAGGATCCATTATTCTTTCTATTTCATCTTTTCCCTCTTTAAAAGAATTACAAATAGGTGAACATCCTGATGCTTGAGCACATATCATCTTAGGTACTCTATCAATTATTCCTGCCTCCTTAAATTCCTTGAATCCTTTAAGGATACCCCTTATATTTCCTCCTGCACTTGTTGGTACAACCACATAATCAGGAACATTAAAATTTAATTGTTCACACATTTCAAAAGCTGCTGTCTTGTATCCTTCAACTCTATATGTAACATCGGAGTTTATAAAATAAATTCCTTGATCTTTACCTATTTCAAGACTTTCATAATAAAGTTTTCCATAGTCTCCTTCTACTTTAATTAGATTGGCTCCATATATTGCAACAGGATTTAATTTTTCTTCTGGTATATTTTCCCCAACAAAAATAAAGGTTTCAAATCCTGCTCTTTGTCCATAAGCTGCTACAGATACCGCCATATTTCCAGTTGAAACCGCTCCTACTTTCTTGTAGCCCATACTATAAGCGTGGTGTATCCCAAACAATGTTCCTCTATCTTTAAAAGACCATGTAGGATTTTGACTTTCATTTTTAAAATATATATTCTTTATTCCTATTCTTTTAGCCATTCTTGGAGATGACACTAGAGATGTAAATCCTTCATTTAAAGATAATTCATTATTTATTTCATCAAAGGGAAAAAAATCCTGATACCTTTCAAGTATAGTTTGAGTTAATGGATTCCCATCTTTTATTTTACCTTCTTTTACAAGCTCCATTTCTAGTGGTTCATTACATTTCTCGCATCTTGGATGGACTCTTTTTATAGAATAAGTCTCTCCACAACCTGTACATATAAGTTTAAAATCTTTCATATCTAAATTCCTCCTTAATTTTAAATTATAGCTATAGCTTCAATGTTAAATATTAAAATCCTCTTAAAATAAATAATTTTGAGAATATTATATCTATAATTCTCTTGCTAATTAAACAAATTTAACTTTATAATAAGCCTGTACTAAATTATATATTAATCATAAAACTTAGATACAGGCTTTTTTTTAATTTTTATCTTTGTTATGTTTAACTCTATTTGGTTTTGCTTTTGGTCTAATTTTTATATCTTTTTCTTTGTTCTTCATTTCATATTTATCGTTTTTAAATAAATCGATAAACCATAAAAATAATATTATAAATACAACTGATACCAATAATCCTGGTATAGTATTATAAAATCCAGGTTTCATGGCCTGTGGTCCCACTAGCATAGCTGTAGCTAAAGCAAATATAATCCATTTATTAGGCTTATATTTTGATAATACATATATATTTAGTACATTGTATATTATAATAGTAACAATTGCAAAGCCAAATAATTTTAGAAAAAATAATAGCCAATTCATTTTTACGTTCCTCCTTTCACCTTGCAAATTAAGCCTACTATATTATTATTCTATATTTTATTGAATATATCAACAAAAACAATTTATTTTTTGTATAATACTTGTATAATAATATTTATAAATACATTTTTTTGAGGTGACTTTTATGGATATAACGAAAAATCAACAATTAGACTCATTAGATTTACAAATACTCAATATACTTATGAAAGATTCTAGAACCCCTTATCTAGAAATCGCTAGACAATGCAATGTTAGTGGTGGAACTATACATGTTCGTCTAAAAAAAATTGAAGAAATGGGAATTATTAAGGGCTCTAAGCTAATAGTGGATACAAGTAAATTAGGATTTGATATCTGTTGCTTTGTTGGCATAAACTTAGAGAAAGCTTCTTATTTAACTGAAGTAGCAAATAAATTAGAGGAGATACCTGAGGTTGTAGAGCTTTATTATACAACCGGTTCTTACTCTATATTCTTAAAGGTGCTATGTAAAAATATCTCTTACTTACAAAAACTTTTGGCAAATAAACTTCAAACTATAGAAGGAGTTCAAAGTACTCATACTATTATATGCCTTCTAGAAAAGATTGATAGAAACATAGACTTACATATATAATTTTTAGGTAGAGATAAAAAATTTATGTAGAAAAATAGGTTGACTTAAAAAGTCAACCTATTTTAAATTATTATTTTGAAGTTGCAACTTCATCAGAAAAATCTTTTGCCTTACTTATTTCTTCAACAGGCTTTCCTAATAAATAAAGCACTAATACAGTCATAATTATTGATATCGGCAAAACTATTGATGCTTTAAATCCAAAACCTGCTGGGATATATCCAAATAATATTGTAATAGTTGCAACTGTTAGTGAATACCACATTTGAGTTTTAACATGTTCTAAGTGGTCACATGCTGTACCCATAGAAGATAATATAGTTGTATCTGAAATAGGTGAACAGTGATCTCCAAATATAGCTCCAGTTAAAACTGCACTAGCATTTACAATAATATACTGAGCATCTCCCCCACCTAAGCTAAATGCTAATGGGATTGTAAGCGGCATTAATATTCCCATTGTTCCATAGGATGTTCCAGTAGCAAAGGATATTATAGCTCCCATAACAAATATAATAGATGGCAATATAAAAGCAGGTAACGCATCTGAAAGTACTGTTACTAAAAATTTAGCTGTTCCCAGTTCCTTTATAACACTACTTAAAGACCATGCTAATAATAGTATTACACCAGTAATCATCAGGGATTTCATACCTTCAACCCAAGTATCTACTGCTTCCTCTATAGTAAATATTTTTTGTGCTACACCCATAACCATAGCTACTATACTTGCAAATAAAGCCGCTTGGAATAAAACCACACTGGCATCAGATGCTCCAAAAGCTTCTCTTATTGCTGCAAAGGAATATGGACTTGATGTAAATATTGCCTTCAAAGCCTCATCTTCTCCACCCATAATTGCATTATATCCGTTAAAATAAAAACCTACGAAAGCACCAACTAATAAGACACCTATAGGTACTATTGCATTCCATATATTTAATTTTATGTTTTCTTTAGGTTCAAGAGCTGTAGCTTCTGATGACACCATAGGCTTTGCTCCGTCTCCTAAAACTTTACCTGTTGTTCTAGCTCTTACTTCTGATTTAAGCATAGGTCCATAATCTCTTAGCATTATAGCTGAAGCCACTATAAATACAAGTATTAATATGTTATAAAATCTATATGGTATTGTATCTATAAATACTCCATAGGCATTTATATCTTGCCCTATACTACCATAGGCATCTTTTATTAAACTAATTTCATATCCTACCCAAGTAGATATAAGTGCTATACCTGATATAGGTGCTGCCGTAGAGTCTACAATAAATGCTTGTTTTTCTCTAGATATTCTCATTTTATCCGAAACTGGTCTCATAATTGGTCCAACTATTAAAGAGTTTGCATAGTCATCAAAGAATACAAGTAATCCTAAAAACCAAGTTATTAATTGAGCACTGGTTGGACTTTTTGCCCTTTTAGCTAAGCTTTCTGCAACAGCCTTCGCTCCACCCATTTTAGACACTAAAGCTATAAGTCCTCCTATAGTCATACATTGAAGTATTATACCTGCATTCCAAGGATCTGATAGTGAACCTAATATTTTATTTACTATATCTAAGAATCCATTTAATATTGCTCCAAATATATTTTTACCTTGCAATTGTAATAAAAATGTACCTGAAAAAACTCCCAAAGACAATGATAATACAACATTTTTAGTTATGAATGCTAATACTATAGCTATAAAAGGTGGTAATAACGTTAAAAAACCAAATCTATCTGCATTTAACTGTACTTGATCAACCTCTGCCGCAAATACCGTAGTTCCCATTAATACCACTAGCATAAGGCATATGGTCAGAATAAACGTCCTCTTCCTTTTCATAATTTTCTTTCTCCTCCTTAAATATTTTTATAATTAATTTTAGTGAATATCTTTTGAGGAGAAGAGTCCATCCAACAAAAAACACTCCTTGAGCTTCGTCAATCAAGGAGTGTGATGTTTCTACACTTTAAAGGTGTTTTCCATTGAATGATAGCTCTCCACAAATTCATTTTGTGACAATCTTATTCATATTTTAAATAAGACCAGTCATACAGTATCAAAGCTTTAACTGCATGCTTCGGCGATATTTCCTTTCACTGTACATCATCTTGCTTTTATCTGTACAGATACTATTAAATACCGCGCCTCTACCTTTCTATATTCACTTGTATCTATGTTTAAAACAAAGTATATCATTTATTTTTCATTTTAGCAAGAACTTTTTAAAATATGCTTAAATTTAACTCTTCAGATAGTCTCTCTAAAATCTTAACTCCTGCTATACTATTACCTTTTTTATCTAAAGCTGGACCAAATACACCTATTCCCATTACTCCAGGAACTGTTGCAAGTATCCCTCCACCTACTCCAGATTTTGAAGGTATGCCTACTTTAACTGCAAAACTTCCTGAAGCATCATACATTCCACAAGTAACCATAACTGCCTTTACTATTTTTGCTACTTCTGCTGGTATAATTCTTTCTCCCGTAGAAGGAAGTACTCCATCATTAGCTAAAAAAGAAGCTATTTTAGCTATATCTTTACAAGTGACTTCTATTGAACATTGTTGGAAATATGCATCTAAAACCTTTTCAACATCCTTTTCAATAATACCAGTTCCCTTCATAAAGTATGCTAATGATCTATTCCTATCCCCAGTTTTCTTTTCTGATTGATATACTTCTTCATTTACTTTTATGTTTTTATTGCCTGTAACTTTCCTTGTAAATTCTAATATTCTTTCTATAATTTCTTCAGGACTATTTCCTTTTATCAAAGATACTGTAGCTATAGCTCCGGCATTTATCATTGGATTTAAAGGTTTATTAGCATTTTTTACTTCTAATGTAACAATTGAATTAAATGAATATGCTGAAGGCTCTACTCCAACCTTTGATAATACTTTTTCCATGCCATTATCCATTATAGCTATAATTAAAGCGATAATCTTAGATATACTTTGTATTGTGAATTTTGTATCATAGTCTCCTGCACAAAATTCATTACCATCTAATTTATCTATATATATACCCAATGCATCTTTATCCGCTTTTTTAAGTTCTGGTATATATGAAGCCACTTCACCTTCTCTTGTATATTTTCTACACTCTTCAATTATGCTTTCTATTTTACTTTGCATCACTTGTCCTCCTCGAACTCTTCATATTTATTAACTTTATTATATATGCATATATGCGGTTAAACAAATTTTCAAAATTATTTATATGTTAATACTTAACTTTCTTTTAAAGTAGTTAGTTAACAAAATCTATTTTTTTTATCGTTTTATTATGTTTATATTGTTTTTATTTTTAAACTAATATTTTTTTAACAAAATAGTCACTATCTAATATTTTAGATAATGACCACTTTATTAATTTAAAATTCATTTTTCATTCTATTTTTGTTTTTTTAATTCTCTTAGTATAAACCTACATTTTTTTTACTTCATCACTATTAAAGTATAATTCTGTTTCTTCTACTACTACTTTTCTTAATTTTACAAGAACTATTAGGTTTACTATTACTTCAAATGCCATGAAGAAATCAAATAATCCCCAGACAACCTTTAATCCACCTATAGATCCGTATATTAAACCTAAACAATATAATATTCTAAATACTTTTAATAACTTGTTAGTTTTTGTAGCATATAAAAGTCCTGTTTCTGAATAGTATCCATCTACTAATACAGTGGTGAATGCAAATAAAACTACGCAAAGAGTTACAATTAACTTACCAGTAAATCCTAGTGAACTTCCAAAAGCTGTAGCAGTTAAAACTGCACCTTCTTTACCAGTTTCTAGCACTCCACTAGTTAATATAATAAGGGCTGTCATTGAACAAACTACAATTGATGTTACAAAAACTTCAAATATACCCCATAATCCTTGCTTTGCTGCATAGGAAGTTGTAGCTGATGAATGGGCTACTGGTGCTGTTCCCATACCTGATTCATTTGAATAAACTCCTCTTGCAAATCCATTTCTCATAGCTGCAAGTATAGTTGCTCCTGCAAATCCTCCTACCGCTGCACTACCTTTAAATGCATCTGTAAATATTTTCTGAAAAGATGGTATTATTTGATTTGCATTTAAAAATATAACTATTAATCCTGCTACAACATATAAAAGTGTCATTGTTGGTATTACTTTTTCTGCAAATTTTCCTATAGTTTTTATTCCACCTAAAATTACTATTGCTGTTATTACAGCAAATATAATTCCAACTACTACTCTATCTACTTTAAATGTTTCATATACAACCTCTGCTGCTGAGTTAGATTGTACAAATCCTCCTATGAACATCATTATCATAAATATTATAGACCAAAATACAGATAACCAATTATATTTTTCGCCTAAACCATTTTTTATGTAATACATAGGTCCACCTTGGAATTCTCCAGTTTCTGGATTCTTCTCGCGGTATTTTACTGCTAAAGTTATTTCAGCATATTTTGTGATCATTGCTACAAAGGCAACTATCCACATCCAAAATATAGCTCCTGCACCACCTATTGCAAGGGCTACACCTACTCCTGCTATACTACCAACTCCTAGAGTTGCAGACAAAGCTGTTGATACTGCTTGGAATGGTGTTACTGTTCCTTCTCCTGAAGTGCCTTTTTCAAACATTTTTCCAAAAGTATTCTTCATTATAAATCCAAATTTTCTGAATTGTAAGAACTTAAGATCGATACTGTACATTAGGGATACTGCAACAATTAATATTATTAATGGCCATCCCCATAAAAAGTCTGTTATCATTTGAATCGTTTGCATTAAAACATTCCTCCTGAACTTTTTATTTAAATATAGGATTGCATATGTCTCTGTAACTTGATTAGATAAATCCATCTTTATATTATTAAATTTTTAACATACTTATCACGTATTTATTTAAATATCCATGTGTACACATATTGAAAGTATCACTATTATACTAATTTCAGCAATATATTTCAAATTTATCTTTTTTTTAATTTATCACACTTTATAAACCTTAATTAAAAATGTATTAATAAAAGCCTTATTATTTATGCTACTTATTAATAAAACCTTCTTTTTATTAATTTTATTATATTTTTTTTATTTTTCTTACTTTAATAATTTTTTAGCTTTTTATTAATAATACTAATATTTTTCTCAATTTACGGTTTTATATACATAATTTTGATATTGCCTAAATAAATTAAATTATTAAACATTTAATTGTTTACATGAAACGACAAGACTTATGGCAATACCTTAGCATAAGTCTTGTCTTATCTATTTTATCTCCTTTTTTATTCCTCTATTCAAAGCATTTTCATAATCTATAAATTCATATATATCTTCATTAAAAAAAGTACTAAATTTTTTTAATTCATTTATATTTAGTTCTTCTATAGATTTGTCCTTTTCTTCACAATAAAGTACAATTTCCCCTATAATTTTATGAGCGTCTCTAAAGGGAACTCCTTTTAAAACCAAATAATCCGCTGACTCTGTAGCGTTTAAAAATCCCATTTTTACAGCTCTTAATGTGTTCCCTTTTTTCACTTTTAACGATGAAAGCATACCTTCCATAACTTTAATACAACTTAAAACCGTATCTGAAGCATCAAAAAAACTTTCCTTATCTTCTTGCATATCCTTATTATAGGCTAGAGGAATTCCTTTCATAACAGTTAATATTGCTATTAAATCTCCATACACTCTACCTGTTTTACCTCTTATAAGCTCAGCTGCATCTGGATTCTTCTTTTGTGGCATTATTGAACTTCCGGTAGAAAACTCATCACTTATTTCTATAAAATCAAATTCTTTACTACTCCATAAAATAAGTTCTTCACTTAATCTACTTAAATGCATCATTATTATAGAAAAATCAGATATAAATTCTATTACAAAATCTCTATCACTAACACCATCTAGAAAATTATCTACTTCTTTTCTGAACCCTAATTTTTTTGCAGTAAATTTTCTATCTGTTTCATAGGTTGTCCCTGCTAAAGCACAGCATCCAAGTGGGCTTTCATCCATATTTTCTATAGAATTTTCTATCCTCTTTTTATCTCTTTTAAGCATATTATAATATGCCATAATGTGATGTTTAAAGGTAACTACTTGGGCTCTTTGAAGATGAGTATATCCTGGCATTATAACATTATTTTTTTCTGCTAAATTTTTTATTGTATTTTGAAGAGTTTCTATACTTTCTATTATTTTTAGGGAAATATTTTTTGCGTATAATTTAAAATCTACTGCTACTTGGTCATTTCTACTTCTAGCAGTATGTAACTTCTTCCCTACATCTCCAATTCTTTGTATTAAATTACTTTCAATAAAGCTATGGATATCCTCATATTCTCCTTGTATTTTCAGCTTATCATCTTCTATATCCTTTAGTATACTATCTAAACCTTTTATTATTTCTTCAACTTCATAATCTTTTAATATATTACAATTTCCAAGCATTTTTACATGAGCTTTACTTCCTAATATATCTTCTTTATAAAGTCTTTTATCAAAACTTAGAGAACTATTAAAATCCTCCATAAGTTTATTTTCTTCGCCTTTGAATCTTCCACCCCAAAGTTTCATAAGACCCCTCCTTTATATTACATTTTTATTTAATTTTATAAGGGACAATCCTTTAACTTTTAATTTTTAATAGGACCGCCCCTTTAATTTTTAATATTATTTATTCTTTAAAGCTTTTATTTTACTAGGAAGGGAAAATAATTTAATAAATCCTTCTGCATCTTTATGACTATATAATTCACTTGCTCCAAAGGAAGATATTCCTTCATCATAAAGAGCGTTTTTAGTATCTATTCCAGCATTCATTATATTCCCTTTGTATAGTTTTAACTTAACTGTTCCTGTTACATTTTCTTGTGTTACATCCACAAAGGCATCTAATGATTCTCTTAAAGTAGTAAACCATAAACCATCATAAGCTATTTCACCATATTTTTGAGCTAATTCTTGCTTACAATGGAGAGTTAATTTGTCTAAAGTAAGGCTCTCTAAATCTTTATGAGCTTCATATAGAATAGTTCCCCCCGGTGTTTCATAAACTCCTCTTGATTTCATACCAACCAATCTATTTTCTACTATATCTACTACACCTACTCCATTTTCTCCACCAATTTTATTTAAAGTATTTAAAAGTTCAACAGGAGATATTTCTTTTCCATTAATTTTTTCAGGTACACCCTTATTAAAATATATGTCCACATAAGTAGGCTCATCTTTAGCTTTTTCTGGTGGTGTAACCATACTATACATTTCTTTATTATGTGCATTTTTAGGATCTTCTAATTCTCCACCTTCATGACTTGTATGCAATATATTTTTATCTACTGAGTATATTTTCTTTTTAGTTACAGGTACTTCAACGCCTTTTTCCTTCGCATAATCTATAGCATCTTCTCTAGATTTTATATCCCAAATTCTCCAAGGTGCTATTATTTTGATACTTGGATCAAAAGATGCTATTCCAACTTCAAATCTTACCTGATCATTTCCCTTACCTGTACATCCATGACATATATATTTTGCTCCTTCTTTATGAGCAATTTCCACAAGTTTTTTAGCCATTAACGGTCTTGCAAGAGATGTCCCCAACATATACTTTTCTTCATAAAGAGCATTTGCCTTTAAAGCTTTAAAAACATAATCCTTTACGAATTCTTCCTTTGCATCCTCTACATAAACCTTAACTGCCCCAGTTTTAATGGCTTTTTTCTTAACTTCTTCCATATCATCATCTTGTCCTACATCTATACATACTGCAATAACATCTAAATCATAATTCTCTTTTAACCAAGGTATGATTATAGAAGTGTCTAAGCCCCCTGAATATGCTAATACTACTTTTTCCTTTGTCATGTATAAAGCCCCCTTATATTTTACTTTTAAAATTTATAATAAATCATATTTGATTTATATTTCATTGATTATAAAACTTTTTTCAGAAATTCCTTTGTTCTTTCTTCTTTAGGGTTAGTAAATATTTCTTCTGGAGATCCTTGTTCTACAATCTTTCCTCCATCCATAAATATAACTCTGTCCCCAACATCTTTTGCAAAACTCATCTCATGAGTTACAACCACCATTGTCATTCCTTCTTTAGCTAAATCCTTCATTACACTTAAAACTTCTCCAACTAATTCTGGATCTAAGGCAGAGGTTGGCTCATCAAATAGCATTATCTCTGGTTCCATAGCTAAAGCCCTTGCAATAGCAACCCTTTGTTTTTGTCCTCCAGATAATTTTGAAGGATATGCATCAGCTCTATCTGCTAATCCAACTTTTTTAAGTAAATCCTCCGCTCTTTTTATAACTTTCTCTTTATTTTCTCCTTTAACAGTAATAGGTGCTTCCATTACATTTTCTAAAGCTGTCATATGAGGAAATAAATTAAAGTTTTGAAAAACCATGCCCATTTTTATTATCATATTTCTCATTTTAGCTTTATCTTTAGGATTTAACTCTTCCCCATCAATTAATATTTTACCTTCATCTATTTTTTCTAAATTATTTAAACATCTTAAAAATGTACTTTTACCTGATCCTGAAGGTCCTATTATTACAAGAACCTCTCCTTTTTTTACATTTATATTTAACTTTTCAAATACTGTTAATATATTAAAACGTTTTGTTATATCCACAGTTTCTATTACATTCATTGTGATACCTCCTATCTAAATCTGTAATTTATACCTTAAGTTTAATAAACAGAAACCTTTTTCTCTATTTTGCCAAATACTATAGTAAATACTGTAGTTAATATAAGATATATACATGCTGCCACTAAAAAAGGTTCTAATGGTCTAAAAGTTGCAGAATAGCTTTGTTGAGCTACCCTCATTACCTCTTCCATACCACCTAATACAGATACTAATGATGTATCCTTTAATATAGTTATAAATTCATTTCCAGTAGGTGGAACTAAAACTCTTACTGCTTGAGGTAAAATTATTCTTTTCATAGTTTGTCCATAGCTAAATCCTAAGGCTTTACATGCTTCAAATTGCCCTTTATCAACGGATATTATTCCGCCTCTTATTATTTCTGCCATATAAGCTCCTGAGTTTAAACTAAGTCCTATAATAGCTGCAGTCATAGCACTTAATTCTATATTTAGAAAAGGTAATCCATAATAGAAAAAATATAATTGCAATAACATAGGAGTTCCTCTTATTATCCATGTATAAAATGATGCCAATCCATTTAATACTTTTATTTTTGAAAGTTTTAAAAGTGCAACAAAAACTCCAATTAAACTTCCAAGTACTACAGAAATTATTGTTAATTCTATAGTTCTTCCTGTAGCTTTAATTAATAATGGAATTATATTCTTAAGTAAATTCATATCCATTATAATCGTCCCCCTTTTTATAACTTGAAAAATTATCAGGCACTAATAAATTAGTGCCCTATTCTAATTTTTATTTTTGATCTTTATATATGTCTGCTCCAAACCATTTTTCTGATATCTTAGACATAGTTCCATCTTTAATCATTTCATCTATAATTTTTTGAACTTCTTCTTGTAATTCTTTTTCTCCCTTTTTAAAAGCTATTCCTATTGGTTCTTGTTCTAGGGATTTTATTACCTCTGATTTATCTTTTTGTTTTGATAAATAATATCTTCCAACAAATTCATCTACTATAACTGCATCTATTCTTCCTATTTCAAGGTCTTGAAACACTTGAGGAACCTTATCATAAGCCTTTACTTCTTTAACACCTTCTATTTTCTTAGCTGCTATTTCTCCTGTGGTTCCAAGTTGTGCCCCTACTATTTTACCTTTTAAATCTTTTTCATCTTTTATACTTGTATTTCCCTTTTTAACTACTAACGCTTGACCACTATCTACATAGGGTTTTGTAAATTCTGCTTCTTTTTTTCTTTCCTCTGTTATACTTATTGCTGAAGCTGACATATCTATTTTATTTGAATTCAATGACATCATAAGACCACCAAATTCAGTCATTACATATTCTACTTTTCCCCCTAGTCTCTTACCTATTTCATCACATAAATCAATATCAAATCCTATGAGTTCATTTTTTTCGTTTCTAAATTCCATTGGAGGATAAGTATCCTCAAGACCAACTTTTATTACTTTATTATCCTTTATCTTTTGTAACACATTTACATTCTTTTTATCGTCCTTTTCTTTATTGTCATTTTTGCTGCATCCAACAAAAATTGAACCTACTACTAAAGTACTTAATAATAACGCTAATATTTTTTTCATTGTTCTTTTCTCCCCTTTTTATTGTTATTTATATATATCATATCCAAACCACTTTTCTGATAGTTTAGAAAGAGTACCTTCTTTCTTTAACTCATCTAAAGTTTTTTGAACTTCATCTCTTATATCTGTATCTTCTTTTCTAAATCCTATTCCTACAGGTTCACTAGTTAATTTAGTATCTAATAGAACTAAATCTCCACTACGTTTTTTAAGATAATAGCCTGCAACTTGTCCATCTGCAATTACTGCATTTATCCTTCCCACAGATAAATCATTAAAAGCTTGTGTTACCCCATCATATTTTTTAAGTTCTTTAATTCCTTCAATTTTATTTGCAGAAACCTCTCCTGTTGTCCCCATTTGACATCCTATTACTTTACCTTTTAAATCTTCTACCTTCTTTATATCTTTTTCATCTTTTTTAACTACTAATTTTTGCCCTCCAACTATATAAGGTTCAGAAAAATTCATTTCTTTTTTTCTTTCTTCTGTTATGCTCATAGTGGAAAGTATCATATCGTATTTCTTAGATTTTAATGATAGAACTATTCCTGACCAATCATTAGTTATAATTTCTAATTTCACTCCTAATTTTTTAGCAATTTCTTTCCCTAAATCCACATCAAATCCAACAAGATTATGACTTTCATCTCTAAATTCCATAGGTGGATATGTATCATTAAGTCCCATTTTTAATACCCCATCTTTTTTTATCTTTTCAAGTGTAGATAAACTTTTATTATTTTTATCATTTCCTTTATTACTTGTATTTTTATTACCGCAACCTATAATGAGTAGCATTGATACTAAAAATACCACCAATATAGAAAGTGTCTTTTTCATAGCCCCAACTCCTTTTATTTAATTTGCCCCCTTCAATGATTATGATTATACATCTTTATTTATATTTATGCAACACTTTTTAAAAAGTTTCCTATGGATTTTATTTATTTATAGTCTGTAATAATACATAACCCCCACTTAAATCCTTGTTTCTAGACTGAAATACTTATTATTTTTATATTGTACTTTTAAATTACACAAAATCCCCATTCGAATATTTATACATGATTTTATGTATAAATATTGCATAGTAATTTAAATTAGTATTTTACAATAGCATTTCTAACATATATAATTTATATATATTTTAAGTTTCATTATTATAAGGAGAAAAGTAATATGCTTAATGATATAAAAACAGAACTTCAGAATATAGCTGATACTATAAAAGCAATCACAAATGTTGATGTAACCATAATGGATAGAAATTTAAAAAGAATTGCTGCTACTGGTATCTTAAGAAATAATATAGGAAAATTCGTTCCTCAAAATTCTGCTTTTCATAAATCTTTAACTACAGGAGAGCAATATTTTATAACAAATCCTCCAAATCATCATCTCTGTTTAGATTGTTATAATAAAGAAAGTTGTGAAGAAAAAGCAGAATTATGTATACCTATTAAAGATGAGAACAATATAATAGGTGTTTTAGGTATGTGCATATTTGATGAAGAAACTAAAAATAATTTTATAAATAAACATGAAGGTTATAAGAATTTTGAGAGTAGATTAAGCAGTCTTATATCCACTAGAATAAACGAAAAAAAACTAGGGATTTTAGTAGAGTATCGATCATCTGAACTGATGACCTTAATAAATTCTTTAAATGAAGGAATTATAATTTTAAATAATAACAAACAGATCTTATCTATGAATAATTATATTAAAGAAAAAGCTAACCTTTATGGTATTAAAGAACATACAAATATAAAAGAAATTCTACCTAATAAAATTTTAGATAGATTACTATCCAAAAACTTTCATGGAGAAATCGGTATTTTTGAAATAAACCAATTTAAATTTATACTAAACTCCTCCCCCATAATAGTAAAAGGCAGAAAAAAAGGAGTTGTTCTAGTCTTTTCTGATTTTCATAAAATGCAAGAATCTATATTAAAAGCTAATAAAAGTTCTAACATTATAACCTTTGATGATATTATAGGTGAAAGTGAAACTCTATTAAATGCAAAAAGACAAGCTATTCAGATTGCTGAAGAAGACATATCTGTTCTTATTCTCGGTGAAAGTGGTACAGGTAAAGAAGTCTTTGCAAGAGCTATTCATTTTGCTAGTAATAGAAAAAATGAAGCCTTTATGCCCATAAATAGCGGAGCTATTCCTGAAAATCTAATTGAAAGTGAGCTGTTTGGTTATGAAAAAGGTGCCTTCACTGGTGCTAATACCTCTGGTAAGATGGGAAAATTTGAGCTTGCAAAGGACGGTACTGTTTTTTTAGATGAAATAGGAGATCTACCTATACATATGCAAGTAAAACTCTTAAGGGTTTTAGAGGAGAGGGAAATTATAAGAGTTGGTGGAAATGAAACTATAAAGGTAAACCCTAGAATAATATCTGCTACTCATAAAAATTTATATAAAATGGTTACTGAAGATAAATTTAGAGAAGATTTATTCTATAGATTAAATGTAGTTCCTATAACTATACCACCTTTAAGAGAAAGAAACTACGATATAATTATTTTAGCTAGATATTTTCTTAAAAAGTATAATAAAGTGTATGGGAAAAATCTACTTGGATTTACAAAGGAATGTGAGAAAAGCCTTTTAAACTACTCCTTCCCTGGTAATATAAGGGAACTTAGAAACTTAATAGAGTATTCTATAAATTTTGAGAAAGGAGACTATATAACTACAGATACCTTAAATCAGAAATTAAACCCTTCTAATGATACAGGAAAAGACTTAACTCTTGCTGAAATGACTAGAATTTATGAGAAAAAAGTTTTAGAAAATTATATAAAAAAGTATGGTGATAATGTAGATGCTAAGAAAAGTATTGCTAAAAAACTTGGTATAAGTATAGCAACTTTTTATAGAAAATTAGAATAAAGTAAAAAGACTTAAACATTAAAACTTGTTTAAGTCTTTTTACTTTATTCTTCTATGGATTCTGCAATTTTCTCTAGTGTTTTAGCTGGAATATTACCTTCTATATTATATTCTACACCATTTTTATTACTATTAACACTCTTCACAGTTTCAGTAGGCTTATCAACATTTTCCTTTGGATTATCTTGCCTATTATCGTCCTCATTTTTTTCATTTTCCTTCGGATTTTTTGATCCATTTCCATCTTCAAATGCTGTTTTATCTCCTTCTAGAACTTTTAATTCTAGAAAGTTACCACTGTTAGGATTTTTATAAGTTATTTTTAAGACCTTTGAACCATAAGCTGTATCCATACCTATATTAGTTACATCATATCCTTTAGGAATATACGAAGGTAAATTTATTTTACCTCCCCAGAGGTTTTCAGCTTTAGCTAACATTTGTTCTTCACTTAATTTAGGTTTTTCCTTTCCTTGGCTAGGTTTAGGATTTTCCTTCTTAGGATTTTTTATATGCTTATTTGGCTGAGTTTTTTCTTTATTTGTAGGGGTATTATCTCCCCCATTTACAATCTTATTATCTTTAGGTTTCTTAGGTTGTCCCTCATTGGGGTCTTTTTCCTTTATATTTTCATTCTTTGTATCTTTAACTTCTTTTTTTTCATCAATCTTCTCTTTTGGATTATCTAGCTTTTCTTCTTTTTCCTTATTATCTAATACAACATTCTTTCCATTATTATCATTATCTATTGTTGGTGAATTATCATTCATAAATCTATTGTATTTTAAAAAGGAAAAAGTGAAAAACATTATTAAAATAGAAGACACCAATGCTAAGCCTTTCATGCTTTTATATAAAAACCTATTTTTTCTTTTAAAGGGTTTAACTACATTATCTTCTTTTTTAATCCTGCTTAAAGTTTTTAATTTTAAGTCTTCAGTTACATAAATATCTTTTAATTCATTTTCTAGTGAATTTTTAATAAAACTATTTTTATCCACCATATCCACTCTTCCCATCTTCCAAAATATTTTTTAAGATTTGTCTACCTCTATAAAGTCTACTTCTTACAGTACCTTCTGCTATTTTTAGTATATCTCCTATTTCTACCGTTGAAAACTCTTCATAATAATAAAGTAAAATTACATCTTTATATTGTTCTGGTAATGACATTACTTTTTCCAATATATTTTCTCCTTCTATTTTATTTATTATCTTCATTTCCATGTTTTCTTCAGTAGCAGATATTTCCTCTTCTCTTTCTCCAATAAAGGACATTTTTCTCATCCAAGCACTCTTAAGTATATCCTTGCAAGTATTTACTGTAATGGTCATAAGCCAGCTTTTTTCTTTTTCTATATATTCTAATTTATCTATATTTTTATATACTTTTATAAAAACCTCTTGGAAAGCGTCTTCTGCCATGCTTTTATCTTTAAGGTACATATATGCAACCCTTAATACATCGTTACCATAGTCATCAATTAATTGTTCTACCTTATCGTGCATATTGCATAAATATCCGAAGGGATATTTTCCTCCTCCCCTATAAATAAAACGAAATACATTGCAATTTCGCTTCATTTTTATTAAAATTTTCTTATTTTAAAACTTATCTTATTTGTAGTTGAGCTTTTATAAGATTAGTTGTTACCCTGGTTATTACAATACTAGATTTTTTATCATGTAATATTTCTTCTAAAACATCAGTAACATCTTTATCAAAGCTCTTAACTATATTACCATCTTTTGAAGTAATAACCCCTATATCTCCTTGTTTTTTAAAATAAAGATTGTCCCACTCCCTTAAATCATAATCTTTATTTATTATGTTTATAGTTATTCCTCTTTCGTTAAATATATTGATAAATCTATCATATTTTTCTTTATATTCACTATATTCCTCTTTTAGTTTATCGACTTCTTCTCTCTTTGATTTTATTTTTTCTTTCATCTCATATATGTCTTTACTATATTTTTTATTTTTTTTATCTAAGTTCTGTATTTTTTCTTTTTTCTTTTCTAAATAATATTTATTTATTTTAAAATTACTGGTATCATTATTCATGAATACACATCCTTATTCCATTATATTCTAGAACAAAAGAGGTGTTAATATTGAAAAAAATATTAGATTTTATTAATAGATTTATCTTAATTTTATCAAATTCTTTAAGAAAATTAAATAAATTTATAAAAATACGTCATCAAAAAAATGTAATTACAGTAAATAGCTTCATTAAAAAGCATAAAACTATAAAGGATACATTTGATCCTTTAATTAAAGAGAAATCTTTGGAAAATGCAGAATTACTATCTACATTAAATCACTTACAAAAAATAGATAATAATCTTTCCAATGAACTTAAAGATTTTAAATTTAAAAACAAATATATATGCAAAAAAATTCAAATATTAAGTGATTTAATAATAAACAAATAAATAAAACTTCATCCTCAATATTTTTATAGAAGCTGAAGTATTATTTAAAAACATTTAATGGCCCAGATATGTAATCTTATAATCCTAGTTTTCGCTTATGATAATTGGTTTTTTATTACTTCCCTTATAATATTTGATAATTTATTTTTATCTTCCTTATCTAATCTATCTACATATATAGGCTCCTTTATTATTAGCCTTACTTTTCCAGGTTTTATTTTGTTGTTTTTATTCCCTTCTCTTATTTTATATGTACCATCAATAACTACTGGTACAACAGGAACACCTGATTTTAAAGCTAGTTTCATGCTTCCCTGTTTAAAATCACCTATTTTCCCTTCTTTATTTCTTGTTCCCTCTGGAAAAATCACCATAGAATATCCTTGCTTTAAGTTATCTATTCCTTTATTTATAGCCTTTACGGATTCTCTTATATTTTCCCTATCTATAAACACACAATGTATCATTTCCATCCATTCACTTATAATCTTAACTTTTTTAATTTCTTTCTTTGAAATAAATCCCATAGGTTTTCTTATTCCAGCCAATAAAACTGGTATATCAAATAAACTTTGGTGATTAGCAACATATAAACAACTTTCTTTAGGTAAGTTCTCTAAACCTTCAATTTCTAACTCTACCTTCGCCTTTTTTAGTATGTATTCCGCCCAGTTTAATACATGGTCGTTTATAATTTTTTCTGCTTCATCATTTCCTTTAATCCTTCTAATTCTTTCAACTTTTTTCTTCTTAAAAGCAGTTTTTATCATATATGCTCCTAATTGAATATATAGAAAAAAATTATTCATGCTAATCTTCTCCAATCTTTATCTAGTTAATCTATTACATTATAACATATAACTCTTTATATAAAAAACAAAATTCTATACTGATTAGACTAAATTTATTTTTAATTAACAATACTTATGTATAAAATTACTTATATGGTCTATAATATAAAAAACTGCGACGCACTTTTTAGTGAACAGTGAATAGCTAATAGCTATTCACTAAAAAAATTACATCATAATTTTTTTATTTTAGTAAATTAGTAGGTGATGCTTAATGTTAAAAAATAGCACTAGAGTTTTTAAGTTATTAGCAATTTCAACATTAATATTATCTATTTTTTTATTGGTTTTTAGTTTTAAGTTAAAAATACACACTGATAAGAATTTAGATAAGAATTTTATAGAAGTTCATTTTATAGATGTAGGTCAAGGGGATTGCACTTTAATAAAAGGAAATAAAATAAATTTATTAATAGATTCAGGCTCAAAAATATACAAGGATAAGGTTATTTCTTATCTTAAAAAAGAAAATATAAAGGATATTCATTTATTAATTGCTACCCATCCTCATGAAGATCATATAGGTTCTATGTCCTACATTATAGATAACTTTAAGATACATACTTTTTATGCCCCTAAAGTTCAAGAAAATACTCCTTGTTTTTATTCAATGATAAAATCCCTAAAAAATAAAAATTTGAAAATCACCTCTGTTAAAGCTTTGGATAAAATAAATCTTTCTAAGGATTTAAAATGTACAATCTTAGGTCCTAATTCCTCTAATTATAGCTCACTTAATAATTATTCTATAGTAATGAAACTTAAATTTAAAAACACCTCCTTTTTATTTACAGGAGATGCAGAGAACATAAGTGAATCTGAAATTCTTTCAAAAAATTTAGATCTTAAAGCTAACGTTTTAAAACTAGGTCATCATGGAAGCAATACTTCATCTACAGAATCATTTTTAAAAGAGGTTTCTCCTAATATAGCCATCGCAAGCTGTGGGAAAAATAATCCTTTCAATCATCCATCCATTAAAGTCATACAAAGACTTAAAAAAGAAAATATACACTTTTTGAGAACTGATATAGATGGAGATATAATTATATATTCTAATGGAAAAAATTTAATACGAATATATAAATAAAAAGCTAGGACACAGTTTTTTATTTAATGAATAATGAATAATTGTGGATATTTTTTCTTCATTGTCATTACAAAAAAATTCTAATGTTTAGCTTAGCTAAAGGATCATCATATAGAATAAATATATTTTTTTAATTAAAAAAGCAGAACTGTTAAAGTCCTGCTTTTGTTTTTACACTATGAAATTTAAGTTTAAAATGGCTCCGTGGAAAGGATTCGAACCTTCAACCCTTCGGTTAACAGCCGAATGCTCCACCATTGAGCTACCACGGAACATTATAAACCTGGCAACGTCTTACTCTCCCACAAGGTCACCCTTGCAGTACCATCGGCGCTTAGAAGCTTAACCATCGTGTTCGGCATGGGAACGGGTGTTACCTTCTAGCTATAATCACCAGATGTTGATTCACAGAAATCTCTGATTTCGTTTTGAATCAGTACTTCTCAGCTACGCTGAAGAAGTTTCCTTTGAAAGAATAATTCTTTCAAAATTGCACAGAGTAAATAATTTGATCAAGCCTTCGATCTATTAGTATCAGTCAGCTAAATACATTGCTGCACTTACACCTCTGACCTATCAACCTTGTGT
>NZ_FUWT01000019.1 GCF_900167265.1 Clostridium tetani
CCTCAAATTACTTATGTAGAAAAAGTTGAAGTAGATGGAGAAGAATTAAAAGTTAGAAGAGCTTGGGAAGATGGATACGAAAATATAAGAGTTAAAACACCAGTTCTTTTAACAGCAATAAAAGAACTTAATGAACCAAGATATATGCACGTAGCTCATATATTTGGAGCGTTTGATAAAGAAATAAAAACTTGGAATGCAGACTTTTTAGAAGTAGATAAATCCCTTCTTGGACTAAAAGGATCTCCAACAAAAGTTAAGAGATCAACAACAAAAGAAGCAAAGGGAAAAGGCGAAGTTATAAGCCTAACTCCAAAGGAAGCAGCACAATGTGCAGTAGCAAAACTAAAGGAAAAGCACTACATCTAATAAAATAGGAGGGATAAAGAATGAATATAGCAGATTACAAAGGTGTTTGGGTATTCGCTGAACAAAGAGATGGCGAACTTCAAAAAGTTTCACTTGAACTTTTAGGAAAAGGAAGAGAAATTGCAGACAAACTAGGAGTAGAGTTAACAGCTCTTCTTTTAGGAAATAAAATAGATAGCATAGCAGAAGAATTAGTAGCATATGGAGCTGACAAAGTAATATATGCACAAAATCCACTACTAAGTCACTATACAACAGACGGATATACAAAAGTTATATGTGATCTTGTAGCTGAAGAAAAACCTGAAATAATTCTTGTAGGGGCAACATATATAGGAAGAGATTTAGGACCAAGAGTTGCAGCAAGACTAAGAACAGGACTTACAGCAGATTGTACAGCACTTGACGTAGAAGAAGGAACTAACAATCTACTAATGACAAGACCAGCTTTTGGTGGAAATCTTATGGCCACAATAGTTTGTGGAGAACATAGACCACAAATGTCTACAGTTAGACCTGGGGTTTTTGAAAAACTTAAAAAGGATGCAGGAAGAAAAGGCGAAATCAAAAAGATAGAAGCTAAATTAGAAATGTCAGATATAAGAACAAAGGTAGAAGACGTTGTAAAAATAACTAAGAATGTTATGGATATAGGAGAAGCTGAATTCCTAGTAGCAGGTGGTAGAGGAATAGGTTCAAAAGAAAACTTTAAAATGTTAGAAGAACTTGCAGAACTTCTTGGGGGAAATGTAGCAGGATCAAGAGCTGCTATAGACAACGGATGGATAGATAAAGATTACCAAGTAGGACAAACAGGAAAAACTGTAAGACCAATGGTTTATATAGCAGTAGGTATATCTGGAGCAATCCAACATTTAGCTGGAATGCAAGACTCAGATTATATAATTGCTATAAATAAAGATGAAGCAGCTCCAATAATGCAAATTGCTGATTTAGGATTAGTTGGGGATTATAACAAAATAGTACCTGAATTAATAGCTAAGTTAAAGGAAGAAAAAGAAGAAAATTAAAGTAAATGACCTCTTTAAAAGGGGTCATTTTTATATATAATTGTTAGTTGTGGTAAAATACATGTAAAGAGTTTTTAAAGGGGTGCAAGAATTATGAAGTGGACAGATGAACAGAAAAAAGCCATAACAACAAAAGATTGCAATCTTTTAGTAGCTGCAGCAGCAGGATCAGGAAAGACAGCTGTACTAGTACAAAGAATAATAGAAAAAATAATGGATGAAAAAAATCCAGTAGACATAGATAGACTTTTGATCGTTACCTTTACAAAGGCTGCGGCATCTGAAATGAAAGAAAGAATAGGGGATGCAATATCAGAAGAATTGGATAAAAATCCAGATTCTAAAATTTTACAAAGACAGTTAACACTATTAAATAGATCCAATATAACTACTATACATTCATTTTGTCTAAAAGTGATAAGAAACAATTTTCATATTATAGATATAGATCCTACTTTTAGAGTAGCAGATGAAACCGAAACAATACTATTAAAGCAAGAAGCATTAGAAGAAGTTTTTGAAAATGTTTATTATGATGGGAATTATACAGATGAATTTAAAGAATTACTTAATTCATTTGGAGGTAAAGATGATAGAAAACTTTCGGAATTAGTCCAAAATCTTTATAATTTTTCTCAAAGTCTTTCTTGGCCATTTAAATGGTTAAATGAAAAGGTTGAAGGTTTTAATATAGAAAAGGATTATGATTTTGGAAAATCTATCTGGGGTACTACGTTAAAAGAAAATATTAAAATAGAGTTAGAGGGAGTAAAAAATCAATTTCAAAGATCTTTAAATATATTAAAAGAATATGAAGAGGAATTAGTAGATTACATAGAAGTAATAGAAGAGGAATTAAATTATATAAAAAAATTACTAGGTGAGCATGAAGACAATAATATTATAGATGGTTTACTATGTTTTGATTTATCTAGACTTCCTGGGAAAAGGCTAAAAGGAGAAGTAAAAGATACGAAAGACAAAGCAATAAAAGTAAGAGATAAAGCTAAAGAAAGTATAAATAAATTAAAAGAAGATATTGGATTGGGATATGAAAATGTAGAAAAAAATATGAAAGATCTATATCCTAGAATGAAATGTTTAATAGAATTAGTTATGAAATTTACCATGGAATATGACAAAAGAAAAAGAGAAAAAAATATAATAGATTTCAATGACATAGAGCATTTTGCTTTGGAGATATTAACAGATTTTGATAAAGAAGAAAAAGTAAATCCATCATCTGTAGCATTAGAATATAGAAATAAATTTGAAGAAGTATTAGTGGATGAATATCAAGATAGTAACTTTGTACAAGAGGCCATATTAAATTCTATATCAAGACAAAATAATCTTCAGAGCAAAATTGAAGATGAAAAATTGATTATTCCTAATCTATTTATGGTTGGTGATATAAAGCAAAGTATCTACAGATTTAGACAGGCAAAACCAGAACTATTCTTAAGGAAATATAATAATTATTCAGAGGAAGTAAGTAGTAAGTATAGAAAGATCAAGCTATTTAAAAATTTTAGAAGCAGAAAAAACATAATAGAAGGTGTAAATTTTATATTTAAACAAATAATGAGTAAAAATGTAGGAGAACTAGAATATGGAGAAGAAGAAAAATTAAACTATGGAGCAGATTTTAAAGAGCTAGAAGAGGGTAAAGATTTAGAAAGAGATATAGAAATACATCTTATGGATAAGGAAGAAAATATAGAGCCCTACACTGAAGAACTAGGGTTAGAAGAGGAAGAAAATATAGATAATATACAACTAGAAGCTAGAATGGTGGGAAAAGTAATAAACAACCTCATAAAAGATGAAGAGAGTAATTCTTTTATGATTCAAGATAAATCTACTAAAGAATATAGGAAAGTACAATATAGAGATATTGTAATACTTATGAGAGCTACATCAGCTATGGCAAATGTATTTACAGAAGAGTTAAATAACGTGGGAATACCAGTTTTTGCAGATACTTCTTCAGGGTATTTTGAAACTATTGAAATAAAAACAATAATGTCAATACTACAAATAGTAGATAATCCAAGACAGGATATACCTATGCTATCTGTATTACGATGCCCTATATTTTCTTTTTCACCAGAAGATATTATAGATATAAGACTTATAAATAGGGATATAAGTATATATGAATGTTTAGAAAAAATAAAAAATAAAGAACCTTGCTTAGAAGAAGAAAAAGTATATATAGATGAAATAAATGAAGAATTAAAAGAAAGAATTATAAGTTTTCTAGAAAAATTAAATCTATGGAGAGATAACTCTATTCACATGAGTATAGATCAATTTATTTGGTATCTATATACGGAAACTGGATATTATGGATATGTAGGTGCTATGCCAGGAGGAGTCCAAAGACAAGCAAATCTAAGATTGCTATTTGAAAGAGCAAAACAATATGAAAATACAAGTTATAAAGGATTTTTTAATTTCATTAGTTTTATAAATAAGTTAAGAAATACTAGTGGAGATATGGGAAGTGCTAAAATATTAGGAGAAAATGAAAATGTAGTAAAAATTATGAGTATACATAAAAGTAAGGGATTAGAATTTCCAGTAGTTATTATGGCAGGAACAGGCAGAGGTTTCAATCTTCAAGATATAAGAAAAGATATATTATTTCACCATCAATTAGGATTTGGGCCAGAATATGTAGATTTAGATAAGAAAATAAAGTATCCAACTATTATGAAAAAAATTATAGCACAAAAGATAAAATTAGAAACTTTTTCAGAGGAAATGAGAATATTATATGTGGCTTTTACTAGAGCGAAAGAAAAACTTATAATAACAGGCTCTGTAAAAAACATAGAAAAATCCATGAGTGAATGGTGTTTTACAGGGGGAGAAGGAGGAAAAAGACTTCCAGAGTATGAGTTGATTAAAAGCAAAAATTACCTTGATTGGATTATGCCAACACTAACTAGACATATATGTTTTCAAAAGCATATAAGAAGGCAATTTCCTGAAATAGAAATAAAAAATGGAATAGAGGATAATTCATGTTGGAGTTTACAATTATGGCATAAAAAAGAATTGTTAGAAGATAAATTAGAAGAAACAAAAGAAAGAGATATAATAAAGGAAATAGAATGGAATAAAGAAAAAAGTTGTAAAAACATACATGAAGAAGAGGTAGAGAAAAGGTTAAATTGGAAGTATAAATATATAAAGGCTTCAGAAATACCTGCAAAACTATCTGTATCAGAAATAAAAAGTAGATTTGAACTACTAGATACAGGTAATTCTGACAACTTAATAGAAGAAAATATTTTTTTTAGAAAACCTCAATTTTTAGAAGAATTTAAAAAGTTTTCATCAGCAGAAATTGGAACTTTTACGCATTTAGTTATACAACATATAGATTTTCAAAGGACAAATTCCATAGAGGATATAGAAAATCAAATAGAAGAGCTTATTAAAAGAGAATTTTTAACAAAGGAGCAAGCTAAAGTAATTAATATCAAAAAAATATATAATTTTATAAAAAGCCCTATAGTAGATAGAATAAAGAAGTCGGATAATGTTAGAAGAGAAGAATCATTTTATATAGAAATGAGTAGCAAAGATTTAATTCCAAGTATATCAGAAGTATATAAGGATGAAAAAATATTAATACAAGGTGTTATAGATCTATATTTTCAAGAAGGAAACGACTTAATAATATTAGACTATAAAACGGATTATATAGAAGATATAGAAAAGACAAAAGAAAAATATTATTTACAGATAGATTATTATAAAAAAGCATTAGAAAAAATAACTGGGAAAAAGGTAAAAGAAAAATATTTATATTTGTTTAATATAGATAGATTGGAGAATATTTAGATTTAAAGGGATATTGTAACAAAAACTGCATATATTTATATAGAGATATGCAGTTTAATTTGTTTTAGAATGTAAAGAAGGTGATGAATTTATCATTAAACATTTTATTAGAAAAATAAAAATCTATATAGGGGAGGGAAGAAAATATTGAACTATACAGAAAAGATATTTCCTTTTACGAACATAGCTCATGATATAAAAACTCCTTTAAATATTATTAATAGTAGTATTCAGCTTATTGAACTTAATTTAAAAGAAGGAAAAATAATAGATGAAAAACTTATTTTAAATGAACAAATAAAAATATTACAACAAAGTTCTAAAAAATTAATAAAATTAATAAATAATTTTATTGATAATACAAACATAAAAGATTTTAATGAAATGAATATTGAATGCTGTAATATTGTTACTATAGTAGAAGAGAGTACATTATATTTTGCTGATTACTTAAAAAATAAGAACATAGAATTGATTTTTGATACTGATATAGAGGAAAAAGAAGTTGAATGTGACGTAGATAAAATAGAAAGTGTTATGTTCAATTTGATTTCTAATGCTACAAAGTTTACTCCAGAATACGGTAAAGTATGGGTAAATATACTAGGTAAAACAAACTTCATAGAAATTGTTGTAAAAGATACAGGCATTGGAATACCTAAAGATAAGATAGATAGAGTTTTTCAAAAATCCATACGGTTAGACAACTCTTTTAATGAAATTGAAGGTAGCGGAATAGGATTATATATAGTTAAGACAATAGTAGATATGCATGGTGGAAAGATTATTGTAAATAGTGAAATTGGCAAAGGAAGTGAATTTATTATAAAAATACCTGCAAAAATTAAAAGAAAAGAAGGTTTAAAACAGAAAATTATGTGATAATATTTTTCAATGTAAAGATTTGAAATAGTTAGCTTTGTAAAAAAGTTAATTAAAAATTAACAAAGAAAAATGCAAAGAAAAGGGTTACATAAATGCAAGTTTAGAAAATAAGCTTGCATTTGTTTGATTTACTGATATACTATTGTTATGTCAAAAACTAAGGTTTGGAATATGCTATATATTATAAGGAGGTGAAGTGTATATGAATAAGGATAAAGTATTTAAAATAACTGAAGACGTAATAGAAGAATGTTTAGAAGAAAGTATTGAAGCACCTAAGAAAGAAAACAAAGACTGTAGCTCAAATAAGAATTATATAGCTTTAGCATAAAGCTAATAAGGAAAAGGAGTGAAAAAAGTGCATGGAATATTTTTCTATGCCTAAAGTTTTTATGGATGAAGGATGTAATTTACAAAAGCTAAAACTATTATAAAAATCCCTGTGCAAAATTAAAAGCCAGGGATTTTTATTATTATATTTATATTCTATAAAATTATTTAAAACCCTGTGCATGGATAGCACAGGGAGTATATAGTATTAGCAACAATGATGGTGATGGTGCTTATGGCAACAGAAATGGTGATCATTACAGCAACAATGGCTAAGACATCTTATTATTGTACAAAGTACACAGAATGCAACTAAGATGCATATAATCCATGATATCCAAGGCCATATAAAACAACAACCAAACATTATCTCACCCCCTAAAGGCATGTAAACTATTTTATTGTCTTTTGTTGAGTATAGTATATTATATGAATATATACCATTACTGTTAATACTTTTTTTATTATCTTGGACAATATTAATCAAATAGCAACTAATTTTTTACAAGGCTTTTCTATAAGAAAGAAAGGTAATTCAATCATTATTTTTGTACCTTTATTTGGTTTACTATAAACATATATTTTACCATCTAAAATTTTTACAAATTTGTTTACGATAAAAAGACCTGCTCCCATGCCCTTATCCATTTCAGAAATGGAAGTAGATCCTTGGAAAAACTTATCAAAAATTTTGGGGAGTTCATCTGATGGTATTCCAATTCCAGTATCTTCTACGCATATATATATTTTATTATCTTTTTCCTTTATGGAAATTATTATTTTATCATTCTTATTAGTATATTTTACAGAATTATATATTAGGTTAAAAACTATTTTTTGTAATTTCTCTTCATCGCAGGCAATAAAACTTTTATCCATATGGTTAATAAATTCTAAGGAAACTTCTTTGCTTCTAATGGCGTTTTCAAAAGAATCTACAACATTTTTTACAGAAGAAACTAAATTAATGTTTGATAAATTTAAAGTGAAACAACAGGATTCTAACTTATTCAAATCCAATGTATTATCAATTATCTTCTTAAACACAAGGGAATTTCTATAAAAGTTTTCAAAGTATTCAGTTGCTTTTTCATAAGAAACACTGTTTTTATCCCTGGATTCAGCTTTTAAAAATTTAGAAAGCCCTACTAATGTATCTATGGTAGGATTAAGCTCATTTATCATATTTAATAACTCATTTGGATTATATCTACCTATTAGATTATAAAATTTAAGTATATCTAAATCTTCATGAAGTTCAGGGAATTTCATAAAGGACATTTTTATTACCTCCCAAATTATTTTGATTTAAATTAAGGAATATATGTTATATTCCACAAAATTGTGAAAATTCCTTCTATTATTGTAAGAATTTTATAAAAAATGGAAGGAATTTTTGTATATGTACATAAAAGGCTTTATTATATATAAAATTTTGTGTTATCATAAATAATTAGATAGAAGGAGGATTGAAATGAATATATATTTAGTAAGACATGGTGAAACAGAAAAAAATACACTAAAAAAGTATTATGGAAACTTAGATGTTGGCCTTAACGAAAAAGGAAAGATGCAATGTGAGTATTTAAGAGAAAAACTAAGAAATATAGAGTTAGATAAAGTTTATACAAGTGAAATGAAACGAGCCATAGAAACTGCTAATATAATACTTCAGGATAGGGAGTATAAAATAACAAAAGATAATAGGTTAAACGAAATGAATATGGGGGATTTTGAAGGGAAAGACCATAAAGAGTTAGAAAAATTATATCCGAAAGAATGGAACGCTTGGTGTGAGGATTGGAAGGAATGTTCACCGCCTAAGGGGGAAAGTTATAAAACATTTTATTATAGAGTAAAAGAATTTATAGAAGATGTTTTGAAAGAAGAGGTCGAGAATATATTAATTGTAGCCCACGGAGGAGTGATAAAAAGTATATATACTTATATACTAGGAGAGGATTTTGATATTTTTTGGAAAGTATCAAGTAGAAATGGAGAACTATCTTTGATAAAATATGAATATGGGAATTTATATTTAGAATTTAAAATTCCAGCAGGATTTTAAATGTAAAAAATAGTATTTAGGAGGAGTATAAGAAAATGAATTCAGGTAAAGTCGTATTAGTAACTGGAGGCTCTAGAAGTGGTAAAAGTTCTTTTGCTGAAGAACTTTTAAAAGATAAAGATGACGTTTTATACATAGCAACCTCCATAGTAACAGATGAAGAAATGGAGGATAGAGTAAAAAAACACAGGGAAAGAAGAAATTCATCCTGGGAAACCTATGAAGGATATTTGAATTTAGATAAGGCGATAGAAAATAGTGACAAAAAATATATCCTGTTAGATTGTATTACCATAATGACGACTAATATAATGTTTAAAGATGAAAAGGACCTAGAAAAGGTATCTATGGAGGAAATAGATAAAATAACTGGAAACATAAAAAAAGAATTCGATAAATTAATAGCTAAAGTAAGAGAAGAAGATAAAACTATTATAATGGTTACTAATGAAGTGGGTCTTGGATTAGTTCCTTCCTATAAGATAGGAAGAATATTTAGGGACATTGCAGGATTTGTAAATCAGCACATAGGTAAAAAAGCAGATGAAATTTATTTAGTTTGTTGCGGACAACCGATGAAAATAAAATAGGGAGATGACATTGTGAAATACATATATAATTTTTTATTAATGATACAATTTTTAACAAGAATTCCTGTAAAAAGGAGTTTACCCTGTGAAAAAGAGGATTTCAGAAGAGGAGCAGCCATGCTACCGCTAATAGGACTAATTGTAGGCTGCATTCAATGGGTAGTTTTTTATATTTTATCTAAAATATTCCCAGCAAATATAACAGCTATATTTATAATATTAGTAGGAATGGTGTTAATAGGAGGACTTCATCAAGATGGATTAGGAGACATATTTGATGGATTTTTCTCTTTTAAAGGTGACAAAGAAAAGATAATAGAAATAATGAAAGATAGTAGAGTTGGAACTTTTGCTGTACTAGCATTAATATTTGATATACTAATAAAATATTCAGCATTAAGTTTTATTATAGAAAATAACATGTCCTATGCAATAATAATTACACCTATAATGAGTAGATGTACACTAGTTTTTCTTTTCTTAATAGGTAAGAATGCTAAAAAAAATGGCACTGGAAATCTATTCATAGAAAATGTGTCAGTTAAAGAATTTATTATTAGTTTTATCTTTATGATAGTACCATCTGTATTATTAATAGGATATAAATATTCTGTAATAATAATTGTTGTAAGTTTTATAATAACTTTAGCGTTTTTAAATTTATGTAATAGGAAAATAGGGGGAATTACAGGGGATTGTTTAGGTGCTAATAATGAGATTGTGGAAATGTTTACTATGCTAGTTTTTGTTGCTTTGCTTTACATAAATTAAATATAAAAAAATGTTGACAAAATCAAATTCATATATTAGACTTATATTTGAAAAGTGAATATGAAAATATTCAGGTGCCATTTTAGGTTTAAAAGGGAATGTGGTTTAATTCCACAGCAGCCCCCGCTACTGTAATTGAGGACGAATCTTTCACAAACCACTCTTTCAAAAAGGGAAGGGGAAGGGAAAGACAAGGGTGAATCATGAGCCAGGAGACCTGCCTGTATATGAAAGATAAACTTTCGGCGGGAAAGTCTTTAGTAAATACGTAAAAAATCCGGTCTTTAGGCCGGTTTTATTTATAATGTTTATAAAGCAGGCTGAAAGGCCTGCTTGTTTTATTAAAAGCTGTGTTCTTCTAAAAGATCTAAAGAATGAATTGTCAACCTCCTAGAAGACAACCTTCTATCAAACTCAAGAACACAGCTAATTTTTTTACTAAAGATTAATAGAGAGGTGTTTAAATTGGCAAAAATAATGATACAGGGGACAGGTTCCTCAGTAGGTAAAAGTATTTTAGTAACAGCATTATGTAGAATATTTAAGCAAGATGGATATACTGTTTGTCCATATAAATCACAGAACATGGCTTTAAATTCATATATAACGTATGATGGAAAAGAAATGGGAAGAGCACAAGTATTACAGGCTCACGCTGCAGGACTAGAACCAGAAGCATATATGAATCCTATACTTTTAAAACCTACAGGGGATAAAAAATGTCAAATAATATTTAACGGCGAAGTTTATGGAAACAGTACAGCCATGGAATATCATAATATGAAAACTAAATTTGGTGAGAAGTTAAAAGATCAATTTAAAAATATAGAAGAAAAATTTGATATCGTAGTAATAGAAGGTGCAGGTAGTCCAGCGGAAATAAATTTAAGGGATAAAGATATTGTAAATATGGGCTTTGCAGAAATGGTAGATGCACCAGTACTATTAGCAGGAGATATAGATAGAGGTGGAGTTTTTGCATCTTTAGCGGGAACTATGCTTCTTTTAACTGAAGAAGAGAGGAATAGAGTTAAGGGAACTATAATAAATAAATTTAGAGGAGATATAGAAATTTTAAAGCCAGGCTTAAAAATGCTAGAAGATATTATAAAAATACCTACAGTAGGAGTAGTTCCTTATTTAAAATTTCAGCTAGAAGATGAAGATGGAGCTATTGATTTTAATAGAAATATTAATGCTCCTATAGATATAGCAGTAATAAAACTTCCACGTATATCTAATTTTACTGATTTTGATGCTTTAAAAGTAGAAGAAGATGTTTCAATTAGATATATAACTTCAAAAGAAGATTTTGGAAAACCTGATTTATTAATAGTGCCAGGAAGTAAAAATACTATAGAAGATTTATTGGCACTAAGAAAATGTGGACTAGAGGAAAAAATAAAAGAATATAGTAAAACAGGCACTATTATAGGAATTTGTGGAGGATATCAAATGCTTGGTAAAACTCTAAAGGATCCTTATAAAGTTGAATCAGAAGAATTAGAAACACAAGGTATGGGACTTTTAAATGTGGATACAGTTTTTGAAAAAGAAAAAGTAACTACTAGAGTAAAAGCTAATTCAGAGGATACAGAAGTTTATGGATATGAAATACATATGGGAATATGCAACTATAAAGAAGGAGCTAAGCCTTTATTTAATATATATGATGAAAATGGTAAAAAGGTTAATAGAAATGATGGTGCTATTAATGAAAAAGGAAATGTAATGGGAACATATATTCATGGAGTATTTGATGGAGTAGAGTTCAGAGAAAAAGTATTAAATAATATAAGAAAATCTAAAAATATGGAAGAAAGAAATGCAATAAATTATGAAAATCTAAGAGAAAAGAATTTAGATATGCTAGCTGATTTAGTTAGAGAAAATATAGATATGGATTACATATATAAAATAATTGGCATGTAAGAAAGAGGTGGTTTCCATTAAAACTCCAATTTTAATGGGATTAATTGATATAATAGTTGCAGTTTTATTAGACTTTGCAATAGGCGACCCGTATTGGTTTCCACATCCTGTAATATATATAGGGAAACTTATAAGCTATTTGGAAGAAGTGGGAAGAAAGCATTTTAAAAGTAATAAAGGACTTAAAACTTTAGGAGGATTAGTTGTTCTCACTATAGCTATTACATCCTTTGGAATACCATTTTTAATTCTTTGGATGGTAAAGGATAGTTTTTGGATATTCCATTTTTTAAATATAATTTTAATCTGGACAACTTTAGCAGCAAAGTCCTTAAAAGTAGAAGGAAAAAGGGTATATTACGCTTTGAAAAATGAAGATATTCAAGAGGCAAGGGAAAAGCTGTCTTACATAGTGGGAAGAGATACAAGAAATCTTACGGAAGAGGAAATAATAAGGGCTGATATAGAAACTATAATGGAAAATACTGCAGATGGTGTAATAGCTCCACTATTTTATGCAATGATAGGAGGAGCACCTTTTGCAATGATGTATAAAGGTATAAACACTATGGATTCAATGCTTGGATATATGAATGATAAATATATTCATTTAGGATTTTTCCCAGCTAAGGTAGATGATGTATTTAATTTTATACCAGCTAGGATTTCTGGTGTTTTAATATGCCTATCTGCACCAATAGTAAAGGGAAATATAATAAGAAGTTTTAAAGTAATGTTAAGGGATAGAAAAAACCATAAAAGCCCTAACTGTGCTTATCCGGAGGGAGCAGGTGCTGGGGTTATGGGTATACAGCTTGGTGGTACAAATGTTTATTTTGGTAAAGCAGTATATAAACCCACTATAGGAGATAGAATTAAAGATTTACACCATGAACTTATAAACGACAGTGTAAAGCTTATGTATGCTTCAGAGACGCTTATGGTTATTATATATGCTCTTACAGTTACTAGTTATAATTTGAGGTGATGACATTGAGACATGGAGGAGATATATACACTGATGGAATATTAAAAGGAAGGAAACTTATAGATTTTAGCTCTAATATAAACCCCCTTGGTATACCAAAAAGTTTTACGGAGAATATACAAGAAGCAATAGATAATTTAAATAAATACCCTGATATAAAATATAGAACCTTAAAAGGAAATATAGTAGAATATATAAATAAAAGTAAAGTTTTGTTTCAAAGAGATGAAAAAGTTATAGAAAATGGTTATATTGAAATAGTGGATGAAAATTCTATAGTTTTGGGAAATGGAGCAGCAGAAATTATAGATTTAGTTATTTCTACCTTAAAGAGAATAATGATAATAACACCATCCTTTGGTGAATATGAAGAAAACGCAGAAAAATATGGATGTGAAATACTTTATGTAAATTCTACAAAAAATATGGACTATGATTATGAAAGTATACTAAACAACCTAAATAGAGTAGATGGAATTATATTAGGAAATCCCAACAATCCAGATGGAAGGATTTTAAAAGAGGAAGAATTTAAACCTATATTAGATTACTGTGAAAAAAATAATAAGTTGGTTATTATAGATGAGGCTTTTATAGAATTCGTAGGAGATATGAGTAAAAGTTATGTAGAAAAAATAAAAAATTATAAATGCTTATTTATAATAAGAGCTTTGACAAAATTTTATTCTATGCCTGGAATAAGATTTGGATTTGGGATTAGCAGAGATAAAAAAGTTATAGAAGAGATTAAATCTCTGCAAAATCCTTGGAATATAAATGCTTTTGCAGAAGTGGCAGCAAAATATGTATTAAAGGATAAAGAGTATATAAAAAAATCCCTACAATGGATAACAGAAGAAAGAGAAACTCTTTTAGAAGAAATAAGAAAGCTAGGTTTTATAGAAAAAGCTTATAATAGCAATGGAAATTTTATACTTTGTAAATTAAAAAATATAGATTGTGAAGAATTATATGATCTTTGCCTAAAAGAAGATATTGTCATAAGAAAATGTGATAATTACAAGGGATTAGATAAGTCTTTTGTAAGAGTTGCAATAAAAGATAGACAAACCAATAAAATTTTAATAGATAAATTAAATAAAATATGGAGGGATTTTAAATGAAAAAGAATCTAACTTTTTTCATGGTGATTGCACTACTATTTACAATTACCCCAAATGTTTATGCTATGCATATAGCGGAAGGATTTTTACCACCTATGTGGAGTGGAGTATACTTTGTAATTTCCGCACCATTTATAATTATAGGTCTTAAACAAATAAGAGAAAGGGCAAAGGATAATAAAGATATTAAAATGCTTTTAGGATTAGTGGCAGCATATGCATTTATACTTTCTGCTATGAAAATTCCATCAGTAACTGGAAGTTGTTCTCACCCGACAGGTACAGGTCTTTCAGCAATAATTTTTGGGCCTTTTATATCAGCAATTGTAGGACTTATAGTATTAATTTTTCAAGCTATCTTACTAGCTCATGGTGGAATAACAACCTTAGGTGCTAATACATTATCAATGGGAATTATGGGACCTATAGTATCATATTTAATTTACAGAGGATTTAAAAATAAAAATCAAAAGGTTGCAGTATTTTTAGCAGCAACTTTAGGGGACTTATTTACGTATTTTATTACCTCAGTACAACTTGCTTTAGCATTCCCAGCTCAACAAGGAGGAATAGCAGCATCCTTTGCAAAATTTTTCTCAATATTTTCTATAACACAAATTCCTTTAGCTATAATGGAAGGAATATTAACGGTTATAATATTTGAATTTGTAATGAAATACGCATCAAAGGAAATAGAAGTATTAGGTGGTGTTAGAAAATGAAAAAAAGAACAATAAGTCTTTTATTAGTCTGTTTACTTTTAGTGGCTGGTTCTTATTTAGTTGGAAGCAGTAGAGGTGGAGAATTTGGTGGAGCAGACGATCAAATAGAAGATACAATAGCAGAAGTAAATGGAGACTATGAACCTTGGTTTGAAAGTTTTTGGGAACCTCCATCAGGAGAAATAGAAAGTCTTTTATTTGCATTGCAAGCAGCTATAGGTGCTGGATTTATAGGTTATTATGTAGGAAAGAAAAAAAATGCTAAAATTAATAATGGCGCTCTCCAAAAGGAGTAAGTTAACCCATAGACATCCAATTGAAAAAGTGATTATATCTATTATGCCAATAATAATAATTGGATTTACAAAAAATCCGATTATTATTGTTGGCAATATAATCTTTTTTGTGATAATGCATAAAATGGCAGAAAATAACATAAAAATAGTATTCAAGTTTACATCACATATAGCAGCCTTTGCTGCATTTTCATCTATAACCTTTATATTTGACTATGGTATTGCATATGTGGGTATAATACTTCTTAAAAGTTTATCTGCGGGATTATGTTTATCTTTTTTATCATTAACCACACCTATAGATCAATTATTATATCTAATTTCCAGAAATGAACATTTAAAAGATATATGCGATATAGCAAAATCTATGGAAAGATTTTTAGTCCTTATAAATGAAGAGTATAATATAATGTATCTATCTATGAAATCTAGAGGCGGATTTGGGAATTTTTCATCTAAAATAAAGGATACTGGAAAACTTGCAGCATTATTATTTGTAAATACAATGGAAAGATGGAAAAGTATAAAAGAAGGTATAAATAGCAGATGTTACATGGGATATATGCCTTATTTTGGAGAAGACTTTATCCTATCTAAGAAAAACTTGTACTTAGCATGTTCATATAATTTATTTTTAATAATTTCGATTTTATTATTTAACAATAGATTATAGATAGAGTATTATTTAATATAGAGTAATTTTATGGAGATGATAATTTTATGATAGGCGTTTTAGGAGTAAAAACTGAAGTAAAATTAGATATAAGAGAAAAACTTTCAATAATTCCTAAAAGATATGAAAGTTCACTGATGAAATTGAAAGAAAAGTGTGATGAAGTTGTAATTTTGAGTACTTGTAATAGAACAGAAGTATATTATAGCTATAAAAAACATAATGAAAATATAATTTCACACATATTTAAATGCTTAAATTGGGATGAAAACTATAAAAAATACACTTTTCACTATAAAGACGATGAAGCTATAAATCATCTTATGAGGGTTATTTGTGGATTTGATTCCTTAATATTGGGAGAGGATCAAATATTAAGTCAAATTAAACAGGCTTATGAAATAGCACTAAGTAGTAAGAGTGTAAACAGGGATTTAAATAAATTATTTCAAATGGCCATAACCTGTGGCAAAGAATTTAGAAATAAATCTCAATTATATAAAATACCTGTATCCTCTGCTTCAATAGCAGTAAATGAAGGAAGAAAACATGGAGGAAAAAACTTCATGGTACTAGGATATGGGGCAGTTGGAAGCCTAGCTGTTAAATACATATTGTCAGGTGAATTTGATAAATTGTACATAGTAGTGAGAAACCCTTCTGTTGTAGATTTAAGGGATGATAGAATGACTATAATAAATTTTAATGAAAGAGGAAAATATTATAAAGATGTAGATTGTATAATAAGTTGTACTTCAGCGCCCCACGTAGTAGTAGATGCCTTTGAACTTCCAAAACATAAAAATATAGTGGTATATGATTTAGCAGTACCAAGGGATGTAGACGAGGAAGTTAGATATATGAAAAATGTAAAATTATATGATATAGATAATATAAGCTGTATAAATGACGAAAATTGTAGCAAAAGAGAGGACATCATGAATAACAATTTATTTGTAATAGAAAAATATGAAAGAGAATTTGAGAAGTGGAGAAAAACTTCAGAAATATCTCCTCATATAGTTAATTTAAAGAAAAAAGGTGATGAAGTTTATAAAAAAAGATTAACCACCTTTAAAAATAAAAAGTATACGAAAGATGTAGACGCTTTAGCAGAAATTATGCTCAAAAGTACATCTAATGCGTATATAAATAAGGCTATTGAAGTATTAAAAGAAGAACAGTTGAAGGGAAGAGGAGAGGAGTGCTTGAGAATAATAGAAAAGATATTTTACTCCGCCCAATAGAATATTCTTTTATATCCTTACTATCTAATAAAATAAAAGTATTAATAGTAGGTGGAGGAAGAGCAGGTTTTATAAAAGCTAAGACTCTTAGTAATAATGGATGTAGGGTAAAAGTAATAAGCAAAAATTTCTCAAAAGAATTTGAGGAATTAAAAAAGCTTTCCAATGTGCAATTAATAAAAGATGAATATAAAAAGGATTATATATCAGAAAATCATCTAATAATAATTGCAGTTGAAGATGAGACCACTAATGAAATTATAAGGAAGCATTGTGATGAACAATGCAAACTATATTTGGATTGTTCACATTTTGAAAGAGGACTTTTTGTAGTACCTTGTCAAAGAAGTAGTAAAACAGCAACTTTTGGTATAAATACTAAAGGTGGAAGCCCAAAGACTGCTATATATTTAGCAGAGGAAATAAAGGATAATTTAATAAAAAAAGATTCCTTTATAGAATATAGTTATAAATTAAGAAATATCATAAATAAATCTGAAGATAAGGCTACTATAATGGATTTTGTAGCCACAGAGGATTTTTACTTTTTTTACAATAAAAATAAGCACAAAATTATATTAGAAATGTTTTTTGGAGGTAATTATTTTGAAGTTAATAGTAGCCACAAGAAGGAGTATTTTAGCACAAACTCAAACAGATTTAGTAATAAAGAAAATAGAGGAAGATAATGAGGTAAAATGTGAAAAACTTTTAATTCAAACTCTAGGGGATAAAATATTAGATAGAACCCTAGATAAAATAGGAGGGAAGGGACTATTTATAAAAGAAATAGAGAAGGCCTTATTAGATGGAAAAGCTCATATGGCAGTACATAGCATGAAGGATGTTCCCTATGAAGTACCTTCTATGTTTTATATAGGAGCAATTCCTAGAAGAGAAGATGTAAGAGATGCATTTGTATCAAGAGATGGTACAAAATTTATGGAGCTACCATCAGGTTCTAAAATAGGAACAAGTAGCAGAAGAAGATCAAGTCAGATTAAAATTCTAAGACCTGACGTGGAAGTTGTACCTATAAGGGGTAATGTTCAGACTAGATTAAGAAAAATAGAGGAAATGAATTTAGCAGGCACTATTTTAGCGGTAGCTGGACTAAAGAGACTAAATATGGAAGAAGTTATTACAGATTATTTTAGTCCAGAGGAAATGGTACCAGCTATAGGACAAGGAGCTTTAGGAATAGAAATAAAAAAATACGAGGATGTTATTGATTATATAAAAGGTATAGATCATGAAGAAACTAGAATATGTGTAGAGGGCGAAAGAAGTTTTATGGAAGCTTTAAAGGGAGACTGTCATTCAACTATAGGAGCTCATGCTATAGTTGAGAATGATTTAATGTATATGACAGGAATATTTGAAGTTAATGGAAAAATTGTAAAGAAAGATATTGAAGGTAAGAAAGAAAATTATAAACAACTAGGAAAAACATTAGCAGATAGAATAATGAAGGCTTAAGGAGGTAAAAGTATGGGTAAGGTATATCTAATAGGGGCAGGACCAGGAGATGAAGAACTTATAACATTAAAAGCCACTAGAATGTTGCAAAAGTGCACTGCTGTTATGTATGACAGATTAGCAGGGCCAGGATTCTTAAAATATTTAAATGAGGATTGTGAGATTTATTACTGTGGTAAGGAACCAGGTTGTCATTATAAAACTCAAGATGAGATAAATGAAATGCTTGCAAAGCTAGCTAAAAAAGGTCACGTAGTTGGAAGAGTAAAAGGTGGAGATCCTTTTATATTTGGACGTGGAGGAGAAGAAATATTAAGACTTTTAGAAGATAATATAGAGTTTGAAGTAATACCAGGAATAACTTCAGCAATATCCGTTCCAAGCTATGCTGGAATTCCAGTAACTCATAGAGCTATTGCTCAAGGTTTTCATGTATTTACAGGAATGACAGCAGAAAAACTTGATATAGATTGGAAAGCTGTTGCAAATGTAGGGGGAACTTTAATATTTTTAATGGGTTATAGAAATTTAGATATAATTCGCAATAGATTAATGGAAAATGGAATGAATGAAAATACTCCTTGTGCAATTATAATGAGAGGAACTACTTCTAATCAAAAAAAGGTAGTGGGTACTTTAAAAGATATTTCAGAAAAAGCAGAGAAACAAGGTGTAACTTCTCCTTGTATAATACTAATTGGAGATGTAGTACAATTTAATGATAAATTTAATTGGTATGAAAAGAAAAGACTTTTTGGCAAAAATATATGTGTAACTCGTTCAAGAGTTCAGGCAAAAGAATTAAGAGAAAAGTTATCAGATTTAGGAGCACAGGTTACAGAGATAAATGCTATCAAAATAAAAAGTAGAGACGATGAGTTAGAAAAATATGTAGAAAGATTAAAAGATTATAAATTTATAGTTTTAACAAGTGTAAATGCGGTAAATATACTTTTCGATTATCTAGTAAAAAAAGAATATGATATAAGAAATATAAAAGGAAGATTTGCAGTAATAGGGCCTGCAACAGAAAAAGCATTATTAAAAAGAGGTATAAAAGCGGATATAATTGCTAAAGAGTTTGTAGCGGAAGATTTATTTAATGAATTAAAACCTTATTTAAATAAGGATGATAAAATATTTGTACCTCATTCTAAACAAGCTAGACAGTATTTAGTAGAAGCCCTAAAAGATAAAGGGTGCCATGTAGAAGAAGTCTATAGTTATGAAGTGGTTAAAGGAGAAGTTCCTAATTTAGAAATATTTGATGATGTAGATATAGTTTTATATACTAGTCCAAGTATAGTTAGAAACATGATAGATATGATAGGTTTAGAAAAACTTAAGAAAAAGACTTCAATATCCATAGGACCTATAACAGCCAAGGAACTAGATAAAAATGGTATAGATTATATTATCTGTGATGAATATACTACAGATGGAATGATAGAAAAACTTTTAACTTTATAAAGAGGATGTGAAAATTATGAATTTTAGAAGACAAAGAAGACTTAGAAAAAATGAAGCTATAAGAAGTATGGTAAGGGAAACTATATTAACTACAAATGACTTTATATATCCTATATTTGTAACAGAAGGAAATAATATAAAAAATGAAATAAGTTCTCTACCAGGTAATTATCACTATTCTATAGATAGATTAAATGAAGTTATTGAAGAGGTAATAAAAGCTAAAATAAAAGGAGTAATACTATTTGGAATACCAAATGAAAAAGATGAAATAGGTAGTGAAGGTTTTAGTGATGATGGTATTATTCAAAAAGCTATAAGAAAAATAAAAGAACTATCCCCAGAACTTTATGTAATTACAGATGTATGTATGTGTGAGTATACAAGCCATGGACATTGTGGAATAATTCATGGAAATGATGTAGATAATGATGAAACATTAGAATACTTAGGCAGGATTGCTCTATCACATGTAAAGGCAGGGGCAGATATGGTAGCTCCTTCTGATATGATGGATGGAAGAATTGCATTTATGAGGGATGTATTGGATAAAAGTGGATATAAGGACATACCAATAATGAGTTATAGTGCAAAATATTGCTCAGCTTTTTATGGGCCATTTAGGGAAGCAGCAGATTCAGCACCACAATTTGGAGATAGAAAAACCTATCAAATGGATCCTGCTAACGTAAGAGAAGCCATGATAGAGGTTGAAAATGACCTAGAAGAAGGAGCGGACATTATAATGGTTAAACCAGCTCTTCCTTATTTAGATGTTATAAGATGGGCAAGGGATAAAACTAATGTACCAATAGCTGCTTATAATGTAAGTGGAGAATATGCAATGGTTAAAGCAGCAGCGAAAATGGGATGGATAGATGAAAAAAGAGTAGCTTTAGAAATGCTTCTTTCTATAAAAAGAGCGGGAGCAGATATGATAATAACTTATTATGCTCTACAAGCATCAAAATGGTTAGGAGAGGATAAATGTGAATAATTTAGAAATATTTAAGGAATCTGAAAAATATATGCCAGGTGGAGTTAATAGTCCTGTAAGAGCTTTTAGCAATGCATCTATAAATCCACCAATAATAAAAAAAGGCTTAGGTTCTAGAATAGTTGATGAGGAAGGAAAAGAGTACATAGATTTTGTAGCTTCCTGGGGACCTATGATATTAGGACATAATGATCCTGAAGTAGTAGAGGCTATACAAAATACTGTAGAAGATGCTATAAGTTTTGGTGCACCAACTGAATTAGAACTTAAACTAGCAAAGCACATGGTTGAAACCTTAGATAATATAGATATGGTTAGAATGGTAAACTCCGGCACAGAGGCTACTATGAGTGCTATAAAACTAGCAAGAGGATATACTAGAAGGGATAGAATAATAAAATTTGCTGGATGTTATCATGGGCACTTTGATGGATTTTTAGTTGAAGCGGGGTCAGGGGTATTAACAGAAAGAATACCAGGGTCACCAGGGGTGCCAAAAGGCAGTATAGAAAATACATTAATAGCTGAGTACAATCACATAGATACTGTAGAGGCACTTTTTGAAAAATATCCAGAAGAAATAGCAGCAATAATAATAGAGCCTATTGCTGGAAATATGGGAACAATTCCAGCTAAAACAGAATTTTTACAAAGACTTAGAGAAATTTGTACAAAATATGGAGCACTTTTAATATTCGATGAAGTTATGACTGGATTTAGAGTGGCCTATAAAGGGGCACAAAGTAGATATGGAGTTAAACCAGATTTAACAACTTATGCAAAGATAATGGGTGGTGGACTACCAAGCGGTGCCTATGGTGGAAGAAGAGATATTATGGAAAAGCTTTCACCAATAGGACCTGTATATCAAGCGGGAACTATGTCAGGAAATCCAGTAGTTATGGCAGCAGGATATACTACTTTAAGGAAGCTTTATAATAATCCTTCCTACTATGAGCATATGGAGAAAATAGGTGCAGAACTTCAAAAGGGTATAGAAATAGTTGCAAAGGAAAAGGGACTTCCTGTAGTGGTAAATAGATGTGGTGCTATGTTAACACCTTTCTTTAGCAAAAGAGATAAAGTAGCAGATTATGAAGATGCCAAGTCTTCTGATACAGAGCTTTATGGAAGATTTTTTGAACACATGATAAAAAGCGGAATATATATAGCTCCATCACAATTTGAAGCTATGTTTATAGGAGTTAAACATGATATATATGAAGTTGAAAGATTCCTAGAAGCTATGAGAAAGTTTTAATAGGTGTAGATTATGAAAAGTATAGTTATATCATCTAATAGTAGTGGTGGAGGTAAAACCACCATTGCTGTTGGAATTATGAAAGCTTTAATGAAAAAAGGGTTTGATGTTCAAGGATATAAGGTTGGACCAGACTATATAGATCCAGCTTTTCATAGCCAAATAACTGGAAAACCTTCTAGAAATTTAGATATATACCTTACGGGAGAAGAAGGAGTAAAAGCTTCTTATTCCAGAGGGAAAGGAAATTTAGGTGTTGTAGAAGGAGTTATGGGCCTATATGATGGAAAAGGCATAGATTCTAAATATTCTACAGCTCATGTAGCAAAAACACTAGGGTTGCCTGTGGTTTTAGTATTATCGCCTAAAGCTCAAAGTGCAACTTTATGTGCAGAAATAAATGGACTTATAAATTTTGATAAAGTTGAAATAGGTGGAATAATCTTAAACAATATATCAGAAAGTTATTATAATCTTTTAAAAGCTGCTATAGAATATAACTGCAATGCTAAGGTTTTAGGATATATTCCAAAAGACGAAAGATTAAAAATAGGAAGTAGACATTTAGGACTTATACAAAGTAGTGAAATAGAAGACTTAGAAGAAAAAATAGATATATGTAGTGAACATATATTAAAAAATATAGATTTAGAGGAACTTTTTAAAATATTTAAAAAAACTCCTGAATATGAAGATAACTTTCACTTGGAAAATAAAAATTTAAAAATAGCAGTAGCTTATGATAAGGCTTTCTCATTTTATTATAGAGATAATATAGAGCTTTTAGAGGAGTTAGGAGAAATTACTTATTTTAGTCCATTGATGGATAAAGAACTGCCTAAAGATATAGATTTTCTTTATATAGGTGGAGGATATCCAGAAGTATTTATAGAAGAGCTTTCTAAAAATGAATCTATGTTAAAAAGTATAAAAGAAGAATTAGATAAAGGACTTAAATGTTATGCAGAATGTGGAGGTCTTATGTACCTTACAGAAGCTATAGAAAATGAAGATTTAAAAGGAAATGCCGTAGGATATTTTGAAGGATTTTCCAAAATGACAAAAAGACTTCAAAACTTTGGATATGCTCAGTTAGAAGTTTATAAGGAAAATGAAATACTTCCTAAAGGTCTTAAAATAAATTGTCATGAATTTCATAAATCCACTGTGGAATTAGATGAAGATAAAATATTTAAAATAAATAAAACTATGTATAATGGTGACACAAAACATTGGAATTGCGGATATATAAAGGGTAATACCATAGCAGCCTATGCCCATGTAAATTTCCTAGGAAATATAGAATTTTTAAAAGCTTTATTAGAAAAATAAAAATGGTTATGAAAGAAGGGATTAAAGTGATTGAATATATAAAAAAACCTATGGCAATAGAAGAAAAAAGTTTTGAAATAATAGGAAGCGAAATGAAAAGAAAAGATTTTACAAAAGAAGAATTAAAAATAGTTAAAAGAACCATACATACGACAGGGGACTTTGATTATGAAAATATAGTTTATATAAGAGAAGATGCAATAGAAGAAGCTTTAAAGATACTGAAAAAGGGAGTAACTATTTATACTGATACTAATATGGCTAAATCAGGAATTAACAAAGCAGCTTTAAAAAAATTAAACTGTACAGTAGAGTGTTTTGTTTCCAATGAAGAAGTAGCCCAAATTGCTAAGGAAAGAGGAATAACTCGTTCTATGGCAGGAGTTGAAAAGGCAGTAGAAGATGGTGTAGAGTTTTTCGTTTTTGGAAATGCACCTACAGCATTATTTAAACTTATAGAATTAACTAAAGAGGGGAAAGCTAATCCTAAATTTATAATAGGCTCTCCAGTAGGATTTGTTGGGGCAGCAGAATCAAAAGAAGAATTAGAAAAATCATTAGATCTACCAATAATTACAGTAAGAGGCAGAAAAGGAGGAAGTAATGTAGCAGCAGCTATTGTAAATGCTCTTATGTATATGATAGTAGACAGAGATTAAGTAGGTGGAATTTATGTTAGATATGTACGTAATGGTTGATGGTAAAAAATTAAGATGTGGATATACAACAGGATCTTGTGCTACAGCAGCAGCAAAGGCTGCAACTATTATGCTTTATAATAAAGAAAAATTAAAAACTATAGATATAGATACTCCAAAAGGAGTAAGACTCCATTTGGATATAGAAAAAATAAATATTGGAGAAAATTATGTGGAATGTTGCATTATAAAAGATGGGGGAGATGACCCAGATGCAACTCATGGCATGGAAATATGGGCAAGAGCGGAGAAAAAAGATGATGGATATACTCTAAAAGGTGGAAAAGGTGTAGGAGTAGTAATGGGAGAAGGATTATATGTGGCTAAAGGAGAGCCTGCTATAAATCCTGTTCCTAGAACTATGATAGAAAGCGAAGTGAAATCTGTATTACCTAAAGATAGGGGAGTGGAGATAACAATTTTCGCTCCAGAAGGAAAGAAAGTAGCTAAAAAAACCTTTAATCCTAGATTGAATATAATAGGAGGAATATCTATTCTAGGAACTTCAGGAATTGTAATGCCTATGTCTGAAGAGTCGTTAAAACAATCTGTAGAATTAGAAATAAGACAAAAGATAGCTAATGGACATAAGGATTTAATATTAGTTTTTGGAAATATAGGCGAGAGAAAAGGAATGGAAATGGGATTAGATCAAAGCAAGATGGTATCAATATCTAACTACGTAGGATTTGCACTGGATTGTTGTAGAGGAAATGGTGTAAAAGATATAACCCTTGTAGGTCATATAGGAAAAATGTGTAAAATAGCAGCAGGATGTTTTAATACCCATAGCAGAGTAGCAGATGTTAGATTAGAAGTATTAGCATTGGAGTTAGCTTTAATGGGATATGACATAGATTTAGTGAAAGATGTTTATAACCAAAAAACCACTGAAGGAGCAGTAAAATTCTTAGGAGAAGGCTATGACGAGCTTTATAAGAGAATAGCTGAAAAAATAGCTAAAAGAATAGAAATATATAGTTATGGAGAAATCTCTCCAAAGATTTTAATGTTCTCCATGGAAAAAATTTTATTTAGTGAATAACTAACAGTGAACAATGAATAATTTAGGAGGTGAAGAAATGGTTTATATAGTTGGAATAGGACCAGGTCATAAAGATTATATAATGCCTAAAGCTATAGAGATATTAGAAAAAGTAGATATAATAGTAGGCTTTGGCAGAGCTATGGAAAGTATAGATTTTTTACCAACCAAGAAAATAAAAGTGGGTAAAATAAAAGAGGTAGTAGAAGTATTAAATGAAAATTTAAATAAAAACATAGCGGTAGTGGCATCAGGAGATCCTCTGTTTTTTGGTATTACAGAATATATAAAAAGAGAATATAAAAAAGATATAGAGATAATACCGGGTATTAGTTCCTTTCAATATCTTATGGGAAAATTAAATAAAAGTTGGAATAATGCTTATTTAGGTAGCCTTCATGGAAGAGAAGATGAATTTTTAAAAGTGGTAAAGAAAAATCCTATATCTATATGGCTTACAGATAGTAAAAATAGTCCAGATAAGCTAGCTAAATCATTGCTTGCAAATGGATTAAATCCATATATGTATGTGGGTGAGGAACTATCTTATGAAGGTGAAAGAATAGTGAAAGGACAAGCAGAGAAAATAAAGGATGAAAAATTCTTAAAACTTTCTGTGGTAATTATTGAAAATAATAATTTTATAGCAAAAGAAGATATTCATTTTATAAAGGACAATGAATTCATAAGAGGAGATTGTCCTATGACAAAGGAAGAAGTAAGAATGCTTACTGCTATTAAAATGGATATAAAAGAAGAAGATAAAGTTTTAGATATAGGAGCAGGAACTGGCTCTGTAAGTATTCAAGCATGTAAACTATGTCCCTTAGGAAAAGTTATAGCAATAGAAAAAGAAGAAGAGGCCCTAAGGGTTATAAGAGAAAATAAGAAAAAGTTTAATGCAAATAATTTAGAAATAGTAGAGGGTGAAGCTTTATCCATAAAAGACACAATACAGGAAAGCTTTAATTCTATATTTATAGGTGGAAGTGGCGGAAACCTAGAAGAGTTAATAAAAGAATATAGTAAAAAATTAAAAGATAATGGGAAAATAGTGCTTAATTTTATAACTATAAATAATTTATATAAGGCCATGGATACTTTAAAAGAACTAGGATTTAAGGTAAAGTGTACTCAAGTGTCCATAAGTAAGACTAGAGGGCAAACTTATATGTTAATGGGATATAATCCAATATTTATAATAGAAGGAGAAAAGACAAATGGCTAAATTATATGGAATAGGTGTAGGACCAGGAAGTGAAGAACTTTTAACAGTAAAAGCTGTTAATATATTGAAAAATGCAAAGGTAGTTATTGCTCCATCTTCAAAAAATGGAGGAGACAGTATAGCACTACAAGCTTGTGAAAAATACATAAATAAAGATGCAGAAAAAATAGTAAAACATTTTCCAATGGGGAAATCAGATAGGGAAGAAAAAATATACAATGCTTTTAAAACTATAGAAGAATATTTACAAAAGGACCAGGATGTAGTTTTTCTAACTATAGGAGATCCTTTTGTATATAGCACTTATATATATCTTCTAGAACATATAAATGAAAAGGGATATGAAACAGAAACAGTGCCAGGTATAACTTCCTTTTGTGCTGCTGCAAGCTTAGCAGGAGAGGAATTAGTAATAGGAGATGAACCATTATTAATATTACCTTCTACTAGATTAGATAGTATAAAAGATGAAAAATATGTAGTTATAATGAAACTATATAATAATGAAGAAAAAGTTTTAAACTTTTTAGAAGAAAGAAATTTTAAATATATATGTGTAAGAAGGGCTTATAGAGAAGGACAACAAATACTTAGAAATAGAGAAGAAATAATAGAAAATAAAGATTATATGTCTCTTATAATTGCAAATAGAGAGTAAAGAAAGGAAGATATAGTATGAGTAAAATTGCTTCAAAAGTATATTTCATAGGTGCAGGACCTGGAGATGTGGATTTAATTACAGTAAAAGGAAGAGATATATTATCTGTAGCAGATGTAGTTATATATGCAGGTTCCCTAGTAAGTAAAGAACATTTAGATTTTTGTAAAGAAGATGTAGAAAAACATAATTCAGCTTCCATGACTTTAGAAGATGTTATAGAAGTTATGAAAAAGGCTAAGGATGAAGGTAAATCAGTAGTTAGACTTCATACAGGAGATCCATCTATGTATGGAGCAATAAAAGAACAAATGGATGAACTAGATAAGTTTAATATAGAATATGAAGTTGTTCCAGGAGTTAGTTCTTGTTTTGCAGCAGCAGCAGCTATAAAAAGAGAATTTACGTTACCCAATGTAACTCAAACGCTAATACTTACAAGAGTTGAAGGAAGAACTCCAGTACCAGAGGGAGAAGATTTAGAAAAACTAGCATCCGTTGGAGCATCTATGGCAATTTTTCTATCCATTAGCATGATAGAGAAAGTAGTAGAGAAATTAAGAAAAGGTTATGGAAAAAATGTACCTATTGCTGTAATAGAAAGAGCTACTTGGGAAGATCAAAGAGTTATTATAGGTACTTTAGACGATATAGCAGGGAAAGTAAAAGAAGCTAATATAACTAAATGTGCACAAATATTAGTTGGAGATTTTATAGATTGTGAATATGATAAAAGTCTTCTATATGATAAAAGCTTTTCACATATGTTTAGAAAGGCAGAAAAATAATATATGAAAATAGCTATTATAACTATTACTGAAAACGGAGATAAAATTGCATCTATTATAAAAAAGTTTTTGAGAGCTAACGTAACTATATTTTCTAAAAATAATAATAGAAATTTTATATTTAAGGATGCAGTCAGAAAGGCTTTTCAAGAATTTGAAGGTGTAGTATTTATAACTTCTACAGGTATAGCTGTAAGGTCTATAGCATCTTATATAGAAGCTAAAGATAGAGATCCTGCGGTGATAGTTATAGATAATTCAGGAAACTTTGTTATTAGTCTTTTAAGTGGCCATCTAGGAGGAGCAAATGAAATAAGTTTAAAAATAGCAGAAATAATAAAAGCAATACCTGTTATAACCACTGCTACAGATAACTTAGGAGTTATTGCACCAGATATGATTGCAAAAGAGAACAATCTCGTAATAGATAGCTTAAAAGATGCAAAGGAAATAGCATCCCTTTTAGTAAAAGGAGAGAAAATTGTATTCTTAGATGAAGAGAATATAATACCTATACCCAAAGGATATACAAAAGATTTTAAAGATTGTATGGGAGTGGTTTATGTAACTAACAAAATTGATTATAAACTACCCTCTGAATTATCAAATTTAAAAAAATTAAAACTCATAAGAAAAAATGTAGTACTTGGAATAGGTTGCAAAAAGGATTATCCACCAAAATACATGGAGGATAATGTTATTACTACATTAAAGGAACATAATATAGACAAAAGAGCGGTAAAATCTATTGGTACAGTAGAAATAAAAAAAGAAGAAGGAGCTATTATTAATTTATCAGATAAACTTCAAGTTCCTATGAAGATATTTACCATAGATGAAATAGGAAAAGTTCATCATGAATTTGAAGGAAGTGACTTTGTAGAAAAAACTATAGGGGTTAGATCAGTATCGGAACCCTGCGTTAAATTACAAGGTGGCAAAAATATAAGTGGTAAATTAAAATTAAATGGAATGACATTATCCATAGGAATTTTATAAGATAAATAAGATATAGGAAGGTGATTATTTTGGGAAAATTATATGTAATAGGAATTGGTCCAGGAGGACTTGATCATATGACTTTAAAAGCTGTAAAGGCTATACAAGAAAGTGAAATAATTGTTGGGTATACAAAATATATAGATATGGTAAAAAGTTTGATAGAAAATAAAGAAGTAGTTTCTACTGGTATGAAAGGTGAAGTAGAAAGATGCAAAAAAGCATTAGAGCTTTCTAAAGATAAAATTGTATCCATAATAAGCACAGGAGATGCAGGAATATATGGTATGGCAGGATTAATACTAGAACTTAAAAAAGATGAAGAAGTAGAAATAATTCCAGGAGTAACAGCTTCATCTTCAGCAGCATCTGTGTTGGGTTCTCCAATAATGCATGATAATTGCAATATAAGTTTAAGTGATTTAATGACCCCTTATGAATTAATAAAAAGTAGAGTAGAACTTGCCTCTAAAGGAGATTTTGTAATTTCCCTATACAATCCTAGAAGTAAGGGAAGACCTCATTATTTAAGGGAATGTATAGATATAATAAAAAAACATAGAAAAGGTAATACTCCAATTGGAGTGGTAAAAAATGCTTTAAGGGATGGAGAAGAAGTTACTATAACAGATTTAGATAATTTTGATGATGAAATTGTAGATATGTTTTCTATTGTAATTATAGGTAACAGCCAAAGTTATATAAAAGAAGGTAAACTTATAACACCAAGAGGTTATTCTTTATAAAATCTGGAGGATTTTTTATGATTGGTTTAATTAGCGGAACATCCGAAGGAAAAGAACTTCTTTCAAATTTAAACAATTATACAGATGACATATTAGTATCCACAGCTACATCCTATGGTGGAGATTTATTAAAGGATTATAAATATAAATATTTAAACATAACTCCATTAGATAGGGAAAATATGATAAAACTTTTTAAAGAAAAGAAGGTAGAAGTTTTAATAGATGCTTCTCATCCTTATGCTTTAGAAGTAAGTAAAAATGCTATGGAAGTTTGTAATCATACGGATATAGAATATATTAGATTTGAAAGAGAAAAAGTTATTGAAAAATTTTTAGAAAAAGAAAAAGTATTAGTAGTGGAAAATTATGAAGATTTGTACTCAAAATTAAAAGATATAAAAGGAAATATACTAAACACCACAGGTAGTAGAAATATAGAAAAGATTATAAGATTAAGTTTGGAAAATAGAATAATTCATAGAGTTCTTCCATCTTTAAAAGTTATAGAAGAATGTTTTCATTTAGGTCTAGAACTACACAATATTATAGCCGTTAAAGGACCTATTAGTTATGATTTAAATAGGGCTTTTATAAGAGAATATGATGCTAAGGCCATATTACTTAAAGATAGCGGCAAAGAAGGCGGAACAGAAGAAAAAATAAAAGCTGCTATAGATGAAAATATATGTGCAATTGTAGTAGATAGAAAAAGCTTAGATTATAAAAATAAATTTAATAACAAAGAAGAGGTCATTAAATATTTAAAAAAATTACAATACATATAAAAGGAGTATCAATATAATATGTGTGGTAACTCAGTGGAATAACTCTCCTAATAAATTAAAATAAATATTAATAATTAGGAGAGGATAATATTATGAAAACAAATAAAATGGTAATAACAGCTCTTTTTATAGCTCTATCTTTTATAGGAGCAAACATAAAAATTATGGGAACTGTAGCCTTTGATGCAATGCCAGGATTTTTAGGAGCACTTCTTTTAGGACCAGTATATGGTGGAATAATTGGTGGAGTAGGACACTTTTTAACAGCACTTACTAGCGGCTTTCCACTTTCTCTACCAGTTCATTTAGTAATAACGGTGATTATGGCAGCTACTATGGCAATATTTGCTTTAGTATATAAGGTATTAGTAAAGAAAAATAAAGTTTTAGCCATGATCTTAGCTATTATAGTAGGTGTAACTGTAAATGGACCAATTAATTTATTGGTACTAACACCTCTTTTGATGCCTATAATGGGTAAAGCAGGAATATTTGCATTAGTGCCTGTACTTTCAGGAGTAGCTGCGATAAATGCAGTAGTTGCAGTATTAATTTATAAATTTTTACCAAGGAGCTTAAAGAAATATGAGAATAAGTAAAGTTAGAGATCTTACATTAATTAAGTTAACAGAGGATAAAAATTTAGTAGTTGCCTGTGATAGTTGTGGAGGTATTGGTAGTAAACCTGAAGATGCATTAAAAGTACCAGCATATATTGTTGGAAAACTAACAGCAAGGGTAGCTTTAATGGAGGTTTTATGTACAGGAGCAGAAATAGTTACTATAACGGATGCTGTTTGCAATGAAATGGAGCCTACAGGAAAAGAAATAATAAGAGGAATAAAAGAAGAATTAAAAGAAGCAAAAATAAATGAGGTAACTTTAAATGGTAGTACAGAAGAAAATTTTCCTACTAAGGCTACAGGTCTTGGAGTAACTGTAGTTGGCATTGTAGATAATAATAATATGAAAGTAAACAATATAACAAAAGATTGTTTACTCATATCTATTGGAATTCCAAAGGTGGGAAAGGAAATAGATATATTTGGATATGATGAAGAAATAGCAAGTTATAATAATATATCTACAATATTAAATAATCAAGAAGCTTATGAAATAGTTCCAGTAGGATCTAAAGGTATATTATTTGAAGCTGAAGAACTAGCTAAAAATAATAGATGTGAATTTTATCTAAATAAAGATAAAATTGATGTAGATATAAGAAGAAGTGCAGGACCTGCTACAGTTATAATTGCAGCGGTTTCAAAAAAAGCCTATGAAAATCTAAAGGATATACAAAATATAAATCTTTTAGGAGAAATAAAAAAAGGAACTTAAATATTATAAAGTCAAAAGAAAGGAAAGATGTTTTTATGTCAAAGAAAGGTATCTTAGTAGTAAGTTTTGGGACAAGTTATGAGGAAACAAGAAAGGTTACAATTGAAGCTATAGAAGATAGAATAAGAGAAACTTATAAGGATTATGAAATTAGAAGAGCATTCACTTCCGGAATGATAATTAATAAATTAAAAAAGAGAGATAATATACATATAGATAATCCTGAAGAGGCTTTAGAGAAAATGGCTAAAGATGGGTTCGAAGAAGTTATAGTTCAATCTCTACATATAATTCCAGGGGATGAATATGATGAAATAAAAGTAGCTGTTCATAGATTTAGAAATAAAAAAGTATTTAAAAAACTTACACTAGGAAGACCTCTACTTTATAGAATAGAGGATTATTTCAATGTAGTAGAAGCTTTAAAACCACAAATACCTGAAACTAGAGAAGATTCTGCTGTGTTATTTATGGGACATGGAAGTGTACATTCTTCTAATTCATGTTATTCACAATTTCAATATGTGTTAAATGAAAGCGGACTAAAAAATATTTTTGTAGCTAATGTAGAAGGATTTCCAGAAATAGATGTAATTATATCTAAACTAAAAGAAGAAAATATAAAAGAAGTAACACTAATGCCTTTTATGATAGTAGCAGGAGATCATGCAACAAATGATATGGCAGGAGAAGATGAAGATTCTTGGAAGAATATATTAGAAAATGAAGGTTTTAAAATAAATATATATCTTCATGGATTAGGAGAAAATAAGGGAATACAAGATATCTATATCCAATATGTTCAAGATTGTATAGATGATAATCCTTTAAAAAAATAAATATAAACATTTAAACCTTTAATTTTTGACTAGGGAAAATAGTATTAAAAGTATTTAGAAATAATAGATATAAGTATTTATTTATGTTATATTAAGAGTAAATATATAAATAAATTTAAACATATGAAAGAAGGGATTTATATGTCAAATAAAGGATATGTTCAAGTATATACTGGCAATGGTAAAGGTAAAACTACAGCGGCTTTAGGTTTATCTCTAAGAGCTACTTGTGCTGGTAAAAAAGTATTTTTTGGGCAATTTACAAAGGGAATGAATTATAGTGAGTTAAAGGCTCCAGAAATACTGCCTAACTTTACATTAGAACAGTTTGGAAGAAATGCTTTTATATTTGGAACACCTTCAAAAGCTGACATAGAAGAAGCAAAAAAAGGTTTAAAAAGAGCAGAGGAAGTTTTAACATCAGGTGAATATGATGTTGTAGTTTTCGATGAAATAAATATAGCGTTATTTTATGAATTATTCTCAGTTCAAGAGGTTCTAGATTTAATAGATAGAAAAGCAGAACATACTGAGTTAATTTTAACAGGAAGATATGCACCACAAGAAATAATAGATAGAGCAGATTTAGTTACAGAAATGAGAGAAATAAAACATTATTATACTCAAGGAGTTCCTTGTAGAAAAGGAATTGAAAACTAATAATTAAAATAGAATAATATGAATAAAAAAGGTGAAATAGTTATTTCTTAAAAGGGAAGCATGGTGAAAATCCATCACGGTCCCGCCACTGTAATCAGGGAGTTAGGTTTTACCACTGTTAATTAACGGGAAGGAGAATCTATAAAAACTATGAACTGTAAGTCAGGAGACCTGCCTTTTTTTAATTAAACATTCCTACGAGGATGGGAGATGTGATAGTTTTATGAAGCTAAAAACATCTTTTCCTAGGAAAAGATGTTTTTTTTGTTAATTTAAAAGGGGGAGTTAATTTGCCAAAAGATTTATCCACCATGGAAGCTTTGTTTGAAGCTATGACAGATGATTTAAAATCAAATGTAGAAAAATTATTTAATGTAGCAGAAAAAGATAAAGAAAAGACTGCTCAACTTATAGAGTTAGTAAAAGATAGAATAAAATTTGTATCAGAAGAAAGTAAAAAATACTGGAAACCATCCATAAACTATAAGAAATGCGAAAACTGCAAAGAATGTATGAATTTTTGTAGTAAGGTATATTGTTTTAATAATAAGAAAAATAAAATAGAAATAAAAGGTGAAAACTGCGAACTATTATGTAAAAGTTGCCAAACTGTATGTAAACATAATGCTATAGATTTACCAAATAGGAAGGATATGTTAGAATATTTTTATATAGAATAATAATTGTTTGGGGGAAAAAACATGGAACAAAAAGGATATATTCAAGTTTATACAGGGAATGGAAAAGGGAAAACTACTGCGGCATTGGGATTGGCATTAAGAGCAACTTGTACAGGGAAAAAGGTTTTCATGGGTCAATTTGTAAAGGGTATGAAATATAGTGAATTAAACGCCATGGATTATTTACCATATTTTATTATAGAAAGATTTGGAAAGAAATGTTTTATATACAATGATCCTACTCAAGATGATATAGATAGAGCAGTTAAAGGATTAAAAAGATGTGAAGAAATAATAAACTCTGAAGAATATGACATAGTAATTTTAGATGAAATAAATATAGCGTTATACTATAAATTATTTTCAGCAGAAGATGTTATAAAAATTTTAGATAAAAAACCTGAAAAAACAGAAATTATTTTAACAGGAAGATATGCACCACAAGAAATAATAGATAGAGCAGATCTAGTTACTGAAATGGGAGAAATAAAACATTACTATTATAAAGGAGTAAAATGTAGGAAGGGTATAGAAAATTAAAACATGTTAATTTAAAAGTTAAAAAGTGCCACATTATAATTAGTTATAATGTGGTATTTTTTATAATAGTATAATTAAACAGTATTAAAACATTTAATTATTAATAAATAGTTAATAAAATGTTGAATTTTTAATAATTTTGTAATATAATTTAATACGGACAATTTAATATTATTTTATTAGGTGCTTTACAAGTTAAAAGGGAAAGTGGTGAAAATCCACTGCAGCCCACCGTTACTGTAATGCTGACGAAATCTTATAAAATCCACTAGATATATTTTATCTGGGAAGGTTAGAAATTAGGAAGAAGCTAAGCCAGGAAACCTGCCTAATAAGTGTTAATTCTTTCGGAGGGGGAGATATAAACTTTTTTAATATGTAAATGTTTTATGTTATATATAAAAAGAACTTCCATGGAAGTTCTTTTTTATTTTATAGAAAAAAAGATATAGTATAAATTTAAGAAAGGATGTCATGTTGATGATAAATAAAAAAAGAAGTATATCATTTATATTAAGTTTAATGATGATAGTTTCTATGTTGAATTTTTTTAATCCAATTTATGTAAAGGCACTTAGTAAGTCAATAAAGGTAAAGATACGGGTAGAAGCAAATGATCATACAATAATTCCTGAAAAAGAAGTAGAAGTTTCTAATTTTAATTTAAATACTTATGATGATAAATTAAAAGATGTACAAGGTGTAAAGGCACTACATGGACTTATAAAAGTTTTAGAAAGTGAAAATATAGATTGTAAAGATAAAAATAAATTTAATTGTAGCGGTGGATATATAAATAATATAGCAGGGGTTAAAGAAGGAGATGTATCTTCAAAAGATGGGTGGATGTATTATATAAATAATAAATATATTGATGAATATGTAAGTTATAAAGACATAAATGAGGGAGATAGTATAGTATTTTTCTTTCTAGAAGATTATGAAAAAAATACATATTCTTATTTTAATGAAACTTATTTAGAAACTAAAATTGGGAAAGATATAAATTTAAATTTATTAGGAATTAAGAGAGAATTTACAACAGGAAAAGAGAAAAAAGAGGGAATATCAAATGCTAAAATAATTGTAAATGATAAAGAACTTGTAAGTAATGGAAAATATGTAATTACTGATTCAAAAGGGAATGTTAATTTAAAATTTGAAAAAGAAGGAACTTATGAAGTTTCAGCAGTGAAATTTGATGAATCAGGAAAAACAAGAGTTATATCAAGACCTTATTGTAAAGTTGTAGTAAAAGGTGGAAGTATAGAAGTAGATAAAACTCCTTTAAAAAAATCTATACGTGAAGCTGAGGAAATTTTAGGTAAAGCTAAAGTAGGAGAAGCGATAGGACAATATCCTAAAAAGGCTGTAGATAGTTTAAATAAACAAATAGATGAAACTAAAGTTTTGTTAAATAAAAATAATTTAACGTTAGATGAAGTTAACAATGCTGATACAAAACTTCAAAATGCTATATTTAAATTCAAACAATCTATAAATAAAGATGAAAATTTGGGAAAAGTTATATCAGATGTAGTAAGTTACTATGAAGGAATATTAGATAATAATTTTAAGAGCTTTGATTTTATAACGACTATGGCATTAAGAAGAGCTGGAATAAACACAGATATATTAGCAAAGAAAATTAATATTTATGGAATGGATAATATATCAAATAATGGAAGAAATGTAATGACATTAATTGCAGCAGGAAAAAATCCTAAAAATTATAATGGAAAAGATTATACAAAATTGTTAATAGATTATGACTATAATGAAGAAAATGATGCAGCAGTTATAGCTAAAGCAATAATAGCCATGGATATGGCAGGAGTTTCTTATAATCAGGAAAAAGTAGTAGAGGAACTTTTAAGCAAAGTTCATGATGAAGGTAATGGAAAATTGTCATTTGGGAAAATAATAGAAGGTGATCTTGACGACTGGGGAGAATGGGAAGATGACGAATATATACCATACACAGACACTATTGGTTGGGCTTTGATTGCATTATCAAATCATAAAGATTTTAAAAATGTTAGTAATACTATAGAAGGAGTTAAAAAGTATGTAAAGTCTATTCAAAGAACTGATGGACTTATAGATAATGCTGCTGATACATCTCTAGTAATACAAGCACTTATATCTATGAAAGAGAATCCTAAGGATGCTTATTGGTGTATTGAAAATAATGGAGCTAAAATATCTATGATAGATGGAATATTAAAATGTAGGAAAGATAATCAATTTATGAATAATCCACAATCAGGCATGGTATCAGATATATCAACACCTCATGTGCTTGCAGCATTGGTAGATTTAAATACAATGTCATCTATGTATAGAAAACTTAAATATGAAGATATAAGCACTCCAGTTAAGGTGAGTATATTTGGTGATAAAGAAGTTTATAATGGTGGAATATTAAAATTAGAGGCAAAGGCTTTTGATTATAATAATTTAGTTATAAAAAATGCGGCTATGATGTGGAAAAGTTCTAACGAAAAAATTGCAACTGTAGAAAATGGAGTGATAAAAGCCCTAAATGAAGGTGAGGTAGAGATTACTGCACATATTGTAGGAAATGAAAGTATAAAAGATACTAAAAAAGTTAAAGTAGTGGCTCCACCTAAAATTGATTATAGTAATAAATTAAAAGAAGAAATTAAATTTTTGATAGATCATTATGATGCATATGGTGCATATGAATTTTTAGCAGCCCCATCTGCGGTTATTTCAGGAGTGGATAAAGAAAAAGTTGCTAATAATATTTATAGATATACTAAAAATAACACAGCACTTCAAAATGCAAAAACTATTATAGCATTATTAGGCTCAGGACTTGATCCTAGAGAAGATAAGTCTAAAAATACTACAATAAATTATGTAGATACTTTAGAGAAAGCTCAAGTTAGAGATGAAGAAAATAAGGGTAAATTTATAGTGAATAAACAATCAGATGAAAATTGTATAGAAACTCAAGCATATTCAATAATAGCTATGGACTTAGCAAAGGGGAATTATAACAAAGAAGAAGCAGTTAAATCACTTTTAAATATGTTAAATGATTCTAATTATAAAAACTCAAGTTCATATAAATTTATAAAAACAGAAGCTGTAGCAGCAACTGCTTTAGCCAACTATAAAAATGTACCAGGTGTGGAAGTTAAAATAAATGAATTAATAGAATTCTTTAAAGTGAACCAAAATAAAGATGGGGCTTTTGATATGAAGGCAGGAAGTACATTTGTAAATAGCCCTATAGCTACAGGAGCTGTAGTACAAGCTCTTTTATCAAATGGAATAGACCCTCTTTCATGGCAATGGTGTAAAAATGGAAACAGTATGTTAGATGGTATGATTAAGAGTAAATTTATAGGAAGAGATGCTTCTACTTCTGGATATTGTCAAGGAGAAGGTCTTAATTTTGAAAATACTGAAGCAAGTTATTATGCTTTTTCAGCTTTAGTGCAAATGTTAAATAAAGAATCTATTTTTGTAGTAATGGAGAGAGATGCCATAAATAATAAAAAAATTAAAGTAGAAGAAATATCCTTAGATAAAAGTTTAATAGAATTAAAAGAGGAAGATACTATAAAGCTTAATGTAACAATCACACCAGAAAGTGCAACAAATAAAAATATAATATGGACAAGTAGTAATGAAAAAGTATCAACAGTAGACAATAAAGGAAATGTAAAAGCATTAAAAGCGGGAGAAGTAATTATAAAAGTTGCAACAGAAGATGGACAAAAATTTGCAGAATGTAGGATTGTAATAAAGGATGAAAAAGAAGAAAAACTAGAACCAAAGCCAGAAGAACCAAAGGAAATTAAAGTAGAAAAAGTATTCCTAGATAGAAGTTTAATAGAATTAGAAGAGGAAGATACTATAAAGCTTAATACAACAATAACACCAGATAATGCAACAAATAAGAATGTAATATGGACAAGTAGTGATGAAAAAATAGCAACAATAGATAATGAAGGAAATATAAAAGCATTAAAATCAGGAGAAGTAGTTATAAAAGTTGCAACGGAAGATGGACAAAAATTTGCGGAATGTAAAGTCGTGGTAAAGGATGAAAAAGAAGAAAAACCAGAACCAAAACCAGAAGTACCAAATAAAGTTAAAGTAGAAAAAGTATTCCTAGATAAAAGTTTAATAGAATTAAAAGAAGAAGATACTATAAAGCTTAATGTAACAATCACACCAGATAATGCAATAAATAAAAATGTAATATGGACAAGTAGTGATAAAAATATAGCAACAGTAGATAATGAAGGAAATATAAAAGCACTAAAAGCAGGAGAAGTAGTTATAAAAGTTGCAACAGAAGATAGGCAAAAATTTGCAGAATGTAGAATTGTAATAAAGGATGAAAAAGAGGTTGATCCAAACTCAGATAAAAAGAAAATTAAAATTAAAAATTTAACTACAGATAAAGAACTTAAATTAGGATCTGATGCAAAAATAACTATAAAGGCTACTAATAATACTAATGAAGCTGAAGATGCGGCATTAATAGTAGGGCTATTTAACAAGGAAGGAGAACTTATGAATTATGGAGCAGTAGAGCAGAAAATAGATATAAAAAAGGATGTTGATCTAAAAGTTAGTTTGAGGATTCCTAATAAAGGGGAATATATTGTAAAAGCTTTTGTATGGGATAGCTTAGATGGAATGAATTCTGTTTCAAAGTTTATAAAAATTCCTGTGAAATAAAAATATTAAATACAATGAAAATTTAATAATATTTTATTAGGTACTTTATAGTTTAAAAAGGGAGTATAAACTTTTTTAAATATGTGAATATTTTAGTATATATTAAAGGGGCTGTGGCGCTAAGGAATTTACATACAATATATTGATTTGCAAACTTAAAATTAGAACAATATATTGTAGTATTTATTCTTAATGCGACAGCCCATTATTTTTATTACAAAAATGGAGGAAAGATATGAAAAAAAAATTATTAAGTAAAATAGTATTAACTTTATTTACGACAACAGCATGTACACTAATAGTATCGACCAATACTTTTGCTAAAAATCGTCATGAAAGAATTTATGGACAAAACAGAATAGAAACTTCAATCAAAATAAGTGAGAAAGGATGGAAAGATGGATCAAAAGTAGCAATTATTGTTCAAGGATACAATTATGCAGATGCATTATGTGCGTCTCCCATTGCAAAAAAATATAATGCACCAATTATACTTACAGCTTCATCAAAATTGGATGAAAGTGCTATAAAAGAACTTAAAAGATTAAATGTTGAAAAGGTGTTTATTGCAGGTGGTAAGGCTGTTGTATCAGAAGAAGTTGAGAAACAATTAAGGTCTTTAAATGTAAAGGATATTAAACGTTTATATGGACAAAATAGGTATGAAACATCATTAGAAGTTGCCAAAGAATTAGGAAATCCTAAAGAGATATTTATAACGTCAGGAAATGGATATGCTGACAGTTTATCAATAGCACCTATAGCAGCTAAAAAAGGAGCCCCTATTCTATTTTCAGATAAGAATTCTTTGAAGGATTCGGTAAAAAAATATATAGATACCGTAAATTCCAGTAAAATATATGTAATAGGTGGACAAGGTGTAATTACAGATAATGCTGTAAAGAATATAAAAAATTTAGAAAGGATTAGTGGACAAGATAGATTTGAAACAAATGAAAATGTTCTTTCAAAATTTAAAGATGAATTAAAGTTTAATAATATTTACATAGTTCAAGGAGCAGGGTCTAAAGGAAATGAATTTGCAGATGCACTTTCTTGTTCTGCATTAGCAGCACAAAACAGTGCACCAATAGTTTTAACTTATAAAAATATAAATAGAAACTTAAAGAATTTTGTAAGAGAAAACTTAAAGGACTCAAGTAAGATAACTACTATTGGAGGAGAAGCAAATGTTCCTTCAAGTATAATGTATGAAATAACAAAATCAGATAGTAATAAAGATGATAAAAAAGAAAAAGATAAAAAGACAAATGTTTCATCAGGTGGAGGATCTTCGAGTGGGAGAGGATCAAAACCTGTTAAACCAGAACAACCGTCAAAATCAGATAAAGAAGATAAAGTTTTTGTTGTTAAATCTGATAAGAATAAAGTTAATATAGTTATAAACAATAAATTAGCGAAAGAAGTTACACTTACAATCTATGACAAAAATAACTCTCTAACTTATATAGGGCAATCTAAATTGAAAAATGGAAAAGTATCATTCGATACAAAATTAGATGATGGAAAATACTATGGATATTATAAGTTTTTAGGAATAGAAAAAGTAAAGATAGAATTTGAAGTGGAAAGTGGTACTACAGGGGGAAATATTTATGAATAAAAAAAGCAAAGAATTAGTGTCATTTATAGTAACTTTCTTAATGATTTTCTCAACATTTAATTTTGGAGCTTTAAACTCAAAAGTATTTTCAAAAGAAAAAGAAATAAATGTACAAGCAACAATATCACCACAATCGATAGAAGTCTCTCCAGGAGAAAGTTTTACTTTGAATGTAAAATCAGAAGATGGAAATTATTTTGTTTATAAATCTAAAATTCCAGGAATTAGATATGGAAAAATTAAAATAGTCGATGGGATAAAAATCACAATTCCTAAAAATACAAAATTAGGAGAGTATAAGCTTACTAATTTAGAAATATATAATGTAAATGAAAGAGTATTGATGTCATTTCCAGAAGCTCTTAGATCTCAAAAGATAGATCAACAAATAAAATTTAAAACTGGTAAGGTTTGTGATCTATCTGATGTTACTATTGTTATAAAAGATAAAACTGGAAATGAAAAGGAGACTGACAAGAGTAAAGTTATTATCGGGGAAAAAGAAGATGGAAAGATAGATTCAGGAAATAAAAATAACTCAAATATAAAAATTAGAGTTGAAGGAGAAAAAAATACCTTATTCAATAAGGGATTTGATATAAAAAATGAAGTTTATGTAAAAGAGTTAATATCAAATGCAGTAGGAAAAGAAAATATAAAGGGATTGGACTCAAATTTTATAGACAGTATACTGGGAGAAGAGAAGACAGATTCTTCAGGATGGATGTATTATCTTGTAGACAATAATGGAGAGGTATTATTGGGAAATTCCATAGATATACAAAAAATAAAAGACATTAAAGAAAATTATTATAAAGAAATGGTATGGTTTATGACAAAATGGATTGGTGGAATTACATGTATACCGAAAATAGATATACAACATACGGGAAATACATATAAATTAAAAATAACTGAACAAAATATTATGTTAGGAATTGATCCAAGACTTGCAAAGGATGTTAATGTAAAAGTTGAAGGAATAGGAGAATATAAAACAGATGAAAAAGGAGAAGTATCTTTTAAAGTAACTGGTGGAAAGCACAAAGTTGACATTTATAAAAATGATAAAGATTTAGATGGGAACGATTATCCTGCTATAGTAAGACAATGTTTTTCAGTAGTAGGAGAAGCATCAGAATCAGAAACTAAACTTCAAAATGTAATAAAAGATATAAAAAAGTATTATAAAAGTAATCCTAATGATAGCTATTTAAATGCCATTTCTTTTAATCATATAAATTTTGGAGAAAAGAAGAGTTTTAAATTAGAAGAATCAGAGAATGTATCTGCAATAGCAGATAATATAATAGGAATAATTGCAATAAGTAAAAATCCTTATAATTATGAAGGTGTAAACTATGTTGAAAAACTTAGTAAAGTTCAAAGAGATAATGGTAGTTTCGTTATAGGAGATAATGATAGTAATTCAGTTACTGCACAATCAGAAGCTGTTATAGCAATGGATATGGCGTCTGCTAAGTATAATGTTGATAAAGCTTTAAAATATCTTATAGATTTAGCTAATGATGGAAAGTATGAAGACATAGATAACACCACAAGAGCTTTAGTAGCATTATCTAAGCATAAAGAGATTAGAGGAGTTAAGGAATTAATTAACTCTTGTCTTAATGATTTAAAAGATAAACAAATAGAAGGTGGAGGATTTGATTATTATGAATTAGGAAATAGCCCTTATTCTACCGCCCCAACAATACAGGCTTTAATTGCAGTAGGAGAGAATCCGATATCTGATAAATGGAAAAAAGGTGGAAGGACACCTGTAGATGCATTACTAGCTTGTAAAATATCAGATAATGGTTTTGAAATGGCAGAAGGTATGGGTGGTGGAATTTCAGATATTATGGCAACAAATCTTGCCTTTGCAGCTATTGCAGATTTATATAAACAAGAATCCATGTATAATAGCTTTTTATTTAAGGTAGAAGAAAAGCAGGATAATAGCAAAACAATAAAGGATGAGATAGAAGGTATAAAAAGCTATTATGAAAAAGCATTAAGCTATGATTATAATATCATATTAGGATTAAATGCCGCAGGAGTAGATACTAAAAAACTTGAAGAAAAAATATCTTTAAAAAATAAAGAATCTATTAAGTTTCTAGCAGAGGATGTTATTTCAATAGTTGGAGCTGGAAAAAACCCAAGAAATTATAATGGTAAAAACTATGTACAAAAACTTATAGATGCTTTAAATGATCCTAAACATTCCAAAAGTAAGTACACTTTAAATAAGAACTATTTTTATGGATTAATAGCAATTAACATAGCTTCAGCAAGTAAAGAAGATATTAATATGCTTATAGAAAAGATAAAAAATCAATATAAAGTAGACGGATTTAAAAACATAGGGGATGCACCTTTAGCTATAATTTCTCTTTCACCATATAAAGATAAGGTAGAGATAAATGAAATAATAAAATCTTGTATTAACTACTTAAAAGAAGAACAATTAGATAACGGAGCCTTTACATTAGATAAGAAACAATTTAAGAATGGAGATAGTCAAGATACTGCTTTAGTTATAGAGGCACTAGTTGCAGCAGGTGACGATCCATTATCAGGTGAATGGATTAAGAATGGCAAGAACTTATTGGATGTGTTGTTATCCTTTAAAGTTGGTAATGGTTATATATATGATAGTATGTTTGGAACTCTTGACCAAGATATGTATACAGGATTTGCTTTTAGAGCATTGTTAGCTTTGAAAAACAAAAAAACAATTTTTGAAAAATTAAAAATTAAATATGAACCAGAAAAGGACAAAACTAGTATTATAAAGAAGATTATAGATGATTTAAGAAAACAGTATAAATCTAAAGAAAATTATGATTTTAGTGAAGCGTTAGCGCTTAACCATTCAAGTGATAATAGTGCACAATACTTACAAGATGTAAGTAAGAAATATAAGAATATAGAAGAATGCAAAAAAGCATCTGATGTTGCCAAAAATATTATGGGAATAATAGCTAGCGGAAATAATCCTAAAAAATTTAATGAGAAAAACTATATTGAAATGCTTAGTACACATCAAGTGAAAGATGGTAAAGATAAAGGTAGATTTATACTTTCAGAAGAAGATAGATTAGATCCATCTATACAAGCATATTCAATTATAGCCTTAGATATGGCAAATGCAAAATATAATAAGGAAAGTGCTATAAAAGCTTTACTTGAAATGAATAAAGATGGAGCATATTTGGATACTGACACAACTGCAATAGTAATTACTGCACTTTCAAATCATAATAACAACGAAGAGATAAATAAGATAATAAATTCTTCTATAGAGTTTATAAAAGATAAACAAAATAGTAATGCGGGATTTAGTAAAGACGGAAATAATAGCTTGGTAAGTACAGCTATTGTAATACAAGGTTTAATTGCAAATAAAATAGATCCGCTAGGAAATGAATGGACTAAAAATGGGAACACTATGTTAGATGTAATTTTAAATGCTAAAGTCGAAAATAGTTTTGGAACTCCAAAAGAAGATGCTCAAGTATTTATGGCTTTATCAGATTTATATAAAGGATCATCAATGTTTAAATCCATTAAAGTAGCAGGAAGTGTGGATTTTGATAGCATATTCAATGAATTAAAAGATTATTATGAAACTAAAGATAATAATTATAACTATATACAAGCTCTAGCTTTAAATAAATTAGGAATATCTAAGGAAATAATTGCATCTAGACTTCAATTAAGAGAAAAGGAACCAGAGTATTTAAATTATGATTTTCCAACTGTTAGTCATGCTAAAAATATAATAGCTATATTAAGTGCTGGATTAAATCCTAAAGATTATAAAGGTGAAAATTATATTAAGAAATTAAAAAATGCTCAAAATGATAAAGGGGAGTTTAAATTAACAAAAGATGAAAGATATTCTTCAATATCTCAGGCATATGCAATTATAGCATTGGATATGTGCAAAGAAAGTTATGATGTAGAAAAAGCAGTAAAGGTGTTAAAGGAATCACTAAAAGATAAAAGAAGTTACAGATTGAAACGTTTAGCACCAACTATGATAGCATTATCAAACCATAGAGATATAAGTGAAGTTAATATAATCCTTAAAAATTGTACTTTGTCATTAAAAAATCTTCAACAAGATAATGGTGAATTTTCATCAAGTGGAAGACCAGGTGATGAAATGTGTTCAGAAGATACAGCATTAGCTATACAAGCATTAGTGGCAGTAGGGGAGGATGTATTAAGTCCTAGATGGCAACAAAATGGGAAAACACCAATAGATGCTCTTATGCATTATAAAGTAGAAAATCATTTTATATATGATAATATAAAAGCTAGCTACGATGAATATACAGATGAAGCTACTGGTATGGCGCTTGCGGCATTAGTGGACGTTTATAATAGTGAGTCCATGTTTAAGGCTTTAACCTCAAATAAAGTAGATAAAGAAAAACCAGAAGAATCAAAGACAACTAAAGTAGAAAAGATATCCTTAGATAAAAGTTTAATAGAATTAAAAAAGAAAGATAATATAAAGCTTATTGCAACAATTACACCAAATAATGTAACAAATAAGAATGTAATATGGATAAGTGGTGATGAAAATATAGCAATAGTGGATAATAAAGGAAATGTAAGAGCATTAAGGGCAGGAGAAGTAGTTATAAAAGTTGTAACAGAAGATGGGCAAAAATTTGCAGAATGTAAAGTTGTGGTAAAGGATAAAAAAGAAGAAAAATCAGAGCCAAAGCCAGAAGAACCAAAGAAAAT
>NZ_FUWT01000014.1 GCF_900167265.1 Clostridium tetani
AGGATATGTTAAAAGCTTATAAATATAGGATTTATCCAAATAAAGAATAAAAATTATATTTAGCTAAAACTTTTGGTTGCACTAGATTTATCTATAATAAGATGTTGGCTGATAGAATTGAATCCTATAAGGAAAATAAAGATTTAGACATTAAGCAAATTAAATATCCTACACCAGCACAATATAAAAAAGAGTTTGAATGGCTTAAAGAACTTGATAGTTTAGCTTTAGCTAATGCACAACTAAATTTAGATAAAGCATATAAAAACTTTTTCAGAGATAAATCTGTTGGGTTCCCTAAATTCAAGAAGAAAACTAATACTAATAGCTATACAACAAATAATCAGAATGGTACTGTATCCTTAGAAAATGGATATATAAAAGTTCCTAAATTAAAATCTAAGATTAAAGTAAAACAACATAGACAATTTACAGGATTAATCAAAAGTTGCACTATATCACAAGTACCAAGTGGAAAATATTATATATGAATTTTAGTTGATACAGAAAATTTTGTATTACCTAAAATTGATAAAAAAATAGGTATTGATATGGGATTGAAAGAATTTGCAATATGTTCTGATGGATATAGAGAACCTAATCCAAAACATCTTAGAAGGTCTGAAAAGAGATTGGGGAAACTTCAAAAAGATTTATCACGAAAACAAAAATGTAGTAACAATAGAAAAAAAGCAAGGTTAAAAGTTGCTAAACTACATGAGAAAATAGCTAATCAAAGAGCAGATTTCTTAAATAAGTTATCAATTAAACTAATTAGAGAAAACCAATCTATAGTCATTGAGGACTTGAAAGTTAAGAATATGCAACAAAATCATAAATTAGCTAAAGCTATAAGTGAAGCTAGTTGGTCAGAATTTAGACGGATGTTAGAATATAAAGCTAGTTGGTATGGTAGAAATATAATTATAGCACCTTCCAATTATGCTAGTAGTCAGTTATGTTCTGAATGCGGATATAAAAATGAAGATGTAAAAAATCTAGCACTTAGAGAATGGATATGTCCTAATTGTGGAGTACACCATGACAGAGATATAAATGCAAGTAAAAATCTACTGAAATTATTAGCTATATAATTTTGGTAATAAGCGAGGTTGGTTCGACCTTTTGAGCGTGGATAAACTTGCTACAGTAGTAGTATTGACCACGAAGCCCTCACTTCAACGGAGTAAGTGGGGGTGTAGTTCACAAGATTAAAACACTTATCTTTAAAAAGATAGGTGCTTTTTTATGGTGAATTATACAAGGATTAAAAATCATTTCCTTATAAATTCCTTATAATTAGGGTTTAGTATTTAATTGTAAGGAGGATGATATAAATGAACGAAATTATTTTAGAAACAAAAAGATTGTGTAAAACATTTAAAAAACAACAGGCGGTTAAGGAGGTTTCAATATCAGTTCAGAGAAATTCAATATATGGATTACTTGGACCAAATGGAGCAGGGAAATCAACATTATTGAAGATGATTATAGGAATGCTTAGACCAACTTCAGGTGAAGTTTTATTTGATGGACATAAATGGAGTAGAAAGGATCTTATCAAAATTGGTTCTTTAATAGAGTCAGCACCTTTGTATGAAAATTTAACAGCAAAAGAAAATTTAAAGGTTAGAACTACAGTACTTGGATTACCAGATTCAAGAATAGATGAGGTATTAAGTATAGTAGAACTTGAAGACACAGGAAAAAAGAGAGCAGGACAATTTTCTATGGGGATGAAACAAAGATTAGGAATTGCAATTGCACTTTTAAACAATCCAAAACTTTTAATTTTAGATGAACCAACTAATGGACTTGATCCTTTTGGAATACAAGAATTAAGAGAACTTATACGTTCTTTTCCAAGCAAAGGCATTACGGTGATATTATCAAGTCATATACTAAGTGAAGTAGAACAGATTGCTGATCATATTGGAATTATATCAGGTGGAGTTCTTGGATATGAAGGAGAATTAAAAAAAGGAGAAGATTTAGAAAAATTATTTATGAGTATTGCGGGAAAATATAGGAGGGAGAAGTAATTATGGTTGAATACTTTATTTCAGAAAATATGAAGATAAAGCGTAAATTTGTAAAAAGATTAGTATGGATAGCCCCAATAATGGTGATTCTCCTTTCAGTTTTTTTAACATCAAATTATTTTCAAGTGTGTATTTATAACTGGTGGTATACTTTCATTCTTTCAGGGGTTATTGCTATAGAGGGATGTTTTTTATATAAGATAGATGGGGCTATGAAAAATAAATCAGTAATGGCATTGCCTGTAGATTTAAAAAAAGTGTGGATTGCTAAAATATTAGTGGCAGTAAAAAATATAGCGATTTCTTGTATGATTATTTTTATAACAGGTCAGTTAAGTGTATTTGTTATTCCAATCAGAAGTGAATCTAACATTTTAATGTTAAGCGGATTTATAGGTATTTTAGTTATAATTATTACATCAATTTGGGAGATTCCACTATGGTTTTTTCTAGGAAATAAAATAGGAATGTTTCCAACTATTATACTAAGTTTAGCCACAAATATATTTTCTATAGTTGTAGCAGTGAGAAAATTTTGGTGGATTAATCCTTTTTCATATACATCTAGACTTATGTGTCCTATATTAAGAATTCTTCCAAATGGACTTTTAGCAAAGGAAGGTAGTGCAACATTCACACCAGAACTTTTAAACACATCATCAATACCATTTGGAATTGGAGTTTCTATAGTGTTATTTATAGTAATTACTTATTTAACAGCTAAATGGTATGAAAGACAGGAGGTAAAATAATGAAGATTTTACGCCTTATGAAGGCAGATTTTATAAAAATGAAACATACTTCATTTTATTGGATTCATATTTGTTTGCCAGTTGTAGGAATTGTCATGTTCTTAGGGTATTATTCATTTTCAATTTTGGGAAGTATAGGTAAGGTAAATGGTTATTTAGATGCATTATCATTAGTATTTCCAGTGTTAATTGGAATTATATGTTCAACTGTAATAGAACAGGAAGTAATGGCAGGAAAATTTAAAGAAATGTTATCAATAGAATATGGAAAGGGAATATGCCTTTTAAGCAAGATATTAGTTGTACTTGTTATGGGTTTTTTTTCACTTAGCTTAGCTGTAGGTGGATTTTTTATTGGATTTGAATATGTTTTAAAGCAAAATATACTGCCTTTTAAGTTTTATGTTATTTTAACTTTATTAATATTTGTATCACAGATATTTATATATTTATTTCATTTGTGGTTAAGCATTAAGTTTGGAAGTGGAGCATCTATAGGAATGGGCATATTTGAAAGTTTGTTTTCAGCATTAATTATTACAGGACTTGGTGATGGAATATGGCAATGGATTCCTTGTGCATGGTCCGTTAGATTTTGTAATAATTTTTTTATAAAAGATACTAACTCTGTAGACACATTCAATAAGTTAGCTGATTTTAATATAGGACTTTCTGTGAATAGAATAGGGTTTAGAAATTGTATCATTTATACTATTATTTTAGGAATTGTATTTGGAATATGGTTTAACTTTTTTGAAGGTAGAAAAAGTGAATAATAAACAATGGGATTTGATGGTGATATAACGTATAATGGATTTGGGGAGGGATTAAAATGGCATGCATTTTAGCTATAGATGATGAAGAAGGAATATTAACTATTATAAAAAGCGCCTTAGAAAAAGAAGGACATAATGTAACTACAGTTTCTAATCCCACATGTCTTTTAAAAGATAAATATTTAAAATATGATTTAATTTTACTTGATGTAATGATGCCAGAAATAGATGGTTTTTCTCTTTGTAAGGAAATACGTAATTTAGTTGATTGTCCAATAATATTTTTGACAGCTAAGACTATGGAACAAGATATTGTAATGGGATTAAGTTTGGGAGGGGACGATTATATATCTAAGCCTTTTGGCATTAGTGAACTAAGAGCAAGAGTAGCGGCACATCTAAGACGTGAACATAGAGAAAAACAAAATGCTTTTTCTATATCCAATGTGAAATTTAATATAACTTCAAAAGAGGCATATTATAATGAAAAGTTAATACCTTTTACAAAAAGCGAGTATAATATATGTGAATATTTAGCTATGAATCATGGTCAAGTATTTTCTAAAGATAGAATATATGAAAAAGTATATGGTACTTATGGAAATAGTGATACCACAGCAATTGTAGAACATATTAAAAACATACGAAATAAGTTAAAAAATATGGGGATAAATCCAATAGAAACAGTTTGGGGGATAGGGTATAAGTGGAAAGAATAAAGAAACAGAAAAGTATTTCTAAAATTTTTGCAATATATGTGGTTTTGTTTTGTATAGTTACAATTATTGTGGGAGTAATTAATTTAAGTTTATTTATGATTGGTTTAAATAAAGGTTTTATATTACCAGCAAATTATTATGAACGACGAATTGAAAATCAAAGAAGTGAAATAGCTAAAGCTAAAGATGTAAAGAAATTAATACCTGAAGAATGTAAGTATGCAGTTTATGATTTAAATGGAAAAGTCCTTCAAGGAAATGTTTCACAAGATAAAGCTGTAGGTATGTGGAATATTGTGAAAAGTAATAAAATAAGCAATGGAAGGTATTTTTATAAGATTATTCAAAGGTATAATGGAATTTGTGTTGTGGAATATAGAATTAATGTAAGTTTTAAAAATCCAACTTTAAGAAAATATATTAAAACTCCTGAAGTTACTTTTGAGTTATTATTACTTGGTTTATTTATTTTTGAAATTTTAATTTTTTCAAGGTCTTTTAATAAGAGGTTAAAAAAGGAAATAAAAATTTTAAAGGATACTACAGAAAATATACAAATGGAAAACTTAGAGTTTAAAGTAAAATACTCTAATATAGTAGAAATAAATGATGTAATTAATGCATTAGATAAGATGAAAACTAAGCTCAGTGAGTCATTAACTAAGCAGTGGGATATGGAAGAAACTCGCAAGGAACAAATAGGAGCGTTGGCTCATGATATAAAAACACCTCTAACAATAATCAGAGGAAATTCAGAACTTTTAAAAGAATCAGATTTAAATGATGAGCAGACTAAATTTAATGATGATATTTTAAATGAAATTAAAAATATGGAATTTTATATTAAATCTTTAATAGAAATTACAAGGTCAGAAAAAGAACCTGCAATAGAAAAAAAGCAAGTAAACTTAATAAAATTTATAGATAATATAATGAAGACAGGACATTTGATTAGTAAAAATAAGAATTTAAGCTTTAAAAGTAGAATTAAAAATATTCCAGAATTTATTTTTATAGATGAAATAGCACTGAAACGAGTTATAAATAATATTATTTCAAATTCTGTTGATTATTCTTTAGAAAATGGAGAAATATTATTAACTGTTGATTCTGATGATAAAAATATACAATTTATAATTGAAGATTCAGGAAAAGGATTTACAAAAGAAGAAATAAGTTTTGCAACAAAGCAGTTTTTTCAAGGAGATAAAAGTAGAAATTCAAAAAATCATTATGGAATGGGATTATATATTGCAGAAAAAATTATAGAAAAACATAATGGAAGTATAATTCTAGAGAACTCCAAATTACTTAAAGGTGCAAAGGTTATATTGAATTTACCAAATAGTTAAAGAACAACTAGGAGAAGAAGGATTAAAGAAAGCGCTTATTATTGTAGTAGGTAAAAAGAATATTTATACTGAAGTAGAGTAACTTTATTATACTTAAATAATACCACAAACATAAATTGTTAGTAAAAACTAATGTTACCATGATTGTTATATTGGGAGTAGCATTAGTTTTTTATTTTTTATTGAAACTAAAAATTCCATAAAGGTTTATTCACTTTTAGAATTATGATATAGAGAACCGCACCATAAATAAATGAGGTTTTGCTAAAATTAGATAATTAAAAATAAAAGATAATTTGTAGAATATAAAGTTCCTCTACCATAAGTTATAGTGTGGTTGAGGAATTTTTTTATTTGAATGATTTACCAAATAATTTATGTGAGATATAATTATATATAGTAATTACTAATCAATTCATAGAAAATGTAAATTAATAGTGGTAAAACTAATTATTAAATAGTAATTTATCAAGTTGTTTATAAATAATGAAACCTAAAATCATAATTTTACGCTTGAAAATATCACCATCCGTTTGCCGTTGGGGTTTATCATGAGGCTGATAAGCCCCAATGGTTCAGGCAACTGTCAACAGCTATATAATAGCGACGTTTTTACAGGCAGACAGTAAACTTAACTGTCCTTGACTTACCAACAACTTATGGCGGCTGCAAAATTGAAAAGATGATTTTTGTTCCCCCTGCGGTTTCTTATGCTCACAATATTATTGCTGTTTTGACTGTGAATGAGAAAATGGCTCTTACATATCATAGCATGGAGAATGGCAACGGTGCAGACAAAAATTTCTTTGATAGAGGTATTAAAAACCTCATATTGTAGGCAGACGCAAAGATGCAGAACTTAAAAGAGAAAAATGAAATAACAGCAAGTAAAATCAAGCAATAATCTCTCCATTTCTTTATAATAAATGTAGGACGGTTGAAATGAGGTGAACAGACAAATGTACGAGTGGCAGAAGCAAATTCAAATAATCGTTGATGAAATTGACAAATGTATTAAAAATTATAATGATGAAGCCTTAACACTACGCTTTCTTTCTCACAGGCTGGGTTATTCCAAATTTTATACAACGAGAAAATTCAAAGAAATATCGGGTATGCAATTTAGGGATTATCTGCGGCATAGAAAATTAGCCTTTGCACTAAAAGAGGTTCGGGATAGTGAAAAAAGCATTTTGGATATTGCCGTTGATTATGGTTTTTCATCACATGAAGCTTTTACCAGAGCTTTCAAGGGAACATATGGTGTAGCTCCAAGTGAATACCGAAAAAAGCCTAATCCTGTCGTTCTTCGTACAAAAATAAACCCTTTTGACCGCTACTTTTTAGGATTGGGAGAGATTGGTATGATGAAATCTACAGATGATATTAAAATTTATTTTGTAACCATTCCCGCACATAAATTTTTGCACATTAAAAACTATGAGAGTAATGGGTATTGGGATTTTTGGCAAAAGCAAAGTCTTATTCCGGGACAGGACTGCGAAACAATTTGCGGTTTACTCGATAGTATCAAGGGCAAATTGGATGATGATGGTGGGAGCGAATCTAATAGCGGCAGCGGTCAGATTATGGCGTACATTAATGATCCGGACGGCAGACTCTGTGATTGGGGTATTCCACGTACAGAGTGTTATGGTGTACGTCTTCCTTTTGATTATAAAGGCGAAGTACCACCACAAATGCTTATGATTGATGTTCCCGAAGCCGAGTATATTGTTTTTGAACATGGGCCATTCGATTATGAGCAGGAAAATCGTAGTGTGGAGGAAAAGATTGAAAAGGCAATGGCAACTTTTGATTTTGCAGGCACTGGTTACTGCTTTGATACTTCCCCCGGTAGAATAATTTATTTTTATTTTAATCCGGAACGGTTTTTTAAGTATATCAGACCAGTGCGGAGGTAAATAAAATCGACTGCCTATCTACTATTATTTCTAACGAGAAAACCAAACAGGAAATAACAAATTCCAATTTTAATCTAAGTAATATAAATTAGGAATTTAGAGATGGGATTATTTAAAGTCAGAATCACTTGATTAAATTATGAAATACAAATTTGAGGAGATTATAATATGAAGATACATGAAAAAAATAGGGAAAGATTAGAGCAATTAAAAGTAGACTGCTCAAAATGCAGTGGTTTATGTTGTACAGCATTATTTTTTTCAAAAATAGATGGTTTTCCAGAGAATAAAAAAGCAGGTAAACCTTGTACAAAACTACAAAATAATTATCGTTGTAGAATTCATCATGAATTGGAAGAACGTAATATGAAAGGTTGCATAGGATATGATTGCTTTGGGGCAGGACAGCATGTAACACAATGTATTTATAAAGGTGAGACATGGAAAACCTCACAAGAGCAATCAAAAGAAATATTTGATGTCTTTGTGATTATTTTTCAATTATATCAAATACGTTACTTTTTAGAAGAAGCAAAAATAATAATTCCAACAAAAGAATTATGGAGTGATATTCAAAATTTGATTAATGAAAATGAAGACCTATGTAATTCTACGCCACAAATTATACTTGATATTGATATTGAGAGTTATAGAAACAAAGTTAATGTCATATTAAAGAAGATCTGTGATTCTATTATAAAGTGTTTTAAGAATAGTGATAATAAGAGGGTAACAGAGTTCTTAGGAAGAAATTTAAAAAAAAGAGATATGAGTGGATTAGACTTGAGCATGAAATTATTAATTGCAACTAATTTTGATAGTTGTATATTTGATGGAACAGTTTTTTTAGGGGCAGATACAAGGGATACAAATTTTAGTAATGCTGATTTAAGAGAGGCTATTTTCTTAACACAAGGACAAATTAATTCTGCTAAAGGAAATAGAAATACGAAACTACCAAAACATTTGGATTATCCAGTAACATGGAAATATGTTAAACAAGGAAGATACAGTAATTCAAATTTTAGCTGAAGAAGCGCTTCAAAAAGGTTATCAAGTATTAAGCTTTGATTTACCAAAGCATGGCGAAGGAAAAAGTGATAATACTCTGGTTAAAAGAAGTTGATAGTTTAGCTTTAGCAAATGCTCAACTAAATTTATTATAATATCTTATTTTAATGATATAATATAGACAAATGAAATAAAACTAGGAGTGTGAATAAAGTTATGAAAAGAATACTCTATGGTATTTCCAATTTTGAAGTTTTAAGGAAGAAAAATTATCTTTATGTAGATAAAACATCATATATAGAACTTTTAGATAGATATGCTCCTTATCAGTTTTTTATAAGACCTAGAAGGTTTGGAAAAAGTTTATTTATATCCACATTAGAAAATTACTATGATATAAATAAGAAGGATAAATTTAAAGAGTTATTTGGAGATTTATATATAGGTAAAAATCCTACAGAAGATAGAAATAAGTTCCTTGTCTGGAAAATAAGTTTTGCAGGAGTAGATGCAGGTCATGGGGAAGGAGAATCAAGAAATAGTTTTAATTGAAATCAGATATGTCCATGTACTTTTTAGATAATTATCTAGCATACAATGAATACCCAGCAGAAATGATAGATAATAATGTAAAAACTGATTACGGAAAAGTCAATCAGTTAGCTTATAATTTTAATGATAGAGAATCACTAGAAGAGATAATGACCACAGAACAAACCTTTACTATGTTAGTGGATAGATTTAATATTCATACTATATATAGTGTGAATATTAAATCTTTATTATTTTACCTTGGAATGCTTACAATAAAAGAGCAAGGATCTTTAGGCACAGTACTTAAAGTACCTAATTACGTGATAAAAACAATTTATTGAGAGCAGTATTTTCTTACGTTTATGAAGGATTATAGGTGCTTTGTTTTTGTATGTTGAGAAGAAATGTATTCTATTAATATTCTTATATGGTATAATTAGGAATATATTAAAACTAATTATATAATAAATAATAGTGGGGGGAAGTTATGGATCAGTTAAATGATGTAGTAGTTTCTATAAGAGATTTAAAAATGAGTTACGGAAGTAAAGAGGTATTAAAAGGAATAAATTTAGATGTAAAGAAAGGGGAAATCATTGGATATATAGGCCCTAATGGTGCTGGAAAAAGTACTACTGTAAAGATAATGCTTGGTTTAGTTAAAGGGTATGAAGGTGAGGTAAAAATATTTGGAAATAATATATCAAATGACAATGTAGAATATAAACGCAAAATAGGCTATGTGCCTGAAAATGGAGAAATATATGACAATTTAACAGCTTATGAATACGTAACCTTTTTAGGTGAAATATATGACATGGAATTAGAAGAAATAAATAATAAAGCAAAAAAACTTATGAGTCTTTTTGGCATAGAAAAATCATATCACTCAAGAATATCTTCTTATTCAAAGGGGATGAGACAAAAACTTTTGATAATATCAAGCCTTATTCACAATCCTGATATCTTATTTTTAGATGAGCCTTTAAGTGGACTTGATGCAAATAGTGTGCTTGTTTTTAAAGAGGTGCTTTCAAAATTAGCCTCAGAAGGAAAAACTATATTTTATTCATCTCACATAATGGAAGTTGTTGAGAAAATAAGTAGTAGAATAATATTATTAAACAATGGACAAATTGCAGCTGATGATACTTTTGAAGAGTTAAAGAAAAAGAATATGGAAGGCTCTCTTGAACAAATTTTTAATCAAATAACCGGATTTACAAAGCATGAAGAGATTGCAAATGAATTTATCTCCATACTAAAGGAGGTATAGAAATGGAAGATTTTAAAATATTGAAGTTTGTTGATAAATTTAAATTTATATATGAGAAACTTGGTGTCAATTATTCTTCCATGAGAACAATACTTAAATTAAAGCTTTTAATGGATAGTAGAAGAGTTCCAACAATATATAAAGATAGGGAAAATGAGGACAAAAAGAATACTCTTAAAAAATCACTGCTTTTATATGGATTAATGGGAGTGTTTCTTATGGTTTTTATTTTTATTCCATCGCCTATGGTTGTAAAAATGAGTATAAATATAGGTGCCATAATGTTTTTAATCATGAGTACCATGATCGCAGATTTTTCTTCTGTACTTTTGGATATCCGTGATAAGAATATATTAAATACTAAACCATTAGATCCCAAAACAATAAATGCAGCTAGGACTACTCATATATTAATTTATATTACATCTATTTCCGGGGCAATTGCAGGGCCAACCTTAATAGGGGGACTTATTAAATATAAATTTAAGTTTTTTATAATTTTCTTTTTTCAAATAATATTGCTTTCATTTTTTACAATCTTCATAACTTCCATATTGTATTATTTTATATTAAAAATTTTTGATGGAGAAAAGCTTAAAGATATAATAAATTATTTTCAAATAGTGCTATCAATAGTGCTTGCTATAGGATATCAAATTATACCAAGAGTATTTGATTTTACTGGTATAAATATGAATTTTAAAATTAAATGGTGGAGTTATTTAGTTCCACCAGTATGGTTTGCAGCGCCATATAGCTTAATAATGGAACATAATACAGGAAGAGAGTATGTGCTGCTAAGCATAATGTGCGTGGCTATACCAATTATAATTTTTGGTGTATACTATAAATTTATTGTGCCTTATTTTGAAGAAAATTTGCAAAAACTTGATAGTAGTATAAGTAAAAAAGGAAGCTTTGAAGAAACTAAAGGGGTAAGGCATAAAAGATATGCATCTATTTTTTGTAGAGATAAAATAGAAAATGTATTTTTTCGTTTTTCAAGAAACATGATATCTACAGAAAGAAAGTTGAAGCTAAAATTGTATCCTACTTTGGCTTTTGCTGTGATTTTTCCTTTCATAATATTTATAGGCTTTTTTTCAAAAAATGAATCAGTTTCACAGGCATTTAATGAATTTTCAAAAGGAAATTATTATTTTTCAATTTATTTATCAATACTTATGTTGACAGCAAGTATAGAGCTTTTAAGTCAAAGTGAAAAATATAAGGGAGCATGGATATACAAGGTTTTACCTATAGATAAGCCAGGGAAAATACAAAAAGGAGTTTTAAAAGGATTTATATTAAGATACATTTTCCCAGTATTTTGTAGTATTTGTATTGTTTTCTTAATAATATGTGGATTAAGAATATTACCAGATATAATAGTAATGTTTTTGAGTATGCTGATTCTAATAGTTGTTATGCAAAGCTTATATAAAAAAGAATTGCCTTTTTATAAGGATTTCCAAAGTAATGGAGGAAATTCTATTATTACATTTGTAGTTTCCGCAGGCCTTACAGGAATCTTTTTTGGATTGCATAAATTAATTAGAAGTTTGATAGAATATAATTTTGCTATTTATATATACATGGGAATTTTGATTATAATTAATATAATCTTATGGAAAATAATATTTAATATAAGTTGGAAGCAAGTTCAACTGGAGGATGCACGAGAATCTCAGAAAGTATAAATAAAAAGAAAAAGTGCTACTCTTTACTGGATGGAGCACTTTTTTTTCCTTTTAACTTATATATCAACACCAAGGAATCTAATACTGATTTTTAAATAATGTATAAAAACTAATGTTACCATGATTGTTATATTGGGAGTAGCATTAGTTTTTTATTATTTATTGAAACTAAAAATCCCATAAAGATTTATTCACTTTTTTAAAATCATTAAGAGATTTTAAATATTCAACTAAAGGAGCATAATTTCCCATTGAACATTTTGAAAGGGATTTTCTATATAAATCTTCTGTATCCCAAGATATTATAAATAAAGGCAAGTTATTTTCTAACAACTGCTTTAACATTAAAAACCTACCTATCCAGACATTACCATCTTGGAAGGGATGAATCATTTCAAATCTAAAATGGAATTCTGTTATAGTATCCAAGGTTACCACTTTATTTGTATAGTAGCAGGATATAAGCTCTTCCAATTTATATTCTACTTCATAAGGTTGAGACAATTTAGGATTAGTTCCCAAAATAGTATTAGGTATTTTTTTAAATACGCCAGAAAATCCACGTTCATAATCTGTTGTATTATACTTCAACATGCTATGTAAATATTTCAAATGTCTTATATCTATATTTTCACCAATGGTATCTATAATATAATCAAATACATAGGATGAGTTTACAGTTTCTTGAACATCATCCAAGGTATATTTACCTTCAACTATATTTTTATCCAATAATAATGCAAGAGATTCTGTAGTAAAAGTACTACCTTCTATTTTATTTGAATGATATAAAAACTCGTGTCTAAATTTATAATAGATTGAGTTTTTTACATTCTTAGCTATCTTTATATTTTCTATAAACAGAGTTCTTGGCTTCAGAAGGAGTTTTTACTCCCACTTTAAAGAAGATGGGAGTACTAGAGCGGGTAGTCATCGGATAAATTTATCCAATTTAATTCCCTCCTCGCATTTATTGCTTACATTATATATTAATAAAAAAACAACTGCAAATTTTTTATATGGTATATAAATTTTAAAGGCTGAACATATGCAAGGTAGGTATAAAAGCCTATGGTAGAATTATTTATATTTGAAATATATGTTACTTATATGGTTAAATATGTTATATTATAGTTATATGAGTAAAATTATGGTGGAATAAAGGGAAGGGATGTTTATGGTGGTAGGTTAAAATGTAGTATAAGTGAGTGATTATCTTAAGAATATTACTATAGAGGATGTTAGACAAATAAAAATAGATGATTTAGAAAATATAGCTAAATATATAATTAATTCATCAGGTTTTTTAGAAGAATTAAATAAAGATAGTGAATTTAATAATAGTGATTGGTTTAAAAAAATAGAGGATAATTTTAAGAAAACAACATTAAAAATTAAAAATAATATAAACTTAGTGCATACAGATATGAACAACGTGTCAAAAAAATTATTACTCCTTTAAATAATGTATATTCACAAGTTGAGGACGTGGGAAAAATTTATTCGTAATATTTAAATAGAATAAATAAATATCAAAGTTTGGTAATTCCAGGTATGAAATCACTTATAGGATTATCAGGGCAAATAGCACAAAAAATCAATACCATAGATAATATTACTAAATTCAATTTAGACGGTATTCAAAATAATATGAAGCAATTAGCAGTAGCATCAAATGTTTATCGTAATATTGCTGTAGAAACAACAATGCAGTTACAAAAAAAATTAGAACCTTTAAGAGCTGTTTCAAAGTGTGGATTATTAGATGTTCAAAAGAAAGTTCAAAAAATTGGACTTCAAATGGGACTTGCTTCACAAGCAGTACAATCATATAGCTTTAAATATGATAAAATAATATCTAATATAAATACCCCAAGAGAAGCACTAATAACTAATAATATACAGGGAATTAGGTCTGTGTTAACGGAGGCACAAGCTGGTAGTAGGCTATTAGAGAGTCAGTTAAAAGGAATAAAACAATTTTTAAGTTCAACAACAAAATTTATATATAGAGATAAATTAATACATTTTGATAGCTTAAATGAGAATATTTTAAAATGAATAAGACCTTTTATTACAGACGTTAGTTCCAATTATTGAAGGTGTTATACGTGAATTTATGTTAAATAAATACAAGATGGTTAATGTGAGATTTTATCCAATTTATAATAAATTTAAAAATAAGGTTGATGAATTAAATAATTTCATTACCACATATGTGATTGTCTGCATAGATAAGCTATATTGTAGATTTAATCCTGTTAATCCAAATCAAGTTAGTGATTTTAGTAGGCATAAAATTTCTCATGGATTAGCAACTAAATATGGGTCACAAGCCAATTCTTTAAGAGCGATATTATTTTTAGATGAAATATTTGAAATAATATCATCCATACAAAGTTTGGAATTAAAAGAAAAGTTTAATGCATTGAAATATATCTTAATTATATAATAAAAATATAAATGCGTGAATTTAAATTTGAATAGGAGGAGTATTCAGAGTGCAAGTTATAGCATTACTTAGAGGTGTGATGCCGACTGGGAAAAATAGAATACCTAAAATGACATGTTTAGTTGAAATACTAAAAAAATGCAGGCTTTGAACATGTACAAACATATATTCAAAGTGGGAATATATTATTGGAAACCAATTTATCATATTTGGAAACAGTGACTAAGATACATAATATTATATTTCAAGAAATAGGTGTTGAATTATCAGCCATCATAAAAACAAAAGAAGAAATTGCAATTGAAGAAAATCCATTTGATGATTCTTATGATTTTTCAAGAATTCATTTGGTTTTTACCAATAATCAAATAGATAATATAAAAGTTAAAAAGTTAAAAGAGACTGTTTTTGAAGGTGAAATTTTTAGTGCTGGTAACGAGTGCTTTTATATGTACTTGCCCAGATATGCTACAAAGAAAAGACTGAATAATAATTATTTGGAAATACAAATGGATATCATTGCAACAACAATAAAATTAAGTGTAGTTAAAAGATTATATGATATGTTGGATTGTTAATTTTAATGCTAACTGTTAGGTTATGAACATAATACAAATTGTCAAATAGTAATTTGATGTACAGGTTATTAATAATCTTTCAGACAAGACAAAACATAACACAAAAAGTCGGGAACAATCGCTTGAAAAAAGATAAGATATATGTACAGACAGGGGTGATGATTATGGAGTGGATTGAAGGAATCGATGAAGTTATCAACTATATTGAGGAGAATATTACTGAAGAAATCACAATAAAAAATATTGCAAAAAAAACATTTATGTCTCCGTTCTATTTCCAAAAAGGCTTTGCAATGCTTTGTGGTTTTACGGTCGGAGAGTACATCAGACAACGCAGGCTTACCCTTGCGGGCAGTGAGCTTGTTTCTACTGATGAAAAAATCATTGATATTGCACTGAAATATGGCTATGCCTCACCAGATAGCTTCACAAAAGCTTTTACTCGATTTCATGGTGTAACACCTACTGCTGTTCGAAAAGATGGAGCAATGATTAAATCTTTTGCTCCACTGAAAATCAAATTTTTATTGGAAGGCGGTTATATTATGGATTACAAAATTGTTAAAAAAGATTCGTTTACTATCATTGGAGTATCAAAGGTGTTTAAATATGATAGTGCAGCTACAGAAATTCCACAGTTTTGGACAGAACATTATCAAACAGGAAAAGAAAAATTTGTATGCGGAATGTACGGAGTATGCATAGATGAGAGCATGGGTTCAGATGAGTTTGAATATTTGATTGCAGACAATTATAATCCGTCCATAGAAATACCTAATGGTTTTGTTACAAAGATTATTCCTAAACACACGTGGGCTGTTTTTGCTTGCAAAGGTGCAATGCCGAAATCTCTGCAAGATGGGAATAGAAAAATCTTTTCAGAATGGTTACCTAATTGCAAGGATTATGAAATCGCAGCAGGTTATTATATTGAAATGTACACTAATGTAGCTGATTATCCACAAGGTATTCAAGATGAAAACTACTATAGTGAAATTTGGATTCCTGTTAAGAAAAAGTAATTACGTAAAATAGGATAAATTGGAGTTCATCAAATTTCCAATTTGAAGAGTAGAAGTAACATAATTTTAGTTTAAAGGATAGCGTATCCTTCTTAAGCTATAATATTAATTTAAGGCAAAAGGGTCTTATCATGAGACTCTTTAAATTTTTATAAATAAGAAATTATCTATATATTAATAGCTTTAAATCCATAATTCCTACCAATATTCTAATCTTTATATAAATATTCCAAAAGAATCCTATCAAATTCATTAAAAACACCAGATGCTTAAGCAAAATTAAAAGCATTAAATATAATAGAAATGATTAAGAGGAATATTAGTTAAAAATTTTTTTACCTACCGCCTTTCATATTGAAGATTCTTCCAAAGTGTCCCTTTCCAAGGTTTCAGTTGGTTTATATATGTGTTTTATGGGTTAAGTTGTGTTAATGGTGCTTAAAATATGTACAGTTATAGGAAATAATGGTATTATATTTGTGAAGAGTAGTACAGAATAATAAAAACTTTGAATTAAGATTATTTATATAATCAACAGATAAATAGTAATTTGCAGTTAACATACTTTATATAGAATTAACTGAGAAAGGAGGATTTTATTATGAAAAACAAGAAAAATAAAGAACTTTTATGGAGGGGTTTACCTCTATAAATTATGGAGGAAATAAAACAATGGAAAGTAAACAAGAGATAATAAACCTTTTAAATACATCAAATTTGGAGTATGAAGTAATTTCACATGAAGCAGTTTTTACAATTGACGAAATGCTTGCTTTGAATCTCCCTAAAGCCAAGTTTGTGGCTAAAAATTTATTTGTTCGTGATGATAAAAAACGAAATTATTTTTTATTTGTAGTGCGAGAAGAAAAAATGGTTAATTTAAAGCAAATAAGAGAAAGAATTAACTCGTGCCCGCTTAGTTTTGCTTCTGAAAGTGATTTGTATCAGTATTTAAGTTTACCTAAAGGTGCTGTAACACCATTCGGTGTCATTAATGATAAAACACATAACGTAAAAGTATATATTGATGCTGACTTTAAACATTCACTTATCGGCGTTCATCCAAATGAAAATACCGCTACTGTTTGGTTAAAAACAAAAGATTTGGTTGACTTAATAAAACAACATGGAAATCAAGTAGAATACATTGATTTTTAATTTTGATATTTGTTAAATTCCAATTTACCTATTAGTTAAAAATTTTTAACTAGAAAAATTAAATTAACCAATAGTTAATTTTTATGAATAAAACATGAAAATCCTTCAATTGTTTAAAGTATATAGCTTTGATATCATTTAATTAATCGAGTTCGAACTTAATTAAATGTAAAATAAATGGAGGATTTAATCTTATGAAAATAAGTGGGGTTATTAGAAATTATAGAAAAAAGGAAAATCTTACTCAAGAGCAAGTTGCTAATTATTTAAATATAAGTGCACCAGCGGTGAATAAGTGGGAAAATGGGATATCATATCCAGATATAACGCTATTAGCACCTCTTGCACGTGTTTTAAAAATAGATGTTAATACTTTATTAGCATTTAATGAGGAATTAACAGATGCAGAAGTAAACAATTTTACAAAAGAGATTAGTGAAATAATATCAAAAGATGGGTATGAAAAGGCTTTTAAAAAGGGCAGTGATTTAATTAAGAACTATCCAAGCTGTGATAAGTTAATATTTAATATATCATCGGTATTAAGGGTACATATAGTTGTATCTGAAGTTCAACAAAAAGATAAATATGAAAGAAAAATTATTGATTGGCTTCAACTTGTAGCAGCAAGCGGAAAAGAAAAGATAGCTTTTAACGCAAAATTATTATTATCAGCAATTTATAGAGAGAAAAAAGAGTATGAAAAAGCTCAAGAAATGATAGATAAGATTCCAGAATTATACACTGCCAAAAAATTTCAACAGGCATTATTATTTGAAAGTAGCGGAGAACTTCTTGAGGCTTACTGTATTTATGAAGGTATATTATTAAAAAATGCTAATGAAATCTATGGTGTTTTATCTCTTATAATAGAAATGTTATTGAAAGAAAATAAATTTAGTGAAGCAGAAGAATATTCAGAACGTGCTAAAAAACTTGTGGAACTATTTGATTTAGGAACATACAATAAACATGTATTAGATTTATCTTTAGCAAAAGAAAAACAGGATAAAGAAAAAACTATAGAAATAATTAGAAATATTATAAATGAAGCAAGTAACATTAATGATTTTATTAATTCAAAACTATATACACATATGGAATTTAATAAGAACAATAGTATGAATGAAGATGAATATAAAAAATTTATAAAAATGTCAATTAAAAAAGACAAAACACTTGATTTTGTCAAAAATGATTTTAGGATAAAAGTTCTGTTAGAATAATACCAAACTAAAGAGTTGAGCATACCTTTTTTCGATGAATAAAAACTATATAATTTTGTAATTTTTAAATAAAAAAATATAGATGTTTATTTTTTATAAAAATTTGATATAATATAAATAAGGATTGCTTAGTGTTCTAACACTAAGCAATCCTTGGAACATTTATTTTGTTTTAGGACTATTAGATAAAATTTACTATATGAGTTTAAGAGTTTAAAGCACTATTCTTGGTCGGATAATGCTTTTTGTTTTTGCCATTAAGTTCTATATGAATACTAAGAAATTTAATCTTGATAATTAACTTAGAAATAAAAAGATTATCATATAATATGTTTTTTTCTCGGTAAGGTATAGATAATACTAAACACTATTGATGAAATAAAACAACTAAAAATTATTAGTATAAGCATGGCTATTTTAAATTCACTATTAGTATTTATTGAAAAAATAATATTGCATATAGCAATCTAAAAATTAATCTATCAAGTATATTTATATCAAAATGTGCTATTCCAAATAATATTTCAGAAACAAAAATTGCTAGAATAATACCAAATCTTATTTTTAACCTATTTAGTATAACGCTTCTAAATATTAATTCTTCAACTATGGGCACTAAAGTTATGCCAAAAATAATATACATAGTAGGAGGAAGTTTTATAGAAGATTTGTATTCAATAAAAAAATAAAATCCTATTCCAATATTAATACCAATATTTAAAATATATAAATGAGCTATTTTTTTATAATTTATGTTTTTTATATAATTAATTATTTTACTTTTCTAAAATAGTTTCTTTAAAGGTCTTGTCCTTTAAAGAAATATTGTTAACAAAAGGTATTGCTATAATTGCAAAAGTCAATTGCACAAATATAAATTAGTATTATTTTTCTTATTTTTATTTTTGAAATAGATTATTTATTAAAATCACTTACCTATCCTAAATGTTTCTGCTTCTTTTTAACTCATTTTTGTATTTATTTTCTATATATTAGTTTACTATTAATTATTAATCCTCTATTAATTTAAACTTAATAACACTTATTAAACTTATAATAGACACCTTTACCATGTGAAAGAAATAAATATACCAAAATAGATATTAATAAATTATTAGATAGAAAAGATTATTGTATAATATATGTAAAGATAATAGCAACTAAAAATAGTCCAATTACAAAAGTATATAATTCAATAACAGAGAGCAGACCACTCAGATAATCTAAGTGGTTTTGTAAATGTCACAAAAATTATTTAAATATCAATAATATAATTGCAGAAGTTGATTTTATAAGGGGGGAACTTGATGTATCAAATTTAATTTGCCAGCAAGGCAAATGGACTTGTTGGCAAACACTTCAGAAAATAAATTTATTAAGAATTATTTGAAAGGTGGAACCAACATGGAACATACTATTAAAGATTTTAACAAAATTAAAGATATAGATCTAATTATGAAGATTTGGCTTAATTCCAATCTGCAAGCTCATGATTTTATTTCAGACAGATACTGGATAGAAAATTATGATGAGGTAAAAAAACTATTACCCCAATCCCATTTAAGAGTATACTGGAAAGATGAGCAGCCAATAGGATTCATTGGCATTGTAGATGGATACATTGCAGGTATTTTTGTAGATAGTAATTATCGATGTCAAGGAATAGGACTTGCTCTTTTAGAGGATGCAAAAAAACAATATAATAAATTATCTCTAGATGTTTATGAAAAAAATCAAGGAGCTTTTCGATTTTATAAACGTAATGGATTTCAAAAAGTTTCTTCTAAAGTTGATGATATTAATAAAGAAATAGAATATCATATGATTTGGAAGAAAAAATAAAGCCCCTACAATATTGTAGGATTTTATTTAAGAACTCTGTGAACTCCCCTCACTTCAACGAAGTAAGTGGGGGGAGTTCACTGCTTTAAATATAATAATTTATTAGCATTTTCTATAGCTTCCTTTTTAGTATTAGCTGGTGCTGATATTATTAATCCATTTTTATACTGCCAATGGTTACTGGTATCAGCGTTATCTTCTTTAATTTCAGGCAGTAAAATGGTTAAATAATCTTTATCTTTATCCATAGCTATCCATCCATAATGTTCTAAAAAATCACCTTTATTATTATCATATCTAATGGATGCCTGATGATTATAATGAAATTCCAGCTCAATATCATTTAGTACAGTATCATTAATTAATAAATTACCTTTAAATATATCATTAGAGAAAGGTTTTTTTTTATATTTACCTTCAAATTTTACTAACACTTTTTCTTCATAAATTTCATCATTAATACGACATTTTATACCTGTATATGTTTTTACAAACTTATTAGATTTTGCGTAATAAAAATATAATGAGACTAAAGATAATATTATTAATAATATATAAAATCTTTTATTTTTCATCAAACCTTACTCCTTAGCTTGATATACATATTGATCTATGTTAAATTATACCATTCATTTTCGGTAATAACAAATTTTAAATATAAATAAAAATTAAAAAGATTTTAAAAAGCTGAAACAGCAGAAATAGAACTTGTTGATTTTATGACTTTACTTAAAATAAAAATATACTTTGGCATGAATATACAGAAGATGAATTTAGAAAAAGTAGAAATTATATTTATGAAATGTAAATATAATAATTGAATATAAGAATATTTATTAAATAAAGTAAATATATTAATATTATTTAGTTATGTTTATTTGAGTTTAAATTATACTTTAAAATAAAAGAGATATTAAAGAAGGCTGTATCAAAGTTTTATTTTGATATAGCCTGCTACTCGATTATAAAAAAACTATAGAGGAATAATTATAAGCTCTATATTTAAATAGAATACATAGAATTTAATATATCACTAATTAAAAGATACATAGCTAATAATGTAAGTAATATATAAAATATAATCTGAATAAACTTAAACTTTCCCTTATTTTTAACTGTTTTTCTAATTTTTAATAAAATATCCCATATGATTCTTTGCTACATCTAGCCCAATATATTTACTATATATTTTTTCTATCTCACTGTTGCTAATTTCAGAGGTATGATTCATTATTTCACTAATAAAATCTAATCTCTTATTTTTATCTTTTATTGAGGAAAGTATTTTACCAGCAAAATACTGCCCATTCCCTTGAGAATACTGATTTCCTTCTTTAGTTTCTTCTTCTATCTTTTTAATATAATTATCTTCATACTCAATATTATTGTATAATTCAGGGTATATAATAGTTTGATTAATAAATTCTATCCATCCATATCTTAGCTTTTTATCAGATACAAATTTAAGCCCTTTTTCTTCTAAATATCCTTTGTAAAGAGCTTCAATAATTTTATAATCTTTCTCTTTTTCTAAATCTAATAACATTTCTATTTTTAAAGGAATAAAATTTGGTTGTAAATCAGTAATATTTTTTCTAAAATACACTTGAAACTGTTTATTATAATTAGTATTGTTGAATTTTTTATCAATGATATTTTTTATATTATTCCATAATGAGAATAGGTAGTTTACATCTTTCTTTTCAAGGTCTTTATATAATAGTTGTGTGGTAGTATTCTTTTTTATAAACCAACCGTTGGTATCTACTATATTAACCTTTTGAAAAAAGTTTTCCACATTAATATTCTTTGTATCATATATAGCATCAGCTAGAAGTAAACCATCTTTAACCGCTACAAAATTTCCATGTTTCTCATTTAAAAGTATATCTAAATCTTTATTATTAAATAATCTACTTTGTATAACTAAAATTTTATTTTCTTTATTTAAGGGATTATCAACTAGAATTCTATAAGAATTAACATTATATACACCATTATCACCTATCATTAAATCTCTTTTATCTAGGTCAATTTTAAGTTTTAATGTATCCTTCAAATTATTTGACAAATCAGAGTTAGATTGTGAAATAACTACAATGTTTTTATCTTTATATTTTTCTAAATTAAGTTTGTCATCTGTTAAAAAATTTATATTTTTACTTTTACAATATGAGGCTAAATTATCATCATTATTATCTATAATGTAAACTACTTTTTCACTATTACTTAAAATTTTATTAGCTAAAACTGACTTATTATATTTAACATATTTATTTGAAAAAATTATAATAATAAATATAGACACACCTAAAGCTAATGTTTTTATTACAGCTTTTTTAATTTTTTTCTCACTACATATGTATAATAAATTAATAAAAAATAATATTATAGATACTACTATCATGAAATATAAATTACTCATTATAATATGCTCTTTAAGTGCTAAGTTAAATGAAGATGCTAGTATGGGACAATACTTTCCAAAGAGAAAATTCCCTACCACAATTTGAAAAATAAAGTATCCTATAGATACTGAGTATCCATGAATGGTACTTTTTGTAATGTTACTTACAATAAGCCCCATAAGAGTTAAAAATAATGAATAGAAGAAAGCAACTATAAAATCTTTTATAAAAAGACCTTCATAATATTTAGTAAGCCATGCTATAAAAAACAATGATACTATCATTAACTGACTTATTAAAAAGTTAATAAAGTATCTTAAAAAGACAATTTTATATAAAGGGGTTGCATTTGGAAGTATCATTCCTTCTCTTTTGTTGTCATATTCTTCTGAGAGAACATTAGTACATAAAATAATTGGTATAAGGGGGGAAGTAAGTTTTACAAACTCCCACAAATCTGCAAAAAGAATTAAGAAAATACATGTAATATAATATAATCCTATGGAAAGAATTGAAAATTTATTTTTGGTTTTTATAGAATATTTAATTTTTAATAAACTATTCAAGGTTTTCCTCCTTTTTAATTATTATTTTGACTACAATAAATAATTGTGCTAATAATAATACATAATATTGCTACTCCTATATATACTGCACCAACTATTATTACTTGTGAATCAATATAATTGCTTTTAATAAACATCTGAGAGTATTTTAGACGATGAAAACCTGAAAATATGGGGATTTTATCTAATACAAAGAATACAAACAATGGTAAAATAATAGAAATAATTGAATGTCTAAGAAGAATATTTATTAAATTACTTAAAGCAATATAAAAAATAACTAGAGGAAATGAAAACAGTAAAAATGTAATAATAAAAGTATATATTGAATAAATATTTTTGTTATAAAATATAGGAAAAATAATAGTTATAATACTTCCCAATAAAATATATTGTAAGTAAGCACAAATTATAGTTAAAAATTTTCCAAAGCTATACTGAAATGGTGAAATGGGATTTGTGTATATTATATTGAGAATATCACTTTTACTATCATAATAATATGTAATAAATACCATTAGTGGAATTAAAAACATTCCAATTAAAAATGATTCATCTAAATATCTAATTGCTGCAAATCTACTATTTTCTAAATTATCTTTTAATGTAAAGGAATCTATAATAATAGGTACTATAGAAATTAATATTATTCCCAAAAAAGAAATAATACTTGTATTTAATTTTTTAATTTCTTTTCTTAAAACTATAAAAGATTTCATAGAAATTACTCTCCTTTTCTAACTTTAAATTTATTAGTTTTACTTTGCGTTCTGCATAAAATATAAATATGCATCTTCTAAATTGGGATATACTGAATTTACATTAGAAAGGCTACTTACATCTTTAGAGTTTCCTAGAAATCTTACAGTACTAGTACCACAGGTTCTCTTTATTGAAATAATAGAATACTTATTTTTTAAGCCTATTAAGTCTTTATTATCAGTAATAATCTTTTCCCATACATAACCCTCTGTATTTTTTATAAATTCATCTGGAGTCCCTACAAATTTTAATTCACCAGAAAGAAGTAAAGCTAATTTTTCACAGGAAGCAGATATATCCTCTACAATATGAGTAGATAAGATAACAATTCTATCTTCACTTAATTCTACAAGCATTGTTCTAAATTTAATTCTCTCCTCTGGATCCAATCCTGCTGTTGGTTCATCAACAACTAGAATAGAAGGATTTTTGATTATTGCTTGAGCTATACCTAATCGTCTTTTCATTCCTCCAGAAAATTGTCCAACTTCACCATTTTTATGATCTAAAAGATTAACCTTAGAAAGAGTATTGCAAATTAGTTCATCTCTAACATTTTTATTATGAATATTATTTAATAAAGCTATATAATCTAAAAATTCATAAGCACTCATCTGAGGATATATATTAAATTCTTGAGGTAAAAATCCAATTATCTTTCTTATATTCATTTTATTTTCTTTAATATCTTGTCCACAGATTTTTATTTTACCACCCTTATCTGGTGTGATTAAGGTGGTAATAATTTTCATTAATGTAGTTTTTCCAGCACCATTATGTCCTAAAAGACCAAACATTCCATTTCCTATTTCTAAGTTAATATTATTTAATACCTTTTTTTTATTATAAGTTTTATTAACATTTTTTATTGAAATAAAGTTTTGCACTATATCACTCCCTAATGAAAGCTATTTACAGTTTTTCTTTTATTTAATATATAAGGAATTATTTAATATATGTATTTATTATAACATAATAAGTAGGGGATTAAAACTACTTATATTTAATAATATAGGGAAGTTTTACGTTTAATGACAATGTAATTTTTAAGAAGTTAAAGGAAGTGAAATTAAATTATTAGGCTTAGAAGTTATGGATTTTTTTCAGATTATAAAAGATAAGATTAGTTTAAATAAATTTAAAAAAGAGCTTTTAAAAAAGCTCTTTTTTACCATATAATAAATATAGATTTTTAGTTGTTTAGTAGAAATTATATAGGTTTTTTATTATTTATTATTTTTTATAATTTGAAATAAATTATTATTACGTCCGCCTGACCACTGTGATTTATTATCTAAAACCCTATAAATAAATTCACCAGTTTCTGTTGATTTTATAATATTTTTCTCTCCAGATTTGTAAACTAAATTAATAGTAAATATAGGATCACTTTCTTGCGCATATTTATTCAAAGTGGTTTTTGTATTTAATATACTATCATAAACTTTTTTAATAAAATCTTTATCTTTATCAATACTATATTTTTTACTAGTATCATTATATATTATTTCCATACTGCTTACTTGGCTAAAGTCTTTTGTTAAAATATTTTTGTTTGAAATTTTAGTGCTATTTGTATTTTGAGAAACTTTTTTATTCTTATTAGTGTCTTTTGGTGTTTTGGTTGAATTATTGTTCTTGTTGATATTTTCTTGTTTTTTAGTGGAATTATTGTTTTTATCAGCATTTTCTTGTTTTTTAGTGGAACTATTGTTTGTATCAGTATTTTCCTGTTTTAGGTTAGAGTCTGTACTTTTGTTCACATCTTGCTTTTGTTCTACAGAGTTATCAGGTTTGGAGCTAGTAGGTGCATCACTCTTTTTATTGCCACATCCAACTAGTGCAGTAATGCATAAAATTGATAAAATAATGCTAATAGATTTTTTCATATGTAATCACTCCTATAATATAATGGATTTATTATAAGATATTATGGTATGGTAAGAATTACAATTTGATTACAATTTATAATTATAGTTAAATTACTAGGATACACATGATACATGCGGAATAGTTGGAACAAAGATAGGGTATATACAGGTTATTTTATTAAAGAAAATAATTTATTGAAAAGTCATTTTAGAATATACTCTTTATAAACTTCCCATCTATTATTTCCCCATTTAAGTATACATATATTATCAAAGTAAGTTTCAAATTGTGGATTATATTTATTTACATATTCACAAATATCATAGAATTTATCTTCTTTAATACGACTTACTATGGTGCAGTGAAACACCTTATTTTTATTATTGCCTTCATGATGTTTCCATCTTAGCCAGGAAACTTGTTTAAGAACATTAATAAATTCGTCATGTACTTTTAAAGCTTCTTTGGAAGGAATCACTTTCATAAAAACCACATCAGTTCTAAACTTATCAAATCCATTAATTTGTATATTTTGCTTATTATTATTTTTCACAAATTCTTCTGTAATTTTTTCAATTTCCTTTATATTATCCGTTTCAAAAGGAGCTTTTATAGTAAAATGAGCAGGAAGCTTTTGTCTTTTAACATTAAATTTATAACATACATCATTTACAAGTTTTTCATGAAATTTAAGTACATTATCTTTAAATAAACACACTATAACATATCTATTCATACCAAAATCTCCTTACTATATTAATATTCTTTGTATTTAATAGAAGAAAAGTCTTTAAAATTCTCCTCATTATATTCTTTATCAAAAGACATTTTTTTAAAATCTTTAAACCAAGTTCCCTGATAAGTTAAGTTTCCATAATCACCTTCTATAAGATCATTATAAAATCTCCTACTAATAGAAAATGAAATTTCCTCATCATGTTCCGTTTTAAAAGTTGCATAATAGGTAGTATTATGATGGTGAGTAATAATATCGTTATTATTGTGAACATGAGTTGTAGTTTTCTTATTTTTATCAATTACCTTAGCTTTTACTGTAATAATTGGACATTTTGAGTTCTCTGAATATTCTTTTACAATATTGAAAATAATATACACAAATATAAATATAAATACTATTTGAAATATAAACATTTTAAATACCCCCTAATAATATATAAATATATTATATAATAGTTCCATAGTTAAAAGAATGTTTGTATACTATGATATAATTAATATAAAATTAAATGAGAAATACGGAGGGAATAATTTGGAACATTTAGGAAAATATGAAGAGTTTACAATAGTAAGAAATGGTGCACCAGGATACTACCTAGACATGAAAACAGGAAATACCAGTGATGATGTATTACTACCTCACAGTGATGTAGAAGGAAAAGAATTAAAGATAGGGGATAAAGTTAAAGTTTTTATATATAAAGACTCTAAAAATAGACCTATTGCAACAATAAAAGAACCATTAGCAGAGGTTGGGGACATAGCTTATTTAGAAGTGGTAGATAATACACCTATGGGTAGTTTTATAAATATAGGAGTGCCTAAAGATATACTTATACCTATGGCAGAAAAAAAATATCCTCTAATTGTAGGAAAAAAATATTTGTTTTATATATACATAGACAAATCAGAAAGAATAGCGGCTACTACAGATATAGAATCCTATTTAGAAATGGCAGAAGGCTACAAAATAGGAGATGAAGTAGATGGAATAATTTATGATATTTATGATAATAATAGTGTAGCTGTAGCAGTAGAAGGTAAATATAGAGCTGTTATGCTAAAAAATGAATACTATGTAAAAGTAAATCCAGGAGATAAACTAAAATTTAAAGTAAAAAGAATTTATGAAGATGGAAATTTAGGTCTTACTATAAGAATTACAGGAAAAGAACAGAGGGATAAATTACAAGAAGATATATTAGAATATCTTAAAGAGAATAATGGATTTATGCCTCTAAACGACTATTCATCACCAGAGGACATAAAAAATGTATTTAAGGAAAGTAAAAATTATTTTAAAAGATCTCTAGGTGGTCTTATGAAAAAAGGACTTATAGAACAAACAAAAGAAGGAACTAAACTTATACAAAAATAAGGAAAAGATAGGTGTTTTAAAAACATCTATCTTTTTTTGAAAAATTAATAATAAATTAAGAATAAAATTGTTAAAATTAATGTAGAAAAGGCTATAATTATAGTAGACAAGGAGTGATAATATGAATTCAAATATGAAAAAACATATAAGTACATTTTTAGCAGGTATTTCTGTAATACTTCCTGCTGCTATAACTTTATACATAATAGGATTTATTTTTAATTTTATAGATAAAATAAATGGAGGGGTAATATATAGGTTAATAGGAAGAAGGTTACCAGGATTAGGCTTTATAATGACACTTGCAATAATATATGGAGCAGGGCTTTTAGCAAAATCTATTATTGGAAGAACTTATTTAAAAAAATTAGAAATAATATTTTTAAAGATACCTATAATACAACATATATACTCTGCAATTAAGGGGCTTAGTAATTCTATACTAAAAAAAGATAAGGTTTCTTTTAAACAAACGGTGTTAGTAAAGTTTCCTAATTCAGAAACTTTAAGTGTAGGATTTGTAACTTCTGATAAAACCATTAAAGAAAATAAAATATCTGTTTTTATACCTACAGTTCCTAATCCGACTACAGGATTTTTAGTTTTAGTAGATAAAAATGATGTAGAATATTTATCAATGCCTTTTGAGGAAGCTTTTAAATTCATACTTTCACTAGGAGTAAGCCAACCTAAAATGAAATAGAAGAATATACAGAAGAACATATATTATTAAAAAATTTTAGCAATATGTGTTCTTTTAGTTTTTAAGAGAATGCATTGGATAAATTCCTTTTAACATGAACATAATAAAATGTGTAAGATAACAGTAAGAAATCAAGGGAAAAGGAGATAAGGCTATGAAGAATTTGTTTGTTAAAGATATAGAGCAAGGAAAGAGAATTAAGAGCTCTTTTATGATAATGAAAAAATTATATAAAGATGAAAATGGTAAAACTATTGCATATATAGGAGATAATACAGGTGAAGTTAAAGCATCTATTATAGAAGGAGAGTATGAACTTGAAAAAGGGGATGTAATAGAATGTGAAGCTATTTCTGAAACCATATTGAAGGTAGAATCTTTTTCAAAAAAAGAGGAATTTAAAATAGAAGATTACCTTCCTTCTGTAAAAAGACCCATTGAAGATATACTTAAAGAAATAGAAGATATATCAAAAGAAGAGTTTAAAAGTGAAGAAATAATAACTTTAGATAAATATTTCTTTGGAAATAATGAGTTTTTACATAAATTTAAAAGGGGTATAGGAGGAGCAAGACAGCATCACAATTACATAGGAGGGTTAGCAGAGCATACTTTAAACGTAATGTATATAGCAAAAATTTTAGCCTATAGATATAATTGTAGAAATAAAGAAATAGCAATACTTGCAGCTAAACTTCATGACATAGGAAAAATAAAAGAGTATTTTGTAGAAGGACCTTTTTCTTACACTCTAAGGGGAGAAATGGAAGGACATATTGTAATGGGAATAACTATGTTAGAAGAGGCCTTTAGGGAAAATCCTGAGCTATATAGTGAAGAATTTAAAGAAAGAATGAAGGGATGCGTAGTTCAGCATCATGGAAAATTAGAATATGGATCTCCTAAAGCACCAAATACAGAGGAAGCTTATATAGTTCACTATGCTGATTACGTAGATGCCACAATGAATAAAATATCTCAAATAAAAGAAGGACTTGAGCCAAATACATGGTCAGATTATGATAGGAGAATTGGAGGAAAACTGTATATATAGGTGAATATGCTTATATTTAGTTATAAAAATAATATTGAAGTGGAGATGAAATAAAAAATGAAAAGGCACAATAGAATTATTTCTACACTGCTTTTCTTAGTATTATTAATCTGCCCTAAAGTAGCAAAAGCTAGTGATTTAAATAGGAAATCAATTCAAAAAAATAAGGAAGGCTATAATATATTAGTTGATATTAGTGAATTTAAAATGTATTTAATAGAAAAAGGTAGTAATAAACCTATAAGAAGGTATCCTATAGCAGGAGGAAAACCAGAAACACCTTCACCATATGGTACTTGGAAAATAACTTCAAAATCTGCCAATTGGGGTAGCGGGTTTGGAACAAGGTGGATGGGGCTAAATGTTCCCTGGGGTCAATATGGAATTCATGGAACAAATAAACCACTAAGTATAAACAATCCAGATTCTAAAGGATGTATTAGAATGTTTAATAAAGATGTAGAAGAACTATATAAATATGTAGATGTAGGTACAATAGTAGTTATTTATGGTGGACCATATAATCTTTCATGGAATAATTTTAGAACACTAAAACCTGGAGATAAAGGTGCAGATGTTTTAGAAGTGCAAAGGGTATTAAAATATAGAGGGTATTATGCAGGAAAGTTAGATGGTATCTATGGAGAGGGAATGAAATCCATAATCCTCAAGTTTAAGACAGATAATAATCTAAGCTTTAGTCACTACATAGATGGAGAAATGTATAATAAATTGGGGATGCAACCCTTTGAGTAATGAACAAGTAACAATGAACAATTAATGAGGTTCTTCCTCCTAGGGTGGGAAGAACTTTAATTTTAATTGTTAATTATCAACTTGAATGGGTTATACTTATTAGTAAGAAGTCTTTAAATATTTAACTATAAGAAAGGTTGATAAAATGACCATTAAAAATAAATCTACAAAAGAGGAATTTATTAAAGGAAATTTAGTCAATAAAGAAATACAGCTTTCTACAAATTGTATAACGGGAGATAGGGATCATCTTTTAGATAAATTAAGACAGGCTTTTAAAAAAGCTAAAAAAATAGACATTATAGTTGCATTTCTAATGGAATCAGGAGTTAGACTTTTAGAAAAAGACTTAAAAGATGTTTTAAATAGAAATGTTCCAATTAGGATATTAACAGGAAATTATCTAAATATAACACAACCACAAGCTCTATATCTTTTAAAGGATATTTTAAAAGATAGGGTGGATTTAAGATTTTATAATATTTCAGGAAAGTCTTTTCATCCTAAAGCCTATATATTTGAATATGATAATAAAGATGGAGATATATTCATTGGCTCATCTAATATATCTAAATCAGCTTTAACCAGCGGAATAGAGTGGAATTACAGAATAAGAAAAGAAGATAATGAACTGGATTTTCAATGTTATAAGGATATATTTGAGGATTTATTTAATAATAAGTCCATAATAGTAGATGATAACGAGTTAGATAAATATTCTAAAAGTTGGAGAAAACCAAAATTATTTTTTGATATGGAGAATAAAGAAAAAACAGAAGAAAAAATAATAAGCTACCCAAAACCAAAGGATGCCCAAATAGAAGCATTATATAAGTTAAAAAAGTTTAGAGAAGAAGGCTTTGATAGAGGGATTGTAGTAGCAGCTACAGGTATTGGTAAAACTTATTTAGCAGCCTTTGATTCTTCTAAATACAATAAAGTTTTATTTGTAGCTCATAGACAAGAAATATTAAATCAAGCAGAAACATCTTTTAGAATTGTGAGAAAAACTAATAACACAGGATTTTTTAGTGGAAATAGAAAAGACAGGAACAAGGATGTATTATTTGCTACAGTTCAAACTTTAGGACAAAAACAATATTTATGTGATGATTATTTTAAAGAAGATGAATTTGATTACATAATAATAGATGAATTTCATCATGCTGTGGCAGATAATTACCAAAACATATTGGATTATTTTAAACCTAAGTTTTTACTAGGACTTACAGCTACACCAGAAAGAATGGATAATAGAGATGTATTTGAAATATGTAATCATAATGTTGTGTATGAAGTGCGATTAAAAGAGGCTATAAATAAAGGTTGGCTTACGCCATTTAGATATTATGGTATATATGATGATGTAGATTATAATAATATAAGTTTTAAAAATGGTAAATATGATGATAAAGAGTTAGAAGAAGCATTAATGATAAATAAAAGAGGAGATTTAATATTAAAACATTATAATAAATATCATAGTAAAAGAGCCTTAGGTTTTTGTAGTAGCAGAAATCATGCAAACTATATGGCAAAGTATTTTAGTGAAAAAGGTATTCCAGCTTGTGCTGTTTTAAGTGGGGAAAAACTAGAATATTGTATAGGAAGAAAAGAGGCATTAAAAAAGTTTAATTCTGGAGAAATAAAAGTTATATTTTCTGTGGACATGTTTAATGAGGGGTTAGATGTGCCTTCAGTTGATATGGTAATGTTTTTAAGACCTACACAATCTTCTACTATATTTTTACAACAATTAGGTAGAGGACTTAGAAAACATAAGAATAAAAAATATGTAAATGTATTAGATTTTATAGGAAACTACAAGAAAGCAAATTTAATACCATTTTTATTAACAGGAGTTATAAAAAACATAGATGAAAAATCTAAAAAAACTATAATTCCCACAGAAGAAGATTTTCCAGAAGATTGTCATATTGATTTTGACTTTAGACTTGTAGATATATTTAAAAAGATGAGAGAAGAACAAAAGAAAATAATAGATTTAGTTATAGAAGAATATTATAGAATTAAACATGAATTAAAAAGAAGACCTACTAGATTGGATATGTACAAGTATATTGATGATAATATATATAATAATATAAGAACTAAAAGTAAAATAAATATTTTTAATGATTATTTAGGATTTTTAAATAAATTAGAAGAATTAGATGAAGAAGAAAATAGATTTATAGGAACAAAAGCCCATGATTTCATAGTTAAAATTGAAACTACTGCTATGACAAAAACATATAAAATGCCATTATTATTAGCTTTTTATAATAATGGAGATTTTAAATTAAAAGTAAGTGAAGAAGAAATATATTTAAGCTTTAAAGAATTTTATAAAAAACCTTCAAATGCTGTAGATTTAATTAGAGATAAGAATGGAAAGAATTATAAAGAGTGGGGAAGAGAAGAATATTTAAAAGTTGCTAAAAATCCTAGGAATGCTTTTATAAACACTGCTAAAGAGTTTTTTATAGATAAAGGGGAAACTTATGAAATAACTGATGAGTTAGAAGACTATGTAAAAAATAAATATTTTATTAGTCACTTTAAAGATGTTATTGATTATAAAACAAGTGAATTTTATAAAAAAAGATTAGAAAAAAGAGAAGAGCTTAATAAATAAACATAGTTCAGATGGAATTACTTTCCCATCTGAACTATGTTTTTTAATCTTCATAAACTCTTTCTAAAACTATACCTTTTTTAAAGGCACCTCTTTTTTCAGCTTTAGCTTTTCTTTTAGCGAAAAGTTCCTCTTCAGAATAACCTATAGCATTACAAAGACCAAATATAACTTCCATTAAATCTGCTAATTCTTCTAGGTTTTTATCCTGAGAAAATTCTTTTGCTTCTTCTTGAAGTTTAGCTTCTAATAAAGAAATTAATTCTTCTTTATTAGCATATCTTATATCAAATTTTTTTCCGTCTTTTTCTATTATTTCAGGTATATTATCTCGCACTAATTTATTATATATTTTCAAAAAAACACCCTCCTAAAAATTATATTATATAATTATTATATATAAAAATTATTTTAATATATAGATGTATAATTTTTTCATAAAATCATCTATTGACAACACTACAAAAAAAAGAATAAAATAATTTGCTATTAAATAAAATAAAGGAAAATAAAAAAGAGGTGATTAAAACGAAACAAAAACTATTAATACCAAAAAATTATTTAATGTTAATAGCAGGAATACTTTGGTTAATGGCAGGGGCTATGGTTATGAAGGTAGGTTTACCAATTTTAAGGCAGTTAATATTACATGGATTTTGGTATTTATTATTTGCTGTAGTTACCTTTTTGGTATTTTATATATTTATATTTTCAAGATTGGTAGAAAAACATACTAATAGAATTAAATCTAAGAAAAATAATAGACTTCCATTTTGGTAATTTTTCGACCTTCCTTCTTATGTTGTAATGATTATTATGATGACAGGAGGAATATGGTTGAGATCCTCAAACTTAATACCAGATAGCTTTATAGGACCATTTTATAGTGGACTTGGATTTGCTCTATTTTCCTGTGGTGTAAGATTTATTAGCGTATTTTTAAGAAAAAAGGTAATTAGTTAAAGTAATAAAAAACATAGTTTATATGGAAGTATTTTTCCATACAAACTATGTTCTTTATTTTATTTAATTAAATTTACAGCTTTATCAGATAAATACCATTTAGCTATTTCTATATTCTCTTTTGTGCCGGTATAAACAGTAACTCCAGGCAATTCTATAGTTTCATCTCCAACAATAGCTATATTTTTATTTTGTGGAAACTTTACTGTTTTATCATCTTTAGTTACTATAAGGACTAAGTTTTCTTTATCACTAGAATCTACAGAAAGGGTAGCCTCTTTTTCTTTAAAGTTTTTTTCAGCTTGAAGGAATAGTGTATCTGTAACATGTTGAAGATTTATATCTAAAACTTCACACATATATTTGTTAACATCAGTGTTTTGAATAACTCCTGTAGGTCTTATGCCCTTTGGATGATAAACATATAGTCCAACTTCTTCACCAGAATGGCCCTTTGTAGTCCAACCTATATGGGCTCTTTTGCTTATCATAGGACCTACAGTATCAATAACTTTATTAATATCACAAGTTTTTATAGCTTGTTCTTCTTTAGCTGTTAAATCATCTATACCGTAATATGCTGACATAATTTCTTTTATATTACTTCTGTCTGCATTTAGCTTTTTACCTATGCCTTCTCCTGTAAGTTTTGCTCTTTTAAGAGGTGCTACTATAGTTGAAAGAGGTTGATTATCATAGGTTTTATCTAAAGTTGAATCACCAATGGTCATGCCACCATTACTGTGGTCAGGAGCAACTATTACTACAGTATCTTTATCTTTCTTTGCAAAATTTAATGCTACTGAAACTGCGTTATCAAAGGCTAAAGCATCACTAATAACTCCTATTGGATCATTAGCATGAGAAGCCCAATCTATTTTACTACCTTCTACCATTAAGAAAAAACCATCTTTTTTACCATTGGATAAAATATCAATAGCTTTTTGGGTCATATCAGAAAGACTTGGCTGTTCATAAGATCTATCAAACTCATAATCTAAAGCCATAGGTGCAAAAAGTCCCCAAACCTTTTTAGCTTGAGTATTTTTTAATTCTTCTGCATCTTTAACAATATCATATCCTTTACTTTGTAAAATCTTGAGCATATCTTCTTTATCAGCTCTTTTTTCAGCAATTAAAACATCATGACCTCCTGCAAATAAAATATCCAAATCATTATATACCATTTGCTCACTTAAAGTATCATATGCTTTTCTATTTGGATAGTGGGAAGCAAAACTTGCAGGGGTTGCGTGAGGTAGTTCACAAGTTGCTACAATACCTGTTGCCATTCCATTTAATTTAGCACCTTCTAATATAGAAGCCACAGGACGTCTTTCCTCTCCTTTTTTTATGGGATTTAGTAGAGGCATGTTTGCTACATCTGGTAGAACAGAAATAAATCCAGTGTGTGATTTATAACCTGTTGCCATGGCAGTAGCTGCTGGAGCTGAGTCTGCAATAACTGCATCGGAAGAATAGGTTCGAATAAGACCACAGGCAATTTCATCCATAGCAAGAGGTTCTCCACCTTTATACCATCTTGCTAGAGTGGTATGAGTTATTCCAGTGCCATCAGGAACTAATAAGATAACATTTTTAACTTTACTAGGGCTTGCTGATACCTTATTAAAGTTAGGTACCATTAAAAAATTTAATGTCATAGCTAATAATAATAAAAAGGTAATACATTTTTTTCTCTTAGATTTAAACATAAAACTCCCCCTTATATTAAAACTTTAATTAATAATATGCAGTGATTCTTCAATATATGTAAATAAATGTATTTTAATTTATATGATAAAATGCTATTATAATGTAATACTAGATTATAATAGAAACAAATTCACACAAATTTATGGAGGAAAATATGAAAAAATTATTAACTATGTTTTGGAGCTTTTTTAAAATAGGAGCCTTTACTTTCGGAGGGGGCTATGCTATGGTTCCTTTAATAGAAGTAGAAGTAGTTGACAAAAAGAAATGGATAGATAAAGAAGAATTTTTAGATACTTTAGTTATAGCTCAATCTTTTCCAGGAGCATTAGCTGTAAACACTTCAATTTTTATAGGATATAGGATAGGTGGAGCAGTAGGAGCTATTATGGCACTTTTAGGTACAGTACTTCCATCATTTTTTATAATTATATTTATAGCTTCTTTTTTTATGCAGTTTAGAAATAATTATTATGTAGATTTAGCATTTAAGGGCATTTCAGCGGCAGTTCCAGTACTCGTTTTAATAGCTGTAGTAAGTTTATCTAAATCCATTAAGAAAAATTATAGAAATGCTATATTAATTATTATAACTATAGTACTCATAAGCTTTTTTAATATACATCCTGTTATAGTAATATTGGCTTCTGGTATTTATGGAGTTATTTACTATAGGGAAAGGGTGTGATGAGAATGAAAACCTTAGTATTATTATTTTGGTCTTTTTTAAAGATAGGAGCCTTTAGTTTTGGAGGGGGCTATGCTATGCTTCCTTTAATAGAAAGAGAAATTGTAAATAATAGATCATGGATTAGCTTTCAGGAATTTAGTGATATAATAGGTATTTCTCAAATGACTCCAGGACCTATAGCTATAAATTCTGCAACCTTTGTAGGATATAAAATAGCAGGAGTTTGGGGAAGTGTAGCTGCAACTTTAGGAGTGGTTACTGTATCTTTTATACTGGTTTTTATAGCTTCTCATTATTTGATTAAATTTAAAGAATCTAAAATAATGAAATCTGCATTACTTGGCATGAGACCAGCTTTAATAGGACTTATAGTATCTGCCTTTTTATCCCTTTCAAAAGGTGTTTATCATGATATAAAAAGTATTATAATAGCCATTATAATATTAACTTTATTACTGTGGGATAAAATACATCCAATAATAGTAATAATTATATCTGCAGTGCTTGGAATAATTTTCTATGGATATTTTTAAAACACCATTGTAAGGAAATAATCACTATGTTATAATTTACTATATAAAGGGGAGTAGCAAATTAATTTAACTATTCGTCATTACGGCAATTAAAGCCCGGATAGTTACTCCAAAGAGAGATTGCAAGACCTTTGTTCTACAGCAAGAATTGTAGAACAAAGGTCTTTTATTATTTTAAAGACTTTTAAATAATTTATCAATATTAAACAAATAATATAAAATGAGGTGAAATTTATGTGGTTTGACAAAAGTGCAGAAGATGCATTAAAAGAATATTCTTCTAATGTTGAAAATGGCTTAACAGATGAACAAGTAAAAGAATCTAGAGAAAAGTATGGTCCAAATGAGCTTAAAGGGAAAGGTAAAAAATCTATATTTAAAATGCTTTTTGAACAGTTAAATGATATGTTAATATACATACTTTTAGCAGCAGCTTTAATTTCAGGTTTTTTAGGTGAAACTAGTGATGCAATAATAATTTTCCTAGTTATTATACTGAATTCAGTAATTGGTGTGGTTCAGGAATCAAAGGCAGAAAAGGCATTAGAAGCTTTAAAAAAGATGTCTACACCTAAGGCAATGGTTAGAAGAGAAGGAGAACTTAGAGAAATTCCTTCAGAGGAAGTAGTACCTGGAGATATAATAATTTTAGATGCAGGAAGATATGTTCCCTGTGATTTAAGACTTATAGAAACCGCCTCATTAAAGGTAGAGGAGTCAGCTTTAACAGGAGAATCTGTTCCAGTAGATAAGGATGCAAACTTAGTTTTAAGTGGAGAGGATACAGCCTTAGGAGATCAAAAGAATATGGCTTTTATGTCCACTTTAGCTACCTATGGAAGAGGAGTTGCTATAGCAGTAGCTACAGGTATGGATACTGAAATTGGTAAAATAGCAAAAATGTTAGATACTGAAGAAAAAAATTTAACCCCATTACAAAAGAAATTAGAAGAACTCGGAAAGACTTTAGGATTAGGTGCATTAGCTGTTTGTGCTTTAATGTTTGGCGTTGGTTTACTTCAAAAAAGAGATATGTTTGAAATGTTCTTAATAGCTATAAGTTTAGCGGTGGCAGCAATACCAGAAGGACTTCCAGCTATAGTAACTATAGTTTTAGCTATGGGAGTTCAAAAAATGATAAAGAAAAATGCCATAGTAAGAAAGCTTCCAGCAGTAGAAACCTTAGGAGCTGTTAATGTAATTTGCTCAGATAAAACAGGAACCCTAACTCAAAATAAAATGACCGTTACTAAATTTTATGCAGACACATATTATGGAGATATATCTACATTAGATATAGAAAAATCTGGTCATAAACTTTTATTGGAAAATTTAATACTGTGTAATGATGCAACTTACTCAGAAGATAAACAAACAGGAGATCCAACAGAAATAGCATTATTAGAAGCAGGATATAAATATGGTATAAAAAAGGAAGAGTTAGAGGAGGTTCACCAAAGAGTAAATGAATTACCTTTTGATTCTGATAGAAAATTAATGACTACAGTCAATAAATATGATAATGAAATATATGTTATGACAAAGGGAGCTATAGACAATTTATTTAATATATGTACTCATGTTTATAGAAATGGTGAGATTGTAGAGCTTACAGAGGATATAAAAAATGAGTTCATGGAAGGTGCTAATAATATGTCAGAAGATGCTCTAAGGGTTTTAGGCGGAGCATATAAAAAAATATCTCAAGATGAAATAAATTCAGATAATTTAGAAGGAAATTTAACATTAATAGGACTTGTAGGAATGATAGACCCTCCAAGAGAGGAAGTTAAAGATTCTATAATGGAATGTAAAAAATCAGGAATAAAAACTGTAATGATTACAGGGGACCATAAGGATACAGCTTTAGCTATTGCAAAGGAATTAGCCATAGCAGAAGATAAATCTCAGGCTGTATTTGGAAAAGAATTAGATAAAATGTCTGATGAAGAGTTAAGCCAAAGAATAGATAATTTAAGAGTTTTTGCAAGAGTTTCTCCAGAACATAAGGTTAGAATAGTAAAAGCCTTTAAAGAAAAGGGAAATATAGTATCTATGACAGGAGATGGAGTTAATGATGCACCTTCTTTAAAAATAGCAGATGTAGGTGTTGCTATGGGGATTACAGGAACAGATGTAGCAAAGGGAGCTTCTGATGTAATACTTACAGACGATAATTTTTCTACTATAGTTTCAGCAGTAAAAGAAGGAAGAAATATATTTAATAACATTAAAAAATCTATAATCTTTTTACTATCTTGTAATATAGGGGAAATTATATCTCTATTCTTTGCTATACTTTTAGGATGGCCAGCACCATTAAGACCAATTCATCTTTTATGGGTTAACCTTATAACAGATACTTTACCAGCGTTATCCTTAGGAATAGACCCAGGAGATCCTGATGTAATGGATGAAAAACCAAGAGATCCAAAAGCTAGTCTTTTTGCAGGAGGAACAGGAACATTTTTAATATTAAATGGATTGTTAATAGGATTTTTAACACTGGCGGCTTTCATAGTTGGAGTTAAAGTGTATACAAATAGCACTACACTATTTCCTTTAATCCCTGAGGATGTATCAAAAGAAGCATTGACTCATGCTCAAACTATGGCTTTTGTAGTTTTAAGTGTATCTCAATTATTTCACTCACTTAATTTAAGACACCCTAAAAAATCCATATTCCAATTGGGCATATTTACTAATAAGTATTTAATTGGAGCTATAATTTTTGGTATAGTATTACAAGATATAGTTATAACAATACCTTTCTTAGCCAATATATTTAAAGTATATGATCTATTGCTAAAGGACTGGTTATTGGTTGGAATACTTTCTATAATACCTTTAATTGTAAATGAAATAGCTAAAATATTTATAAGAGCCAGATCTAAATAGTATAAAATGTACCTAGAGTTTAGACTTTAGGTACATTTTATTTTTACAAATTTATGAACCTATGACATAGTGAAACGTATAAGATAAGTGGAAGGGGGATAAAAATTGGGAGAGGAGCGACAAAGTGGATACTTAGATGAAAAATATATATATGAAATATATTTAAAAGACAAAAGTTTAGCTTTAAAAATGATTATAGATGAATATAAAGATTTCCTATATAGATTTTCCTTTTATTTATGTAAAAACTCCATGGAAAGTGATGATTTATTTCAAGATACTTGGGTTAAAGTTATAAAAAATATACATAAATACACATGGAATGAAACATTTCAACCATGGATAAGAACAATATGTTTAAATACCTATAAGGATAAATATAGAAAATCTAAAAGATGGCTTAATATTATTAAAGATTACTTTGATGAGGAAAAAAAGGAAAGAGAAATAATTAATTTTCCTTCAAAAAATAATTTGCCAGAAAAAGAGACTATAAAAAATGAAGAAAAGAAAATTTTAAAAAAGGCAGTAGATAATTTAAAAGACGAGTACAGAATTCCTATAATACTATATTATTTTGAAAGACTTAGTTATAAAGAAATATCAGAAATAATATCTATACCTGAAGGCACCATAAAATCTAGATTAAATAAAGCTAGAAAGCTTTTAAAGGAATATGTGGAGGTGGAGTTAAATGGATGAAAATAAAATTGAGAAACTTTTATATCAAATAGGAGAAGAAGAAGTAAAGATACCACCAGAAGATATTGTAGAAAAAGCCAAAAGCTATATAGAATATAGGCATTTAAGATATCTTATTCCTTTGGGATTTGTATTAAATATTGTTATTATAATATTTATGGTTGTAAGCATTTTACCTAAAATGAGTTTAAAAGATATTATTTTATGGTGTAATATATCTTTTAGTTTAAGTAATGGAATTATAGCTTTATGTATATTGTGTTTTAATAATTTACAAGAAAAATTTGAATAGGAGTGGTAAAGATGATGTTTATGACATCAATGATTATAGTACCTATAGCTATACTAGCTGGAATAGGAGGGATAATATATGCAATTTTAAAGGTTATGAGAAAAAATGACACAGAAGATTATGAAGGAGAAAGTCCTTTTAAGAAACTTTTCTATGTGTTTTTAGCTATTTTAGCAGTGATTTTAGTATTATTTTTAATTAGTATATCTATTGATTTTGGTTGGGGTAATATTCCATTATATGGTACAATGTCTTCTATAATTCCATCTATAATATGTTTGCTAATGTTTGGGGGTCTTTTTGTTGTATGGATATTAATTGGAAGATTTGTTTATTATGATGCTAAAAAGAGAGGAATGGACCCTTGGTTATGGCTATTAGTTGTAATGTTTGTTCCTAATTTTATAGGTTTGATAATTTATCTAATAGTAAGAAGTTCTAATAATACAAAGTTTTATAACAAAAGATGTTCTAAATGTGGCAGTAACGTAAGAGAGGATTATAATATTTGTCCTAATTGTGGTGAAGATTTAAAGAAAAAGTGTGAATACTGTGGGCAAGTAGTAGATGAAAACTGGAATATATGCCCTCATTGTGGAAATAATCTAAATAAATAAATATACATGCTATTTTTTTATAAAAAAGTAATATATAATAATAGTTGTAGGATTTTTTTACAAGGGAGGAAATTTCTTTGGAGATATCGAGAATAGGCAATAGAACCCATGTAAGTTCTAAAGAAGATACTAAAGCTATTAGTAGCAAAAAAAGTTTTTCTCAAAGTTTTAATTTTGCAAGAGAAAGAAGATCTCAAGAACAGCTTGATAAAATGCTAGAAGATATAAAGAAAAAAGGAGAAAGATTAGTAACAACTAAGAGTTATGTAGATGTTATTCGCTATAAAAAAATGATAAAAGAATACTTAGAATCTGTTTTAAGTTTTATGTATGGAGTTAAAAAGGATATTAGCTTTTGGCAAACTCAATACTTTATCACCGTTGAAACTATAGATGAAAAGTTAGAAGAATTAACTCAAGCTTTATTGAATGATCAAAAAGAAAATTTAGATATAGCAAGTAGCATAGATGAAATAACAGGGTTGTTAGTGGATATTTATAAATAAAAAAACAAGAAATGAAGTCTTGAATTTCATTTCTTGTTTTTTATTTTATATTTGTCCTATGAATTTTAAAATTAATTGTGCAATTAATGCTGATCCTAAATAAGTTCCAGTAAATATAACACAGGAAAGAATAACAATTCTCCAACCAGATTTCTTAAAGGCTTCTAAATCTTTACCAATAGAAATACCAACATAAGCTAGTATTGGAGTAGTTAGAGCAAGAAAATCCACTTTTGATATATATTGAGAAATCATTGTTGCACCTGGCATTGTAGGGTAAGTTAGAATACATCCTAAAGTAACTATATAAGCTACAGCAGGAATTTTACCAGGCATAAACTTTGCAAGAGCTATACCACCAATAGATATACCTATAAGTATAATCATACCAGGAATAGCTTCTATTATATTATGTTTAGGACCTATCATATTTCCAACTAAGGATAGTGCACCTACTATTAACAGTATAAAAAGATTATCTTTTAACTTCATATTAAGCTTCCTCCTTTTTAGAAGAGTTTACTTCGGAGATTTTAACTTTTGGAAGTTCAACTCCATATTTTAATTTATAACTTTTTCTATATAGCCATTCTGTTAAAGGTAGTGCTACCCATAAAGACATATAAAGTCCATCTAATCCTGAAAGCATATTACTTGCTGCACCAAAAGCTGCCAAAGTATCAGCCATTTGAGGGTACATAGCACTTAGGGAACCTACTGCAGCTGTCATCATACTAGCACTTCCAACTCCAGATGCCATAGCTAATGCATAGGGATGGAAGAAAGGAATATATGCTGCACAAAAACTTGCTAAAAGTCCAAAGAAAACTGTTCCAAAAACAGTACCACATATATATATTCCCATAACTCCTTTACCTTCTTCACCATCAAGGCCATATATATCACTTATTAAAGCTATATTAGGTTCACGAGCAATAGAATGTGCAGCTCCTATAGTTTCTCTTTTTAATCCAAGGAATACTGCAAGTGGAACACCTAAAAATACTGTTCCAATATTACCAAACTCTTGTAATATAAGTGCTGGACTTGATTTAATTATAGTTGGTAATGTTGGACCTATTAATGTACCATATCTAGCCATTAATAACATAAGAGATACAGTTATTAATGTACCAGCATCCTTCATATCTTTTTCATTTACTACTTTTAAAAATTTAGGAGATAAAAATATTCCAATAATTAAGGCATAAAGCATTGGTAGTAGTACTATAGTTCCAGGTCCAAATTTAAATTTTATAACACCAATTGCTTCTGCTATTACTACTAACAAAAGAACTAATATATGATTTTTCCAATTCTTCATTTTTCAACCTTCCTTTCAAAACATTCTTCTAAGAATTCTATATACTTTTCCTTACTTTCAAAGGTAGGGGTGTAAGAATTTATAATTTCCTCTGCCTTTTCAGCATTATTAAATAATAAATCTATAACGGACATAGCCATTATTTTCCCAGGCAATATACAAGCGGAATAAAAATCTTCTACTTTAAAATCTTTAGTGTGTAATGCACCGGAAACTCCACCTATAAAAGGATGTATAGCAGGAATTAAATTTGATACATCACCCATATCTGTAGAAGCTGCAAAGTGACCAGCATCTATAACGCTATCTTCAGGTAATAAGGATAGACTATTTTCTTTAAAAATCTCATTTAAAGGTAATGAAGATTTTAATGGAAGATGTCCAGGAATAGTATTTATTATAGTTTCAGCACCTATAGCATATCCCCCAGCAATTAATGCCTTGTCCACTTTTTTGTTAGTTATTTTCATGGCATCTACATTATTAGCACGTACATAGGTTTCCATTCTAACATCAGCAGGTACGCTATTTACGGTGTCGCCACCTTTAGTTATTATAGGATGAACTCTTATGGAATCTTCGTCTCTAAAAGTTTCCCTTAAAGCATTAACTCCCATAAGACCTAACATAGCTGCATTTAAAGCATTAACACCTGTATGAGGAGCTTCTGCTGCATGAGCTGTTTTACCAATATATTGAATAGTTTTTCCTATGAATCCATTACTAGAGCTTCCAAGAGCAACAGTGGGTTTTGGAGCATCTTTTAGAGAATGTATCATCATAGCCATATCTACATCGTCAAATGCTCCTCTATAAATAAGTTCTTGCTTACCTGCAAGGAAATGTATTTTTCCTTCTTCTTTAAGTTTTTGTCTGTATTCAATTTCTATAAATTCTTCAGCAGGTACCGCCATAAAACTTACATTACCATGAAGTTTATCTTCTATATTAGAAAGTTTAAGACCCAATGCTGCTGCTGCCATGGCAGTTATTTGTAAATTGTGACCACAGGTATGAGAAGCTCCAGTTTCTTTATTAGCATTGGCACTATCAAAACAAATAACACCATCTAATTCTCCTAAAATAGCTACATTAGGACCTTCACTTTTTTCTTTTAATTTTCCTTTTACACCAGTCAAAGCAAGCTTGTCTTTGTATGAAATATTCAATTCATCAAATAATTTACATACTTTTTCTGCTGTTTTTATTTCCTTAAAACCCAACTCAGGATTATTTTCAATATCTCCTGCTAGATTAAATAATTTGTCAAAGTTATCATCAATAACTTTGCAAACTAGTTCTTTTAACTCATTTACATTCATTTAAATTATCCCTCCCAGTCTATATATATGTGTTCCACATAAATACAGATGTGCTAAATCTATGAGTAATATTTTATAACTTATACAAGTGTATGTCAACAGGAAACAGAAAGTAATATTTTATTTAATAAATAATTAACCCTAGTAGGGGGAAAGTTACCTTTGAAAGGGATGGAGAAAATGGTATATCTAGCGAATGTGTGGCAAGCCGCTAGGCTGTCTTGAATTATGAAAGATTCTAAGGCGATAGCCTGACTTGGATTTATTTTAGTTGTTTATTAAACAAAAGCTTTTAAGTCTATTTAAACGTTGACACAAAAATAAAAAGATGATATGCTAAAAATAGAAAATAAATTGAATATTTATACATCCTTCAGGGTTTGGTGAGATTCCATACCGGTGGTAAAGCCCACGAGCCGCAAGGCAGATCTGGTGAAATTCCAGGGCCGACAGTTAAAGTCTGGATGAAAGAAGGAAATTACATATACATTCTAATCAGTATACACTTGTATAGTTTTATACTTATGTAGCTAATTTAAGTTATATTATTTATTTTAGAATGTATTAGGTAAGAATACTTTACCCTGAAAGAATTAATTCTTTCAGGGTTTTTTAGCGACATGAATTTTCACAATGTTTTCGTTATCTTTGAAGGATGGAACAAAAAGGAGATGATGAATTTGGATGAAATTTATATGAAAAGAGCAATTGAATTAGCTCATTTGGGTGAGGGATATGTAAATCCTAATCCTTTAGTAGGAGCAGTTATAGTAAAGGATGGAAGGATAATAGGAGAAGGATATCATAAAAAATTTGGAGAAGCTCATGCTGAAATAGAAGCCTTCAAAAGCTGTAAAGAGGATCCAAAAGGTGGTACTTTATATGTTAATTTAGAACCTTGTTCCCACTATGGAAAGACTCCTCCTTGTGTAGATGTCATAATTAAAAAGGGTATAAAAAAAGTAATAATAGGTATGAAAGATCCTAATCCTTTAGTAGCAGGAAGAGGTTTAGAAATATTAAAAAAAGCTAACATAGAAGTAAGGGTTGGAACTTTAGAAGATGAATGTAGAAATTTAAATGAAATATTTATAAAATATATAACTTATAAAAAACCATTTTGTATATTAAAATGGGCATCAACATTAGATGGAAAGATATGTTCGTCCATAGGAGATTCTAGATGGATAACAGGAGAAGATTCAAGAGAATATGTGCATTTAATTAGAAATAAAGTAAGCTCTATAATGGTTGGAGTAAATACAATTCTAAGAGATAATCCTTCTTTAACCACAAGATTAAAAGATAGAAAAGGTGTAAATCCTACAAGAATTATTGTAGATAGCAAAGGAAGAACACCCTTAGATGCAAGGATTTTTAAAGAAGAAGGGGACACTTTTATAGCAACTACTTCTCAAATTGAAGATAAGAAAATAAAAGAATTTGAAAAAGTAGGGGCTAAAATAATTATCATACCAGAAAAAGGTAGAAAAGTGGATTTGCAATATCTTGTTAACTATTTAACAAAACTTAATATAGATAGCATACTTTTAGAAGGCGGTGGAACATTAAATTACTCAGCCTTAAAAGAAGGCATTGTAGATAAAGTTCTCATGTTCCTAGCTCCTAAAATATTAGGTGGAGAAAATAGCAAAACACCTATAGAAGGGGAGGGAATAAAGTATATTAAAGATTGCATAGAACTAAAGGATTTATCTATTAAAAATTTTAAAGAAGATATTTTGATAGAAGGCTTTATTTAGATAATAACTAATAAAAGGTGGTGTTTTATTGTTTACGGGTATAGTAGAGGAATTAGGAAGTATAGAGAATATAGAAAAAAAGGGAAACGCCTATAGCATAAAAATAAAGGCTAAAAAGGTTTTGGAGGATGTAAATCTAGGAGATAGTATATGCACTAATGGAGTTTGTCTTACAGTTACTAACTTTTCAAAGGATAGTTTTACTGTGGATGTAATGCCAGAAACTATAAGACAAAGTAATCTAAAAAATATTAAAAAAGGCAGTTTAGTAAATTTAGAAAGGGCTCTAAAGGCTACAGGAAGATTAGGTGGACATATAGTTAGCGGACACATAGATGGAGAAGGGATTATAAAGGAATATAAAAAAGAAGGAAATGCTTGGTGGATTTCAGTAGAACCTGAAAAAGGACTTCTAAAGTATGTAATAGAAAGAGGTTCTATAGCCTTAGATGGTGTAAGCCTAACCGTAGCTTATGTAGATGAAAAGCTATTTAAAGTTTCTGTAATCCCTAATACCAGTGAAAAAACTACCCTATTAAAAAAAGGAGTAGGGGACATTTTAAACATAGAATGCGATTTAATAGGAAAATATGTAGAGAAAATCTTAAATTTCAAAAATCATAAAGAAGAGCAAAGTAAAATAGACATGGACTTTTTGAAAAACAACGGATTTGTTTAGCTAATAACTAATAGTGAATAGTGAATAACTAAGGAGGATTTTCTTCCGCTTTGCTACAGAAAATCTTTAATTTAAAGGTAGTTATACTATGGAAAACTCCTTCAGCTTTGCTGAACATCGAAGATATTTTAGGTTTAGTTCATTTATAAAGGTTTAGCATTAGCTAACCGCAATTATTCATTCTTCATTCTTCATTAAATAAAGAGCTCGTTTGCTTCGCTAAACATCGTTGTTTTAGTTAAGAAGCACTTAATATATAAATCATACAATTAAAATTTTTTTGTAATGATAATGGAGAAAAAATAACCACAATTGTTCATTCTTCATTGTTCATTATTCATTAAATAAAGGGGTGGTAAAAATGTTTAAGTTTAATAGTATTGAAGAGGCTATTGCTGATATAAAAGAAGGAAAAATGGTTATTGTGGTAGATGATGAGGATAGGGAAAATGAGGGGGATCTTTTAATGGCAGCAGAAAAAGTAACTCCTGAAAATATTAATTTTATGATTAAATATGGAAGAGGATTAGTGTGCATGCCTATAATTGGAGAAAGATTAAAGGAATTAAACCTTAATCAAATGGTAGATATAAATACAGATACAAATGGAACAGCTTTTACAGTCTCCATAGACTTCATAGATACTACTACAGGTATTTCAGCTTATGAAAGGGCTCATACCATATCAAAAGTATTAGATAGCAGTGTAAAGGGAGAGGACTTTAAAAGACCAGGACATGTTTTTCCATTAGAAGCAAAAGAAGGTGGGGTATTAAAAAGAGCAGGACATACTGAAGCTTCTGTAGATCTAGCAAGGCTTGCAGGATTTTATCCAGCAGGAGTAATTTGTGAGATTGTAGGGGAAGATGGAAAGATGGCAAGACTCCCTCAATTAATGGAGTATTCTAAGGAACATAATTTAAAAATTATAAATATAGCAGATTTAATAGCTTATAGAAGAAAGAAAGAAACTCTAGTAAAAAGAGTTGTAGAAGCTAAAATGCCAACAAGATGGGGAGAATTTAAAATAATAGGCTATGAAAACAAAATAAATGGTGAGCACCATGTAGCCCTTGTAATGGGAGATATAGAAAATGGAGAAGATGTATTAGTTAGAATGCATTCAGAATGTCTTACAGGAGATGCTCTAGGCTCTGTAAGATGTGATTGTGGGTATCAATATGAAGCAGCTATGAAAGCTATAAGTGAAGAGAGAAGAGGAGTACTAGTATACATGCGCCAAGAAGGAAGAGGTATAGGGCTTATTAACAAATTAAAGGCTTATAATCTTCAAGACAAGGGCATGGATACTGTGGAAGCTAATATTGCCTTAGGTTTTCCACCTGATTTAAGAGATTATGGAATAGGAGCTCAAATATTAAATGATTTAGGAATTAAAAAGATAAATCTTATGACAAACAATCCTAAAAAAATAACTTCATTATCTGGTTATGGAATAAAAATAGTAAAAAGAGTTCCACTAGAAATTCATGAAAATGAGGAAAGTGAATTTTACCTAAAAACTAAAAAAGAAAAAATGGGTCATTTATTACATTTTTAATATATAAAATTGGGAGGAATATAAAATGAATATAATAGAAGGAAAATTAATAGGACAGAGTTTGAAGTTTGGTATAACTATAGGAAGATTTAATGAATTTATAGGAGGTAAACTTTTAGATGGAGCTGTGGATGCACTTATAAGACATGGTGTAGATGAAAAAGACATAGAAATAGCTTGGGTGCCAGGAGCTTTTGAAATACCATTAATAGCTAAAAAGATGGCAAAAAGTAAAAAATATGATGGGATAATATGCTTAGGTGCTGTTATAAGAGGAGCCACTACTCATTATGACTATGTGGCAAGTGAAGTATCTAAGGGTATAGCTAAAATTACTTTAGATGAAGAAGTGCCAGTAATATTTGGAGTTTTAACTACAGAAAATATAGAACAAGCCATAGAAAGGGCAGGAACAAAAGCTGGTAATAAAGGATATGAGGCAGCTTGTACTGCAATAGAAATGGCAAATATTATAAATATAATATAAATCAAAAAATTATAAAAATATAAAATTTGAACAAACCTATTCTTTTTTTATACAATGCATAACAAATCTTAAAATCAGGTTGACAAGCAAATTGCTAATATATTAACATATGTATATATTAACATATATATTATGAAGATTTTGAGGAGGTTAGCTATGTAAAGATAGAATAGGTTTATTATTTATGTTAATTTGAACTATATTATTAATAAACTTACTATAAAAAATAATTGAATGATATATAATAAAGTGAATTTTTAGAATTATTATTCTTAAGCATAATTATATTAAATAAGTAGTTAGGAGGTAATTAAAAAAATGAAAAATAGTTTAAAAGGAATAATAACATTATGTTTAATAGCAGCCATTTGTGGAGGAATCTTAGGCATTACATATGATGCAACTAAAGATACCATAGCAGCCATTGAGAAGAAAGAAAGCTTGCAATTAGATGTAATATTGCCAGGATTAAATGCAGATGAACCAAAAGAAATGGATGTTAAAATAGAAGAAGAAGGACCAATAAGTTCAGCATATGAAGTTTATGCAGCAGGTGAGTTAGTTGGACATGCTATTATAGCAAATTCCAAGGGTATGGGACCTTTAAAAATGACTGTTGGAATAACTAAAGATGGAAAAATAGGTGGTCTTAAAATAGTTTCCCATGCAGAAACACCAGGTATTGGAGATATAGTAGAAAAAGAAAGTTTTATGGGAAGATATAAAGAAAAATCAGTAAAAGAGGAATTAAAAACAGTAAAAACGTCCCCATCAGCGGATAATGAAGTAGAAGGAATAACAGGAGCTACAATTACATCTACAGGTGTAACTAAAGCTGTAAACGAAGCTATAAAATTCTATAAGGAAAATGTATTAGGAGAAGAAGTTAAGGAAGAAAAAGAAAAGCCATTAGAAGCTAAGGATATAATACCTGAAGCGGATAGTATGAAAGATGTAGCAGTAGAATTAACTGAAAATGTTAAAGAAGTTAAAGGTATATACAAAGGGGAACAACTTTTAGGATATGCTATAACTGGTTTAGGTACAGGAATGGAAGAAATTCAAACTATGGTAGGTATATCTAATGAAGGCAAAGTTGTATTTGTAAAAGTAGTGGCAGATAGTGAAACAGAAGGAATTGGAGACGTAATACACGAAAAAGATTTTATAAATAAATTTTTAAATAAATCTGTGGATAAAAAACTAGAAGTAGTTAAAAATCCACCATCAAAAGATTATGAGATAGAGGCTGTGTCAGGAGCTACTATAAGTACAGAAGGAGTTACTGGTGGAGTAAATAATGCTATTAAGTTCTATAAGGAAAAACTTAAAAAATAAATGTTTTTACGATTATTTTTATTATAAGAGTTAATTTAACTTTCAATGCTACGATATTATAATAGCATCAAAAGTTAAAGGAGAGAATACATTTTGTTTAAATTGAAGAAAGCAAAAATAGAAAAAGACATTTTAGAACACCTTAGTAGAAATGGATATTCAGTTACAGAGGAAAATAGGAGTTTATATGTAATAAAATCTAAATTCTTAAACCTTCACTATACTTATCCAACATTAGAAATTATGTATTTTGGGAAGGATGAAATTTTAATAATTGCCATTAGTTGCTTCAAAGGTGTTATGTTAAATAAGGTAAAGACCATTCCAATGTCAGAAGTAGAAAATATTACTTTATATAAAAGGTTCCTATATAATAAACTTACCATGAAGGTTAATGGTAAAAAGAAAAAATATAACATACCAAAAGGTTTAAAAATTCCTAAATGGCATAAAGATAATTTCTCAATTTTATGTAATGAGTTAAGATAAAAAATATCCTGTAGAGTATACAATTAAAAGGTTTACTTTATGGGATATTTTTAGGTTTTATGGGATTTATTTATTAAGTATAGTAAAAATAGTATAATAAAAATAGTACATATGGATAAAAATATAGATAAATAGAGAAGATGAGAAAGGAGATTTTATGGAAGAAAAACACACCATATTTAAAAATATAGAAAAACACTTACTACAAGATGAAAATCCTTCCGAATATTTGAATAAATTAAGTGAAGAGGGGTTTTTAAAAGAATATCCTTTTAACCTTTTAGAAAATTTAAAAAAGACCGAACAAAATTTAACCCATCACCCAGAAGGAAGTGTTTGGAATCATACTATGATGGTGCTAGATAGAGCAGCGAAAAATAAAGAATTTAGTGAGGATAGTAAAGCTTTTATGTGGGCAGCACTATTACATGATATAGGAAAAGGTACTACTACTAAAATAAGAAGGGGAAAGATAACTTCCTATAATCATGATAAAGAAGGAGAATTTTTATCTATAAAATTTTTAGAAGAATTTATAAATGATAAAGATTTTATAAAAAAAGTAGCAGCTTTAGTAAGATGGCATATGCAACCTTTATTTGTAGCTAAAAAAATGAGTTTTGCTGATATAGATGGCATGAAAAAAGAATGTTCCCCAGAGGAAATAGCTCTTTTGTCAAAATGTGATAGATTGGGTAGAGGAGATATGAATGAAGATAAAATAAAAAAAGAGGAAGAAGATATAGAAGTTTTTTTAAATACTGCAAAAAAAGAAAGTACTAAAAAATAATAAAAAATGCTATAATTAACAAGATAACTGATGACAAAGGAGAGGTTTAAATGAAAAATCCTATAATTACTATAACAATGGAAAATGGAGATGTTATGAAAGGAGAACTATATCCTGAAATAGCTCCAAATACTGTTAGAAACTTTATAAGCTTAATAGATAAAGGCTTTTATGATGGGTTAATTTTTCACAGGGTAATACCTGGATTTGTAATACAAGGTGGATGCCCAGAAGGAACAGGAGTTGGAGGACCTGGATACTCTATTAAAGGAGAATTTTCAGCTAACGGATTTCCAAATTCACTTAAACATGAAGAAGGAGTTTTATCCATGGCAAGAGCTATGAGTCCTGATTCAGCAGGAAGCCAATTTTTTATAATGGTGGGAGAATCACCTCATTTAGATGGACAATATGCTGGTTTTGGAAAGATAACAGAAGGATTGGACGTAGCATTTAAAATAGTAGAACAACCAACAGATTTTATGGATAAACCTTTAGAAGATCAAAAAATAAAGGAAATAACTGTAGATACCTTTGGAGAAAAATACGAAGAACCTGAGGAAGCATAATATAAAAATAGGACTGTATCTTATATATGTTAGATACAGTCCTATAATTTATTTAAAAAAAGAATTGTAACTTCCATCAGAAGGCATTATAAAATCTCCTCTTGGAGAAAGGCTAACGGTTCCTACTTTAGGACCATCAGGCACAGTGGAACGTTTAAATTGTTGAGTGAAAAATCTTTTTATAAAGAATTCTAGCCATCTTTTTATAATATCTTCTTTATAATCTTCTTTGAAAGCTTCACAAGTTAAATAATAAATTTTTCTCACTTCAAAACCTTTTATAAAATAGTAAAGGAAAAAATCATGTAGTTCATAGGGCCCTACTATATTTTCAGTTTTTTGAGTTATATTTCCTTCATTATCTTTAGGAAGAAGTTCTGGACTTACAGGAGTATCTAATATATCTAATAATATAGAAGAAGTTTCTTTATCTTTTTCTTCAAGGGCAACATGTTTTACTAAATATCTTATTAAAGTTTTAGGCACAGATGCATTAACTCCATACATAGACATATGATCACCATTAAAGGTACACCAACCTAAAGCCATTTCTGATAGATCGCCAGTTCCAATAACTAATCCACCTTCCTTATTTGCTATGTCCATAAGTATCTGAGTTCTTTCTCTTGCTTGAACATTTTCATAGGTTACATCATGTATATTAGGATTATGTCCTATATCTTCAAAGTGTTGAAGGCAAGATTTTACAATATGTATTTCTCTTAAGGATACCCCTAGTTTTTTACAAAGGTTTATGGCATTATTGTAAGTTCTATCTGTTGTTCCAAAGCCTGGCATGGTTATAGCAATTATATTTTTAAGATCTAGGTTTAAGAGTTTAAAGGTTTTAACTGTTACTAATAGTGCTAAAGTGGAGTCCAGTCCTCCAGATATACCAATAACTGTAGATTTAAGATTGGTATGTTCTAATCTTTTAGCTAAGGCAGAAACCTGTATATTAAATATTTCTTCTAGTCTATTATCTTCTTTATCATAGGGGATAAAAGGATATTTCTTAATATCTCTTTGTAAAATAAAGTCTTGTAAATTGTCAAAATTAAAGTTTATAGTTCTAGCATTAAAAGGACATAAGTTTGAATATTCCTCTAAATAAGTATTTCTTAGCCTATTTAACATTAAGCTATCCACATCTATAGAAGATACTATTATTTCATTCTCTCTTTTGAATCTTTTATTTTCTTTTAATAGATTTCCTTTTTCTCCAATTAATAAATGACCACTATAAACTAAGTCAGTGGTAGATTCATATACTCCACAGGAAGAATAAATATATCCACAGGAAAGTCTTTGAGTTGTAGTTTTAAGAAAATCCCTTCTTTTTTGGCTTTTACCTACTAATTCATTGGAGGCAGATAAATTTCCTATTATATTAGCTCCTTTTAACGAAAGATAACTACTTAATGGAATAGGACTATTGAATTCATCTCCTAATACAAAGGAGAATTTAAAATTTCCACTTTGAAAAATTAAGTCTATTCCAAAAGGTATATTTTCTTGGAAATAAGTACTTACATATTCATTTCTGATTTTAAAACCAGAAGAAAACCATCTTTGTTCACTAGAACATATATTGGATTTAGGAACTATTCCTAAAATTTTTCCATAATGTATAATGAATGCACAATTATAAAGAGAGTTTCTATATAAAAAAGGAGAGCCTACTGATACTAAAATATCTTTGTCCTTTAGAAATGAACAAAGCTCTTCTATTGCATTCAATGAAGAATTTAATAACTGGTTATTTAAAAACAAATCACCACAGCTATAAGATGTTATAGATAATTCAGGAAAAATTATATATTTAACTTTTTTATTCAGGGCTTCATTTATACATTTTTTAATATTAGTCAAATTAAATTCTATATCCATTACGTTTGTTATAGGGCAGGCAGATGCCACATTTAAAAAATCTTTCCAGGGAATATATTGTTTTTCTATAAAATTCATAAATTTACCTCCAGTTTTTATATATATCTTAATATATCCTTAAAAGTATTATTATATAATATTAACACTATAAAAAACATTCTATTTAGTGTATAATTTGTATAAAGACATTTAACTTAATTATAAATAATTAAGAGATTAATTCAAATATATTTATTATAATTTTAAAACTTCTCTTTCTATAGAAAGGAGGAAAAAGTATGTATAGTCAAATTTTACTTTGGATAGTTATAGGGGCAACTGCAATAACTGTAGATATATTTACTAGTAGTTTTTTATTTGTATGGTTTACTATAGGTTCTATAGTAGCTTTAATAATTAGTAGTTTAGGATATTCATTTTCAGTACAGTTTATAGCTTTTATATTTACCAGTGTTGTTCTTTTAGCAGTGGGATACCCTATAGTTAGGAAAACCATAAAGAAAAGTGTACCTAAAACTTTGCCTATGGGACAAAACTATATAAACAGAATTATAACTGTAGAAAAGGATATTAAAGAAGAGGAACTTATAAAGATAGATGGGATATATTGGACAGTACTAAACGAAGGTAAATTAATAAAAAAAGGGGAAAAGGCTAAAATAATAGCCTTAAATGGAAATAAGTTTATATTAAAAAAATATGAGGAGGATGCGAAATGATTGGAAAAATAATACTAATAATATTACTATTAATAATATTATCAGCAGTTTTATCAACAATAAAGATTGTAAATACAGGTAGTCTTTATGTAGTGGAGAGATTTGGACAATTCTACAAGATATTAGAACCAGGATGGCATTTTACAATTCCATTTGCAGATTTTGTTAGAAAGAAAGTTTCTACAAAACAACAAATACTTGATATAGAGCCTCAAAATGTTATAACTCAGGATAATGTTAGAATATCTATAGATAATGTTATATTTTACAGAGTTATGAATGCAAAAGATGCTGTATATAATATAGAAAATTATAAATCAGGTATTGTTTACTCAACTATAACTAATATGAGAAATATAGTAGGTAATATGACTTTAGATGAAGTTTTATCAGGAAGAGATAAAATAAACAATGATCTTTTAAGAGTAGTTGATGAAATTACCGATGCTTACGGAATAAAGATTTTGTCAGTAGAAATAAAAAATATAATTCCGCCAGCAGAAATACAACAAGCTATGGAAAAGCAAATGAAGGCAGAAAGAGATAAGAGAGCCACAATTCTTCAAGCAGAAGGTCAAAAGCAAAGTGAAATTGAAAGAGCACAAGGTGAGAAGCAATCTAAAATTCTTCAAGCAGAGGCCGAAAAAGAAGCTAATATAAGAAGGGCAGAAGGTTTTAGACAATCTCAAATATTAGAAGCAGAAGGTAAAGCACAAGCTATCGAATCTGTAGCACAAGCACAGGCTAAAGCTGTTAGATTAGTAAATGCTTCTATATTAGAATCAGGAACTAATGAGACAGTAATAGCATTAAAACAAGTAGAAGCCCTTCAAGAAATGGCTAAAAACCCAGCAAATAAACTTATACTTCCAAATGAAACTGTATCTAGTTTAGGAAGTATAGCGGCTATTGGTGAAATGTTAAATAAAAATAAGTAAGTATAAAATAAAGAAAGGATAGATTTTCTATCCTTTCTTTATTAATTTAAAAACATACAAAGGAGTCGATTCTATTTAAATCTATACCGAAATAGGACCAAGAAAATCCAGTCCATCTCCATCCTGCAATGGATCTTGGACCAACGAAGGTTATAAACATCCAAAATGGACGTCCTCTTTCAGGCCAAATGTAAACAAATCTAAACCTGCAAGGTCTTATAGAACCAGGATCAACAGCTAGTATTTGTGCATTAGAAGCAGCTTGAGGTCGTTGTGGAGTAAAAGATGGAGGTGGTCCTGTGGGTGGTCTATTAACACCTCCAGGTCCTTGTGGCGGACGACCGGGACCTCCTGGTCTTTGGCGATAGAATTCAGACATTAAAGGGTAATTAAATTCGTTAGAATACATTAAATCTCTCCTTTTATAAAACTACACTATTATATTATGAAATATTATTAAAGAGGTGAATGAAACAAAAATAAAAATTAAAGTTAAGTAAAATTTAAGGTTTTAGTAATAACTGAGAAAGAAATATTTCTTATAATAATATGTAATAATAGTATTATGTGGAGGGAATTATGGGAAAGATTTTAGTAGTTTTAATTTTGGCATTATGCATATTTATTTTTTTAGAAAGTTGTATAAAAGAGAAATATTTTAAAGAACAAAAAGTATATTATTATTATGTATTAAAAAATATTTTAAGTATATTGGTAATCGCCTTTATAATGGTAAATAGAAATTATATAAATAGTATAGAGGGGTTAGGACGGTTCATTTTAATATGTAGTGTAGTGATTTTTTCTATAAATAGTCTTAGACTTTATAAAAATGTATTATTTTTAAGAGATAACAAACTGTTATAAAATCCACATGTTATAAAAAAATAGATCATGGTGGTTCTTTCCGTAATGGAATAATACTAATACAATATATATTGTATTAGTATTTTTTTAGGAGGATTTTTATGCAAATAGGAGTAGTTATGGGAGGAGTATCTACAGAAAAAGAGATATCAAATCTTACGGGTAAATATATAATAGAGAACTTAGATAAAAGTAAATATGAAATACTCCCTATACCCATAAATACAAAGTTTGAATTAATAGATAAAATAAAGTGTTTAGAATTTGCTTTTATTGCATTGCATGGTAATTTTGGAGAAGATGGAAAAGTTCAAGCCCTTTTAGAAACCATGGGAGTACCTTATTCAGGATCAGGAGTATTGGCAAGTTCTCTTTGTATGGACAAAAATATGAGCAAAAAAATACTGCAAGGAGAGGGGATTAAAACTCCAAGGTGGATAATGCTATATAAAAATGAAGATATAGACTTTGAGAGTATTAAAAATATAGGTTACCCCCTAGTAGTAAAGCCAAATAGTGGTGGATCCAGTATTGGTATAACTATAGTTAAAAAAGAACAAGAATTAATAAAAGCTATAGAAGAAGCTTTTAAATTTGATGAAGAAATTTTAATAGAGGAATATATAAAAGGAGAAGAGATTACCTGTTGTATGTTAGATGGCAAGCCACTTCCTATATTATCTATAAAAACAAAGGAAGAATTTTTTAATTACAAAGCTAAGTATTTTGAAGGGGTAGCAGAGGAGAAGGTTGCAGATCTTTCTTTAGAATTAAAAGACCAAGTTGAGAAAATAAGTAATAAATGTTGGAAAAGTTTTAAGTTGAAGGTTTATGGTAGAATTGATATGATTATAAAAGGGAATGAAGTATATGTAATAGAGATAAATACTTTACCAGGTATGACTAAATATAGCCTCTTTCCCAAAAGTGCTAAAGCTTATGGCTTAAATTTTAGTGAACTTTTAGATAAGATAATAGAACTTTCCATTAAAGAATATGAATTTTGAGGTGTTTTTATGTTTCCTATTTTTAATATAAAGGATGGTCAGATAGCCTATGAAGAAATATATAAATACTTAAAAGAAATTATAAAAAATGGAATGATGCCATCAGGAAGTAAATTACCTTCTTCAAGAGAGATGGCAACCATGACTACATTAAGTAGAAATACTATAATAAGAGCTTATGAGCTTTTAGAGGAAGAAAATTTAGTTTATACAAAAAGAGGAAAAGGAACATTTGTAAGTGACATAAAGATAAGTGAGAATAATGATTGGAAAATAGATTGGTATAGTAAGATAAATGAATATGGAAAGATGTCAGAAGACTTAGATATAATGAAAACTGAAGCATTATATAAAAAAGGTATGATTTCTTTTAAAAGTATAGCTCCAGATGAAAAATTATTTGATGTAGAAGAATTAAAAAGAGCTTTTTTAAATAGGGTATCCTTAGAAGGGGAAAAAATATTAAATTATGGTTATGCTAAAGGATATAAGCCTCTTATAGATTACCTTTTAGAATACATGAAAGAAAAAGGTGTAAATATAAAAAATAAGGATATATTAATTACCAATGGTTTTACAGAAGGGTTTGATATAGTACTTTCATCCCTTTTAAATGAAGGAGATAAAATAATATGTGAAAATCCTACCCATAATACAGCAATTAAACTTATGAGACTTCATAAGTTGGATATAGTAGGTGTTACCATAGATGATAAGGGTGTAGACTTAAATCAGTTAGAAAATAAGCTAAAGAATAACCAAGTAAAGCTTTCCTATGTAATTCCATCGTATCATAATCCTACAGGTAGGGTTATGTCTTTTAAGAGAAGAAAAAAGTTTTATGAAATATTAAAAAAATATAATGTACCCATAGTAGAAGATGGATTTAATGAAGAACTTCAACACTCGGGAACTCATATAGCACCAATTGCAGCTATAGCGGGAGAAGAAAACTCCATTATATATATAGGTAGTCTTTCAAAAATACTTTTTCCAGGTATGAGAATAGGATGGATTTTAGCAGACAAAAGATTAATAGATATCTTAGAAAGTGTTAAAAGAAGTAGAAATATACACACGTCTTTTTTAGATCAAGGAATACTTTATGAATATATGAATAGTGGGGCTTTTGAGAAGTATGTAAAAAAAGTAAAGACAATATATAAAGAGAAATATGAATATATAATGAAACTTTGTAAAGAAGAAATTCCTAATAAATATATTCTAGGCGATGGAGGACTTTATATATTTATAAAATTAAAAAATATAAAGTCACGAGAACTTTTAAAAGCCTGTCTTAAAAGAAAAGTTATATTTACTCCAGGAGATATGTTTTTCATAGATAATGAAGGTGAGGACACACTGCGGTTAGGTTTTTCTAGAAATTCTTTAGAAGAAATAGAAAAGGGAATAAAGATAATTGGGGAAGAAGCACGTAGTATACTTAACAAGTAATAATAAAGTATGTATTGTAACTAATATGTAATACTATTGTAAATAAGGCGTAATTTATTTTAATCAAATAAGATATATCATATAATTGTAAGGATTTATATTAATTATATGGGAGATGATAAAATGAAAAACAAAATGAAATTAATATTAGGAATTATGTTATCTGTATCTATATTTGCAGTTGGTTGTACTACAGCTAAAGATGACAAAAAGGAGCAGACTAGTAATATTAAAAATAAAGAAATAGTTGAAGAAAAGGGATATAGTAAGGAATTAACAAAAATGTTTCCTTTAAATGAAAAGAAAGATTTGAACTATAATGGAACTTTAGAATATGGAGAAACATTAAAGATATTTAATATATCCAGTGATAAAAAAGAAATGAAGATTCACATTAAAGGAGAAGTAGCAAAACATTCAGATGAAGGGGAAGGGTTTTCTAATTCAGAACACCAATTTGAAAAGATATATACAGTAAAAGAAGATTCAGTTATAGAAGAACAAAAAACGGGAAAAGCTAAAGTTAAAGCCATAGAAAAATCAACTATATTAAAAGCCCCTTTAGACAAAGGAAGAACATGGACAGAAAAAGTATCCTTTATGGGGAAAGAATATGATGGAGAAACAAAAATATTAAATTCTTATATTGATAAAGATAATAAAAGAATTGTGGAAACAGAAACAACTATAAAGGGAGTAGAAGGTTACCCAAATAAGATATATAAAGAAAAGAAAGTATTTAAAGAGGAGTTAGGTCTAGTAGAATTTTCAAATACAATACTGTTAGATGGAAAAGACACTATGGAATTTAATTATAGATTAAATAAATAGTCTTTGTTTAATGAACAACTAACAATGAAGAATGATTTTCTGATTTTAATCAGAAAATCTCTTTTTTTTTATTCTTTTTAGTATAGAATATAATTAAAGCATTGTGGAATTTAGGGGTGGTAAAATGAGTTTAAAGTTTATATACGGAAGATCAGGAAGTGGAAAAAGCTATTATTGTTTTCAAGATATAAAAAGAAAAATAGAAGAAAATAGCGATAAAAAATTAATATTACTTGTGCCAGAACAATTTTCTTTTCAGAGTGAGAAAAATTTAATAAATTACATAGGAGAGAGAGCAGTTTCAAGAGCAGAGGTTTTAAGTTTTAAAAGAATGGCTTATAGGGTTTTTAATGAAGTAGGGGGAGTAACTCATAGATACATGAATGAGTCAGGAAAAAATATGCTTTTATATAGTATATTAAATGAATTAACAGGAGAACTTAAAATATTTAATAATGCTGCAAATAAAAATGGATTTGTATCTACTTTATCGGATATTATAACAGAATTTAAAAGATACAATTTGACTCCAGAGATGATAAAGGAATATTTAGAGGTTGCAGAAGAAAGAGAAGATAATATATTAAAGGGTAAACTTCAGGATATATACTTAATATATTCTAAATTTCAAGATAGTATAAGAAAAAAATTTATAGATGAGGAGGAAAACCTCACCATATTAGCAGATAAACTTAAAGAATCAAAGTATTTTGATGGGGCTTATATTTGGGTAGATGAATTTTTTAATTTCACTCCTCAAGAGTATTTAGTATTAGAAGAATTACTTTTAAAAGCAGAAAAGGTAAATATAACTTTGTGTACAGGGGGGTTAAATGAAGGGGAAAGAATAGATAATTTAGATTTATTTCTTCCAGTAAAAAATACAGAAGAAAAAATATTGGAATTTGTGAAAAGAAATAATATAAAATATGAAAAACCAATAAAATTAAACTGTGATCCTTGTTATAGATTTAAAAATAGTAAAGAATTAAGTCATATGGAAAAGAATTTATTTGCGTTTCCCTATAAAATACATGAAAAGTATACAGAGGACATATGTGTTTTTCAAGCTTTAAATGAGTATAGTGAAATAGAGTATACAGCAAGAGATATAATAAAACTTGTAAGGGACAATGGGTTTAGATATAAGGATATAGCAGTAATTACTGGAGATTTAGAAGGATACCAAAGTCTTATAAAAGCGGTTTTTACAGAGTATGGAATACCTTATTTTATAGATAAAAAAGTGGAGGTAGATAATAATCCTCTAGTGATTTTTATATTATCATCGTTGGAAGTTTTAAATAAAAATTGGAATTATGAATCTGTATTTAGGTATTTAAAAGCGGGACTTGTAGATATAAAAAGAGAAGAAATAGATATTATAGAAAACTATGTATTAGCAAACGGTATAAGAGGAAAGAGGTGGATAGAGGAAAAAGATTGGGATTATAAAATATTATATGGGTTCAATTTAACAGAAGAAAAAGAGGAAGAGGAGGAGGAAAAACTAAAGAAAATAAATGAAATTAGAAGAAAAATAACAGAACCTCTTATAGAATTTCACAATAATATAAAAGGTGAAATTACCCCTAAAAAGATGTGTTTAGAATTATATAATTTTTTAGAGAAAATGAATATATCCAGTAAGATAGAAAGTTGGATAAAGTATTTTAAAGAAAGAAATAGATTAGATAAGATAAATGAATATAAACAAATATGGGATGTTGCCATAGGACTTATGGAACAATTAGTAGAGGTCATGAAGGAGGAGAAACTCAATAGTAGAACCTTAGAAAATATATTTAAAAGTGGTTTTGAGCAATATGAATTAGGGATTATACCTCCATCTTTAGACCAAGTCCTTGTAAGTAGTACCAAAAGGCTTAGAAGCCATGAAATAAAAGCTCTTTACATAGTAGGAACTAATGATGGTGTTTTCCCTAGTGTATTAGATGAAAATGGTATTTTATCAGATTTAGAAAGGGAAAATTTAAGAGAGACAGGACTAGAAGTAGCAAAGGATACCAAAAGCACGGCATTTGAAGAACAATTTTTGATGTATGTAACTCTTACTACTATGAGTGATTATTTAAGAATAAGTTATCCTATAGCTAATGAAGAAGGAAAAACCTTAAGACCATCTATTGTAATATCTAGGCTTAGAAAAATATTTCCTAATCTATGTGAAAAAAGCAATGTAATTAAAGAAGAGGGTGATATAGAAAAAATATCATCACCTAAACCTACTTTTAATGAATTTATATCTCAATTACGAGTTAAAGAAGAGGGCTTAGAGTTAAGTTCTATATGGTTATCTGTTTATGATTGGTTTATGAATAATAAAGAGTGGAAAGAAAAATTTATAAATATATCACAAGGATTTAATCATACAAATTATGCGGAAATAGTAGATACAAGAAGGGTAAGAAAATTATATGGCTCAAAATTAAATATGAGTGTATCAAGATTAGAAAAATTTTCTCAATGTCCTTTTGCCTACTTTATTAGATATGGTATGAATGCTAAGGAGAGAAAAATATATAAAGTTTCTACACCAGATATTGGAACCCTTATGCATGATGTAGTAGAAAGTTTTTCAAGACATATAGAAGGGAAAAATATTTCCTGGGAAGAAATAGACAGAGAGTTATGTGAAAGTTTTGTATCTACAATGGTAGATGAAAAAATAAAAGACATGAAAGGTTCTATATTAAATAGTTCTCCAAGATATAAACATATGACCAATAGAATTAAAGATATACTTTCTAAATCCATGGAGGTAATTTCTCAGCAAATAAGTAGAGGGGATTTTAAACCTTCAGCTTATGAATTAGCTTTTGGATTTAATGGAGACTTTCCACCTATTTCTATAGAACTTAGCTCTGGAGAAAAAGTGAATTTAATAGGAAGAATAGATAGGGTAGACAAATTAGAAAATGAAGATGGTACATTTATAAGAATAATTGATTATAAATCAGGCAAACAGGATTTTAATTTATCAGATATATACTATGGTCTTCAAATTCAACTTTTAGTGTATTTAGATGCACTACTCCAAGAAATAGAAGATAGTGCTAAAAAAGAAGTTAATCCAGCAGGAATCTTATATTTTAATATGGATGATCCATTAATAAGTACTAAAAAAGAAATAACTAAAGAAGAAGCAGAAAAGGAAATATTAAAGAAATTAAAATTAAAAGGATTAGTTTTAAAAGATGCCAATATAATAAAAGCCATGGATAATTTAATAAGTGGATATTCTGATATAATTTCTGTTAGGGTAAATAAAGATGGTTCTCCTTCTAAAAATTCCTCTGTAGCGGATTTAGAGGATTTCCAATTATTAAGAGATTATGTTAGAAAACTAATAGTAGAACTTTGTGAAGAAATGCTGGAAGGAAATATAAGCATAAAACCTTATAAAAAAAATAATTACACACCTTGTGGATTTTGTGATTATTCCGCAATATGTCAATTTGACACTTCTATAAAAGGAAGTCAATATAGATTTATAAATGATAAAAAAGATGATGAAGTTTTACAATGTATAAGAGAAGAAATGAAGGAAGATTAATATAAAAATATAATTCCAGTAAAGACAACACCTTTATTGGAATTATATTTTATTATTAAGATATATGAACTGAGCAAGAAAATACTTCTTTATTATTACCGTCTAAGAATACCAGCTTTAGTTTTTTAATATCTTTATTAATATCGGTAAATCTGAAAATTATTTCAGTAAATTTAGAGTCTGTTTCTTTTTTATTAATAGTATTATAGCTTGTGTATTCTCTATTATTCTCATCTACAACTTTTAGTTTATTAACCTTAGAAAAGTCTACTTTTGCAGATATATCCGTAGTAAAAGGAGTAATAGTTATATCATTAACCATTATATTTTCTGAGGAGATATTAGTTTTTACTGTTTTTGTTTCTTTTATCTCAGATTTTGCAACTGTAAATTCTAAGTTCCATTTCCCTTCTACGGTATTTAATGGAGTAAATATATTAAAGTTCTCTTTATTTGATTTTACAGTTGAGCCAAATGAGAAGTCTATTTTATTTATATCAAATTTAATTTTAAAGTTATTGGGTATATTTTTAAAACTTGATAGGTTATATTCGCTTTTTCCTATAAAGGTATTATCATCTATAAATTCACCAACTATACCTCCATTAGACTCTTGTAAAGTTAACATTTTTCCATCTTTAGATAATGAAGGTAGAACTTTTTCTACTTTTTCTGGAACCATATTGTAATTAGGTTGAAAGCTAACTCTCTTTATTCCACCTAAATTAATTCCTGCAATGGTATTTTCTAATATCTTTTTATCTTTTGTAGAGAAGCCATTTTCATTTTTGATTTCATAGCATAATATAAGATTGTTATAATCATCTAATATAGCATCAGTTACTTTTATTTTTATGTTCTTATCTTCTGAAGCCTCATTAATATTTTGTGCGTATTTTACATAGTCTTTTGAGTTTTTATTGATTCCTAATGTATTATTTACTTTTTGGAAAATAGATCCTATAATTGGAATATTTTCTGCAAATACTGGTTGAGCTACATTAAAAATTGAAATTCCACCAACTAAAAAACATGCAGCAGCAACTTTTTTCAATTTAATTTTGTTCTTATACTTTTCTCCACGAGCAATAGAATTTTTTATAGTTTGATCTAATCTTTCTGTTGGTATTTCTAAATCAAATAATTTATTGTCCATAATATAAATCCTCCTTTAATGATTTTTTTAAAGATAAAATTCCTCGTCTTATATGTGATTTTACTGTATTGTCAGATATTTGCATTACATCAGATATCTCTGATATTTTTAAGTCTTGAAAATACTTAAGAATTATTGCTGTTCTTTGCTTATCATTTAAAGTATTGATGGCTTTATATAAATCTTCAAATTCAAATTTTGAATCATAATCATCATTACACTGAATTTCAAATTTAGTATTATTATTTTCTAATACAATTTTATTTTTCTTTTTTAATAAAGTTATGCATTCGTTTATTAGTATCCTAATTATCCAGGTTTTAAAAAACTCAGGATTGTTAAGAGTATTTATTGATATATATGCTTTATATATACTCTCATCAATGGCTTCTAAAGCATCATCTTCATTCTTAGTATATATGTAGGCAATTTTATATAATTCATTTTTGCATTGTTTAATCAATGATGTGAAAGCGTCTTTATTACCTCTAATTGCTCTTTTAACAAGTAAAACATCGTACATTTAGTCACCTCCTATCATAGTAATTGTTTATCAAATACATATATTAGATAGATTAATGCTATAAAAAGTTGCAGATGTAAAGAAAAAATTAGATGTATTTACTTTAAATATAGAATAATAATTTTATTATTTTCTTTAATAGGTTGAAATAGTATAATATTTTTAGAGTATATTTGACATTTCACATGGAACAATTGAAATTTTAGGATATAGAATTGAAATTTAAATGAGTATTTTTATTATTTTAAGGGGGAATTATTTATGAATAATACAGAAAATATATATAAAAAGATTTTTATTAAGTCTGTTATTTTTTCAGTGTGTCTTGTACTATCTAATTTTGTAGTATATTCTTTCTCAGAAAAATCATCACCAAACTTATTGACAATGGGTTATATGGCTTTTGTAGTTTTTTATGCAGGTTCATTAATAATATATAAAATTAAGAAAATGTTTAGTAACAATAAATAGCATTAAGAGAGACTAAAAAAGTCTCTCTATTACTTTAATCAATAAGTTTTTTCTCCTGTTCAGTAATCATTCGTCTAACCATTTCTCCACCTATATTTCCAAAGGTGCCTATTTTCTTACTAATACTTTGAGGAGAGGAACTGTTTTGTAATTCTTTATACTCAATAGCCATATCTCTAGCCACTTCCATTTTAAATTCATCTAATTTTCCTTTAGCACTAGGAACTAAAATTCTATTACGTGCCATATATAAACTCCTTTCTTTATTTTATAGACTTAGTTTTTGCAGGATAAATTATTATATGCTAGGAAAATTAAGATAGAGATAAAGGAGATTTCTTAGGTTATTTAGACAAATGTTTTATTAAATAACTGTTAGTTATCCATATTTTTTAAAAATATCAACTATATATGTTATTTATGGTAGAATACTGTTATAAACTGTTTTAGAGGGTGATTATTTTGGAGGCAAGACAGATAGGTTTATTAGGACTATTGTCTGGAGAAGATAGAAGATTTGTAATACCTGTATTTCAAAGAAATTATGATTGGAAAGAAGAGCAATGTATGCAACTATTTAAAGATGTAGAAAATGTGTACTTAAGTGAACATAGAAGAAGTCATTTTCTTGGTACAATAGTTTACATATCAAATAGTGAAGTTGATATGATAGATTTTCATGAATACATGCTAATAGATGGACAACAAAGAATAACCACTACTGTTTTATTATTAAAAGCTATACATGATTGCTTAAAAAATAAAAATGATATGGAAAGTAAAAAGCTTAAAGATAGAATTTATGAATATTATTTGACTAATAAATATGCAGATGAGAGCCACAAGTTAAGACTAAAACCTATGATAGAAGATGATAAAGTTTTTCAAGATATTATGAGAGATGACTTTGACTTTATAGACAAGGATTCTAATATTTATAAAAATTATATTTTATTTATAAATTTAATAAATAAATCTAAGTTGGATCCTAATCATATATTTAAAGGGATACAAAAAATTGTAGTTGTTTATATAAGTCTTAAAAGGGGAGAAGACGATCCGCAGCTGATATTTGAAAGTATAAATTCTACAGGTCTAAATTTAACAGAAGCAGATTTAATAAGGAATTTTATACTTATGGATAAGGAAGCGGCTGAACAGAATGAACTTTATAATAAATATTGGCGTAAAATCGAAAGAATATTAGGAAATGAAAATATATCTAGTTTTATTAGAGATTATCTAACTATGAAACAGAATGATATACCTAAAAAGGATAAAGTGTATTTAGAATTTAAAAGATATGTTTATGAAAACAATTGGAATAGTAATATAGAAATACTTTTAGAAAATATATTATATTTTGCAAAAATATACGAAAAATTTATTAAAGCTAGTGAAGAAGATAAGGATATTAAAATGATTCTTCAAGATATAAGATTATTAAAGGTTACAGTTTCATATCCATTTTTAATGGAGGTATATGATGATTATCAAAAGGAAGTAATAGATAAAGAAACTTTGATTAAAGTTTATAAATTAGTAGAAACCTATGTATTCAGAAGATTTATATGCAATAGTCCAACCAGTGCTTTGAATAAGGTTTTTAAAAATTTAGCAAGAGAGCTCAAAAGAGAAAAAGATTATAAAGATATGTACTATGATATGCTGGTAGCAATTCTTCTAAACAAAAAATATAGTGCAGCTTTTCCAACAGATTTAGAATTTAAACAGGAATTTTTATCTAGAAATATGTATAAATTTAAACATGTAAATTACCTATTAGAACATTTGGAAAATAATAACAATAAAGAAAAAGTAGATGTAGAAGAATTAAGTATAGAACATATAATGCCCCAAAAATTAGATGCAAAATGGACTTTAAAACTTGGAAATAATGCCCAAGCTATTCATGAAAGATATATCCACAATATAGGGAATCTTACTTTAACAGGGTATAATTCTAATCTATCAAATAAGTCATTTGATGATAAAAAGATTATATTAGAAAAAAGCAGATTAAAATTAAATAAAGGAATAAGTAATTTTACAACATGGAATGAAGAAATTATAATAAAAAGAGCTGTAGAATTATTTAGTATAGCTATTAAAAATTGGAGTGCTCCTAAAGTAAATAAGGATTTAATTAACTATATAGGAATTGATGAAAAGGAATATTTGGATTTATCTGATGAAATCGATGTTACAGGTAGAAAACCTGTTGCTTTTGAAATTTTGGGAGAAAAACATAATATAAATAGTTGGAAAAGACTTATATGTGAGTGTTCACAAATTTTGTATAATTTAGATAAGGATATATTTAAAAGTTTCATAAATGATAGTGATTTTGCAGGAAGAAAAAATAGGATAGTATCTTCAAATTTAATTGATATAAGAGAAATGTTTAAAATTGAAAATAATATATATATAGAAACAAAATTAAATGCTAATTCAACCCTAAACTATATAAAATTAATGATGGAAAAATATAATCTTTCTGATGAGGATTTTAAATTTTGGATTAAGTAAGATAGACAAACATTTAAGAAGTGTGATTATGAATTAATTGGTGAAAATAGCAGTGTTAATTACACTGCCATTTTTAATGTTATTTACCAACAAAAACTTGAGTAGCATAGGTTAACCCCTGAGAGTTTACTTCAATTCCAAAACCTAATTGATTAAAATCTTTACTTACCATATTTTTATAATGACCTGGAGAGTTTTTCCATTGAGTAAATAAAGCTTCAGCTTGTTTTTGGGCGTCCTTTGTATACATATTTTGAGCTATATTTTCTCCGATACTTTTATAAGTATAGCTTATTTTAGCTAATTCATCTTTAAATATAAAGTTTCCATTAGAATCATTATGAGAAAATTCCCCAGTTCTTGCCATGTGTTGAGAACGTTTTTGGGCTTCATTGTTTAATGTAGGTATAAGGCTTAATGGTTTAACACCCTTAGAAGCTCTTAGTTCATTTACAAGTTGAAACATTCTATTTGTAACTTCATTTTTATAAGCATCACTTAAGGAATTAGTATTGTTACTTGGTTTAATAGTGTCATCTTCTTTATTAATATTATCTGACTTAGAAGTACCCTCTGGTTTAGTAGAAGTTTGGGATTTTGTAGTATCACCTTTTAAGATGTTTACTGTATTTTCACTTACAGAACCCGTTCCCCCAAAAATATCTAGATTAGTAAATTCTTCTATAAACTTAGATTGGGTTTTAATACTATTATTATCAACTAAAATTAAAGCTTCATCTTTTAAACTTGCTAGAGCTGATCCAGAAAGAGCATCTGCAAAACCTAATCCACTAGCAATACTTATATTATTTTTTTCATTAAAAAAATGATTTGCTATATTTAGGCTTGTCTCATATCTGTTTTTTCCATTTAATCTAGTAATTTTTGCTTTAGTTAAGTGTTCTACCTCTTTTACAACTTTATCTGATACTGAGCCTTGTCCGCCTATTACATAGATTTCAGATGGGGATAATTTTTTAATATCATTTAAAATTGGCTCATAAATTTTATCTTTACTTACTAAAAATATCGGATATCCTTTTGATGACGCTACAGGACTTACTGAAAGTGCATCTGCAAAACCTTGGCTATTTGCAAGGATAATGGGAGTTCCTTTCTTAGGGTGAAGATTTTTTACTATTTCTGAATTAGTATGATATCTGTCAGAACCACCAAGTCTTAGTGTATTATATCCCATAGATTTTATTTGGGATTCAGTGTTATTATTTATGCCACCGTTACCTCCCAATATGTACACATTTTTTCCTTTAGGTAGGTTTTCTTTAATAAAGTCTAAAGCTAAATTTTTATTTTCGTTTGTTGTCAAGAGTATTGGTGCATTATATTTTTTAGAAAGTACAGCTCCACTTAGAGCGTCAGGATAGTTTGTACCTAAAGCTAATATAACAGCCCCAATTTCATTAGATTGCATTTTATATTCTTTTGCGATTTTTTCCGAAGTTTCATATCTTGTTTTACCACTTAGTCTATTTATTCTTAGTATTTTTGCATCAACATTATAGCTTATAGAAGAAACAAGTGCACAAGATAGTACAATAGTTAATAATTTTTTGTTCATAATATAGCCTTCTTTCATTTGTTTATTTAATTTTTACATTATACCATTAAATTATTTATCGAACAAATCGGAGAAAATAATATACAGATATTTCATATACTTGACTAAATAAAATATATATTATATAATGTTAAAGTTGAATAAATAAATATGGTCTCTTGGTCAAGTGGTTAAGACGCCACCCTCTCAAGGTGGAATCGGGAGTTCGATCCTCCTAGAGACTGCCAATGTAGTAAATGCAAGGATTTCAAAGAAGTTTGAAGTTCTTGCATTTTTGTTTTCCCACATTAGTATTTTAAGTTTATACTATATTACTGACTAAAGAAAGTTTAAATTTAGTCTAATATATGGAGTAAGCCTTTATTTATGCATAAATTATAAGAAAGATTTTTAATAAGTCCATTTTCAAAGCTTATGGTAATAATATCTTTATTTATACTTAGTATTTTACCAATACCAAAGGAATTATGTTCAATGATAGTGCCTTCTTTTAGAGAAATAGATTGTATAAAGCTTTCATTTTCAACCATGGTATTTCTATAAGAACTATCCTTATGTGATATTTTGTAAAGTTTTTCTACAAAAATAGAAGGAGTACATTTTTTGTTGTTTCTTGTAAGAGTGTTTATTAGATAAAGATTTTTTCTTGCCCTAGTTATAGCTACGTACATTAAACGGGTTTCTTCTTCAAAGTCAGAATAATCATCTTTCTTAGATTTATCTAAGCTTTCAGGTGATGGTATGATATGTTCAATTAAATCTATAATATATACAGTATCAAACTCTAGTCCTTTACAACTATGCATGGTAGATAGTATAACGCCATTAAATTTCCCTTTATATTTACTTTTTTCCATTTCATCTTTTAAATAAATTAATTTGCCATCTATATCCTCAAGGGTGGGGCAAGATGATAAAACCATAGCTAAAATAGATAATATAGTTTGTACATTATTTATGTTAAATTTGAATTTGTCACAGTAATCCATCATATAGTCTTCATAATTTAATTCATATCTTATAAAATTTATAGCTTTATATCCAGATAAAGAAGAAAGCTTCATAAATTTTTCTTCAAAAGACTTTAATCTATAGTTAGCAGAGGAATAGCCTTGATTATTATAAAGGGTTCTAAAAACACTTTCCTTAATTTTTCTAGTGTATAGTATATTTAAATCATCTTTTTTAACATAACTCTTCATTTTATAATAGATTTTTTCAAAGGCGTCTATATTTGTTAAATCAAAAGCTAATTCAAAAAAAGATAGAATATCTTTTACTACCCAACTATTAAAAAAAGAGGGAACAGAATCTTTTATATAAAAAGGAATATTTTCTTGTATTAATCTATCAACTATTGGTATAGAGGAAATATTATTTCTATAGAGTATAGTAGTTTCTCTTAAATTACTTTTTTCTTTTAAATTTTTTACTAAAAAATTTATTTGATCATATTCATCTTTTGTATTAATAAATTTTATTTTATTTCCTTCTTCATTTTCTGTAAAAAGCTCTTTGTTATATCTTTTTTTATTAGATTTAATGAATTCATTAGCAGTAATTACTATGTTTTTGTCACTTCTAAAGTTTTGTTGTATAAAAAATAGTTTTCCATCTTTATGATATTCCTTTTTAAAATTTAAAAGTCCATCAGAAAAGGCACCCCGCCAAGAGTATATGCTCTGATCATCATCACCAACAATACATAAATTAAACTTTGGAGCTGATATAAGTTTTATTATTTCTTGTTGAATTTTACTGGTATCTTGACATTCATCTACTTCTATATAATCATATAAATTTCTATAAAAATCTAATATTACTATATCTTCATTTAATATCTTATAGCATTTAACTAACATATCATCATAATCTAATAAATTATTTTTTCTTTTAAAAAGCTCATATTCCTTATATATTTGCATAAAATTAGGTACAGGAAAATTATTTTTATATATTTCAGTATTTTCGAAGGATACCATTATATTTTTTAAATAGCCTATAAAACTAGATAATTCTTCTAGCTTGTCATCGCTTATGAAATCATTATTATATTTTTTATAGATGTTTTTTAAAAGTATTGTAGGATTAACAGGAGAATTTTTAGATCCTATAATGGTATATTTTATATTGTGTCTACGAGAATAATTATTTATTACATAATATGCAAAGCTATGTATGGTGGAAAAGGCAACTTTATTTTTTACTATATTTCCAAATAAGTTATCAAATCTACTTCTCATATCCATAGCAGATGCTTTACTAAAGCTAAGACCTAATATTTTTTTAGGATCTACATTATGGTTAAGTATTAAGTTTGCAGTTCTACAAATTAATGTGGTAGTTTTACCGGAACCAGGTACTGCAACTACTGCCATAGGACCGCTAATATTAAATACCACTTCAGATTGTTCATTTGTTAGATTTATATTACAATTATTTCTCAGATAAGATAAAAATTTTTTTTTATATATTGTAAACACCTTCCTTATTAACAATAAAAGTATTCATACTTCATGTATAATTTAACATAAAGTATTTTAATTTGCTATGTCACATTATATAATTATCTTAAAAGAAATAAAAGAAGCTGTGTCAAAACGATTTAAAAATCATTCCGGCACAGCTTTTTTAACTTTATATTTAAGGATATAAAGTTTTTAATACTTTGAAGGATTTAACAGCATTTTCCCGAGGTCTTACTTCTATTATATAAACAATGTCCTTATCTTTCATAAGCTCAAAGTGTTTATTGAAGTCTAAATTGCCTTCACCAGGAATTTGATGATCACTTTTTCCATTATTATCATGAATATGGCAAGTTCTTATTTTATTTATATTTTTTATAAAAAACTCCACTTCGGCATACTTATTTTCATAGGAATGACCTATATCCCAAGTTAAATAAATATCTTCATTTCTATTTAAAAGTTTTTGAAGAATTTCTTGAACCACTTTTTTAGGAAATCTACCGGAGTTTTCCACCGCAATCTTTATTTTACCATTAGCTTCTTTTATAAGTTCTAAAAGAGTATCTTCTAAAATTTTTTTAAATTCATCTTGGTAAAATTCATCCATATAACTTTTTCCATTTACAAGGGTAAAGGTTACATCAGATCCTACATGAAGAGTTAGGCTTCTTGCTCCAATATCTTTACCAAAATTTATAATTTCTTTAAGTCTAGAAATTCCTGCTTCACGTACAGTTTTATGTAATTGTAGTAAAGTTATATCTTCTGGTGCATGAATGGTTAATAAAACATTTTTATTTTTAGCATATTCTTTAATCTTTTTTCTATCTTCTAAAGAAAAGTTCTCTGGAAAATATATTGGTACATTTGCATTTATTTCGACAGCATTCATGTGATTTTCATAGGCAAAGTTTATGGAGTCATATATAGATTTTTCTCCAATGGAAGCTGCATAGCCTATACGTTTAAACATGGTTACCCTCCTTTTTATTTTTTGTCCACCTTCATTGTTCATTAATTAAGTTTGTCTTTTTTATTAAAGTTGAACAAATTTTGCCCAAAGTATATCATCATGCTTTTGAAGACCTAATAAGGTATCTTGGGTAACTTTATCATCTACATTCAATAACATTAGAGCTTTATCACCTTTTAGTTTTCTACCAACCTGCATAGTTGCAACATTGACACCATTAGTTCCCAAGAAAGTACCAACATGACCTATTACCCCTGGAACGTCGTAATTTTGAAGGAATACCATACATTCTGTAGGTTTAACATCTACTTCATATTCCATAATTTCTACCAATTTTCCCTCATTTCTATTGGATATGGTTCCTGATAGGGTAAATGATGTATCTCCTGTGTTATTAGTTATTTTTATTGTTATCAAATTTGAATAATTGTTATGATGATTACAGATCTTTTTAGAATTAACGCCTATTCCACCTTCTTCGGCTTTAATCATAGCATTTATATAGTTTATTTTATCAGCCATTACAGGTTCTAAAAGTCCCTTTATAAAAGCTATAGTTACCATTTCTGTATCTTGACAACCTATATCACCCCAGTAGGTAATATCAACTAATTTAATTGCACCTTTGTTAAGCTGATAGTATATCTTGCCTAATTTTTCTGCTAAATCAATATAAGGTTTAATTTCTTTTAATTCATCTCTATGAATAGTTGGAAGGTTAACAGCATTTGGAACTATATCTCCTTTAATTCCATTTATAACTTGTTTAGCTATGGTTACACCTACATTCTGTTGAGCTTCTATAGTTGTTGCACCTATGTGAGGAGTAACCACTACATTTTCATATTCATAAAGATCTGCACTATATCTAGGTTCATGTTCATGAACATCTATACCAACACTTGCAATTTTACCTTTTTTAAGACCTTTGCAAAGAGCTTTTTCACTTATTAATTTTCCTCTAGCTGCATTTACAATTCTTACTCCATCTTTCATTAATTCCAATTCTTTTTCTGATATTATATTAATGGTTTCCTCTGTTCTTGGGGTGTGAATTGTTATAAAATCTGATTCTTTTAAAAGATCTTCTAAAGTATCCTTCTTTTCTACGTTAAATCTTTTAAATCTTTCATCGGATATATAAGGATCATAAGCTATGACCTTCATGTCAAAGGCATTCATTCTTGTAGCTACTAGACTACCAATTCTCCCAAGACCAATAATACCTAAAGTTTTATTGAAAAGCTCTGTTCCCATAAAGGAATCTCTATCCCAATTTCCTTCTTTTAAGAACCTATCTGTTTTTGCTATATTTCTTGATTGAGCAAGTAAAAGTCCTATGGTAAGTTCACATGCTGATATGGTATTACTATCTGGAGTATTAGCTACTATTATGCCCCTTTTAGTAGCTTCTGGTATATCAATGTTATCTACACCATTTCCAGCACGACCTACAACTTTAAGTTTTTTAGCCATATTCATAAGTTCTATATCTATATTTGTGTCACTTCTTATAATAAGACCATCATAATTTTCTATTATATTTAAAAGTTTTTCTCTTTCTAATCCCATTTTTATATCTACTTCAAAGTTGGGTTCACTTTCCAAAAGTTCTATTCCTTTAGTATCTATTTTATCTACAATTAATATTTTGGCTTTATCCATTAAAATTGCCCCCTTTTATTTAGTAACGTATTAAATTATTAAAGTGATTTTTGTATAGCATAAAGAGTTTTGTCTATCATTTCATCATTTACGCAACCCATATGACCTACTCGTATTAATTTTCCTCTAGTAAAACCTTGACCACCGGATATTATTATGTTGTATTCTTTATCGAGTTTATCTTTTATTCTAGAAGCTAAACCCTCTTCTTCAAATGATATTGCAGTAACTGTATTAGAATAACAGTGATTTTGTGCATATAGTTTAAGATTCATAGATTTTATTCCATCTCTAAATTTATTTGCTAATTTCTGATGTCTTAGAAATACATTTTGAAGTCCCTCTTTTTCGATGATTTTTAAGGATTCATTTGCTGCTAATATTAATGATATTGCTGGAGTATAAGGATTTTGGGGTTCAACTTTATCTAAATATTTTTTAGCTAAAAGATAGTCAAAATAATATTTAGATATATTAGACTGAGTACATCTGTAAAGAGCCTTTTCACTAACACCTACAAATGCAAGACCAGGAGGGCTCATTAATGCTTTTTGAGAAGCAGATATTAATATGTCTATATTCCATTCATCCATTTTAATATCAATGCCACCTAGTGAGCTTACTGCATCTACTATATATAAAACATCCTTATCTTTTAAAAAGTTTCCTATTTCTTCTATAGGGTTTACAACAGCGGTAGAGGTTTCATTATGAGTTATTATTAAACCTTTATGATCAGGTCTTAAATTCTTTTTTATATCCTCCAAAGTTACTGCTTTTCCCCAAGGAATAACTATTTCATCTACTTTAAGACTGTGGATTTTAGCTATATTAATAAATCTATTGCCAAAGTCTCCTATAGATACTGCTAATATTTTATCTCCCTTAGAAAAAGGATTTATTATTGCACTTTCTAATCCGCCAGTGCCAGAAGATGGAAAAGTTAAAACAGAATTTTTAGTTTGAAACACATATTTTAATCTTTCATTAAATTCTTCAAAAAGTTTGCTGTACTGAGATGTTCTATGATGCAGCATATTTTCAGACATTTTTTCAAGTACCCTTTGAGGTACATTTGTAGGACCAGGAGTCATTAAAAGTTTATTCATATTAAAAAATCCTCCTTTTATAATAATTTTTTCTAATAAAAAAGCCCTTAGCTTAAAAGCTAAGGACGGGATTTACAATAATCACGTGGTACCACCTTAATTTACTACTCTAAATAAAAGAGTAGACTTTAAAATTATAACGGAATTAATCCGGCATAGGTTGTTACCCCTATGCAGCTCTAGGTCGGATTCAACAATCTTTATTATCGATTTACACCTACCATCGACTCTCTTAAATAAAGATTTGTTTACTATTACCTTTCAGTGCTTTTTAAATTGTCTCCTATTATAAGATATTTGTTTTAATAATGCAAGTGTTTTTTTATTATATATTATTCCATAGAATTTCTTATGTTGGATAAGTCCTCCATTAATTTTCCTATAGATTGTTCAGATTTTTCTAAGTTTTTGTTTATATTCAAAAAGGTTTTCTCAATTGTAGAAATTTTCTCTAGTTCCTTTTTTAAGTCATAAAAATTATTTATTTTAGAATTAGCTCTTATATTAGTTAAAGATTTTTTGTAAGAATTACATACTTCAGTTATTTTATCAACATTATCAATATAGTTATCTATATTTGTAATATAATTTTCTTTTAAAAACACTAAATTTTCAGGACTTTGTAAATTATAAACGTTGTTTCTTAGAGTTATTAAATTCTCTCTGTGTTTTTTAAAATAAGTTTCTAAATTACTATAACCTTTTATTATATTATCCAATAATTCTTCACTTTTATTTTCTGAGGATAAATCACTTACTACTTTATGTGAAAAAATATCTTCAAAAGTTTCTAAAATATAAAGAGAAGCAGTATTGCTCTCTGAATAAAATTTAGAGCAATAGTTTATTAAAGAATTAATATAATTTTTTTCATTTTCTGTAATGTTATTAGGACCTTTTAAAGAATACTCTAAGTTTAAACCTATAGAGGCAAATCCACCAAGAAGATATAAATTCTTATATTTCTTGTTTTCTATAAAAGATTTTTGATTAGATATATCATTTCCATTTGTAAGAACTATAGGTGAATTTAATTTAGAAGCTAGGGCGCTTCCAGATAAAGCATCTGGGAAATTAGAACCATTAGCAAGTACTGCATTATCTGTATCCAAATTAAAATATTTACATATATTAAGAGAAGTTTCATATCTATCTTTTCCTTCTAATCGTTTTATTTTATTTTCATCAATAGAAGAAAACATAGATTTAATTTCATCTTTAATAGTATCTTTTATGGAAGCATGTCCACCTATAATGTAAACTTCTTTAGGTTGAATTTTTTCAAGCATGTCTTTAGCTTGCAAAGATAGTTCTGAATCAGAAGTCATTATTATTGGATAGCCTTTTATAGAAGCTACACTTGATATACTTAATGCATCAGCAAATCCAAAGGCATTTACTATAACCACAGGAGTGTTTTTTTTCACATCCATAAAGTTTACAATAGACATATTAGTTTCAAATCTATCATTTCCACCAAGTCTTACTATGTTTTTAAAACCTTTATTTTTCATGTGATTTTCAAAAGAGTTATTTATAGAACTTTGTCCACCTAAGAGATAAATTGTTCCATCTTTATTTAAATTGTTATTTATGTATTCTATACAATCCTTACTTTCTTCTAGAGTACTTCCACCTAGAACTATTGGTGCATCTAATTTTTTGGAAAGTACACTACCAGCTAGAGCATCGGGGAAGTTTTTACCACTGGCAACTATGATATTTTGTAAAGATCCATTTTTAAAATTGCTTGAGATATTTACAGAAGTTTTATATCTATCTTTTCCGTATATCCTTTTGATATTAGTTATGTCATGAGCATAAATTTTAGTGAAATTACTTAATGACATTACAATTGTAAGAACTAAAGTTAATATTTTTTTCATCATTATTCCTCCTATACAATTATTTTACCACAAATTTATGTGAAATATGATATGATAAATATAAAGAATATTAAAAATTAGAAAGGTGGAATTTTAAATGGCAGAAGAAAAGTTTATTGAGTTTAAATATGGAGATGTAGAGCAGTTTTTACAGTATAAAGCAGGAGAGAATCTAGAAATATCTTTTCCATCAGGAGCTATATTTTTTGTAGGAAATAATGAAGGAATGGTTCTTTGCAATAAAATAAAAATATATAAAGAAGAGATGGGAAATCAAGTTCATACCAAACTTGAATTAGTAGAGGATGGCAAGATGATTGGTGCTTTCTTTGCAGAACCAGATAAGGATTTACAAATAATATTATCTTCTGATGACACTATGTTTAAAGCTGTATTTATATATAATGTATTGTAATTAGTATATTATGGAGAGAGTAAGTGTTGGACAATAATATATTTAAGATTGAGGTATTTATACCAGAGAATTATGTAGATACTTTAAGGGACAACCTAAACAAAATAAGAACTCTAAGTATTGGAGGAAACTATGATAGTTGTATGAGTTGTGTAAAGGTTTTAGGTTATTGGAGACCTTTAAAAGGAGCTGATCCTTTTGAAGGGAAAATAGGAGAACTTTGCAAGGCATATGAGATGAAGGTGGAATTTGCCTGCAAAAAAAAATTATTAGAAGATACATTAAAAACTATAAAAAAGATTCATCCCTATGAAGAGCCAGTTATTAATGTAATTCCTATGTACACATTTACAGATTTTATTAGTGAGTAGATTCATTTAAAATGTATATACAGATGTATATAGGAAGTGTTATAATATATTAAAATGTAGGGATGGAGGTTGATAATTTGAGTAAGGCTATAATAGTGGTAGATTGTCAAAATGATTTTATAAGTGGAAGCTTAGCTTGTCATATGGGTAAAGAATCTGTAGATAATATAATAAGTTTAATTAATAGCAATAAAGATTTTAAGGTGTTTTATTCCTGTGATTGGCATAGTAAAAATAATAAATCATTTAAAGCAAATGGCGGTATATGGCCTATTCATTGTGTGGGATATGAGGAAGGGGCAGAATTGCATCAAAACTTTTATAAAAATATAGAAAATGAAAAACAGAGTCCATTGAATAAAGAAAATATTTTTTATAAGGGACAGGATGATGAAATAGAAGAGTATTCTGCTTTTTATGCTAAAAATTCTAAAGGAGAAATCCTCAACAACAAAATTCCCAAGGAAGTAATAGTTTGTGGAATAGCATCTGAATACTGCGTAAGAGAGACTATAAAGGAATTTTTAGAATATGATTTCACGGTTAGTTTATTTTTAGATGGATTGGGATATGTAAATAAAGAAGAGCATAATAAAAATATAGAAGAGTTAAAAAAATTAGATGTAAATATAATTTAGATATTTAAATTATACAATAAAATGCACAGTTTAAAATTTTTAAACTGTGCATTTTTTATATTAAGAAAACCCCCAGCTAAGCTAAGGTCTGTTTATAACATTATCACACCATATATTATAGTGGATATAATAGTCATAGTAAGCCCTATTAATGATTCATAGGGAATAAGTTTTAATCTTTCTTTCATATCTAAGAATACACTTCCACCAGTAGCATGGAAAAAGCTTCCGTGTGGAAGGTGGTCTAAAACTGTTGCTCCAGAATGAATCATAGCAGCACCAGATAAAGCAGGTATTCCAAGAGATAAAATAGTTTCTCCAAAAACTGAACTAGCTACAGCTGTACCAGAAGTAGTAGAGGCAGTAACAGCTGACATTAAAATACCAGAAATAGGAGCTAGTGCATAGGCTGGAAGCCCTGAAGCTTGTAATCCGGATATAATTAAATCTTTTAGTGATGAATTAGAAACAATTCCTGCAATAGTACCTGTACCAATGAGTAGTATTGCAACACTACTCATTTTGTTTAATCCAGATATGGTATATTCATTAACTTTATGGAATTTACCCATAGCTATGATTCCTACTATTCCGCCAATGGGTAGAGCAATTAAGGGATCTATAGCTATATTAAATAAGGGTCTTAGTGCTAAAAGTAATATAGCAATTAAAGGTCCTATTATGGAAGCAAAAAAGTTTGGCTTTCCTTCTGAGGATATAGAAAGTTCCTTTTCCTTAACAAAAGAACCTTTATTTATTAATCTTTTAGATAAAATAATAGCAACAATTATACCAAATAATGAAGGTATAATTCCAGACCCCATAAGAGATGTTAAAGGAACGTTGAAATTATTAGCGGCTGATATGGTATTTGGATTTGGAGAAATTATGTTTCCAGCTTTTCCTCCACCTACCATGGCAAGTAATATTGCCGACTTTGAAAGCTTTGCGTTATAGGCAATAGCAAGAGCAATAGGAGATACAGTTATTACAGCGACATCTATAAATACACCTACAGCTGTTAAAACATATGTAGCTATAACAAGGGCAATTAAAGCTCTTGATTCACCTATTTTTTCAACGATAGTTTCTGCAATTCTAGCTGCAGCACCAGATTCTATTAAGATACCAGCTAATACACCAGCAGTTAATATTCTTAAAATAGCAGGCATTATACCTTTAGCGCCATCAATCATAAAATTTACAGTTTGGACTAAACCTGCTCCTCCTACGATTCCACCTACAAAAGAACCTAATATAAGACTATATGCAGGGTGAACTTTTTTTAATATAAGAAAAATAGCTATAACGAGACCGATTATAGCACCTAATGCAGTTATTTGCATTAAAATCCCTCCTATTTTATAATGGATTTTATTAATCTACCTACATTTTCAGAAGTTCTTTCTATATTAACAGCACCACTTTTTAAAGCTTCTTTTATGTCTACTGCTCCAGGTAATATACCAAAGATAGATGTTATTCCACCTTCGTATAAGACCTCACATCCATCCCCAATTTTACCTGATAAAACTATCACTGGTATGCTATATTTTTTAGCAATAGATGCTACACCATAAGGAGTTTTTCCAAATTTAGTCTGATAATCTATAGCACCTTCACCAGTAAAAACAAAATCTGCATTTTTTAATTTTTCTTCTAAATGAGTATACTCTATTACAAGATCTACTCCTTTTTTTAGATTAGCAGATAAGAATGCCATTAATCCCCCACCAAGACCACCAGCAGCTCCAGCACCAGGAATACTTTCTATATCCATTTGCAAATATTTTTTTATTACTTTAGCATAATGTTTTAGATTTTCATCTAAAAGTTCTACTATTTCAGGAGTAGCACCTTTTTGAGGACCAAATATATAAGAAGCTCCATTTTTACCTGTTAAAGGGTTATTTACATCACAAGCAACATCAATGGATACCTCTGAAAGTCTAGGATCTAAATTGCTCAAATCAATACTATGAAGTTTATTTAAAGCACCACCACCGAAGGGAATATCTTCACCGGATTTAGTTAAAAGTTTACCACCTAAAGCTTGAATCATTCCAGCACCACCATCATTAGTGGCACTACCACCTATACCTATAAATATTTGATGAACATTTTTATCAAGAGCATGTTTTATAAGTTCACCAGTACCGAAAGTTGTAGTTATTAAAGGATTTCTATTCTCTGGTTCTATATGATATAGCCCACTAGCACTGGCCATTTCTATTACAGCAGTAGTTCCATTACCTAATATTCCGAATTCAGCAGTTATTGGTTCACCTAATGGTCCCAAAACTTCTACTTTAAATATTTCACCATTAGTAGCATCAATTAAAGCTTGAAGAGTTCCTTCTCCACCATCAGCCATAGGGACCTTTATATAGTCAGCTTTTGGAAATATATTCTTCAATCCATTTTCCATTGAGGTTGCTACTTCTTTTGCAGTCATACTTTCTTTGAATGAATCTGGAGCCAATACAAATTTCATATGTTTAAATACATCCTTTCTAGAAAAAAATATGTATGAAAACTCATACGTTTATAACATTATATAATAGTATGCTCCAATAATCATTATTCAAACCATTAATTATCATAGATAAGTTTTAGGTCAACAGTACAAAAATATGCAAAAAATGGTCTCAATTGTCTAAAAATATTGACAAAATAACTAGACTACTTTAATATAAATTATAAACTAAAGAAATTATAATTATATAATTCATATAGATTCGGGAGGGGTAAGTTTTGACTTGGAGGCATAAAATACCTAAAGACGTAGCAGAAAAAACTGTAGATTTACTTCATAATATTACTGAAAAAAATGTGAATGTCATGGGGAAGGATGGAGAGATTATAGCTACAGTTCAAAGAGAAAGACTTGGAACTATACATGAAGTTGCAAGTAGAATAATGAATGGAGAAATAGAATCTTCTTCTACTACAGAAGAAGAAGCAGAAAAATTAAATGGGGTTCTTCCAGGATATAATGGAGCAATAAAGATAAATGGTGAAGTAATAGGTTGTATTGGACTTACAGGTGCACCGGAAATGGTAAAACCGCTTCAACAAATGGCAGCAAAAATAATGGAAGAAGAAATTTTAAAAAGAATAGACGAAGAGAAAAAACAGGAAATCATTAATAAATTATCTGCAGAAGTTCAAGAGGTTTCATTTGTAATGGGGCAGATTGGGTGTTCAGCAGAAGATATAGCTAATACCAGTAAAGAAGTGCAAAGTATAACCTATACTTTAGAAGAGGAAATAAGTAATATAAATAAGATTTTAGATTTTATAAAGAATGTAGCTAAACAAACTAATTTGTTAGGACTTAATGCTGCTATAGAGGCTGCAAGAGCAGGAGAAAATGGAAAAGGCTTTTCTGTGGTAGCAGGTGAAATAAGAAAATTATCTTTAGATTCCTCAGAATCATTGAAACATATAGAGGATACTTTAAAAGAAATAAAAGAAGTTATATTAAAAATATCTAATATAGTAGATATTAATTTATCTAAAAGTAGAGAACAAGTAGAAGGCATTGAAAATGTTGAAAAGAATGTATCAATTATTAGAGATGAGATATTAAGTATAACTATGTAATTAAAAATGAAGCATACACAAGTAAGTAGAGATTAATCTTAAAATAGGGTTAATCTCTACTTTTATTATAAAAAGCTTAGAATTAATAAAAAAATACATTAATTTTCCAAAAAATTAAGATAAATGGACATTATATGTCTATGGAAATAGTTATAATAGTAAGTACAATAGAATATATAGAAAATACTAACAATAAATACGTGAATTGGTGATTTGTATGAAGTATATAAAAACTAAATGCTCTAAATCTTTAAGGGTACTTACAATATATGAAAGATTAAGTACGGGGGGAATAATAAATAAAAAAGAATTAGCATATGAATTTGGAGTGGATGAAAAATCTATACAAAGAGATATTAATGATTTAAGGGCATATTTTCAGGAATGTTATAAAGAAGATGTCCGAATAAAGTACTGTAGGAGTAGAAAAGGTTATATATTAGAGAAAGATAAGTTTTCATATTTAAATTATAAGGAAATAACAGCTATAACAAAAATATTATTAGATAGTAGAGCTTTTAATAAAAAAGAAATGTCATTATTATTAAATAAAGTAATTTTACAATGTATACCAGGGGAAAGAGAAAATATAAAGAATATATTAAATAAAGAAGTATATAATTATGTGGAATTACAACATGGGAAAAAATTAATTGATATTCTGTTGGATATAGAGGAATGTATTAGAAAGAGAAAATATATAAATATAAAATATAAAAGGGTAGATAAGTCATTAATAAATAGAAAATTGAAACCTATAGGATTAATATTTAATAAATTCTATTTCTATTTAATTGCATATATTGAAAGTAAGGAGGAGGATTTTATAGCTACCTATAGGGTGGACAGAATAGAAGAATATAAAATATTTGAAGAGTATTTTTATATTTCTCAAAAAAACAGATTTGAAGAAGGAGAATTTAGAAAGAAAATGCAATTTATGAGTTCAGGGGGACTTATAAATATTAAATTTTATTATTGGGGACCTTCATTGGAATTAGTTTTAGATAGACTTCCTACAGCGGAAGTCATAGGTGAAGAGAATAATAAGTATTTAATAAAGGCTAATGTATTGGGTAAAGGAATTATCACATGGTTATTAAGTCAAAAAAACTTTTTAGAAGTATTGGAACCTTTTGAAATAAGAAATGAAATTAAAAACATAATTAAGGATATGTTAAATATATATATTTAATTATACCTTAGGTGTTTTTATAAGGTTAAAAAACATTTAAAAAGGGTGGGGAATTATGGTTGACAATGAAAAGGTGATTGAATGGAGTTATTATACTAGCTGGTCAAGAGAACAGCTAGTTGAAAGGATTAAAGAGTTAGAAAAACTTACACAAAATCTAAAGGAGACGGAAATAAGTTTAATTGAAAAAAATAAGTTTTTAAAAGAAATAAGTATGGAGGATTGTCTTACAAAGGTTTATAATTATAGAACTATAATAGAAATAATAGAAAGGCAAATTAAATATTCTAATTGCAAGGGGGAAACATTTTGTATATTAATGATAGATATAGATGATTTTAAAAGTGTTAATGATAATTTTGGACATGTTTTTGGAGATGAAATACTTATAAAAATATCTAAAGAAATTAAAAAAAATATAAGGAAAAATGATTATGTTGGTAGATTTGGAGGAGAAGAGTTTATAATAATATTTAATAATACCAAATTATCTGAGGCTATTAGAGTATCTGAAAGAATAAGAAAATCCATAGAGGGGTTAGAATTTTTTAGATCATTAAAAATAACTATAAGTGGTGGAGTAAAAGAATACTCTAATGAAAGTTGCAAAGAAATTATAGATGCTGCAGACAATTTTCTTTATAAGGCCAAAGGATTAGGAAAAAATAGAATATGTTATTAATTATAAAATCGCCATATTAAAAGGAATAAATCCTGATATGGCGATTTTTAAGCTTAGATTTATTTTTGTTAATGATTAATTGGCATAATACTTGCGTTTGTAATTTAGTAGATGGATAATTTTAAATTAACAAATAGGAGGTATTATTATGGTTGGAAAAACTATAGAGACTATTAAGATTGGAGATAAAGCTTCTTTCACTAAAACCTTAACGGAAACAGATGTATATTTATTTGCAGGTATTTCTGGAGATTTAAATCCAGCTCATGTCAATCAAATTGAATCAGAAAAGACCATGTTTAAAGGTAGAATATGTCATGGAATTCTAGTTTCAAGTTTAATATCTACAGTACTAGGAATGTATCTTCCAGGGCCAGGTACTATTTATTTATCACAAGACTTAAAATTTGTAGCTCCAGTAAAGATAGGGGATACTGTTACAGCTACTGTGGAAGTTATTGAAAGAAATGAAGAAAGAAATAGATTGATATTAAAAACAGTAGTCATAAATGAAGATGGAAAAGTAGTAGTGGAAGGACAGGCTAAAGTAATGCCACCAAAGAAATGATATAATATAAAAAAACTATCTCATAATTTATGGGATAGTTTTTTTGTATTAGATAAAACTAAAAAGTGTTTAGGAGGCGAGCGTTTATGTTTTCAAAAGTGAACAAATATTGTGATTACAGTATAAGGGTAGGTGCTATAATAATTAATAATCTAGGAGAAATCCAATTTATGAGTGATGAGTGTAGAAAAATACTATGTGCTAGAGAATATTCTTATAATCATATACAACAATTAATACCGTGCTTTAATATGAAAGATTTAATTAATAGTAGTACTAAAAGAAAAATAAAACTAAATAATAAAAAATTAAATATGGAAGTAATATCATTAAAAGAAGAGTGTATGAAGGAGTTTCTAATTACATTAATTGATGCTAATGTCATAGATGTTATGTATGAAGAGCTTAAAGCTAAGGAAAAAAACTTAAAAATATTAAGCTTCATACTAGAATTAGCTTACGATGGACTAGTAGTTATAGATAAGTATGGATATATAACTATGATAAACAAAACTTATGCTGATTTTTTAGGTGTAGATCAAGAAAGATCTATAGGTAAGCATGTTACAGAGGTGATAGAAAGTACAAGAATGCATATAGTTGCTAAAACGGGAATAGCTGAAACAGCTCAGCTTCAAAAAGTTAAAGGAAAGTATATGATAGCCAATAGAATACCTGTAATAGAAAATGGAGAGCTAGTAGCGGTAGCAGGTAAGGTTTTATTTAAAAATATAAAGGAATTAGATTTATTATATAAGAAAATAAGAAATATTGAAAATGAGTATAAAAAGTATAAAGGACAATTTGATGAAAGTAATAGTGCATCATACTCATTTGATAATATAATCGGAAAAAGTGACAAAATCAATAAAACCAAGGATTTAGCTAAGAAAGCAGCAAAGACAAATTCTAATGTATTGATAAGGGGAGAGAGTGGTACAGGAAAGGAGCTTTTTGCACATGCTATACATATGGAAAGTGAAAGAGTATATGGAAACTTTATAAAATTAAATTGTGCAGCTATACCAAGAGATCTTTTGGAATCGGAGCTATTTGGTTATGAGGGAGGAGCTTTTACAGGGGCTAAGAAAGAGGGGAAGATAGGGAAATTTGAATTAGCAGATGGAGGAACTATTTTTTTAGATGAAATAGGAGATATGCCTTTACATATGCAGGCTAAACTATTAAGAGTACTACAAGAAAGAGAAGTGGAAAGAATAGGGGCAACAAGAAGCAAAAAAATTGATGTGAGAGTAATTTCAGCAACTAATAGAGATTTAGAAAAGATGATAAAAGAAGGGGAATTCAGGGAAGATTTATATTATAGATTAAATGTAGTAACTGTGAATATACCACCTTTAAGAGAAAGGAGAGAAGATATAAAGATTTTATCAGAGTATTTATTAGAAAAAATATCTAAAAAGCTAGGTAAAAAAACAAAATCTTTTTCTAAAGAGGCTATGAGTTGTTTAATGAATTATAAATGGGAGGGAGGAGTAAGACAATTAGAAAACATAATAGAAAGAGCAGTTAATTTAGTTGAGCATAACGAAATGATTGAACCTAAACATTTTCCTGGAAATATAGTAAGTAATAAATATATAGTAGAAGATTCTGATTTAAATAAACTGATTAATCAAGTAGAAAAAGATATTATATTAGAAACACTAATTTATTGTAATTGGAATAAAACATTAGCAGCTAAGAAGCTGAATATAAGTAGAACCTCTTTGTATGAAAAGATAGCTAAACATAATATAGCAATTTAGAAATTTCAATATATTGTAAAGATGTAAGGTAACAAGTACAAAAAAACAACATTAGAAAGTCAAATGTAAGGAAAACACTACATTTTTATCTGTTCAATTCTAAATATGTACGGAAATATAAACATTAGTCAGAAGATTCGCTATTATCTACCAAGTTAAATGTAAAAAATATATAAAAAATTCATTCATCCCGCAATAAATAATTAATAAAATAAAGAATATTATGTTGGCATAATAATTGCTTTTAAATATATTGTAAATGTTTTAAGGGGAGGAATTTATATATGAGTTTAAAAGTTAAAACAGTTGAAGAAGCTATTTCAATGATTAAAAACGAAGATGTTGTTGCTGTTGGAGGATTTGTTGGATCTTTGCATCCGGAAGAACTTACTAGTGAATTAGAAAGAAATTTTTTAGAAAAAGGATCACCTAACAAATTAACACTAATTTATGCAGCAGGACAAGGAGATTCAAAAGAAAAAGGGTTAAATCATTTAGGATATGAGGGATTAGTAAGAAGAGTGATTGGAGGACATTGGGGATTAGTTCCTAAACTTCAAAAGTTAGCTGTTGAAAATAAGATAGAAGCTTATAATTTACCACAGGGAGTTATAACTCATCTATTTAGGGATATAGCAGCAGGAAAGGTTGGAACTATAACCCATGTAGGATTAAAAACTTTTGTAGATCCAAGACTTGAAGGTGGAAAGTTAAATGAAAAAACTAAGGAAGACATAGTTAAGGTAATAGCAATAGAAGGACAAGAAAAACTTCTATATAAATCAATGCCTATTAATATTGCACTTTTAAAGGGAACCTATGCTGATGAAAAAGGTAATGTTTCTTTAGAAAAGGAAGCAGTGACTTTAGAAGTGCTGTCCATTGCTCAAGCTGTAAAAAATTCAGGAGGAAAGGTAATTGTACAAGTTGAAAAGGTTGTAGAGAATGGAACCTTAGATCCTAAATTAGTAAAAATACCTAGTATATATGTAGATGCTGTTGTAGTAGGAAGGGAAGAAAATAATTTTCAGACTTTCTCAGAAAAATATAATCCATCCTATAGTGGACAAGTGAAGATTCCTCTAAGTGATATAAAATCCCTTCCTTTAGATGAAAGAAAAATAATATCTAGAAGAGCAGTTAAAGAACTTGAAAAAGACTCTATAGTAAATTTAGGAATAGGAATTCCAGAAGGGGTGTCTATTGTAGCAAATGAAGAAGGAATAGGAGATAGCTTAACCTTAACTGTAGAGGCGGGGCCAGTTGGAGGGATTCCCGCAGGAGGACTAAGTTTTGGGGCCTCAACAAATGTAGAGGCAATACTAGATCAAGGATATCAATTTGATTTTTATGATGGCGGTGGATTGGATTCAGCATTTTTAGGGTTAGCTCAATGTGATAAATATGGGAATATAAATGTAAGTAAATTTGGCACTGTAATTCCGGGTTGTGGTGGATTTATAAATATATCTCAGAATTCAAAAAATATGATATTCTGTGGTACTTTCACAGCGGGAGGATTAAGAGTAAAAGTAGAGGATGGAAAATTAATTATAGAAAAAGAGGGAAAGGTTAAAAAATTCCTTAAACATGTAGAGCAAATCACATTTAGTGGAGAGTATGCTAATGAAATTGGACAATCTGTCTTGTATATAACAGAAAGAGCGGTATTTAAATTAGAAAATAGAGGGCTTGTATTAAAGGAAATTGCTCCAGGAATTAGTTTGGAAAAAGATGTATTAGAACAAATGGAGTTTAAACCAATTATTGATGAGGATTTAAAGTTAATGGATGAAAAAATTTTTTTAGATAAATTAATGGGAATTAATAAAAATAATGGAGTTGAAGAGGTGAGCTAAATGTTAGGAGTAATAGGAATTATATTATCACTAGTTTTACTTATGTACTTAGCATATAGGGGAATAACCGTACTAATTCTGGCACCGATATTATCATTATTAGCAGCATTGATAAGTACTATTGGTGGCGATGGAGTACCATTAATGGCAACTTATACAGAAATATTTATGAAATCATTTGCAGGATATTGTAAAGCATACTTTCCAATATTTTTATTAGGAGCTATCTTTGGGAAAATAATGGATGATTCAGGAGCAGCAAAATCAATTTCTCATAACATAGCTAAAAAGTTAGGAAAAGATAAAGCTATGATTGCAGTAGTTTTATCTTGTGCAATATTAACCTATGGAGGAGTATCACTATTTGTTGTTGCCTTTGCAGTTTATCCAATAGCAGTTGCTTTATTTATAGAAGCAGATATTCCTAAAAGGCTTATACCTGGAACTATAGCATTAGGTGCGTTTACATTTACTATGACAGCATTACCAGGTACACCACAAATTCAAAATGCTATACCAATGCCTTTCTTTGGAACTGATGCATATGCTGCTCCTATACTAGGGATAATTGGTGCATTATTAATGGGAGGCTTTGGAATGACTTGGCTGACTTATAGAGCTAAGAAAGCTAAAGCAAATGGAGAAGGATATGGTGAACACTCAGCAGGTATAGTTGAAGGATTTAAGGAAGAGGATTTGCCTCCTTTTATATCATCAATATTACCTATAATCCTAGTACTTGTGATTAATCTAATATTATCTAGATTTGTGTTTGTAGAAGGAAGATATGATGGAAGTTATTTAACACAGAAACCATATAATACTACTTTATCTACTCTTGCAGGGGGATGGAGTTTAATAATATCTTTAGTAATATCTATAATTACTGCAATAGCCTTAAACTATAAGAGATTTAAAGAAGTTAAAGGAAGTTTAAATGATGGAGCTATAGGATCATTGTTAGCAATAGTTAATACAGCATCAGAAGTTGGATATGGGAATGTTATTCAATCCTTAGCAGCTTTTGGTATAGTGAAGACTGCTATACTTGGTATATCAAGTAATCCGATTATTGCAGAAGCTTTATCTGTTAATATACTTGCAGGAATTACTGGTTCAGCCTCTGGTGGTATGAGTATAGCTCTTGGAACATTGGGATCAACTTACTTAGAAATGGCTTTAGAGATGGGAATAAACCCACAAGTACTGCATAGAATAGCAACTTTAGCTTGTGGTGGATTAGATACCCTACCACATAATGGAGCAGTTATAACATTATTGGCTATATGTGGAATGACACATAAAGAATCTTATTTGGATATAGGTATGGTTTCCTTAGTGCTTCCAATATTATCTACTGTAATAGTAATAATCTTTGCTGTTATGGGAGTAGTTTAATATAAATCACTTTAATAAAGTTAGTTATTTAACAAACAAGATGTTTTATTAATATAAATATTTAATAGGAGGTAAGAATAAATGAATTTTGCATTAACTAGAGAACAAGAATTTGTAAGACAAATGGTAAGAGAGTTTGCTGAAACAGAAGTAAAGCCAATTGCCGCAGAAATTGATGAAACAGAAAGATTTCCTATGGAAAACGTAGAAAAGATGGCTAAACTTGGTATGATGGGTATTCCAATACCAAAAGAATATGGTGGAGCAGGTGGAGATGTATTATCCTACATCATAGCTGTAGAAGAATTATCAAAAGTATGTGGAACAACAGGAGTTATAGTAT
>NZ_FUWT01000020.1 GCF_900167265.1 Clostridium tetani
ATCAAGGGGCACATTACACTAGTCCCATATTTCAGAAATTGCTTAAAAAATATAATATAAAACAATCTATGTCTAGACGAGGTAACTGCTGGGATAATGCTCCACAGGAGTCATTCTTTGGACATCTTAAGGATGAAACAAATATTAAAAATTGTAATACATTTGCTGAACTCTTGGAAGAAATTGATGAATATATGGATTATTATAATAATTATAGAGGTCAATGGAATTTAAAAAAGATGACTCCTGTAAAATACAGAAATCATCTTCTTAGTACCGCCTAGTCTTTTTTTAAACTGTCCTTGACAAAGGGTACATTTTAAATTTATTATATGAACAGCCTTTTTATATTATCTTTTTATATATTTAAAGTGAAATAGTATACATTGAATTAAGAATATTAGACCTATCAATCCAAAGGATGGATATAGGAAAGTTATGAGATTTACAAAACCTAATTGAGATATAGGTATAGCTAAAAGTAATATGAGTATGCAACATTTCCTATAGGGAATATTAAAAGTTTGCTCTAAGGTTTTACTGATACTATATATATTTGACACCTCTGTTGAAAACATTTCTAACCATATTATGCATAACAACATTATTTGAATTAATGTACCAAACCTATTTGCTACATATAGTAAAGGCACTTCATATTTAAATATATTAGGTATATTTAAAATAAGCAATAAATTTATTATACATGATAGAAATGTAAGGATGATGGAGCCTAAAAGTATAGACTTAAAAAGTAATTTTTTATTTTTTATTTCATTACTTAAAGGAACCATAACCCCAGAGGATGAAAGTATATTAAAGCTTGAGTAAAGAATACTAGAAGTAATCCAAGTAGTTTTATAATAAGGTATAGATTTAACATGAACAAGATTAAAGTTTTCATAAAAAGCTAAATACAAAATAAATATTGTACTTATTACAAATATTAAAGATGGAACTATAAAGGAATTGATTTCAAAAAGACCCTTAGTATCTCTTAATAGTGCTATTAAAGAGAGTAAGCACATTGTACATATTCCTACCCATTTACTTAAATTAAAGTATTGACTTATTAGTGCTCCACTACCTGCTAGAATTATTGCAGAACTACTAATTAAAAACAATCCAGTTATTATATTAGTAACTTTACCTAAAAACCCTGGGCTAACTAGTATAATTAAGTCTTTATAAGAATTTAAATTATATTTAATGCTAATACTAATTATTATATAGGAAGAAAATATATAAAAAATTAGGCAAATAATTAATCCGAAAAAACTCTTATAACCATATGTAGCAAAGAACTGAGTTATTTCTTGTCCAGAAGCTAATCCAGCTCCTACAATAGTGCCTACAAAAACAGCAGCTATTTTAAAGTACATAATAAAGTTTTTAAACATATCAATACTCCTTTTATTTATAAAAAGCTATTCTTTATAAATATATATAAAATATAGGAAATAATGATTTTATATATTAAAAATTTTAATTTAAGAAAGAATATTAACAAAGGAGGAATTAAATTTGAATAAAAAAAGATTTTTTATTGTGATTCTGATATTCGTTTTTATGCTTTCTAGTTCTTGCGGTAGATTACAGAAAAATAGTAGTAAAAATACCGAAGAAAATATACAAAAAAGCTTTGATATTAATGCAGCAAAGAATGTAGTAGATTTATATTTAAACTATTTAATTAAAGAAGATTACAAAAGTGCAATGAAATATTATTCTAAAGAAATGATAGATAAAAAGATGGACATAAAAACTACTCCTCTTAAAGTTAAAGGATATAACATAGAAGATATAAATCAAGTTGGAAAGGGAGGAGTTTTTAAGTTAAAGGTTGCAAGAATAAATTTAAATGAACCCTTTGCAACATTAGACGAATGTATTATAAAAATAAATAAAGAAGATGAAAACTACAAAATAGTAGATATAAAAAGCAATACAGAAGGTGAAGCATTTATAGAAAGAGGTAATATAAGAATTAGAAAAAAAAGTAATGCAGATACCAATCTTTTAATAAATCTATCAGGTATACCTCAGTATTCATTTCCTAAAGATGATAAACTAGCAATGAGTAAATTAGTTATACCTAAGAAAAATTATGGCGTAATGACATTTTCATATTCAGGAAGCTCTATAGCTATAAGTACTTATGATAATAATTCCTTTGCATGCATAGTAAAATTAGATGAAAGTAAAAGTGTTCAAGGTCAGGAGAATGGCGGAGCTACAGAAGATGGCAATCAAGGACAACAACAAGGTCAAAATGGAAAAGGAGATATGGTCAAAGAAAAACCATTAGGGAAAGAAGTAATAGAATTAGATATATTGATTAATTCTAAAATAGATTATATGACTTTTTCTCAAGATGAGAAATTTATATTACTGCAATACAGTAAAGATAAAAATAAAAAATCCATAAGAGTATATAATGCAGATAGTGGTGAAATAATACCTTTTAAATTTGAAGAAAAGTTTCCATTAGATAAAGTGCAAGTACTGTTTTCATCCTTTGATGACAAATCTGTGAATGTTAGAGTAATTCCTGTTAATGATAAGGATAAGAGTTTAAAAAATCTTATAGGAAATTGGCAATTAGACTTAAGAGATTATAAATGTAAAAAAGTACAATAGAACATTTATTGAAAGTATGAGCATTCATAGTATATAATTTCTATGGATATCATACTTTTAATAGATTGGAGTTTTATATATGAAAATGAAATGGGGAGATAAAAGATACCATACTTTAAACTATTTTTTAAGAGAAAAGTTCGGTGAGAAAGTATTTAAAATATCTTTAGATGCAGGATTTTCATGTCCTAACAGAGATGGCACTATAAGTAGTGGAGGATGTTTATTTTGCAGTGAAAGAGGCTCTGGAGACTTTGCAGGTAATAGACACTTTTCAATAAAGGCTCAATTTGAAGAAATTAAATCAGTAATGAGAAAAAAGTGGAAAGGAGATAAATACATAGCATACTTCCAAGCATATACTAATACATATGCACCTGTTGAGATTTTAAAAGAGAAGTATGAGGAAGCTCTAATGCAAGAAGGAGTAGTTGGTTTGGCTATTGCTACTAGGCCCGATTGTTTAGATGAAGAAGTATTAAATCTCTTATCTGAAATTAATAAAAAAACTTATTTATGGATTGAGCTAGGATTACAAACAACTAATGATAGGGTAGCTAAAATAATAAATAGAGGATATGAATTAACTGTTTTTGAAAAAGCACTGAAGGAACTAAGAAGTAGAGATATAGATGTGGTAGTACATACTATTTTTGGACTCCCAGGTGAAACAAAAGAAGATATGATAAATACAGTTAAATATTTATCCAATAAGGATATACAAGGTTTAAAAATTCATCTACTACATCTTATGGAAGGAACGCCTTTGGTAAATACCTATGAAAATGGAGATTTAAAATTTCTTACTGAAGAAGAGTATATAGATATAGTGTGTGAGTCTATTGCTATAATTAGAGATGATATTGTTATTCATAGACTTACAGGGGATTCACCAAGAGATTTATTAATAGGTCCAAAATGGAGTTTGAAAAAATGGGAGATTTTAAATTCTATAGATAGGGAGCTACAAGATAGAAATATATATCAAGGAATGAAGTATAAAGATAAAAGTGGAATTTTATAATTTCACTTTTATTTTTTATATAAATAGTGTTACTATAAAAATAAAGATTTTTAATAATGGAGGCTATGTTATGAATATTGATATAATAATATCTGCGGATGATATAAAAGAAGAAAAGATAAAAGATAAATCTATAGTTGTTATAGATATATTAAGAGCTACATCTGTTATAATAACAGCCCTTAATAATGGATGTAAGGAAGTAGTACCTGTTGTAGAAATAGAAGAAGCTTTAGAGAAAGTTAAAAACAATAGAAAAAATTACATACTGGGAGGAGAAAGAAAAGCTTTAAAAATAGAAGGGTTTGATTGTTCCAATTCACCATTAGAGTATAAAAGTGAATTAGTTAAAGGTAAAACATTAGTTATAACAACTAGTAATGGAACAAGAGCTATAAAAGAGGCGTTGTTAGCCAAAGATATATTAATAGGTGCTTTAATAAATGGAAAGGCTGTTGCAGAAAAATTAATATCTTTAAAAAATGATGTAGTTATAATTAATGCAGGAACTTATGGGGAATTTTCCATAGATGATTTTATATGCAGTGGATATATAATAGATTGTATTGCAAAAGATATGGAAGTTAAATTAAGCGATATATCAAAGGTTGCTAAATATCTGTATAACATGAATACTAATATGGAGTTTATTAAAGAAGCAAAACATTTTAAGAGAATAATGGAGTTAGGTCTTTTTATGGATTTAGAATATTGTTGTAAAAAAGACATAGTTAGTATAGTGCCTCAATATAAAAATGGTATTATAAAATAAAGGCTAAAAAGGGGTATTACCCCTTTTTACTAAAGGATTATAAACAGAGTTCTTGGCTTCAGAAGGAGTTTTTACTCCCTCTGAAGCTTAGAAATCGTTATCCAGAGACATAGGCTCTTTACCCCCACTTTAAAGAAGAGGGGATTATTAGAGCGGTTAGTCATCGGATAAATTAATTTCTATATATTTAGATTGAATCCATCCTTTTGAATTTATTTTTTCTACAGAATCTATTGAAATCTCATACCATATTTCATTATTTACTTCAGCAGAATCTATTATAGTTACATAAGTTCCTTTTTCTAAAGTACATAATAAAGGGGAACTTTTTAAGGGACTTATAAAAAGATTACAGTTAGTATAAATAGTTGTGGATGAAATACTAGGAGTTATATATTTAATTTCTATTTTCTCTTTTGCAAAGGACATTTTTTCATTTTTAAAGTCATTATACTGTTTTTTTAAAACAAAAATTTGTCTTTTTTGCACTGCTATTTTATTATTAAAATAATAAAACATGTACAAACATATTAGTATAAGAATAAGGATGATAAAAAATAATATAGTGTATCGCCTCCAAATATTTATATACTATACACTATATTCTATTCATTGAAATCTAGAAACTATGAATAATTTTAAACGGCTTTAATTAATTCATTATATTCAAGTATATAAAAATCAGCATTTTTTATAATCTCTTTTTTTTGATTTTTGGCGGACATATCATGAACGCCAACAACTTTCATTCCAGCAGATTTTGCACCTCTTATAGCAGGTAAAATATCCTCAAATACTATGCAATGTTTAGGGGAAATATTTAACCTTTCAGCACATAATAGATAAATATCTGGAAACTCTTTACTTTTATTAACTTCATCCGATGTAGTTATACAATCAAAGATATCATAAATACCATTATTTTTTAATGCTATTTTTAATAGCATATCACAATTACTAGTAGCTAGACCTAATTTTATTCCCTTATTCTTTAATAACATTAAAAAGTCTAATGCCCCATTTTTTAGTTTTACATTATGGACATACTCATAATAGGCCATATTATTCCACTCATCCATTATGGTTTTTATATTATCTTTTAAATTAAATTTATTTTTAAAGTATTGAGCAGATTCTTCAAATGTTAAATGAGCAATGGACTCACTTAAGTTTTTTGGCACAGGAATATTTCTTTTTTTTAGATAATCAATATCAATTTTCTCCCAAACCCACATAGAATCAATTAGAGTACCATCCATATCAAAAATTGCTGCTTTTATATCTTGAAACATAAAATCTAAGTCCTTTCTTATGTTAAATTATTTAAATTCCCTTTCAAAAATGGAGATTTTATCTTTATCTTTAAAGTCTTCTACTGAATTTATATTTATTTTGCTTAGTATATCATTCATGCAGTTACTATCTACAGAAACTTTTATAGAAGAATTTTCTGCGAAATTATTTACAGCATTTCTACCTTCTGAAGGATCTATTATGACTTTTGGTCCACCAACACAACCACCAACGCAACCCATACCTTCTACAAAGTTAGCGCTAATATCTTCTTGCTTTATTTTGTCCAATAGAGATTTACATCCTTTTACACCATCAGCCTGTATAGTCTTTAAAAACTTATATTTATTAGGGAATAGTTTTTCTATAGCTTCACTAACAGCTATAGACACTCCACCAGTTCTAGCATATAATCTTCCACCTTTAGAAGCATATTCTGATGAAAAGTCTTCCTCTAAATTTTCAGGTTGTATATCAAAGACATCAAATATGTCTCTTAATTCTGTAAAAGTTAATACAAAATCAATGTCTCCAAGTAAATCTTTTTCCCTAGCCTCAGCCTTTTTAGCGATACAAGGTCCCACAAATACAACTTTACAATTAGGATTTAGCAATTTTAGAACTCTGCCAGCTGCTATCATTGGAGAAACTGATGGGGAAACATACTTAACTAAATCATTATATACTTTTTTCAACATTCCTACCCACATTGGACAGCAACAAGAGGTTATCATAAAATCTTGTTCATCTTTCACAAAATGATCATATTCTACTGCTTCTTTTAGAGTAAGCATATCTGCAAAAAATGCTACTTCAACCATATCTGTAAATCCTAATTTTTTAAAAGCTGTTCTCAATTGATTTATAGTAGTATTTTCACCAAATTGACCCATTATAGCAGGAGCTACTGCGGCGATTACTATGGACTCACTTTTTAGAAGTTCTGCAAGAGGTATGAACTCTTTTTTATCTAATATACTTCCAGAAGGACAATTCCTTACACATAGTCCACAATCTAAACAAAGCTCATCATTTATATATATATTGTTATCGTTAGGATCCCTAAATATAGCGTTTACAGGACAGGATTTTTCACAAATAATATCTCCATCTTTAGCACATTGGGTAGAACAAGGTAATTTAGTTACCACTTTTTCAGCTGAAGCTGTATAGTTTTTTATAGCGTTTTTTAAATTAGATATATAATTTTCACTATGTTCAATATTAACGCCACATAAAATAGAAATTATTTTAGCAAGTTTTTCTCTGTCCATACTATGCGATGAAAGAATATTTTCTACTTCTTTTTCAAAAGTATCATCATAATAGGATTTTGAAAGTCTTTTAAATATTTCGCGATAGTCATTATGCATTGAGTATCAGCTCCTTAATAATTAATCCAATTATATCATAAAAATTTTTAAAAAAAGGAATAAACTTTGACTAATATACATAGGTCAAAGTTTATCCATGTTTACTTAGCCTTCATCACCAATACCTCTAGTAGGAACTGTAGACATTACAAAGCCTACTAGTATTGAAACTAAAGCAGGAGCCACTATGTTTACATAGGCAATATAACGAGTCCTATATAGGGCGAATGCACTTAAGCTAGTTATAATAACAGTTATTAGAAAAATATATATTATAAACTTACCAAAAGAGCTAAATAATTTTTCGTATATTTTATGCCTTGTGGGTCCTTTTAGTATAAATCTAAAAATAAAATAGGATACAAAAATTATTATTAAATCTAAAACAGCGGAAATAAAAAAGTTCTTCAAAAAAACACCTCCTATATGGTTTACAATTATTATTTCCATATTAGAGGTGTTTTACCCAAATTAAATTAAATTATTTAAGGAATAAATCTCCAGCTTTATAAATATCTCCAGCACCCATTATTAAAACTAAATCTCCAGGTTTAGTTTCTTTTTTTAAGTAATCAGATATATCTTCAAAACTGTGTAGATTTATACAGTTTATGTTTTTTTTCCTAAGTTTATTACCTAGCATATCGGAACTAACTATACCAGTATCTTTTTCTCTGGCAGGATATATATCAGCTAATATAAGAGTGTCTGTATTATAAAAGCTTTCAGTGAAATCTTCAAATAAACTGTAAGTACGGGTATAAGTATGAGGTTGAAAAACGCAGAGAATTCTATTACTAGGATAATTTTTAGCAGCACTTAATGTTGCTTTTATTTCTGTTGGATGATGTGCATAATCTTCTATAACAGTAACATCATTCCTAACTCCTTTTAACTCAAAGCGTCTATGTGTTCCGTGAAAGCTTTCTAAACCTTTTATAATAGATTCTTTATCTATGTTAAGAGCAAAGGATACACATATGCTTGCTAAAGCATTTAAAACATTATAACTTCCAGGAACATTTAATTTTACTGAGAATAATACAGAAGAATTTTTTATAACATCAAAACTAGCACAGCCTTTATTGTCAAAGGTTATATTCTTAGCCTGTATATCTCCTTTATTAAGACCATATGTTATTATAGTACAATCAATATTTTTTATAATATCGTTAATATTTTCATCTTCTGCGCAAGCTATTAAATATCCATCTTTAGGTATTAAGTTGGCAAACTTTGAAAAGGCATTTTTAATATGATTTATGTCTTTATAGTAATCTAAATGATCTGCATCAATATTTAATATAACTCCGATATAAGGGAAAAATTTAAGAAAAGATTCCTTGTATTCACAGGCTTCTGTTAAAAAGTATTCACTTTTACCTGTCCTAACATTTCCATTTATAATATTTAATTCTCCACCTACTAGAATAGTGGGATCTAAATTAGCATTTACAGTTATATGGGACATCATAGAAGTAGTTGTTGTTTTTCCATGAGTACCTGAAACAGCTATATTATACTTATGTCCATCCATTAAATAACCTAAAAATTCCGCTCTATTCATAATTTTAATATTATTAGTTAAAGCTTTTGTTAACTCAGGATTATCTTCTGAGACTGCGGCTGTGTATACTATTAAATCAACATTTTTAATATTTTCTGCCTTGTGTCCTATATATATTTCAGCTCCAAGGTTTATTAGTTTATCTATTATTGGTGATTTTGTAGAATCAGACCCTGAAACTTTATATCCTTTTTTTAAAAGGATTTCAGCCATTCCGCTCATGCTTATTCCACCAATACCGATAAAATGAACTTTTTTAATGTATTTTAAAAAATCAAAAGACATACAATATTCAACTCCTTATAAATCTAAATCCATCTATCTATTAATTATATACAAAAAATAGTAGAAAAAACACATTTAATTTATTATATCTATTGATAATATTTTTGTTTTAGAATAGAATATGAATAATGGAATGTATTATAATAAAATAATTCGTAAAAAGCAAATGGGTGATATAATGGAAAAGTTCACTAGAAATCAGAGAATTTCAGCTATAACTAAAATTTTAATAGAAAATCCTAATAAAATAGTAAATCTAAATAAATTCACAGAAATGTTTAATGCAGCAAAATCTACTATAAGTGAAGATTTGATTGCTATAAAAGATGTTTTAAATAAATTATCTTTAGGAAAAATTGAAACTGTTTCAGGAGCAGCAGGTGGAGTTAAATATATTTGTGGCATATCTGAAGAAGAAAGTTTAAAATTTGCAGAAGAATTATGTATTATTTTGAAAGATAGAGAAAGAATAATACCAGGGAACTTTCTTTATGTAACAGATCTTGTGTTTAATCCACAAATAATACAAAGGGCAGGGTTGATACTAGCAACAGAATTTAACGCTATGGATATAGACTATGTAGTTACAGTAGAAACAAAAGGAGTATCCTTAGCATATGAAGTTGCTAGGATGCTAGGAGTACAATTAGTTGTTGTAAGAAGAGAAAATAAGGTAACAGAAGGTTCTACTGTGAGTATAAATTATGTTTCAGGATCAACTAATAGAATACAAAATATGTCTTTACCTAAAAGAGCTATTAAAAGTGGTAGTAAGTGTATATTTATAGACGATTTTATGAAAGCAGGAGGAACAGCCTTAGGAATTATAAACTTATTAAAAGAATTTGATAGTGAACTTTTGGGTATGGGAGTACTAGTTGATAATGTAGGCATAGACAAGAAATTAGTTAGTGAATATATTTCTATAATAGAATTTGATGGATTAGACCAAGATAATAACAGTATAATATATCCATCTAAAAAATTTAAGATTTAAAAAAATTAAAATTTCTAAAAAATTTAAATTTTTTAGAAGGAAAAATAAAATATATATAGAATACTATATATAATGTATACATAAGCATCTTGGAGGTGGAATTTAATGGAAATTACTGATGTAAGAGTTAGAAAAATTGCTACTGAGGGAAAGATGAAGGCTATAGTATCAGTAACCTTTGATAATGAATTTGTTGTTCATGATATAAAGGTAATAGAAGGACAGAATGGTTTGTTTATAGCTATGCCAAGTAGAAAGACACCAGATGGTGAGTTTAAAGATATAGCTCATCCAATAAATACTGAAACCAGAGAAAAGATACAAAGTGCTATATTAGAAAAATATGAATTAGCAAAAGATGAAGTTAATGAAGTAGTTGAAACAACTGAAGAATAAAAATAAAGGAGTAGTACTACTCCTTTTTTTATTATTTGCTATTTTCTGAAAAAAATTTATTAGGTTGCATTTGTAAAATATATAAAATATAATGATATAGGATAAATAAATATATAAAATATTTAAATTAAGCCTACAATGAGGTGATAGAATGTATAATTGTGCTATATTATTGGCAGCAGGAGAAGGAAAAAGGATGAAATCTGCCACTCCAAAAGTTTTACATAAAGTATGCGGAAAAGAAATGGTTAATCATGTTATAGATGCTTTGAGAGAAGCAAATATAGAAGATGTAAATGTAATCGTTGGCAAAAAAGCCAAGGAAGTACAATTAAAAACAGAATCTAGAAGTGTATCTTTTTCATTTCAAGAACAACAACTAGGCACAGGACATGCTGTAAAATGCGCAAAAGAATTTCTACTAGGAAAAGAAGGAAATGTGGCAATTTTTACAGGAGATGCTCCATTAATTACTTCAAAAACCATAAAAACACTTATGGAATACCACGAAACTAATGGCTTTCATGGTACAATTCTTACATCTATTATAGATAATCCCAGTGGATATGGAAGAGTTTTAAGAGAAAACAACGGAGAAGTTGACAAAATAATTGAACATAAAGATTGCTTAAAAGAAGAGTTGAAAATAAAAGAAATAAATGCAGGAATGTACTGTTTTAATATTCAAGCTCTATTAGAAGCCCTTGATAAATTAGATAATAATAATGCACAGGGAGAATATTATTTAACGGATGTTATTGAAATACTAAAAAAAGATGGAAAAAAAGTTGGAGCATTAGCTGTTAATTTTGAAGAAACTATGGGTGTAAATTCAAGGCTTCAATTAGCAGAAGTGGAAGCAATTATGAGAAAAAGAATAAATGCCATGCATTTAGAAAATGGTGTTACAATAATAGATCCGAATAATACATATATAGACTGCAATGTGGTTATACATAATGACAGCATAATATATCCAGGAAATATACTACAAGGTAAGACAGTAATAAAAGAAAACTGTGTACTATACCCAAATTCTAGAATAGTTGACAGCATAATAGAAAAGAGTGTTGTAATTCAAAACTCAGTTATACTACAAAGTAACATTGGAGAAAATACTACAGTAGGTCCCTTTGCTTATATAAGACCTGATAGTAATATAGGAAGTGCTGTAAGGATTGGAGATTTTGTAGAAATAAAAAAATCTACCATAGGAAATAATACTAAAGTATCTCACTTAACATATATAGGAGATGCAGAAGTAGGAGAAAGATGCAACTTTGGATGTGGAACAGTGGTAGTAAATTATGATGGCAAAGAAAAACATAAAACCATTGTAGGAGATGATGTTTTTATAGGGTGTAACGCTAACTTAGTTTCACCTGTTGAGGTTAAAGATAATTCATACATAGCAGCTGGTTCAACTATTACAGATGAAGTTCCTAGAGGAGCTTTAGCCATAGCTAGAAGTAAGCAGATAAATAAGGAAGATTGGGTAAAGAAAAAAGATGAAAAATAGAATACTAAGGAGGTTCTTTTGGTAATGATTCACGAAAGAAAAAGTCTTAAAATTTTTGCTGGAAATTCAAATGACAAATTAGCTAAGGATATAGCAGATATTGTAGGAGTACCATTAGGAAGTGCAGAAGTAGGAAGATTTAGTGATGGAGAAATTACAGTAAATATCAATGAAACAGTTAGAGGAATTGATGCTTTTATAATTCAATCCACTAGTGCGCCTGTAAATGATAATTTAATGGAATTGCTTATAATGATTGATGCATTTAAGAGAGCGTCAGCTGGAAGAATAACTGCAGTAATACCATACTATGGGTATGCAAGACAGGATAGAAAAACAAAGGCAAGAGATCCTATTACAGCTAAACTTGTAGCAGATATTTTAACTGCAGCAGGGGCAGATAGAGTTTTAACTATGGATTTACATGCTTCTCAAATACAAGGATATTTTGATATACCTTTAGATCATCTTTTAGGAGTTCCTATACTAGGAAAATACTTTGCAGAGAATGGATTTGACCAAAGAGAGGATGTAGTTGTAGTTTCACCAGATTTAGGAAGCGTAACTAGAGCAAGAAAATTTGCAGACAGAATACATGCTCCAATAGCTATTATAGATAAAAGAAGACCGAAACCAAATGTTTCAGAAGTAATGCATATAATAGGAGACATAAAAGACAAGACCTGTATACTTATAGATGATATGATAGATACAGCAGGAACTATTACTAATGGTGCTAATGCATTAGTTGAAAGAGGAGCTAAAGATGTTTATGCATGTTGTACTCATGCTGTTCTTTCTGGACCTGCTATGGAAAGAATAGATAATTCTGTTATAAAAGAACTTATAACTTTAAATACAATAGATATTTCAAAGATTAAACCAAGTGATAAAATTAAAGTGTTATCTGTAGCACCAGTATTTGCAGAAGCCATAAGAAGAATATATGAAGAAATTTCTGTAAGTAAATTATTTGACTAATATAGACAAGGCTATTTCAAATTTTGTATTTGAAATAGCCTTTAAAATATATATAAATAAATTGTAACTTTTTTATATTAATCTATTACATTATGTTTATATATGATAAATTAAATATATATGTAATTGTGGGAGGAATAAAAATGATTAATGGGAAAATAGCTAAAATATTAATAGTAGATGATGATCAAAATATATGTGAAGTAATAAAAATGTATTTAGAGAGTGCAGGATTCGATACAAGAGTTTGCCACGATGGAAAGGAATCACAAAGTATATTTATAGAATACAATCCAGATTTAGTTTTGCTAGATATAATGTTACCTAGCATGGACGGAATTGACGTTTTAAAATGGATTAGAAAGGAACATGAAACTCCGGTAATAATGCTAACAGCAAAAGGAGAAACTTTTGACAAAGTTCTAGGGCTGGAATTGGGAGCAGATGATTATATGGTAAAACCTTTTGAACCAAAAGAATTATTAGCCAGGGTAAAAGCTGTTTTAAGAAGATTTAATTCAGATAATGTAAGTAAGGAAGCATTACAGTTTAATGGTTTAACAATAGATATAGATTCATATACTGTTATATACAATGGAAAAGAAATAAAGATGCCTCCAAAGGAATTTGAATTATTGTATTATTTAGCTAGTAATAAAAACAGAGTTTTCACCAGAGAACAATTATTATGTGAGGTATGGGGATACGACTACCCAGGAGATTCTAGAACTGTAGATGTTCATATAAAAAGACTTAGAGAAAAGTTGGAAGAAGGTTCAAACTGGCAAATAGAGACTGTATGGGGTGTTGGGTATAAATTTGAGGTGAAATAATAAATGAAGAAAAGCTTATTTTCTAAACTTATAGCAACATTTACAGCTATTATAACTATTAGTTTTGTAGTAACAGCTGCTTTTTTATCTTATTGGTTTGAAGGATATTATTTTCAACAAAGAAAAAATCAATTGGTAAATGAATCGCAGTTTATAAGTGTAGCAGCTGTTAATTACCTAGAAGGTAATTTTACTAAAGATAGAATTACAGAGATTTTAAATAATATAGGAAATTATCTATCTACAAATATATGGCTGGCAGATAATTATGGAATAGTTTATGCAGTTTCCAATGATAAATATGATAATATAATTGGAAGACAGGTATTGATAGATGAATTAGATGAATTAAGGTTTGGTAATAGTATAGAAAAAAGGGAGGTTACATCACCTTTTTTAAATGTGCCTGTACATACCTTTGTTATACCTGTATTCTATAAGGATATGTTCAAAGGTTCAATTATAATGCATACATCCGTTGAAGAAATAAAAGAACCTTTAAAAAAAGTATATAATATAATATGGCTATCTGCCATATTAGCTATAATGTTCTCATTTTTTGTAATATATTATTTTTCACAAAGAATAATAATTAAGCCTTTAGAGAAAATTAACTATGTTGCAGATAAAATATCTAAAGGAGAAGTAGATAAGAGAGTTTTTGTAAATTCTGAAGATGAAATTGGGGATTTAGCTAATTCTTTTAATGCTATGGCAGAGTCTTTAGAAAAAATAGAGGAAAATAGAAGAAGTTTTATATCTAATGTGTCACATGAAATAAGATCACCTATAACATCCATAAAAGGATTTATAAGTGGTATTTTAGATGGAGTTATACCATCAGAAAAGCAAAATTATTACCTTGCATTAGCTTATGATGAAACCCAAAGACTCACTAGGTTAGTTAATGATTTGTTAGATTTATCTGCTATAGAGGCAGGACAGTTAAAACTAAGAATAGAGGAAGTTAATATAAATGAAATAATAAGATTAACAGTAATAAAATTTAAACCTTTAATAGACCGAAAGAATTTAGATGTAGATATTTGCTTACAGGAAGATGATTTATATGTAGTTGGAGATAAGGATAGATTATTCCAAGTTATGATAAATTTAATTGATAATGCCATAAAGTATACAGTAGAGAATGGAAAGGTAGAAGTAAGAACAAAATTAAAAGGAAATAAAGTATACGTATCTATATATAATTCAGGCAAGCATATACCAGAAGAGGATATAAAAAATGTATGGTCTAGATTTTATAAAGTAGATAAGTCAAGAACTTCTAAAGTAAGCACAGGACTGGGGCTTTCTATAGTTAGGAGTATACTAACTCAGTTAGGAGAAGATATTTGGGTTAAGAATGTAGATGCAGGAGTGTTGTTTACTTTTTCGTTAAAAAAAATATAAAATTTAATCCATTATTTAATTACAATTTGTTCATAGAAAAGTTAATTTATGATTGTATAATCTAGATATATTAGGAGGTGTAAATAATGGACGATTACAAATTTAACGAGATAAAAGATGTTAGATGGGAAAGCATAAACCCAGATGAGGGAAATATAAAATTTAGAAATAACAAAAGCCATAATAGAATAAAAAATTTCTTAAAATTAATAGTCTTTATTCTAATAGCCATTATTTCTGGTTCAATATCTGGATATTATGTTGTAGATAAAAAAATAAATGGTATAGAAAAAAATGAAAGTTATAAGGGAGCTCCTATAGTTAGCGAGAGAACTTCTGTTAATAACAGAGATAAAAATTCCATAACCAAGGTGGCTGAAAGTGTTGGACCGGCAGTAGTAGGCATAAGTAATAAGGGTGAAAATTTTTGGGGAGAAATTAATAAAGGTAGTGGGTCTGGAATAATTTTTAAACCAGATGGATATATAATAACAAATTTTCATGTTATAGAAGGAGCAAGTGAAGTTACAGTAAAATTATCAAGCGGAAAAGTTTTTCCTGCTAAGATTGTAGGATTTGATAAAAGATCTGATTTAGCTGTAATAAAGATAGAAGCCAATAATTTACCTACTGCTAAGTTTGGAGATTCATCTAAAGTAAGTGTAGGAGACTTGGCTATAGTAATAGGTAATCCATTAGGAGAAGAGTTTGCAGGGTCTGTTACAGCAGGTATAATAAGTGCTTTAAATAGAAGAGTGGAACATGGAGGAGCAATATACAAAGTATTGCAAACCGATGCAGCTATAAATCCAGGCAATAGCGGAGGAGCTTTATGCAACGAAAATGGTGAGGTAATAGGTATAAATAGTTTAAAAATAGGTGTAGCTGCTAATGCAGAAGGTATGGGATTTGCTATCAGTATAAATGAAGCTAAGGAAATAATAAATTCTCTTATGAATTATGGAAAAGTAAAAAGACCATCATTAGGTGTAAAGGGTCAACCGGTGGTTTCCAGAGATGGTAAGATAAAAGGATTTTATGTAAATGAAATTATACTTGGCTCAGGGGCAGCTAGATCTGGAATCAAGCCAACAGATGTTATTATAGAGTTAAATGGTAAAAAGGTTGAAAATTTTGATGATATAGCACAGATATTAGAACAACATAAAATAGGTGATACTGTTAAGTGTAAAGTTTGGAGAAATGGAGACACTAGAGAAGTTAATATTACCTTGTCAGAATTACAGGATTTTAATCAATAATAATATCACTAAAAAATAATAAAGAGACACGTTCTCTTTATTATTTTTTATGCTTAGTATAAAATATTACATAAGAAATGTAAAAATGGAGGAAGTATGATATGTTTTTATTAGTAGGACTAGGAAATCCAGGAAAGGAATATGAAAAAACCAGACATAATATAGGTTTTGAAGCTGTAGACAAAATAAGCTATGAGTATAATATTCCTATAAAAAGGGAAAGATTTAAAGGAGTATTTGGAGATGGACGTATATCAAATGAAAAAGTAATTCTCTTAAAACCAACCACATACATGAATCTTAGTGGAGAAAGTTTAAGGGAAATTATAGAATATTATAATATACCAATTACAAATGTAATAGTAATTTATGATGATGTAGATTTAGAAGTGGGAAGACTAAGAATAAGGACCAAAGGAAGTGCTGGTGGGCATAATGGAATTAAAAGTATTATATATAATTTAAACAGTGAAGATTTTATTAGATTAAGAATTGGGGTAGGAAAACCTCAAAGAGATATGGTATCTCATGTTTTAGGAAAGTTTGCGAAAGAAGATGAAAAGAATATAGAAGAAGTTTTAAAAATAATTCCTGAACTAGCTTATACAATAATTAACCAAGGACCACAAGAGGCTATGAATAAATACAATAATTTTAGAGCAGAGTAATTTTATTAATGAGGTGAATTTTATTATGAGATTAAATGGTATTCTAAAGCCATTAAAAGATAGTAAGGAATTTAAAGATATAAAAGATAATATAAAAAGTGAAGAATATCCCATAAATATAATAGGGCTTGAAGACTCTTCGAAGAGCTACTTAATTAAGGGAGTGTATGATGAAATAGACAAGCCTTTGTTAATACTTACTCATAGCGATATAGAAGCAAAAAATATTTATGAAGATTTATTCTTTTATGAAGCAAATGTACATTACTTTCCCAGCAAAGAAGTGGTCTTTTATAATGTAGATGCTATTTCTGGAGATTTAAGATGGGAAAGGTTAAAAATAATAAAACATATATTAGAACCGGGTAAAAAAATTATAGTTACGTCTATAGAATCAATAGCGCCGATATGTATACCATTAAATCTATATAAAGAGTATTTTTTTAAATTCTCTATAGGGGATGTAGTGGACTATAAAGACCTAAGTGAGAAACTTTTAAAATCAGGATATGATAGAGTGGATTTAGTATACAATAAAGCTCAATTTTCTATAAGAGGTGGGATATTAGATATATTTCCACCAACATCATCAGAACCTTATAGAATAGAATTTTTTGATAATGAAATAGATTCTATAAGGAATTTTAATACTGAATCTCAAAGAAGTATAGAAAAAGTAGATTGTATAGAAGTATTTCCAGCTAAGGAGATTATATTAAATAAAGAAAATATAGATTCTGCTTGTGAAAAAATTATGATGGATTTGAAAAAAGTTCGAAATAACTTAGATTCTTTAAATAATAAAGAATCTTTTGATAAGTTGAAGAATACCATTGATAAAAATATAGAAAGTTTAAAGGAAACATGGGGTTTTGAAACTATAGATAGTTATTTGCCATATTTATATGATACTACTACATCTTTTTTAAATTATTTTAAGGATTGCTTTGTGGTGGTAGATGATATACAGAGATGTCAAGGTAAACTAGATAGTGTATATTATGAATATTATGATAGCTATGATAGTTTTCTTAAAAGAGGAGACATACTTCCAAGGCAAGGAGAGTTATTAATACCAAAAGAAGATATATGGGAAGCATTAGAAGAAAGTAAAGTTATGACTTTAAGTGTATTACCTAAAAAAACAGATGTTTTAAAGGAAAGACAAACTGTTAATTTTAAGGAAATTACATCGCAAAATTATCAAGGACAAATTGATTTGCTTATAGAAGATATTGAAAAAAGAAAAGAGGAAAAATATAAGATAGTAATTCTTGCTGGTACTAGAGCCAGGGGAGAAAGACTTGTAGATACTTTAAGAGATAGAGGAATAGATAGTGTTTATAGGGATGTAATAGACAAAATTTTGCCAGGAGAAGTAGTTATAACCTTTGGAAGTCAAATAAAAGGTTATGAATATCCAGATTTTAAATTATGTATTATATCGGACAAAGAGGTATTTGGAGAAGCAAAAAGAAGAAAGAATAAAAAGCTTACTAATAAAAAAGGATTTAGTAGAATAAAGAGTTTTACAGATTTAAAGCCTGGAGATTATATAGTTCATGTAAATCATGGAATAGGAGTATATAAAGGAATTAAGCAATTAGAAGTTGGAGGGCATAGAAAAGATTATTTAGAACTAACATACTATGGCGATGACAAGCTTTATGTACCAGTGGAACAATTAGATATAGTACAAAAATATATAGGGGGAGAGGGAAAAACTCCTAAAATAAATAAGCTAGGCAATGCTGAATGGACAAAAACCAAGAATAAAGCTAAGAAGTCTATAGAGGAAATAGCCGAAGATTTAGTAAATCTGTATGCTGTTAGATCTACTTTAAAGGGGTATAAGTTTTCTAAAGATACAGTTTGGCAAAGACAATTTGAAGAAGAGTTTCCTCATGAAGAAACTCCAGATCAAATTACTGCTATAGAAGAGATAAAAAATGATATGCAATCAAATAGAACCATGGATAGATTACTTTGTGGAGATGTAGGGTATGGAAAAACAGAAGTAGCACTTAGGGCAGCTTTTAAATCAGTTATGGATGGTAAACAAGTAGCTTTCCTAGTTCCAACTACAATATTAGCCCAACAGCATTACAATAACTTATTAAAAAGATTTTCAGATTTCCCTATAAATATAGAAATGGTAAGTAGATTCAGAACATCAGCACAGCAAAATGCTACTATGAAGGCTTTAAAAGAAGGAAATATAGATATATTAATAGGAACTCATAGAATTTTGCAAAAGGATGTACAATTTAAAGATTTAGGTCTTTTAGTAATAGATGAAGAACAACGATTTGGTGTAAAACATAAGGAAAAGATAAAAGAATTTAAGAAAAATGTAGATGTACTTACACTTACTGCTACACCTATTCCAAGAACGCTACATATGTCATTAGTAGGGGTTAGAGATATAAGTATTATAGAGACACCTCCAGAAGATAGGTATCCTATACAAACCTATGTTGTTGAATATAACGATCAACTCATTAGAGATGCTATTTTAAGAGAACTAAATAGAGGTGGACAGATATATTTTGTATATAACAGAGTAGAAAATATAAAAGAAATTGCAACACATGTTTCTAAATTGGTGCCAGAAGCTAAAGTCGGAATAGCTCATGGTCAAATGAAAGAAAGAGAGTTAGAAAAGGTAGTAATGGATTTCATGAATAAGGAACATGATATATTGGTTGCTACTACCATAATTGAAACTGGCATGGACATACAAAATGTAAATACTATGATAATATATGATTCAGATAAAATGGGATTATCGCAACTATACCAATTAAGAGGAAGAGTTGGTAGAAGTAGTAGGATGGCTTATTGTTATTTAACTTATAAAAAAGATAAAATTTTAACAGAAGTAGCGGAGAAAAGATTAAAGGCAATAAAAGAGTTTACAGAATTAGGATCTGGATTTAAGATAGCTTTAAAGGATCTAGAAATAAGAGGAGCGGGAAATATGATGGGCTCATCTCAACATGGGCATATGGCTTCAATTGGATATGATTTATATTGTAAAATGCTAGAGGATACCATAAAAGAGAAAAAAGGAGAAAGAAAGAGAGAACCTATAGAAACTGCTGTGGAAATCAAAGTAGATGCATATATTCCTAATAATTATATAAAAGATGAAAGTCAGAAGATAGAGATATATAAAAAGATTGCTAGTATTAGCTCCTATGAGGATTATATGGATATACAAGAGGAGTTAGAGGATAGATATTCTAATATACCTTTATCTGTACAGAATCTTATGGATATAGCTTATATAAGAAGTATAGCAAAGGAACTTGGAATAGAGGAAATAAAGGAGAAAGGAGAAGAAGTATTAATACAATTCCAAAGCATAGAGGATTTAAATCAGAAAATGATGATAGATATAAAAACTAATTTTAATAGAATAGTTTCCTTTAAATTTGGCCAAAAAGCAACATTAGGGTACAGACTTGAAAGAATAAAAAAGGAAGATTTATTAAACAAATTGAAGGAATTTATTATATACTTAAAAGAACTGAAGGTTAAATAAAAAAATAAAAATAGCAAGTACAATTTAATATAGTATAATATTAATGTAATTTAATTATGAATTGGAGGAATAACCGTGAAACATTTGAAAAATAATACTAAAAAATTCACAGCACTACTTTTTGCATTGCTTTTCTCAATGTCAATAGCAGGATGCAATATGATAGAGAAAACACCTGAGGCTATAGAAAAAAGTCCTGTTGCTAAAGTTGGAAAGAAAACAATAACAAGAGGTGAATTAGATACATACCCTATATTAGCTGAACAACTAACAAAATTAAAGGAACAGTTTGGTGGAGATCTTTCAAAAAATGCTGAGATTAAGGATCAATTGATTCAATTTAAAAGTCAAGTGTTAGAACAAATGATACAAGAAGAAATAGTATTTGAAAAATCAGAAGAACTAAAGGTAGATAATGCTAAAGTGGAAAAAGAAGTAGAGAAAAATCTAAAGAATTTTATGGATCAAGGTTTCCAGGGAAATAAAGATAAATACAAAGAAGATTTAAAGAAAATGGGTACAACAGAAGAATCAATTAAAAGATTTTTCAAGGCACAGGTGATAACAGAAGAAGTTAGTAAACAAGTAGTAAAAGATGTAAAGGTAGATGATAATACCGCTAAAAAACACTATGAAGAAAGTAAATATACATTTACAGTAAATAAACCTACTTTTCATGCACAACATGTATTAGTGAAAACAGAAGAAGAAGCAAAGAAAGTTAAAGCAAGATTGGATAAAGGAGAAGATATAAAGAAAATTGCAAAAGAACTTTCTATAGATCCTAGTGCTAAAGAAAATTCAGGTGATTTAGGTAAAGCACCATATTCATCTATGGTTAAACCATTTGCAGATGCAATAGTAAAACTTAATAAAGGTGAAATATCTCAACCAGTAAAAAGTCAGTTTGGATATCATGTTATAAAGCTTATAGATAAGGATGAAGTTACATTTAAAGATTTTAATTCAGTAAAAGAGCAAATCAAAAAGGACCTATTAGAAACAGAGAAAAGAAAAGTATTTAATGAAAAAATTGAGCAATGGAAAAAAGAATTAAAAGTAGAAACAAAAAAATATGAAAAGAATATTATATAATAAAAACCCGGAATTTTTAAATTCCGGGTTTTTTAAATTACAAATGTGTATAAAATTTCATAAAAAGAAAGATAATATTACTACATCTTTTAAATATATTGAAGAGGAGGATATTAAATGAAAGCAACTGGAATAGTAAGGAGAATAGACGATCTTGGAAGAGTTGTTATACCAAAGGAAATAAGGAGGACATTAAGAATAAGAGAAGGAGATCCTTTAGAAATATTCACAGACAGAGAAGGAGGAGTCATATTAAAAAAATATTCACCTATAGGAGAGTTAAGTGAATTTTCTAAGGGTTATGCTGAATCTCTACAGCAAACTATAGGTAATATAGTTATTATTTGTGATAGAGATATGTTAATCTCTGTTAGTGGAGTTCAGAAAAAAGAATATATGGACAAAAAGATCAGCTTTGAATTAGAAAAGATTATAGAAGAAAGAAAAACTATTCTTATATCAAAGGAAAGAGAAATAATACCTCTTTATGATGATGAAGAATTTGAAGAAAAATATGCAACACAAGTTATATCACCAATAATAGCTGAAGGCGATGCAATTGGAGCTGTTATCATAGTTTCAAAGGATAAAGATGAGGAATTTGGAGAAGTGGAAATGAAACTAGCTGAAACTGCATCATCCTTCTTGGGAAAACAAATGGAACAATAAATAATACATATAAATTTATTGTTCATAAGAGGATTATTGACACAAAAACAATGAAATATTCAACAAAAGTAATAATATCTCCAAAATTCAAATAAGTATATTTATAAGGATTTTGGAGGTATTTATATTATGAAAAAACATTCTCTTATCAAAGGGACTTTTATTTTAGGAATAGCAGGAGTATTTGCGAAGTTCCTAGGATTATTTTTTAGATGGCCATTAATAATGTTAATAGGAGATGAAGGGATAGGTTATTATCAGATGGCATATCCTCTTTATTTATTTTTTATAGCAGTTTCTTCTGGAATACCTGTTGCTATATCAAAAATGGTATCAGAAAGAAATGCTATAGGAGACTATGAAGGTATAATACAAGTATTTAGGAAGTCATTAATACTAATGATATTTATTGGGGGAGGATTTACTGCAACAATATTAATATTATCTAAATCTATAGTTAGAATTTTTAATTGGGACTATAAATCTTATTATTCTCTTTTAGGAATTGCTATAGCACCTATTTTTATATCTATAATGAGTACCTTTAGGGGTTTTTTTCAAGGTATGCAAAATATGACACCTACAGCCATATCACAAATTATAGAACAACTAGGAAGAGTTATTATAGGAATAGGTTTAACTATAATATTACTTCCTAAAGGCATAGAGTTTGCCGCAGGTGGAGCTAGTTTAGGAGCTACGGCAGGAGCTGTTCTGGGTAATATATATTTGTATAGAAAGTATAGAAATATAAAATCAGAATTCAATATTAAGTTAATTAGAGATGATTTAGATATATTAAGTAAACTTATATATATATCTATACCTATATCTTTAGGGGCAACTGTAAGTAGTGTAATGAGTTTAATAGATTCAGCATTAGTTCCGGGAAAACTAGTACAAGGAGGATTAAGTTATAAAGAAGCTACCGTTCTATATGGACAACTTACAGGAAAAGCTTTTGTATTAGTTAATGTACCACTTACGGTTTCCATGGCTTTATGTACATCAATAGTACCTATAATAGCAGAATATTATATATTAAATAGAAGAAATGAGTTAGTACATAAAGTAAATCAAGCTATTAAATTTTCTACAGTTATATCTATACCAGCATTTATAGGTCTTTTTTTTCTATCAAAACCTATAATGTCTCTTTTATTTCTAGGAAATTATGAAGGAGCAAAAATTTTAAAGTATTTATCTATATCTATACCATTTATAGCATTATGTCAAACATTTACCTCTATATTACAAGGGGTAGGTGTATACATAATACCTGTAATAAACCTATTTATAGGATGTGTGGTCAAGTTTTTTATAACAAGATCATTAGTGCCAATAGAAATTATAAATGTATATGGTGCTGTTATAGGAACGATATTAGGCTATAGTATATCTACCATACTCAATATAATATGCATAAAAAGGATGTTGAAGGTAAAAATCCAATATAAAAAAGTAATATTAGCACCACTGTTAGCATCAATTATTATGATATTAGGAGTAATGACATCCTACAATCTTATTTATAAAATAACCTTAAAAAATTCTATTTCATGCTTAATCTCCATAATTTTTGGTATTATAATATATAGTATATTAGTTATAGTATTAAATATATTTGAATACAGAGACGTAAAAAATAAGCTATGGAAATACAAAAGGAGAGAAAAAAGATGATAAACATTGTAGGATTAGGACCTGGTTCTGAAGAGGCATTAACTTTGGGAACATTAAAACTTTTAAAGAATTGTAAAAATATATACCTTAGAACGGAAAAGCATCCAACTGTAGAGTATTTAAAGGAATTAAATATAAAATTTAAAACCTTTGATAACATCTATGAAAGTTCAAACAAATTTGATGATGTCTATAATTCTATAGCTATGGATATAATAAATGTATATAAAGAGCATGAGGATATAGTATATGCTGTTCCGGGTCATCCATTAGTAGCAGAAAAATCTGTAGAAAATTTAATAAAAATATGCAATGAAAATGATATACCTTTTAAAATTTTACCAGCAGTTAGTTTTATAGACTCAATATTAGAGAGTATGAAGATTGATCCTATAAATGGCATAAAGATAGTGGATGCTTTCAATATAAAGAATGAAATTCTAGATAAAAGAATAGGAACAATAGTAACTCAGGTATACGATAGATTTATAGCATCAGATGTTAAACTAGAATTAATGGATTATTACGGAGACGAGTATGAAATATTCTTTATAAGAGGAGCTGGAGTAGAGGGAGTAGAAAAAATAAAAAAGATTAAATTATTTGAGTTAGATAGGGAAGAGGATATAGACTATTTAACCTCTATATACATTCCAGAGGATAAACAAAATAATATAAAAGATTTTTATGAGTTATTAAATATAATGGATATATTAAGAGGGGATAATGGTTGCCCTTGGGATAGAGAACAAAGCCATGAAACTCTAAAAAGATACTTAATAGAGGAGAGTTATGAACTTATAGAAGCTATAGATAGTAAAGATGAAGATATGATAATAGAGGAGTTAGGAGATGTATTGTTTCAAATAGTATTTCACTGCCAAATAGCAAAGGAAGAAGGATATTTTAATATTAATAGTGTAATAGCTACTATTTGTAATAAAATGATAGATAGGCATCCTCATGTATTTAAAGATAAAATAGTTAACTCATCAGAACAAGTTTTAGATAATTGGGATAAGATAAAAAAGAAAGAAAAAGGATTTAAAACTTATACTGAAGAGTTAAAACATATAGCTAAAACTCTACCTGCATTAATGAGAGCGGAAAAAGTTCAAAAGAAAGCTGCAAAGGTAGGTTTTGATTGGGATAAAGTAGAAGATGCATTAGATAAGGTTTATGAAGAGCTAAATGAGGTAAAAGATGTATATAAAAATAAAAATAGGGAAAAAATATTAGAAGAAGTAGGAGATTTAACATTTTCAACAGTAAATGTTGCAAGATTCCTTGACATAGACCCAGAAAATGCTTTAAATTATACTATAGAGAAATTTATTAATCGATTTGAGTATATTGAAAGGTGTGCTTCCAAACAAGGTAAGAGTCTAAAAGACATGACTCTTCAAGAAATGGATAAGTTTTGGGAGGAAGCCAAAATAAAATAGCATTTTCTTAAAATTAATTCTTAAAAAAAGGAATTCTAAGACCATTGAAGAATATGCTATTCTATGGTTAAAAAGTTAATTAACATACTCAAATTAAGGAGGTAACAAAAGTGAACAAATCAGAATTAATCACAAGCATGGCTGAAAAGTCAAAACTAACAAAGAAAGATGCAGAATTAGTATTAAAAGCTTTTATTGAAACTGTAGAAGAAACACTTGAAACTGGAGAAAAGGTACAGCTAGTTGGCTTTGGAACATTTGAAACTAGAAAAAGAGCAGCTAGAATAGGAAGAAATCCAAAAACTAAAGAAGAAATTCAAATACCTGAATCAACAGTTCCAGTATTTAAACCAGGTAAAGAATTCAAAGAAAGAGTTAATAAATAAGATATAAGAATTTAAAATTTTTTCCAAAAAACCTAGGTTGAAAATCTAGGTTTTTTGTGTTTAGGAGGAAGAATGAGATTAGATAAATATTTAAAGGTTTCTAGAATAATAAAAAGAAGAACTGTAGCCAAAGAAGTTTGTGAAAGTGGAAGAGTATTTATAAACGGAAGAGCTGCAAAGGCAGGCAGTGAAGTAAAAGAAGGGGATTTAATAGAAATCAATTATGCAGAGGGTACAATGAAGGCTAAAGTATTAGATATTTCCTCCCATGCATTAAAAAATGAAGCAAAATACATGTACGAGATAATAAGTGAATAATATACTAAAAATCCATCTTAGAATATATTCTAGGATGGATTTTAAAATTTCAAAGTAATATAAAAAAAGTATAGAACATATAAATATTATGAGAAAGTAGAGGTGAGTTTTATGGAGAGAAAAGATATTAAAGTGACAGAAGAGAAGAGTACTTTAAAAATAGAGAGTAGAAAGAGGATATTTTTAGATGGAGTATCAGATGTAGTAAGTTTTAATGAAGAGCAAATAATACTAAATACTAATTTAGGCACTCTACATATAAAAGGAGAAGAATTAAAAATGAGTAAGTTGGATGTACAAAATGGAGATGTTATAATTAACGGAACTATAAATTCATGTATATATTTAAATAAGGAGAACAAAAAGAATAAGGAAAAGTTATTATCAAAGCTATTTAAATAGGAGGAAATATGATAATACCTATGGATCATCAACTGAATTTGGTAGTATTTAGCTTTCTTGCTGGATTTATTATAGGAATATTGTTTGACTTTTATAGAATAATTAGAGGATATAACGGGGGAAACAAAATAATAACCATGGTGGAGGACATATTATTTTGGATATTAGTATCCATTATAGTTTTTATATTTTTGTTATACACAAATTATGCATATATAGGATTCTATGTTTATTTATTCATAACATTAGGAACGTTATTTTATATAAAATTTATAAGTAAAAGTATTATTACTTTTTTAATCAACATACTGAGCATTGTTGGAAGAGTTTTTAGGGTGATTTTTAATATCATAATTATGCCTTTTGAGATATTGTTTTATAAAGTAAGAAAAAAAAATATAAAAAAAGATAAAAATGAAAAAATGACTTGAAGAAAGTTAGAAATAACATTAGAATATAGATACAAGACTAAATTAAAAGGTGAAAGGAAAAATTTCAATTATGGGGGTAAAAGTTAATAAGAAAAAGATTATTTGTATACTGTTAACCTTCTATGTGTGTTATATATTTGGGAAACAACAAATAATAATAAGCAATATAAACACCCAAATTGCAGAAAAAACTTTAGAACATGAAGAAGTAAAAATAAAAAATCAAAAAATGTTAGAAGAAATAGACATGACTAAAACAAACGATTATATAGAAAAATTAGCTAGAGAAAAACTTGGATTAGTTAAACCAGGAGAGAACACAGTAGTAGACAGCAAAAAATAATTTATTAAATTAAATTTTAAAATATAATTAAATTTTTAAGGAGGAATTTTTTTAATATGACCTTAAAATCAGGAAACATACTAGAAGGTACAGTAGTTAACATCACTAATTTTGGAGCCTTTGTCGAAGTAGACGGCAAAACCGGCTTAGTGCATATATCAGAGGTTTCTGATAGCTATGTAAAAGATATTAAAGATTACTTAAAGGAAAATGATAAAGTAAAGGTAAAAGTTATATCAGTGGATGAAAAAGGGAAAATAAGTCTTTCTATAAAGCAAGCAGAACCTCAAAAAAAGTCTTGCAGACCTATAGAAATTGATTGGGAGAAGGAAACTGATACCCATAGAACAAAAGATTTTGAAGATATCATGAGTAAGTTCTTAAAAGAAAGTGAGGAAAGATTACAAGATATAAGAAAAAATCAAGATACAAGAAATAGAGGATATAGAAAAAGTTCAACACAATAAAGATAGAAAAAGAGGCTCTAAAGCCTCTTTAATTATATAATTCAAAGGGTAAAATTATATAATTTATAATAATATATAAAAAAATAAAAAAATGTGTTGACATGTATATAATCATAATATATAATAGAACATGTCGTAAGAACACAAAAGGTTTTACGCAAGCCGAAGTGGCGGAACTGGCAGACGCACAGGACTTAAAATCCTGCGGTGTTTTGAAGCACCGTACCGGTTCGATTCCGGTCTTCGGCACCAATTTATAATGACGCGGGGTGGAGCAGCTGGTAGCTCGTCGGGCTCATAACCCGAAGGTCGTAGGTTCAAGTCCTACCTCCGCAACCAATAACAATTAAATAAAATGTGGCGGAATAGCTCAGCTGGCTAGAGCATTCGGTTCATACCCGAAGTGTCGTAGGTTCAAGTCCTATTTCCGCTACCATATATGCCGAAGTGGCGGAACTGGCAGACGCACAGGACTTAAAATCCTGCGGTGTTTTGAAGCACCGTACCGGTTCGATTCCGGTCTTCGGCACCAATTTATAATGACGCGGGGTGGAGCAGCTGGTAGCTCGTCGGGCTCATAACCCGAAGGTCGTAGGTTCAAGTCCTACCTCCGCAACCAATAACAAAAATAAAAAGTAGCAGAAAATCCTGCTACTTTTTTTATATAAAAAATTATATTTAATAAATTGAAACTGAATATTAAGTTAGATATGATAAATAAATGTCCTAAAAAATATTTTTAGCCTCACAGTAAATGACAAATATTTCCAAGTGGATTTGGTATAATATAGAAAAAGACTGGAGGCGATGATTAAGATGCAATATGGTATCGATATACTTCCTTATGAAAGAATAAAAAGAAGAGATGAGGAAGGAAAAAGTAGTAAAAATATATTAATTAAAGAACTAATAAAATTAATAGTTTATTTTTTAGCTAGTTTTTTAATAAGTAGAGTAGTAATGGTAAATTTAATGGCACCTTTTGGTATAGCATTCTTAATATCAAATATGTTAGAAGAAGAAAACAGTATAAAACTTACTTCGGCGTTAGGAACTATTGTAGGTTATATTTCTATACATAGTTCGGTAAAGGACATATGGATGTATTTAATTTTAGTACCATTAATAATTTTAAATTCATATATTTTGAGAAATAAAAAGGAAAAAAGTATTATAAAATCTGTGTTCATATTAGTATTTTTAGAAGTAACTATATATAATAGATTCAAACTTCATATTTCGCCACTTATGTCTATAACTAATTCAATTTTTCAAACCAGTTGTGTATTCTCATTATATTATATTATTAATTATTCAAAAATATGCGCAAAAGGATTTAAAACAAAACATTTATTTAATAGCGAAGAAATAATCAGTATGTGTATAACTTTATCATTAATAATATCAGGAGTAAGGGGATTAAATATATTTGGACTATCTATAAGAAATATAATAGCGTTATCTATAATAGTTATGATAGGATATATCAAAGGTAGCTCAGTAGGGGGAGCATGTGGCGTAGCAATGGGAGTTATTATAGGAATATCAACAAACGATATGACTACCTTCGTTGGAGTTTTTGGTATATGCGGTTTAATTTCAGGCATATTTAAAGAAAGTGGTAAAGTAATAAGTGGGTTATCCTATGTAGTAGCTTTTGCAATATTAAAATTATACTCTGATATTGGAATACAATTTGAATTTAGAGAGGTATTACTTGGGGGCAGTATATTTCTCCTAATACCTAATAAGATTTATAAAAAAATAGAAACTGACTTAGACTGGGAAATGAAAAGTGAGAATATAAAGGATGATTATATATCTAAAGTAAAGGATATAGTTCAAGAGAAATTAACAGAGTTTTCTCAATTGCTATTATATATGGGAGATACATTGGAGAATTTAGCAGAAAATCATAATCTACAGATGAAAAAGAAGAGTAGTTCAATAGTAGAAAAGCTAGCGGATAGAGTTTGTAGTGGATGTAATATGAAACATATGTGTTGGAAAAGAGAAGGATTTTACACTTATTCCGCTTTTTCAGAGCTTATTAACAACTTTGAGAATAAAAAGAAAGTTATACCAAATGAGATTGAAAGGAAATGTATAAAAAGATCAGTGCTAGTGAAGAATGCTGAGGAAATAATAAAGAATTATATTATAGATGAAATGTGGAAAAAGAGAATAAATGAGTATAGAAACTTTTTAGCAGAGCAGATAACAAATATATCTTATTCTGTTGAAGAATTGACAGAGAACATAAATTCTCAAGTGCATTTTAATAAATATCTTGAAAATGATATAAGAAGAATTTTAAATAAAAATAAAATAAAGTATCAGGACATTTTTGCATATAATGATAAGTTAGGTAAAATAATAGTTAAGATACACTTATCCCCTTGTGGAGGGAAGCAAAAATGTATAAAGGAAATATTACCTTTTATAAATAAAGTTACTGGGAAGATTATGTGTATTAGTGATGATTGTTGTAATATAGATTCTAATAATGAAAGATGTGAAATTACTTTAGAAGAAAGTCCTAAATACCATGTAGCTACTCACGCAGGAGCAGTATGTAAAGATGGTGAAACTTATAGTGGAGATAGCTATACCTATGGGAAATTAAAAGATGGTAAATATATAACTGTTATAAGTGACGGTATGGGTTCAGGGCCAGAGGCAGGGCAAGAAAGTAATGCTGCTGTAAATTTAATCGAAAAATTTGCTAAAATAGGTTTCGATAGAATTAATGCCATAAATATGGTTAATTCTTTAATGACTATAAATTTCTCAGAAAATGAAAAATTTTCAACTGTAGATTTAAGTGATATAAATCTATATACAGGAGAAGTAGATTTCATGAAAGTTGGTGCTGTACCGAGCTTTATAAAATCAAATGGCAAAGTAGAAGTTATAAGTTCTAAAACTTTACCAATTGGAGTTTTAGATAAGGTTGATGTGGATCTTGTAAAAAAAGATATAGATAATGGAGATATAATAGTTATGCTTAGTGATGGAGTATTAGATTATGATGATACGGAAATTGGAAAAGTTGACTGGATAGTAAAATATCTAGAAGAAACAAATATGAATAAACCTGAAGACATATGTAAGGATATAATGGAGAAGGCTAAACTATTAAGGAAAGGGAAAGTAAAGGATGATATGACAGTGGTAGTTTCTAAGGTGTACTCACTATATTAGTACTAAAGTAATAAACCAGAAATCTATAAAAACTATGATTTCTGGTATTTTTTATGATATAATTTTAATTATAAATTTAAGGAAGAGTGATTAAATGATAGACATAGTCCTAAATACAATACATAAATATAATATGATAAATAAAGGAGATAAGATAATAGTAGGAGTATCAGGTGGACCTGATTCTATGTGCTTATTACATATATTATATAGATTAAGGGATGAGTATAATTTAAATATTATAGCAGCCCATATAAACCATTGTCTAAGAGGAAAAGATGCAGATAATGATGAAAAGTATGTAGAAAACTTTTGCAAAAAATACGATATAGATTTTTATTCTACAAAAATAGATGTAGGAAAATTAGCCAAGAAAGAAAATATATCCTTTGAGGTTGCAGGAAGAGAGTGTAGATATGATTTTTTCAATAAACTAAAATTGAAATTTAATTGTGATAAAATTGCATTAGCACACAACTCTAATGACCAATGTGAAACAATTCTTATGAGGATTATGAGAGGAACAGGAATTGAAGGACTTGCAGGAATAAAAGCTATAAGAGATAATATATATATTAGACCTATAATAGAAGCAAGCAGGAAACAAATAGAGGACTATTGTGAAGAACATGAATTGGAAGCTAGAATAGATAAAACTAATTTAGAATCTATATATGCTAGAAATAAAGTAAGACTAGAGCTTATACCTTATATACAAGAAAATTTTAATCAAGACATAATAGCTGTAATAAATAGGATGGGAAATAATATTGATGTAGATAGAGAGTATTTGGATTTTGCAAGTGATAAAAAATTTTATCAATTTTGTACCAGTACTAAATATGAAGTAGTTATTAAAAAAGAAGCTTTTTTAGAGCATAAAGCTATAACTAGTAGAATTATAAGAAGAAGCATAAATAGATTAAAGGGTAACCTATATAATTTTGAGAGAGTTCATGTAGAGGATATATTAAATCTTCAAAAAGGATCTACAGGAAAGTTCATTACTCTTCCAGAAAAGATAAAAGCATTAAACAATTACGGAGATATACATATATTTTTTGAAGAATTTTCAGATAATAAGGGTGAGAACAAAGAGAAAGAACAAATATTAGAAATTGGAAATAACATAATAAATTCTAACATAAAGGTTCAGATTGAACTAACAAATGAAATACATAAAGATATAATGGGAAAAGATGTATATGTAAAGTATTTTGATTTCGATAAAATTAATGGTAATATAATGTTTAGGTACAGAAAAGATGGAGATAGATTTACATCTCTAGGAATGAAGGGAAGTAAAAAAATAAAAGATTTATTTATAGATTTTAAAATACCTAAACATCTTAGAGATTATGTTCCCTTAATATGTTTTGGAAATGAAATAGCATGGATTGTAGGATACAGAATAAGTGAAAAATTTAAAGTAGAGAAAAATACAAAAAATATACTAAAAATAAAAATAGAAGGAGAGAAAGAAAATGAACTGGTGTGAAGGCGACATAAAAGAGGTTCTTTATAATGAAGAAGAATTGAGAAAAAAAATTAAAGAAATGGGAAAGAAAATAACTGAAGATTATAAAGGAAAAGATTTAATATTAATTGGAGTGTTAAAGGGGTCTGTTATATTTATGGCAGATTTAATGAAGGAAATAAATATACCATGCAATATGGATTTTATGGCTGTGTCTAGCTATGGAAATTCAAGTGAAACCTCAGGAGTAGTGAGAATATTAAAAGATTTAGATTTTGAAATTGAAAATAGAGATGTACTTATAGTTGAAGATATAGTAGATTCTGGAGTAACATTAAGATATCTTGTTGACTATCTAAAAGGCAGAAAACCAGCTAGTATAGAAATAGTTTGTTTATTAAACAAAGAAGAAAGACGACAAAGCAATATAGATGTTAAATATATAGGTTTTGATGTTCCAGATTATTTCCTTGTGGGATATGGCTTGGATTTTGCAGAAAGGTATAGAAATTTACCATATGTAGCAATATTAAAAGAAGAAGTTTACAGTTAATTTACTATGGTTTTAATATCAATAATGTTGTAAAGCCATAATTCATATGATACAATTTTACAGTATAATTATTAACTAGTAGAAAGGGGGGCCATCCAATGAACAATAAAAAGTTTTCAAGTGCAACGGCCTGGGTTATTATTTTTGTTTTTGTGATTTTTGCATCTTTGTATTTAGCTAGAAACAATGAAACAGCAACAACTATTACATTCAATAAGTTTCAAAAGCATTGGATTAATAATGAGATAAAAAGTTTCGAAGTAAAAGAAGATAAAATGACTGTGTCAGGTAATTTGAAGGACGGGAGTCAATATGAAACTATAGTTCCCTTTGAGAGGTTAAATCAATTTATAAGTGCCCATGATAAAAATGGAGAAGTTATAGAAAAATATGCATTACCTGCAAAAACACCTATGTGGTTAAATTGGATACCGACGGCCTTAGTTATTTTAATGTTTGTGATATTTTGGTTTATGTTTATGCAACAATCGCAAGGTGGCGGTGGAAATAGAAATGTTATGAACTTTGGTAAAAGTCGAGCCAAGATGGCAACGCCAGACAAGCAGAAAGTCACTTTTAACGATGTGGCAGGTGCAGAGGAAGAAAAAGAAGAGTTAGCAGAAATTGTAGATTTTCTAAAACAGCCTAAAAGATATATTGAAATGGGAGCTAGAATACCTAAGGGAGTGTTACTAGTAGGTCCTCCAGGTACAGGTAAAACTTTACTAGCGAAAGCTATAGCAGGTGAAGCAGGAGTTCCATTTTTTAGTATATCAGGTTCAGATTTTGTGGAAATGTTTGTTGGGGTAGGAGCATCAAGGGTTAGAGATTTATTTGATCAAGCTAAAAAAAATTCAAGATGTATAATATTTATAGATGAAATTGATGCAGTTGGAAGACAAAGAGGAGCAGGATTAGGTGGAGGTCATGATGAAAGAGAGCAAACACTAAATCAGCTTTTAGTTGAAATGGATGGATTTGGAGTTAACGAAGGAATTATAATGGTTGCAGCAACTAATAGACCAGATATTTTGGACCCAGCCTTATTAAGACCGGGAAGGTTTGATAGACAAATATTAGTTGGAGCTCCGGACGTTAGAGGCAGAGAAGAAATATTAAAAGTACATTCAAGAAATAAACCTTTATCTGAGGAAGTAAAACTAGATGTATTAGCTAAAAGAACTCCAGGATTCACAGGTGCTGATTTGGAAAACTTAATGAATGAATCCGCATTATTAGCAGTAAGAAAAGATAAAAAACAAATAGACATGGAAGAATTAGAAGAAGCAGTAACTAGAGTAATAGCAGGACCTGAAAAGAAAAGTAGAGTCATAGATGAAGAGGATAGAAGATTGACGGCTTATCATGAAGCAGGGCATGCTGTAGTTATGAAATTATTACCTCATGCAGATCCAGTACATCAAATAAGTATAGTACCTAGAGGTATGGCAGGAGGATATACTATGCATCTTCCTGAAAAAGATAGAGCGTATATGTCAAAATCTAAGTTAGAAGAGGAAATAGTAGGATTACTGGGAGGAAGAGTAGCGGAAAAACTAATAATAGGAGATATAAGTACTGGAGCACAAAATGACATCGAAAGAGCAACTACTATAGCCAAGAAAATGATTATGGATTATGGTATGAGTGAAGTGCTTGGTCCAATAGCATTTGGAAGTGGGCATGATGAGGTATTCCTAGGTAGAGACTTTGGAAAATCTAAAGACTTTAGTGAAGAAGTAGCATCTAAGATAGATAAAGAAGTTAAGGGTATAATAGACACAGCATATGATAGAGCCCAAAACTTACTAATGGAAAATATAAATAAACTTCATGCAGTAGCCAAAGAGCTTCTAGAAAAAGAAAAATTAGAAGCAGAAGAATTTGAAGAAATATTTGAAAGTAATTAAAACAGAGGTTTCCCTCTGTTTTTTTATGTTATAAATATACTAATATTTTCTAATAAATGGTTAATATATGATATAATTTATATGAAGTAAAAATGGAAAAAGAAAAGGGATGAGTTTATGGCAATTAATTTAAAAGAAGGTATAAGTTCAATAGTTGAAATAACTGTTGAAGAAAAAGATACAGCTATAATCCATGGTTCTGGAGATTTGGAAGTATTGGCAACACCAGTTATGATAGGATTAATGGAAAAGGCATCTAAAATTTGTGTAACACCTTACTTAGAAGAAGAAACGACCACTGTAGGAATAGGTATAGATATTAAACATTTAAAAGCAACTCCTTTAAAAATGAAAGTAAGATCAGAAGCTACTTTATATAAAGTAGATGGTAAGAAACTATTTTTCAATGTTCAAGCTTGGGATGAAAAAGGAACGATAGGAGAAGGAACACATGTAAGATATATAGTAAATAGTAAAAAGTTTATGGAAAAATTGAAATAAGGATATAGGCTACAATATAAAGATATCTGTACTTTTTAATTTACAGATATCTTTTTTTAACTTATAATGGTTTGTGTAATATAAGAAATATGAATAATTATATAAAAATATAACATAATACAAAAGTAAACAATGTTATGTATTTTTGTAAGTACATATCAAAGGAGTGGTGAAGGCTAATGATATTAGTTTTAGATGCAGGTAATACTAATATGGTTTTAGGACTTTATGAAGATAAAAACCTTATAGCTGATTGGAGATTATCAACTGACCCTTTAAGAACTGCAGATGAATATAGCATACAAGTTATACAATTGTTTTTACAAAGTAATTTAAGACTAGAGGATGTAGAGGGAGTTATAGTATCATCAGTTGTACCTAATATCATGTATTCTGTAGAGCACATGGTAGCTAAGTATTTCAAGAAGAAGCCTATTATAGTAGGACCTGGCACAAAAACAGGTATAAATATTAAATATGATAATCCTAAGGAAGTAGGAGCAGATAGAATAGTTAATGCTGTTGCTGCTCATGAAATATATAAGAAACCGTTAGTTATAATAGATTTTGGTACTGCAACTACGTTTTGTGCGGTAACTCAGTCAGGAGATTATTTAGGAGGAGCTATAGCGCCAGGTGTAAAAATATCTTCTGAAGCATTATTTGAAAAAGCTGCTAAATTACCTAGAGTTGAGCTTATGAAGCCATCTAGCGTAATATGCAAAAATACTGTATCCAGTATGCAAGCAGGAATGACTTATGGATATGGAGGACTAGTAGATCATATAGTATCAAAAATAAAGCAAGAATTGATGGATTCAGGAGAAAAGGAACCTTTAGTAGTAGCTACAGGTGGTTTAGCTAAATTAATAAGTGAAGAATCAGAAACTATAGATATAATACACCCATTCTTAACTCTTGAAGGTTTAAGAATAATATATGAAAAGAATAAGGATTTGGATGCTTAATGAAAATATCTAGACTAGAACTGAAAGGGAACGTTTTTTTAGCCCCACTAGCAGGGGTTACAGATTTAGCTTTTAGAGGTTTATGTAAAAGAATGGGATGTACTCTTGTATATACGGAAATGGTAAGCGCAAAGGCTCTTTTTTATGACAGTGACAAAACCAAAGATATGTTACGCTTTTCTAAAGAAGAATTACCTATAGCAGTACAGATATTTGGCAAGGAACCAGATATTATGGCAAATGTAGTGGAAAAATATTTTAATAGTAACGATAATGTATGTTTGATAGATATAAATATGGGATGTCCAGCTCCTAAAATTGTAAAGAATGGAGAAGGATCAGCTCTAATGAAAAATCCAAAATTGGCATCAGATATTGTAGAGAGCATAAAAAAAGTTTCTACTAAACCAGTTACAGTAAAGTTTAGGAAGGGATTTGATAATGATAATATAAATGCTTTAGAATTTGCTAAAATAATGGAGAATTCAGGTGCAGATGCTTTAACCATACATGGTAGGACAAGAGAACAAATGTATCAAGGAAAAGCAGATTGGGAAATCATAAAGAAAGTTAAAGAAAGTGTTAAGATACCAGTAATAGGCAATGGAGATGTATTTACAGGTGAAGACGCAATAAATATGATTGAAAGTACTAATTGTGATGGTGTAATGGTAGCTAGAGGAGCTCTAGGAAACCCATGGATATTTAATCAAATAAGTGAAGCATTAAAAGGACAACAGATATTAGAACCTTCTCCAGATGAGATATTGGAGGTTTGTATAGAACATTTTAAAAGGGCTTTATATTATTATGATGAAAAAAAAGCAGTAAGAGAAATGAGAAAACATATAGGTTGGTATATAAAAGGATTAAAAAATTGTAGCAAAGTAAAAGATACTATAAATAAAGAAGTAGATAAGGATAAGGTATTAAATATATTAGAAGAATATAGAAAAGAATTTGTATAATGAAAATATAATTAGCATATACTTTATTGAATCAATTTAGGTTAAGAAGGTATATGAAAGATATAATATATATAAGTGGCTACAACCAAAATAAAATTTATAATAAAAATGATATTATTACGAATATAATTGATAAGATGAAAATAAAGTTTGATAGAAGCATTTTTATAAAAGATTTAGGTATAAAGATATTAAATGTAAAAATGCCATATAATATAAATTCGGTAGCATATAATAGAAATTTTAAAAGAATAATAGAGAGAAAAAGATATAAAGATTATTCCATAGCTCCAAAAGTATGGAGGAAAAAAGACTTTAAATATTTTAATAGTTTTCAAAAAGATTTATTTTCATATAGCGTAAGCAAAAGTATTCAGCTAATATTAAGGTTACAAAACAAAAGTATAAAAAATAGCACTATATTAGTATATGACCCTTTAGATGAAGGGATGAAAGAAATAATTAAATTTATTTGTATTATGGCAAAAAATTTAATTTTTTTAACAGAGGATATAAGTAAAGTTATTAAAATTTCAGAATGTATTTCTGCAAATTATGGGATAGCTCCGATAATAACAAAAGACAAAGAGTATGCATTAAAATATAGCGACTTTGTAGTAACTTCTAGAAATATAAAAACCTATGATAAACTAATTTGGTATATAGATAATCTTTATGAGGTAGATTGTAAAAGTATAAAGGCAGTTAATGATGTTTATTATAATGTACCATGGAATATTTTCAGTGAAAATAATATATCTATAGAAGTATTAGGAGCTATTTTAAATGAAATGGAAGAAAAAAATGTAGAAAAAGCACTAAAGTATAATGGAATTGAATTAAGAAATATTAAATTTAATGACAGAAATATAAATTTTACTAGATACTAAGTTGACATTAAAATTATGCTGATTTATAATAACGTCAATGATTTTGACGAAAACTATTATTTTTATAAAAAAGATCTAAAAGGAGAGAATGACATGAGTGATTCAAAAAAGTATGTTATGACATATGAAGGGGTAAAAAAACTAGAGGAAGAATTAGAATATTTAAAGACCGTTAAAAGAAAAGAAATTACACAAAAAATAAAGGTTGCACTATCCTTTGGGGACCTAAGTGAGAACTCAGAATATGATGAAGCTAAAAATGAACAAGCTTTTGTTGAAGGCAGAATAATTCAGCTTGAAAATATGCTTAAAAATGCTACCATAGTAGATGAGAATGAAATGCCAGCCGATACTGTAAATGTTGGAAGTATAGTGAAAGTTAAAGATTTTGAATTCAATGATGAAGAAGAATTTATAATAGTAGGTTCAGCTGAAGCAGACCCATTAGAAAACAAAATTTCTAATGAATCACCAGTTGGCAAAGCTTTAATAGGCAAAAAAGCAGGAGAAAAAGTAGAGGTAATTGTACCTGATGGTATAAGTAAGTATGAAATAATATCAGTAAGAAGAAATTAATTGGAGGAATGCTAGCATGTCAAATGAAGAAAAGAATTTAATGAATGAAGAACAAGAATTTAATCAGCTTATTCAAGAAAGAAGACAGAAGTTTTTTGATCTTCAGGCTGAAGGAAAAGATCCTTTTGAAGTAACAAAAGTAGAAAGAACTCATACTTCCGAAGAAATAAAAAGTAATTTTGAAGAACTAGAAGATAAAGAGGTTACTGTAGCTGGAAGACTAATGTCTAAAAGAGTACATGGTAAAGCTGGTTTTTCCGATATTCATGATAGATATGGGAAAATTCAACTTTATATTAAAATAAATGATGTAGGAGAAGAAAGATTAAAAGAATATAAATCTTTTGATATAGGAGATTTTGTTACTATTACAGGAACGGTATTTAAAACGAGAACGGGAGAAGTTTCTATACACATAACAGACTTTAAGCTTATAGCAAAGTCTTTAAAGCCATTACCAGAAAAATGGCATGGACTAAAAGATCCGGATTTAAGATATAGACAAAGATATGTAGATTTAATTGTAAACGAAGATGTAAGAGATACTTTCATGAAAAGAACTAAAATAATAAAATATATGAGAGAATTTCTAGATGCTAAAGATTACATAGAAGTAGAAACACCTGTACTATCACCAATAGCAGGGGGAGCAGCAGCTAGACCTTTTACAACACATCACAATGCATTAGATATAGATATGTATTTAAGAATTGCTACTGAACTTTATTTGAAAAGATTAATAGTTGGTGGATTTGAAAAAGTATATGAAATAGGTAAAAACTTTAGAAATGAAGGAATAGATATTAGACATAACCCTGAGTTTACAATGATTGAATTATATGAAGCATATGCAGATTATAATGATATGATGGAAATAACAGAAAATATGGTAGCTTATATAGCGGAAAAGGTTTGTGGAAATACAAAAGTAAAATATGAAGAAACAGAAATAGAATTTAGACCTCCGTGGAAGAGAATCACAATGGTAGACTCTGTTAAAGAATATTCTGGAGTAGATTTCAACGAAATAAAAACAGATGAAGAAGCAAGAGAGCTTGTTAAAGGAAAAGACTTTGAATTAAAGAAAAAATTAGAAGACTGTACAAAAGCAGATATTTTAAATCTTTTCTTTGAAGAATATGTTGAAAAGAATTTAATTCAACCTACTTTTGTATGTGATTATCCAGTTGAAATATCTCCTTTAAGTAAGAAAAAGAATGATAACCCTGAGTATACAGAAAGATTTGAAGGATTTGTGTACGGAAGAGAATTATGTAATGCATATACTGAGTTAAATGATCCTATAGTACAAAAAGAGAGATTTATTCAACAATTAAAAGAAAGAGAATTAGGTGATGACGAAGCATTTATGATGGACGAAGACTTTATTAATGCTTTAGAAATAGGTATGCCTCCGACAGGTGGCTTAGGGATAGGAGTAGACAGATTAGTTATGTTCTTAACAGATTCTCATTCAATAAGAGATGTAATTCTATTCCCAACTATGAAGCCAACACATAATTAATAAAAAAAACTGCGACACAGTTTTTTATTAAGTGAACAGTAAACAGTGAATAACTATGGATAAATTTTTCATTATCATTATAAAAAACTTTAAAATACATAAAATTTTTACGTTGATTATTCATTGTTTATTGTTATTTGTTCATTAAATAAAAAAAGTGGTTGCATTATAAAAAATATGTGTTATAATAGTTATTGTATCAACGTTCCGTGGTAGCTCAATGGTGGAGCATTCGGCTGTTAACCGAAGGGTTGAAGGTTCGAATCCTTTCCACGGAGCCATTTTTATTTTTTGACTATTGATAAAATTAACATATTTGATAGAATATATTATAATTGAATATACCACGATGATAGAGAAGAGTAACTATATAAACTTTAAAGAGAGGTTATGGGTGGTGTAAATAACTAAGTTTTTATTGTGAATGGAGCTCAAGAGTGTAAAATGTAGAGCAGGGCTGTTGCCAAAAAGGGTGGAACCGCGGAAGTTTTCTTTCGTCCCTTATGGTAGCAGTTTTTTTTATACAAAAAAATAAGATTATTAATAATTAAGGAGGATAATAACATGACAGTTGAAAAGACTATGGATAAGATAGTAGCATTAGCTAAAAATAGAGGATTTATATTTCCTGGGTCTGAAATTTACGGGGGTCTAGCAAACTCTTGGGATTATGGTCCCCTAGGAGTAGAGTTTAAAAATAATGTTAAAAAAGCATGGTGGAAAAAGTTTGTTCAAGAATCACCATATAATGTAGGGATAGATGCAGCAATACTAATGAACAGAGAAGTATGGGTAGCGTCAGGACACGTTGGGGGATTTTCAGATCCTTTAATGGATTGTAAAGAATGTAAAGCAAGATGTAGAGCAGATAAATTAATAGAAGATTATATGCAAGATAAAGATGAAAACTTTGAAAGTGCAGATGGATGGAGTAATGAACAACTAAAAGATTTTATAGATAAAAATAATATAGCATGTCCTAAATGCGGAGAACATAATTTTACTGATGTAAGAAAGTTTAATTTAATGTTTAAAACTTTTCAGGGAGTAACAGAAGATGCTCAATCAGAAATATTTTTAAGACCAGAAACAGCTCAAGGAATATTTGTTAATTTTAAAAACGCTATTAGAACTACCAGGAGAAAAATGCCTTTTGGAATGGCACAAATAGGTAAATCCTTTAGAAATGAAATAACTCCTGGAAACTTTACCTTTAGAACTAGAGAGTTTGAACAAATGGAATTAGAGTTTTTCTGTAAACCAGGAACAGATTTAGAATGGTTTGAATATTGGAGAGACTATTCATGGAACTTTTTATTATCACTTGGACTTGCAAAAGATAATTTAAGAATAAGAGAGCATGCAAAAGAAGAGCTAGCTTTTTATAGTAAAGCTACTGTAGATATAGAATATTTATTCCCATTTGGATGGGGTGAATTATGGGGTATAGCAGATAGAACAGATTATGATCTAAAGCAACATATGAATCATTCAGGAAAAGACTTAACTTATTTAGATCCAGAAACTAATGAAAAATATCTTCCTTATTGTATAGAGCCATCACTAGGAGCAGACAGAGTTGCCCTTGCATTTTTAGTTGATGCATATGATGAAGAAGAACTTGATGGAGGAGATAGTAGAACTGTTTTAAGATTGCACCCAGCATTAGCACCATTCAAAGCGGCTATTCTTCCATTAACTAAAAAACTTAAAGATAAATCATTAGAAGTTTATAGCATGTTGAGTAAATACTTTAATGTGGATTATGACGAAGCAGGAACTATAGGAAAAAGATATAGAAGAGAAGATGAAATAGGAACTCCTTATTGTATAACTATAGATTATGATACATTAGAAGATAACACTGTAACTATTAGAGATAGGGATTCTATGGATCAAATAAGAATAAATATAGATGAATTAGTAAAATATATATCAGAAAAAGTTGAGTTTTAGAATTTATAATAATAAAGAGAGGAGTTAAGATATCTTAACTCCTCTCTTTATTTAAAAATACTTAAAAAAAGACCGGATTTTTTATCCGGTATAAATAGGGTTTAATCATGGGGATATGTTATATGTTCAATTAAAACTTGGGGAATTATATTAATGTTTCCTTACGGCACGTTTATTAGTATATCATCATGTTTTATACAATGCAATACTCAGAAGTGAAGTCTTTAAATTAAATATTTTCTAATAATTTCGACATAATTAAACAGAATTTTTTTGAAAGAAGTAGATATAAATTTTATAAATTCAATTAGCTTAGAGTATAATTTTAGTGAGTAAAAGTGTTATAATTATTTATAATAAAAATGAGCATGGAGGGAAAAATGAATAAGGACTTTAATGAATTCAAAAAATTTATATACAATAAGAAAGTAGCTATAATAGGTTTAGGTATTAGCAATATGCCACTAGTAGAATTTCTTTCTAATTTGGGGGCTAGAGTAACTGGCTTTGATAAAAAAAATGAAAATGAATTAGAAAATAATATAAATGAATTAAAAGCTAAGGGAGTCAATTTTGAATTAGGAGAAAACTATTTAGATAAGCTTTCAAATTTTGATGTTGTTTTTAGAACGCCATCTATGAGGACAGATCATCCTATTTTAATAAAAGCTAAATCTGAAGGAGCGTATATAACTTCTGAAATGGAAGAATTTATAAAATATTGTCCAGCAAAACTGTTTTGTATAACAGGAAGTGATGGTAAAACTACTACAACTACTTTAATATATAATATATTAAAAACTGAAGGATATACTGTTTGGGTAGGCGGAAATATAGGAAATCCTTTATTTACTAAAATTGAAGAGATAAAAAAAGATGATAAAGTGGTTTTAGAATTATCAAGTTTCCAACTAATGTCTATAAAAGAACCTATAGAAGTAGCACTTGTAACAAATGTATCGCCTAATCATTTAGATATTCATAAGGATATGGAAGAATATATTAAAGCTAAAAAGAATATTTTTAAATATCAAAGAGAAAATGACCTCTTAGTAATTAATGAAGATAATAAAATAACTAAATCTATGGAAGAAGAATGTAGAGGAAGATTACTTAAATTTAGCATGAAAGAAAAATTAAAAGAAGGATCATTTTATTATAATGAAGATTTGTATATTAATGAAAAAAAAGTGTGTAATGTAAGTGAAGTAAAATTGAAGGGTATGCATAATGTAGAAAATTTATTGGCTGCTTTTTCTTGTGTTAGTGAAGATAGTAGTATAGATAGTATGAGAGAGGTAGCTAAAAACTTTAACGGGGTGGAGCATAGATTGGAATTTGTTAAAGAAATTCAAGAAGTCAAATATTTTAATGATTCCATTGCATCAAGTCCAACTAGAACATTAGCAGCATTACAATCCTTTGATAGACCTGTTATTTTAATTGCAGGAGGATATGATAAAAAGATATCTTTTGAGGTTTTAGCTAAAGAAGGAATTTCTCATATAAAACATTTAATCCTTCTGGGAGATACCAAATACAAAATAGAAGAAGCTTTTAAAAAGGTAATGAGAGATAGTAGTGAAGATTTGCCTATTTCTATTTGTAATTCTATAGAAGAAGCTATAAATATAGCTAAAGAGAATGGAGAATCCGGAGATGTAGTAACTTTATCTCCAGCTTGTGCTAGTTTTGATATGTTTAAAAACTTTGAAGAAAGGGGAAATAAGTTTAAAAGCATTATAAGGAATTTGTAATTATTTTATAGTTTATGGATATAATACTCCTGAAGTCATTAAAATCAGGAGTATTAATTTTGTTTATATAAAACAACTGAATCAAGTGTATCTTTATGCGAAATATGTAGAAAAAGCTAAAAATAAGAATTAAATAAAAGATAATTCTGTAGAATAAGATGTCAACAATACATAGGTAAATTCAAATGTGTTAGAATGAAATACGTTGTTGAGAGAAAACAACGCAGAGATTTAAAAGCAACATATTTATTGAAACAAATATTCAATAAAAAAAAGTGTTGACAAGTTTAAAAAAAACTTGTATACTGTAAAAGTCGCTTGAGTGCGACAGACAAATAGGTCTTTGAAAATTAAACAGAGAAATAAGCCAGTCGATTCTTATTGAGAATCAAAAAATAGTAATTGAGCAAGGTTTTATCAATTATATATAGTTGATAAAGACTAAACTTTTAAATTGAGAGTTTGATCCTGGCTCAGGACGAACGCTGGCGGCGTGCTTAACACATGCAAGTCGAGCGATGAAGCTTCCTTCGGGAAGTGGATTAGCGGCGGACGGGTGAGTAACACGTGGGCAACCTGCCTCAAAGAGGGGAA
>NZ_FUWT01000021.1 GCF_900167265.1 Clostridium tetani
CTCCTAATATCAATTATTCTTTATTTAATTATACACAAAAGTACCCTACGGGATAGACTTTTTTTAGAGTGTCTATTCTATAGGGTACATTTTAAAAAAACTACGACACAGCTTTTTTATTAATGAATAACTAACAATGAACAATGAACAATTTAGGTGGATTTTCTTCCTTTGGTCAGAAAATCTTTAATTTTATTAGATAATGTAGATAATTAATCTATGGATTAGTTCGTTTAGCAAAGCTAAACATTAAGTCTTTATATAATTAAAATTTTTTCGTAATGTTAATGGAGAAAAAATATCCACAATTGTTCATTATTCATTATTCCTTGTTCATTAAATAAAAATTTTGTCACGCAAAATTTTTATTTATCCTCGTTTCTCAATATATTTATATCTTTTCCTTGCATAACCTTATTCATATTTCTAACAGCACACATTTTTCCACACATTGTACAACTATCGTTAACCTCTGGTGTTGAATTCTTTCTATACTTTCTTGCCTTCTCATTATCTATAGCCAAATCAAACATCTTTTCCCAATCTAACTCTTTTCTTGCAACGGACATTTTATTATCCCATTCTCTTGCCCCTTTTATTCCTTTAGCAATATCTGCTGCATGAGCTGCTATTTTAGTTGCTATTATACCTTCTTTCATATCATCTAAATCAGGAAGTCTTAAGTGTTCTGCTGGAGTTACATAGCATAAAAAGTCTGCTCCATAAGTTGCAGCAATTGCTCCTCCTATAGCACTTGTAATATGATCATATCCAGGAGCTATATCTGTAACTATAGGCCCCAATACATAAAAAGGTGCATTATAACATAATTTTTTTTCTAATTTCATATTTGTTTCTATTTCATCTAAGGACATGTGTCCAGGTCCTTCTATTATAATTTGAACATTTCTTTCCCATGCCCTTTTAGTTAATTCCCCTAAAGTCATAAGTTCTTTTATTTGGCTTGCATCTGTAGAATCATGTATTGAACCTGGTCTACAAGCATCTCCTAAGCTTATTGTAACATCATATTTTTCACATATATCGAGTACTTTATCAAAATGTTCATAGAAAGGATTTTCCTTATTATTAAGTTCCATCCATGCATAAAGAAGAGACCCTCCTCTGGATACTATGTTAGTAAGTCTTTCATTTCTCTTAAATATTTCCACAGCTTCTCTGTTAAGTCCTGCGTGGATAGTCATAAAGTCTACTCCATCTTTTGCATGAGTTTCTATTACATCTAGCAATTCTTCTGCGGTAATATCTTTTAACTCTTTATCATAAAATCCAATAGCATCATACATTGGAACAGTTCCTATCATGGCTGGTGACATTTCTATTAATCTTTTCCTAAATTCTTGTGTCTTTCCAAAACAACTTAAATCCATTATGGCTTCAGCCTTCATATCTATAGCTTTTTTTACTTTTTCAAGTTCTCTATCTACATTACAACAATCTTTTGATATACCTAGATTTACATTTATTTTAGTTCTTAGCCCTTGTCCTACTCCTTCGGCACTTAAACTTTTATGATTTTTATTTGCAGGTATAGCAACACTACCTTTTGCTACACATTCTATTATTTTTTTTACATCTATGCCTTCTTTTTTAGCTATAGTTTCCATTTCCTTGGTAACTATTCCTCTTTTAGCAGCATCCATTTGAGTTGTATAATTCATTTTATTCCTCTCCTTTTTATTAAAATAAAAAAGGGAAAGTTTTAAACTTTCCCTCAAAATACATATGTATAGATATTGTTATGGACTTATGCCATAACTACAATACACAATGTTCCCTACGTTGGTATTAGCCAAATCAGGTTATGAGGGTCAGAGATAACATCTCTTTCTCAGCCTATTTTTATAAGCTCCCCTAAATTTATTTAATTGTTTACATGTTCATGGTATCATAGTTATTTTTTATAGTCAATAAATTTAATCATTTATTCAAACTCTTACTTCCTTAGTACAAATTTTTTAATAGCATAAGCAGCTCCATTTTCCTCATTGCTATTTGTTATAAAATCTGCTGCTTCTTTAATATTTTCTGATCCGTTTCCCATTGCAATACCTAATCCTGCATATTTTATCATTGTTATATCATTGTCCCAATCTCCTATTGCCATAACATTTTCCTTGGGTATTTTATACTTTTCACATATCCTTTTTAAAGCAACCCCCTTATTTATTTTTCCATTAAATATTTCTAAAAATTGAGGTAATGAAAATTGAGAGTTTATTTTACTGCCGTACTTAGAATCTAATTTTTCTTTAATAGGTATAAGTTTTTCCTCTTTATGTGTTAAAAGAATTTTTGTTACATTTTGTTCCTTGTAGAACTTTGAAATTTGTCCAACTTCTATGGAGTTAAATACATAATTATCTATTCCCATAAAATCTGAAATTTCATTTACATAAGTATTATTCTCTATAAAAAGAACAATATATATATCTTCTTTTTCACATAGTTCTATTATGTATTCTACTATTTCCTTATCTAAATATTCACTATGAATAATCTTACCTTCATTATCATATATATTAGCTCCATTTAAACCTAAAAACAAATCTTTTGTTTCTAATTTTTTTATATATGGTTCCGCAGCAGAATAATCTCTACCAGATACCAAAATTATCTTTATTCCCTTATCCATTGATTCTTTTATTGTATCTATGGTTTCATCTGAAATTTCATGTTCTCTATTTAGAAGAGTGCCATCTATATCCAATGCTATTAATTTGTACATATAATCCTCTCCTTTTTATATACTATACTTTACATTATATCTTATGCTTACAGTATTTTGAATTATATAAAACGCAAAAAACGACCTATATAAGTCGTTTTTTGCGTTTTATATAAAGTTCTATTTATTTGAAATGTCTATCTAATAAACCTTTAAATGCTTTACCGTGTCTTGCTTCATCTTTACACATTTCATGAACTGTATCATGTATTGCATCTAAGTTTAACTTTTTAGCAAGTGTTGCTAATTCTTTTTTACCACTACAAGCTCCATACTCAGCTTCTACTCTCATTTCTAAGTTTTTCTTAGTAGAATCTGTTACAACTTCTCCTAATAATTCTGCAAATTTAGCAGCATGTTCTGCTTCTTCAAAAGCTATTCTCTTATATGCTTCTGCTACTTCTGGTAATCCTTCTCTATCTGCTTGTCTGCTCATTGCAAGATACATACCAACTTCAGTACATTCCCCTACAAAGTTAGCTCTTAATCCTTCTATTACTTCCTCATCTACTCCTTTAGCAACTCCTATTACGTGTTCGTCTGCCCAGGCAAGTTCTCCTTCAACCTGTTCTACGAATTTATCTGATGGAACATTACATTGCGGACATTTTTCTGGTGCCACATCCCCTTCATAAACATATCCACATACTGTACATACAAATTTTTTCATTTTAAATTCCTCCTGTCATATATCTCTTATTTACAATTGTTATTATATAATAATTATTATCCTTTTGCAACTACTTTTTTTAAATTTTCCACATTGTTTACAGTTTGTTAATATTTTCTACAGCTTTATATATTCTATCTAAAGCTTCTTTTAAAAGTATTCTAGAGCAAGCTAAGTTTATTCTTTGAAAACCTTGTCCCTCTTTACCAAATACATGCCCCTCATCAAAAAGAACTCTTGCTTCTTTTATCATAAAATCTCTTAACTCTTCACAATCCATAGATAAAGCCCTAAAATCTATCCATGCTAAATATGTTCCTTCTGATTTAGATACTTTTAGTTTAGGTATATTTTTTTCTATATAATTACATAGAAAATTGTAGTTATCTTCTACATACTGTAACATATCCCTATACCACTTTTCTCCATACTTATAGGCAGCCTTCATAGCCTCTATTCCAAATACATTTATGCCCTCTACTGCATTTTTATATGCTGTATTTAAATATTTATCTCTTAAATCTTTATTTGGAATAATAACATTTGAAACATGAAGTGCCGCTAAATTAAAAGTTTTTGTTGGAGAAACACATATTAAGGATATATCTTTTAATTTTTCATCTACATTGATTAAAGGTATATGTTTATGACCTTTAAATACTAAATCACAATGTATTTCATCAGATATTATTAAAATATTATGCTTTAAACATATATCTCCTAACTTTTTCAATTCATCTGCTTTCCAAACCCTTCCTCCTGGATTATGAGGATTACATAGAATCATCATTTTTACCTTTGAATCTATCTTACTTTCTAAATCTTCAAAGTCCGTAAAGTATTTATTGTTTTCATATTTTAATGGATTATTTACTACAATACGTCCATCACTTTCAATACATCTTTTAAATTGATGATATACAGGAGATTGTATTATTATTTTATCGCCTTTTTCTGTATAGCTTTGAATCATCCAACTTATAGCTGCAACTATTGTAGGTGCTGTACATATCCAGTCTTTTTTTATTTGAAAATTGTGTATATTATCCAACCAATTTATTAAAACATTATAGTAATCTTCGTCTAAATAAGAGTACCCAAACACTCCATGTTCCACCCTATTTTTTATTGCAGAAATTATTTCTGGAGCAGTTTTAAAATCCATATCAGCTATACCCATGGGAATTATATCATCTCTGTTGTATAGTATTTTAGGCTTATCCCATTTAACGGCTGATGTATTTCTTCTATCAACTATTTCATCAAAATTATACATGATTCTTCCTCCTTCTTATATTCATCCTAATTAAATTTTACCATCTAGTAAATAAAAAGTCTGCATTTTTGCAGACTTTTTATAACCTTTTTACTTTTTTAACAGCTCTTTCCCAGATATTCCTGGTTTAGTCATTCCAAATGGGTCAAGTATTGTATCCAATTCTTTTTCTGATAATAAATTTTCTTTTAATACAAGCTCCTTTACAGATTCTCCAGTCTGTATAGCAGTTTTTGCTACTTTAGCTGCTTTTTTATATCCTACATGTGGACATATTGCAGTAATTATTCCAACACTATTATCCACTAACTTTTTACATCTTTCCTCATTTGCTGTTATACCATTTATACAATTATGAATAAATGTATCCACACCATTTTTCAATATTTCAATAGATTCAAATAACTTATAATATAACACCGGCTCAAATGCGTTTAATTCTAATTGTCCTGCTTCAACAGCCATGCTAATAGTTACATCATTTCCTACAATACTAAATGCAACTTGGTTTACAACTTCAGCTATTACTGGATTTACTTTTCCTGGCATTATAGATGACCCATTTTGTTTTGCTGGAAGATTTATTTCTCCAAAACCGGTTCTAGGTCCTGAGGACATAAGTCTTAAATCATTAGCTATTTTAGATAAACTTAAAGCACAAACCTTTAAATTTGATGATACTGAAGCAAAACAATCTAGATTTTGAGTTCCATCTACTAAATCTTCACATTGAATTAGGCTAAGTGTTGTTACTTTTGATAAATTTGGTGTTATATTTTTTACATACTCCTCATCAGCATTTATACCTGTACCTATAGCTGTAGCCCCAATACTTACATGATATAATTCTTCTTTTGCTCTCTTAATTCTAACTATGTCCCTTTTTATAGCATTTGAATATGCCTTAAATTCTTGTCCTAATCTTATTGGTACAGCATCTTGCATTTGAGTTCTCCCCATTTTTATAATATGATCAAATTCCTTAGATTTATTTGTAAGTGCATCTACTAAATTTTCTAATGACATTAATGCTCTATCTAAAAGTCTTATAGTTGCTATTTTTCCCCCTGTAGGAATAACATCGTTAGTAGATTGTCCCATATTTACATGATCATTAGGATGAACTATACTATAATCTCCCTTTTCCCCACCTAATATTTCTACTGCTCTATTAGCAATTACTTCGTTTAAATTCATGTTCATAGATGTTCCTGCGCCACCTTGTATAGGATCAGTTATAAACTGTTCTTGTAAATTTCCTTCAATTATTTCATCACAAGCTTTTACAATGGCGTTACCTGCTTTTTTACTTAAAAGTTCCACTTGCATATTTGTCATAGCTGTTGCTTTTTTTACCTCTGCTAATGCTTTTATCATTTCCGTGTGGACTTTTTTTCCTGTTATCATAAAATTCTCTTGTGCTCTAAGACTTTGCACACCATAATAAGCATCCTTTGGTATTCTTTTTTCACCTACTGAATCACTTTCTAATCTGTATTGCATATAAAATTCCTCCCTTATACTATTTTAAATAAATAAAGTTTGAATAAATAGCTATTTTTTAACCCTTTTTATTGTTTCCTTGGCTAAAATATCTGTGGAAGATATGAACTCAAAATCTTTTAAATCATTTTCTAAAGGTTGAAATATTAGAGGTAATTCAGTACATCCCAATATAACTGCATTTACATCTTTTTCATTAAACTCTTTTAACATATCCATTGCAAATTCTTTAGTAAAATTTCTTTGTCCACTTTTTACTATATACACTGCATCTGAAACTTTTTGTCTTACCTCTTTACTTGGTATAATTATATCTAACCCTAATTCCTTACAATATCTTTCATATATCTTTCCTTGGTATGTTCCAAGTGTTGCCAAGAGCCCAACTTTTATTTTTCCATGTTTAGTTACAATATATTTTCCTACTTCTTCTATCATGTTAATAAAAGGCATATTAAGCTTTTCATATAATTCATCGTAAAAATAATGTGCTGTATTACAGGGCATTATTAAAAAATCTGCTCCTGCATTTTTAAGCCTTTCTCCAGTTTTTACGAGTTCATCTAAAGGACTTTTTCCATTCCCCAATATATAACTTGTTCTATCAGGTATTTTAGCATTGCCGTCGATTACAACATGTAAATGATCTTGATCAGAGCTTGCATCTGTGTAGTCTACAATTTTATTGTAAAGGTCTACCGTAGCTTTAGGCCCCATTCCCCCAATTATCCCTACTATTTTACTCATAAGACATTGCCTTTTTAACTACTCATTGTTTTCTTTATGCTTGCATTTTCATAGTTTATTTCATTTTCACTAGCTCCTACTACAATTGAGGCGGCTACATTTCCTGTAACATTTATAGCAGTTCTTCCCATATCTAAAACTCTATCTATACCGGCAATTAAAGCTGCTCCTTCTAATGGAAGTCCAACTGAACTTAATACCATCATAAGCATCATAAATCCTGCTCCTGGTACACCTGCTGTACCTATAGATGCAAGTAATGCTGTTAAAAGTATAGTTAATTGTTGACTTAGAGTTAAATTCATTCCATAGGCTTGGGCTATAAATACAGCACATACTCCTTGATATATAGCAGTCCCATCCATATTAATAGTAGTTCCTAATGGCAAAATAAAACTTGCAATTCCTTCAGACACTCCAAATTTTTCTCTAACAGTTTTTATAGTTACTGGCAATGTGCCTGCACTACTACTGGTGCTAAAAGCTATCATGGTAGATGTTGATGTTCCTTTAAAAAATTCTAAAGGTGATATTTTAGAAAATACTGCAACGGATAAGGAATAGGCTAGTATACCATGTAATATAAATCCTAAATAACAAACAGCTATTAATTTTAATAAAGGTAGTAAAACCTTTGGACCATTTTCTGCAACTACTGGAACCATAAGTGCAAAGACTCCGTATGGAGCTAATCCCATTATAACTTCAGTTATTTTATACATTATTTCTGCTAAACTATCAAAAAATTTTAAATATGCATTCCCCTTTTCACCTATATAAGTTGCCCCAACTCCTGTAAATATTGCAAAGAATATTATTTGTAGCATATTCCCCTTAGCTAAAGCGTCTATTGGATTTGTCGGAATTATGTCTAATAAAGTTTTTACTAAGGAGGGTGCTTCTGTTGCTTTTACTTGTGCATCTACTGCCAGTGGCACTCCAACACCTGGTTTACATACATTAGCAAGCACCAATCCTATAACTATAGCAATAGCTGTAGTTACAAAAAAGTAGATCATAGTCTTTCCACCAATTCTACCTAGTTTTTTTACATCTCCTATACTAGCTGCCCCTACTACTAAAGATGCAAAAACCAATGGAACTATGGTCATTTTTATAAGATTTAAAAATAAAGTTCCAAAAGGTTTTATATAGTTTATTGCAAAGGCAGGTGACGAAGTAAAAAATAAACCTACAAAAACACCCAGTATTAATCCTAGCATAATTTTAGTTACAAGATTCATTTTCTTTTTACCCATGAAATGCCCCCTTTAAATTATTATATCATTTTTTTGAAATAAATCTTGCTATTTATTAAAAATTCCTACATCATCATTATAACCCATATTAGTAAAAAATTCTATATTAAGTAACTATCACTTTTATTTAATTAACTATTTGTATTATCTTATAAACAGAAATTATTCATTGTTAGATGTTCATTATTATAAAGATATTCCCACTATATTATTTTATGAGTTTTTCTTAAATAAAAAAGAAACGAAAGGAAAATCCCTTCATTTCTTTTTACTACTACTTCCTGAATTATAACTTCCAGGTTCTACATTAAATTTTATATTCTTACCATCACTTATTAATACAATGTCTCCATTTTCATCTGTTCTATAAAGTTTTATATTTTTATCTTTTAATTTCTTCACAATTTCTCTATGTGGATGTCCATAACTATTACCCTTTTCACAACTAGCAACTGCATATTTAGGGTTTACTTTTTCTAAAAATTTGTCTGATGTAGATGTACTACTTCCATGATGTCCTAACTTTAAAACTTCTGCTCTAATATCCGTATTATTTCTCAATATACTTTTTTCAGCTAATTGTTCCGCATCACCAGTAAATAAGAAAGTATTTTCTCCATATTGCCCTTTTAAAACTATAGAATAGTTGTTTGTATTGCTTTGCTCTTGTTCATTTGGCCATAATATAGTAAACTTAGCATCACCTAAATTAATTTTATCGCCAACACGAGGTGTTTTAGCTTTTAAATTGTTTTTCTTCATAGCTTCTACCATATTCTTAAAAGTTTTTGTATTAGCAATTTTTTTAGGCATATAAACACTTTCCACTTTAAAATTATTTATTACTTTGTTCATTCCTCCTATATGATCTTCATGAGGATGTGTGGCTACTAAATATTTTATTTCTTTAATACCATTTTGTTTTAAATAATTTACTAATTTTTCTGATGAAGAGTTGGGACCTGCATCTATTAACATATTTTCATTGTCTTGCTGTACTAATATACTGTCTCCTTGTCCAACATTAATGTAATGAACTTTTAAAATTCCATTATTTGATTTACTTGTAGAACTTTGTTCACCTATTTCTGAACAAGCAACCATTGAAAAAATCATAGCTACTATTATAAATATAAAACTTATCTTTTTTATACTATTTCTTATTTTTTTCATAAATGCATCACCTCAATTGCCCTCTTTCAGTTTTTCTTTCTTCTCTTCAAACATTTTCTTAAAAATCTTTTCAGCACCTTTATAATGTTCTTCGGTAAATGTCATTGCCAATCCATAGTTCTTATTTCTGAACGCATCTAATATTTGCTTATGCATCTTAATACTATCTTCCTGAATTTGAAAGGTCTCAGGCTCATAATAACTCCTAACAAGCATTTCATGAAGAACATTGTATTCTTTAAAAATCTTTTCTAATCTAGTATTTTTAGAGTATTTAATAAATGTTTTATGAAACTTATAATCATAATCATAGAATTCATCAGTACCTATATACTTCTCTTGAAGTAATAAATACTTTTCTAAATACTTACATACTTCTTCGGTGTCGGATTTCTCAAAAGACAATTTTACACCGGTGTTAACTACATATAAAATCACCTCATTGACCTCAAGAAAAAAATCGTAATCAAAATCAACCACTGTTGCTCCAGATTTGTCGATAGATGTAATAAGTCCATCCTGATTTAGACGGTTTATAGCATCTCGAATAGGAGATGAGCTAACTCCAAATTTTTTTTGTAATGTCCTATTTACAAGCTTTGAGCCAAATGGAATTTCCCTTTTTAATATTTCCATTTTTAATATATCATAAATTTGATCACTTAAAGTTTTTTTGTTAATTAACACATTACTACTCCTGTCTTTTTTATTAAGCAAAATAAATTAATTTGATATATTATACCATTAATTTTTTATTATGTAAACAAAAGAGGTTGAGCGATAATTCACCACAACCTCCTTAAAATATTTATTAAACCTTAAAATGATACTTTCATAAATAGAGCAACTAAACATAAAAGTGTTGCAAAGGGTACATAAAGATATTTGCCTAGATTATACCATAAGTCTCCTTGTTTCTTTTTGGCTCCTAAGTTGATTTCATCAAGTAGATCTTCTTTTTTCATAATCCAGAACCAAGATATAGCACCTAAAGTTGCTCCAATTGGAATAATATATATAGATATAAGATCCATCCATGGTCCCCATTTAAATATAGGTTCCATATTAACACCTATACCAAAACAAATTATACAAAGTAATATTAGCATAGGAATACGTTTTAATTTAGGGAATTTATACATTAATGATTCTCCAACTACTTCAAACATGTTTTGTAGAGAGGATACCCCACCAAATACTACTGCTGTAAATAATATTATTGCAAATACTCTGCCTCCTGGTATATCTTGTAGTATTTTGGGTAAGGTTACAAAAAGAAGTCCTGGGCCTGATCCAACGTCTACATTATATGCAAAACAAGCAGGTATAATAACTAATGCTGCAACCATTGCTGCAATTAAGTCAAATATGGCAGTATTTTTTGCTCCATCTACAATATCTTCACTGTCTGATAGATATGCACCATATACAATCATACCACTACCAGTTACAGATAAGGAGAAAAAGGCTTGACCCATTGCCCAAACCCAGACCATAGGATCTTTCAAGGCTTCCCATCTTGGCATAAACATAAATTTATATCCTTCTACTGCCCCTGGTAATAAAGCTACACGAATAGCAAGAATTACAAATAATATAAAAAACAATGGCATCATAATTTTATTAGACTTCTCAATACTATCTGCACCAAGTGTCAATGTCAGCAATGTTCCAACAACAACTATTAAATGATATGGAACAACTGAATAGTCTGTCATAGCAAAGGACTCAAACCATGCACCTGTATCAACCGTCATAAGGGTACCTGTAACAGATTGACTCCATCCTTTTAATACATAAGAAATAATTACTGCATATCCTATTGCTATACACATAGAACCTGCAAGAGGAAGCCAACCCACAACTTTTCCAATGCCTTCTTTACCACCTGACCTCCAAGCATTTTCGTAGGCACCAAGTGTTCCAGTCTTTGCCCTACGACCAATTGCATATTCTGCAGAAAGTCCTACATAACTAAAAAGAACTATAAATATAATATAAGCTACTAAAAATGCTCCACCACCGTTGCTACCTAATTTGTAAGGGAATCCCCAGACATTGGCCATACCTACGGCAGAACCTACACATGCTAATACAAATCCCCATTTGGATTCAAACTTAGCAACTTTTTGAGTATTTTGAGTAACTTCAGTTTTCATATATTTCCTCCCCACTTTTAACCTTATAATAGGAGTCATTATAAAGTAGTATTCTTATTTCTGATCAGTTATATTTCTTTATAATATATATTCTATATTTCCAGGCATTGTGCCTGGAAATATAGAATAATAAATTTTTATTCTAATTAGTCTGCATAATCAAATTTTGCAGTAAAGAATCTTAATTGTGCAGGTTCATAAGTGAATTTAAGTGGTCTTATATCTTCTTTATGCTTATATAGATGTATAACTGATTCAGCAACAACATCCATATGTTTGTAAGTGTAAACTCTTCTTGGAATAGTAAGTCTAACTGTCTCTAATTTTGGTTTATGATTTTCGCCTGTATTAACATCTCTGCCTGCTGAAACTATACCACGTTCCATTGATCTAACACCAGAGTCAATGTAAAGTGAAGCAGCTAGTGATTGAGCTGGGAATTGCTCTTGATCTAGATGTGGGCAAAATCTTCTTGCATCTAAGAATACAGCATGTCCTCCAACTGGTTCAACTATAGGAACTCCCGCTTCTTTTAATCTATCTCCAAGATATCTAACCTGTCTTATTCTGTGTTCTATATATTCATATTGCATTGCTTCTCTAAATCCAATTGCTATAGCCTGCATATCACGGCCAGTCATACCACCATAGGATGGCATACCTTCGTAAACTACTACTATTTCTTTAGCTTTTCCAAATAACTCTTCATCATTAATTGCTAAGAATCCACCGATATTTACAATACCATCTTTTTTACCAGACATAGTAGCACCATCGGAATAGCTAAACATTTCGTGTACTATATCTTTAATTGAAACATCTGCATATCCTTCCTCTTGTTCTTTTATAAAATATGCATTTTCAACACATCTAGTAGCATCATAGAATACCTTAATTCCATGTTTTGCTGTAAGTTCTCTAACTGCTCTCATATTAGCCATAGAAACTGGTTGTCCACCTGCTAGATTTACAGTAACAGCAAGGCATACATAAGCTATGTTTTCTGCACCTTTTTCTTCAATAAGTTTTTCTAATTTATTAACATCAATATTACCTTTAAAAGGAATATCTATACTTGCATCGTGAGCTTCATCTCTTATTATATCTACAAAAATACCACCATTTTTTTCTTGATGATATCTAGTAGTTGTAAAATACATATTTCCTGCTACATATTGCCCTGGTTTAATAGCTATACTTGAAAGGAGATTTTCTGCACCACGTCCTTGGTGAGTAGGAACAACATGTTTAAATCCAAATAATTCTTTTATAGTTGATTCTAAAAATAACCAGTTTTTACTTCCAGCATAAGCTTCGTCTCCAATCATCATACCTGCCCATTGAGCATCACTCATAGCATTGGTTCCTGAGTCAGTAAGTAAATCAATATATACATCCTCTGATCTTAAATTAAATGTGTTGTATCCAGCCTCTTTCATAGCTATTTCACGTTCTTCTCTTGAAATCATTTTAACAGGCTCAACACTCTTAATTTTAAAAGGTTCTGCAGGGTACTTACTTAAATCCATATAATCCATAACAAAACTCCTCCTTGAAATTCAATATATATTTGCATGATGCATCATACATCACCGACCAATTTAATTGTATAATGAAAAATATGGAATGTCAATATAAAATAACTTTATTTTCTGAATAATTCATATATTTTATGATTTGATGAGTTCAAATGTAATAATTGCAATTAAATAATTAATATCACGAAAATTCTATAACTTATTTAAAACTAAGTATAAATACCAAAAATAATGATATTTAGATATAAATATGGTAATATAATTGTAATGATTGTCTACAAGCATCGACCAAATATAAATTATTGGAGGACAAATCTTGAAAAAGAGTTCTAATCAATTTTTATTAATATCCTTTATCATAAGTTATATATGTTTTGGCATAATAGTTTATTCTAAGATTGTATTCAAGGATATATTTAGTAATCCTCTTTATCTATCCTTTTTTATTCTTGGATGTTTAGGCCCACTTATTTCAGCTTTTATTGTATATGCTTTGAATAAAAAAACTCTAGGTGGAATAAGAGGATTTACAGCTAAGTTAAAAAAAGTTACAGCTCCAAAAGCCATTGTTTTAATCCCAATATTTTTAATTACACATTATGGTTTTGCCATTCTTTTAAAAAATGTCTATAAATATGGCAGTATTATAGATTTTTTTCGTTATCTTCCTATAATGATAGTTATACTAGGTTCTCAAGAAATTGGATGGAGGGGAATAGTACAACCAAACTACGAAGAAAGAAATGGATTTTGGAAATCCTGTATTACAACAGGGCTTTTTTGGTCGCTATGGTTTTTACCACTTATCTATATACCAAATTTTATCATACTACCGCAGTTTTATGCACAATTCGCAGCATATTTAGTTGGAATAAGTATACTACTAACCGCTCTTTATAAATCAAGTGGAAGCATCATGTATTGTGTAATGCTATCTAGCTTTACTTTCGCACTATCTCCAGTTATCGTCCTAAAGCAAAGCTTCATGCTTGTTGGCATAGCATTAGTTGATGCAATAGTTGTAAATACATTTAAAGATAAAACCTTTATTTAATGAACAGTGAATAATGAACAACTACGGATAACTTTTCTCCATTTTCATTACGAAAAATTTTTAATTATATAAACTGCCATATTAAACTTCAGCTTAACAAACTTAAATTTAAAACTTTTCAGAGTAAAACAAAGAAAAATATCCATATGTTATTCATTGTTCATTGTTAATCATCCATTATAAAATTACTTCTCTTTCTTTGTTACCTTCTTTAAATTCTATTTCTCCATAATCTATACACTGCACTGGGCAGACATTAGAACATAGATGACATCCCACACATTTTTCCTTATTTAACTTTACTGTTCTTTCTTCAGTATTCCATTCTATAGCTTGATGTCCTCCATCATAGCAAGAGATATAGCATCTTCCACATCCTATACATTTTTCCTCATGAAAATTAGGGTAAACTATATATCCTCTATCTAATTCTTCTGCTGGAATTAAATTATTTAATGCTATACCAACAAGCTCTTCTAAATTATTAAATCCCTTTTCTTCCATATAATAAGATACTCCTTTTATCATATCTTTTACTATTCTATATCCATATTGCATAATGGCTGTAGTTACTTGAACATTTCTAGCTCCAAGCATTATAAATTCTAGTGCGTCTTCCCAAGTTTCTATTCCCCCTATACCACTAATTGGCACGCCTTTCAATTTCTCATTTTGACTCATTTGTGCTATAAATCTTAAAGCTATTGGTTTTATAGCTTTACCTGAATATCCTGATATAGACGATTTTCCATTCACTATTGGAAGAGATATTTGATTATCTAAATTTATTCCTGTAATACACTTTATAGTATTTATAGCCGCAATACCTGTAGCTCCCCCTTCAATGGAAGCAATAGCTGGTATCTCCATATGTCCAATATTAGGAGTCATTTTAGCAAGTATAGGAAGTTTACTACCTTTTCTAGTTGCCCTAGAATATTTTTTTACTAGTTCTGGACTTTGTCCAACATCTGATCCCATAGCACCACTAGCCATTTGTGGACAAGAATAGTTACACTCTATAATATCAGCTCCTGCCTCTGTTACCATTTTAGCAAGTTCTGTCCATTCTTTTTCATTTTCTCCCATTATAGAAGCTATAAGAACCTTTGAAGGATAATTCTTTTTTATTTTTCTGATCTGCTCTAGATTATATTCTAATGGATATTCTGCTATTTGCTCCATATTTTTAAATCCTAAAAAAGATGTGCTTTCCTTTCTTAAATTATCAAATCTTGGAGAAACTTCCTCTGGTAAATAAAATCCTATGGTTTTAAACACTACTCCTCCCCATCCAGTTTCCAAGGCCTTAGCACACATTTCATAATTGTGTCCAACAGGAGAAGATGATAAGAAAAATGGATTTTCACATTTCACCCCACAAAATTCAATGGATAAATCTACTTTTTTCATTACCTAACATCTCCCTTTCTTCTTATATATTCTTCTATTTCTATAGCAACTCTTTTACCCGTTGCAACTGCATCCACTACTGTTTTATTTCCTTTTATAATATCTCCACAGGCAAATATTCCTTCTATGCTGGTATTTAAATTTTCATCCACCAGAACCTCATTATTTTCAATTTTTAATTCATCTATATAGGAAAGATCTTCTAATTCTTGCCCTATAGCAAATATAACTGTATCCACTTCCAATTCTAAACTAGAATCATCAAACATCCCTACACCTTTAAAACTAATAACCTTCTCATTATTTCCTATTAAGCTATAAGGCTTTATTCCCGTAAATATAGGTATATTTAAATTATGTGCATAGATTCTCTCATTTTTATTTGAGGGCATTTTTTCTATATTTCTTCTATATACTATTTTCACATCCTCCGCTCCAAGTAATTTAGCTGTTACTGCGGAATCTATAGCCACATCTCCACCACCTATAACTATAACCTTTTGCCCTACTTCTAAGTTCCCATTACTTAATTTAGCCTCAGATAAAAATTCTGTTCCCTTTAATACTCCTTTTAACTTTATTCCTTCTATGTTTAATTCTTTACTTTGTTGTTGTCCACAAGCTAATAGAATAGCTTCAAATCCTTTCTCTTTTAAATCGTCTATCGTAATATCTTTACCTACATTACAATTAGCCTTAAATTCCACCCCTAATTTCCTTATAATATCAATCTCATAATCCACTAAATTTTGTGGTAATCTGTATTCTGGTATTCCATAAGTTAACCAACCACCAAATTTTTCTTTCTTCTCAAAAATATTAACTTTATATCCTTTTTGAGCTAAAGATGCAGCCGCTGATAATCCTCCAGGACCCGATCCTATAATGGCCACCTTTTCCTTATTAATTTCAACTTTATTTAACGTATCTAATCTTATGTTTTTCTCAAATTCTATTAAATATCTTTGAAGTGATCCTATATCTATAGGCTTATCAATTTTTCCTCTTGTACAATTTTTTTGACAATATTTATCATAAGGACAAAGTCTTGAGCATACTCCACCTAATATATTATTTTTTCTGATGGTTTCTGCTGCCCCTTTTAAATTTTTAAATCTTAAAGATCTTATGAATTCATCTGGTTTCGTATCTACAGGACAATTCTTACTACAGGGTGCATCATAACATAAAAGACATCTTGAAGCTTCCTCTATTGCTAGTAGTGGAGTATAAGTTTTTTTAACTTCCTTTGAATAATTATTTTTTTCCATCTGTTCCCCTCCAAATATTTGTTAAAAATCAGATTATATTAAAGGTTTTTTCCCTATTCTATATATATTTTGTAAATAAATTAATATTACATTTTATTACCAATTTAGGATATTACTACAAACCCTATAGCACAATGTAAATATATAATCTACCCTGCCTTCATACCCTTTTAAATCTCCCCTTAAAGCAGTTTTATATATATCAATAAGTACTTTTTCATCCTTATTACAAACCAATCTTAATTTATCTAATTTTTTATGATACTCACCATATTTTCCTGCATATTTATATCTGAAAGCCCACATTAAAGGTTTTAAAATCCTTCTTTGTATTTTTCTTTTCAATAATTTTTCTTCATCTTCTCCAATTGCTATATAATGTCTTATTCCCATGATAACGTAGTTAGATAAATATTTACTTTCTTCTATGAATTCCTCTTTTTTGGGGTATGGAAGTTGAATTTTACCATATAATACAATACCATCTGTTCTATACTGTAATGGATTATATTCCTTAGCAAAATGTTTATTTAGGCTTTCTTGAAAGGTTGTACATTTAGGGGTCAGTTTAGGTGTTCTAGGAAGGTCTTTTAATATATAGGCTATAGTTTTTAATATATCAAAACTTATTTCTTTAAAGAATAACCACATATCTATATCGCTACTTTCACAAACTTCACCTCTAGCATAGCTGCCAGTAAGTAATATGCATTGAATTTCTTCTCCAAATTGTAAAATCACTTCTTTTGTGAATTCTCTTATTTTTTCTTCTCCTATCAAAACTTTCATACCTTTCTTTAATTAATCTCTAACTATTATATGAATCTAGAAAGGTAAAATTTATTAAAACTTAATAGTTTTATAAATTAATTTTAATATTTAACCAGTATAATATAAACATGCTACAAGATAAATATATATAATAATTTAATACATTTGTTTGTATTAAACCTCCCCCTTTACTGATATACGGAAATAGATATTCCGTATATCTTTTTGTTTTATAACAATTTACTTTAAAATTTTGATATATTGTATAATATGTGTTTATAATATTATATAGTTATCTATGTAAATAATTTAATTACCCTTTTTTTATTTTATGATTTATAATATAATATACTTTATTGGTTAACATTGTATTTACCTAAAAGGAGTGTTTTTATGTTACAATTTAGCCCTCTAACATTAGAGGATAAAGAAATTTTTGATAAATATATAAAGCCATATAAATTTAAAACAAGTGAGTATTCCTTTACAAATCAATATTTATGGCGAAAAGGTTCTGATGTAACCTATACTATTTTAAATGATGTTTTAATAATAAAAAAAGTTGACTATGATGGTACTACTCAATTTACTCAACCTATAGGCTATGAAAAAGAAAATCTAAAAGAGATAGTAGACGAACTTATAAAATATAGGCAAAAACATAATATGGATTATCTTTTTAAGGATGCAGAAGAAGAGTTTGTAAAGGACTTTAAAGAACTTTATGATAATAATTTTACAATAGAAGAGGATAGGGATAATGCAGATTATATATACTTAAAGGAAGATTTAAAAAACCTTTCTGGTAAAAAGTTTCATTCCAAAAAAAATCATTATAATGCTTTTATAAAAAATTATGAGTATAGAACTGCTAAAATTACAGAAAGCATAGCAAATGAATGTCTTAATACCGCTATGGAATGGTGTCGTCAAAATGATTGTAAAGGCTATCTTTTACATGAAATTTCTGGAATAGAAGATGTTTTAAAAAACTTTGATAAATTAGATGTTATGGGAATGGCTGTTTATGTAAATGATAAATTATCTGCCTTTACTCTAGGTGAAAAGGTAAATAGTGATATGGCAATAATTCATATAGAAAAAGCTGATGTGAATGTAAGAGGTTTATATCCATTTATAAATAGGACATTTATAGAAGAATATTTAGATGATATTACTTATATAAATCGTGAACAAGATTTAGGAATAGAAGGACTTAGAAAATCTAAGCTTTCTTATAATCCATACAAACTTGAAATGAAATATTGCATAAAGTAAAATTTTAGGGCTTACTTTTCCATAAGCCCTAATTTATACATGCCTATTTATCCAGATTATTATATCTTCCATAACATTGTCTTTATTTTTTTCATTTAATATTTCATGTCTTCCATTTTCATATATTTTACAAGTTAAACTTTTGATACCCATGTTTTTATACATATTATATAAATTTAAAAGCCCTTTTCCATTCCTTCCTATAGGGTCTTTTGAGCCTCCACATATATATATTGGAAGATTCTTTGGTATTTTATTCATTACACTTTTTTTATGTATATCTTTTAATCCTTTAAAAAAGTAATAAAAAAATAAATTATCATAATAAAATCCTAAAAAATCATCTTCTATAAATTTATCTACTTCCTCTGTATCACTACTTAGCCAATCAAACTTAGTTCTATTTGGAATAAAAGCTAAATGACAATTTAAAAAACATATTCTATTTAATTTCTTACTTTTATGCTTACTACCATGTTTTTTTATTTCTTTTCTAGAAAGTGCAATGCCTATATCTAAAATTCTTCCTTTCCTTCCGTCTGTTCCCATAAGTATTACCCCTTTTAGCTCCTTACCAAAAAGCGAAATATATTTTTGGGATAAAAAAGATCCCATACTATGCCCCAATAAAAATACAGGCACTTCTCCTAATTGACTTTTTATTATGTCAGTAACTTCTTTCATATCATATATCATTTTTAAGAATACATCTCCATTTCCTAGATGCCCTAAGTTTTCTCTTACTTCTGCTGTTTTACCATGTCCTCTATGATCATGCATATATACAGCATATCCATTTCCTATAAATTTCATAGCTAAATGTTCATATCTACTACTATTTTCCCCCATGCCATGAATTATTTGAACTACTCCTTTTAACTTATCCTTAGGAATGTATTTAGTGCAATATATTCTAGTATTATCTTTGCTGTAAAAAAAGAATTCTTCTTTCATATTCTCAATCATCTCCTTAATATACTATAAAAGCCCTCAAATAAGGGCTTTTATAGTATATTAATTAAATTATTTTTCGTTGGCTGCATTTTCCCCTGCTATTTTACCAAAAACAATTGTATCTGGTAATGCGTTTCCACCTAATCTATTTCCACCATGTATACCACCAGTAATTTCTCCTGCTGCATAGAATCCTGGGATTACTTTTCCTGATTTATCTAAAACTTGGGTTTTTTCATTTATTTTTAATCCACCCATAGTATGATGTACTGCTGGATATCTTAGTGTAGCATAAAAAGGTCCTTTTTCTATTTTATTTTTCCATACTCCTCTTCCAAAAGCATCACTCTTTTTATCTACTGCTTTATTAAATTCTTCTACTGATTTTTTTAAATTTTCAACAGGTACTCCTATCGCTTTTGCAAGTTCATCTAAATTATCTGCTTTTTTAACTACTCCTTTTTCTATTAATTCAGAAATTTTATCTCCTAATTCATTAGTTTCTTTTACAATTTGAGAATCATTTATCATATAATATTGACCGTCTTTTTGTTTTAATATAGCTTCACATAATTTATCTCTTCTATTATCTTCATTTATAAATCTATTTCCTTCTTTATTTATAAATATTGAATTTTCAACATTTATTGTAGGTCCCGTAAGCTCTATAGCCATAGGAAGAAGTTGAATATATTCCATTCCAACTAAATCTGCTCCTACCTTTTCTCCCATAACTATTCCATCTCCTGTTGCTCCAGGGTGATTTGTGGTTTTCATATCTTTAGTTAAGTTTGGAACATATTTTGTTCTCATCTCCACATTAGCTGCAAATCCTCCAGATGCCATTACAACAGCTTTTTTACTCTTTATTTCGTATAAATTCTTTTCTCCTTCTGCTTTAACCCCTACAACTTTTCCATTATTCATTATTAATTCTGTAGCTTTTGTATTTAACAGTATTTCAACTTTATGTTTATCTGCCGCTTTTTTTAAAGCATTCATATATCCTATTCCAGCTGGGTCAGAGGCTTGATGAGTTCTTGGCCATAATGATCCTACAACAGATCCTATTTTATCATTAAACTTCATATCATAGGATTCTAACCACTTCTTACCCTCTAATGAATTTTCCACAAGAATTTTTACTAATTTGGATTCTCCTTTTTTGTCTCCACCTTCATAGGTTTGAGTATAATGTTTATCTATAGAGTCTTCTATTCCTTGAGCCTTTTGTCTTTCAACATCTACAGCATTATAAGCTCCTCCTGATCTTATGGTGTTTCCACCAATCATGGGCATTTTTTCAAGAACTATTACTTTAGCTCCTTTTTCAGCTGCTGCTACCGCTGCTGACATACCAGCTCCACCTGCTCCAACAACTATAACATCGGTTTCTTTAGTAACCTGTTCTTTTTTTACATCTTCATCTTTGCTTTTTTTCTTTAATTCATCTATATTTCCACCTGCCTGTTTTAAAGCTTCAGTAATAGCTACTATAACTGCATTACTTGTTATAGTAGCTCCTGAAATAGTGTCTACCGCAAGGGTTTGTGCTTCTACTATACCTTTAGGTATATCTTTTAATGCAGCATCACTTATACCCGGCGTTTCTTTGTGTTCCAATATTTTTATTTCCTTAATTGATGAGTCGTCCACTTCTACTTCTACTTTTAGTGGAGCATTATGTCCTTTTGCTTCAGCTGTATATTTGCCTGCTTTAAATTTTTTCTCTGAACCTGAAGTACCCTTACTGCATCCTAAAATACTAAAGGAAAAAATAAGTAACATAAAAAAAACTAATGTCTTTTTAAATTTAAATTTCATAAAATTTATCCCCCTTTAAAATTTTACCCATATCTAAGATTATATTAACAAATGTGGTGACTTGTTTCAATATAATTGTTAAATTTTTCTCAAAATTTAGATTAATATTTCTTTTTAAAAGCACTATCTTTTAAAAAGATAGTGCTTCCAATACTCAACATAAGACTCACATCATTCGAAAACATTTAGAGTGTTATTAAACATTTCTTTGTTTTCTCTTATCTTTTCTTCACTTCCAAGTACACAAATATAGTTTTTCTTCATACAATCGTCAACTAACTTTGAAAGTGTCCTTATATCCTCTATTTTTACATCTAATATCTCTTCTCTTTCTTTTTGTAAATCCTCATAACTTATATCACTAAAATAACCCGCTGCCGCTTTTTCTCCCTTCATTGATGGAGTTAGGGGTGTATCTATATCACTTATAGTTCCTATTATATATTTAGTTATTTCTCTTTCATCTCCTGAAAAATTTTCTATATAATTTTTCATTCCATCATATGCAGATAAAGTATTTTTTAATGCTGGATCCCTATAAGATGTAAAAAACATATTTCCATTTCTATTGAAGACCCCAAAACATCCGTAAGCTCCACCTTGTACTCTAACTTTATTCCACAGATAATCATAACTTACTATAGATTTTAATACCCTCATTGCACCTGAATACTCATATCCTAATTTTTTAAAATTATATCCCTTTGCATTATATTGAACTTTACCAGATGTCATCAATCCCTCATTTAGCTGTTGTTCTTTAAATTCATAGTTACAATTTATCATTTTGTTATTTCCTAGTTCATTATATAATATATCAAAGTTCTTTTTAAATTCTTCATAATCTTCTTCTTCCATGGTTACACTCACAGTTAAATTTTCTTTATTAAATATAATCTTACATAGTTCTTTAAGTTTATTCTCTATTTCATTTCCATTAAAGTCTCTTTCTAATTCACAGATAAAATTATACAATTTTAAACCTGATACTTTTTCAGAATAATCTGTTGCAGCTGAAAAATATGAACCTACTCTACCAGCAGCTATTAAATGTCCTTTGTCGAATATAATCATTTCTATTCTAGATTTCATTTCAGATATTAATTCTTTAATTCTATTATGATCCTTAAATATACTATGCATTAGTTCTTCTTTTAAAAGCTCAAAAAGTTTTGGTAATTTATCAATCATAGATTTAGATCTCACCTTAAACATAGGTATAAATTTATCTACTTTCTTGCTGTTTGAATATATGTCCACTGAAGAGCTTATTCCACCTGTATAGATATTTATTTCCTTTGAAAGCTCTTCATAACTATAGTTTTTAGTATCAACTTTTCCTATTATTCCAGATAAAAGTCCAGCATAAGGTATAAACTCTTGAGGAACATTGCAAATATTAAAATACAAATTTACATATGCTATTTTATTAGTAAATATATTATGCTTTAATACTTTTATATCTTTTTCTTCTCTAACTTCTATTGGAAGCTTCTCTGTATCTTTATCTATATCTTCTATAGATAGTAAAGGTATTTTCTTTAAATTCTCTTCACTATCTTGAGTTATTTGTCTTTCTTTTAAAAGTTTAGTTTCTTTTATAATATTATCTAAATCCTGCTCTGATAGACTTTCTTTATAGTTTTTTAGATCTTCTCTTATTTTTTCATTTTTCTTTTCTGCAATTCCTTTTGCTGGTGAAACTATTAATAGAGAACTATGAGAATTATTTAATAAATACTTTTCTATTAAATTTTCAAAGTAATTATTATTTAAAGCATTTGTTTTTATTTTATTTAATTGTTCTTCATATCTTAAATGCATTAAAGGCTCCTTATCATATAACCAACTATCCATACACTTTATACCATATATAAGTCCTGTTGGATAACCACCAAAATCAGCCTCTCTTAATCCAAATTCTTTTATATTGATAGAAGCCTCAACTAATTTTTTATCTATTCCATCTTTAACTAAGTTCTTTAAAGTATTCATTACTACATTTTTAAACTCTTCTTTTTTATCTGCATTAGAATTTTTTACTATTATGCTAAAGAAAGGTTGTAATATACTATTTTCATAGCTTCCAAATACATCTTTACCTATACCTGATTGTATTAATGCTCTCTTTAATGGTGCTGCTTGTGTTTCTAACAGAAGATGTTCTAATATATCAAAAGCTAAATAAAGCTCTTTATTTGTAGATTTTTCTATAGATAAATTTAAGCTTAAAAATGTTTTATCTTCTTCTTTTTCATCTGGTAATATAGGATATTCAACTTTTATCTCTTTCATACTATCAAAAGGTTTTTGTTCTTCTATAGTAGAATCTATTTTTAGCTTTGAAAAATCTTTCAAATAATTTTCTTCTATAAATTTTAATTCTTCTAAGGTATCTCCATCTCCATATAAATATATATAACTATTAGATGGATGATAATATCTTTTATGAAATTCTATAAATTTACTATAGGTTAATTCTGGTATATAATCAGGATCCCCTCCAGATTCTACGCCATAAGCTGTATCCGGATATAATGTTTCCATTATTTTTCTTGATAAAATGGACTCTGGTGAAGAAAAAGCTCCTTTCATTTCATTATATACTACCCCTTTATATTCTATATCTTCATTTTTATTCTCTATTTCATAATGCCAGCCTTCCTGCATAAATATTTCAGGTTGTTCATATATATTAGGATAGAATACTGCATCTAAATATACGTCCATCAAATTAAAGAAATCTTGTTTATTTCTACTAGCTATAGGATACATGGTTTTATCTGGAAATGTCATTGCATTTAAAAAAGTATTTAAAGAACCTTTAATAAGTTCCACAAAGGGTTCCTTTAATGGAAACTTTCTAGATCCACATAAAACTGAATGTTCTAATATGTGTGCCACCCCTGTACTATCCTCTGGTGGAGTTCTAAATGATATAGCAAATACTTTGTTATCATCTTCATTTATAAGTTTTAATAGCTTCGCTTCCGTTTTTACATGCTGAAATACTAATGCTTCCGAATTTATTTCTTCTAATCTTGATTTTTCTATGAGTTTAAAACCATTATATATCTTTCCGATTTCTAACATAAAATTTAATTCCTCCTTATAATTCTAATGTTATATAATTATAGCATATATCTATTATTGGTAATTAATTTATAAATTAATCCTTCTATAATATTTTATTAAGTATAATAAGTTGTTAAGTTTATCTTAATCTATGAAAAAAAATAGTTGACTTTTTATGTTATTTTTGCTATTATTTAATTAAATAAAGTCGAATTTTGTATAAAGGAGGTAAATACACATGAAATCAACAGGAATAGTAAGAAAAGTAGATGAGTTAGGAAGAATAGTAATTCCAATAGAATTGAGAAGAAATCTTGATATTGAAATAAAAGATTCTCTTGAAATATTTGTGGATGGAGAACATATAATACTAAAAAAATATAACCCATCATGTATATTTTGTGGAAATGCAAAAGATGTAGTTCATTATAAAAGTAAGAATGTGTGTCAAGGATGTTTAGACGAATTAAAGTCTGACAATAAATAATTGTAATATTCTATTATACAAAGAGTGTCTTTTAAGACATTCTTTTTTATTATTTGGCAGAAAACATTATATTAATGCAATCTCTTGCAAATAATATATGATAACTTAAAATATTATTTATCTTCTATATTGTTTTTTTTATTATTAATTGCTATACTAATAATTGTAATAGCAATTATTAGTATGGAAATTTAAGGAGTGATTTTATAATGTTACAAACTTTAAAAGCTACTACTAAAAAATTACCTGAAGGCCTTCAAGTAAATTCAACTTCAAGAGGATTTAAAGTTTTATTAGATGAGCCTGAAGAATTAGGCGGAACAGATAAGGGAATGAATCCTATGGAATTAGTTTTATGTGCTCTTGGAGCATGCCAAACTATTGTTGCCTTTGCCTTTGCTGAACAAAATGGAATAGACCTTGAAGATTTCTGGGTTGACTTAGAAGGAGATTTTGATGCTGATGGTTTCTTAGGATTATCTGATGTAAGACCTGGATATTCAGAAATTAGATATAAAATGCATTTCAAGAGCAATTCTTCCGAAGAAGAATTGAACAAATTTGCACAATTTATAGAGAAAACTTGCCCAGTAGGGGATAGTATTGAAAATGGAGTTAAGCTTGTGCAAGCAGGAATAGTTGTTGAAAAATAAAAAAATTGCGTCTCAGTTTTAAAAAACTGAGACGCAGCTTTTTTTAATGAACAACTAACAATGAACAATGAATAATTTAGGTGGACTTTCTTCCTTTCGTCAGAAAATCTTTAATTTTATTAAATAAGATATATAGTTAATCTATAAATTAGTTCGTTTAGCAAAGCTAAACATCAAGTCTTTATAAAATTAAAATTTTTTCGTAATGTCAATGGAGAAAAAATATCCATAATTGTTCAATATTCATTATTCCTTATTCATTAATAAAAATTTTGCTTCACAAAATTTTTATTTAGTTTCTTTTCTTCATATATTTATAAGTAATATAAGAAGAACCTATTATTAACACGTATCCTATAAAACTATATATGTCCGGTAACTCTTTCCAAATAATAAAGGCTATTATTTGAGAAAAAATAACATTTGTATAATTATATATGGATATTTCAGAAGCTGCTACAATTTTATATGCATAGGTTAATGAATATTGAGCTATTGATGCAAATATCCCCGCCATTAATAATGCTATAAATTGAAATAAATTTAGAGGTTTATATGTTAATATCATGAAAGGTAATATTGAAATTACAGATATTAATGAAAAATAAAAAACTATAGTATAACTTTTCTCTTTATCTCCTAAATGTCTTACAAGAGTATATGCCGCTCCTGCGAAAACCGCTGAAACTACACCTATTAGTGCTGGTATAACACTCATATCAAATTTAGGCTTTATTATAAATAATGCTCCTAAAAAAGATAATATTAAAGAAAAAATTTGAATCAAAGATATATCTTCCTTTAAAAATATAACTGCAAATATTATAGTGAAAAAAGGATGCATTTTATTTAGCATAGAGGAATCCGCTAATATCATATTATCTATGCAATAAAAATAACATACCAGTCCTGCTGTTCCCATAATTCCTCTTAATATGAGGTATTTTCTATTTTCTTTTTTCCCCCAAGGTTTTTGTTTATTTTTTAAAATTATATATATTGATACTATTAAACTTACAAAGTTCCTAAAAAAAGCTTTTTCTATAGATGGAACATCTCCAGATAATTTTACTAAAGCTGCCATAACGGCAAAACAAAAAGAGGATAATAGCATAAATGCCACTGCTCTTCCTTTACTTTTTTCTAAATTAATTTGTTCTATTTTAATCATCCCCCTACATTACTTTATTTTAATTGCCTTCACTTATTTTTAATTTAACATAAAATGTTATTTCTTCCCCTTGGCAACTGCCCCATATTTCTCCATGATGAAGTGAAACTATACTTTTAGATATGGCAAGACCTAAGCCAGTTCCTCCTGTGGTTTCAGATCTAGATTTTTCTACTCTATAAAATCTATCAAATAATTTGTCTACCTCATCTTTTCTTAAACTTTTCCCCTTATTGGTTATAGAAAATTTAGCATATCCATATTCATTAATCAAGTTTATTTTTATTAATCCTGGTTTATAACTATACCTTACTGCATTCATAAATAAATTCTCAAAAACCCTTACCAATTTATCTCCATCTGCATCTATCTTAATGTTAGATTCTATATTTCTTTTAATCTCTATTTTATTTTCTAAAAATACAGGTATAAATTCTTCCACAAGTTGTTCTATAAGTTCATCTAGTGCTATTTCTACTTTACTTATTTTAATCCCATCACTAGATAGTCTTGTATATTCAAATAATTCATCAATCAACACTCTAAGTTTTTCAGATTTATTGTAAGCTATTTGTATAAACTCTAACATTTCTTCTTCGCCACTATATTTTCCATCCTTTATTAAGTTTAAATACCCAAGTATTGATGTTAAAGGTGTTCTTAGATCATGAGACACATTAGTAATAAGTTCACTTTTCGTCTTTTCTATTTCTCTTTCCTTTTCTATTCTCTTGTTTAATTCATTTGTCATATTATTTATATTGTCTGCTAAATTGGAAATCTCATCATTTCCCTTTCTTTGTACCCTATATTTCAAATTCCCATTAGCAACTTCTTTAACGGCATCAGCAATTTCTTGTATATAGTGAACCTTCTTACCAGTTAAATAAAAAAATAGCCCTAAAAAGAACATTATTGATATTACCAATGATAAAAAAGGTTTTCCACCATCAGTATATCTATGGGTTTTTACTATTCCTTCTGGGTAAGCTTTGACTATTACATATCCTCTTACATCTGTAAATTCTATAGGATAAAAAGTCACAACTTCTTTGTTGGTATTTAATTCTTCATATCTATTTCTTTCTCCAATTGCCATAGCATTTTTTATAACTGTATATATATCAACTTGGGTTTCATAAGTATTCTTGGTTTTATAAATAATATTTCCTTTTAAGTCTGTTATTAATATTTTATATCTTTCTCCATAATTTTGATCTATTAATTGATTTATTTTTTCATCATCTTTTGAAGACAATTTACCTTTATCTAAAGTTTCTCCAATTCTGAAAGCATTTTCAGATATTCTTTTTATATCCTCATTATAATCTATAGTAGTTTGAACATTTTTACTAGAAAAATATGAACTTAACATAGTAAAAAGTATAAATGAAAGAAATAGACACACTCCAAAAGTTACTATTAATTGAAATCTTATATTTTTATTTATTTTTTCCATTAAATTTTCATAGATTATATATAATTTATTATATAATCTTTTTAATCTAATACCTATTTTACCAAATATATATCTAAAAGGTTTGGTAATAACTCTCCATATAAATTTTATCAATTTTCTTATCATATTTACCTCTTTAATTTTATAACTTTTCTACCTTATAGCCTACACCCCATACAGTCTTTACATACTTAGGTTTTCTAGGATTTTCCTCTATCTTTTCTCTTAGTTTTCTTATGTGTACCATAACTGTATTATCTGATTTAAAAAACTCTTCTTTCCAAACTCTTTCATATATTTTTTCTATACTAAATACTATTCCTTTATTTCTAGCTAGTAATTCTAATATATCAAACTCTCTAGGAGTAAGTCTAACTTTTTTTTCTCCAACCTGAACCTCGTGGGTTGCGGTATTAATTGTAAGTTCATCTATTTCTATTATATCATCATTAATATAACCATTTTGAACATTAAACTTTTTATATCTTCTTAATTGAGATTTTACCCTTGCTATAAGTTCTAAAGGGTTAAATGGTTTTGTCATATAGTCATCTGCTCCTGCAGTAAGTCCCCATATTTTATCCATATCTTCTGTTTTAGCTGATAACATTATTATAGGCATGTTTTTTTCTTCTCTAATTTTAGTACATGCTTCAATTCCATCCATATTTGGCATCATTATATCAAGTATTATTAAATCTACCTTTTCTTTCTCTAATAATTCTAATGCTTTTATACCATTTTCTGCTTTAATTACTCTATAGCCTTCATTTTCTAAATATATACATATTAAGTCCCTTATTTCTTTTTCATCATCTACTACAATGATAGTATTTTTATTCACTACTTTTCAACTCCTCATTCATACTCCCTATAACCTTTATAATATCATAAATTTATAATAATTTACTAATTTTATTCTTAATATTTTCTTAATCCGTTGACAATATATTCCTTTTTGTATATACTGTATATATACGATATGCACAGTATATACACAAGGGGATTTTAAAAATGAAAATAATCATATCAAATTCTTCAAAAGAACCTATTTATGAGCAAATTGCAACTCAAATTAAAAACTTAATATTATCAAATAAGCTAAAGGAAGGTGAAATTTTACCTTCAATAAGAAACCTTGCTAAAGAATTATCTATAAGCGTTATTACTACTAAAAGAGCTTATGATGAACTTGAAAAAGAAGGTTTTATAGAAACAACACCTGGTAGAGGTTCCTTTGTAGCAAGCCAAAACAAAGAACTTTTAAGAGAACGACGACTTAGTATTATAGAAAAAAAATTAACAGAGGTAATTAATGATTGTAAACTTATGAACTTAAGTTTGCAAGAAATTATGGAAATGATAAAAATAATTTATTAAGGGGAGTATATCATGGACAATATTTTGGAAGTTATTAATTTAAAAAAAGAGTTTACAGATTGGTCAAATTATAAAAAAAGTTTTTGCTTAAATAATATAAACTTTTCCCTTCCTAGGGGGTATATCATGGGATTTATTGGCCCAAATGGTTCTGGTAAAAGCACTACCATAAAACTTATAATGAATCTTTTGAAAAAAGATGAAGGTGAAATAAAAATATTTGGAAAAGATCATATAAAATTTGAAAAAGAAATAAAAGAAAAAATAGGTTTTGTTTATGATGAAAACTATTATTATGAGAACTTCACTATGGAGGAAATGAAAAAAATAATAGCCCCTTTTTATAAGTATTGGGATGAAGAAACTTTTCAAAATTATTTAGAAAGATTTGATTTAAAGAATACAGATAAAAAAATTAAAACCCTTTCTAAGGGTATGAAAATAAAATTTTCACTGGCTATAGCCCTTTCTCATAATGCAGATTTAATTATAATGGATGAACCAACTTCGGGATTAGATCCTGTGTTTAGAAGGGAAATCTTAGATATTTTATTAGAATTAATGCAAAATGAAAATAAAAGTGTATTCTTTTCTACTCATATAACTACTGATCTTGAAAGAATTGCTGATTATATAACTTATATAAATAAAGGAAATATAGTTTTTTCTAAAAGTAGGGAAGAAATAATGGATAGTTATGCCTTAGTTAAAGGTGACAAAAATCTATTAACCAATAATTTAAAGAATGAATTTATAGGAATAAAAGAAAATGCCTTTGGATTTGAAGCTTTAACAGATGATGTTAACAAAATACAAAACTTATTTGGAGATTCTATTATAATAGATAAAGCTTCCTTAGATGACATCATGGTATTTACCTCCAAAAATAGTTAAGAGGTGATTTTTGTGAAAAATCTTATTTTAAAAGATTTATATATAATGAAAAGATGGATATTTGCAATTCCTATTTATTTAATTATAGCATTAATCTTAAATAATGGTATTGAAGCCCTTGGCTATTTTATTCCTTTAGCTTTATCCATTGCAATATCAATAAGACTTATATATAACGATGATAAAATTAAAGGTAGCTTTATTATTAATAGCTTGCCTATAACTAGAAAAGAAATAATTATAAGTAAGTATATAATATTAAGCTTACTTATTATCTTTATAGCTTTTTCTATAATTTTAATCAACTATATAACTTATTTTAAATTTTCTAATTTATGTACTATAAATTTAAGCTTAAAAGATATACTTTCCTTTATATTTTTGTCTAATATAATATGTGCAATAACTATACCTTTATATTATTCAATAAATAATATTAATATCTTGCTTTTGGCACTACTTCCACTATTTTTTTCATTAAATCCAATAAGCACTTATTTAATCCCAAAGTTAAACTTTTTAAATCCTATTAGTATAGTTCTATTTTTATTAATTATGTATTCATCTATGCATTCATCTATTAGATTGTTTGAAAATATGGATATAGAATAATAAGGAGGTGGCTTTCTTGAAGACACTTATATTAAAAAATTTTAAGCTTATATTACCAGAAATGCTTGTATGTTCAATGCTGCTATTTTTTATGGTTGGTGGAATCTTTGAAACATCAGCTTTTCATATAACTTTTGCTATACTTGTATTGATTCCCTCCCTTATTTGCAACATTTCCATGAATTCAAAAGAAGACAGAAATGATTCAATTAAATTATTCTTAAGTATGCCAATAGATAAAAAAATAATTATTATTTCTAAATATTTGTCATCAATATTAGTATTTTTATATTATTTTTTATTATTTTCAATAATAGTATTTTCGGGAACAAATGTATCTAATGCTATTTTTATATCTATAAATTATTTTTGTTTAACCACATTAATAGCATTAACATGGTGTTTTATTCACTTCATTCTATATTTTATTTTCAGAAAAATAATTAATGTAATTTCATTTTTTTTAATGTATATAGGTGGTATGCTCTCAATAAAGCTTTCAAAATATTTTTTAAGTTTTAATTTCTATAATTATTTTAAATATCTAATTATTATTTTATGTTTAACAGTTTTATCTATTTTAATATGCATGTTTATAGTAAAAAATAAAGACTTTAAATAAAGGTGGATAGATATGAAAAATATAATTTTAAGAGACTTATATCTGATTAAAAAGCAAATATTATTTCTAATATTAATTCATATACCTATAATATTTATAAGATTATTTCATAATAATGATTTGGATATATTTTATTATTATAAAATTATAGTACTTTCAATTCTCATGCTATCAATTTGTTCCATAGAAAAATCCAGCTTCATTTTAATTAGTTTACCCATAACTCGAAAGGAAATAATTATAAGTAAATATATAGTATTAAATATTATTTCTATTTCTGTTATAGGTTTTACATGGACAATTTGTCATTTTATAAATTATATAAATGCCAATTCCACACTTATAATTTTTAGCATTAAAGATATGTTTTCGTTAATATTATTAGCAAATATTATATTTGGAACACTTATACCACTATACTATCTAGAGCCTATATTCTTCAATTTTTCAATTTTTCTTTTATTTTTTATTATGGTTTCAAGATTCTATTCTTTATCTAATTTAATTCCAAATTTAAACTCAATAAGTCCTTTGGGATTATGTTTCTTTTTATTATTTATCTTCTTATCCATATATTCATCCATTAAATTATTTGAAGATAAAGATTTATAAAACATGACAGGAGGTTGCAACCTTGAAAAATATGCTTTTAAAAGATTTATACCTAACTAAAAAACATTTATTATATATTGTACTATTTTTTCTGCCTACAGGTGTGAAATTATTTTTGGGAAATGCTTCACTTAACAAATTTATTTACTATAGTATGATTTTATTTTTTAATATTATATTATCCATTTCATCTTTAAATGAATCTAACTCTACTATAAATAGTTTACCTGTTACAAGAAAGGAAATAATTTTAAGTAAATTTATATTTTTTAATATAAATTATATATTTATTATAGCTTTCTTATATATTTTATCTAATTTAATGCATTATATAAATACTGATTTAATAGTTTTTACTTTAAACATAAAAGATTTATTTTCGTTAATGATATTATCTAATTTTGTATTCACAATAATCATATTTCTATATAATTTATATATAATGTTATTTTATTTTTCACTTATATTTATATTTTTTCTTGTAAAGCCATCTTTTTTATCCGATTCAATTTCAAAATTGAACAATATAGCACCATTGAAAGTATGTGTATTTTTATTATTTATGTATTATTTAATCAATAAATCTGTAAAATTATTTGAAAATATAGATATATATTAAGATAACTCTAGCTTAGATCAGATTTTCTAAACTAGAGTTCAATATGTTATTTGATTGCTTATATCATCCCACCGTCTATTGTTAAGATTTGACCTGTTATGTACTTTGCGTTATCGCTACATAAAAATACTACAGCCTTACCTATATCTTCACATTCACCAAATCTACATAATGGAATTTCATCTTTTAAGCTATCCTTTTCCTCACAACTCATCCACTCATTCATTGAAGTGTTTATAACTCCTGGTGAAATTGCATTTACTCTTATGTTGGATGGCCCTACTTCTTTTGCTAAAGCTTTAGTAAAGGAATCTACTCCTCCCTTTGAAGCGGAATAAATTACCTCGCAAGAAGCTCCAACGCTTCCCCACATAGAAGATATATTTATTATAACTCCATTTTTTTCACCAATCATATAAGGTAGAACATTTCTAGAACAATTAAAAACACCCTTTAAATTTGTATTTATTATATTATCCCAATCCTCTTCCTCCATATCTATAAACAATCCAATCTTGGATATACCAGCATTATTTATAAGAATGTCTATTTTCCCAAAATCTCTAATTATCTTTTCAATCATTAGTTTAGTATCTTCATATGAACTTACATCACATTTAATTATTCTACAATATCCACCTCTTTCTTCTATTGTCTTTTTTGTTTCTTCTGCTCCTTTTAAATCTTTTCTATAATTTACAATAACACAAGCTCCCTTATCTGCTAATTCAATTGCAATTCCTCTTCCAATACCTCTAGAAGCTCCTGTTATTAATGCTACTTTTCCATTTAAAAATTTATTCTTCATATGTATACACTCCTTTTAAATTGTAGACACTATAATTATACACAATTATTAACTCTTTGAATATTTTTCAAAGATAATTTGATTTTGTTATTTTTATATGGTAATATATACATATAAAAATAAAAGATAATAATTATTAGCTAATATAAATTTTAATTTGAGGAGGCAATATTATGAACGTAACATTTAAAGGAAACTCTGTTACCCTTGTAGGTAATGAATTAAAAATAGGTGATAAAGCGCCTGATTTTACTGTAGTAAATAATAATATGGAGGATTTTTCATTTAAGGATACAAAAGGAGTAAGGATAATCTCAGCTATTCCGTCTTTAGATACTCCAGTATGCGATTTAGAAACAAAAACTTTTAATAAAGAAGCAAGTGCTATTCCAAATGTAACTATATATACTATTTCCATGGATTTACCTTTTGCACAGGTTAGATGGTGTGGTGATAACGGAATAGATAATTTAACTACACTATCAGATTTTAAAGATAGAATCTTTGGTAAAAATTATGGAACTTACGTTAAAGAACTAGGTCTTCTTGCAAGAGCTGTATTTGTAATAGATAGTGATGATAACATAGTTTATGTAGAATATGTAAGTGAAATAGGAAATCAACCTAATTTTGAAAAAGTATTGGAAGCTGCTAAAAACGCTAAATAAAATTAACTATATAAGGGGCTTGTATTTATTAATACGGGCTCTTTTTATTTTCAAAATTAAAGTATTTAATGCTTTTTACGATAACCTTTAAATAGTGAATAACTAATAATGGACAATGAATAATTAATGAAAATTTTCTTCCTATCGTCAGAAAGTCTTTAATTTTATTATGTAAGGCAGATAGTTGCACTATGGAAAACTCGTTTAGCGTTGCTAAACATCAATTGTTAATTAATTAAAGGGTGATTTAATGTATGTAAACAATAGAAAAAATTTTAACAATAAAAAAATAATAACTAAAGAAGAAATTCTAAAAATCAGACATACTATAAATATAGAACACTTAGAAAAAACCCCTAAAGAAAAAGCCAATATTCTTTCAGAAACTATCCATTCCATTTTGGAAGAACACCTTATAGGTATTAAAAATTGTAATAAAAAACAAATAAAAATATCTTTATTAAAAAACACTATATTCAATAATAAAGATAATATCTCTTATTTTGATATATATAATACTATTACATCAGATATATTTAAAGATATAGTTTCTAGTGAAGAGATTTCTATTTGGCAGAATTCCATTATTAAAAATAATAATAGAAAAAATGTGTTCAAGCTTCGCCATAATAAATTAATATTATTTTTTATATGTACATTCTTTATTCTAATTTTAACCCATAGCTATAAAAAAGTATCTTCTTATGTTTTCTCTAATAAAGTAGAAAATGTAGCTACTATTAATTATGATTTATTAATATCTAAAATTGAAAATAATAATTCTACTAGTCTTCCTAGTTATTTTAAGTATATAGAAATAGATAATGAAAAACTTAAAACTTTTTTAATAAATAGAAATTCTCTTTTATCAGAAGAACCTTATTTTTCTTCTATTATTAATTCTGCAAAAGAATTTAACTTAAATCCTTTAATTTTATTTGCTATAACTGGACAAGAACAAAGTTTTGTACCTAAAACGGACAAGTCCTCTAAAAAAATTGCCAACAATCCCTTTAACGTTTTTCATAGTTGGATGGAATATAATACAGATATTGTTGATTCCTCAAAAATAGCCTGTAGGACAGTGATAAACTTATGCGAAGATAGACCACAGGGTGAAGACCCCTTTCAATGGATAAATCGAAAATACGCTGAAGATAAAAATTGGCATAAGGGTGTAAGATCCATATATAATGATTTAGTAAATAATCTAAGAGAAAATTAAAAGTGGCAGTTTAAATTTTAAAATGCCACTTTCTTGTTGTTTTAATATTTTATTTATCACTTTGTTGACTAAATTCTATATTATCAAAGCTAGTTATATTAATAATATCCTGCTTTGTATCTACATATCTTATATTTACCTTGTCCCCTTCTTTAGTTATAGGTAATTCGTCGGAAATAGATATTCCAGCATTAAATATTTTATCTTTATGACTTTTTAATACAAATGTATATATTGTAGAATTACCTACTACATAGGAATTTATTCTTTCTATAGTGTCTGTTATATTTTCTTCCTTTCCTGTAGAACCTACATTTATTAAATTCCCTTTACTTGCTAGGTTTTTAATATAGTTTGATTTACATTCTGTAATATTTTCTCCTGTTCCTATGATATTATAATCTGTTACAGAAATCATAGCAAACATTTTTGTTAGGTCATTTTTATCATTTAAAGTTGTAAAATAAGTAGGTATATTATCCACATTTATTAATATAGGAAAAGTAGATGTATATCCTAGATTTTGCACTTTACCTTCTGCTGATTTCATAGAGGCTGTTTCTGTAGCTCCTGCTATTTTAAATATTCTTGTTTGTTGAGTTCTTGTGTCTATTAAAGCAAAACCAATACTAGATTCATCTTTACCTATAGAAGTTAATCCTGTGTAATAATAACATTTCCCATTGTTATATATTACTCCTGTACCCTCTGTAGTTTTTAGCTTGTCTTGACCTGAAAAATTAAAGAATCCTTTAATGTATTTTCCCCATTTTTTCAAATTATTTTCTACAAGAGGCTCAGGTTGTATTCTATCTACCCATTTAGGAGTGTTTTCTACAGTATACTTTTTAACCTCTCCTGTTTCTGGGTTAACTATGGCTGTCCCTACTGCTTTCTGCCCTGATAAACCTATTTTATTTTCATATATGGTAGCTGTAAAATATGGATTTCCTTTATCATCTAATTCGAAAGTTAAATCTGTTATACCTTTATTTATTGTTCCTTTTAAGTATATATGTCTTTTTAAATCATCATTTAAGAAAGCCTTTGGCTGATATTTTATTTTTATATCTTTTCCATTTAATTTTGTTACTAACTTTACATCCTTATCATTGGTTGCAGATACTGTTATATACCCTGGTGTGCTATCATTTAAAAGCCATTTCATAAAACCAGAATGTACTAAAGGAGCAACATAATAAAGCTTACCGTTAACATTTTGCAAAGTTAAAGTACCAAGTTCTACCTTACTACCTAAAGAAGTTTCTTCTCCTAATTTTTTATCTGCTAATAATTCCGCATATCTTTGATTCACTGTTGGAATCTCTTTTATATCAATTGGATTTATATTCTTTGAAAACTCCTCATATTTAGGCGTTGGCAATAATCCTTTATAGCTATTAGCTCTAAATATTGGTAAACTAATTATAAACATTAAAATAAATAATCCTATTAATGCAGTTGGAATTAAAAAAATTTTAAAATTAGCTTTGTCTTTATCTTTGTTTTTCTTCAAACTTAAAATAATGCTTATTAGTATTGAATTTATTATAAAAACAATATAGAAAGAATAAAATTTCACTGAGAAAACAGGCATCACAAAATAAATTAGTGCCATGGAAACAATTAAAAATAGCACAATTAAAACTGAGTATATTTTCTTATTCATAAAAATCCTCCTAAATGTTTATTATCTGCTTCTTTACCGCCTATATATCTATTTTGCTGATATTACTCCCAAAAATCCATATCTGGAAGCTGCACTTTAGCTATAATATGGATTTCGGGGTTCAAAACTTTATTTATTGGTTATTTTAATTTTGCTATTAAAAACATAGTTTTCATTCCCATAGATGTAAACTTAGTTTCATATTCTGTCATTATATTGTCTTTAAAATCTGATTTATGTAAATCATAGGTTATATATTCTATGGAAAATCCACTTTCTTTAAAATATTCTTGGGAATCTTCAAACAATCCTATGTCATCTGTTTTAAACCATATTTCACCTTGACCCTTCAAAAATTTTTTATATTCATCTAAAAATTTATTATGAGTAAGTCTTCTTTTATTATGTCTTAATTTAGGCCATGGGTTACAAAAATTTATATATATCTTTTCTATCTCATCCTTTTCAAATACTTCACTTATAAAAGCTATATTTAAAGGTACAATCCTTACATTTTCTATTTCTTTTTCTTTCAGTTTTCTTAATACATAAATTAAAATTTCATCTTTTAAGTCTACCGCCACATAGTTTATATTAGGATTTTTAAGAGCTTTTTCTTGCATAAATCCTCCTCTTCCACATCCTAATTCTAAATGAATACTATTATTGTTTTTAAATTCTTCCATCCATTTTCCTTTATATTCTTTTGGATTTGTTATTACTAAAGATGAAGCCTCCATTTCTGGTCTAGCCCACCACTTTTTTCTAAGTCGCATAAAATCCTCCTCTACTTAGTGAATGACTATTAGCTATTTCCTACTAGATAATATTGAATAGTCTAAGTATTAATCCATAGGTCACGTTAGCAGGTTTCCAAACTAAATAGTTAGATAATGGTGTCAATATAAAAATCATGAGTATGAACATCTGATATCTATATATTTGCTCTCCATACTTATAAAATTTCCTTGGAAATAAATCTCTTAATATATGAAACCCATCTAAACCTGGTAATGGCATCAAATTAAAAAAAGCTAACATGCAATTAATACTTATGGTAAAATCCACTATTAAATATAATATACCAAACACTTGCCCTCCATATACAGGAGTAAATTTCCCCATAAGAAACATAATTCCACCAAATATAAAAGCTATAAGTAAATTGGATATAGGTCCTGCTATGGAAACTTTTAAATCATCCTTATAATAATTTTTAAAGGCCGATGGGTTCACTTGTACTGGTTTAGCCCATCCAAATCCAACTAATAATATCATAATAAATCCTATGGGATCAATATGAACTATTGGATTTAAAGATAGTCTTCCTTGAAATTTTGGTGTTTTATCTCCTAACCTATCGGCAACTATAGCATGGGCAAATTCATGAAATGTAAATCCTATTAAAATTGCTGGTATAATTAAAATCTTTGCTAATAACTTTCCTGTCAAAACAATCACCTTCTTTAATTTTTATTATATTAGTTAAAAACTCACTGCAAATTACTTACAGTGAGTTTATAACTAATTAAATTTAGTTTTTATTAATTTATTTTCACTTATAGAAGAAACTCCACCTTCGTATATTTGAAGAAATTTACCTTTATATTTAGTTTCCTTACCTGTTGCCACATCTTTAACTATTCCGTTTAGATTATCATTTATTAAAACTTTACCTTCTTTTGTTATATGAACATCTTTTTCTTCTATAGGCTGATCAAAAGGAACTGACCTCCACTGATTTGTAGGAGTTTCTAAATTCCCATAATAAACTTTTGATATTTTATCATTTTCTTTTTTACCTATATATACATTATCGTCTATATCTACTCCTAGTAATTTAGGTTTTTCTACTCCTTCTATATCTATTGTTCCTTCTTTGTTAGTAACATATATTTTATTATAGGTCATACTTTCATATAAAAGTTTATCTTCATGATAAATTAAAGCTATATCTCCTATCATTTGAACTTTAGTAGGCACTCTTTTCATTTCTGCCATTATATTGATCCAATATAACCTACTATTTCCTCCGCCTCTAGAAACTTTTACATACATTACATTTGTTATTGTAGACTCTTGAATATCCTCCACAATGGAGCCTTCGTCTCCCCAAGTTAGATCCTTAAATTCTTCTTTGGTATCTTTATCTACGTCATAGTATGATAATTTAAATCTATATCCTCCATTTTCACTTTTGTGTTTTTCTGCAATCAACATTCTATTTCTATCAGATAACCATTTATAATAGGATAAATCTGTACCTTCATCGAAGGCTATATCTCTTTCCTCATTAGTTTTAGTATCTAATACTTTCAAAATATCACCATCATAGTATGCAGCATATTTACCATCAAAAGACATATTAATATTCTTAGCATTATCAGGTAATTTTATTTCTAAATCTGGTTTTTCATCATTATTCTTTTTCTCAACCTTAGTGGCTTTTAATTTAGTATTATTAGTTAAATAATATTTATCTATATAAAAATACATAGAACTCTGAACTATTAAGGATAATATTATCCATGCAAATACTTTTTTAAATCTTTTCATTGTTACTCTCCCTTATTGTTCAACATATACAACTGAAGGTATTGATCTTTCACCTAATGGATCACAAGGATTATTAATTACCTCACCATCATAATACATTGTTGCAGAAGATCCCCCATCTAAGTTTGTTGCATTATAAGCTCCATATTCCAACATAATATCCTGTATATCTTTTAATGTAGCACCGATACTTCTAAACTGTCTTCCATCTACAACTAATAAAAGAATAGACCCATCTTTTCTTTGCCCTATAGCTGTTCTTGGCGCAGGACCCTGTCCACCATTACCTGACTTAATAGTAGGTTGTCCATTAACAACTAATGCTGGACCAAAGGTTATAGCTTCTTTTACATCCAAATCTTCCATTTCATTTAAACTATACTTTCCAACTAGCAAAACTCCCTTTGAAGTAATGGCCATTACATCTTCTTTTTTATTTAAGTCTTTAATATCATTATGTACGAGTTCACCATTACTCATTAGTATTCCTACTGGTTGTCCTCCAGTACCTGTCCAATTTCCATCGTCATTTTTATCTGTAAACCCTCCACCATTTATAGCTGCTATAGCTTTATTATCTTTTGCTATCTTGCTTGTTAATTCTCCTGACTTTGGAATTTTACTACTATGTCCAACTTTTACCCTACTAGCATCATGAACAACTAACATATATCCTTTAAATTTGCCACCATCTATATCGTATCTTTCAATATTTTTATCATGTTTATTATTAAATTGTACATCTTTTATTGAATTTCCTTGTTCTAAAACTTCTACAACATCTTCTTGTAAAATTTCTTTGATTTTTTTATCTGAAAGAAATGCCGTAGCTATATATTGATGACTTAATGTACTCATAGCTGCCCCTACTAAATTTTTTCTTAAATTTTTAAAAGGACCATAGTAAATTAAAAAAGGAGCACTGGCTGCAGTAAATACAATTTCAAATAATAAAAAACATGCAAATATTTTAAATGAAAATTTCTTCTTTTTCTTTCTTATCTTCCTATTTTTTACCATATTATTCCTTTCCTTTCACATATACTACATACATTTTATAATAAATTAATTGATTTTTAAATAGAAATATTTATTATATTTATCCTAATAATAGTTATATCATATTATTGTACATTATATTATTAACATTTTTTTAACTAATGTATTACATTATTAAATTATTATTTATTATATAAAAGGACTTAGGATTTTTCCTAAGTCCTAATTGCTAGGTAAAAAACCTAGTCTTCCTCTATCATTTTACATTAAATTTGATTTTTAATCAATCTTTTCTTTGGACTATCCCTTAATCCTGAAGTTTATAATATAAAATACCATCTTTCATACTTTTTGAGGCTTCCCCATTAAAAAATAAGTACTCTAAATGAGACATGGCTTCTTCTGTAGCAAACCATTTTTGAGCATTGGGAAATTCTTCCCAATCATCATATCTTAATTCCCAATCCATCTTAGATGCTGTATCTCTAACTGAATATTTATAGTTTTTTATAATACTTCTTACTTCATTAAGTCTTTTCTCATGGTGTTTAAAGAGCTCTTTTATTCTTTTTCTATAATCTTCAACCGGTCCCCTATGTGCTGTAAATATTTTTTCTATATCATATTTATATATCTTCTTTAAACTTTCAAAATAAATGGATAACATGTCTTTTTCATAGGTCCAAAAAGCTATGTTTGGAGTTATTCTATCCAATATATGATCTCCACAGAATAATAATTTATGTTCTTTTTCATATAATCCAACTTGTCCTGGTGTATGTCCTGGGATTTCCATAACTTCAAAAGAATATTCTCCTACATTAATAATGTCACCTTGTTTAACTTCATCAAAATTAATAATTTCCTTTGATGAAAACTTATATCCTGGATGATCTTTTAAAGATACATTATCCTTTTCTAAATCAAAAACTTTTTTAAATTCCTCTAGTCTGTTCCAATACTCCTTGCTTGTCATATTATTAATTACTTCCCCATCATAACTACTTGCATATACCTTTTGCACTTCTTTGCTAAGCTCTGCTGCAAGACCTGAATGATCAGAATGTAAATGAGTTATAAATAATTCCGTCTTTGAAAGATCAATGTTAAGTTTTTTAATATTTTCCATGAAAATTTCACTACATTCTTTCCTGTTAAAGCCTGTATCAATAATTAAATTCTTATTTTCAGAAGTAATTATATAACTATTTAATACCTTTAAAGGATTATTAGGTAGGGTTATTTCTTGTCTATAAATGTTTGGGTAAATTTTATTAATCATTTTCCATCACCTTCTTTATTATTATAACTGTATTTTATACTATTACCAACATTAAACATTTATGATTCTTTCATAATTTTCATAAGAAAAAAGTCTATCTTCTTTCATTTATAAAATGTACCCTATAGAATAGACACTCTAAAAAAAGTCTATCCCGTAGGGTACTTTTGTGTATAATTAAATAAAGAATAATTGATATTAGGAGA
>NZ_FUWT01000029.1 GCF_900167265.1 Clostridium tetani
TTAAAGTTTCATGCGAAACCTTAACTTTATGCGGTATTAATCCTCCTTTCGGAGGGCTATTCCCCTCTTTGAGGCAGGTTGCCCACGTGTTACTCACCCGTCCGCCGCTAATCCACTTCCCGAAGGAAGCTTCATCGCTCGACTTGCATGTGTTAAGCACGCCGCCAGCGTTCGTCCTGAGCCAGGATCAAACTCTCAATTTAAAAGTTTAGTCTTTATCAACTATATATAATTGATAAAACCTTGCTCAATTACTATTTTTTGATTCTCAATAAGAATCGACTGGCTTATTTCTCTGTTTAATTTTCAAAGACCTATTTATCTGTCGCACTCAAGCGACTTTTATAGTATACAAGTTTTTTTTGAACTTGTCAACACTTTTTTATTGAATATTTATTTCAATAAATGTGTTGGTTTTAAAGTTCTGCGTTGTTCTTTCTCAACAACGTATTTCATTTTAACACATTTAAATTTACCTATTGAGTATTAAAACCTCATTTAATGATATTATCTTTTATTTGTTTATTATCTTTAGATTTATCTCCATATTCCATATAAAGATACACTTGATTCAGTTGTTTAATATAATACTCCCGAAAGTATACTTTCAGGAGTATTATAACCATAAGGTATAAAAATAATTACATATTCTTTATATATATACTTTCTTCATATATATCTACTAAAATATTTGTTCCTTCCTTCACTTCATTTCTAAAATATTGTTCAGATATTTCATCTTCAATATATCTTTGTATGGCTCTTTTTAATTCCCTTGCACCATATTTTTCGTCATAACCTACTTTTAATATAAAATCTTTAACCTCTTTTGTAAAATGTACTTTTATATTTTTTTCACTTAAATCTTCTGAAACTTCATCAAACATAATATCTATAATATCATAAAGCTCTTCTTTATTTAATTTTTCAAATATAACTATCTCATCTATTCTATTTATAAATTCTGGTTTAAATGTTTCTTTTAATGCATCCTTTATACTATTTTCAATTTGAATAGAATTTGTATTTCCGAAGCCTATGGAACTTTCTTTAAAATTAGTACCCAAATTAGATGTCATTATTATTACAGAGTTATCAAAAAAAACAGTTCTACCTTGATTATCTGTCAATCTTCCGTCTTCTAATACCTGCAAAAGCATATTAAAAATATCTGGATGTGCTTTTTCTATTTCATCCAAAAGGACAACTGAATATGGTTTTCTTCTAATTTTTTCAGTTAATTGCCCACCTTCATCATATCCTACATATCCAGGAGGTGATCCTATTAATTTCGAAGCTGTATGCTTTTCCATATATTCTGACATATCTATTCTTATTAAAGAATCTTCATCTCCAAATAATTCACATGCTAAAGATCTAACAAGTTCTGTTTTCCCAACCCCTGTTGGTCCTACAAATATAAAAGATGCTGGTCTTTTTTTACTTTTAAATCCTAATCTATTTCTTCTTATTGTTCTGGAAAGTTTACGTACCGCTTTATCTTGCCCAATTAATCTCTTATGAAGTCTTTGCTCAAGATTTAATAATTTTTCTGCTTCTTTTTCTCTTACTTTCTGAACTGGTATTTTGGTCCATGCTTCGATTACATACGCTATATCATCTACTGATAATTCTACTTTGCTTTTCTTCTCTAATTCTTCAACTTTATTCTTTAATTTGTATTCCTCTGTTTTATATTGAGCTGCTTTTTCATAATTTCCACTATTAGCTTCATTTAACATTTTATTTTGCAACTCTCCTAACTCTTCTTTAGCAATTTTAAATTCTACTAGATTCTTATTTCTTAAATTAACTCTAGAACTAGCTTCATCTATAACATCTATAGCTTTGTCAGGTAAATACCTATCTGTTATATATCTTTCAGATAGTTTTACAGCCTCCTCTATAATCTTTTTAGATATTTTAACTTTATGATAATCCTCATAGTATATTTTTATATTATTTAAAATTTCTATGGTTTCCTTAACTGATGGCTCCTCTACTAATATTGGCTGAAATCTTCTTTCTAGTGCAGAATCTTTTTCTATATATTTTCTATATTCTTCTAAAGTTGTAGCTCCAATAACTTGAATATCTCCTCTAGCTAAAGCCGGCTTCAATATATTTGCAGCATTTAACGCTCCTCCTTGAGCTTCCCCAGCTCCTATAATATTATGAACCTCATCTATAACTAATATGACATTTTCACTTTCTGTAACTTCATCTACTATAGCCTTCATGCGTCCTTCAAACTGACCTCTAAATTGAGTTCCTGCCACTACAGAAGTTAAATCTAATAAATATATCTCTTTATCAAACAATTTTATTGGAACATTTTTTTCTATTATTTTTACTGCTAATCCTTCCGCTATAGCTGTTTTACCAACTCCAGGTTCTCCAATAAGAATAGGATTATTTTTATTTCTTCTATTTAATATTTGAATTATCCTCTCTATTTCCTTGTCTCTACCTACTACAACATCTATTTTTTTATCCTTTGCCTTATCATTCAAATTTATTGCATATTTATCTAAGTTCCTTCTCTTATTTTTAAATTTGACTCTTGTTTTAACATTAGAATTACCTTCTGATTTATCCTTATTTCTTTCACTATTAGTATTTTCCTCATTCTTATCTTTATCTATGAAATCATCCTGCACTTTAAACATATTCATTCCATTCATATTATTAATCATGTTAGAAAATAAATCGTTATTTAAAAGTTCGTTTATATCCATATTATCTAATAATTTATTCATTTGTTCAGCATAAGTTTCCATATCCTCTGGAGTTACTCCTGCAGCTTCAATTATTTGATTTAAAGGCTGTATATTCATCTTTTTAGCACATTCAGCACATATCCCCACAATTTGAGGTTTTCCAGTTTCAAATCTAGTTGTAAAAATAGTAGCAACATTTTTATTGCATACAGAACATAGTTTCATATACTTCACTCCAATTTAGAATTTAATTAATTTAAGTATTGAAATTGTTATTATAGTATAACATAAACTTTAATTCTAATTTATTAAATAAGTATTAAATTATGCTTTACTTATTCTTTCCTTAATATACAATATAAATATATAATATAAGTAACTTTTTATTTAAACAAGGAGGTGTTAATATGAAAATTAGTTTCACATCCTTTTTGTCCATATTCTTCTTTATAAATATTATAATAATTACATTAGTTATAATATTAGAAAGAAAAAGACCAGAAAAAACCATTGCATGGCTTTTAATAATAACTCTATTACCACCTATAGGTATTTTTTTATATGTATTTTTAGGCCGAAATTGGAAAATTCATAAATTAAATAATGATTTTTCTCCTAAAATTAGAGAACTTATCTATAGATCTATGGATAAAATAGATGATCCTGATTATGTACCCCTTATTCATTTAATAGCTGAAAATAGTGAATCTCCTTTATTTCTAAATAATTCAATAGAAATATTTAAAGATGGTACAGAAAAATTTCAAGCTTTGAAAAGAGAAATATTAAATGCTAAACATCATATACATTTAGAATATTACATCGTAAAAAATGACATAATAGGTAATGAAATAAAAAATTTGTTAATAGAAAAGTCTTTAGAAGGTGTCGAAGTACGATTTATTTTGGATAGAGTAGGATCCATAAAGCTTGGTAAAGAATTCATTAATGATATGATTAAAAATGGTATTGATGTAGTTCAGTACTCATATTTTCTTGCTCCTTTACTAAAGAAAATAAATACTCAAGTTAACTATAGAAACCATAGAAAACTTGTCATTATAGACGGTGAAGTTGGATTTATTGGTGGTATTAATATTGGAGACGAATATTTAGGAAAAGGCGAATTAGGATATTGGCGAGATACTCACATAATGGTCAAAGGAGACTTTGTATTAGGACTCCAAGCCGTGTTTATAGATGACTTTTGGACAATAAAAAAAGCAAATAATGATAGTATTTTAATAAATACAGACTTTCATTCCTACTTTCCTAAGGTTAATCAATCTGGGAAAAAATTAATGCAGCTAGCTAAAAGTGGCCCTAATTCTCCATATTCATCAATTATGCAAGGAATATTAAAAATGATATATATGGCTACTGATCATATATACATCACAACACCATATTTTGTTCCTTCCGAAAGTATTATGGAAGCTTTAAAAATAGCTTGTTTGAGTGGAATAGATGTAAGAATTTTATTTCCTGGTCAATATGATCATTTTACAGTATACTCTGCTTCGAGAACTTATTTAGCTGAACTCCTAAAGTCTGGAGCCAAAGTTCATTTTTATGACGAAAATTCCTTTGTTCACGCAAAAATTATTACTGTAGATGGAAAGGTGTCTACTATAGGTACTGCTAATATGGATATTAGAAGTTTTGATTTAAATTATGAAATAAATGCTATAATATATGATGAAGAAACAACTATTAAGTTAGAAGAAATGTTTTTTGAAGATCTTAACCATAGTAAAAATGTAACAGAACAGGATTTCAATGAAACCTCTAACTTTATGAAGTTTATAGAAGCTATAACTAGGTTGTTTTCTTCTCTGCTATAAAGACTTTTAAGGAGGTATATTTATTAATAGTATAAAAGATTTAGAAGAAGAAATAAAAAAAATATGTGAAAATTATAAAGATGATGCTATAGGTGGGTGGGCTATGGGAAGTGGTCCTATTCCATGTGATATTTTATTTATAGGAGAAGCTCCAGGAAAAACAGAAGTAGAAGAAGGAAAACCCTTTGTAGGAGCAGCTGGAAAAAACTTTCAATACTATTTAGATATGATTAATTTAAACAGAAAAGATATAAGAATAACTAATACTTGTTACTTTAGACCTATTAAAATAAAAATGAGTTCCTCTGGAAGAAAAACTATAAGTAATAGACCTCCTAAAACATCAGAAATAAATCTTTTCCAACATATTTTAAAAAAAGAAATAGAAACCGTGAATCCTAAAATTATTATAACATTGGGAAATACACCTTTAAAAACATTCGATAATTACAATGCTACTATAGGCCATCGTCATGGTAGTTTGCTATTTAGTGAAAAATTAAATATGCATATATTTCCTATGTATCATCCTTCTGCATTAATATATAATAGAACAGATTCATTTAAAGAATCATATAAAGAAGATTGGTGTAAACTTGCAGATATATTAAAAGGATTTAAATAAAGCTTTCATTAATTAATGAAAGCTTTATTTAATAATTATTTTATTAAGTCATCATCTTTTCCATCTGTCATTGTAAAATTACAAGGTCCTCCCTCACAATTTTCTACTAATTCATCGTCTTCTGGTTTTAATATTGAATCATGTAATTCTTCTACTTTTGCATCTTCTATTTTGCTATCTTCCGTACTTTTATATTCCGTACATATATCTTCTGTATCACACTTTACTTCTTTTTTCTTATTAACTTTAGTTGATTTTTTAATATTATCAATTTTGTCTTCTAATTCAATAATTTTATTATATGATTCTCCTAATTGTTGACAACTATCTTCTAAATCCTTATCTATTATTTCTCCATTTTCATATTTAGAATATACAACTCTTCCTATCTCTCTATATAATTCTTCAATATTGTTTTTTTCTGATGATATATTTAAATTCAACTTAGAAATTTCAACAAATTCACTTGATTTTTGTGCTACCGTATTTGCCCCATCTCCCACAGTTTTAGCTATTTTTGATAATCCTATATTTATACTATTTTTAATTGACATATTAATCCCCCTCTCAATGGTATACGTAATATCATAATACAATACTATGTTATTTATGTCAATTTACTTAAAAATAGTTAATAAATCTTTAATATTATTTAAATGCAATAAAAAACTGTCCACAAATTAATTGTAGACAGTTTTTTTGGTGATCCACCGGGGAATCGAACCCCGGACACCATGATTAAAAGTCATGTGCTCTACCGACTGAGCTAGTGGATCATACTAACCTGGCAACGTCCTACTCTCCCACAAGGTCGCCCTTGCAGTACCATCGGCGCTTAGAAGCTTAACCATCGTGTTCGGCATGGGAACGGGTGTTACCTTCTAGCTATAATCACCAGATGTTGATTCACAGAAATCTCTGATTTCGTTTTGAATCAGTACTTCTCAGCTACGCTGAAGAAGTTTCCTTTGAAAGAATAATTCTTTCAAAATTGCACAGAGTAAATAATTTGATCAAGCCTTCGATCTATTAGTATCAGTCAGCTAAATACATTGCTGCACTTACACCTCTGACCTATCAACCTTGTGTTCTTCAAGGGATCTTATTGACTTACGTCATGG
>NZ_FUWT01000022.1 GCF_900167265.1 Clostridium tetani
AGGATCTCCAACAAAAGTTAAGAGATCAACAACAAAAGAAGCAAAGGGAAAAGGCGAAGTTATAAGCCTAACTCCAAAGGAAGCAGCACAATGTGCAGTAGCAAAACTAAAGGAAAAGCACTACATCTAATAAAATAGGAGGGATAAAGAATGAATATAGCAGATTACAAAGGTGTTTGGGTATTCGCTGAACAAAGAGATGGCGAACTTCAAAAAGTTTCACTTGAACTTTTAGGAAAAGGAAGAGAAATTGCAGACAAACTAGGAGTAGAGTTAACAGCTCTTCTTTTAGGAAATAAAATAGATAGCATAGCAGAAGAATTAGTAGCATATGGAGCTGACAAAGTAATATATGCACAAAATCCACTACTAAGTCACTATACAACAGACGGATATACAAAAGTTATATGTGATCTTGTAGCTGAAGAAAAACCTGAAATAATTCTTGTAGGGGCAACATATATAGGAAGAGATTTAGGACCAAGAGTTGCAGCAAGACTAAGAACAGGACTTACAGCAGATTGTACAGCACTTGACGTAGAAGAAGGAACTAACAATCTACTAATGACAAGACCAGCTTTTGGTGGAAATCTTATGGCCACAATAGTTTGTGGAGAACATAGACCACAAATGTCTACAGTTAGACCTGGGGTTTTTGAAAAACTTAAAAAGGATGCAGGAAGAAAAGGCGAAATCAAAAAGATAGAAGCTAAATTAGAAATGTCAGATATAAGAACAAAGGTAGAAGACGTTGTAAAAATAACTAAGAATGTTATGGATATAGGAGAAGCTGAATTCCTAGTAGCAGGTGGTAGAGGAATAGGTTCAAAAGAAAACTTTAAAATGTTAGAAGAACTTGCAGAACTTCTTGGGGGAAATGTAGCAGGATCAAGAGCTGCTATAGACAACGGATGGATAGATAAAGATTACCAAGTAGGACAAACAGGAAAAACTGTAAGACCAATGGTTTATATAGCAGTAGGTATATCTGGAGCAATCCAACATTTAGCTGGAATGCAAGACTCAGATTATATAATTGCTATAAACAAAGATGAATCTGCTCCAATAATGCAAATTGCTGATTTAGGATTGGTTGGGGATTATAACAAAATAATACCTGAATTAATAGCTAAGTTAAAAGCAGAAAAAGAAGAAAATTAATATACTTAATATCTTAGGAGGGGAATAGTATGAAAAAAATATGTGTACTTGGTGCTGGAACAATGGGAGCTGGTATAGCTCAAGCATTTGCAGCAAAAGGATATGAAGTAGTTTTAAGAGATATAAAAGACGAATTTGTTGAAAGAGGAATAAAAGGAATAGAAAAAGGATTATCTAAACTTGTGTCAAAAGGAAGAATGGCTCAAGAAGATATGGATTCAATTCTTGGTAGAATAGAAGGAACAGTTGATTTAAATAAAGCTGCTGACTGCGATTTAGTTGTAGAAGCTGCTATAGAAAACATGGAGATAAAAAGAGAAATATTCGCTGAATTAGATAGAATATGCAAACCAGAAACTATATTATCTTCAAACACTTCATCATTATCTATAACTGAAATAGCAACAGCTACTAATAGACCAGATAAAGTTATAGGAATGCACTTTTTCAATCCTGCTCCAGTAATGAAGCTTATTGAAATAATAAGAGGAATGGCTACATCACAAGAAACTTTTGATGCGGTTAAAGAAGTTTCAGTAGCAATTGGAAAGGACCCAGTAGAAGTAGCAGAAGCTCCAGGTTTTGTTGTAAATAGAATACTAATTCCAATGATAAACGAAGCTATAGGAATTTATGCTGAGGGTATAGCAACAGCAGAAGATATTGATAAAGCTATGATGCTTGGTGCAAATCACCCAATGGGACCATTAGCATTAGGAGATCTTATAGGTTTAGATGTATGCCTTGCTATAATGGATGTTTTATACACAGAAACAGGAGACACTAAATATAGAGCACACTCATTATTAAGAAAATATGTAAGAGCTGGATGGTTAGGAAGAAAGACTAAAAAGGGATTCCACGACTATTCTAAATAATATAATAAAAGCCATTGGACCATTCCAGTGGCTTTTAATTTAAACTTTATTTAAGTTAAGTTATTAACAATATAGTTAGTTTTAATCATAAAAATAATATGGAAATAAATCTATAATTATAAGACTTAGGTATAATTGGTATAAAAGTAATCTTGATATATGTTAAAAATATATCAAGACTGTAAAGATTATATAGGGAGGATAAAAATATGAAAAGATTTACAATTCCAAGAGATATTTATTATGGTAAAGGGTCATTAGAGGTAATAAAATCTATTAAGGGAAATAAAGCCGTTATAGTAATTGGTGGCGGATCAATGAAAAGATTTGGTTTTTTAGATAAGGTTGAAAATTATCTAAAGGAAGCAGGTATAGAAACTAAATTAATAGAAGGTGTAGAGCCAGATCCTTCAGTAGAAACAGTTATGAAGGGTGCAGAAATCATGAGGGAATTTAAGCCAGATTGGATAATATCTATAGGTGGCGGATCACCAATTGATGCAGCTAAAGCTATGTGGCTTTTCTATGAACATCCTGATTTAACTTTTGAAGAAGCTGCACAAAAAGTACTTTGTCTTCCAGAATTGAGAAGTAAAGCTAAATTTATGGCTATCCCATCTACCAGTGGAACAGCTTCAGAAGTAACTGCTTTTTCAGTAATAACAGACTACAAAAAACAAATAAAATATCCCCTAGCAGATTTTAATTTAACACCAGATATAGCTATAGTAGATCCAGAATTGGCAGAAACAATGCCAGCTAAACTTACCGCTCATACAGGTATGGATGCCTTAACTCATGCAATAGAAGCTTATGTGGCTACAGAAAACACTAGCTTTACAGATCCACTAGCATTACAGGCAATATTAATGGTTAAAGATTATTTAATTAAATCCTATGAAGAAGACAAAGAAGCAAGAGAAAGAATGCATGAAGCTCAATGTCTTGCAGGAATGGCTTTTTCTAATGCATTACTCGGAATAACTCATAGTATGGCTCATAAAATTGGTGCTGTATTTGATATAACTCATGGTTGTGCTAATGCAATATTCTTACCTTATGTTATACAATTTAATAGTAAGGTTTGTGAAGAAAGATATGCAAATATTGCAAAGTATTTAGGATTAGAAGGAGAATCAGATAAAGATTTAGTAAATTCATTGATAAATTTCATTAGGGATTTAAATAAAAAATTAAGCATAGATAATTCATTAAAAGAATATGGAATAGATGAAAATGAATTTAAAGAAAAGGTTGAATACATGGCTCACAATGCTGTATTAGATGCTTGCACAGGAGCAAACCCAAGAAAAATAAATGAAGAAGAAATGAAGAACATGTATACTTATGCATTTAATGGAAAAGATATAGATTTTTAAATAAATAACAAATTGAAGAAAAAACTCTCTTAATTAAGATTAGGGGAGTTTTTAAGGAATTTAATGACAATATTATTGATGAGTTGATTATGTGTATTAAAGTTTTATATAATAAATATAGATGTTATGAGAATAATAATGAATATGGAGGAAAATAAATGTATAAAATATTAGATAAAAAATTATTAGCTCCAAATATTTACCTTATGGATGTGCATGTGCCAAGAATTGCCAAATCAGCTAAGCCAGGACAATTTGTAATAGTAAGAGTAGACGAAAAAAGTGAGAGAATTCCTCTTACTATATGTGATTACGATAAAGAAAAAGAAACAGTTACTATAGTATTTCAAGTAGTAGGTAATTCTACAAAAAAGATGGAAGAATTAGAAGTAGGAGATCATTTTGAAGGATTTGCAGGACCATTAGGTCAACCTTCAGAGTTAGTATATGAAAAAGAAGAGGACTTAAGAAAAAAGAACATATTGTATATAGCTGGAGGAGTAGGGTCAGCTCCAGTATATCCTCAAGTTAAATGGTTAAACTCCATAGGAGTAAAAGTAGATGTAATAATTGGTGCAAAAACTAAAGAAATGATAATTTTAGAAGAAGAGATGGAAAAGGAAGCTGGCAATTTATATATAGCTACCGATGATGGTTCTTATGGATACAAAGGATTAGTAACAGGTTTACTTAAGGATTTAGTAGAAAATAAAAATAAAAAATATGATTTAGTAGTAACAATAGGACCTATGATAATGATGAAATTTGCAACAAAAGCTACAAAGGAATATGGAATAAAAACTATAGCCAGTTTAAATACTTTAATGGTAGATGGAACAGGTATGTGTGGAGCTTGTAGAGTAACTGTTGATGGTAAAACTAAATTTACCTGTGTAGATGGACCAGAATTTGATGGGCACTTAGTAGATTTTGATGAGGCCCTAAGAAGACAAGGTATGTATAAAACAGAAGAAGGCAAAGAATTATTAGAAAGACAAGAAAGAGAAGAAGGACACGTATGTCACGTAGGATTAGGGGGAGATCATTAATGGATAGATTCAAAAGAACTCCTATAAAAGTTCAAGATGCCAAAAAGAGAATAAAAAACTTTAAAGAGGTTTGTCTTGGATATACAGAAGAAGAAGCGATTAAAGAAGCTTCAAGATGTCTTAATTGTAAAAATCCAATTTGTGTGCCAAATTGTCCAGTGGCAATAAATATACCTAAATTTATACAACATGTTAAAAATAGGGAATTTGAGGAAGCTGCAAAAGTTATTAACGAAGCAAGTTCTCTACCAGCTATATGTGGAAGAGTATGTCCTCAAGAAACTCAATGTGAAGGTAAATGTGTTTTAGGTGTAAAAGGAGAGCCAATAGCCATTGGAAAGCTAGAAAGATTTGTAGGAGATTGGTCTAGGGAAAATAACGTAGATTTATCTTTTAAAGGAAAAAAGAAAGATAAAAAAATTGCAGTTATAGGAGCAGGTCCCGCAGGATTAACCTGTGCAGGGGATTTAGCTAAACTTGGATATAATGTTACTATATTTGAAGCTTTACATGAACCAGGAGGAGTTTTAGTATATGGTATACCAGAATTTAGATTGCCAAAGGATACTGTAGTAAAACATGAAATAGATAATGTTAAAAAACTAGGAGTAGAAATTGAAACAGATGTAATAGTTGGAAGAACAATTACAGTGGATGAACTTTTAAATGAAGAAGGGTTTCATGCAGTATTTATAGGTTCAGGAGCAGGGCTACCTAAGTTCATGGGAATACCTGGAGAAAACTTAAATGGTGTATTTTCATCAAATGAATTTTTAACTAGAAATAATCTTATGAAGGCCTATAGAGAAGATTATGATACTCCTATAAAAGTAGGTGAAAAGTTAGCAGTAGTAGGTGGTGGAAATGTTGCTATGGATGCTGCTAGAACCGCTAAAAGACTTGGGGCAGAAGTTCATATAGTGTATAGAAGGTCAGAAGAAGAAATACCAGCAAGAAGAGAAGAAGTAGAGCATGCAAAAGAAGAGGGAATAATATTTAATCTACTTACCAATCCAACAGAAATAATAGGTGGAGAAGATGGATGGGTAAAGGCAATGAAGTGTATAAAAATGGAGTTAGGAGAACCTGATAAATCTGGCAGAAGAAGACCAGTAGAAATTGAGGGATCTGAATTTATTTTAGATGTAGACACTGTAATAATGGCATTAGGAACTTCACCAAATCCACTAATATCTGGTACAACAAAAGGACTGGAAACGGACAAATGGGGCTGCTTAGTAGCTAAGGATGAAAATGGAGAAACTACTAAAAGAGCGGTATTTGCAGGAGGAGATGTGGTAACTGGTGCTGCAACTGTAATACTAGCTATGGAAGCAGGAAAAAAAGCTGCTAAAGGAATAGATGAATTTTTGAGTGATAGTGAAAAAAAATAAAAAGATGATATAATAAGTGTGGAATAAATATAATTATTTCACACTTATTATATATGGGAGGATTTATTGTGGATTTTAAATGTATAAATAATTTTAATAAAGATGGTATAGAGGGAATAATTTTAAAAGGGATAGAAAACTTTGAATTAAATCATATATTTGATTGTGGGCAATGTTTTAGATGGAATAGACAAGAAAATGGAAATTATATAGGTGTAGCTTATGGAAAAGTAATAGAAGTAGAAAAAAAACAAGATGAGATAATTTTATATAACACAAATGAGAAAGAGTTTGAAGAAATTTGGAAGAACTATTTTGATTTAAACAGGGAATATTCTAAAATTAAAACTATACTAAGTGAGGATAAATTATTAAAAGAAGCTATAGATTATGGTTATGGAATAAGAATATTACAACAAGAGCCTTTTGAAATAATAATTTCATTCATAATTTCTGCTAATAATAGAATACCAATGATAAAGAAGGCTATTGAAAAAATAAGTAGAAAATGGGGAAAAAAGTTGGAGTATAAAGGTAAGGAATATTATGGTTTTCCCTCCATAGAAAAATTATATAATGCTTCTATAGAAGAAGTAGAAGAATGTGGAACTGGTTTTAGAAGTAAATATATTGTAGATACTGTATCTAAAATATATGAAAATATTACAACAGATAGTTTGGAATATAATGAACAGTTCGACATAAATTATATAAAAACGCTACAAGATGATGAATGTCATAGTGCGTTACAAAATTTTAAAGGCATAGGACCTAAGGTGGCAGATTGTATAATGCTTTTTTCAATGGGAAAAGATTCTGCATTTCCTGTAGATGTTTGGGTTAAAAGGGCTATGCAACATTTTTATTTAGCACCAGATGTGTCTTTAAAGAAAATAAGAGATTTTGCTAGAGAAAAATTTGGAGAGTTTTCTGGATTATCTCAACAATATTTATTTTATTATGCTAGAGAAAACAATATAATACCGTAAATAGATATAAAAAAGCGATTGAATGATATAGGTAGAGATAATTAACTTTAAACGGCTAATTTGTACTCTGATATAGAAAAATGTGTATTAATTTTTTTCAGATATCTGTTATAATGTATCTGTTAATAAATTAACAAGTAATTTTTATGTTTTTATCATAAAAATATTTGCTTTGTTAATTATATTTAGGAGGATTATATAGAATGATTGTTTTTGAGAATCAATTAAAAAAATTAAAGTACTTAGTATTAAAAGAAGTAGCTAAAATGACTTTGGAAGATAGATTAGGAGAGGAAGATATAGAAAGAATATCTTTTGATATAATAAAAGGTGATAAAGCTGAGTATAGATGTTGTGTCTATAAAGAAAGAGCCATAGTTTATGAAAGGGCAAAACTTGCAACAGGATGTTTACCAAATGGACAGGTAGCAGAAGAATTTGTACATGTTGAAGATGATGATCAAATAATATATGTAATAGATGCAGCCTGTGATAAATGTCCTATAAATAAATATGTTGTAACAGAAGCATGTAGAGGATGTTTACAACATAAATGTATGGAAGTATGTCCAGCAGGTTCTATAAACAGAGCAGCAGGAAAAGCATATATAAATCATGAGACCTGTAAAGAATGTGGATTGTGTGAGTCAGCATGTCCTTATAATGCCATAGCAGAGGTTATGAGACCTTGTAGAAGGGCTTGTCCAACAGGAGCGTTACAAATGAATTTAGAAGATAATAAGGCTACAATAAATAAAGAGGATTGTATAAACTGCGGATCATGTATGTCAGCATGTCCTTTTGGAGCTATATCTGATAAAAGCTATATAGTAGATATAACGAAAGCTCTAAAAAATAATAAAAAAGTTTATGCAATGGTAGCCCCTGCTATAACCGGACAATTTGGTAAAGATGTATCTGTAGGTAAAATGAAAAATGCTTTCAAAGCAATGGGATTTGAAGATATGCTAGAAGTAGCTTGTGGTGCAGATGCAGTTGCAGCTCATGAAAGTGAAGAATTTATAGAAAGACTTGAAAGTGGAAAAAAATATATGACAACTTCTTGTTGTCCAGGATTTTTAGGGTATATAGAAAAGAAGTTTCCAGATCAATTGGAGAATGTATCTAATACAGTATCTCCAATGGTAGCTATAGGAAGAATGATAAAGAAGGAATATGAAGATTCTGTAGTTGTATTTGTAGGACCTTGTACTGCAAAAAAAGCTGAAATAAAGAGAAAAGGGATTAAAGATGCAGTAGATTATGTGATGACTTTTGAAGAAATAGCTGCACTTATGGGTGCCTTTGAAATAGATCCAGCAGAGTGCGAAGAAGAAGACATAAATGATGGATCTAATTATGGAAGAGGTTTTGCACAAGGTGGAGGAGTAGTTTCTGCTATACAAAATTGTATAAAGGATAAAGAAGGCATTAAATTTAATCCTTTAAGAGTTAGTGGACCAGATCAAATCAAAAGAGCTATGATAATGGCCAAGGTAGGTAAATTATCCGAAAACTTTATTGAGGGAATGATGTGTGAAGGTGGTTGTATAGGAGGACCAGCTACTATGGTATCAGCAGTAAAAGCTAAAGCACCGCTTATGAAGTTTAGTAAATCATCTACAATAAAGGACGTTAAAGATAATGAAGTTTTAGATAAATATAAAGACATTAATATGGAAAGATAGAAGTTTTAATATCCCTAAGGAGAGAAAGTCTCCTTAGGGATAAATTTTTATTGACATTATTTTATTTAAAATGCAAAATATAAATAAGTAAAAATAAACTCGAAAAAGTAAATAAAAATTTTAATAAGAACAATAATAATAGAAAGAACATGTTCTGAGGGTGAGTATATGAAAAATTTTAAAAAAGATATAAGAACATGGCTAAAAAACAATAAAAATAATATTATTTTGTCTATAATCGGTGCTATATTTCTATATGGAGCATATGAATATTATTCACAATACTTCGGAGTTCTAAAAAATCCAGAAGAAATAAAAAGAATAATTATGTCTTATGGACATAATAGTATTATTGCTTTTATAGCTTTACAAGTGATACAGGTTGTATTTTTCTTTATACCAGGTGAAATAATACAAATAGCAGGAGGATATATCTTTGATGCTTTCTATGGAAGCTTATTTTCTATAATAGGCATAACTATAGGAGGAGGTATAGTTTTTTCTATTTCCAGATTTTTTGGAAAACCTTTTGTGGAAAAAATAATATCTAACAAACATATAAAATTTTTTAGTAAAGTATTAAATTCAGATAAAATTAACTACATTGTATTTATATTGTATTTGATCCCTGGTATACCTAAGGATGTATTGGCATATATATGTGGAATATCTAATGTTAAATTTAAAGATTTTTTAATCTATTCTTCTTTAGGAAGGTTACCTGGTATAGTTATTTCAACCTATTTTGGACAGAATATAAGTTCTAAGAATATTCCTGTATTAGTAGGTGTATCCATAGTAACAGTTATACTTATTATAATAGGAGTGGTAAAGGGAAGAAGTATAATCAATAATCTAAATAAAGAATGCGAGAAAAATAAAAAAAAGTTCTAGGTTTTATATAAGACTAGAGCTTTTTTTATATATTTTTCTACAAGTTATAGCAAAAATTATAACCATTATATTTATAAATATAGCCATATGAAGAAAAAATTCTTCAGGTAATATATTAATAATTGGATCTTTATTAATATCAAAAATCCAGAAATCATTATTAAAAAATATCTTATGAAAATAAGTAAAAACTTTATTAAAATTTAATACAAATGTGGTAATAAGAAGCAATGGTATAGTCAATAGTATATGAGAACTGTAATAAAATATATGAAAATTAGTATTTTTAAAGGAATAATAGGCAATAAAAGTGGATATAATTGCAGTTATATAAAACAACAATTTTATATTAGTAAATATATCCCTTACTTCATAAAAGTGCAGTATACCTTCTGTAGATGAAGGAAAAGAGGGTATATTAAAATCTATATTTTCAGCAGATGTAATAAAATCTATAAGATAATCATAGTTTAGCTTTATTTCATAATATGAAAGATTACTTGCATGTTCTAAGTTTAAAAATTTTATGTCCAAATAATATAAGTATTTAAAATTTACTACTATTTCTATAGATAATAAAATAAAAAATAAAGATAGAATAAAAGAAAATAAAATTTCTTTAAGTGTCTTTAAATTATTCATAATTAATACCTCTAAAATTAAATAAATATTTGTTACATTAAAGTATAGGGTATGTTAATAAGCTTTGTAAATGTATATATTTTGTAAAATAAATAAAATACATAGAAAAACATAGAAACATAGTAAGAAACTTAGATATAATCATATAATTGTGAGTAATGATTAATTAATGCAAAATAAGTTGTGGTTTTAAACTTGATATTATAAATACTATTAATTATCATAATAATTGTATTAGCACTCAATATGAGTGAGTGCTAATAATCGAAGGAGAAGAATTTTAATATTTTAAAATATATTAAGGAGGGGTTTAAATGAATATTAGACCACTTGGAGACAGAGTTGTTATTAAGGGAATTGAAATTGAAGAAACTACAAAAAGCGGAATAGTTTTACCAGGAACTGCAAAAGAAAAACCTCAAGAAGCTGAGGTAATAGCTGTAGGACCAGGAGGAATTGTTGATGGTAAAGAAGTAAAAATGGAAGTTAAAGTAGGAGACAGAGTTCTGTTTTCAAAATATGCAGGTAATGAAGTTAAAGTAGATGATGTAGAATATACAATATTAAGACAAGATGATATTTTAGCAGTATTAGAATAAGGGTTAAAAATTTATAAGGATAGATTTAGGAGGTATGGAAATGGCAAAAAGTATAATGTTTGGTGAAGACGCAAGAAGATCCATGCAAAAGGGTGTAGACATTCTTGCTGATACAGTAAAAGTTACTATGGGACCAAAGGGAAGAAATGTTGTTCTAGATAAAAAGTTTGGAGCACCACTTATAACTAATGATGGTGTTACAATAGCAAGAGAAATAGAACTTGAAGATGCTTATGAAAATATGGGAGCACAATTAGTAAAAGAAGTTGCTACTAAAACTAATGATGTAGCAGGAGATGGAACAACTACAGCAACTTTATTAGCACAAGCAATTATAAGAGAAGGACTTAAAAACGTTACAGGTGGAGCAAATCCAATGCTTGTAAGACGTGGAATACAAATGGCTGTTGAAGAAGCAGTTAAGGGTATAAAAGAAATTTCAAAACCAGTTGAAGGAAAAGAAGACATAGCAAGAGTTGCTGCTATATCAGCTGATGATAAAGAAATTGGTAAGCTTATAGCAGATGCTATGGAGAAGGTTGGTAATGAAGGAGTTATCACTGTAGAAGAATCTAATACTATGGGAACAGAATTAGACGTTGTTGAAGGAATGCAATTTGACAGAGGATATGTTAGCCCATATATGGTTACTGATACAGAAAAAATGGAAGCTTCATTAGATGATGCATACATTTTAATTACAGATAAAAAGATAACTAATATACAAGAAATACTTCCAGTACTTGAACAAATAGTTCAACAAGGAAAGAGATTATTAATCATATCCGAAGACATAGAAGGAGAAGCATTAGCAACATTAGTTGTAAATAAATTAAGAGGAACATTTACATGTGTAGCAGTTAAGGCACCAGGATTTGGAGATAGAAGAAAAGAAATGCTAGAAGATATAGCTACATTAACTGGTGGTCAAGTAATATCTGAAGAAATAGGAAGAGATCTAAAAGATGTAACAGTAGATATGCTTGGAAGAGCTGAGTCAGTAAAAATAACTAAAGAAACTACTACTATAGTTAATGGAAAAGGAAATAAAAAAGAAATTGAAGATAGAGTAAATCAAATAAAAGCTCAAATCGAAGAAACAACATCAGAATTCGATAGAGAAAAATTACAAGAAAGACTTGCAAAACTTGCAGGTGGAGTAGCAGTAATAAAGGTTGGAGCAGCTACAGAAACTGAATTAAAAGAAAGAAAACTAAGAATAGAAGATGCTCTAGCGGCTACAAAAGCAGCTGTTGAAGAAGGAATAATTCCGGGTGGTGGAACAGCTTATGCTATGGTTATAAAAGAAGTAGAGAAATTAAATTCAGAAACTCATGACATAAAATTAGGTATTGACATAGTTAAAAAATCATTAGAAGAACCAGTAAGACAAATTGCATGCAATGCAGGGGTTGAAGGTTCAATAGTTATAGAAAAAGTTAAACATAGTGAAGCTGGAATAGGTTATGATGCTTTAAATAATGAATATGTTAATATGATAAAAGCAGGAATAGTAGATCCTACAAAAGTTTCAAGATCAGCATTACAAAATGCAGCGTCAGTAGCATCAACATTCTTAACAACAGAAGCTGCTATAGCTGATATTCCAGAAAAAAATGATACACCAATGCCAGGAGCTCCTGGAATGATGGATGGAATGTATTAATAGAAAAAATATAAATCTGATAAAACTGTCAACAAATTTTATTTGTTGGCAGTTTTATTTTGAACTTAAATATTAGTAATTAAAATGAGAAAGTGGATATAATTATAGAAAATAAAAAGTTGGAGGTTAAAGTGCTGATGTATGTATTTATGTTTATATATGGAACAATAATAGGCAGCTTCTTAAATGTTTGCATAAATAGAATACCTAAAGGTAAAAGTATAGTATATCCAGGATCTTATTGTGAGAACTGCAAAAATAAAATAAAAGCTAGAGATAATATTCCTATTATAAGCTATATAAAATTAAAGGGTAAATGTAGATATTGTAATATAAAAATATCTATACAATATTTACTTATAGAAACTTTTACAGGAATTATGTTTCTAGGTTTACATAGCAAATACCAATTATCTTTTGAATTTATTAAATACTCTATATTTATATGTTTTTTAATAATCGTTTCCGTTATAGATTTTAAAACAATGTATGTTTACTTTAGCATTATACTTATAACAATATTTTTAAGAATAGGTATATTCTTTTTGGAAGGAGATAAAATAAATTTCATATTTTATAATTATTTTTTAGCAGGCTTTATACCAGCGATGATAATATGTATAATAATATTATTAACTAATGGAATGGGTTGGGGAGATGTAGAGGTTATTTTTATAGCAGGTCTTTTTTTAGGAATAAAATTATGTTTTTTATTAACTTTCCTTAGTTTTTTTATAGGAGCTATTATATCTGTTGTTTTAATCCTTACAAAAATAAAAAGTAGGAAAGATGCCGTAGCATTTGTGCCATACATAGCTCTTTCATCTATTATATGTATGTTTTATGGGGAAAATATTATTCACAGTATTTTTAGAATTATTTAAATTTGCTAAAAATAGGTTTTATAATTGACAAAACCTATTTTAATAAATAAAATAGTGTAAATAAGCAAAAGTTTTAAATATATTTTGGTATAAATATATAGAACTTTAGAATGTAAAATTTAAAAAATGTTTTTAATTAAGCTCTATAATAAATTATTGACTCATATATCCCCTTAATAAGGTAGGGAGTATCTACCAGAAGCCTTAAACTTCTGACTATGAGTGAATAAAGCATTGTCATAGTTAAACGTGCTTATTCACTTATGTTCAAGAAGTAAGCATGTTTTTTTGTACTTTAAAATCATTAAATATAAAAAGGAGTTGGATTAAATGGCTATAATATTAAAGAAAGGATATACTTTTGATGATGTTTTATTATTACCTAATAAATCAGAAGTATTACCTAAAGATGTTCTTTTAAATACTAATTTAACAAAAAAAATAAAACTAAACATACCTTTAATAAGTGCAGGCATGGATACTGTTACAGAATCTAGAATGGCTATTGCAATGGCAAGAGAAGGTGGTATAGGAATAATACATAAAAATATGTCAATTGAAAAGCAAGCTGAAGAAGTAGATAGAGTAAAAAGACAGGAAAATGGAGTAATTACAGATCCATTTCATTTATCACCAGATAAAAAATTACAAGACGCTCTTGATTTAATGAGTAAATATAGAATATCTGGTGTACCTATAACAGTTGAAGGAAAATTAGTCGGAATAATAACCAATAGAGATATAGTTTTTGAAGATGATTATAGTAAAAAGATATCAGAATTAATGACTGATGAAGACTTAATAACAGCTCCAGAAAATACTACAATAGACCAAGCAAGAGAAATTCTTAAAAAACATAAAATAGAAAAGCTTCCTCTTGTAGATGAAAATTTCAATTTAAAGGGTTTAATAACAATAAAAGATATAGACAAAATAAAAATGTATCCTAATAGTGCTAAAGATGATAAAGGAAGATTATTATGTGGTGCGGCAGTTGGTGTAACTGCAGATATGATCGAAAGAGTAGATGCTTTAGTTAAAGCACAAGTAGATGTTATAACTATTGATACAGCTCATGGTCACTCTAGGGGTGTATTAGAGGGAGTAAGAAAAATAAAAGAACTGTATCCAGAACTTCAAATTATAGCAGGAAATGTTGCCACACCAGAAGCTACAAGAGACTTAATATTAGCTGGTGCTGATTGTGTAAAGGTAGGTATAGGACCTGGATCTATATGTACAACTAGAGTAGTTGCAGGAGTTGGAGTACCACAATTAACAGCAGTAATGGATTGTGTTGAGGAAGCACAAAAGCATGGAGTACCTGTTATCGCAGATGGAGGAATAAAATATTCAGGAGATATAGTAAAGGCATTAGCAGCTGGAGCAAGTGTTTGCATGATGGGATCATTACTTGCAGGTTGTGCTGAATCTCCAGGAGAAACTGAAATATATCAAGGAAGAAGCTATAAGGTTTATAGAGGAATGGGATCCCTTGCATCTATGGCATGTGGAAGTAAAGATAGATATTTCCAAGAAGATAATAAAAAATTAGTTCCAGAAGGTGTAGAAGGCAGGGTTCCGTACAAAGGATATTTATCAGATACAGTATATCAACTAGTTGGTGGAATACGTTCAGGTATGGGATATTTAGGATCTAAGACATTGAAAGATTTATACGAAAGTGCAAGATTTATAGTGCAAACATCTGCAGGACTTAGAGAAAGTCATCCACATGATATTTCAATAACAAAAGAAGCACCAAATTACAGTACTAATGCATAATTAAAAAGTTTGGAGGTAATTAATTATTATTATGAAAAAAGAATTAGTTTTTATAATAGATTTCGGAGGACAATATAGTCAACTTATAGCAAGACGTGTAAGAGAAAATAATGTGTATTGTGAGATAATTCCATACAGTACTTCAATAGAAAAAATAAAGGAAAAGAATCCAAAGGGTATAATATTTAGTGGTGGTCCTAATAGTGTTTATGGAGAAAATTCTCCTAGAATAAGCAAAGAAATTTTTGAAATAGATGTACCAGTTTTAGGCATATGTTATGGTCAACAACTAGCATCATTTATTTTAGGTGGCAAAGTTGAAAGTGCTAAGGTAAGGGAATATGGAAAGACTGCCGTAAATTTAGATAATAAATGTGCTTTATTTGAAGGTATAGATAAAGTACAAGAATGTTGGATGAGTCATACAGACTACGTTTCAGAGATACCTTCAGGGTTTAATATAGTAGCCTATACAGATGGATGCAAAGTGGCAGCTATGGCAAATGAAGATAAAAAAATATATGGAGTTCAATTCCATCCAGAAGTAGAACACACTCCTTTTGGAAAGAAAATGTTGAAAAATTTTCTTTTTAATATATGTGAATTAAAGGGAGATTGGTCTGTAACTTCTTTTGCAGAAGAAAAGATAAAAGAAATTAGAGAACTTGTTGGGGACAAAAAAGTAATTTGTGCATTATCTGGTGGAGTAGATTCTTCTGTAGCAGCTGTAATAGTTCATAAAGCAATAGGAGATCAACTTACATGCATATTTGTAGACCATGGTTTACTTAGAAAAGATGAAGGAGACCAAGTTGAAAGTATATTTAAAGAAAAATTCCAAATGAATTTAATAAGGGTAAATGCTCAAGATAGATTCCTAGGAAAATTAAAAGGTGTAACAGAACCAGAAAGAAAGAGAAAAATAATTGGTGAAGAATTTATAAGAGTTTTTGAAGAAGAAGCTAACAAACTAGGGAAGATAGATTATTTAGTACAAGGAACTATATATCCTGATGTAGTAGAAAGTGGTACAGATACTTCTGCAACTATAAAAAGTCACCATAATGTAGGTGGATTACCAGAAGATATAGAATTTGAACTTATAGAACCATTAAGAGAGTTATTTAAAGATGAGGTTAGAAGAGTTGGAGAAGAATTGGGAATACCTCATAAATTAGTTTGGAGACAGCCTTTCCCAGGACCAGGTTTAGGAATAAGAGTTTTAGGCGAAGTAACAGAAGAAAAATTAGAAATTGTTAGAGAAGCAGATGCTATTTTTAGAGAGGAAATCGCAAATGCAGGATTAGACGAAAAGATATGGCAATACTTTGCATGTCTACCTAATATAAGATCCGTTGGAGTAATGGGAGATGAAAGAACTTACTCTCATACAATTGGACTAAGAGCAGTAAACTCCTCTGATGGAATGACTTCAGATTGGGCTAAAATACCTTATGAAGTTTTAGACAAAGTAAGTATAAGAATAGTAAATGAAGTTAAGGGAGTTAACAGAATTGTTTATGATATAACTTCAAAACCACCTTCAACTATCGAATGGGAATAGTAAACATAAAGCTGTATAAGCTTTATAAATAAAGGGGTTCATGAGTTGTAAAAAGTAAAACGTACTAAAAACGTACTAATATAAATCATCGAGTTTATTTGCAACAACATCACCTTTATTAGGATATAGGTGTGAGTACGTATCAAGAGTGGTCTGTACTTTCTCATGTCCTAATCTTTCAGAAATTAAAAGTGGGGTAAAGCCAAGTTCGATTAATAATGATGCATGTGAATGTCTTAAATCATGTATTCGGATTTGTTTTACCCCACTTTTTTTACATACTCTTTGCATTTCATTTTTAAGGAAAAATTTTGTAAAATTAAAAATTCTATCACTGTCTTTATAATCATATAGTTTGTTAACATATCCAATATGCAATGGTAAATCAAAATAATGTTAAAATATCACATAGAAAGTATATTGGATAGCATTTATTGTATTTAACATTATGTTTTATTAACTTATAATATATAATATAAGAAAAAATAAATAATATATTTTGTGGGTAATAAGGAGTGGTGGTGTTATATGTTATATCATGCTTCAGGTGAAACAGTTGAATTCCCTGAAATTAGAAAAAGTAAATATACTAAAGATTTTTCATGGGGATTTTATTGCACAAACAATTTTGAACAGGCAAAAAAATGGGCTAAAAGAAATAGAAAGTGTCCTACAATTAATTATTATACATATGTAGAAAATAATGATTTGAAGATATTAAGATTTGAAAAAATGAATGATGAATGGTTAAATTTTATTGCAAAATGTAGAAAAGGATTTGTACATGATTATGATATTGTTGAAGGACCTATGGTTGATGATACAGTATGGAACTTTGTAAATGACTTTTTAGAAGGAGAAATTTCAAGAGATGTATTTTGGGAACTAGCAAAATTTAAATATCCTACGCATCAAATAAGTTTTCATACTTTAAAAGCTATTGACTGTCTTAAGTTTGAAAGAGGTGAAATTATTAATGAATGATACCCAAAAAAATGATTTGTTTTATGTATGTTGTCTTATAGAATTTATAGGTAGAAAAACTAAAAATAGAAGATCGATAATTGTTCAAAAATTAGGCAAGAAAGAGCTAATCAGACAATTAGATATCGCTGAGGCTAATCATTGCCTATCATTTGAGCAAGTTTCAGATGAAATAATAGAATATTTTAATATACAAGAAGGCGATTTTCATACCGTTGAATCATGTAAATATAATGTTCCAAGTGTTCAAGCAATAGGCAAAGTGTATCATAGGTTAATAATAAGTATAATTTCAGAACAAGATAATTTGGTGGATGTTTTATTTGAAGTGTTTAATTCATTTATAAGTGACGAAATATCAGATTTCAATTCATCTGTTTATTATAGTAATCCAGAGTATTTAAAGTATTCTTATTTAGAGGGAAGGTTATTGGACTAATATTTAAGAGAGATATTAACAGGTGCTCAAAAGTATAAAAAATGCAACTTAATTTCAAGTTGCATTTTTTATATACTTTTCTATTGAAATTCATTTATCTGTAGAAAGAGAGTAGAGGGGTGCTTCGAAAAATCTCTTAAATATTAGGAGATTAGTTGACTTTTAAACTAAATTTAAGATATACTAATACATATAGTTCAAAAGTAAACTAAATTGAAAGAAGGTTTTTAAATGTGTTTTTACGGGGAAGAATCTAATATTTTTTATATTTATTTTCAAATAATAAAAAAATATAAAAAATATATGGAAAAATCATTATCAGGCTTTAATTTAATACCAGCAGAAATAGATATATTAAGCTTTTTGGTCAACAATATAGAAAAGGATATTACTGCAAGTGAAATTAGCATGTGCAGGGGAATCTCTAAAGGATTAGTATCTCGAGCCGTTCATTCACTAAAAACAAAAAATGTAATTGAATTAAAAGAGAATCCCCAAGATGGTAGATCGGTATATATTAAAATTGTAGATGAAGAAGATAGTTTAATCAAAAAAGTAAAAGAAATAAATGAAAAGTTTAAAGAACAACTAATTAAAGATATGGATGATGCGGATTTAAAATTATTTTTAAAAATCAACAATAAAATGTTAAATAATATAAAAGATGTAGAAGTAGAATAAGAGGTGATTAGTTAAATGATACAAGAAAATCGTTTGGGAACAGAGAATGTAAAAAGTTTGTTATTTTCATTAGCAATGCCAGCTATTATAGGTCAGCTAGTAAGTTTACTTTATAATATGGTAGATAGAATGTATATAGGTCATATTCCTAAAATAGGAGGAGATGCCTTAACTGGTATAGGAGTTACAGCACCAATTTTGATTATTATATCAGCATTTTCTGTCTTGGTAGGTATGGGAGGAGCACCAATAGCTTCTATTAAAATGGGAGAAAAAGATGATAAAGGTGCAGAAAAGATTATAGGAAATTGTTTTGTAGCACTGATTATAATATCAGTTATATTAACAGGTTTTTTGATGATATTTAATGAAAAATTATTAATTATGTTTGGAGCAAGTGATAAAACTTTACCTTATGCATTAGAGTATATGAAAATATACACAATAGGAACAATTTTTGTTCAATTAGCAATTGGAATGAATCCCTTTATAAGTTCCCAAGGTTTTGCAAAAATTAGTATGATTACTGTATCAATTGGAGCTATTATAAATATAGTGTTAGATCCTATTTTTATATATGGATTTAAAATGAATGTAAAAGGTGCAGCTTTGGCAACAATTATATCTCAAGCAATATCAGCAATTTGGGTAATTTACTTTTTAAAAGGCAATAAGACTAATTTAAAATTAAGGAGGGAAAATTTAAAATTAGATAGAAATATAATGGGAGCCATATTATTGTTAGGATTGTCTCCTTTTGTAATGCAGATAACGGAAAGTTTTATTATTATAGCATTTAACTCTAGCTTGCAAAAATATGGTGGAGATGTGGCAGTAGGTGCAATGACAATATTATCGGCAGCTATGCAATTTACATTTTTACCATTGTCGGGATTAACTCAAGGTGCGCAACCAATAATGAGTTATAATTATGGCGCTGGGAATAAAGAAAGAATGAAAGATACATTTAAATATTTGTGTATCTCAACAGTAGTTTATAGTACATTGTTTTGGTTATTTATTATGATAGCCCCCCAAGTATTCTCACAATTATTTACAAATAATAAAGATATAATAGATATGGCTACACAGGGGCTTAGAATATATATGGGTGGAGCTTTTGCATTGGGAATACAAATAGCTTGCCAACAGACATTCATTGCATTAGGAAATGCTAAAACTTCATTATTTTTAGCATTACTTAGAAAGGTGTTTTTATTAATACCACTTGTCTTTATATTGCCTAAAATCATACCAAATAGGGTTTTTGCAGTATTTTTGTCAGAGCCAATATCAGATATAATAGCAGCAATAGTGACGGGAATATTATTTTATAGGCAATTTAATTTAACTCTAAGAGAAATGAAGGTATAAATATAACTTGAACCTATTATTTTACTATACTAAAATATAATAAGTAGTAAATAATAGAATAAGCGACGATAAGATATTAGACATAAAAATAAATTCGCAAGGAGGGGTATTATGAATAAAATTACTGTAGATTTAAACAATACAAAACCATATATAAAAGATGAAGAAATAAAGGCATTAGAACCTTTTATAAAAGAAGCACATAAGATGCTACATGAAGGAAGTGGGCTGGGTAATGACTTTATAGGGTGGTTGGACTTACCAATAAATTATGATAAGGATGAATTTCAAAGAATAAAAAAAGCTTCTAACAAAATAAAAGCTAATTCTGATATATTACTAGTTATAGGCATAGGAGGATCCTACCTAGGAGCTAGGGCGGCTATAGAAATGCTAAGCCATAACTTTAGAAGTTTATTAAAGAAAGAAGATAAAGAAGGAACGGATATAATATTTGTAGGAAATAGTATAAGTTCTACTTATATGGCTGAGTTATTAGAAGTTATAAAAGATAGGGATTTCTCTATTAATGTAATATCTAAATCTGGAACTACAACAGAACCTGCTATTGCCTTTAGAATTTTTAAAGAAATATTAGAAAATAAATATGGTATTGAAGAGGCTAAAAATAGAATTTTTGTAACTACTGATAAAAGCAAAGGGGCCTTAAAAACATCATCAGATAAACAAGGATATGAAACTTTTGTAATACCAGACAATGTTGGTGGAAGATATTCTGTATTAACAGCAGTAGGGTTATTGCCAATTTCAGTGGCAGGTATAAATATAGATGAAATGTTAAAGGGTGCCTATGATGCTAGAGAAGATTTTATGTATGATAATATAGAAGAAAATCAATGTTACAAATATGTAGCGGCTAGAAATGCATTATATAATAAAGGTAAAAATACAGAAATACTTGCAAATTTTGAACCATCCCTACATTACTTTGGAGAATGGTGGAAACAATTATATGGAGAAAGTGAAGGGAAAGAAGGAAAAGGTATATTCCCAGCTTCCGTAAGTTTTTCTACAGATCTTCATTCTATGGGACAGTATATACAAGAAGGACTTAGAATTATATTTGAAACCTTTATAAATATAGAAAAACCAAGAAAAGACTTAGAAATAAAAAGTGAGAAAGAAAATTTAGATGGATTAAATTTCTTATCTGGTAAAACAGTAGATTTTGTAAATAAGCAAGCTTTTAGGGGAACTGTTTTAGCACATAATGACGGAGAAGTTCCTTGTATAGTTATAAATGTTCCAGAAGTAAGTCCCTATTATTTTGGGTATTTAGTTTATTTCTTTGAAAAGGCTTGTGGCATAAGTGGATATATTTTAGGAGTAAATCCATTTGACCAACCAGGAGTAGAAGCTTATAAGAAGAATATGTTTGCTCTTTTAGGAAAAGAAGGATTTGAAGATAGAAAAAAAGAATTAGAAAAAAGAATGAATTAAAGGAGTAAATTATGAGAATATTAGTAGATGCAGATGCTTGTCCAGGGAAACATATGATAGAGAAAGCTGCATCAGAAAATAATGTAGAAGTTATTATGTATTGTGACATAAATCATAGATTAGAAAGTTCCTATAGTGAAATAAAATATGTAGAAAGTGGATTTCAAAGTGTAGATATGGTGATTGTAAATGAGGTAAAAAAGGGTGATATAGTAATAAGCCAAGATTATGGATTAGCTGCTTTAGTTTTAGGAAAAGGAGCTTATGCTATAAATCCAAAGGGATATATATATGATAATGACAATATAGATAGGCTTTTATTTGAAAGGCATATGAGCGGTAAAATACGAAGAAGTGGTGGAAAGACTTTTAATCCAAGGAAGAGAATGGAAGAGGATGATAAAAGGCTTTATGAAAATCTTATATTTTTAATAGGTAAGGCAAAGAAATAAGCAATATGAGGAAGTGTAGTAAACGCATCCTCATATTGCTTATTTTATGAGAAAAGAATAATAGTTTTTGTATAATAATATATTAATTTGTAAAGTAGAAGGATACTGTAGATAGAATGTAGTATATCTATAAGTATAGTCATATCGTACATTCCTGATTTATTACAGTTATTTATAAATACTAGGTGTGATTTAAAAACTAAGCCATGTGGGGTGAATTAATCATGAATGAAATTTTTATACATTTTAGTTTAGAAAGTCCTCAACAAAAAAATAAAAATATAAACATTAAGGTAGAGAACAAATTAAATGAAAGATTAATGTATAAATTCTTTATAGGATGCAATGGGATATGGAAACTTTTAAGAGAGTTTGATTATAATAATAGTTTTTTGTGGACACCAAAAGAAGATGGTAAATATACTATTATGGTTCAAGGAAAGTCTGAAAATAAAAAAAATGGCTTTGATTATATTGCTAGAAGTGATTTTATCATAGGAAAATCCGAGGAAAAGTTAATTGATTCTATACAATTAAATAAGCATTATTTTAAAGTTGGAGAAAAGCTTAATATAAAGGTAAAAGGAAAAAGTGAAATGCTTTTGTATAGATATTGGATTAGAGAAAACTTTAAATGGGCTATTATAAAAGACTATAGACCAGAGGAAAGTTTAAGTATACCTTTAGTAAAGGGAGGAAATAATGAAATCTTAGTAGAGTGTAAAAGAGTAGATTCAGATAAGGACTATGATGATTTTGCTAGAGTACAATTTAAGGTAGATAACCTTGAAAAAGTAGAGATTAAAGATTTTAGATTTTTATCAAGGGAACTGATCGCAGGGGAAGAATTGGTATTTCAAGTGGAAGTTACAAAAGAAGAAGATAGAATAGTATTATATAAATTTGTAAAAATACATGAAGACGGGTACAAGGAATGTATACAGGACTATTCTACTAAAAGAATGATAACCTATGTTGAAAATAAAGTAGGTAATTATAAATTGATGTGTTATGTAAAAGATATGTATTCTTTAGAAGAATTTGATGATAGGGCTATTTTAAATTTTACTGTTAGGAAATATAAAGAAGTTAAGATTAGAGAAATTATCACAGACAAACTATCTCCTCAGCAAATAAATAAAAAGATATTATTAAAACCTGTAGTATATGGAGGAGAGGATTTATTATATAAGTATGTTATATGTGGTCCAGAAGAAAAAAATACTGGATTCATTACAGATAATAATTTTCTATGGAGACCTACATTAGCAGGAGAATATAAAATAAAATTATATGTAAAGGATAAATCCTTTAAGGGAGAGTATGAAGCTAAAAAAGAGATAGACTTTGAAATACATGAGATTAGAACTAATATTATAAATATAGATAAAGTGGAGATGGATAAAGGTGAAAAGATATTAATAGGAGATGAAATTACCATAAAAGTAAAGGCATCTGGAGGAATTAATTTCAGATATTCATTTTCAATAAAAAGAGATGGAGTACAAGAAAAAAATATTAAATACTCTAAAGATAATAGTATTATTTTTACACCTGAGAAATGTGGAGAATATGAGATTGAAATAAGAGTTAAAGAAAAAAATTCTAATAATGAATATGATGCAATAAAAAATATAAATTTTAAAGTTTATGAATTTTTCCATGCGGAAATACAATGTATACTATATCCAATAAAAGATTTTTTTATATGTAAAGACAATATTCCAATAGAAGTTATAGCAACAAAGGGAAAAGATATTCTAATAAAATATATTATAAGAATAAATGATCAAAAAGTGGAGGAAACAGATTATATAAAAAGTTTTAAGTATGAGGTAGTGCCAAAATGTGCTGGACTATATAAAATTGAGATATATGCTAAGAATAAAAAAAGTAAAGAAAAATTTGATGATAAAAAAGAAATAAAAATAATGGTTAAGGATAGCTTACCAATAACTAATACTAAATTAAAGAGTAGTGAAAATTATGCTAGAGTAAATGAAGCCATTACATTTATTGCAGAAAGTAGTGGTGGAAAAGATAAAGTATATGAATTTTATGTTAAAGAGAAAGATGAATGGAGAAAGGTGCAAAATTATAGTAATAAAAATTATTACAGTTTTATTCCATTTTCTAAAGGAAATTATAATGTTTTAGTATTATGTAGAAGTTACCATAAAAAACGTGCCTATGAGGACTATGATATGTGCAAATTTGTAGTTGAATAGTATAAAGTTAATGTTTATATATACGATAATTCAAGAGAAGAATTATATAGTAATTGGTGGTGTATTATTAACATGAATGTAGATGAAAATAAAAAGATAGAACAATTACTTCAAATGCAATTGATGACACAAATTTTTAAATCTGTCAGTAAGGATTCAAGTGCTTTCGCCCTTGTGCTAGAAAGTATATCAAAAGAAATTAACAAAGATAATAAAGAAATATTACAAGGATTAGAAATAGAAAATAAAGAACAATTTATTAAAGAAGTAGCAAACTTGAAATCAGATTTAAAAAGTCCTAATAAGAAAATAGATGAAGCCGTTGAAAAGGCAGCAAGAAGATTTAATATAGACAAGGATTTAATATTATCAGTAATAAAACAGGAATCATCTTTCCAAACAGATTGCGTTTCATCCGCTGGTGCAATGGGACTTATGCAACTTATGCCAGGAACAGCAAAATATTTAGGTGTATCAAATCCATATGATATAGAGCAAAATATAAATGGAGGAACTAAATATTTAAAAGAAATGTTAAATATGTATGGAAATTCTAAAGAATTGGCATTAGCGGCTTACAATTCAGGGCCAGGAACTATGCAAAAAAGAGGAGTAAAATCAGTAGGAGATATTGAAAGACTTCCATATGAAACTAGAGATTATGTAAAAAAAGTAATGAATTATTATGGGAAAAAATAAACAGTCTAATTTAGACTGTTTATTTTTTCTTCAATTAAGTCTATTATAATAAATATAAAATATAAAAATGGAGGAATTCAAAATTGGAAAGAATAGATAAGATTTTAGCCAACATGGGGTATGGTAGCAGAAAAGAAGTAAAAAAGTTAATAAAAAACAATTTAGTAGAAGTGAATGGGGAAAAAGTAAAAGATCCTTCCATAAATATAGATCCAGAAAAGGATAAAATATTAGTGGGGGATAAGGTTGTAAATTATAGGAAGTTTATTTATATAATGATGAATAAACCAGAAGGAGTTGTAAGTGCTACATTTGATAATTATGATGAAACAGTTATAGATTTGTTAGAAGAAGAGTATCAAGTTTTTAACCCTTTTCCTGTAGGAAGATTAGATAAAGATACAGTAGGATTACTTTTAATTACAAATGATGGGGAATTAAATCATAAGCTTATATCACCAAAATGGAAAGTAGATAAGGTTTATTATGCTGAAATAAATAAAGAGGTAAATGAGAAGGATATAGAAGCTTTTCAAAATGGTATAGTCATTTCAGATGGATATAAATGTATGCCTGGAAAACTAGAAATTATAAAAAGTGATGAAAATGGAGCAGAGGTATACGTAACAATTCAAGAAGGAAAATTTCATCAAGTAAAAAGAATGTTTGAAGCACTAGATAAGAAAGTTGTATATCTTAAAAGGGTGAAATTTGGAAATATTAATTTAGATGAGACTTTGGAAGAAGGAGAATATAGAGAGCTAACGGAAGAGGAATTAGAGAATATATTAGAAAAATGAAGGAAAAGCTTCTTTAATCAATGTATATAAAATATATTAATCAATTTAATAAAAACTTCATAATTTGTTATGCAAAATAACTTGAAGTTTTTATGCTTATCTTATATAATGAGCTTATAATAAATAAAAGAATAAATAGCCCCCTTTTATTTATTAAAAACAACCCAAGCCCCAATGGGTTGTTTTATTTTTTTGAACAAAATTGAAAATTTAGTATAGAATAAATATACCTTTAATGGTAAAATTCAATATATAGTATTAAAGTATTAAAGTTAGGAGCTGAAAGGTATGAACAATTATGAGTCTAAGTTACAAAATGAAGAAATGGATTTTTTATTTGATGCAATTTTAACTTTAAAAGACAGAAGTGAATGTTATAAATTTTTTGAAGATATCTGTACTATTAATGAAATTCAGTCTCTTGGTCAGAGATTAGTAGTTGCAAAGATGCTTAAAGATAAAAAAACATACCAAGATATTTCAAGTATTACAGGTGCAAGTACTGCAACTATAAGTAGAGTTAATAGATGTTTGAATTATGGAAGTGACGGATATAACTTAGTATTAGAAAGATTAAACAATGAAGATTAAACATTTATTAATATGAAAACCTTTAACTCCTTTGATTATGTATACATGGGGGGATAGAATGTTTAAATGGAATTATATAAATAATTTTATTAATGATTCTTACGAGGAAGCTGTTGATATAAGAAGAGATATTCATAAATATGCAGAGTATGGATGGACTGAGTTCAGAACAGCTTCTAAAATAGCAGAATATTTGAAAAATATAGGTGTGAAGGTAGAAATAGGAGAGCAAAACTTTAACAAGGAATTTATGTTTGGTTTACCTAAAAAAGAAGAATTAGAAAGGCACAAAAATAGAGCAATAGAACAAGGGGCTTTAGAAAAGTATGTAAATAAAATGCAAGGTGGATTCACTGGAGTAGTTGGAATTGTAGAAACAGGAATTCCAGGTCCAACAACGGCATTTAGGTTTGATATAGATGCAAATGAAGGAATAGAAAGTAATTCTTTAGATCATAGACCAGTAAAAGAAGGATTTGCTTCAATTAATGATGGAGCTATGCATTCCTGTGGTCATGATGGACATATATCGATAGGTTTAATATTAGCTAAAACACTTATGAATATAAAAGATAATTTAAAAGGAACTATAAAGTTTATTTTTCAACCAGCTGAAGAAGGGGTAAGAGGGGCTTATTCTATGGTGAATAAAGGAGTAGTAGATAATATTGACTATTTTTTAACTGGTCATATAGGATTTACAGCTAATAAACTAGGACAAATAATTACTGATACAAAAGGATTTTTAGCTACTACAAAACTAGATGTGCATTTTAAAGGTAGAAGTTCTCATGCGGGAGCTTCACCTGAAAAAGGGAAGAATGCACTTTTAGCAGCGGCTACAGCGGCATTAAATTTACAAAGCTTTTCTCAGCATGGAGAAGGAGCAAGTAGAGTAAATGTTGGAGTTTTAAATGCAGGCACAGGAAGAAATGTTATACCAGAACAAGCAGAAATGAAAATTGAAACTAGAGGAGAAAATAATAATATAAATAATTACCTAGAAAATAAAGCTAGAGAAGTGATAAAAGGTGCTGCTACTATGTATGATTTAGATTATGAGATAATTGTAGCAGGATCGGCAGACAGCGCTAAAAGCGATGAAGATTTTTCAAAAATTATAAACAAGCAGTTAGAGAGGATAGAAGAAGTAAAGGAAATAATAAATTCAAATAGATTTTCAGGTTCAGAGGATGCAACTTATATGATGAATAGGGTTCAAGAAAATGGTGGCAAAGCTGTTTACATGATATTTGGCACAGAAAAATCAGCAGATCATCATAATAATTCTTTTGATTTTGATGAAAGGGTATTAAGGATAGCAATAAAAGTATATGCTTTTATTACAATATATTTAAATGGAATGGAGTGAAATCTATAATTTATAAACTTGGGGGGAATGATTATATGGTAAGAAATCAAATTAACGAACTTACACACAAATACTTAAAAGAAATAATATATATAAGAAGGGATATACATGCATATCCAGAATTAGGTATGAATGAGTATAGGACAAGTGAATTAATATATAATGAATTAAATAAACTAGATTTAGAAGTAGAAAAAGGTATAGGAAAAACAGGAGTGGTAGCTCTTTTAGAAGGAGAAAAACCAGGAAAAACATTGTTATTAAGAGCAGACATGGATGCTTTGCCTATAGAAGAAACTACAGATTTACCTTTTAAATCTAAAAATAAAGGAGTTATGCATGCTTGTGGTCATGATGTTCATACTTCCATATTATTGGGAGCGGCAAAAGTTTTAGTACAATTGAAAAGTGAGATTAAAGGAAATGTAAAATTTATATTTCAACCAGCAGAGGAATGTAACCCTATTGGAGGAGCTAATCTCATGATAGAAGATGGTGTATTAGAAAATCCTAAAGTAGATGCAGCTGTAGCCCTTCATGTATGGGATTTACCTTTAGGCAAAATAGGAATAAGGCATGGAGCCATGATGGCTCAATCTGACAGAATATTCATAAAAATAAAAGGAAAGAGCGCTCATGGGTCAGCACCTCATCAGGGAACAGATACTATACTAACTGCGGGATATGTAATAACAGCATTGCAAAGTATAGTTAGTAGAAATGTAAATCCATTGGAAAGTGCAGTGATAACATTAGGAATAGTTAATGGAGGATATAGATACAATGTAATAGCAGATGAAGTGAGCCTTGAAGGTACTGTGAGAACTTTTGACAAAAATGTAGCGGAAATTGTACCTATAAGGATAAAAGAAGTAGTAGAAGGTATAAGTAACTCAATGGGATGCCAATGTGAAGTAGAATATGTAAAAGGATACCCCCTAACATATAATGATAAAGAATTAACGGATATTATTATAAAAGGATTAGAGAATACTTTAGGAGAAGATAATGTAATTATGCCTGAAAAACCAGCTACAGGAGCAGAGGATTTTTCTTTTTTTAACAAACATGTTCCATGTACTTTTATGTGGATTGGGTGTAAATCAGAGGAGAATAAAGATAATTGTATAGTTCATAATCCTAATTTTATATGCGATGAAAGATCCATTGAAATAGGAATAAAAGCTTTATGTGCATCAGCCTTAGAATACCTTAAATAAAATTATTTAAGTGAATAGAGATAACTTTATATGAGTTATCTCTATTTTTATGGAGTTAGAAATAAGTATGATTAAAGATTAATTTAAATGATATAATATTATAATATAGGCTGATTTAATAAATGAGGTTATAAAACAAGGAGTGAAAAATTTGGATTTAAAAAATTTATTGAATAAAGAGCAGTATGAAGCGGCAACCACAGCAGAGGGGCCACTGTTAATACTTGCAGGTGCAGGATCAGGTAAAACTAGGGTTCTTACATATAGAATAGCTAATCTTATTAATAATCTTAATGTATATCCATCTAGGATACTAGCTATTACTTTTACTAATAAAGCAGCTGAAGAAATGAGAGAAAGAGTTAGAGGAATAGTTGGAAAAGAAGCTGATAGTATGTGGATAACTACTTTCCACTCTATGTGTGTAAGAATTCTTAGAAGAGAAATTGATAAATTGGGATATAATAAAAATTTTGCCATATACGATAGCTATGATCAAAAAGTTTTAATTAAAGAATGTATAAAAGAGTTAAGTTTAAACGAAAAGGATTTTGATGATAGAAGTTTAATAAATAAAATAGGACAACAAAAGGATAACTTAATATCCCCAGAAAAATTTAGAAGAGAAATTGGAGATAATTATAGATTAGGAAAAATAGCAAATGTATATGAATTATATCAAAAAAAATTAAAGAACAATAATGCTCTGGACTTTGATGATTTAATATATAAAACTGTGGAATTATTTAAGAAAAATGAAGAGATCTTAGAATTTTATCAAGATAAATTCAAATACATAATGGTTGATGAATATCAGGACACTAATAAATCACAATATGAATTAGTAAAATTACTAGCGTTGAAACATAAAAACATCTGTGTTGTAGGTGATGATGATCAATGTATATATGCTTGGAGAGGAGCAGATATAAGAAATATATTGGATTTTGAAAAAGATTATCCACAAGTAAAAACAATAAAATTAGAAGAAAACTATAGATCCATGAGTAATATTTTAAGTGCAGCAAATGATGTAATAAAAAATAATTCTAATAGAAAAGTTAAAAAGTTAAGAACTAGTAATAGTCAAGGAGAAAAAGTTAAAGTATACAGAGCTAACTCTGATATTGAAGAAGCTCAATTTGTAATAAATGAAATTAAAAAATTAATTAAAGAAGAGAATAGAACTCCTAAGGATTTTTCTATATTGTATAGAACTAATGCTCAATCACGTATTTTTGAAGAGGTGTTTATGAGAAATAAAATACCTTATAAAATAGTTGGTGGACTTAAATTCTATGATAGAAAAGAAATCAAAGATATAATGGCATATTTAAAACTTATAAATAATCCATTAGATGATGTTAGTTTAAAAAGAATTATTAATGTTCCTAAGCGTGGTATAGGAAAAAGCAGTATAGAAAAAATAGAGAATTTTTCAAGAGAAATGGAGGAGTGTATATATAGTACTTTATTAGATATAGACTCTATAGGCATAGCTAATAGAGCTGCATCCTCTGTAAATAAATTTGTAAGTTTAATAAACAGCTTTATAAGAAAAAAAGATGAAGTGAAAGTATCTGTGTTAATTCAAGAAATAATAGAATACACAGGATATATGAAAGAATTGCAAGATTCTAAAAATATAGAGGATTTAAGTAGAATAGAAAATTTAAAGGAGCTTGTGTCTGCAGCGGTAGATTTTGAAATATCCTCAGAAGACAAAACATTATCAGCTTTTTTAGAGCAAATAGCTCTTGTGTCAGATATAGATAATTATGATGAACAATCAGATGCTGTAGTTCTTATGACAGTTCATAGTGCAAAAGGTTTAGAATTTCCAGCTGTGTTTATGGTTGGTATGGAAAATGGAATATTTCCAGGAACACAATCTTTAGATGATATAGATGAGATGGAAGAATCTAGACGTTTATGTTATGTGGGAATTACTAGAGCAAAAGAAAAACTGTATATGACATCAGCGGAAAGAAGAATGGTGTTTGGACGAACTGTTTTTTATCCTGAATCAGACTTTATAGATGAAATATCTAGAGAATTAAAAGAGAATCTATGCGAAAGAAAAAGTGTGAAAAATAATTTTGTGTCTGAGAAATCAAGATATTTTAATGATAATTTAAAGAATTTCAACAACAATATTAAATTACAAGGCATAATAGAAAGTAAGAAAGAAGAAAAAAATATATTAAGAGAAGAAGAAATAAAATTGGGAACAAAAGTTAAACACAGCAAATTTGGTTTAGGAACTATAGTTAGTATAAGTAAAGTTGCAAATGATGTAAAATTAACCATTGCTTTTGATAAAATGGGTGTTAAAATATTAATGTTAAGTGTTGCTCCTTTAGAAGCAGTATAAGCATTGTAACAAGGAGGCTTAAATTGAAATGGACATTTCTGAAGAAAAGAAAAGAAGGATACATGAGTTAATTGAAGAATTAAACAAATATGCTTATGAATATTATGTTTTAGATAATCCAACTGTTTCAGATAAGGAGTATGATAAAAGATATGATGAATTAGTTAACTTAGAAAAAGAGACAGGATTCGTATTATCTTATTCTCCCACACAAAGAGTTGGAGATACTGTATTAACACAGTTTGATAAATATACTCACAAAAGTAGGTTATGGAGTTTAGATAAAGCCCAAAATATTGAACAGTTAAAAGAATGGATTAATAGAAATGAAAAAATAATAATGGAATATAACCGTTTGAATGAAGAAACTTTACCTATGCCTACATATATTTTAACTAAGAAATTTGATGGATTAACTGTAAATTGTACCTATGATGAAAGTGGAATTTTAGTAAAAGGTGCTACAAGAGGTACTGGGATTATAGGAGAGGATATAACATCTCAAGTAAAAACTATAAAATGTCTACCTTTAAGGATAGCTAATAATAATCTCATAGAAGTTCGTGGAGAAGCTATAATGACAAAGGAAGCTTTTGATAAATATAATGAAAAGGCAGAGATTCCACTTAAAAATTTAAGAAATGGTGCAGCGGGAGCACTTAGAAATCTAGATGTAAGGGAAACAGCTAAGAGAAATTTATCAGCTTTTTTCTATGATATAGGGTACAGTGAAGGAAATGAGTTTAAAACTTATATGGAGATGATAGGCTTTTTAATCAGTATGGGGTTTCCAGTAGATCCATATATAAAAGAATGTAAGGATATTGTAGAAATTAAAGATGAAATTAAATATATTGAAGATATAAGGAATGAATTAAACTATGATATTGATGGAATTGTAATTGCAATAAACCATATTAAAACAAGAGAAGTTTTAGGATATACTGTAAAGTTTCCAAGATGGGCTATAGCTTATAAATTTGAAGCAGAAGAAGCTACTACGAAATTAATAGATGTAGAATGGAATGTAGGAAGAAGTGGTAGAGTAACACCTACAGCTCTTTTGGAATCTGTAGAATTAGGAGGAGCTACTATTAAAAGGGCTACCTTGAACAATATGGATGATATAATTAGAAAGAAAGTTAGATTAGGAGCAGAAGTTTTTATAAGGCGTTCTAACGATGTAATACCTGAAATAATGGGAGTTGTGGAAAGTTCTTTAGAGAATACTGAAGAAATAAAGGCACCTTTAAAATGTCCTTATTGTGAAAGTAAGCTTATAAATGAAGGTGTTCATCTGTTTTGTGAAAATACCCTATCTTGTAAACCACAGCTAGTAAAAAGCCTAGTACATTTTGCTAGTAGAGAGGCTATGAATATAGAAGGATTTAGTGAAAAAACTGCAGAACAATTTTATGAAGAATTGAATATAAAATCCATAGGAGACTTATATAGAGTAAAAAAGGAAGATTTATTAACTTTAGATAAATTCAAAGAGAAAAAAGCAGATAATATAATGAATGCCATAGAGAATAGTAAAAAACCTAAATTATCATCCTTTATATATGCATTAAGTATACCTAATGTAGGGGTTAAAACTGCTAGGGATTTAGTAAAGTCTTTTAAGACTTTAGATAATATAAAAAATGCTACTATTGAGGAACTAACTTCCGTAAAGGATATCGGCGAAATAGTTGCAAATAGTGTTATAGAATTCTTTAAACAGGAGAACATAAACGAAAGTATAAAAGAGCTTTTAGAATTAGGGGTTACGCCTATAATGGATATTACAGAAATTAAAAAGGATAATAAATTCAATGGAAAGACTATAGTTGTAACAGGAACATTAGAAGGATATACAAGAAATGAAATAAAAGAAAAATTAGAGGCTTTAGGAGCTAAAGTTAGTGGTAGTGTAAGTAAAAAAACTGACTTTGTATTAGCAGGAGAAGAAGCTGGTTCTAAGTATAATAAGGCTATGGAATTAGGTATTAGAATAATAACAGAAGAGGAATTTAACGAGATGATAAACTAATATAATCTCTTGGAGGTAGAAAATAATGAAAAAAACCATAGGTTTTTTAGGATGGGTTTCAGTTTTCGTAACAACAATGGCTTTAATATTAACCATATTAACAACATATCAGTTTGTATACGTTAAATATTTTAATAGTTATTACACATTACAGTGGTGTATATCGTTAACTATGTTTATTTGGGGTATAAAATTAATAGACTTTAGAAATAAAACCTTTAATAAGATGTATCCTATAATCTGTATGTTTTTTGCAATGGGAACTATGTTTTTTATGTTTATGAAAGTATATTAAATTTATAAAATATCAGTGTTATTACATGTAATACTGATATTTTTTATTCTTTGTTTATATGTAAAATAACAATTATATGATACAATATAATTGTTATTTTACAGAAATAATAACAATTATTAAAAACAGTATAGAAAGTGAGGGAGTAATATGTCAGTTACAAAAAAAGATGTGGAACATGTAGCGGAATTAGCAAGAATAGAATTAAGTGAAACAGAAAAAGAAAATATGATAGAAGATTTAAATAAAGTTTTGGATTATGTTAAAAAACTAGAAGAGTTAGATACAGAAAGCGAAGACATAATAGTTAATCCTTATTACATTGAAAACAAATTTAGGAGTGATGAAATAAAAGAATCCATGAGCATAGATGAAGTTATGGTAAATGCTCCTGAGAGATTAGAAGAATACATACTTGTTCCGAGAATAATAGAAGACTAACTTTATCAGTTAAAAAGGAGGAAGAGCAATATGGAGCTATATAACCTTACAGCCCATGAGTTAAAGACCAAAATAGATAATAAAGAAGTCAAAGTAGAAGAAGTTGTACAAAGTTATTTAAATAGAATAGAGAAAGTAGATTCCAAAGTAGGAGCTTTTTTATATACAGGTTCAGAAGAAGCTATTAAAAAAGCTAAAGAATTAGATAATAAAATTTCTAAGGGAGAAAGCCTAAAAGCATTAGGAGGAATTCCTGTTTCTATAAAGGACAATATAAGTGTAAAAGGTATGCAAAATACTTGTGCATCAAAAATGTTAGAAGGATATAAATCACCTTATGACGCTCATGTAATAGAAAAAATTAAAAACGAAGATGGAATAATATTAGGAAAAGTAAACATGGATGAGTTTGCTATGGGTTCTTCTACAGAAAATAGTGCATATAAAAAAACAAGAAATCCTTGGGATTTAGATAGAGTACCTGGAGGTTCTTCTGGTGGATCAGCGGCAGCGGTAGCAGCTATGGAAACTCCATTAGCACTAGGTACAGATACAGGTGGATCAGTAAGACAACCAGCTGCATTTTGTGGTCTAGTTGGATTAAAACCTACATATGGAAGAACTTCAAGATATGGTGCAATAGCTTTTGGATCTACTTTAGATCAAGTAGGCATGTTATCAAAAGATGTTGAAGATTGTGCATTGTTAACAAAAAATATAGCAGGATTGGATCATAGAGATTTTACTACTGCAGATATAAAAGTACCAGATTATACACAATTTTTAAAGAAAGATCTTAAAGGTAAAAAGATAGGTATTCCTAGAGAATGCTTTGGTGAAGGATTAGATGAAAGTGTACGTAAAGCTATTAATGAAGCACTACAAGTTTTAAAGGAAAATGGTGCTGAAATAGAAGAGTTTTCATTGCCATCATTAGATTATGCATTAGCAGCATATTACATAATATCAAGCGCAGAGGCATCTTCAAATTTAGCAAGATTTGATGGAATAAGATATGGACATAGAACTAAAGACTATACAGATGCTGTAGATATTTACTTTAAATCTAGAGATGAAGGCTTCGGAAAAGAAGCAAAAAGAAGAATAATGTTAGGAACCTATGTATTATCAGAAGGATATTATGACGCATACTATAAAAAGGCATTAAAAGTTAGAAACCTAATAAAAAAGGAATACGAAAATGTATTTAAAAGATATCATGCAATAATATCACCAACTTCTCCTACACCAGCTTTCAAAATAGGAGAAAAAATTAATGATATATTAGCAATGTATCTTATTGATGCATACACAGTACCTGTTAGCGTAGCAGGGTTACCAGCTATGTCAATACCTTGCGGAATGGTAGATGGTCTTCCAATAGGGTTACAAATTATTGGAAACTACTATAAAGAAGATGATATATTTAATATTGCATATAGTTATGAGCAATCTACTGAATGGCATAAAATGAAGCCACAGTTATAAAATTATAGTAGTTTAAGGAGTTGAATAAAAATGGATTTTGAATCAGTTATAGGTCTTGAAGTTCACGCTGAACTTTCCACAAAAACTAAAATATACTGTGGATGTACTACAGAATTTGGTGGAAAACCTAATACACATGTATGTCCTGTATGTTTAGGATTACCAGGTTCATTACCTCAATTAAATAAAAAGGTAGTAGACTATGCAATAAAGGCGGGGCTTGCATTAAATTGTGAAATAAATAAATCAAGTAGATTAGATAGAAAAAATTATTTCTATCCAGATTGTCCTAAAAACTATCAAATTACTCAAGATGAACTACCTATATGTAAAAATGGATACATAGAAATAGAACTTGAAAATGGAGAAAAGAAAAGGGTAGGAATAGAAAGAATACACATAGAAGAAGATGCTGGTAAATTACTACATACAAAGGCTGGAACGTTAGTAGACTTTAACAGAGCAGGGGTTCCGTTAATAGAGATAGTTTCTAGACCTGATATGAGTTCTCCAGAAGAAGCGTCACAATATTTACAAAAACTTAGAAGTATTTTAGCTTCAATAGAAGTTTCTGATTGTAAAATGGAAGAAGGTTCATTAAGATGTGATGCTAATATTTCCGTTAAACCTAAGGGAGATACAAAATTAGGTGTAAGAGCTGAAATTAAAAATATGAACTCTTTTAAATCCCTTGAAAAAGCTGTAGCGTATGAAACAAAAAGACATATAGAACTTATACAAAAAGGTGAAAAATTACAACAAGAAACAAGAAGATGGGATGAAGCAAATAACATAACCATAGCAATGAGAAGTAAGGAAGCAGCAAATGACTATAGATATTTTCCAGAAGGAGATTCAGTTGCTATTACAATAAATGATAAATATATAGATGAAATAAGAGCTACAATTCCAGAACTTCCACATGAGAAGGCAGAAAGATTTGTAGAAGAATTTAAAATACCTAAGTATGATGCTTCAGTTTTAACTTTAACTATGGAGATGGCTAATTTCTTTGAAGAAACGGCAAAACTTAGTGGGGATGCAAAGGCATCTTCAAACTGGTTAATGGGGGATATATCTAGACTATTAAATGAGCAAAACATGGCAGTAGAAGAACTTAAATTTAATCCAACTCAGTTATCTGAATTAATAAAATTAATTTCTTCTGGAACTATATCAAATAATATAGGTAAAAAAGTTGTAGAAGAAATGTTCAATACAGGTAAAAGTCCAAAGGTAATAGTTGAAGAAAAAGGACTTGTACAAAATAATGATGAAGGTGCAATATTAGAGGTTGTTAAAAGGATTATAGATGAAAATCCTCAAAGTATCGAAGACTATAGAAATGGTAAAAACAGAGTTTTAGGATTCTTAGTAGGGCTTGTAATGAAAGAAACTAGAGGAAAAGCAAATCCTCAAATAGTAAACAAACTAATAAATGAAGAAGTAAATAAACTAGCATAAAAATCAGAAGAGGATGCCTATGGTTAATTTAAGGCATCCTCTTGTGACTTTACATCTTTAGAAAAAGATTGAGAAAGGTTAAAAATATGTAAATTAAGTTTTTCTAATAAGTAATTTTTATATTTTAACTGATTAAATATTTGTTTAAGGATAATAAAACTCCAAATACTAACAATACCAAAAATTATCATAGTTATTATACTTAGAATCTCTATAGTTAATATCATCTTTTAACCTCCATAAAATTATTAGTATAAGTTCAGTATATAATATATGTATAAATAAGTAAATTAATTATTTGCAAATAAAAAAACTTCCCATTTATATATGAAGGGAAGTTTTTTTTATGTTTTTTTTAGGGGTGAAATAAGCACAATTACTATCATTTCCTAAGCTATAAGAAGTATTACTAATTTTATCTAAAGTACATATACCATTGTTATTGTAAATACATTTTTCGGAGCAGTTTATATACATCATAAGTATTACCTCCTACAGATCTTTAGCATGATAAGCATTGTGTTTATTATGTGCAGAAAAATAATAAATATTTTATAACATATTTCATTTATAGGTAATTATTGTACAAATAAATAATTATAAAAAATATTGGTATATTTCTATTACTATAAAAAGAGTCTTTACCCTGTTTAAAAGTATTCTTCTTTTCGTCATATTTAACACTTCTTATGAATACAGGAGCTAATTCAGAAACATTAGGTGAAATAATAGAAGATAATTTAAAATTCTTTTCATCTAAAAGATCCTCTGACTTTAAGGAAAAATTAATGTATCTTTCTCTATCATCTAAATTAGGAGCTTCAGGCCAGCTCAATATAATACCGGACTCTATAAGCTGTTTTTTATATATATTTGTTAATATTACTATGTTTTTAGTATCCTCTTTTTCAAAGCAATTTATTAAAAGGCAACTAATATATAGACATATATCTAATGGAGTATAATTAAAAGGTTTTTTATCATTGGATTTTACAAACATTCCAAAATCATTGTTGTAAAAGTTTAAAATCTCTATGAATAACTTATCCTGAATATCTTTATATCTTAAAAATAATGTATTTTTGTATAAAAGGTAGGAATTTATATAATAAAGACATAAATATTCTAATTCTATACTACTAGATATATTAAAATGACTAAAATATTTTTCATATAGTAATTCAAATAAATCTATTAAAAGTAGTTTTGCAGATTCTTCCCTAGAATATGAGTAAAATATATTTAATGCTAATGTTGTTTTAACTAAGTCTTCTAAAGAGGTTGAATACAACTCATCTTTAAATTCAATTAACATATTTAATATATCTAATGAAAAGTCTTTATATATATCATTATCAGATTTTGTGTGGCTTAAACAAGATTTATAAAAAGCGCACATTAATAAAGCCTGATCAGAAAAATTAAAATCAGGATTTTTAATTTCTAGCTTTAGATCTTTTAGTGGTGTTTCAGATACATCTTTTTTATCTATAAAAACTCCTTCTTCAGTTCTCATATAAGTAGCGTAAAACTGAAGTTGTTTTCTTGCTAGTGCTCTATACATATTTGAAAAATTATACTTTTCTTCATCTAAATTTTTAAAGTTAAAGTAATAATCACTTAATTCCAATAGTGAAAGTGTCATAAAAGCATTGCTAGATATAATAATATCTTTTTTTACTTTTTCAGCAGACCAATAATAATTATTATTAATATTTTTAAGTTTAGGAGATGCTTTCCTGTATACTGATAACATTGGATAAGGATGTTTTAGTGAATTTACGCCATAATCTTTAACTTTTAATTCTTGAGAGTTTAAAAGAATTCCACATTTAGAATAAAAAGATATATGTTTTATAGATTCTTTAGATAGATGAAATAATTGATTTTTTATGTTTGTTTTATCCAAATTGTTTAATCTTAAAAAGGGACCTATATATTTCAATACTATACACCTACTTAAAATTATTTCTTGTTAATTATATGTTTGATAAACTATAAATAATACAAAACTCAATTAATTAAATAATAAAACAATATAAAATGTGCGTAGTTTTGTTATATAATATTATTAGAAGGGAATTAGGAATGAAGCCAAAATTTTTAAGGATGGTGTATTTAAATGAAAACAGTTCTATTAGCAACTAATAATGAAAATAAAGTAAATGAAATTAAGGATATACTTTGTGAATTAAACTTAAAGGTTGTATCATTAAAAGAAGTAGGTATTAATGTTGAAGTAGAAGAAGATGAGCTTACTTTTATGGGAAATGCATTGAAGAAAGCATTAACTTTATATAATATGATAGATGATAAAAAATACATGGTATTAGCAGATGATTCAGGATTGAGTGTGGATGTTTTAGGGGGAGCACCTGGAGTTTTTTCTGCTAGATATGCAGGAGAACATGGAAATTCTAAAGCAAATAATGAAAAGTTATTGGAAGATATGAAGGGCTTGAAAAATAGAAAAGGTAAATTTATATGTGCCATGGCTTTAGTTATAGACAAGGATAATATTATAAAAGTTCAAGGAGAAGTTGAGGGAAGTATTGGTTACGAGGAAAAAGGAGATAACGGTTTTGGATATGATCCACTATTTTTCGTATCTAAATATAATATGACTTTTGCAGAAATGGACAAGGATATTAAAAATTCTATAAGTCATAGAAGAGATGCTTTAAACAAAATAAAAGAGAAGTTGAAAAGTTATATAGAAGACAAATAAATTTATTACATATATATGTAATAAAATTCTAATCAAAGAAAGGTAGGTGAAAATCGTTATAGGTTTACTAAAATTTTAAATATAATGATATTAAAACATCTTGTTAAATTAATATAATAATTTAGTAATACTGTATAACGATTAATAGTGCTAATTGGAGTTGTAAGTGATACTCATAGACATATATGGATAATAGATAAGGTAATGGAAGTCTTAGGCGATATAGATATGTTGATACATTTAGGAGATAATATACAAGATATAAGGGAATTTAAAAAAGTTTATAAAGGTAAAATATTAAACGTAAAAGGAAATTGCGATTATTCTAATTCCATTCCATCTGATATAGTAGATGACATAGAAGGATATAAATTTTTAATAACTCATGGACACAATTATGATGTGAAATATAATTTAACTAGATTAAAAGATAAAGCTTTTGAAGAAAAAGCTAATGTTGTGTTATATGGACATACCCATATATCCCAAATAATATATGAAGAAGGTGTATGGTTTATAAATCCAGGAAGTCCTGTATTATCAAGGGATGGTATAAATAGTGTAGCCTTAATAGAAATAAAAAATGGCAATATAAATTCCAGTATAAAACCTATTAGATAAAAAAATATAAAAAAATTTAAAAATACTATTGACGAAATTAAATATATCGTGTAGAATAGTTAATGTCGTTGGGAGTTGAAAAACAAATCCAAAGACATCGGGGTGTGGCGCAGATGGGAGCGCGCGTGGTTTGGGACCATGAGGTCGCAGGTTCAAGCCCTGTCACCCCGACCACATACACTATGCGGGTG